>CAVPDG010000010.1:0-609746 GCA_963702535.1 uncultured Chloroflexia bacterium | reverse complement strand
GCCGCGGATCTTTCCCAGATTAACAGTGGTGGTGTAATAGAAGCCCCAATCTTTGCTCATGATATCGGAGATAAAGGCGCCATTGATCGTCTCTTTATCATGGTCCCCCACCGGGTGGGCGGCGAAGAGCATCAGCATGTCCTTGACGTCTTTTTCGTTGAGCGTCACAATCTGCAGCTTTTCGAGTGCCATCTCGGCCAGTGGGATGGTGGGGCAATCGACCTCCAGGCGGTTGCGAAAGCTGACTTTGTGGCACATGTTTAGCTCATCTTCAAAAATATCCACATGCAAACCGGTTGTGCTATTTTCGTAGATGTGCCTGCCCACGAAAAGACCTGGGGTCAGAGACGCTTGCTTGCGGTCGGATATATAGTTGTCCTTGGCAAAGAACTGTTCGACGCGCTTTTCTTCTTTACTATAGGAAGCAAAGTCGATATCCGTAAGCACCCGGTTCATGGCGATGTGGGCTTCCACATACTCTAGGCAGTGGATGCGGAAGGCGGTTGCGCCGAGGACGCGCAACGTAACCCCAAAAGCTTGCGCCTTATCTACGATTGAAATGGCTTCTTTGATGAATTCGTCTTGTTGCATAGCTCCATCTCTTTCTAGCCCTGTGTGAAAATCTGGTCTTCAAGGCCCTTCTTGGAGAGCTCAATATACACGCCGCGTAGCACCCCTTCTCCATATTCGCTGCCGGGATTGATGCACATGGTGCGCCCGATCTTCTGCGCCGAGCGGCTTTCGTGGATATGTCCATGCAGTCCCAGGATGGGCTGGTATTTCTCAATGGCCTGGCGGACGGCTTTGCTGCCCACCGGAATGATCTTAAAACCCCCACTGAGCGAAAGCTTGGGCGTGAGATTGGCGTCCAGCTCAGGAGCCTGATCCAGATTGGTGTCGTAGGGAGGAACGTGGAGGTTGAAAACCGCCTGCCCGGGGTCCTTGAGCTGAGATGCAAGCGTTTCGATGATGCTCCCCAGCTCGGCTTCAGGCTTATCGCGCGGGCAGTTCCAGGGGGTCTGGTTAGCGGCACCCACGCTCAGCATTTCGTGGTCTTCATCGAGCATCACGATCTTCTGGTCCACGTTTTGTACAATATCCGACTGGCGAAAAGCCTCATCGATAGCGTAGGGATCGTCGTTTCCAGGTTGAATATAGCAGCGCACGCCGCTGCCGCGCAGGCGCTCCTCAGCGATCTCCAGCCAGCGCGCGACCCGAGCGGCTGCCAGCTCGGCAAACTTCTTCTCCACCAGGCTGTTATCTTGCTTATACAGCTCAACTTCTTCTGGGGTAACGCGAATAGGGTAAAGACCACTGTTCTCGAAGTTTAGCTCGGCTTTTGCCAGCTCATCCTGGCTGGCGATGTCGTAAACTTTACCCAGGTAGTTGGCGCCGTAATGACCGCCAGCCTGCTCAACGATGGGGATGATCATCTTGCCTACCATGTCACCCCCCAGGATCAGCACCTCAACCTCGTAAAACTTAGCGGCATTGATGAACTTCTTGAATACGACCGTTGAGCCGTGAACATCGGTGGTATAGAACAGCTTGGTTCTCTTCTTGCCTCCAAAGATGGGCACGCCAGCCTCCAAAGAATTAATAAGGTTGATTATAACGGATTGCAGGTGATCCGCACGGATCAGGGAGAGCGAGTCGCCCTCCTGAAAATTTTGGGTATGCTCGAATAGTCTGGTTGAGGATTCTCCTGCTATGGCGAGAGTGGGATGCTGGAGAACAGGACATTCTCCAGCATCCGCGATCTTGAGCCAGCCGTCTGATGATACTTTAATCGGGCGGGATCTCCTTGAAACGCCGCTCCAGTGAGACGCCGCGCTTGCGGTTGATATATACAGCCACGAAATACAATATGATGGGTAAGATCATATAGAAGCCGAATGACACCAGCAGTCCAGGCAGGACATAGTTGATGGACTCGGCCTGGAAGGCAGGAACCAGGGTGAAGTACACCACCACCACGCTGATGATCAGGCCGACGACGCCGGCGATGACGATCCATGGGACGCCAAAGATGCTCTGATGCACGATGGAGGGTGACTTCTCGTAGATGTCTTTACGCTTCCAGGGGAAGATGATCGCCGCTATGCTCAGGAAGATCCAGCCGAAGAACCAGATCGTAATGGTGTACACCTGGTAGGCAGAGAGCTTGGGGGTGAGGCAGTTAACCGAGAACTGGAACCAGGCAATAACGAAGCCCAGGAGTACGGCATAGACCGGTGAGCCTTTGCGGTTGACTGTGTTGATCTTATCCGGCAGCATGCCATCGAAGGCGTAGGCGAACAGGTTGCGCACGGGGGCGAAAGCCAGTCCCATGGCGCCTACCCAGTTGATGATGCCCCAGGCCAGGGGACCACCCAGCAGCAGGAGGAAGATGTTCTGCGTGGCGTACATGAGCTGGAAGGGGGCCTGGGGGAAGGTGCCGAAGATGGTTACGTCTGCGCCTGCCGAGTTCAGCTTGGAGATGGCATGTTGTAAATTTTCACCGAAGCCATGATAGGTGACGTAGGTGAAGATCTGGTAGTAGATGATGAAGAGGAAGATCGAGCCATACTGCGCCAATGGCTGAGCCTTATCGACGCGCTTGATCTCTCCAGCGATGTTGGCTGAGTACGTGGAGCCGAGGCAGGTCAGGTTCATGAAGGTCATGCCAGCCATAATCGTGGCTGCCATCGAGAAAAATCCTGGTGTCCAGCCCAGGTCCCTGGCTTGTTGAAGCACTCCTTCGTAAGAGATTCCCTGCAGTTTCATCATGTTGGCGGCGACGATCTCAGGATTGACGCGCAGCAGGGTGAAGGCATAGACTGCCAGCATGACCCAGGTGAGCACCATGGCGAACCAAACGAATTTCATGAAGAGTCTTGGTGCCGCGGTAGATCACGTAGAACGACAGGCATAACGAGATCGTCCCAAAGATCCAAACCCACCAGGAGCCCTGGGTCTTTTGTAGCTCGAGGCCGATATTGAGCAGGGTTGGGTTTTGCAAGACATAGCCCAGCTGCATGAAGGTATGTCCGAAGCCCCAGTTAATCACAAAGTTGGTGTTGTTACCCTGCCAGTTCAGGCCGACAATGGTCAGCGTCCAGGATGCGAGGAAGCCTATAAAAGGCCAGAGGACGCGGCTGACGTAGATATACTCGCCACCCGAGCGGGGCATGGCGGAGGAGAAATAGGTGTAGATGGCGGCGAACGGGATCAGAGTGACCATAAACAGGATCGCTATGGGCATGTTCGCGCCTGGGTAAAGGGTGACAGCCCAGAGCAGGTAGAAGCTGGCCTGGGTGATGTTGGGCGCCACAAAGGAGTAGGCCAATGCAGTGGACGGACTGACCACCCTGGTTAACCCGGAGGCCTTGCGGGAAAACACTTGACCTGCCTGGGAGGCTGCTGATTGCGCAGCGTCGAGTGAATTATCGACGGACATGGTTACATTCTCCTGTTGTCACATTGCCGGGTACTTTCCCGGTGTATGGTGCGGATAAGCGACTACGAACTATTCCCTTTGCCTGGTAGAGATGTTTTATCTGGGATCACTCTCCTCCTTCCCGCCCAAAAAGGCGCTTCCTCTTCGCCATCGTCTTCTTCTACTTTGCCAGTTTGGAATTCAACTCTTCCAGCGCCTGTTTTGCCGGCCATTTTTCGCGAAAAACGCGGCTGATCGCAGTTACTACGGCCTGTGGGTTCTGGTGCTGGAAGACATTGCGCCCAACCGAGCAGCCAACTCCGCCTTCATCGCGCGCCTGCTGCATACGGGTAAGCAACTCTGCATCCGAGATGCGCGAGCCGCCAGCCAGGACGACGGGTTTGCCACAGGCGCGAATGACCTCGCCAAACGATTTCTGGTCTCCACTCCAGTTGACTTTTACGATGTCTGCGCCCATCTCGGCGCACAGGCGGGCATTACGCTTCAGGTAATCGACCCCCAGCTCCTGGTTCATCTGGTCCAGGCTCTGGTAGGCGTTGGGGTACTCGGCTTCGGCGATCAAAGGCATGCCCTTGAATTCGCATGTCTCCCCGATTTTGGACAGGTAGGTGATGGCTTCAGGTTCATTTTCACCTGCCAGGGCTACGTAAACGACGACGGCATCTGCCCCGCAGCGCAGCGCCTCCTCCACCGAGCCGATAGGAGTGATCATGGCGCCGGAGGGTTTACCGGCGGCAGAAGCCGTCAGCATTAATGCCAGCGAAGTTGTGCGGCTGAGATGCTGCACGTATTGTTTGACTATTCCCCGGCCGAGCATGAGCACATTGGCGCCACCAGCGATCAATTCTTTGATCCGGCTGCCGGTATCATAGAGCCCATCCAAAAATATGGGGGATGTCATGCCGTGATCGATGGCTACGATCAGGCAGGTGTTGGTTTCCGCCTCGAGCAGGCGGTTCATACGGATCTTTTTTCCTGTGTATGACGACATACATGTGCCTCCTGGATTAATAGAAAACTGTTGTTTATCACCAGTGCGGGCCACGGCGATTTACGATGAAGACAAATGCATCCGGTAAGTGATGCTCGATCGAATGCAGCACAGGTCGTTCACTGGTGTCATAATCGGTCTGGTCAAAGCGCAGCAAGGGCGCTCCCTTGTGGATGTTCAGCTTCTCAGCGATCTCTGCTGTGGCAGCCACTGGCCGGATCTGGGCCGTGCCGCGCGCGATGTGGATTTGAAGGTGGGTCTCAAGGTACTGGTAAAGCGAATGGGTCTCGAGAAACTGCGTCTCGATAGAGTGCTCGCCCAAGACTTTCTCGGGGATGATATCCTGGCTCCAGACCACCGGGCGCCCATCTGCCGTGCGGACACGCGCCATTACCACTACCATCTCGGATTCGACCATACCCAGGGCTTTAGCGATACCGGCAGATGCTTTTTCACGCTTCAAGCTGACGCTATCCGCGCCGGGGAGCATGCCAGCCTGGCGGATCATCTCGGTTATGCCGAAATTGATGCTCAGGTCTTTCACGATCGAGCGCTCGCTCACAAAAGTGCCCAGGCCACGTTTGCGTACGATCAGGTGCTGCTCCTCCAGGGTACGCATCGCTTCGCGCAGCGTCGAGCGGGAAACACCCAGTAAGTTGATCAGCTCCATCTCCGGTGGCAGCTGGCTGCCGGGAGGAAACTTTCCATCCTGGATAGCCTGCCGGAGTGTATCTTCCGTGGCCATCGTCAGGGTGGTGAAACCGCTCTTTACTCGACCAATCGGTGGGGATTCGATTTGGTCAGCCATTTCTGCCTCAGCCGGTGCTGCGCTCAAATAACGGACATAAGGATTCGTAGAGCTGGACGTAGGTGGCGAAACCTTCGTCGTAGACAGGATAATTGGCTGGATTGGGCTCAAAGCGCTCTTTAATTTGGACCATCTGTTCGGCGGCTTCTGTTATGCTGGCATATAGATGTACAGCTTTGCCCGCCAGGATGGCTGCGCCCAGTGTGGCAGCTTCCTCATTGAGGGTGGTGACGACAGGGCGGTGGGTGATATCTGCTTCGATCTGTTTCCAGATGCGGCTGCGCGCCCCGCCTCCCAGCGCCCGGATCTCGTCCACCTTGACTCCCATGCCCTCGATCACTTCGATATTGCGGCGGACGATGAAGGATACCGCCTCCATGATGGAGCGGGCGAAGTGGCTGCGCCCATGGCGCAGGGTAAAACCGTAGAAGACGCCGTGCGCTTTCGGATTGGCCTCGGGTGCCATTGCCCCTTGCAAGTGAGGCAGCATGACCAGCCCCTCACAACCCGGAGGCACACGCGCCACCTCGGTGCTGATCAGTTCATAGGCGTCAATACCACTGGCCTGGCTCACGCCCTTTTCCATCTGGGCGAACTCGTCGCGGAACCACTTCATGACGATGCCGCCGCTGGTGAAGGTGTGCAGCATATACAGGCCCGGAACGCCGTGGTAATGGCAGGGCATCTGGTCTTGCGGGTCCAGCGTGGGCTGGGCAACGGTTGAGCAGATTGCCAGGGCGGCGCCGGTATTTTCGCTGAAAATTCCGGGCCCGATATTGCCCACCCCAATCGCGCCGCAGGCCTGGTCGAGGGCGCCGGTGCAGGCGACCGTCTCGGGACTGAGCCCCAGCTCGGCAGCCACCTCCGGGCGCAGCTTGCCAACCGGTGTGCCCGATGGGACGATAGCTGGCAGCTGTTCCTGTTTTATACCCAGGTAGTCCAGCATCTCGGGCCACCACTGCAGGGTTTTGAAGTTCCAGTAGCAGGTCGAGGTGATCAAAGAGCCTTCGCAGACCGTCTCGCCGGTCAGGCGCTGCAGGAAATAATCCTCGATCAGCAAAAAGTGGGCTATCCGGTCAAAGAGCTGCGGCTCGTGGCGCCGGATCCACAGCACTTTAGCAGCCGGCCAGGTGGGGACAAGCCGCACCTGGCCGGTTATATGGTAAGCGTGGTGGTGGTCAAAGTGATCACCCAGCTCGTCTGCCTCGGACTGCGCCCGGTTGTCCAGCCAGACGATTGCCGGTCGCAGGGGAGCGCCATCCTTTCCCACGACGATCAGGGTTTCGCCTTGAGCAGACAGCCCCAGGGCTTTGATACTCCCCGGGTTTACCTGGGATTCCTTCAGGACGGCCGCGATGGTGTTCTTGAAGGCGTTCCAATAGGTTGAGACATCCACCTCGACCGATAAGGCATCGGGTGTGTTGAGGGTGTATTCTTCGGTTGATTTGGCCAGCACGTTCCCGTGAAGGTCGTGCAAGGCGCACTTCAATGCGGTGGTGCCCAGGTCAACAGCCAGGATGGTGTCCATTGGGCCTCCGCTCAGGCGCTGGGGGCACCAGCCCATCCCAGGACGGCCGTTTCTTCGCCGACGTTGATCAGGGTATGCGGCAATCCCTCGGGGATGAAGATGGCGTCCCCCGCGATATAGCTCGTAGTACTGCTGCTCATCAAATAGTAGGACATGCCCTTTACACACGAAGAACACCTCGTGCGAGCTGGGGTGTCCCGGGTCGATATTGCCGCGCGCGCTGGGGGCAGGGTGGAAGTGCCGAACCACATTTTTTCGGTTTTGATGTATTCCCGGCAGTGCTCAGGCCCTTCCATGAAGTTACGCGCCTGGATCTGGCGGATTACGGTTGCAGGTTGGTACGGGGATTGTTCAGTCATGCTACCTCCGGTTGGGCTGGGACGGGGTGGCCATGATGTCTGACATCATGATGACTGATCATTAATATAGCATGAGATTCTTAAAGTTAAGTATTAAAATCCTCAAAGACGCATCCACCCTTCATCTTCTTTTCGGCGTGCCTTCATCACTGTTCTAATTTGCCAGGCGGACTGATATCGACGATGGTCAGGTCGTCTTCGCGCTCCCAACCCGGCGGGGTGAAGCGCTGCAGCGTTTCCAGCAGGAAAGGGATCGCTTCCACCTGGCGCGGCTGGGCAGACAGAGCTTCCAGCAAGCGCCGCGTGCCGAAAATCTGCTGCTCGGCGTTATGCGCTTCGATCAGACCATCGCTGACCAGGATCAGCCGGTCGCCGGGCGCCAGGATGGCGCTATTTTCCTCATACGCCATGCCCGGCAGCAAACCCAGCGGCATGCCGGTGGCGCGCAGCTCACAGACGCCCGTCTCCGGATTGCTGGCAGGGCAGGCAATGCCCGGCATTGGCATAGCGCAGCTCGCCGCTGGCGGGATCGAGCACAACCAGCAAGCAGGTGACAAACATACCCGGTGGCACCTGGCGGCAGAGCAGCTCATTGGACTGGCGCAGGAATTCCCCAGGCGAGACTGCCTGCCCGGCTGGCAAGCCGGCGGCGATGGCGCGCAGGATGCTGCAGGTGGTTGCCATCACCAAAGCGGCTGGGACGCCCTTGCCGGTAGCGTCGCCGATGGCAATGCCAAGCCTGCCATCTGGAAAGGAGATGAAATCGTAAAAATCTCCGCCTACGGCGTGCGCCGGCTGCCAGTGCGTGGTGAGCTGCCAGCCCGGCAGAGAGGGGTATATCCGCCGGCAGGATGCCCTGCTGGATGCGGCGCGCCAGGGCAAGCTCGTATTCGTTCTTTTCGTGCTCGATGAGCTGCGCCTGGGCGGCTTTCAGCTCCTGGTACGCCTGGGCAAGCTGCTGGTTTCGCTCTTGCAGCTCGCGGATGGTCACCTGCTCGGTATTTCTCAGGCGCACCGTCATCTCGCGCATGATGCGGAATGCCAGGTCGGGCTGGCGCTGCAGCAGGGTCTCGAAATCGGCGTGGGTCATCTCCAGCGCTTCGACCGCTGTGAGGCAGCGGGCGCTGGCGGAGCGCAGGCGGTCGGGGAAGAACAGGCTCATCTCGCCTAAGATGTCTCCCGGTCCAAGCAAGGACAGCCGGCGCTCGTCGGGAGACTCCAGAAACTTGACCACCTCAACCTCGCCCTGGGTGAGAATGAAGAACCTGTCGCCTGCCTCGCCCTCACGGAAGAGGATCGCCCCGGCTGGCTAGCTCCCTGGATAGAATGGCAGATTCCAGGGATTGGAGCTCATCTCTGAGGGAGCGCCGAAAAGAAGGGGATTCCGGCGATCAATTTTGGGTACATACTGTTCTCGGACATATCGCGGGTTGCCTCGCTCCCATTGCCGTTACACGGCTCATGCCTTGCCGGCTGGATGTGTCTCAATACGATTAAGTGGATATTATAGGTCATATTTATCAAACGAGGGGATGAATCCCCTGACGGGTTGGGGATTTTGCCGCCAGGGATGGAGAGGTGTAAAATAATTCCAGAAACCTGTTCCTGGAGGGCAGATATGAAGAAGCTGATCAACAACCCTGTGGATGTTGTTACCGAAGCGCTGGAGGGATTAGCCCTGGCGCACCCGGACCTGGTGCGGGTGCATTACGAGCCGAACTTTGTGCTGCGCGCAGACGCCCCCGTGGCGGGCAAGGTGGCGATCGTCTCGGGCGGCGGTTCCGGGCACGAGCCGATGCACGGCGGCTTTGTGGGGAAGGGCATGCTCGACGCAGCCTGCCCGGGGGCGGTCTTCACCTCGCCCACGCCCGACCAGATCCTGGAAGCCGCCCGCGCCGTGAACGGCGGGAAGGGGGTGTTGTTTATCGTCAAGAACTACACCGGCGACATCATGAACTTCGAGATGGCAGCCGAGCTGGCGGCTATGGAAGGCATCGAAGTGCAGAGCGTGGTCATCGATGACGACGTGGCGGTGGAAAACAGCCTGTATACCGCCGGGCGGCGGGGCGTGGGCAGCACGGTGCTGGCGGAAAAGGTGTGCGGGGCAGCGGCTGAAGGCGGCGCCGCGCTGGATGAGGTGGCAGGCATCTGCCGCAAGGTGAAAGCCTGGGGCAGGAGCATGGGCATGGCGCTGACCTCCTGCACCGTGCCGCACGCCGGCAAGCCCACCTTCGACCTGCCGGAAGACCAGATGGAGATCGGCATCGGCATCCACGGCGAGCCGGGGCGCAAGCGCATGCCGCTCAAGCCGGCGGATGAGATCGTGGAGATGCTGGTGGAGCCGGTGATCCGCGATCTGCCCTACGAGCCTGGCGACGGCGTGCTGCTCTTCGTCAACAGCATGGGCGGCACGCCGCTGATCGAGCTGTACATCGCCTACCGCAAGGCGCACCAGGTGCTGGAGGAGCACGGATTGAGCGTGCGGCGCAGCCTGGTGGGTCCCTATATCACCAGCCTGGAAATGGCGGGCATCTCGGTGACGCTGCTCAAGCTGGACGAGGAGCTGGAGCGGCTTGTGGGACGCCCCGGTGCACACGCCTGGGCTGCGCTGGGGAATTTAACGGAGCGATGATGACCGTATCCCGCGATGATGTTCTGCAATGGCTGAGCAACTGCGCCAGGGTGATCGCTGAGAAGCGTGACTACCTGATCGAGCTGGACGCCGCCATCGGCGACGCCGACCATGGCGCCAACATGGACCGCGGCTTCCAGGCGGTGTTGAAAAAGCTGCCCGAGCTGGCAGATAAAGACATTGGCGCCATATTCAAGACAGCCGGCATGACGCTGGTCTCCACCGTCGGCGGGGCGGGCGGTCCGCTCTACGGCACCTTCTTCCTGCAGGCGGGGGCGATTGCGGCAGGCAAAACGGAATTGAGCCTGGCAGACTGGACGGCGGCGCTGGAGGCGGCGATCCATGGGGTGATGGCGCGCGGCAAGGCTTCGCCCGGCGATAAGACGATGCTGGATGCACTTCTGCCAGCACTGGAGGCGCTGAAGAAATCTGCCGACCCGCGGCGAAGAGCTCGCACCGGCGCTGCAGGCTTCGGCGGAGGCTGCCCGGCAGGGGATGCTGGCTACCATCCCGCTGGTGGCGCGCAAAGGGAGGGCCAGCTACCTGGGCGAGCGCAGCGCCGGGCACCAGGACCCCGGCGCCACATCTTCATACCTGCTGCTCCAGGCGGCGGCAGACACCTGGATGCGGCCGGGTGGATAGCCCGGGGCAGGTCGGGGATGGTGGTATGGTCAGCCTGGTGATTGTGGCGCACAGCCGGGCGCTGGCGGAGGCGCTGGTGGCGCTGGCGCGCCAGGTGGCTTCGGCAGACGTCCGCATTGCTGTCGCGGCAGGGGCAGGCGAGGGAGATTAGGATTTCGGCACGGATGCGGCAGCGATCGCCGAGGCGGTGCAGAAAGTTTATTCGCCCGCCGGTGTGCTCGTCCTGGTGGACATGGGCAGCGCGATTTTGAGCGCCGAGATGGCGCTGGAATTTCTGCCCGAGGGGATGCGCAGCCGGGTCGTGATCTGCTCGGCGCCGCTGGTGGAGGGCGCCATTGCGGCAGCCGTCCAGGCGAGCCTGGGCAGCGACCTGGAAAGCGTGGTTCGCGAAGCGCAAAAGGCGCTGCAGCCCAAGGTAGAGCACCTGGGGAGCAAGGCGCCTGACCTGCTCCACCGGTAAGCCTGCCAGCAGGCGTTGAGCGAACTGTCCAGGTGCGCCTGGAGAACGCCCACGGTCTGCACGCCCGCCCGGCGGCGCGCTTCGTCCAGACGGCGGCGGCGTACCAGGCGGAGGTGTGGGTGACCAACCTCTCGAATGGCAAAGGTCCGGTATCCGCCAGGAGCCTGAACGCGCTGGCGACGCTGGGGGCGGTGAAAGGCAGCCAGCTCAGCCTGCAAGCCAGCGGGCCGGAGGCGGAGCAAAGCCCTGGATGCACTGCAGCGCCTGGTTGCGAGCCATTTTGGCGAGGGAACAGAAGAGTACACAGAGCCTGTGGGATCCTCGCTGGTGGAGATTTCCACCGGCAGTCCCATCCAGGGCATCGCCATCTCAGAAGGCATTGCGCTGGGGTCCCTGTTCTATTACACGCCGGCATTGCCGCCGCTGCCCGACGAGGTGCCGCAGGACCCTCAGGCGGAGTGGGGGCGCCTGCAGCAGGCGCTGGAGACTGCCCGGTTGGCTCTGCAGGAGCGCCGCAGGAGGCTGAGCGCCTCGCTGGGGGAAGAAAAGGCAGCCATTTTTGACGCCCACCTTCTCATCCTGGATGATCCGCTCCTGCTGGAGATGGCGCGCGAGCGCATTTTCACGGGCGGGCAAAACGCGGCGCGCGCCTGGCAGGCGAGCCTGGCTGAAGTGGCAGAGCGCTACCGGTCGCTGGAAGACCCTTACCAGCAGCGGCGGCAGGTGGACGTGCTGGACGCCGGCAGCCAGGTGCTGTTTGCGCTGGCGGGAGAGGCGGTTGCAGGGGAGATCAGCCCACCGCAGGCGGGGATCCTGTTTGCTGACGAGCTCACCCCGGGAGAGATCGCCCAGATCGACACGCGCCGGGTGCTGGGTCTGGTGACGAGCGGCGGCGACAAGACCGCGCACAGCGCCATCCTGGCGCGCGGCATGGGCTTACCGGCGCTGAGCGGCATCGATCTCGCTGGGATGGGAGTTGAAGCAGGCACGCCGCTGGCGGTGGACGGCACCCGGGGGCTGCTGTGGATCGACCCAGAACCCGGCGTGCAGCAAGAGCTGCTCGCCCGGCGCCAGGCGTGGGTGGCAGAGCGCAGCCGCTACATGCAGCACTGCCAGGCGCCTGCCGTGATGCGCGATGGGCGGCGGATCAGGGTGGCTGCCAACGTCGGCTCGCTGGCGGAGGCGCGGGCTGCCGCCTTGAACGGCGCCGACGAGGTCGGGGTTTTGCGCACCGAATTCCTCTACTTGAAGCGCCTCACCCCGCCCGGTGAAGATGAGCAATGCGCCACCCTGGGCGAGGTCGCCCGGCTGGCAGGGGATCAAGCGGTGATTGTGCGCACGCTGGATATCGGCGGCGATAAATCGCTGCCTTATATCCAGCAGGCGGCGGAGGCAAACCCCTTCCTGGGTGTGCGCGCCATCCGCCTGTCGCTGGCGCAGCCCGACCTGTTCCTGGCGCAGTTGCGGGCGATCCTGCGCGCCGGCGCGGAGCACGACCTGCGCATCCTGTACCCGATGATCGCCAACCTGGACGAGGTCCTGCAAGCCAGGGAGCTGCTCGAGCAGGCGCACCGGGCGCTCGAGAAGGAGGGCTTGCTGCACCGCTGGCCCGTACAAACCGGGATCATGGTCGAGATCCCATCTGCAGCGCTGCTCAGCCACGCGCTGGCGCCGCACGTCGACTTTTTCAGCATCGGGACGAACGACCTGACCCAATATACGCTGGCGGCGGAGCGCGGCAATGCCCGGCTGGCGGAATACCTGGATGCGCTGCACCCGGCGGTGCTGCGCCTGGTCAGGCAGGTCGTGGAAGCGGCTCACCAATATGGGAAGTGGGCAGGCGTATGCGGGGAGGTGGCGGCAGACCCGCTGGCGGTGCCCGTGCTGGCGGGGTTGGGGGTGGACGAGCTGAGCATGAATCCAGCCGATATCCCGCGCGCCAAGGAGATCATCCGCAGCGTGGATCCGGCGGCAGTTGCTGCGCTGGCGGAGGAAGCGCTGGCGTGCACCAGCGCGCAGGAAGTGCGCAGGCTGGTGCTTACTTCGCCAGGAGCCCTTCCAGCACAGCCCGCGAGCGCTGCTCGATGACGGCATGCTGGCTGGCGCCGTGGGCATCCATGGTCACCACGGCGGGGAACTCCTTGACCTCGATCACCCACATGGCTTCCGGCACGCCGAAATCCAGCTTGTAGACGCCCAGGACGCGCTTCACGGTCTGGGCGATCAGCGAGGCTGCCCCGCCCACGGCGTGCAGGTAGACGCCCGGCACTTCCTGGCAGGCTGCCAGGGTCTTGGGTCCCATGCCGCCCTTGCCGATCACGCCTTTGACCTTGAAATGGCGCATCACATCGCCCTGGTAGGGCTCCTCGCGGGTGCTGGTGGTGGGACCCGCGGCGACGAAGCGGTATTCGCGGGTATCCAGCCCGGCAACCACGGGACCGCAGTGGTAGATCGCGCCGCCTTCCAGCAGGGGCTGGATTGCCTGGTAAACCTCCAGGTCATCGCCCTGGGGCGGGCGGGTCTTCTTGATAAACGTCTCCACCATCCATTTGTGCGCCGCGTCGCGACCGGTGAGCATCACGCCGGACAGGAGCACCGGGTCGCCGACCTTCAGACCGCGGATGGCTTCATCGCTGAGTGGGATTGTTAGCTCAAGCATGGCATCTCTCCAGGATCGTTGATTTTCGAGCGCCGGACGGCTTATTCGTAGCGCACCTGTCCGCCTTCCAGGGTCAGGCGGCGGCGGCGGTAAGCCCAGCACATGTAGGAGACGGTGACGAAGTAGCTGGCGGGCAGGCGGTTGAGGCTGGTGATCTTCGTGCCCAGCACGGTGGTCTTGCCGCCAAAGCCCATGGGACCGATGCCGAGCTGGTTGGACTCCTCCGTCAGGCGCTCTTCCAGGGCAGCCAGCTCGGGGTTGGGGCTGGGCTCATCCAGCGTGCGGAAGAGGGTCTCTTTGGATGCCAGGTAGGAGGAGCCGCGGTCGCCGCCGATGGCGACGCCCAGGATGCCCGGGGCGCAGCCGTAACCCTGCGCCTGGTGCACAGCGTCCAGCACCACCTTGCGCACGCCTGCCAGGTCACGCCCGGCGCCCAACCGGCTATCCGGCAGGGAATACTGGGCGCCGACGTTCTCGCAGCCGCCGCCCTTGAGCATCAGGTCGATCGTCAGGGTATCGCCTTCCACTTCTTCGAAGTGGATGGTGGGGAAGTGTGAGCCGCCCAGGTTGTTCGCCGGAGTTCTTGCCGCTGAGCGAGTTCGACGGAGTTGGGGCGCAGGTAGGATTTCTGGGTGGCCGCGACGACGGCAGCTCTCGATCTGCGCCCGCAGCTTGCGCGTGCTCCAGCCTTCGGGATGGCGGACGTAGAAGATGGGCGTGCCGGTATCCTGGCAGATGGGGGTGGAATTTGCCCGCGAGATCTCTACATTCTTTAGGATGGTTTCCAGCGCGCTGCGCGCTGCCGAGCCGGGCTCTTCCTGCTCCACCGCCTGGCGCAGGGATTTTTCTACATCGGGAGGAAGATCGGTGGATGCCAGGCGCACCAGCTCGAGAATGGGTTCGGTCAGGTCTTGCATAGCTGCCTCCAGGTTTGATGTCTAAACACCGTAAGCGTACAACCCCCACTTTCTATTCAGTTGTGCTGTTTTGCTTAATCATACACTAAATACTGCCAAAGTTCTGTTGCACATGCCGATCCGCTTGGGTGAATAGACCCCAAATCCGGAAATCATCACAGTAAATCCCAATGAGCCAATAGATTACCTGACGATGCCTGCCAATAAGCATGGTATATTTCTCCAACAGCGGTACGGGATGGCTGAAGGACAAAAACGCTCGCCCCGTGCTTGTGTTAAGGATAGCAGTGATCAAATCATGAGAAGGGGAAAGCGATGAGGCCGGATTGGGACACGTACTTTCTGAAAATTGCGCAAGTCGTCGGCGAGCGCAGCACCTGTGATCGAGCCCATGTGGGCTGTGTCCTTGTGGTGGATAAGCGCATACTCACGGCAGGATATAACGGGTCGCCGGCAGGGCAGGAGCACTGCGACGATGTTGGGCACCTGCTTGTCAACGGGCACTGTGTGCGCACGATCCATGCCGAGACAAACTCGATCATCCAGGCTGCGCTTCACGGCGTTTCGACAAGGGGCTCTACCTGTTATGTCACTCATTATCCTTGCATCAATTGCACCAAGGTATTGATCAACGCTGGCATCACCCGCCTGGTTTATAAAACGGGATACAACATCGATCCCATTGCCGTCAGTTTTCTTCAGGCAGCGGGCGTCGAGGAATTGCATGTGCCGGTTCTTCCCGAGGAGGGCTAGAAACCCTCGCCCTGCAGGATAAGTATGTGCGGAGTACCTCCGCTGCTTCCTACTGGCAGGCGATCTCACCCAGGCGCCGGCAGATAAGCTCTACGGAACTGGGAGAGGCGAGTTTTATCTTACCTGACTGTGTGTCTATCTCGAAAGGCGCAGCTTTCACGGAGTGAATGCCCCGCTGATCCAGTGTGACCAGTAAAACGGCTCCCCGCTTGGCATCGGGAGGAGTTGACTGGTCGAATAAGGCGTTGCCCAGGGAATAAGCCACTAGGGACCGCTGCGATTGAGATGCCGCATCCATCCAGGCTACCGGCTGCAGAACGTGCGGGTGGTGCCCCCAGATCAGCCCGGCGCCGGCATCTACCAGGGTCTGCGCCATGGCGATCTGGCTCGGCTCTGGCGCGCCGCGGTACTCGCCGCCCCAATGCAATGAAACGATCACGAACGCTCCCGTCGCACGCGCTCGAGCAATATCCCTCTTCGCCTTTTCCACTTCGAAGGATGGCGTGGTGCAATCGTAAGCCAGGAAGCTCAGTTCGATCCCCTGGATGCTCGTATTCCAGGCGCTCTCGCCGGGGAGCAGGGGTTTAAAACCGCTGCTGTTCAGTACTTCAAGCGTCTCTTCAAGCCCAGCCTGACCACCATCCAGTCGGTGGTTATTGGCTAAGGAGAGCACATCCATGTTTGCCGCGACGAGCGCCTGGACTGAGCTCGGGCTGGCGCGCAGGTCATAGCCGCCTGCGGGAACCGCGGATGGACGGGTGGTCAAGGGGCTTTCCAGGTTCGCCAGCACCAGGTCTGCTTCGCTTAACGTTGGCTTGAGGGCAGCCCAAGCAGCAGCCCAGTCGCCTGACGGATGGGCTGCCGCCACCCCGCGACCCAGCATCACATCTCCTAAGAATGCAAGTGTGATGCCGGGCGTTTTCTGGGGCTGGCTGAGGGCGTAAATGATCAGCAATACCAAGGTGAGGGTAATGCTGATCCGGTAGAGAGAGGGAGCGCGTCTTCCTGGCGCAGCCTCGGAGGCGTTCATGGGGCGATAAACAGCTCTGTCCAGTCGGGTGCGGGTGGGTTAGTGCCTTGCTCTACCTGCGCCTGCCACTGCTCGTCAGTCATGCGCTGGTCAGGTGGGACGGTAAATTCATAGTAAGTGAACACCGCGCCTACACCTAGGCGGTATGGCTGGTCGGGCAGAACTACATAGATCTCTGTCGGCTGGCCTACGCCTTCCTCCAGGGCAGCCAGGGCTCCCTCGGGGGTCAATCCAGTGGCTACATCCGCCACCAGGGCGGCTTTCTGGTCTTGCAGGTTGCGGCACATGGCAAGGTCGGCCTCCTCGCAGTCGGAGGCTGACAGGGTGAGTGCTTCCAGCTCGCCGCCGATGTACTGGATGCGATAGTAGTCCTCGTCGCTGAGCGCCTGTCCAGCCAGCTCGCTCTCGGCAGTCTTCTGTAGGAACGCGATCAAGTCGATCAGGTTCTCCAGGTTGGCGCGCGTCTGGTCGCTGAGCAAGCCGCGGCTCTCCAGGCCATCGTAAGTCATTTGTGCCAGAGCCAGCAGGCGGGCGAAGGCCTCAGGGTTTGGCTCGACATAGCCATGGGGGGGCTTGGGCGGCTCGCCGCCGCCCATCTCAGCCATGACCTGCTTGGCGTATAGAATCGTGTCGTGTTTCAGCTCCGTCCAAGAAGAGAGGGCGGTATGCAGGTCTTTACGCGTCCACGCTTGAGTGCGCATGAAGGAGGGAAAACGCTCGTCTTTAGGCGCGATGATCGGCTGGAAAGCATATAACCACGACCAGTACAGGTTCTGTGTCCAGGAATCTTGCCCTAAATTGGCGACCTCACCCCGCACCTTATCCATCTGCTGCGGATATTTATCGTATTGCGTCTCGCCCATCTGGTCCAGGATGCTGTACGCCTCTTGTGAGCCCATGGCAGCGAAGAAATCCAACCCTTTGGGCAGGCCGCGCGGCTTATCAAGAGTGCCAACCTTGCGCCAGATCAGCTGACCAAAGACGTACGCGTCCAGGGTGAAGCGCTGACCCATGAAACGGAAGCCCTGGGTCGCTTCGTTCCTATCCTCCCAGATCCATACCCACATCGAGTTGATCTGCGGAGGCGGAAGGCTCTTAGCCGCCTGAACAAATTGAGCGAAGAGGGCTTCGTCAGCGAAAGCGTTGGGCGGGGCGCCAGCGCCGAAGACGGCATCCGCCAGCCTCCCGTACTCAAAATAAGAAAGATCATCGGCTTTACCCACGATGAAGACGGTCGGCTCGTAGATATCCTGCCAGAGTTGGACGGCGGAGGTGCCATCATCGGCGGTAGCCGAGCGCAACGCCTGGACAAGCAGCAAAGCCCGGCGCGTTTCAAAGTCGTCGCGCAGCCGGTAGGTCAAGCGTCCAAACCACATCATGGCTTTGAAATAGCGCTTGAGCGCATCGCTGCGGGTGTAATGGCCGCGCGGTATGTACTGGCTGTAATCTTCGATCAGCTTCTTGTCATCGGACAGGTCAGGGCGGTCCCAGATGGGCGAGATTGCTTGCTCGGAATGGTTGTTGATCAGCGCCAGCTCGGCTTCGACCAAGTCGCTCACCGCAGCCGGGGTCTCGTCCGGCAGCTCGAGCAGGCGAGCAGCCACGGCAAAGAAAGCCAGGTTGCGGCGGGCGGGTTCCTCCAGGGAGGTCCCTTTCAGCTCCTGGTATTGAGCCGCGCTGGCTGCCAGCGTGCTGGAGGTGAGTTTTTCAAGCGCAGGGATGAATTCATCCCGCTCCAGGTCGCGCAGCATTTTATCGAAAACCAGGTGATACACGTGGAAGATAGCGTCGGTGGTGACGAACAGCGGCTGGTCTAGGGCATAACGTTGTGACTCGTAGACCTGGTAGAACTCGCGGTATTTGCCCGGCTGCGGAGCGGCGACCACAAAGCCGTTCTGGCTAAGCAGGTTCTGCTGCTGCGAAGACAACTCCACCAGATCCAGCCCCTTGACGGTCTGCAAGTCGACCGGCAGGCCGTAATCCACCACGCTGCGCTCGGGCAAGCTGGCAGGATTATAGACATAGCTGGAGAACGATGGGGCATAAACATCGGCGGGAATGGCAACTGGCGCGACCTTCGTGGAGACAGGCTCGGAAACCCCCGGCGTGGGAGGCAAAGCGACAATATCTGTGGGACCAGGACCAGGAGGCGGGGCAGTCGGCCTGGTGCCCAGCGCTGCCTGGCAAGCCAGGCTAGCCATGATCAGAACGGATAATAGGATAAGAATTGTTCTGGAAGTCCTCATAAAACGCTCCTTCTTGTCTTTATTCCATGGAAGTCTCAATATTGCCTGTTAATCTTTCGACCGAACGAAAAAGTGGGTAGAATGCCTGCGCCTGGGTAGCTCAGCGCTGTAACAATAGGATTGGATCATACGAACTCTGTTGAATAACATTGAGATTATGGAACTTGCCAGGCTGGCGGGCGAGTAAGGTGAAGCCGAAGCCGTTCCATTTCCAGGCAGTAAGGGCGCGAGAGGGCGCACCGTCTGGATCGTCATAACGGCTCTCCAAAGCCAGCAACTCCTGGCGACCATCTCCGTCCAGGTCGGCTGCAGTGAAAGCTTGCAATGGTTCCGCCAGGGCAGAGCCAGCCCACAGCTCGCGGAAGGCGCCGTGCTGCCGTCCAATCAGGATCAAGTGGCAGCTCATCCCACCGGAATTGTGAAAATCCTGAATACGCCCGCCGTGGGGCAAATAGCGGTCAATGGGCCAGGGCTGGAAGGATCGCCAAACGAGCAAGGTCAACTCGGGGCGCCCATCATGGTTCAAGTCGGTGAAGCTCGCCTGGGCGACTTGCCAGCCATCCGGGCTTGCCCAGGCAGTTTCACCTGAGGAAATGATGGATACCCGCCCATTCGACAAGGCTAACTCCTCCAATACGCCATCGCTATTCAGGTCAGCCTGATTGGAAGATGCCAATCGATTGCCCTGTGCTGAGAGGGTTGCCGGCTGGAATCCCCCCGAGGTGTACGACCATGCCTCCAGCCGTGCAGGCGAGAGCAGGCAAAAAGATAAGAGCGCAATTGCAAAACGGAAGGCTTTCATGATGCCTTTCCAGTTGATGGTGTGCAGTTGCATGGGCATGTTTGCTAAGCCCATGCAATAACATTGTACATCTAAAATCTAGACGGGGGATAAGGCTAAATCGTTCCTGTGGGGGGAAATGATGCTGTACACGCGTTAATTAGTGCGAGCAGTAGAAAAGTCAGGGCGAAGGCGGATGCTCACCAGACGGAGAGGCGCACCGCGGACTGGTAAAGCGGGCAGCTCGCCAGATGCCTGGATTCAAACGGCTGGTGATCCAGTCAGACGTGTTGGTCGAAGAGGATTGGATTACCATCGGGATCAAGTGTGCTAAAGCTCGCGGGTCCCGTAGTGCTCTCATCGGCTTCGCTAGTCAGCTGCACACCCTGCGCCTTAAGCTGGCGCTGCAGCTCGCGCACATCTGTGAAAGAGTTCGAGCGGCTGTGCGTTGCTATCCCAACCCGGGTTGAAAGTGAGGATGTTCTTTTCGAACATCCCCTGAAATAGCCCAATGACATGATCCCCGTTCTTCAGGATCAGCCAATTTTGGGTAATATCCCCGTGGAAGACTTTAAAACCGAGCTTCTCGTAGAAGGCCTTCGATGCCCCGATATCCTTCACGGTCAGGGAGATGGAAAATGCGCCGAGGTTCATACCCTGCTCCTTCGATAAGAATTGCATTCACGATTTCACCTTGAGTCAGTAACGTATTTTATTACACCAAAGCAGATAAGAATAGACCTAATATCCGCTTGGATGGTGATATCCAATCCCCTTTAATTGCGCACGCTTCGCGGCGGAGAGAATGATCGAGCCGTCCTGGGCGGGTTCTGGTACAATACTTTTGGGGGAGATGGTGATCCCTCAGAGTTGCATAGCGGTTGTCACGCAGGCGTTCGTTCGTTGCACACATGCCTCTCTTTTGGATATCCCTGGCTTTTCTGGCTGGTATTTGCCTGGCTGCCGGGCTGAGATTTGCCGGCTTTGAGCTGGCAGGCTGGGTCTGGCTGGTGATAGCGGCGGGGATTTCCGCCCTGGCGGGCGTGCGCTGGCTGGCGAGGCGCTTCTTCCCGCAGGTCGTCGCAAATATCCACACCTGCTTGTCTTCGATCTCCCTGGATTTCTTCCGTAAGGTTTCAAGCGATCTAAATCTGCCGCGCCTGGGGCTGCCGGTCTTTGTTTTGCTGATCGTGCTGGTGTTGGGCGCGGCGCGCTACACGTACGCCTTGCCGGACCTGGATGATCCGGGATTGATCGCCAGTTATAACGACAGGGCGGGGGAGTATGTGGTTATCGGTGTGCTGGCAGAGCCGCCGGATGTGCGCGATCGTTATACCAACCTGCGGGTGCGCCTCGAGCAGATCTACCCGGCGCAGGGCGGGCAGCCAACCGCGGTGGAAGGCGTGCTGCTAGCCCAGGTGCTGCCGCAGATGCAGTCGCAGCAGGATTGGCGCTACGGCGACCGCGTGCTCCTGGAAGGGCGCCTGGAGACGCCACCGCAGGATGAGGAATTCTCGTACCGGGATTACCTGGCGCGCCAGGGAGTCTACAGCCTGATGCCATTCGCGCGCCTGGGGCTGATCAAGCGGGGGCAGGGTAACCCCATACTTGCAGTGGCTTACGAGCTGAAGCGGCGGTTGCTGGAGACGATCTACCGCCTCTTTCCCGATCCGGAGGCAGCGCTGCTGGCGGGGATTTTGCTCGGCGACGAGGGCGGCATCCCGCAGGATGTCAAGCAGGCTTTTCAGGATACCGGTACAGCCCACGTCATCGCCATCTCCGGCTTCAACGTGGCAATCGTCGGCGGCTTGTTTGCCGCCCTGTTCCTGCACCTGCTGGGGGCGCCGCGGCGCTTCCTGGCAGCCGGTCTGAGCGCTGCGGTAATCGTCTTTTACGCCGTGATGGTGGGCGGCGAGCCTTCTGTAGTGCGGGCGGCGATCATGGGCGTGCTCTCCCTGTTTGCCGTGCAGCTCGGGCGCCGTCAGGATGGGCTGAACAGCCTGGCGCTGGTAGCGGCGGTGATGCTGCTCTTCAGCCCGTTCCTGCTGTGGGACGTCAGCTTCCAGCTCTCCTTCATGGCAACCCTGGGTTTGGTGCTGTACGCCGGTGTGATGGCTGTGGGCTTCACCAACCTGGCATCGCAGCGCCTGCCCGAAGCCACGGCGCAGAGACTGGCAAAGCCGGTTGGAGAGTACGTGCTCTTCACCCTGGCGGCGCTGGTCACCACGCTGCCGGTGATGGCTTTCCACTTCCGCCGCCTGTCGCTGACCACGCTGATCGCCAACCCGCTGATCCTGCCTGCCCAGCCGCCGGTGATGGTGTTGGGCGGCCTGGCGGCGATGCTGGGCTTGATCTACCAGCCCTTAGGCCAGGTCTTCGCCTACCTGGCGTGGCCCTTTGTGGCTTACACCATCCGGGCGGTGGAGCTGGTAAGCCGCATCCCTGGCGGGGTGGTAACGTTGGGGGAGTTATCCCTGGGTTGGGTCTTCCTGTACTATGCGGTCTTGTTCCTGGCGACCTTTGCGGCCACGCGCCTGAAGAACGCAGCTTCACTCGTGAAACCCTCGCTGCTCTTCGCCGGATTGGCGGCGCTGGCGGTGGTGGTCTGGCAGGTGGCGCTGCACGCGCCGGATGGGCGCCTGCACCTGGCGCTGCTGGATGTGGGCAAGGGGGATGCGCTCCTGATCCAGACCCCCGGTGGGCGCTCCGTGCTGGTGGATGGCGGCTCGAGCCCGGTGAAGCTCTCGCAGGGGTTGGGTAGGCGCCTGCCGCTGACCCGGCGACGGTTGGACTGGCTGGTGGTCGGCGCGCCGGGGACGGAGCAGGTGCAGGCATTGCCGCGCCTGCTGGAGCGCTTCCCGGTGGAGAACGTCCTGTGGGCGGGTGAGAGCAGGGCGACGCGCGCGGCGCGTGACCTGCAGGAGTACCTGACCAGTGTGAGGGTTGATCCCGAAACTGCCCAAACCGGGCAGGCGCTCGACTTGGGCGATGGCGCTATGCTGCGCGTGCTATCTGCCGGGGAGAGCGGGGCGGTGCTGCTGCTGGAATGGCATAATTTCCGGGCGCTCCTACCCGTGGGCATGGATGAGGCAGCGTTGAGAACCCTGCTGGACGATTCCACGCTGACCCCGGTGACCGCCCTGCTGCTGGCGGAGGGCGGCGCAGCGGAGCTCAACCCGCAGGCGTGGATCGCGAAACTGCGCCCGCAAGTGGTGCTATTGAGCGCGGCGGCGGACGAGGTCGCGCCGGATTCCGAGGTGCAGGCGGCGTTGCAGGGCTACAACCTGCTGCGCACCGACAGGAACGGTTGGATCGAGCTGGCAACGGATGGGGAGCAGCTATGGGTGGAGGTGGAGAAGTGAATATGGCGGTCTATGTTCTTGCCCTACTTTCAGCGCTCTCGTTTGCGCTTGGCTCTGTGTTGCAACAGCGCGGGACGCTGCAGACAAAAGCGGTTGAAGGCGACCCCCGCTTCCTGGCGGAGATCATCCGCAAGCCTGTATGGCTATTGGGCGGCGCGCTGCAGGTGTGCGGGTGGGTGCTGCAGGCTGTCGCGCTGGATCGGGGCAGCCTGGTGGTGGTGCAGTCGCTGTGCGCCTTGAGCCTGGTTTTCGCCCTACCGTTGGGCGTGCGCCTCACCGGACAGCACGTCGGCCGCCGCTCGATCATCGGTGCCTGCCTCACCTTGCTGGGGATTATCCTGTTCGTTGCGGTCGGCCAGCCGCAAGGGGGCATCTCTCAGCCGGCAACAACGGCATGGCTGGCTGCGGGGCTCGGTATCACAGCTCTTGTAATTTTGTTGGCCTGGCTCGCTCGTAAGCGACGGGGCGCGGTATCTGCCGCCCTGTTCGCCACAGCCGCCGGGCTGGGGTTCGCTTTCCAGGCAGCGGTCACCAAAGTGTTCATGACCCAGATCGGCTATGGTTTGGGGGTGATCCTGTCTTCCTGGACGACCTATGCGCTGATCATTTCGGCGCTAGCGGGGTTTGCATTACAGCAGTCGGCGCTGAAAACGGGCTTCCTTGCGCCAGCTATGGCTGCTTGCAACGCGGCGACGCTTGCCATGAGCGTGGTCCTGGGCGTCACCCTGTTCCAGGAGACGATCTCGCGCGGGCAGGGGCGGCTGTCGCCAGCCCTGATCGGTCTGGCGCTGGCGATCATTGGGGTTATGCTGCTCGCCTCGCCAGAAGAGAGGCAACCGGAGCCTGTTGCAGGGTAGGCGCGTCGCGCCGAGCGGCTGGCTTTACTATATAGTGTCCTCGGTCTGCATGGCAGCCGCTGCTTCCAGGAACTTGACCACGGCGGCGTAATCCAGCTCGCCGTAGCCGGCGACGTTGGCCGCGGTATAGACCTGGTGGGCGATGGCGCTGGTGAAGAGCGGCGTCTTGAGGTCGTGGGCGGCTTCCATGATCAGGTCAAAATCCTTCTGCATGTACTTGAGGGCAAAAGCGGGCTCGAAATTCCGCTCCACCATCATCCTGCCTTTGTTCTTCAGGTGCGGCGAGCTGACCGCCGTCTGCCCCAGGATCTCGAGCATCTGCTGCGGGTCGAGACCGGCTTTCTGCCCCAGGGTGAGCGTCTCCGCCACGGTCAGCACGGTCATGCCGATCATCAGGTTGACGATGACCTTCATAGCGCTGCCGGCGCCATTGGGACCGACGTGATAGACGCGGTCGCCCATCGCCAGCAGGACAGGTTGCGCCCTGTCCAGTACAGCGCGCTCGCCGCCGACCATGAATGCCAGCTTGCCATCCTTTGCCGGTCCTACGGAGCCGGCCACGGTGGCGTCGAGGAACGCTACCCCCCTGGCCCGCGCTGCTTCTGCCATCTTCTTGGATGCGGCGATGCCCACCGTGCTCGAGTCGATCAGGATCAAGCCGGGGTAGGCGCCTTCCAGCACGCCGTCTGCACCCAGCACCACGTCCAGCTCGTCCACCACCTGCCCGATCATGGTGATGACGACATCCGAGCGCCGGGCGACCTCGGCGCAGTTGGCGGCTACCGGCACGCCGAGCGCGGTGAACGGCTCCGTCCGGGCGGGCATGCGGTCATAGACCGTCAACGGGAAACCGGCTTGCAAGATGTGCTGCGCCATCGGGGTGCCCATGGCGCCGATGCCGATAAAACCGACTCTGAGCTTGCTCTCAGGCATGATACCCTCCGAAAAATATGAATTTCAGGTGTTACCTGCACACCAGATGATCCGCCCAAACCACGCCGTCACGCATGAGGCGGTAATTTTCTCTTCCTCCAACATTTTACCTGGATTGCGCCCATATGTGAACGACAGCCATCCGCCAACTTTTTACCAAAACCTCAAAAAAGCAGTACTTTTCCGCTAACCCGAACTAACGTTAAAATCGATCGTCCAGTGTGGAAGATGGCAGGCTGCTCCGGTCCAACACCCCGGATGGAATTAGGTGATGTTGGTCACCTGTGATATATTAATGCATTAAGCTTCTCCCATGGCTTGGTGTGTGCAGGCAACTCAGATTATCTCAGATGCGAGGTGGAGGATGGCAGATTACCGCGGGATCTCAACGCTCTGCGAGGCAGTCGTCCGGCAATTGCGCGCCGCTTACAGACCGGAGCTGTTCAGCCCGCAACGCCTGGAGTTCAAAGTTTGCGATGCGCCTGAGCTGGTCAGCCGCAGCCGGACGGTGCGACCCGGCGTGACGCTTTTCCTGTACGATGTGCGCCAGTCTGCTGCCAGGCGCAATATCCCCCCGCCGCGCTCAGGCGGCAGGCTGGAGTTGCCGCCCTTACAGCTTGAGCTGCGCTTCCTGCTCACCGCCTGGGCAAGGGGGGCGGGCGTCCAGCAGGCGATCTGTGGCTGGATGATGCGCCTGATGGAAGACCAGCCCGTCATCCCGGCTGCAGCGCTCAACCGCATCACACCCGGAGCTTTTCATCCGGAGGAAACGGTGGAGATCGTGCTGGATGAGCTGGGTAGCCTGGAGGTGATGCAGCTCTGGGAGAGGTCGGTGCGCAGCCCTTACCAGCTTTCCTTGCCCTACATCGCCCGCAACATCGCCATCGAGACGCTGCAAGCAGCACCCAACCCGAATGATCCAGGCTAGGGTTGCCTGGACCCCCTAAATCCCTCTCTAAGGAGCCCTGCCATGAGCGTGCGCATTGCTACTGCCGTGTTATTGATCGCACTTCCGATTGCCTTCAACGGGATCTTCTTTCTTTTACAAAAATCCTTTTCCTACCCGGATATCTTGCGCAAGCCAACCGGGGAAATCCTGAGGCGTTTCAGCGCCGGCGGGTCCCGGCTGGTGGGGCTGTGGTACGCCTTCACGCTGACCGCCCTGCTTTTCATCCCGCTGGGCGTGCTGCTGCCGCGCCTGCTGGCGGGCGACAACCCGGCGTATTTCGGCATAACAGCCGTCGTGGGCGTGCTGGCGGGTCTGTTGCAGGCGTTAGGTTTGCTGCGCTGGCCCTTTTTGGTGCCCTATCTGGCGAAAACCTATGTTCAGCCAGATGCGAGCGCAGCCAGCCGCCAGACGGTCGAGGTGGTCTTTCAGTCGTTTCACCAATACCTGGGGGTGGCGGTGGGCGAGCACCTGGGCTACCTGTTCACCGCCCTATGGACGGCTATGGTCGCCTACCGGGCGATCATCCATTCGACTGCGCCCTGGTTCGGCTGGATTGGGATGATCTGCGCGGTGGGCATCCTGGTTGGCATGCTCGAGCCGGCCGGCTTCAAGCGCGCCGGGACGGTCAATGCCATCGCCTACATTTTATGGTCGCTGTGGCTGGTAGCGCTGGGTGTGATCCTATTGATTTAGAAAAAAAGAGCATAGTACACGGATAAACACGGATATCACGGATAAAAAATCTTGAAATAAGTGGATCTGAGAAAAAGCATTTATCCGTGTTTCTCCGTGAAAATCCGTGTCCCATAAACCCAATGATCGTGAAGCACGATAATCGATTGGCGAAAAAGTGAATGAAGCGCCTGAGTTGGATTGACCTGATCGGTATCAACCTGTTCTGGCTGGCGCTGAACATGCGTAACAACGCCGTGGGGGCGATCTTCATGCCCTACCTGGTGGACGCCTTCGTGCGCCCGGAGGTGCGCAACACGGCGCTGGGCGAGATGCGCACAGCCGGGCTGGTGATCGCCATGCTGGTGCAGCCGGCGATGGGCATCCTCAGCGATCGCTCGACCTCGCGCTTCGGGCGGCGCAGACCGTTCATCTTCGCCGGCGTGCTGCTCGACCTGCTCTTCCTGACCCTGATCGCCATGGCGACGGGTTACTGGTTCTTACTGGTCGCCGTCCTGCTCTTCCAATTCTCATCCAACGTCTCGCACGGCGCGCTGCAGGGGCTGATCCCAGACAAGACGCCGGAAGAGCAGCGCGGCGTCGCCTCGGCGATCAAATCCATCTTCGAGCTGCTGCCGCTCATCCTGCTCGGCGTCACCATCGCCCCGCTGGTGGGAGGCGGTCGGATCAACCTGGCGTTCCTGGCGACGGGGGCTATCCTGTTGGTGCTCATGCTGCTGACCCTGTTGCTGGTCAGGGAAACGCCGCTGAAGGAGAAGCCGGATATCCCTCTGGCGCCG
Source organism: uncultured Chloroflexia bacterium (assembly GCA_963702535.1). GTDB lineage: Bacteria > Chloroflexota > Anaerolineae > Anaerolineales > UBA4823 > CAVPDG01. The sequence continues at coordinate 582,928 of CAVPDG010000010.1, read as the reverse complement.
AGCATGTTGCGCGTGCTGGGTATGCTGGCGGGGATTGCGACGGGAGCGCTGATCGGCCTGGCTGCCGGAGCCCTGGTGGGCGGGTTGAGCGCGCTGGTCGCCTTGCCCTTCGCCGGGCGGCAGGCGGCGGTAACCCTCGGCATCGCTGTGGGCGGGGTGGTGGCGATGGCGGCGGCTTGCGTGGCTGCGGTCTGGTCGGGCACCCTGGCGACCATCGGCAAGCAGGTCTGGCGCAAACCCTCCTTCAGCTGGTGGGTGGTCAACCGCCTGATGTTCCTGGCGGCGGTCACCTCGCTGCAGGGTTTCGCTCCTTACTTCTTCATGTATACCTTCGGCATCACGCGCGAAGCGGCAGCCAGCATGACCGGCACCCTGCTGACGGTGGTTGGCGTTTTCACCCTGTTGAGCGCCCTGCCCAGCGGCTGGCTCTCCGACCGTATCGGGCAGAAGCTGCTCGTGGCGCTGAGCGGCTGGCTGGCGGTGGCGGGCACGCTGATCATCCTGTTCAACATCTGGGCGCCGAACCTGGCGCTGATCTACATCGCCGGCTGCATCCTGGGGCTGGGGACGGGTTTGTTCGTGACCACTAACTGGGCGTTGGGCACGCGCCTGGTGCCCGCAGCCGAGGCGGGCAGGTACCTGGGCGTCTCCAACCTGGCGGGCGCCGGGGCAGGCATGATCGGCACCGGTATCGGCGGACCGGTGGCAGACCAGCTCAACGCCCGGGTCCCCGGGCTGGGCTACTTTGTGATCTTCGCCGGATACGGGGTGCTTTTCCTGTTGAGCGTGCTCAGCCTGCGCGGCGTCCGCGGCGGTGGAGAAGCAGGAGGCGAGGGCTAGAGCCGGTGAGATACCCGCGCTACCCCCTGCCGTGGAAAGTAGTCCCAGGTGTCCTCCTGTCGGCGGCGCTAAATCGCAAACGCAGCTTCCGGGGGGATGCCCTGCGCTGCCTGGCGGGAGGGCAGCCAGAAATCCAAATTACAGGCAAGGAGAACATCCCCTCGTCGGGTCCGGCGCTGCTGGTATTCAACCATTACAGCCGCTCCGGCTTCCAGGCGTACTGGATCGCCCTGGCGGTGGGCGCGACCGTCCCGGTGGAGATGCACTGGACGATGACCGCCGCCTGGACATCCTGCGGCAGCTTTAAATCGGAGGTGCTGGCGGAGGTCAGCCGCCGGCTGTTCCCGCGCCTGGCGCGCGTCTATGGCTTTACCGCCATGCCGCCCATGCCACCGCGCCCGTTTGAGGCGGAAGCGCGCGCCAGGGCTGTGCGCCAGGCGCTGGCCGTAGCCAGGCAGCAGCCAACCGTGCTGGCGCTGGCGCCCGAAGGGCGAGATATCCCCGGCGGCAGGCTGGGTCGTCCGCCGGCGGGAGCGGGGCGCTTCCTGATCCTGCTTTCTGGGCTAGGCTACCCGCTTTACCCGCTGGGGGTGTACGAGGCGGGCGGCTGCCTGTGCTTGAATTTTGGCGCGGCTTTTAATCTGGAAATCCCACTCGGTTTGAGCCGGGATGGGAGCGATGATTACGCCACCCAGGCGGTCATGCGCAGCATCGCCCGCCTGCTGCCGCAGGAGCTGCGGGGGGAGTATGGGGAATAATTAGTTCTTTAGATAATCGTGGAGGATTACTCGTACTCTGCCTTGTCTACGAGTAACCTGAGCTGTAGATCGGTAGGTTGGCTGGCTTATCACCGGTCAATCTCCCGCAGCACCGCCCGCGCTGCGTTCCTCCCCGGCGCGCCGGTGACGCCGCCGCCGGGGTGCGAGCCTGCCCCGCAAAGGAACAAGTTGGGGATGGGCGTGTGGTAAGGCGCCGGTCCCGGCACAGGGCGCATGAACCAGAGCTGGTCGAGCGCCATCTGACCGTGGAAGATGCAGCCCTCGCTCAGACCGTACTCGCGCTCGAGATCGAGCGGCGTGAGGAGCTGCTGATGCAGCACCAGGTCACGCAAGCCGGGAGCGTGCTCTTCCAGCGCTTTCAGCACGAGACTCTGCCAGCGCCGCGCCTTGTGTCTCCCAGCTTGCCTCACGCAGGTGGTAGGGGGCGTACTGGATGTTCGCACTCAGCACGTGCTTGCCGGGCGGGGCGAGGGAATTGTCCAGCAGGGTGGGGATGACGAAGTCCAGCACCGGTTGAGTGGAGAATGCCCCGTACTTGGCGTCGTCATAGGCTTTTTCCAGGTAGTCCAGGCTGGGGCAGAGCAGGAGGTGCCCGCTGAGTGCATCGGTGGCTCCAGCGGCAGGCGGCAGGGAGCGGAAAGCCGGCAGCCCGTCCAGCGCCAGGTTGAGGCGAGCAGTGCTGCCGCGATAGCGGATGTTGCGTAGCTCGCGGCTGAAGCCGACCGCCAGGTTGGATGCGCCAGCCAGGTCGAAGAAGGTGTGGTGGGGGGTGGCGCTGGAGAGGATGGCGCGCCCTTCCAGGCGCTCGCCGCTCGCCAGCAGCACGCCGCTGGCTTTGCCTTCCTCCAGCAGGATATGCTCGACCGCTGCGCCGGTGCGGATCTCTGCCTTATGAGCCGTCGCTGCGTGCGCCAGGGCGGCGGAGAGGGCGCCCATCCCGCCGCGCACGAAGCTGCTGGCGCGGAAGCCCGCCTGACCGGCGTTCATCGCCTGGTAGAGCAGCATAAAGACCGTGCCGGAGGCGCGCGGTCCCAGCATGCTGCCCGTAACGCCTGCCGCGCCAACGGCGGCTTTGACCGCCGGGTGCTCGAACCACTCGTCCAGGAAGTCAGCCAGCGGCATGGGCAGCGCCCGTAGCAGCGCCATCATGTCCTTCTTGCCCAGGCGCCTCACCTTGAGTGCGCTGGGGAGCCAGGCGAGCATCTCGCCCGGCGGCAGATCGGGGATGCTGGGCGGCGTGCGCAGGAACGCCCCACGCAAGACGCCCGCCATGCGGCTGATCCAGGCTACATAAGCCGGGTACGCCTCGGCGTCTTTGGCGGAAAATCGGGCGATCTCCGCCGCGCTGCGCTGCGGGTCGCGCCACAGGGTGAGCCCCGGGTCGTCTGCCTGCAGGGCATGCAGGACTGCCGGGCTGTGCAGGAACTGCAGCCCGTGTTTCTCCAGGCGCAGGTCAGCGACGACCTCCCGCAGCAACAGCCCACTATCCAGCGCGCCGGTGTTGACCGTATAGCCGGGGAAGATGGCTTCGCTGGCGGCGGCGCCGCCCAACACGCCGCGCCGCTCCAATACCAGGACTTTCAGCCTGGCTTTGGCGAGGTACGCCGCGGCGGTCAAGCCGTTATGCCCGCCGCCGATGATGATGGCATCGTAAGTGGCTTTGCTCTGCATGGCTGCCCCTCTCATGCCTTCCAGTCTCTGAGGATCTCGAGCGCAGCCAGCCTTCCCGAGGCGCCGGAGATGCCGCCGCCGGGATGGGTCGCCGAGCCACACTGGTAGTAATCCCGCACGGGGGTGCGGTAGCGCGCCAGACCGGACGCCGGGCGCAGGAAGAAAAGCTGGGAGAGGCTGAGCTCGCCCTGAAAGATATTGCCTTCTGTCAGCCCGATGGTTTGTTGCATATCCCAGGGGGTCAGCACCTGGCGGTGCAGGATGATGTTTTTCAAGTTCGGGAAGTACTCGCTCAGGGTATCGATGACGGTATCGCCGAACGCCTCCCGCCGTTCTTCCCATGTGCCTTCCTTCAGGGCGTAAGGCGCATACTGCACAAAGCAAGACATGACATGCTTGCCGGGCGGCGCCATATCTGGGTCGATCATGGAGGGGATGATGACGTCGATGTAGGGTCGCGGCGAGAAATCCCCATACTTGGCAGCATCATACGCCCGCTCGATGTAATCGATGCTGGGGCTGATCGAGATGGCGCCCGCCAGGTGGCGCCCATCGCCCGGTTTGCAAGCCAGCTCGGGAGCGGCGTCCAGCGCCAGGTTTACCTTACCCGAGGAGCCGCGGTAGCTGTACTTGCGGATGCTGGCGAGCATGTCCTCGGGCAGCAGACCCGGCTCCAGCAGGTCGAGAAACGTGCCTTTCGGATCCAGGCTGGAGACCACCCGTTTGGCGGCGATCTCCTCGCCGCTCTCCAGAACGACGCCTCTTGCCTTGCCGCGCTTGACGACCAGCCGCGCCACGCGGGCATTGGTGCGGATATGCGCGCCAAAGGACTGGGCTGCCTGGGCGATCGAGGTGGAGATGCCGCCGGTGCCGCCCTTGGCGAAGCCCCAGGCGCGGTACGAGCCGTCGATCTCGCCCATGTAATGGTGCAGCAGCACGTAGGCGGTCCCCGGCGAGCGCGGTCCCAGGAAAGTGCCGATGATCCCGCTGGCGGAGAGCGTGCCCTTCAGCGGCTCCGACTTCGAACCAGCGCTCGACGAAATCCGCCGAGCTCATCGTCATCAGGCGCACCAGGGTGTGCAGCTGGGATTCGTCCAGGTGCAAATACTGGCGCGCCAGCCGCAGCAGGCGACCGAGCTCCGCCGGGTTCAGGCTGGTAGGGTCGGGCGGCGCCAGCCCCAGGATGGGCTTGACGGCTTTTGCCATGAAGTACATCGTGTGGCTGTAATCTTCGTAGGCGTCGGCGTCGCGAGGGGAGAAGCGGGCGATGTCGCGCATGCTGCGGTAATGATCACCGTCCCGGTACAGGTAATTTCCATCCGGCAGCGGGCTGAGCGTGCTCTCCAGGGGCAGGATCACAAGCCCGTGCTTGTGAAGCTCCAGGTCGCGGATGATCTCGGGGCGCAGCAGGCTGACAACGTAAGAGAATACCGTAAATTTGAAACCCGGGTAGATCTCCTCGGTGACGCTGGCGCCACCCAGGACATGCCGCCGTTCCAGCACGAGCACCTTCTTGCCGGCGCGCGCCAGGTAAGCCGCAGTCACCAGCCCGTTATGCCCACCGCCAATCACAATCGCGTCATATTGTTCGCGCATATCTCAGGCTCGCTTTCTGGGAGGGTCGAAGAAGGGCAGCTTGACGATCGTTGCATCGGCTCTCTGGCGGCTGTGCTCGATGGTGAACTCCATCTGGAGCTGGCTGCCGGGCGTAGCGTGCTGGCTTTCCACGCTGGCGATGGCGATATATTTCTTCAAGATCGGCGAAAAGGTATGGCTGGTCGCCTGCCCCACCTGCTGCTCCTCGCGATAGAGCGGCGCGGCGGAACGGGAGGCGCGCCCGCTGAGCTGGGGCGCCAGGTCGTAGCGCCCGTAAAGCGCCTGCAGCGATTCCCAATCCACCTCCAGCCCCACCAGCTTCCATTTCGAGCCGGAGCGTTGTTCAGCCAGGAGCGCCTTGCGCCCGACGAAGTCGCCTTTTTTAAAGTCGACCGCCCATGCCATACCGATCTCGAAGGGGGAGCTTTTCTGCGCTGCGATCAGCGCTTTGCGCGCGGAGATGTAATCCACCTGGAGCATGACCATGCCGGCTTCGATGCGGGCGATATCCAGGGCGATGATGCCGGCTGGCGCCAGCCCTAATCCCTTACCGGTCTCCACCAGCAGGTCCCACAACGCTTCGGCGTGCTGCGGAGCGACCCAAAGCTCGTATCCCAGGTCGCCGGTATAGCCGGTGCGGGTGACCGTGAGCGGGATGCTGCCGGCGTAACCCTGCGCCAGGCGGTAATACTTCAGGTCGGTGAGGAACATGCCGCTGAAGATCTGCTCCAGGATGCGCCGCGAGTTGGGACCCTGCAGCGCCAGCGCCGCCAGGTCTTCCGAGACGTCGCACACCTCGACGTCCAGGCGGTAGCTGCAGTCCTGGAACCAGGCCAGGTTGGGCTCGGCGGCGGTGATGCGGAATGCCTGCTCCGACAGGCGCGCCACCGTGCCATCATCGATCACTTTGCCGTCGTCGTCACACCAAGGTGAGTACATCACCTGCCCGACCGCGCAGCGTGTCGCGTCGCGCGTCAGGATACGGTTCACGGCGGTGAGCGCTTGTGGGCCGCGGATCTCGTATTTGAAAAGCGGCGAGACGTCGATCAGGGCGGCCCTGTCGCGGATGGCGTAATACTCGCGCTCGTGCCCCGGCTCATAGAGGGCGGCTGCCAGGTATCCGGACCAGTTGCGCCACTCCTGGCTCTCGCAGCGGGGAGCCGTGCGGGAATGGAAGGGAGAGGGTATCGGCATGCAAACCACCAATCTGGAGATAGATAATCAGGATTGAGGAATTATACTATTGCGGAGACTTTACCCCGATAAATACCTGACCGCAGTAAGGCTCGACCTCGCTGAGCTCAATGAGCTGCGCCCTACCGGCGAAGCCAACCTCGGCAAGCATGGATAGCCATTCATCGCTGCTGAAGAGACCGCAAATGTGCCGGTCTTCGATGATCTGGATCTCATTGTTCCCCTGGCGCAACACGTATACCATCAGCATGATCATGCGGGTATCGCTCGGGTCAGGATCCCAGCCCCATTCCAGGTAGCGCAGGCCGCGGTCACCCTGATCGTACCCGCCGTGATCGGTATAGGGCTTGAAAGTCTCGCTGAGCTGGTCCGGCGCGAAGAGAGCTACTCCGCCGGGCTTAAGGTGCACGAAAGCTGTTCGCATGGCGCTTTTGAGATCTTCAGCGCTTGCCATATAGGCGATGGCGTCATGGATGAATACCGCGTCGAACAGCCGCCCGAGCCGCACGGAGCGCATATCGCCTTGCAGGTGCTCGCACTCCGGATTGAGCTTGCGGCTCACCTCCAGCATGCCGGGAGAGAGATCGACCAGCGTCATCTGGAAGTGTTTCTTCAGAAATGAGGCGTTGTTGCCGCCGCCGGAGCCCAGCTCCAGCAGGGTGTGAACCGGCGCGCTGGCAGAGGAGATCAGGGCATTCCGGTAATACTCCGCTTCCTCGGCGTACTCTTCGGGCGGTGAGAGCAGCGTCCACCAGTCGGTGAGATCTTGGTAGAGCTTGGGGAGCATTTCAGGGTCGTCCATTGGATCAACTCCCTATAAGAATGATCGCTTCTTCGACTGTCAGCACTTTGGCATACGTCCCCTGCAAGGCTGCCAGGAAGGAGGCATGGACCTGGGCTGCCGGGATAATCTGGCCCTGGAAGCTGAGGTCCTTGGTGGCGCAAGCGTCAGCAGCGACGAGGCATTCGAAACCCAGGTCGAAAGCGGCGCGGGTGGTGGCCTCCACGCACATGTGGGTCATCATACCCGCGATCACCAGCCGCGTGGCCTGCACGGTCTGCAGGTACACGAGCAGCGGCGTATCCCGGAAGCTGTTGGGATAGTGTTTCTGGATCAGGGTTTCATCCGCCAGGGGCTGGACGCAGGCATGCATCTCTGCGCCAGGGCTGCCGGGCAGGAAGAATTTCGCGCCGGGACGGGTGGAGATGTGCTGGATGTGGATGATGACCTGCCCCGTGCGGCGGAAGAGATCCAGCAGGCGCCCCGCTTGCTCGCCGGCTTGCATGCTGCCCTGCAGCTCGTTTTTTCCGCCGGGGAAATAGTCGTTTTGGATATCCACCAGGAGCAGGGCGGTTTTTGGAGAGGAGATTGTCTGCATGGGCATGATCCTTTGGTATTAAACTGCCGGGCTATCGGCAGGAGCGGGCTGGGCGCGGTCCAAAGCTGCATCGTTCCAGGATGCGGGATCCTCCAGCGATTCGAGGTGCGTGAAGACGGTCACCTCAGGTATGGCGTTGCGGATACCGGCTTCGATGCTCTCCAGCAATTGGTGCCCCTGGTGGACGCTCCATTCGCCGGGGACCAGCACATGAAGTGAAACAAAGCGGCGTGAGGCAGACTGGCGGGTGCGCAGCGCGTGGAATTGCACGCCGCTCTGCTCGTAGGGCTCCAGAACTTTACGCAGAGCCTCCTGCTCCTCTAGCCGGGATAGCGATGTCCATCAGCCCGCGTACCGATTTGCGGAGGATGCCCACGCCGGTCCAGACGATATTGGCAGCCACGAGCAGCGCCACAAGTGGGTCCAGGCGCAGCCAGCCGGTGATGGCAACCAGGGCTACGCCGACGATGACCCCGGCAGAGGTCCACACATCGGTCAATAAGTGCCGGGCGTCCGCCTCCAGGGTGATGGAGTTGATAGCGTTTGGCAGCCGGCAGCATTACCAGGGCGACCCCCAGGTTGATGAGCGAGGCGGCAATCGAGATGACCAAGCCTAAACCGACCTGCTCGAGAGGCTCGGGCGTGATCAGCCGGCGCACGGCAGTGACCGTGATCATCACGGCTGCCACCAGGATCAGTGCACCTTCGAAGCCGCTGGAGAAGTATTCGGCTTTGCTATGCCCGTAGGCGTGCTCCTCATCCGCCGGGCGGGCGGCGATGATCAGCATCGCCAGCGCCATCAGCGCGCCAGCCAGGTTGACCAGCAACTCCAGAGCGTCGGATAGCAAGCCCACCGAGCCGGTCAGGTAGTAAGCCGCCGTTTTCATCCCGATGGTCAAACAGGCCGCGGCGATGGAGAGCCAGGCGTAGCGTGTCAGGTGAGCTCGATTGTTGGCGCCGTTTTCATGGTTCGTTGTCATGTCTGTTTGGCTCCGAGGGGAGAGATGGTGGCAAGTGAGTTTGGCTCTTATGGTAGAACGCCTAGCGCGTGATTATCGCCTATCTTGGTGAAATTGTCACGGGTCGTTTGCAATCCAATGCGCTATGGGCATTTGACCGGGCGAGTGTTGCGCCTCGCTTGGGGCAGGGGTATACTTTGTAGCGGAGAGGACAATACGGCTGATCTCATGTCCAAACACATCCTGGTAGTGGATGATGACGCCTTGATGCGCCGCAGCCTGGCTTTCAACCTGCAGCAGGCGGGGTACCAGGCGAGCACTGCTGGCGCGGCAGAGGACGCCCTATCCCTGGCGCGCCGCCAACCGCCGGACCTGGTGCTGCTGGATATCGGCTTGCCCGGCATGGACGGGCTGGATGCCTTGCGCCAGTTCAAAGACCAGTTCAGCGTGCCGGTCATTTTTGTCACTGCACGGCGGCGCGAGCTGGATGAGGTGGTTGGATTGGAGCTGGGCGCCGATGATTACATCACCAAGCCGTTCGATGTCGACGTGCTCCTGGCGCATATCAAGGCTGTGCTGCGCCGCGTGCAGCAGCCGGGGCGTGCCCTCGGAGGCGGGCGCTTCCCTGCAGGTCGGCGACCTGCTCATCGACCCGCTGGCGCATACCGTCAGCCTGGCAGGGCGGGTGGTCGATCTTTCGCCACGCGAGTTCGACCTGCTGCACGCCCTGGCGTTGGAGCCGGGCAGGGTGTTTTCTGTTAATGACCTGCTGGCGAGCGTGTGGGGCGCCGAGTTTGCCGGGCAGCCGCAGGTGGTCTACGTGCACATCCGCTGGCTGAGAGAGAAACTGGAGCGCGACCCCAACCGCCCTGAGCTGATCCAGACCGTGCGCGGCGTGGGCTACAAGCTGGTAAGCGCATCATGAAATTCAACTCCTTGCGCTTCCGCCTGGTCTTGAGCCATATCCTGCCCCTGCTGGTGATGATCCCGCTGGTGGGCATTGCCCTGGTTTACGTGGTCGAGACGCGGGTGCTCTTGCCGCAGTTAGCCAGTAAGCTGGTCGGAGACGCCCGCCTGCTGAAGGAGATCACTCGCGCCGAGTACGAGCTGTGGGGTAACCCGGTCTTCTTCGAGCGCATGCTCTCGCGCGTCCAGCTCGAGCCGGGCATCCGCGTCATGTTCATGACGCCGGACGGTCGCCTGCTGTACTCCAGCGACACCGGCGACGCCGGGCGTTTTTGATACCTATGTCGATGCTCCCGGCTTGTTGCGCGCCCGCCGCGGCGAGGACACCCTCTCGACAAACTACTCGATTTTTCGCGTCAATAATGTGCTGATCGATGCTGTCTCGCCGGTGATCAACTCGGACCAGCAGGTGGTTGGCATTGTGCGCGTTACCTACCGCGTTGCCTCGCTTTACGAATTATTCCTGCAGTTCCGCGAGCTGATCGGCGTGGTGCTGGTTATCGCCTTGCTGCTGGGCGGAGCATTGGGCTTGATGCTGGGGATCAACATCGGCAAGCCGGTGCAGCGCGTCACGCGCGCCATCTACGACATCGCCAGCGGGACGCGGGCTGAGGCGCTCAGCGAGCAGGGACCCGAGGAGCTGCGCAGCCTCTCGCGGGCGGTCAACTACCTGGTCGAGCGGCTGAACGGCATGGAGCTGGCGCGTCGCCAGCTTCTGGCAAACCTGGTGCACGAGCTGGGGCGACCTTTAGGGGCGCTGCGTTCCGCCATCCACGCCCTGTCGAAGGGCGCCGCGGATGACCCGCAGCTTTTGTACGACCTGACCACAGGTATGGATGATGAAGCTGCCCGCTTGCAGCATGTGCTGGAAGACCTGGCGCACCTGCACGACCAGGTTTTAGGAACGCTGGAGATGAACCTCAAGCCGATCGATTTGAGCGAGTGGCTGCCCAGGATGCTGCTGCCCTGGCAGGAGGCCGCCCTGGAGAAAAAGCTGGAGTGGCAGGCGGAAATCCCCGCCGATCTGCCCACCGTGCAGGCGGACCCGGTGCGCCTGGCGCAGATCGTCGGCAATTTAGCCAGCAACGCCGTCAAATATACTCCCTCCGGCAAGTCGGTGAGCGTGACAGCCGGCGCGGACGCGGATTGGGTGTGGGTGCGGGTCAGCGATACGGGTCCGGGTATCCCGCCCGCCGAGTTGCAGCGTGTCTTCGAGCCGTTCTACCGCGGCGACCAGGGCAAGCGCATCAAGCAAGGCATGGGGTTGGGGCTGAGCATCGCCCGCGACCTGGCGCTGGCGCACGGCGGGCGGCTGGAGGTCGAGAGCCCGCACGGCGGGGGCAGCCGGTTCACCGTGTGGATACCCGTGGATATTGCAGATATGGATGGATAAATCGTATCGAGTTTGTAACAAAAGTCACATTCTGGCTGATCCACTTGTGCTAATATTGACACCTGATTAAGCGCAGCACAACTTTTGTTTTGTCGGAGCAAGTAAGGTTGTGACCCGCGGCGCAGGTGTTCTCATGAAAATTGCACTGATCATCGGTATCCTGGCTTTGTTGCTTGTGGTGGGCGTCGGTCTTTACGTTACCGACTTCACCGCCTACCTGGGCAACAACCCCGCCACTTGCAATAACTGCCACGTGATGGATTATGTCTACGAGGGCTGGTATCACAGCGGGCATCAAGAATGGGCTAACTGCAACGACTGCCACACGCCGCATGAGCTGATCCCCAAGTATATCGTCAAAGCCAAATCGGGATACCATCACGTGACGGCTTTCATGTTCGGGAATATCCCCAACGCCATTCGCGCCAAGCAAGAATCCCGTGAAGTGGTTCAGGAGAACTGCATCCGCTGTCACACGGAGACGGTCTCCAACCTGGTAGACAACCCCATGCCGATGGACCGCTACTGCTTCGAGTGCCATCGCAGCGTGGCGCATGGCGAGCGGGGCATCTCGCTCCTGCCTTACCAGGATAAAGAGGAGGGCAAGAAATGAAACGCTCAAGCACTATTTTGATTTTGACTGGCGTCATCGTCGTCCTGGCAGCCGCCTTGGTGGGCGTCTTGATCTTTATCAAGAACCAGCCGCCCAGCGAGCGCGGCATCCCACCGATCACAGAAATCGAGCCTATGGAGCCCGAATTCGGCAAAATGGGGCGTCAACTACCCCAACCAATATTCCACCCTGCTGAAGACGGAGACCAATAACACCCGCACGACCTACGGTGGGTCTGAGCCCTTCTCCAAGCTCGAGGAAGATCCGCGGCGCGTGACCTTGTTTGCCGGCTATGGCTTCAGCAAAGATTATAACGAGGAGCGCGGCCACCTGAACAGCGTAACCGACGTCGAAGCCACACTTCGGGTGAATGAGACGACGCCAGGAACCTGCTATTCCTGCAAGAGCTCGGATAATCCCCGCCTATGGGCGGAGATGGGCATGGCAGAGTTCGATAAGACCCTGTTCAAGGATTTGGGCGAGCGCATCGACCACCCCATCGGCTGCGCTAACTGCCACGAAGCCAACACCATGCGCCTGATCGTCACCAATCCCGCCCTGGAAGAGGCGCTCGAGGCGCAAGGCAAGGATTGGGAGACCTTCACCCGCCAGGAGATGCGCACAGTGGTGTGCGCCAACTGCCACGTGGAGTATTACTTCGCCGGCGAGGGCAAATACCTGACCTTCCCCTGGGAGGATGGGACGCGCATCGAAAACATCGCCAACTACTACAAAGAGCTGGGTTTCAAAGATTGGGAGCACCCGCAGTCCGGGGCGGCGATGATCAAGATGCAACATCCCGATTATGAGCTGTTTACGGCAGATAGCACACATTACAAAGCCGGCGTAGCTTGCGCCGATTGCCATATGCCCTACACGCGTGACGGCGCAGCCAAGTTCTCCACACATGATGTCAAGAGCCCGCTGTTGAACGCCGAGACGGCTTGCGGCGCCTGCCATACCGACGTGGGCTACGTCACTACCCGAGTGGCGACGATCCAGAGCCAGGTAAATGAGACGATGAGCGCTGCTAAAGCTGCCATTGTGGAAGCCATTGCTGCCATCGAGGCCGCCTCCAAGGCGAGCGACGTGGACGCCGACCTGCTGGCGCAGGCGCGCGACCTGCACCGCGAGGCGCAGTTGCGCTGGGATTTCATAGATGCTGAGAACAGTATGGGCTTCCATAACCCGGAGGAAGCGCTGCGCATCCTCTCTATCGCCACCGACCTGGCGCGCCAGGCGCAATTGAAGGCTGTCCAGGCAGCCGGCTCGCCGGATATTATCCAGACCAGCAGCCAGTAGTGAGTTCTGATCGACAAGATCGCGGCGCAGGTGCATCCACCTGCGCCGCATGTTTTAAGGGGCTTCTGTTAGATGAGTATCTTCCTGCCTTCCCCTACCTGTGGTATATTCTCGCATTAACACCGGGGGCTGACAGCCATCCTCATCCTGAGATCTGCGAATGGGAGCGCTCGCATGGATAAGAAGAATAACACCGTAATCCTGGTCATTGTGGCTATTCTGGCGGTAGGCTTGATCTGCATCCTGGGCTGGATGCTGTTCAATACGCTCTTTGGCGAGGAGCAGGCTCCTGTGGTTACGCTGCCAGTCGAGACGCCAGTATCAACGCCGGCTGCTGATAACTCCTGGTCGCTGGTGCAGACCACCGGCAGGCTGGTGGCGGGGACTTCGGCGGATTACCCGCCTTTTGCCTTCTACAATGCCAGCTATGCCCTGGATGGCTTCGATGTTGCCCTGATCCGCCTCATCGGTCAGAAGCTGGGCGTGCAGGTGGATGTTCAGGATTACGCCTTCGACGGCTTGTCCAGCGCCCTGCAAATCGGGCAGATCAACGTCGCCATCGCTGCCATCTCCGTCACGCCCGAGCGGCAGCAGGAATTAGGCTTCAGCAGCATCTACTACTCGGGGCAGGAGGGCATGCTCGCCGGGCAGAATTCTGCCATCAACAGCATTACCTCCGTAGATGCTCTAGCCCCCTACCGGGTTGGCGTCCAGGCGGGCTCGGTTTATGAGACCTGGCTGCGCACCAGCCTGGTGGATAGCGGAAGAATGCCAGCTGCGAACCTGTTGGTTTACCCGCGCATCGACGGCGCCTTGACCGATGTGCAGGCGGGGCGCATCGATGTGGTCGTGCTGGACCTGCTGCCCGCTCAGGATTTTCTCAAGCAGGGTGGGCTTAAGCTGGTGGGGCAGGGTTTGAGCCAGCAGTCCTTTGCCATCGCCCTGCCCATCACGTCCGTTGCTTTCCGCGACCAGCTCAATCGCGCCCTGGGAGAGCTGGTGGCAGATGGTTCGCTGGCAGCCCTCTACCAGCAATACGGTTTGAACTCTACGGGCGTGATCCCCGTTCCCACGCCCACACCTGCGCCGCAGCCCACAGCCACCCTGCCTCCACCCCCCTGTGTGGATAACATGGCGCTGGTGCAGCAGCTCAACCTGGATGATCGCAACATGGCTGCGCCGCCGCTCATGGCGCCGGGGCAGTCTTTCTCCAAGGGGTGGCGCATTCGCAATACGGGCACCTGCACCTGGAACAGCTCTTACCGTCTGGTTTACGTCCAGGGCAATACCCCGCAAGCGCAGATGGGCGGGCAGCCCACGCCTATCCAGGGTCAGGTGCTCCCGAACCAGACTTATGACATGTATGTGAACCTGGTTGCGCCGCTCACGCCGGGCGTCTACCAGGGCATCTGGCAGATGGTCAACGGGCAGAACGTAGCCTTCGGGCAGCGCGTATCGGTGGGCATCCAGGTGCTGGCGCCGGTCACACCCACACCTGGCGCCGCCGCGCCGGTGATCTACCGCTTCCTGGTGGATACCAACCGCATTTACGTTGGCGAGTGCGTCAACCTGCAATGGCAGGTGCAGGGCAGCGTGAACCTGATCCGGCTGCTGCGCAACAATGGGGAATTGTGGAACGGCGCTCCGCTGAGCGGTTCCTTCCGTGACTGCCCGCCTGGCTCTGGTCAGATGACCTATACCCTGGAAGCCAGTGGACCTGGAGGTACGACCCGCGCCCAACAGGTGGTTTCGGTCATCCAACCCACCGCCACAGTGCCGCCGGCGACCCCCACAACCATCCCCCTGCCGGTCATCAACCAGTTCAGCGTGACTCCCGCTCAAATCCAGGCGGGGGCGTGTGTAACCATCAGCTGGAGTACCGGCGGGGGCACCAGCCGTGTGCGCCTGTTGCGCAACGGGGCAGCGGTTTTGGATAATGCGCCTTTCAATGGAAATGAATCCGACTGCCCCAACCAGGCGGGGACAGTCTTCTACCGCCTGGAGGCTTATAACGCTGCCGGGCAGGCGACTTACCAGGATGCCAATGTCAACGTCACCCAGCCGCCGCCCACCAATCCGCTCCTGGGCACCGCGTGGCTGCTGCTCTCTTACAATAACGGTCAGGGTGGGCTTGTCACACCGCTGGTGGGCACAACGGTCAGCCTGAACTTCATGAGCGACACTGCCCTATCCGGCTCGGCAGGCTGTAACAATTACCAATCCTCGTACAATGTGTCTGGCAGCCAGATCAGTATCGGCGGGATCGTCGGCGGGCAGGTGTTCTGCGGATCGCCGGAAGGGATCATGGAGCAAGAGCAGCAATACCTGGGCTTGCTCGCCAGCGCCGCAACTTTCCAGCTCAGCGGCAGCGGCGCCAATGCCACGCTCGACCTCTATAACGCCAGCGGGCAGCGGATCTTGAGCTACCAGAATGCCATCAGCCCTCGCTGAGCCGGGCTGAGACAGGCAATATCTCTACGTGCTGCGGGCGCCTTGCGCCCGCAGCGTTTTTATCAGTCAACTGGGGATTGCACCCATTCCTGGAGGATTTCCGCATCCACGATCTGGATCTCCCGCCGGCTCACCTGGATCGCACCGCTGCGCTCCAGCTCGCGCAGCGAACGCGCCACCACCTCGCGCACCGTGCCCAGCCGCGCCGCCATCTGGTCCTGGGTGACGCGCAGTGATGATGTTCCCGCCAGTTGCTCCGGCGGCAGCTGGCTGATCAAGCGCGCCAGGCGGTTCGTAACCTGGTAGAACGATAGCTCCTCAACCATACTGACCAGCATGCGCAGGTTCTTGGTCAGGTTGAGCACAATAGCCCGGCACATCTCCGGGTGCTGGTTCATGGCATTTTGGATAGCGTCTGCCTCCACCACCCAGATCTCGCTCTCTTCCAGCGCGGCTGCATTGACCGGGTTTTGCCCACGGTCAAATACCGGGACCTCATTGAAAGTGGTGCCCTCATCGATAACCTTGATAATCAGCTCGCGGCCATGCGCCGATGTCTTGAAGAGCTTGACGCTGCCGCGCTGGATGATGTGTAGACCTGCGCTTGGGTCGCCTTCCCAAAACAGTATCTCACCCCGCTCAACACGCTGCAGGCGCACACCGAGGGAAAGCTCTTCCAGTATACGCTCATCTAGCTCGGAAAAATAGCTGTTATTGCGTAGCGCCTCGATCTTGCTACGAGCTTCAACCGGGATCGTATGCATGAGGGCTTTATTATAGTGGCAGTTACGCAGTTCGGCGATGGAAACACCGCCCCAGTTTTCGGGATGCGCCCAGCTTAATCGCCTGGCTCCACTATCAATGAATTTCGTTTACAATTAGGCGGTAAATCAAGATCGAGGTGGAAGATGGTCGAGAAGACAGAAAACCTGGTAGAAACGGTCGATCTCAGCGAGCCGAGGTTGTTCGTTAACCGCGAGCTGAGCTTGTTGGAATTCCAGCGCCGAGTCTTGGAGGAAGCCCAGGACCCTACCAACCCATTATTAGACCGGGTGAAGTTCCTCTCCATTGTCGGATCGAACCTGGATGAGTTCTTCATGGTGCGCACTTCCGGCTTGAAGAAACAGATCAGCGCCGGCATCGTCGACCTGCCGCCAGACGGCATAACTCCGGCGGAGCAAATGGCTGCCATCCGCAAGATCGCCGGGCAGATCATGGTGCAAGCCAGGGAGTGCTTTCACAAGGATGTGCTCCCCTTACTGGATAAGGCTGGCGTCCATGTGTTGAATTACGACCAGCTCGACGAGAAACAAATCGCCAGCGTCTCGAAATATTTCGAAGAAGTGGTTTTCCCGGTCCTCACTCCCCTGGCGTTCGATCCGGGGCATCCTTTCCCCCATATCTCAAACCTGAGCCTCAACCTGGCGGTGCTGATCTGCGACCAGCACGACGAAGAGCATTTTGCCCGCATCAAAGTCCCCGATACATTGCCGCGCTTCGTTCCCATCAAGCGCTCTTCGGGCAGCACGCGTAAGGACGGGACGCCGCCGTTCCATCATTACTTTGTCTACCTGGAGCAGGTGATCGCTGCACACCTCGATAAGCTCTTCCCGGGGATGGAAATCCTGGAAGCGCATCCTTTCCGGGTAACGCGCGACGCAGACCTGGAGATCCAGGAGTTGGAGGCTGCCGACCTGTTGGAGACCATGGAGCAGAGCGTCCGGCAGAGAAAATTCGGCATCGTCGTGCGCGTGACGGTGAACAATTCGATGTCGGCAAGCATGCGTGAGATCCTGATCGAGAACCTGGAGATCGAACGCAATGACCTTTACACAGTGCCCAAACCTCTGGGACTGAGCGACATCATGCAGCTTTACCAGATCGACCGGCGCGACCTGAAAGAGCCGCAGTATGTGCCTGCCATCCCCGCCCCACTCAGGATTGAAACGTTTGACGGCAACCTGTTTGCTGCCATTCGCAAAGAAGACATCTTGCTCCACCACCCCTACGAGTCCTTCACGCCGGTCATCGATTTCCTGAAGAACGCAGCCCGCGACCCGGACGTGCTGGCGATCAAGCAAACCCTTTACCGCGTCGGGCGCAAGCCCCCGGTGGTGCAAGCCTTGCTGGAAGCGGTTGAAAACGGCAAGCAGGTTGCGGTACTGGTAGAGTTGAAGGCGCGCTTTGACGAAGAGAGCAATATCGGCTGGGCGAAGACCCTGGAGCGCGCCGGGGTGCACGTGATATACGGGCTGCTGGGTTTGAAGACGCATTCCAAGATTGCGCTGGTCGTGCGCCGCGAGGGGGAGGGCATCCGCCGCTATATCCACCTAGGCACCGGCAATTACAACGCAGTCACCGCGCAGCTTTATGAAGACCTGGGGATGTTTACCTGTGATGAGGAGATCGGAGCAGATGCCACCGATTTGTTCAATTACCTCACGGGGTATTCGGACAAGAAGGAGTATCGCAAATTGCTGGTTGCGCCGGTCAACCTGCGCAAGCGGCTGGAAGGTTTGATCCAGCGCGAGATCGAGCACGCCCAGCGGGGTGAAAAAGCGCACCTGATCTTCAAAACCAATGCCATTGTAGATCGATCGATCATCCAACTGCTCTACCATGCCTCGCAAGCCGGTGTGAAGGTGGATTTGCTGGCGCGCGGCATCTGCTGCCTGCGCCCGGGCGTGAAGAACTTGAGTGAGAATATCCGGGTCATCAGCATTCTCGGTCGTTTTTTGGAGCACAGCCGGATTTACTACTTCCACAACGCCGGGAACAGTGAAATCTACCTGGGCAGCGCCGACCTGATGCCGCGCAATATCAACCGGCGTGTGGAGGTCTTGTTCCCGGTGCGCGATAACAGGCTGGTGCAGTACCTGCGCGAAGAGGTCCTGGGTACCTACCTGTCCGATAACATCAAAGCACGCCGCATGCTGCCCGACGGCAGCTACGAGCGTGTAAAAGCCGATGCAAGCTCCCCGCCGGTCAACAGCCAGATCTGGCTGCTCAACCGGCACCAGCGTTCCCAAAAGGACTGACCGATGCCAAACCTCATCCAGAACCCAGAAGACCGGCAGCAGCTCGAACAGATCGCGGCAAATTCATCTCACAATTCAGCCCAACGCAAGGCGCAGCTGGTGCTCCTATACCACCAGGGACTGCCCACGCGCGCTGTGGCGCTTGAGGTCGGTTTGTCCCGCGGGCGGGCGCGCTATTGGCGCCACCAGTATGAGCTCAAGGGGATGGGGATCTTCGCCAGCGCCTCAACCGAACCTGAAGCGGGTCCGGAAGCCGGTTCGCAACCTGTCCCTGCACAGGAGCCCGTGGCGCTCCTGCCCGAGGAGGTGGCTGCGCCGGGACTGAGGTCAGAACAGTTGAAGCTAAAAAGCCCGGGCGTCCAGCCCGATGACTCGCTTGCTGAAGCCGGACGCAAGGTGCTGCGTTATCATTTCGTTCAAATGCTGCGTAAAGAGGCGGGCACGCGCGATGGGGAAGACATCGAAGAGCTGCACGATATGCGCGTCGCCACGCGGCGCATGCGGGCAGCTTTCGAGGTTTTTGAGAACGCCTTTACCGCCAAAGCCATCCGCACTCACCTCAAAGGCTTGCGGGCGACGGGGCGAACCCTCGGTCGGGTCCGGGATCTGGATGTCTTCATGGAGAAAGCTCATCACTACCTGGATTTACTGCCCGAGGAGCGCCGGGATGGCTTGCGCCCCCTGCTGCACTCCTGGGAGGAGACGCGTGAAGCCGGTCGCAAGGTGATGGTCAAGTACCTGGACAGCCAGGAGTACGACGCATTCAAGCTGCGCTTTGATGATTTCCTGAATACACCCGGAGCTGGCGCGCGGCCGGTTCACGAAGCGACCCCCAGCCTGGTGCGGGAAGTTGCCCCGGGGCTAATTTATGAGCGCTATGCTGCTGTGCGTGCCTTCGATAGCATCCTGGAGTTGGCGACACTGGAGCAGTTCCATGCCTTGCGCATTGAATTCAAGAAACTGCGCTACACGGTCGAATATTTCCGTGAGGTGCTCGGTCCCCAGGCAGGAGACGTGATCGAGGAGCTGAAAGTGCTGCAAGATCACCTCGGCGACCTGAATGACGCCAACGTGGCTACTCACTTATTGAAGGATTTTCTAGATGAGTGGGACACCCTGCAGGCTGGCTTGCCCGTCGAAGAGAGGCAGACTCCGGAGCCAATTCTGGACTACATGGCGTATCGTTATGCCGAGCGCCAGCGCCTGATGCTGACTTTCTCGGAAACCTGGAGGCGGTTCAACTCTCCGGAATTCCGGCAGAATCTGGCAATGGCAGTTTCGGTGTTGTAGGCTCGCCGCCGCCGATCACAGTCTTGACCACCATCCGGCGCTTGAAGACCTTCTTAAAGCCTCCCGGTGGCTCTGAACCCCCCATACTTCCAGGTCGCATTCCTGGCTGGCTTCAATGGTCAGGATCGCTTCGTCTCGATCCACGACTGTTAATCCGGCATGATGTACCACGCCGGTATGGCTGCGATCCAGGCTTTCTGCAATGCGCAAAAGCAAGGCAAAAAGGCGCACGATGCGTTGTGATCGCCGGTCGAGCGCGGCAAATTCAGCGTGCTTCTTCTTGCTAGGCATTGACTTGCGGTGGAATAGCGCCGCATTTGCCAGGATCTCGATCTCGCCCTGGTCGAAGCCGAGCAGGTCGGCGTTGCGGATCAAGTAGTAGCTGTGCTGGTGGTGGTTGCTGTAAGACAGGAAAGTGCCCACATCGTGAATCAAGGCGGCATAGTCGAGCAGCTCGCGTTCCCGGTCGCCGAATTTGTGCAGCCCATGCTCGTAGGCGCTATCGAATAGCTCGAGCGCCAGGTTTGAGACATGGCGGGCGTGCGGCTCGTCGATGCCGCAGGCGCGCCCCAATTGCAGGACGCTGCGGGCGCGCACCGAAAGTCCCTGTAACCCAGGGGATGTCTCGACCTTGGCAAGATAATCGATCAGCAGCCCATCGCGCAAGCCGCGCTCGCTGATCGCTAGCTCTGCGATCCCGAACTCGCTCATCAGCGTTTCGATGATCGCCGCGCCGCAGATGATGATGTCTGCCCGCTGCGGATTGATCCCTGGAACGTGGCGCCGTTCCTCAAGCGGTAAGGCGCACAGCATCTCGACCACCTGCCTCAGTTGCTCGCGGGTGAGCAGGTCATCCCGTTGCCGCCGGCGCTTCAGAAACTTCACCGTGCTGATGTCCGCCAGGTTCTCGATTGTACCGGAGCTGCCGAATGCCAGGTCAACTTGCTCGCTCTGGATGTGCTGGGTGGTCGCGCACAGCCAGGTTGCGGACATATTGCTGCAGCAGCGCATAACGCTCGGCTGGGACGGGTCCTGTCTCGTCGGGCAAGAAGAACAGGGCGTTCAAGCGGATCGCTCCCAGCTTGAGCGAGTCCAGGTGTGTGTACTGCTCCTGACCGCCGACGATGATCTCCGTGCTGCCGCCGCCAATGTCAATGAACAGGGCTTTTTTATCCCCCAGATGGACGCCGCTGACCACGCCCAGGTAGATCAGGCGCGCCTCTTCGCGCCCGGAGACGATTTTCACATCTAGTTGGGCTTCCCGGCGTAGCCGGTGCAGGAATTCTTCGCGGTTCTCCGCCTCGCGTGTGGCTGCTGTGGCTACCGCCACGATCTCCTCGGCGCCGTACGAGCGCGCCATGTTGGTAAACCTTTTAGCCACCAGGGCAGCCCGCTGCATGGCTTCTGGTCGTAAGTACTGGTCGATGAACTCGCCTTCTCCCAGGCGGACAATCTCTTTCTGGTCGGAGAGAATCGTATAGGAATAGTTTGGATTGATGCGCACCAGGAGCAGGCGCAGTGAGTTAGTACCGATATCGATAAAGGCAGCCACGCGGCTTTCAGGGAGTTTGGATTGCGAAGTCATCGGATCTATCCCTTTTCCTCGAGCAGGATCGTGTCCAGATCATATCCCAGCAGGATCATCTGAGCAAACGCCTCCGGCAGCCCGTTTTCACGGATCGCCGCGGCTGCGCGGGGCAGGTCGTAATCCAGGCGATAATGCTGTACCAGCATCCCCGCCTCCGTCGCCTCCAAGATTGCGTAACAGGCGCGTGGGTCGCCGTCATCGGGACGCCCAACGCTACCCGGGTTGATGAAGAGAGTATTTTCAATGCTTCGGACGAAGGCTTGGTGAGAGTGCCCGCAGATCACCACATCCGCTTTTGCCAGGCGACTCAGCTCGTTGAGGCGTTCTTGCGGCGTGTCCGGCTCCAGCGGCTCTTCGTTGGACGCCGGGCTGGCATGTGTGAGCAGGATGCTTTTCCCGGATAATTCCAGCCGGCGCTGCTCCGGCAGGGATTTTAAATAGCGGCGATTTTCACGCGACAGGTTCTCGTAAGCCCATTGGAAAGCCAGGTATTTCTCCGGGCGCTTGCTTTTGCGCCACTTCTTGCCTTTCTCCTTGAAGTTCAGCACTTTGAGATCGTAATTACCCAGGATGCTGATCGCCTCTGCCCGCTGCAGCCGCTCGACAACCTGGTTGGGGAAGGCGCCGTAGCCCAAAAAATCGCCGGTATTCCAGATGGCGTCGGCTCCCTGCGAACGGGCGTGATCCAGAACGCTTTCCAGGGCTGGTAGGTTGGCGTGAACATCCCCAAGCAATGCAATCTTCACTGCCGCGCGCTCCGAGGAGGTCAAGAAGAGGGCTGCGGCGTTCGCTCCAGCAGGACCCGGTCTGCGCCACGATCGATCTCCCAGGGATAGACAATGTGCGCGTCGGTGACGGCGGCGTAGTAATCAGGACGGGTGGTGCCAAACAGGTTGCGGTACGGGTTGAAATGCAGCACGCAGGTAAATGGAATGCCCCCGGCAGTCTCCACCCGGTTCTTAACCGCTGTAATGGTGCGCCCGGAGCCCCAAACATCATCCACGACCAGGGTGGTGCGCCCGCGCAGCTGGCTATCTTCCGGAAATTGGATGTACTGAGGCCAGGCAAGCAGGCGGGCTTTCTCCATCTCGATCTGGGCTGGGAAGTCCACTGCCGCAGTCAGGATATGGACCAGGTTCATCGCTTCGGCTAGCATGCCCCCAGGGACAATCCCTCCCCGGGTGATCATGACCATCGCATCGAATCCTTGCTCGAATTGAGGTAGCAAGTGGGTAATCAGGCGATCTACATCGTTCCAGGTCAGCATCTCGTGCCGTCTTTGCATGTTTTTCTCCTTGAATTTCGCCACCATTATAGCAAAGAAGGTGGATTTACCTCTATCCGCCAGCCGGGGAAGCTGCGCCCGCGTAAGAAGGATAGTGCATCAGCCCCGCGCACGATGATTTGCCAGCGGTACATGCCTGCCAGGCGGGCAAAGAAGCAGGGCGCCGGTCCGATCAGATCGGTCGCCTGGCGACCTTCAGAGACGATCCATGCGCTGATCTGGGCGCCTAAACTGGCTGCCGCGGCTTCAGCCTGCTGCGCATCGATATGGCGGTACTCCAGGCGCACCAGCTCCGTAAAAGGCGGCAGCTTTAACTGGCGGCGGGATTCGATCTCCTGCTTGTAAAACTCGCGATAGCTGTGCCTGGCGGCAGCCTGGATAGCGTAATTCTCCGGCTGGAACGTCTGCAAGATGACGCGCCCGCCCAGGGGGCTGCGCCCGGCGCGCCCGGCTACCTGGGTCAGCACCTGGAATGTCCGCTCGGTAGCCCGGTAATCCGGCAGGTTCAGTCCCACGTCTGCCAGCACCACCCCCACCAGGGTGACCAGGGGCAAGTCTAAGCCCTTGGCAAGCATCTGGGTGCCGATCAGCACATCGGCGCGGTGGGCGCTGAAGTGACTCAGAATGACCTCGTGTGTGCCTTTCTCGCGTGTGCTCTCATAATCCCAACGCAGGGTGCGCGCCTGCGGCAGGAGAGCTTGAACTTCGGCTTCAACCTTTTCGGTGCCTGCGCCATACTGGCGGATGCGCTTGCTGCCGCATTGCGGGCAGGCGCCGGGCAGTTTGCGCTGGTAGCCGCAGTGATGGCAGGTGAGGGCTGCGCGCGGCGAGTGGTAGGTGAGCGGAAGATCGCAGCGCGGGCATTTCAGGGCATAGCCGCAGTCGCGGCAGAAGATGTACGTCGCCGAGCCGCGCCGGTTCAGGAATAAGATCGCTTGCTGTCCGCGCTCCACCACCTGCGCCAGGCTGCTTTGCAGCTCGCGGCTGAACATGGAGCGGTTGCCCTCCTTGAGCTCCTGGCGCATATCCACGGTGGTGACCGGGGGCAATTCGATTGCCGCCGCTTCTTCTTCCAGGGGACGGTAGTGGGAGGGTGTCCCGAGCAGTCGGGTATGCGCCTCGACCTCCTGCTGGTGCGCCAGGATGCGCGCCGGCAGGCGCAGGTAGCGCCAGCGCCCCTGGGCTGCCTGGTAGGTCTGTGTAATATCCGGCGTGGCGGAGCCTAGCAGGCAGACGCCGTTGGTGATGCGGGCATAGGCCAGGGCGGCTTCCACGGCGTGGTAGAAGGGCGGATCGTTCTGGTAATACGAGTTGTCGTGGCACTCGTCCAGCACTACCAAGCCCGGGGCTGGGAATGGGGTGAACAGCGCGCTGCGTGCACCGACCACCACCCCGATTTGCCCGGCGCGCGCCCGGCGCCACGTGTCGTAGCGCTCGCCGTCGGATAGGCGTGAGTGCGCCAACCCGACCTGCCCCGGGAAACGCGCCAGGAAACGATTTACGGTTTGCGGGGTGAGCGAGATCTCCGGAACCAGCACAATCGCTTGCCTGCCCTGGCGCAAGGTGGCTTCGACCGCCTGCAGGTAGACTTCAGTCTTCCCCGAGCCGGTCACGCCGTGCAGCAGAAACGGGCTCACCGGCAGACCGGCTCTGGCGTCTGCCAGGCTCTTTTGGATCTCCTTCCAGGCTGCCCGCTGGTCCTGGGTCAGGCGGGGCGGTGCGCTGGACGCCGGCGTGATGCCCTGCAATGGATCGCGCCACACCTGGCTTTCCCCCAGGAGCCACCAATCCCATCCCTGCCAGGTGCTGCAAGTCCGCCAGGCTTGCCCCGCTCTCGGCGTACAGCCAGGCGACATCGACCGGTCCCGGTTCTTGCAGCAGGCGAGTTGAGCAACGCCTGCCGCCGCGGCAAAGCCGCGCTGCCTGCCCTGGCAAGCTTTGGGAAGGCAAGGCGGGCTTCTTCCGGAGTACACGCCAGCCTGGCGGTGCGCGCCTGCTTGGGACGCGCCGAGGGAGCGGGCAGGACCGCTTGAGAGGTGAGCAGCCCGCGCCGCGCCAGGCTGCGCGCTGCCGGGCGCCAATCCAGGCGCGGCAGGGCGTGGTCGATCTGCCGCCCCAGCAGGCTTCCCCCGCGTTTTTCCAACAGGGCGAGCAAGCGCCGCTGGGTGTCGTTGAGATGCGAGGCCGCCTGGTTGCGCTGGATGGTGTACAGCGTATCTGCCTGTTGCCCCAAGCCCGGCGGCAGCATCAAGCCGATGAAGACTGCCAGTGGGGCGAGATAGCTTTCGGAAAGGAAATACGCCAGGGAGATTTGGGCGGCGGTCAGCACAGCCTGCCGGTCGATCAGAGCAAGCACCGGGCGAGTTTCAGGCACGGCGGGCTCTCCCACCTCCCCAAGGACTACACCCTGGGCGCGTACCCGCCCGAAGGGCACTTCAACCAGGTGCCCCGTGCTCACCTGCCCATCCAATTCCGCAGGCAGGTGATAATGAAAGACGCCCGATACCTGGGGCACGTTGACGGCAATTTCAAGGTAGGTCGTCATACGGCGGGGGGCGTCTTGCGTCTCAAAGAGAGCTGGGCGATGCGCAGCCCGTCCATGTTTTCAGCGCGCAGGCGCAGCTCTCCCGTCTCTACCACATCCCCTACGCGCGGGATGCGCCCTAACCTGCCCAAGAAGTACCCGGCGATTGTGTCGTAATCCGGATCGTCGAGCTCCAGCCCAAGCTGCTGGTTCACTTCCTCGATCAGTGTCAGCCCGTCGATCAAGATGGAGCCATCGGGCAGCGTCTGGATCTCGGGCGAAACTCGTGTCGAACGGATCGCTCACCTCGCCGACGATCTCTTCCAGCAAATCTTCCAGCGTGACCAAGCCAGCGGTGCCGCCGAACTCATCCAGGACGATGGCGATGTGCTGGCGGTTGTCCCGGAACTGCTGCAGCAGCGTATCCACGGAAATGGTTTCAGGTGCGAAGATCGGCTCGCGCGCCAGGGCGCGGGCTGTGCAGCTCTGCGAATTGGGGGTTTGCATGATGCGCAGCAAATCCTTGACGTGCAGGATACCCAGAATTTGATCCAGATTGTCTTCGTAAACCGGGAATTTTGTGTACTTGGATTGGGTGGTCGTCTGGATCATCTCGGCGAGCGGCGTCTCGGCTTCCAGGGCGATGATCTCCGTGCGCGGGATCATCACCTGCCGCACAACCAGCTCGCGCAGGTCGAAGATAGCATCCAGCATCTCGCGCGCCGGAGCCTGGATCACGCCGCTTTCCTGCGACTCAGAAAGGATATGCTTGATCTCCTCGACGGTGTAGACGGTGAGATGCTCTCCCACCATGCGCAGCCCCACCAGCGCGAGCACCTGGCGGGTAGCCCAGTCCAGCACATCGATGAACCACTTGAAAACAACCGAGAAAACGCGCATGGGTTGCGCAGCCAGCAGCGCATACCGCTCCGGGTTGTGCAGCGTGGCGACCTTGGGCACCTGTTCGCCGAGCACGACGTGCAGGCTGGTGACGATGACCAGCGAGAGGATAAGCGGCAGCGCAGCCATGAGCGGACCCAACCGCAGCAGCGTCCCCTGCAAATGCAGGTTGTTAAAGAGCGGCGTCAACAGCTCCTCAAAGGTGTTTTCGCCCACGGCGCCCAACGCCAGGCTGACCAGCGTGATGCCCAGTTGCGAGGCTGCTATCAGCCGGTCGCGGGCTGCCGGGTTCTCCAGCCAGGTTTTTACAATATTCGCGGAGAGATTGCCGCTTTCCGCCAGCAGGTCGATGCGCGCCCGCCGCGAGGTGACGGCGGCAAATTCTACGCTGACGAAAAAGCCGTTGAGCAGCACAAGCAGCAGGATGAGCAGGAAGCTCCAGAACAACCTTACCCCCTGGCTTGATTTAAACGCACTTGCGGAGACCCTCTCATTGGTGCGGTCTCGCTTTTTGTGTGAACACGGCGGCGGCATAGCCAACCACCTGGCTGTAATCGCCGGTGACATCACCCGAAGTGGCGTGTTGCAGGATGGTAGCCGTGTCAGCCCCTAGCTCCTTCGCTGCCCACAGGACCGCCGCCAGGGCGCCGCGCCCGCAGGCAAATCCCTTGCCTTCTTCTTCGACGCGCAAGACGCCCTCCGGGTCAAGCGCCTCCACCTGGCGCAGCATTGTCTTATCCAGCACTTGCGCTACCTCTTGCGGGTAAAAATGGGAAAGGTCGCTGCTGGCAACCAGCAGGGCGTCCCGCCCCTGCAGCACCTGCGCCAGGCATTTGCCCAGGATGCGGGTGAGGTGCGGGCTGACATCGCGCACCATCACCGGCAACAGTTGAAACGAATTCTTGAGTGCGCGCTGCAAGAACGGCAGCTCGATCTCCAGCGAGTGCTCCGGGTCGTTTTTTATGCGTGTCAGCCCGAAGCCAAGCTGGCTGTGCAAGCATGTGTCCAGGGCATTCATCCCATCCCTATCGACCGGTAGCGAGCCTAGCGGGGTGGCGTACGCCTGGTAGGCTGTGGTCAGGAGCGGATATTCGCGTCCAGTAGTGCATGGGGGAGAGCACCGCGACCACCTGCGGCGTGAGATCGCGGATCGCCGCGAACGCGTAGCCGGCCACCGCTCCAGAATAGCGGTGACCCGCATGCGGGCTCATGATCCCGATGATTTTGCCCTCCAGCTCAGGGAGGCTGGCGGAGTCGATATACCGGTCCACGCTGGCTGCCAGGCTCTTGGGATCGGCTGAGTACCATTGACCGGCTATCGACGAGGGGCGCACGTCAAGATTAGAGGTCATAGATCACCTCCACATCTGGGTAGAGAATAAAAACAGGCAACATTTTTCAAGTGAAGAGATCACGCATTCAAACGTACTCGCACGATCACCCTTTCCTGGGCAGCCTGGGCTACCTGCTCCGGGGCAGGATGTCCCTGCTCATCCAGGGCGACGTTGAAATACCTGGCTTGCTGCGGGACATGATCCAGGTAAGCCTGCAGGTAACGGGTGACATCCGCCAGCTCAGAATATGCTTCGGCGCTAGCCTGCATCTGCTTGCCCGCCAGCCACACTGTCACCGGCGCCCCGCCCAGCATGTTCCGCCACCAGGTCCGCCGCTGGTAGCTCGTGATCAGCAGGTCAGCACCCTCGCGCACGTAATTCACCGGCGTTTCATAGCGCTTGCCGCTTTTCCGTCCTGTATAGCCGATGACCAGCATGGATTTGCTGACCAGCCCGTGCAATGGAGAGCGTATCAGCCACTTCATGATCGAATTGAACCACATTTCGTTCCTTGTAGCCTGTAGGGTGGTCCATTCAGTTGGTGGAGAACTGCGCCGTTATCTACCTGGCTGTGCCAGTTGGCATCAGGACGGATGCTTAATCATAGCACGATTATCGCTGCAACTTATGATATACTTTTTTCGATAAAGAAACTGCGTTGAAGAGGACGAGTACAAGCCAAAGCATCGGCACAGAGAGCGGTATGCGCTGAAAACTCCGCCCGACGGCTGGCTTCGAATGGACCTCGGAGCTGCAAGGTGAAAAGCCCCTCATCCGGGCTGAATAGCCTGCGCCGGAGCTGCCGCCGTTATCTGGGCAAAGGGTATACTCCCGCCTGCCGGGACGTACTCGCAGCGAGTGAAACTGGCTCTACCCCCGTCGTCTCACCGGCGGGGTTATTCTTAAGCGCCTGTATCGAGGAGGCATTCATATGCGCATGCGCATCCAGCTGGTTTACTGTCAGGTCTGACACTATACCGACCGGGCTGTTAGTTTAACAGCAGATTTATTGAAGGAGTTCGAAGAGGATATCAACTCGATCACGTTGGTCCCGTCCGAAGGGGGTCGCTTCGAGCTCAGCGTGAACGACCGTTTGATCTATTCGAAGTTGGAAACTCACCGCCACGCCGAGCCTGGCGAGGTGGTGGGGCTGGTGCGCAAGCTCCAGCGGGAGGGAAAGTAATGCCAGATAAGAAAAAGCGCGGCCGGGTGTTTTCAGGAGCGCGTCCCACCGGGCGCCAGCACCTGGGTAATTACCTGGGCGCTATCAAGAATTACGTCGCATTCCAGGATGAGTATGACTGCATTTATTGTATTGTGGATTACCATGCCCTGACGACCGTAGAAACCACCGAGAACCTGGTGCAGAATACCTACGAGATGGCGCTGGATTTCCTCGCCGCGGGCATCCGCCCGGATGAGACGATCATGTTCGTCCAGTCGCACGTCCCGGAGGTTGCCGAGCTGCACCTGCTGCTCTCGATGGTGACCCCGCTTGGGCAAGCTGACCGACCTGCCCACCTTCAAAGAGCAGGTGCGCCAGCATCCCAACAATGTCAACTACGGGCTGGTGGGTTACCCGGTGCTGATGGCTGCCGACATCCTGCTCTACAAGGCGGATACCGTGCCGGTGGGCATCGACCAGGAGCCTCATATCGAGTTTGCCCGCGAAGTGGTGCGCTCCTTCAATTACCGCTACAACACCGCCGCCCTGGTAGAGCCGCAGATGCGCATCACCGAGTTCCCCAAGGTGATCGGCATCGACGGTCAGCAGAAGATGAGCAAGAGCCTCAACAACCACATCGAGCTGGCGTCCACCGCCGAGGAGACGCGGGCACGCGTGATGCAAATGGTCACCGATCCGGCGCGCATCCGGCGCAGCGATCCGGGCAATCCGGATATCTGCAACGTCTTCACCTTTCATAAAATCTATTCCTCCCCCGAAGAGGTGCAGAGGGTGAACGTGGAATGCCGCCGGGCGGGGATTGGCTGCGTGGAGTGCAAGGCGATGATGGCGGCTAATCTCAACCGCAACCTGGAGCCCTTCCGCCAGCGCCGCGCCGAGATCAGCAAGGACCCGCAGAACGTGTGGCGCGTGCTGCGCCAGGGTGGCGAGCGCGCCAAAGCCTTCGCCGTTCAAACCATGACGGAGGTCAAGCAAGCCATCGGTCTGCCGGGCTCGCTTGCTTAGCTCCCCATCTAAAGGAGTCGGGTCGTGCGAGTCGTGATCCAGCGCGTTATCTTCCGGGCGCGTGCTTGTCGATGGGCGCGCCATCGCGCAGATCGGTCCCGGTCTGGTGATCTTGCTGGGCATTGGACCGCAGGATGGGGATGAAGAAGCGCGCTACCTGGTAGAAAAGATCGCCAACCTGCGCATTTTTGAAGACGAGGATGGCAAGATGAATCGCTCCCTGCTGGATACGGGCGGGCAGGTCATTATCGTCTCGCAATTTACCCTGTACGCCGATACGCGCAAAGGTCGCCGCCCCTCCTTCACCGATGCCGCCTTGCCCGAGGTCGCCCGCCCGCTGGTGGAGCGCTTCGCCGCGCTGCTGCGCGACCTTGGCGTGCCCACCATGACCGGCGAGTTCGGCGCGCACATGCTGGTCGAGATTGCCAATGATGGACCGGTGACCATCTGGATGGAGCGCTGATCTAACCCTGCCACCCGCCGCGCCATAGCACCGCGTCGAGCTGCACGGCGATAGCGCCCGCCTGCAGCATGGCTTCCGCCTGGGCGGGGGTGTAAACCCCACCCGCGCCGATCACCGGGACGCCCTTGCGTGCCAGCGCCTGGACTGCCGCCAGCGCCTGGGGGAAAAGCGCCGGACCGTAAAGCCTGCCCTGCACGTTACCGCCCTCGGGAGTTGGCAGCGCCCCGCGCGGCGGCGCCAGGCTCACCGCAGCCAGGCGCGCTTGCGCAAGCCCCCCCGCCAGCCCGGCAGCCTGATCGATTGGGATGCGCATCACCACGGGCAGCTCCCCCGCCGTGGCGCGGGCAAATTCCTGCACCAGCTCGACGCCCGCTTCTGGTGGCAGCCCGACCTCGAATCCTGCCACCCCCTCCAGCCCTTCTAGCTTTCTCACCATCTCCGCCGCCTCCCCCGCCTTCTGCGCCAGCAGATGTACCAGCACGGGCAGCGGCGAGCGCCGCCAGCCCCCGGCGTAGCGCCGCATCGCCCGGATCAGGCCGGGATTGGGGTATCCGGTGTGCAGCAGAAAGCCGCCGGGAAAGCTCAGAAAGCGCGGCCCGTGGGCGGGGGTGCGTGCTTGCAGGCTGATAGGGTTGGTGATGAAAGCGCCCAGCCCGGAGAGGTCCGTTGGACCGTGCGGGTCTGGCATGATAGCCCAGGCTGCCGGCCGCGTTCATGATCGGGGCTTTCAACAGCAGCTCGGATTTGGACATCAAACCGTCCAGGGGGCGAGCAACTCAGCCAGCCTGTCGGCTGCTCCGCCATCCTGCCGTGGCAGAGACGCGGTGCAGGCTTTCCAGGCGCTGCGCCACCTCAGGTATGCTCAGTTGGCGGCCCGCCTCCTGCGAGCTGCGTCGCAGGAATAGGGCGTTCTGCGTGCGGTGGCAAAAAAGCGCCTGGATTTTTGCCTCCAGCGCAGGGGTGATATCCAGCACCAGGTCGGCGGGGTCTTCCGGGTTCACCAGGCGTGGCCGCGGGTGTTCCGGGAAGCTGGCGGAGACCGTATAGAATAAGGGCGAGCTGCGCGTGGGATCCTCTTTGTAGAGCGATTCGACCGCGATGCGGCTTGCCCGGTGGGTGAGCAGGTGGGCGGGGTGACCGTATTCGCCGCGTGAGCCGTGGCTGATCACCACGTCTGCCTGGAACTGGCGCATGGTAGCTGCAACCTGGCCCGCCAGGAAGGTCAGGTCCTGGGTGTAGGGATACAGCTCTTCCTCGGGTCCCACATGCGGGTCGCTGTAGCCCAGGAAGGTCAGGCTGCGCCCGCCCAGCGCCTGTACCGCACATAGCAGCTCCTGCTCGCGCACCTCGCCCAGCTCTGCCTGCGTGCACAGCGAGGGCTCGCCCGTCTCGCCGCCTTCGCCGCGCGTGGCGCACAGGTAGTGCACCTGCGCCTCTTTTCCGGCAAGCAGCGCCAGAGCGCCGCCGGCAAATACCGTTTCATCGTCGGGGTGGGCAAAAAATGCCAGGATATTCACCGGCTCACTCGATTCCAGTTACTTTCTACCATTCAATCTCGTGGATGTCGAATACCGGTCCGTCCTTGCAAGCCAGCTTCCAGCCGCCTCTGTCCCGGGACGGCGCAAGCGCCGCAATCCGCCAGCTCCGGCGCAGGGCATGGGCGCTTCGACCAGCGCCTCTCCGGGGCAGGGCAGGCGCTCTCCAGCCCCCAGCCCCAGGATGCGGCGCAGGTCTGCCAGGCGGGCGAGCGGGATGTCGATTGCCAGGAAGTCTGCCCAGCCAAGCGCCTCCGGGATGTTCTGCAGGGGCTGGACTTCCAAAGCGGCAGGCAGCCAGGGGAGATGGGCGTCTGTAAACAGCGCCACGCTCGTTTCCGGACGGCTTAACGCCTGCTCGGCGAAGGGTATCAGGCGGGCAGGCGTCTGTCCTGCGGCGAGCAGCGCCAGGCGCAGCGCCCGGTCCGGCAGGCGCAAGCCGCGACCCGCCGGACCTCGCAGCTCCAGCGGCGCGCCGGATCCCCATTCCACCGGGATGGGCGGGGCTGCCAGGAAGCCTTGCGCCTCCCGGCTGGCGGCGAAAAGCGGCGTCCCCAGCGCCGCCCGGTCATCTTCAAGCAGGCGACCCATCACGTATTGCCCGGGGGCGGGAATCGCTGCCGGCGGGCAGGTGATCCAAACTCCCACCCCACCCCAGGCATCGAGCTGCACCTGGCGGACATAACCTGAGTAAATGCGCACGGCACGATAGTATCACACATGCCCAGCCTGAGCAAAGGGTAAGGCGGCGCGGGAGCACTCAAAAGTTGTTAGTATATTTCGGTTTTTGGGGTGCGGGCGGGCGTACGCCCGCCCGCACCCCAAAAACCGACAACAACCATTTAGTACACCCGGTGGCGCTTCGTAAAAGGCAGGTATAATCATAAGTTGAACCGGTATGCCCGTGAATTTTGCTGGATAACCGTTTTTACGGACGGCATGCCGGTATCAGGAGGAATTCCCATGGACGTCGCAAGTATTGTTAGGCTGATGGCTACGCTGGCGTGGCTGTTATTCTTTGCTGTGATCGTTGTCGCCGTGGTGCGCGCCTCGCGCAACCGCCCGGTGAAGGCGCTGACGACCGTCATCATCGTTCTGGGCGTCTCGGCATTGCTGCTCTCCATCGCTGGCGCCGGTCTGGTATTCGTCCGGCCGCGAAGATCGTGGCGTGGTGATCTCGGCCGTATCGCCTCAGGGTTACCGGCAGGCTGCTTTGGAGCCCGGCTTGCACTGGATCGTCCCGTTCTTTGAGAGCGTGGTCACTTATCCGATCTCCCAACAGAACTATACCATGTCGATCGCGCCGAATGAAGGAGCTATCCAGGGAGACGATTCGATCACGGCTCGGACGGCTGACGGTCAGGAGATCTTCGTCGATGCCTCGGTGATCTTCGCCCTCGACCCGGCTGAGGTGGTCAAGGTGCACATCGCCTGGCAGGACCGTTATGCCGCCGACCTGGTGCGCCCCCTGGCGCGCGGCGTGATCCGCGACGTGGTTTCGCAGTATCGCGTCGAAGAAGTGGTCACCTCCAAGCGCGTGGAGATGACCGACCAGATCAGCGCAGGGCATCCAGCAAAAGCTGGCTGATAACGGCTTGATGATGAGCAACTTCATCGTGCGCAATATCACCTTCTCGCCGGAGTATGCCGCTTCTGTGGAGCAGAAGCAGATCGCCGAGCAGCAGGCGCAGCAAGCCAAGTTGGTTGTCGAGCAGCGCAGGCAAGAAGCCGAGCAAGCACGCCAGCAGGCGCAAGGCGTGGCGGATAGCGTCGTGATCCGCGCCAAGGGCGATGCCGAATCGCGCTTGATCCAGGCGGAGGCCGAGGCGCAGGCGCTCTGAGCTGATTGCCAAAGCCCTGCTGGATAAGCCTGAGCTTGCTCACCTACCAGTACATCACCAAGCTGAGCCCGAACATCCAGGCGATGCTGCTGCCCAACAACCAGCCGTTCCTCTTCCCGCTGCCCACCATGGCAGCGCAATCCGGGCAATCGTTGCCGGGTATCCTGCCCACCCCCGTGCCAACAACCACGCCCTGAGAGGTCTGAGATTGTTGAGATGAGCGATGTGGTTCCCTCCGGACGCCAGGTCCGGCTCACCAGCCTGTCCAGTTGCGCCGGCTGAGCGTCCAAGCTAAGCGCCGAAGCGCTGGCGCAGGTTCTGCGCCCGATCGAAGGTCTGTTCGACCCGGCAGATTACCCCGACCTGCTGGTAGGGCTGGGCGATCCGGACGATGCCGCTGTGTGGCGCCTGGACTCGGATCGCGCCCTGGTGGCGACCACTGACTTCTTCACGCCGGTGGTCGACGACCCCTACGACTACGGCGCCATCGCCGCCGCCAACGCCCTTTCCGATATCTATGCCATGGGCGCCAAGCCCTTCCTGGCGCTCAACGTGGCAGCCCTGCCGCCGGACCTGCCGCCTGAGCTGCTGGGTGAGATCTTGCGCGGCGGTGCGGAGAAGGCGCGTGAGGCGGGCGTCGTCATCGCTGGCGGGCATACCGTGCAGGATAAAGAGCCCAAATACGGCTTGATCGTGCTGGGCTTTGTCGATCCTCGCCAGCTGATCACCAAGGGCGGGGCGCGTCCCGGCGACCGGCTGGTGCTGAGCAAGCCGCTCGGCTTCGGCGTAACCACCACCGCCCTCAAGCGTGATCAGGTCGATCCCGCAGACTTGGCTGAGGTTGTGGGCTGGATGAAGCGCCTCAATAGGCAGGCATCTGAGCTGGCGCTGGAGTTTGGCGTGCGCGGCGGTACGGATATCACCGGATTCAGCCTGCTCGGGCACGCCTGGGAGATGGCAGAAGCTTCCGGCGTGGGATTGCGCTTTGATTGGGAGAAGATCCCCTTCACGCGCGGCGCTCCTCGCTACGCCCAGGAGTGGATCTTCCCCGGCGGCGCATCGGACAACCGCCTTTATTACCAGGCGCACGTGCAGTTTGCCAGTTCGATAGCAGAGTACGAGCAGATGCTGCTCTTCGACGCCCAGACCAGCGGCGGGCTGCTGCTGGCTGTGCCCCCCGACCGGTTGCATAGCCTGCTGGAGCGGGCAGACCAGGTGCAGCAGCCGCTGTGGGTGGTCGGCGAAGCTGTCAGCGGCGACGGTATCCAGGTTGCCTGAGAGTTTCAGCATCCCTGAGATGGTATTTGCCTCCCGCCGCGCTCCCGTGATCAGCCGCGGCGGCATGGTGGCTGCTTCCCAGCCGCTGGCGGTGGCTGCCGGCATCGAGATCTTGCGGCAGGGCGGCAATGCCGCCGATGCCGCCGTCGCTGTGGCAGCCGCCCTCAATGTCACCGAGCCCACCTCCACCGGCATCGGCGGCGACTGTTTCGCCCTCTTTTACGACGCCGCCACCCGCCAGGTAGCCGCCCTCAACGGCTCGGGTCGCCTCCCGGCTGCTCTCAGCCTGGAGCGCTTGCGCCGCGAAGGCTTCTCCGGCGAGCTGCCCCCCTTCCATGCCTATACCGTCACCGTCCCCGGCGCCTGCGCCGGTTGGTGCGACCTCGTCCAGCGCTTCGGCTGCCTGGAGATGGAGGCTGTGCTCAGTCCCGCCATCCGGCTGGCGGAGCAGGGCTTCCCCGTGACGCCAACCACCGCTTATTTCTGGAACCGCGCCGTGGAGCGCCAATTGCGCCACGCCGTCGGCGGGCTGGAGCTGACCATCGACGGTCGCGCCCCGCAGCCGGGCGAGATCTTCCGCAATCCCGGTCTGGCGCGGGCATTCCGCGCCGTTGCCCAGGGCGGCAAGGCTGCTTTTTACCAGGGGCAGATCGCCGAGGCGATCGTAGCAACGCTCTTGAAGCAGGCCGGCGGGTGCATGGACGTCGCAGACCTGGCGGCTCACGTGAGCACCTGGGACCAGCCGATCAGCGCCACCTACCGCGGCATGACCGTCTGGGAGTGCCCGCCCAACGGGCAGGGGTTGGCGGCTCTGCTGGGCTTGAACCTGCTGGAAGGCTTCGACCTGGCGGCTTACCCGCCGCTTTCGAACCGAGCGCCTGCACCTGGAGATCGAAGCCCTGCGCCTGGCATTCGCCGATACCGGCTGGTACGTGGCAGACCCGGCGTTTAGCCCGGCGCCGCTGGCGGGTTTGCTCTCCAAAGAATACGCGGCTGAGCGTCGCAAGCTGATCGACCCCCGGCGCGCCGCGCTGGACCAGGTGCGCGGCGTCCCGCTTGCCTCTTCGGACACGGTGTATTTCAGCGTCGTGGATGCGGCTGGCAACGCCTGCTCGTTCATCAACAGCAATTACATGGGCTTTGGCACCGGCATCGTCCCGTCTGGCTGGGGATTCTCCCTGCAAAACCGCGGCCACAATTTCAGCCTGCAGGCCGACCATCCCAACGCCCTCGCCCCCGGCAAGCGCCCCTACCATACCATCATCCCCGCCATGGCCACGCGTCCCGATGGCAGCCTGTGGGCCAGCTTCGGCGTGATGGGCGGCTTCATGCAGCCCCAGGGTCACCTGCAGGTGGTCGTTGCCCTGCTTGACGACCGCCTCGACCCGCAGTCCGCCCTCGACCGCCCGCGCTTCTGCATCGAAGACGGTCGCTCCGGCGGGCGGGTCGCCCTGGAAGAGGGCATCCCGCGCTGAGGTTGTGGCTGAGCTGGCTGAGTATGGGGCACAGCGTCCTCACCCTGCTGCGGCCACGAGCGCGCCGCCTTCGGCCGCGGGCAGATCATCCTGCGCGGCGAAGATGGCGTCCTTTGGGGCGGCAGCGACCCGCGCGCCGACGGCTGCGCTATGAGTTATATTGAATTTTAGAGAGATGGGCGCGCCCATCTCTCTAAAATTCATTGTACCGGATGGCTTCCAGGGGCAGCGGCGGGTAGATCTGCCCCGGCACGGGCGGCATGGGATTGTACACCCAATCCACCTGCACCGATCCGCAGCGCACGCCGGCGACCCGCTTCAATCCCTCGTAGCGGCCGCGCAGCAGCACATCCTCCATATCCAGCGACAGCCCGAAAACTGCCATCGGCGTCCCCGCCGGGATGCGCTCGATTTCCTCCGTGTACACCGAGGCGGCGAAGCGCACGTGCTCCTCGTCGCTCGCCTGCGCCTGGATGCACGGGAATACGACCGGGTAACCGTCCTCGCCGGTGTAGCCGATGAATTTCAGCGTGTTCAGCTTGTTGAGGAAGCCGGTTGTCCAGGCGTTGAGCACATTCGTCCCGGCGTGCTTGCCTCCCAGCGCCCGCGCCAGCATCGTCTGCATCGAAGCCAGCACCACCTTCTGCATCGGCAAAGGCGCCTTGCCGCTCTGCTGCACCAGGTCAGGTAGTAGACCGTGTGCACGCCGAAGTAAGCGTTGTAGCGGAACAGCGGCGTGTTGTTGTAAAAGTCGTACTCGGCGCCCTGTTTGGCGGTGTGGGTGAAGTCCGCCTTGCCGCGCCAGACCTGCTTGTCCAGGCTCATGATCAGCCAGCCTGCCCTGGGGTTTTGGCGCAGGTATTCCTTGGAGCGCCCTTCCATGAATTGCCCGAAAGCCATCTGCGTCGGGCTGCTGGCTTTCAGCGTGGAGATCATCGTCAGGTGCGGCAGCCCTTCCGGCGTGACCGTCCCCAGGATGCCGATTTTCATGCTGGCGGACAGGCTCTGGATGTCTTCTGCGGAGAACTGGGTGTGCGGTGTCTGTTCCATGTTGGCCTCTCTATGGTTCTACTTGGCCGGGGCCAGGTGTTCTACCTGGCTGGCGCCGGTGACGAAGACCCGCTCGGGGATCCATGCCGGAATGGCGCGCCCATTCGCCCGCCTGCTCCAGGTCGGCCTGGGTGAGCAGCTTCGTCTCCTGGTAAGCCCATGCCATATCCAGGCGGCGGTACTTATCGCGGCACAGGTTGTTGAAGGCGCATAGCTCCCAGCGCTGGATGGCGTCTCCCAGCGTAGCCAGGTGGGCGCCGATAGCGCCGATATTTTCCTGGGTGTGCGTGGCGCCCGGGATGAGCGGGGTGCGCACCCACAGCTTTTTCTCGCCCCCTGCCTCGCCGATGCGTTGCGCCAGCCAGCCCAGGTTGGCGAGGGGGATGGCGTTATCCTGCCCGGTGTAGCGCCGGTGCAGGGCGGGGTCGTACAGCTTCAGGTCGAACAGGAACAGGTCCACGTAGGGCCACAGGCGCTCCAGGGTGCGCGGCGAGCACAGCCCGCAGGTATCCAGGGCAGTGTGGATGTGAGCGGCGTGCAAGCCATGCAGCAGCTCTTCGCTGAACGAGGCTTGAAAGGTCGGCTCGCCGCCCGAGAGCGTCACGCCCCCGCCGGAGGCGGCGTAATAGGCGGCGTCTTTGAGCAGCTCGGGCAGTAGTGCCTGCAGCCGTGGTGCGCTGCCCCAGCAGCTCCAGGGCGTTGGACGGGCAGGCGCTCGCGCATTCGCCGCAGCCATCGCAGGCGCTGCGCTGCGATCGCCAACTCTGCCATCCCCGTTCTTTGCCAGGCAGGCGTGCGGGCAAGCCTCCAGGCAGGTGCGGCAATCGATACAGCGGCTCTCCAGCCACTGCACCTGCGGCTTGATAGCTCAGGCTTTCCGGGTTGTGGCACCAGGCGCAGCGCAGCGGGCAGCCCTTGAAGAAGACCGTGGTGCGGATGCCCGGTCCGTCTTCCGTAGATAGGCGCTGGAGGTGCAGGATCAGCCCTTGCATCGCATGCCCTTCATCATCATTGGGACGCGGGCTCACATCCGGTGGCTTTCCCGGGCGATGATCTCGTCCTGCAGCTCCTTGCCGATGCTGGTGAAGTAGGCGTTATACCCTGTGACGCGCACCAGCAGGTGGCGGTAGTTCTCCGGGTGCTGCTGCGCATCGCGCAGCATGTCGGCGTCCACCAGGTTGAGCTGTAGCGCCGTCCCGCCGTTCTCTGTATAGCCGCGCAGGAAAGCCTTGAACTTCTCGCGGTGCTCGGCGTCGCGCAGCAGGGAGGGGTTGAAGGTCATCGTGTGGCTGCCGCCGTTGGGCAGCGAGTTCAGGTAGCCCTCCCAGTACCCCTCTCCATCTGGCGCCTTGCCGCCCAGCACCTTGCCCACCGAGTTGACGTTGGCGGTCGGTCCGTGAAT
Organism: uncultured Chloroflexia bacterium; assembly: GCA_963702535.1. Taxonomy (GTDB): domain Bacteria; phylum Chloroflexota; class Anaerolineae; order Anaerolineales; family UBA4823; genus CAVPDG01. The sequence goes on along the minus strand of CAVPDG010000010.1, from coordinate 544,591 downwards.
ATCCGCGCCGTTGGATGGGCACAGGGCGTTCGACAGGAATTTGCCCTTCTGGCGCCCGTCCGGGCTGGCTGGCAGGATATCCGCGTAGCTGATCCAGTAGTTCCAGCTCAGCATCCCCGGGCGGAACTGCCGCCCGGTGGACTGTGTCTTGTATTTCCAGGTCTCCTCAGCCCACAGGTCCATTACCCGGCGACCCAGCGCATCCGCCTCGTCATCGTCCCGCCCGTACTTGGGCGCCTTGTGCAGCGCTTTGGCTTGCAGCACCGGGTAGCCCGCCCAGTTGTTCTTCAGCGCCGCCGCCAGCTCGGGCAGCGTGCAGGCTTGCTGGTCGAATACCAGGTATTTAACCGCCAGCAGCGAATTGACCGTGGTGGCGTACGTCACGCCTTCGATGGTCACGAAGCTCAGCTCCGCCCCGCCCTGGTTGACGTCCAGCCCCTTCTCGGCGCAGCCGCGCACCAGGCAGGAGAGGTACGGCGTGGGGAAGAACTTTGCCCGCAGCGCTTCCGACTTCTCGTATACCTCGACGCTTTTCTGGATGATGTAGCGCGTCTGCGTCTCGTAAGCCGTCCAGAACTGCTCCCAGGTCTGGATCTGCTCCGGGGCGCCGGTGTCGGGTCCCCAGCGCTGCGGCTTTTCCGTCTTGCCGGTCAGCGGGTCGGTGTAGGGGAGCAGGTCGTACCCCCCGGTGAGCGCCAGCTCCACGGCTTTGAGCAAGTTCAGATTGTTGTCCACCGTGCCCGAGCGGTCGTTGCCGCACATCGTGTTTTCCAGGCAGCCCACCGGGGCGTAATCGTACACGTTGTCCCGGTGGATCAGGTCTTTCACCCCGGCTTTCTCCGCCTCCAGCATCAATCCGGCGATCGAGCGCTCGTCGAAATTAAGCAGGAATGGCGCTCCCTGGCTGCTGGCGACCATCTCCACCACCTTATCCAGCAGCGCATCCGGCGTGCCGCGGTGCAGGCGCACGTTGGGCTTCGGCTCCAGGATGGGCGACATCTCGTCGATCACCTCCAGGATGGCGAAGGTCAGGTCGTTGGTCAGGTCTGCGCCTCCCGCCCCGCTGCCGGACACGGTCAGCAGTTGCCCGTAGCCCGCGGTGATCCCCTGGTTGCCGCCGGTGCGCAGGAAGGCGTCGTAAGCCGTGTTGCAGTGCACCCAGAAGCACTTCAGGATCTCCTTGCCGAACTCGCGCGGCATGCCCGCTTCCAGCGAGCGCTGCCAGAAGGGGTACAGGTACTGGTCGATGCGCCCGAAGGACAGCCCCGGACCGGGGTAGTTCTCGTCGGACATCACCAGCATGTGCGTCAGCCACAGAGCCTGCACCGCTTCCCAGAAGCTGCGCGGCGCCTCCCAGGGCACGCGTGCCAGGTTTTCCGCCATCTGCTCCAGCTCGGAGCGGCGGGCTGCATCCCGTCTCGTCGGCTGCCGCTTCCAGGCAGGCATTGCGGTATTCGCCTGCCAGGTCGCGCGCCATCGTGGCAGACGTCAGCATGGCGCGCAGTTGCCCGCCCTTGGCGACCTTTCTGTTCAGCCGCAGGCAGTGCTGTCGTACCGCTCCTGCAGGTCGGCGTGGATGCCCTTCCAGCCCTTCTCGAGCACGCTTCTGTAATCCGGGATCAGGTGACCGCTCGTCGCCCCGGTGTTGCCGTACCCGTGGTTGTGGAACCACAGCATGCTCGCCCGCGCCCCTCTTTGCCGTACAGCAGGCGCTCGTATTCTTCGGTTTCAGCCTTGTTCAGGCAGCAGGAGGTCTGGATGTTGAAGCGCCCCCCGGCGATCAGGTCGCCCGGCAGCAGCTCGCTGCGGCAGGTAGCGCACCATCACCTCTTTGACGAACCAGGCGCGCCGCTCCGCGATACTCCACTCCCAGAAAGCCGGGTGCAGCGCCACCGTTCGCGCCGTCTGCCGGAAGGAGGAGCGGAAGGTTTGCAGGTAAAAGTAGGTCTCGGGGACGATGTAGAAGGTCAGCTCGTTGTACTGGAAATCCCAGGGCGTCCCGGTGGTCCACGACGTGAACTCGTTGTTCCACTTGCGCTGCACGCCCTGGAAGTAATAATCGCGCAGCCACTGGATGCGCGGGCTCAGGTTCTTGGGTTGCTTGATGGCGTAGCGGGGCTTTTCAAGCGTGGGCTCGGAAATCATGGCGGCCTCCTTTCTGATCTGCAGGTGACAGTCACCTGATTATCCTTCTTACCCATCATTGCCTACAGGTGACTGTCACCTGTGTCCTGTTAAGAAGTGAAGTACATTGCGTGATCCTTGAAAAGATTATATCAAACGGATGGGGTACCGGTGCCCGCCCTGTACTCCGTTTTTTGGTGTTCCTGTCACCGATCTGCGTAAGCCCCGGAATATTCGAATTTGTGAAAGCGATCGTGAAAAATTATGTAAAATAGCGAAAACGATGCTATATTTAAGGAAATCTAACCTGAACTACCACCCATTTTGAGGAAAATACTATTGTGACGTGGATCGGTAAAACGTTATACGTCATGCCCCCCATGATGAGCCATGAAGTTACATGTACTGAGTGACCTCCATCTCGAATTTGCAGCTTTCATCCCGCCCAAAGTGGATTGCGACATCGTCGTCCTGGCGGGTGACATACATGTCGGGCTGAAAGCAATTCCTTGGGTCAAGCAGCACTTTGCAGAGCGCCGGGTTATATACGTGCTCGGCAATCACGAATACTACCGCCAGGCTATCCCGAAACACCTGCACAAGCTCAGGGAGCTTGCCAGAATGTCGAACGTCCACTTATTGGAGAATGAGGCACTTACACTCGACGATTTAGTCTTCCTGGGATGTACCCTGTGGACCGATTTCGATTTGTTTCACAATCGTGGGATTGCGGGATACCACGCGATACAAAACTTGACGGATTACGCGAAAGATACGCGTTGATCCCACCTATCGCAAGCTTCGTCCGGCCGATACTGCGGGCATTCACTATCGATCTTGTACCTGGCTTGCTGAGCAGTTCGAAAAGAACCGCGACGCTAAGATTGTCGTCATTACACATCATGCGCCCAGCAAACGATCTCTTCCAGTACGTTTTGAGGATGACATCCTTAGCGCAGCCTATGCTTCGCGTCTCGACAATCTTGTTGATCGCTCGCAGGCCCGGCTTTGGATTCACGGACATGTGCACGAGGCTCAAGACTATGTGATCGGCCGAACGCGGGTGCTATGCAATCCGAGGGGCTATCCCGGCGAACTCAATACGTCCTTTGTTCCCGATCTGGTTGCTACTATTTGAGGATGAATCGAAGTTGTAGCAGCGGCCCGGATGCGTTTGCTTTTGAGCGCACCATTCTCGGCTGACTTAATCCCGCCATCGTTATCTCATGTGTCCGGATGCCGCCTATCATCCCCTCTACGGCTGGTTCAGGGTGCGCAGGAATTCCTCTTCGAAACGCCGGGCATCGACTGACTTTGCGTAGCGCAGTGGATAGCCATTGGACATCAGCCGGGTCAAGCCGCTGCTCGGACCGGGGTCGGTGTAAACCATGACATTCCCCTCTTTGATATATCCCAGGCTCTCATCGGCTAAGCACGGCAGCCGCCAGCGGGTCCCAGAAATAAGACATGCCCGAAGCGATGAAATCGAGCTGCGTTGTCAGCACGTCGTAGACGAACCTGGCCTCCGGAGTATTCCGGTTTGCCTGCAGGGTGAAGTAGAAATCCAGGCTCACCGGCGCCTGGTTGGTGGCGTCCAGCGGCACCAGGGTGATGGGCGCACCGGAGGCGAAAACTGCTTTCGCTGCGGCGGGATCGACGAAGATGTTCCACTCGGCTACCTGGTTATCGATGTCCACGCCGGAGAATCCCACGTTGCCGAGCACTTCCAGCGCCCCGCCCATGACATAGATCTGCTCGATATTCTCCAGGAATTGAGTCGTCCTGCTGGATGGCATCTGCCAGGTTGGTCAGTGGACCGAGAGCCAGGATGCGCACTTTCTGCGGCGAATCCTGGACGGTTTTTACCAGCAGCTCGGCAGCCGTCTCCTGGGTAATAGGGTTTTCTCCTGCGGGCAGGCTCAAGCCTGCCATCGTATCGGCGCGCTCCCGCCATGCTTCGGGAAACGCCTGCTTGCCCTCCAGCGGGGTCTCGCCTCCGCACGCCACCGGGATGCCGCTCTCGCCGGCCAGCCGTACCAATCCCAGGGCGTTGCGCACGCCGGGTTCGCAGTGCGTCTCGCCTGTCCCGGCAACGGTGATCGCCAGGACGCGGATGTCGGGCCTTTGCAGCAGGTACAGGATCGCCATCCAATCATCCGGCGCCATGTCGCTATCGATCACCACCGGGCGCGGCTGCTCGCTTTGAGGCAGCGGCTCCAGGGAGATTGCTCCGGCGTTGCCTGCGGAGGCGCCCAGGCTTGCCAGGACGATGCCGCCGGTCCAGGCTATCAGCGCCACGGCGACCAGCAGCGCGTAGCGTTGCTTTTGGTAAGGTTGCAGGCGGACCCCCCACAAGCCTCTGCGCAGCATGGAATAAACCAGGGCAAGCGGGAGAGCTGTCAGCAGCAAGGTGGATAGGAAAATCCCGCTGAAGCCCGCCCACGGCGAGTCGCCCAGCACAGCCGGCGCGATGAAAGCCAGGGGGTAGGATGACCAGCGCCAGGACGACCAGGCGCGTCTGGCTTCTCTCTTCCGGGATGGTCTTGCGCCTGTAGCGATAGATCTGGCTGGCAACGCCCGCCAGCACCCCGCTCAACAGCAGCAAAACGCTCGCCATCCAGCTCCATTCCGCTTGAGCCGGGCTGAACGTCGCAATGCCCAGCAATACCACTGCCGCCGCCACGCTCAGCGCCGCCCAGCGCATCCAGCGGGGTGCGAAGCGACCGTCCGGAAAGATGGTATAGAAAAACACGATCCCGCCAGCCCCAGTAGGGCGACCAGCAGGCTGGCAATCAGGATGATCGTATCCCAGGGAGATGGGAGGTCTGGCCTTGCACCTGCCTGCCCGGTCAGCAATGCCGGAGGGATGAAGACCAGCAACGAAGAAGTAAAGAGCCCCATCCAGGTGTAGCGCGAATTTCGCAGGCCCACTTCAACGTAGACGAATATCGCAGCCAGCCAGAAGAGGGTGGCGGCCAGGTAACGCAGGCTCCAAACAAGGATGGCATATGCCTGGTAAGGGATGAATGCCTTAAGTGCGCTATAGCTACTGATGACCTGCCAATCGGTATAGATGCCGCGCATGCTCTGGGGCAGGTACGCGATAACCAGTGAAAACAGCCATTACGCCCAGCAAGGAACAGGCCAGCCGGCTCAACCCGAGTAGCTGGTAATGGGATGGGAGATTATCCGTCTGGGTTGTCATTTCAGTCGTCCGTGTTGCCCGAATGGTGCTCTTTTTTTAGCGCATTCACAGCCGGGGTATCGCTCGCTTCCGTTTATCCCTTCTGAAGTATAGCATCGCTCGCCTCAAAAAATCGGCCCCTCAATTCCTTTTCTCACTGGCTCGCTGACTCTAGAATCGCTGAATCACGCCTCCCCTGCGCTGCACGCGCATCATCACCCCCGGGCGCGGCTCCAGCGTGGCGCCCATGTACGGGCGCACTTCACTCGCGTTCAGCAGCTCGAGGTCGAAGCATTGCAGCAAGCGCGCCAGCACCACCTTCGCTTCGACCTGGGCGAAGGCGGCGCCGATGCAGTTGCGCGGTCCGCCGCCAAACGGCACGTATGCCAGCGGCGGTCGCTTTTGCTCCTGCGAGCGCTCGAAGCGCTCCGGGCGGAACTGCTCCGGCTCCTCCCAGATGTTCTTATCCCGGTGGGTCAGGTAGATCGAGCACATCAGGCGCGTGCCGGCGGGCAGCCGGTACCCTTGCAGGTTCACATCTTCTTTCGCAAAGCGGTTGCCCACGTGGATGGGTGGGTAGATGCGCAGCGCCTCCTTGATCACCTGGTCGGTGATCTGCAGCCGGTTGAGCTGCTCGGCGGTCGGCGGCTCGCTGGCGCTGGTCAGCACCGCATCCACCTCTTTTTTCATCTGTGCCATCCATTGCGGGTGGCTCCCCAGTAAAAAGAGAACCCATGCCAGCAGCGCTGTGCTGGTGTCGTGACCGGCGATCAGCATGGTCAGAAGCTGGTCGCGGATCAGGTCGTCGCTCAGCCCGCCGGCGATCAGGTGCTTCGAGCAGGTCGCCAGCGGCTGCAGACTCCTGGCTGGCGCTTTGCTCGCGCCGGGTGCGGATCATCTGGTAGAGGAAATCGTCCATCTCTTGAATGGCGCCGCGGTACTTGGGGCGCGGCATATCCGGCCACAGGATCCATAAGCCCGGCGAGATGTACTCCAGCAGGCGCATCACCGGCTGCCACATGCGCTCCATGTCTTTCGTGAAGTCGATCGAGAACAGGCTGCCCACCAGGATCAGCAGGGCGATGCGCCGCATCTCCACCAGCATATCGCGCCGGTCGCCGTCTTTCCAGGCTCCCGTAATCTGGTCCGTGCTGCGCCACATCTGCCCGATGTGCGGCAGGACGTTCGGCCTTTGCAGGGGCGGGTTCATCAAGCTGCGCAGCTCGTCGTGCAGCTCGCCGTCGACCACCAGCACCCCCTGGCGCAGCAAGCGCGTCACGGGATCGCCCGGGCTGCGCCAGCTGAAGCGCTGCCGCTCGCTGACCATGATCAGCCGGTTCGCCTCCGGCACCCGCCATGACCGCCGGTCTGAACCCGGGCAGGTTCACCTGGAAGACGTTGCCTACTTTATCTTGCATGATGGTCAGGGCGGTCAATAACGAGCGCGTCCTGGCAAGTCCCTTCAGCACCTGCAAGCCGGTCTCGCCATCCGCTACGGGAAATGGGCAGCCTTTATCGGATGTGTTCATCAGTGCACCATTGAAGTGCAAGATTCCTAAAAAACGGGGTGCTGAGCCGGGCGCAGCCCGCTCAGCACCCCATTTTTCAGGTGTTGCCGGATGAGCTTTATTCTTGCAGGTCGCTCAGCCAAAGATAAGGCTCTTCGATGATCTCTTTCAGGTAAGCCAGGAAGCGCGCTGCCGGGGCGCCATCCACCAGGCGGTGGTCGAAGACCAGCGACAGGGTGCACATCGTGCGCACGGCAAGCTCCCCGTCGACCACGGTGGCGCGCGGCGCGATGCGCCCCACGCCCAGGATCGCCGCTTCGGGGTAGTTGATCACCGGCGTGAAGGCGTCGATGCCGAAAGCGCCCAGGCTGGTGATGGTGAACGTGCCGCCTGTCAGGTCGTCGGGCAGCGATTTGCGCTGGCGGGCGCGCTCCACCAGCTCACGGAACTCCAGCCCGAACTGGCGCAGGCTCTTCTGGTCTGCGTCCCGGATCACCGGCACCAGCAGGCCGCGCTCGGTATCCACTGCCATGCCCATGTTGATCGCTTTCAGGTGCAGGATGGAATCCTCGGTCAGGCGGGCGTTCATGTACGGGAACTTGCGCAGCCCCGTAGCGACCATCTTCGCCAGCAGGTCGTTGTAACCCGGCGCAAAGCCCCACTCCTTCTCCACCCTGCGCTTTCAGGCGCTCGCGCATCTGCACGAGCTGCGTGGCGTCCACCTCCATCACCAGGGTGACGCGCGCCGTGGTGTGCACGCTCGTCGCCATGCGCTCGGCGATCACGGCGCGCACGCCCGAGAGCGGGATGCGCTCCAGGATGTCCGGCTCGCCGGCAGGCGTTGTCCCCGCCGGCTGTAGGCGCCGGTCCGCTCTGCAGGGCCTGCTCCACGTCGGCACGCGTGATGCGCCCGCCGGGTCCGCTGCCCGAGAGTCCCTGCAGCGAGACGCCGGCTTCCTCAGCCACGCGCCTGGCGACGGGGGTCGGCTTGGGGGCGTGCGCCAGGAAATCCAGCACGTCCTTCTCGATAACGCGCACGCCGCTCCCGCCCGTGGGGGTCACCTGGCGCAGGTCCACCTGCTTCTCGGATGCCAGCTTGCGGGCGCGCGGCGAGGCGAAAGGATGTGTGGAAGCGTCGGGTGTCGCGTTCGCACGCTTCCGCAGCCGCTGCTGGAGCGCCCTCAACAGCGTGCAGCGCTGGTTTCGGCAGCCGGGGTCTGGACGGCGGCGGGAGCTTCGGCAGCCGAGACGGAGAAGCGGTCCTCGGGCTTGCCGATCACTGCCACGGTGGTGATCACGGGCACCACGTCGCCCTTTTTATAGGGACCCAGGTGGATGACGCCTTTGGCGTTGGCTTCTACGGGGAAGACCGCCTTGTCGGTCTCAACTTCCAGGATGGATTGTCCCTGCTCGACGCGCTCGCCGTCCTTGACCAGCCAGTCGATGATGGTCACCTCTTCGACGGTCTGGCCCAGCTTGGGGATGAAGAACTCCACTGCCATCAGCTCACCACCTTTCTGCAAGCCTGCAAGATGCGCCCCACGTTGGGGATCGCCATGTCTTCCAGCACCTCGGCGCGCGGCACGGGCACGTTGGCGGCAGCCACGCGCTGCATGGGAGCGTCCAGCCAGTCGAAATGCCAGCTCGTTGATCTGCGCCATCACCTCGTTGATGAAGCTGGTGTTCTCGTAGGCTTCGGTCAAGCCCACGAACCGCCCGGTCTTCTTCACGGAGGCGATGACCGTGTCGATGTCCAGCGGCTTGAGCGTGCGCAGGTCGATCACCTCGACGTCGATGCCTTCCTGCGCCAGGAGTTCAGCCGCTTCCAGGGCGCGGTAGACCATGCGCGAGTAGGTGACCAGGGTGACATCCTTGCCCTCGCGCTTGATATCCGCCACGCCGAGCGGGATGATGTACTCCTCCTCCGGCACGGGACCTTTTTCCTTGTAGAGCATCTTGTGCTCGATGAACATCACCGGGTTGTCATCACGGATGGCGGCTTTGAGCAGACCCTTGGCGTCGTAGGGCGTTGCCGGCATCACCACGTAGATGCCCGGGAAGTGCGTCCACAGCGATTCCAGCGACTGCGAGTGGTGGGCAGCAATCGCCCGCCCGGCGCCGCCTTCGGTGCGCAGCACCATGGGCACGGAGGTGCGCCCGCCGAACATGTAGCGGTTCTTGGCGCCCTGGTTGGCGATCTGGTCCATCGCCAGCGGGGTGAAATCGACGTACATGATCTCCGCTACCGGGCGCATGCCCGCCATGGCAGCCCCCACCGCCGCGCCGCCTACCGTCGCTTCGGAGATCGGCGTGTCGATCACGCGCTTCTCGCCGAACTCCTGGAAGAGGCCGCGCGTGGCGCCGTAAGCGCCGCCGTACAAGCCCACATCTTCGCCGAAGATGAAGACGCGCTCGTCGTGCAGCATCTCCTCGCGCATGGCTTCCACCAGCGCCTGGGCGTAGGAGATCTGGCGCATGTCCTTATCCTGGCTCACCCGGACTCTGAGCTGCTTTTCCTTCTCGACATCCGCCGGGGTTGTTTTAGACGGCGCGAAGACGTCGGTATAGACGTCTTCCGGCGCCGGCTCCGGCGATGTTTCGGCGAATCCCATGGCGTTGCCCAGCTTTTCCTGCACAGCATCTTCGAGCTTGCTGAACTCGTCGTCGGAGAGCATGCCCACCGCCGCCATTTTTTCCTTGAGCACCTTGATCGGATCGCGCTTGCGCCACTCGGCTTCCTCCTCGCGCGTGCGGTACGCGCGCGGGTCGGAATGGGAGTGCCCGTACCAGCGGTAGCACTTGGCTTCGACCAGGGTGGGTCCATGCCCCTGGCGGGCGTTCTCGGCGGCTTTGAGCACCGCGCCGCGCACGGCGAGCACATCCATACCATCCACCACCACGCCGGGGATGCCATAGGCAGCCGCCCGCAGAGCGATATCGTTCAGCTTGCTGGCTTTGACCCAGGGCACGGACATGGCGTACTGGTTGTTCTCTGCCACGAAGACGACCGGCAGGTCCCACAGGGAAGCCATATTGAGCGACTCGTGGAAGTTGCCGGTGTTGGATGCGCCTTCGCCGAAGAAGCACAGCACGACGCGATCGTGCCCATCAGCTTTTGAGCCAGCGCCGCGCCGACCGCCACCGGGATGTTGCCGCCAACGATGCCGGTGGCGCCCAGGTTGCCGTGCGCCACGTCGGCGATGTGCATGGAGCCGCCCTTGCCCTTGCAGTAGCCGCCGGATTTACCCAGCACTTCCGCCATCATCTTGTTGTAGTGTTCTTGCTTGGCAGCCGGGGTGCTGGCAGCTTTATCGCCGTGGGCGTGGGCGTGACCATGACCGCGATGCGTGCTGGTCACCAGGTCGTCGTCGCGCAGGGCGGCTACTGCGCCCACCGCCACGGCTTCCTGCCCGGCGTATAAGTGGGAGGCGCCTTTGAGCACCGCTTTGCTGAGCAGGTTGGCAATATTGTCTTCGAGTGCGCGGATTTCCAGCACCTGGCGCAGGTAGCTCATCAGCTGTTCCTTGGTCAGCTCTTGCTCTTCCAGGACAGCCGTTACTTCTTCTATCGTGCGAATTGGATTGTTGTCAGACATTTGATAACCTCTTGGTTTATCCCATCAGTTGGGCTTTTCTTTCTGTGATCCGTTGTACCAATGTATTATAACTTTTTATAAATTCTGTCAGCGTGTTGTAGACCGGTTGCCAGGCAAAAGTGCCCGGCTCGTCCTGCAGAGTCAGCTCGTGCTGCGGTTGGAAGCGCGCATCATCGCCCGGCAGATAGTAAGCCTGTTTGAAGATCTCGCTGTGCGCCAAAACATCCATAACCCCGCCTGGCAACGCGGCTTCGATCTGCTGTGGCTGGATATCGATCGGGGCGGCGTGGTCGTAAGCATAGCGCACGTTGGGGAAGACGCTCAACAGCCTGGCGCCGGTGATCTCGGTGATATCCGGAAAGGCGTTTGGCAAAGCCTGGTAATGCTCGCCCTGGTAGATGCGCAGCGAGGCGATCAGGATCTTGCAGCGGCTTTGATCGATGCCGCGCTCTCTCAGCGCCTGGTAGAGCCGCTTGGCGATGATCACGCCCGACCAGGCGGCTGCCTGGCGCGCTGCGGCTTCGTCGATGCCCTGCGCCGCAAGCGCTTCTAGCTTGCCCAGCAGCTCGTCGCGCACCGGGAACGCCAGGCGCCCGCTCATCTCAACCAGGTTGGAGTAGATTGCCTGCCCCTGGTTCATCGCTTCGGCGAAGGGAATATGCTGGAACATGCCGAAATTTACCGTGATGGTCACCCCGATGCCCCGGCTGGTCAGCTCCCGGCAGGCTTCCAGACCCGCCTGGGTGCCGGGGAGCTTGAAGACCACGTTGGGGATGCCGCCATCCAGATGGCAGCGCATCAGGTCATAGAAGAAGATGGCATCCGCCACCATCGCCTGCGAGCTGGCGTGATTTTCCGGGTTCACCTGCAGGCAAACGCTCCCCATGCGACCTTCATTGAACAGGAAGATGGGGCGCAGCAGCCGCATTTGCGCCACCACAACCTCCAGCGTGACCAGCTTCGCCAGGTGGGCAGCGTCAGCTTCTGGGTGGCTGCGGATGATGCCATCGATCACCGGGTTCCAGGTTCCCGGCAGGATGTCCCATGCCATATTCACCAGGGGAGGGTTGGTAGTAGCGAAGGAGGCTCCCAGGTAAAGGGTGTGTTGCAGGAAAGCCGCATAATCGTTGCTCAGCTCGGTGTCTGTCTCGCCGGCAAAGCGCATCTCGACAAGGCGGCGCAGCTGGCTTTGGGAGAGCTCCCGGCAGTAATTCTCGATGAATTCACCCAGGGAGTTGCCTGTCAGGGCTTTGGCTGCTTCCTCGGGCTCAGGAGCCTGTTCGGCTTTATAGCGGGCGGCAGTTTCCACCTGTATCTTGCCCAGGATAGCCGCCTCGGCTTCGGGGGCGTGGCGAGCCAGCCGCTGGATAACGGCTTGCAGGTGGTCGGCGGTCGCTTCCAGCCGCGCCTGGGTGAGGATGGATTTGCCGTGGCGCTCAACATTTTGCAGGTTCCAGCGCGGCAGGAGCGAGCGCAACGCCAGGGCTAGCTCCGCCAGGAAAGCCAGGTACTCCTCCCGCATCGCCTGGCTGCCTTCGCCGAACCCGGTTTCGATCTGCTGCACCAGTTGGTCGACCACCAGCGGGAATTTCTTGGGTAACGTAAAATACAGCAAGCTCTCAATTGCCTTCTGCCGCTCCCCTTGCAGGATCAGGTGATAGCTGCTCTGGCGAGCTTGCGCCTCGCGTTGCCGCCGTTCCTGAGCGATCGCTTCCTGGATTGATGCGGTCAGTCTGGTGTTTTCGATAACTCTCTCCATAACGAACTCCCTTGAGCTTTAGGATGCTATGAGTCGGAGCACTCAAAAGTTGTTGTTGAGTTCCGGTTTTGGGGTTGGGGGCGGCGTACGCCGCCCCCAACCCCCAAAACCGGTAACAACCTTTTAGTGCACCTCTATAGTTTGTTTTAGCTCAGGCACCAATGCCATCGCATTGACATAATGAGTATAGAAATCTGCATTCTGGTCCAGATCGATCTGTTCTGATCGGGCAGCCAGCTCTTCAGCAAAGGCAAAGCCTTCGTCGGAGAGGAACATCGCCGCGCCGAAGCCGGCGCCGTTGGCGATCGTCTCGACGACGCCGGGCTGCACCGGTGGGATCATTCCCAGGTCAATGGCGGAGCCAATATCCACCTGCCCCCCGAAAGAGCCGGTCAGGATGACGCGCTGCAGGTCTCCCGCTTTCAGCCCGAGCTGCGCCATCAAGATCTCGATGGCAGCCCGGATGGCGCCTTTGGCTTTCTGCAGCTCGCGGATATCCCATTGGGACAGCGCCAGGCGTCCATCCGGCTTGAGCAGAATGCGGCGCCCGTGGTAGCTTTGTTGCAGCTTCCCGCTCAGCACGGGGGGCGGATCGGCAATGCGCCCGCCGGGCTCGATCACGCCTGCCTGGCGAAGCACATGCACCAGGCTCAACAGCCCGGAGCCGGTCAAACCCACCGGGGGCTCGCCGGCGATTGTATCGTAAACCAGGTCGCCGTCCTCCAGGCGCACGCTGGTGATGGCTCCGTCCACCGCCCGGCTGCCGCAGGAGATGTTGACGCCCTCGAAGGCGGGTCCGGCGGCGGTCGAAGCGGTCAGGATGCGCTTGCCATCCGTGACCATGACCTCGCCGTTGGTGCCCAGGTCGATCGCCGCGATCGGTCCGGGTGGGTTGTCGAAATGGAAGTACGCCAGGCAAGCCAGGGCGTCCGATCCGACAAATCCGCCGATCATCGGCGGCAGCGATACCCGCGCGCCTTGCGGGAAGATGCCGCCCATCAGCGATGTGGCGTCGCGAATCGCCCTGCGGTCGTAAGGCTGGAAGGGCATCACCGCCAGTGTGTCGATCGGCAGGCGGGCGAGCAGGTGGTGCATGGCAACGTTGCAGACCACCGTGACGCGCTCGACCCGCTGGCGGATGCGCTCCGGCAGCTTGAGCGAATCGACTGCCTGGTTGATCGATGCCAGCGCCAATCTTTGCAGCCGCTCGGCGTTCACCGCGCTGTTCCGGGCAGCCGCAAGGCGAGAGATGACATCCGCGCCAAAAACCGTCTGCTGGTTGAGACCGGCTCCACCGGCGCATACCTCGCCGTCGTCCAGCATGGTCAAGAAAGCCGCGACCGTGGTGGAGCCCAGGTCGATCGCCAGACCGAGCGGCGCCTCGCTGCGCCGGTAGCGGTAGCTGCTGCGGAAGTTTTTGTTGGAATAGACGACAATGGGAGAAAGGACGACGCGTGCGTCGCCCTGGACTCTTGCCCGGCAGGCGAGGCGATTGTTCAGCGCCAGCTCGCCCGGTGTGAGGTGCTTGAACTCGATCTCGTCCGGCGGAGCGGCGCCTTCTTCAACCAGTACCTTGCACTTGCCGCAGGTGCCCCGTCCGGCGCAGGGCTGCTCCAATGGCAGACCGGTTGCCGGGATGGCGTCGCCGAGCACGCTGTCAGGCGGGACTTCGATTGTTTTGGTGTCTTCACCGTAGACGACTGTAAGGATAGGCATTTGGGCAACCCTACTTTAGCGGATGAACTGGCTTTGGCTGAGCTCGCCGCCGGGTGGGACGACGATGAAATCTTCGCCAGCCTGGTCTAATGCTGTGGCTACCTGGATCAGGCGGTTGATATAGTCTTCCGAGCCGAGGATCTCCTCGTATTGCATCCCCCAGCGCTGGCAAAACCGGGCGACTTCTTCTGCCTGCGGCCGGTAATGCGCCAGGTCCTGCGGGTTATGAGCCACAAAAGCCAGGCGCTTGTAGTTCTGGTATTGCTGATCCATGATCCAGTCGGCTTGCTCGCTGCCGTAGCGCTCAAGGTATTTCTGGTATTCGCTGAGCGGGTTGCTCCCCGATTCTAGCCAGCCCTTGCTCAGGTAATACGTCCCGGGCGCCGAGTTGAACGCCTGCTTGTACGCCTGGTAGGAGCCGAGCAATATCGCAATGCAGTCATCGGTGCGCGGGATGAGCAGGATGTGCCGTCCGGCGCGGATACCGTTCAACCCATTGCCGCACAAGCCGTAGCCCAACACAACCAGGCTCGGCTCCGCAATCGCATCGATCAGCTCCTGGACTTTGTGGGTGAGCTTGCGCGGTATGCTGTGCAAGCCGTAATCCAGGAAGTTGACCGAGCGGACCAGCTCTGCAGGCAGCCGCGCTTCGAGTAAATGCTGGAAGACCTGGCAGGCGATAACGACAATGGGCAATTTCTCGGGAAGTGGGTCGGATGGCATGGTCAACAATTCCTGGCGTCGGGCTTGAATTAACTTTCGGAAGGACTTGTAAGCAAGGAGACAACCCTGGCAACGGCGCCATCGTCGCCGACATTGCCGGGGAAAACGATATAGGTTACCCCGCGCCAGCGGCTTCCAGGTCCAAGCTGCCATACCGGCACGCCGGGCAGCACCTGACCGAGCACACGCGCAGCGCGCACGCCCATCCCCTCCGTCGCCAAATCGCTGGAGGTGATGCCTCCCTTGCCAATCACGAAGCGCGGCTCGCGGTCGATGCCGTGAACCACCTCCATCAGAGCCTGCGAGACCGTCTTGCCGATAGACAGGGACTCCGCCTGGCTATTCCCGCTTACCAGCATGCGGCTGGTGAAGAGCAGGGCGTTTTTTCCGCTGCCGAGCGCCTGGTTAGCCGCGGCGGTAGCCCGGGCGAGGGCGTCCTGGCGTTGGGAGCCGTCCAATACTGCGGCTACTTCCAGCTCGATGGCAACGACGCTTTCGAGCGCCCGCAGCGCTGCCAGCTGGGCAGTGCTTTTGGGCACATGCGAGCCGAAAACGATCAATCCGCCGCCGTGCGGTCTCTCCCCCACCAGCTCCCGAGCCGAGAGCAAGGGTCTATCTGCCAATCCGGATGCCACTTTGACGAATGATGCCGCGGTGCGGAAGAGGAAGCGCTTGCCTTCGGCTTCCACCTTCAGCAAGCCAGCGACGAAAACCTCCAGGTCGCGGTCGTGAGCGGCATTGACAACGACGATGGCGCTGCCGCTCGCTGCCCTCAGCTGATCTGCTACCCGGTCGGGACCGCCCTGGCGCAGGGTATCGAGCGTGATGGTGTGCACCTCGCCGGCTTTCACGCGCCCGCCGGTTTTCTCTTCTACCCATTCCGGCAGGCGGGAATGCTGGTATCCGAAGACCGCATCTCTGGCGTAGGGCGTCTGGGCAGCGGGGATCAGTCGCTCGCCTTCCTGCACCCAATGGATATTGTCGATCGTAAAGCGCCCGCCCTCTGGGAAGAAAGGGATGATGCAGACGCCGTCGAACCCGGCGTTTTGCGCCTGGGCGAGCGCCTGTTCCAGGGCGTCCACCTCGCCGGGGAAATGGCCGCGCAGGGTCGAATCGCTGCGGCTGACCACGGTGATTTGCCGTTGGGCGTTCCGCGACGCCTGGACCAGATTGGCGGCGATCTCCCGGTTCATTTGCTGGGCGTCTGGCAGCGGCATGCTGCGGCTGTTGGTCAGGATATAGAGGGCTGTCTCTCCATCCGAGAGAGCGGCAGTCAGGTCGCTCACTTCCCAGCGGGTCAGCACCCAGATATCGTGCACGGTTTGCGTGCCGGTCGGATCGTCATCCAGGGCGACAATGCAGCGCCCCGTGCGGATGTTATGCGCGTGGATCTCCTGGCGCAGGGTCGCGTCAGACCAGGGAGGGGGGAGCTCCCTGAATAGCTCATCCTTCAGTAGCGGTTCCGGTTCGCTCATGCCCCGCCTTGTTCGATGACGCTCCGGGCGCGCTCCATTGCCAGGCGCGGGCTGGATAAGATCGGCACAGCCTGCTCTTCAGCCGGGATGGTGTTTGCCACGCGCGCCATAGACGCCTGCGCCAGGATGACAACATCCGTTTTCGCCATCAGGTCTTGCAGGTACTGGCGCACAATGCGGTCGTGGGTCTCTGTATCCCCGGAGAAGAGCGCTTTATATGCCCCTTCACACAGGACAGATTCAACCTTCACCGGTTTGCCTTGCAGCGCCGCACGCATGTAAACCAGCTCGGTGGTGGGCTTGAGGGTGGTGGGCGCGGTGGCAGCGATGCCGATGCGCTCCCCCAGGGAAAGGGCGCGGTCCACCATCGGCTCGTCGATCTTGAGCACCGGGATGCTCACCAGCGGGCGAGCGGCGTCGGCGCAGGGAGAGATGGAGGAGCAGGTGAGCTGTACTACGCTGGCGCCGCCTTCCTCGGCGGCAGTCACATGCTCAGCCACGCGGCGGAAGATAAAAGGTGAGAGCCCGCCCTGCGCCAGGACGACCTTGAGCAGCAGCTCGTCGGCAATGTGGAAGACTTCTACGCCGGCTGGCAGCAATTCTTTGGAAAGGTCGCCAAATAAGCTCACCAGGGATGGCACGGTATGGATAAAAGCTAATTTTTTCGTCATGATCTGGTCCCTCGCTTCAATCTCTACTCCTGATGATCCCCAGTTTCCCGGGAAGCTGATCAGGCGGCTTCCCATGTGGTGCGGATGAACTGCGCCGCCGCTTCAACGCCCGCTCGCCCCTGATTGGATGCCTCTTCCATGCAAATCCACCCGTCCCAACCGGATTTCTTCAACGCGCTGAAGAGCGCCGGATAAGGTGTGACGCCCGTGCCCAACAGGACGTGTTTCAGCTCGCCGCGCCGGCTCGAATCTGCGGCATGGATGGTGATCACCCGGTCGATGACCGCCTGTAACAGCTCCACCGGGTCATCGGCGAAGGTGGCTGCATTGCCTGTATCGAAGTTGACGCCGATGCCTGAATTGGCGATCGAGCGGGCGATCTCGAGGAATATCTCCGGCGGCTGGGAGAAATCGGTATATACCCAGGCGCCGGGCTTGGCGTGGTTCTCGTAGACCAGGGTGATCCCGGAGCCTTGTGTGCTTTCCGCCAGCCGCCGCAATCCCTGGATAGCCCAGGCGGTGCCTTCGGCGCGCCCGGTCTCGGGATGCGCCTGCCCGGCAGTGACGCGCACAAATTGCGCGCCCAGGGCTGCTGCAACCGCAACAACCTCTTGTTCCAGGGCAAGCTCTCGCTCGCGTTGCGCGGCGTCCGGGTGCGTGAAATCCGGGTAGCTGGTGACCATCAAAATTCGCATGCCAATCGAGGCGATATCCCGGCGGATCTGCGCCAGTGTTTGTGGAGTGTGGTCTGGCGTGAAGAGGATGCTGATATCGATGGCGTCAAGACCGAGAGATGCTCCCATCTCCGCCCATTCAAAGACGCTCATCCGTCCCTCGATAATATCGGAGAAGAAAGAAACTGGCAAGCAGCTGAGCTTCATAAGTCATCCTTCCAGGAGAGAACGCATATAGGTCAGGGTTTGTTGTGCGGCAGTGTCGGGATCGGGTTTTGCCAGCAGCTCTGCGGTCAGATAGCCGCGTATAACCCACCCGGCGCAGCGTTTCGATAATTGCGGGAAAGTCGATCAAGCCTTTTCCCGGAGGTAGACGATTGTTATCGCCAAGGTGAACATGGAAGAGCTTACCGGCTTGCATGGTGCGCTCGAAAGGCGTTGTCCAGGACGCCTCCTCGATATTGACGTGGTAGGTATCCAGCAACAGCCCTATGGCAGGGTGATCGACATCATCGAGAAAAGCTAACCCTTCCACATGGTTGTTGACGATATCGCCTTCATAACGGTTGAGCGCTTCGAGGGCGATGCGTACGGAGCGCGCCTGGGCATAAGCCGCCGCCTCCCGCAATGTGCGCACCAGCTTTTCACGAGCGCCTGCGCCTGCCCATGCCAGCTTTCCCCGAAAGCTGCCGATCGTCACAAAAGGGGAACTGAGGGCTGCAGCCAGGTCGATGAGCGCATACAGGCGTGTTCGCGCTTCTTCAGCCACTTGAGGATCGGCGTTGAGCAGGGTAAAACCCATGGCGAGTGAGATGGCGCCGCTGGCTGCTGCGGCTACACCCAGGTTGTATTTTATTAGTAATCCCTGCATCTGCTCAATATCGATTTTCTCGGGCTCGCTGGTCATCAGCTCGACGCCATCAGCGCCCCAGCGGGAAGCTTTTGCCAGTTTTTCTTCCAGCGTCCCGCTCAGCAAAGCGACAGGGACGGGGCGAGGGACTTCCGGCGTTTGTATAGCTAGTGATAGCTTCAAGGGTAGCGCTCCATGCTCGGTATTTGTTACTCTCTCCGCCGCTGATCCGTGTATTCGCTCACCTCTGCCAAGATTGTAGCCTGACAGCTTGCGTCAGGCTACATTGGAGGGAAACCCGCATCTACGATCATGCCAAGACCTATTCTAACTGTGAGAGATGTGTTTGTGTGTGGAAACGATTACACAATTAAAATACCATAATTTTATTGATATGTCAATCATTGTCGCGCAACGGGTGAACACAAAATTGTACCCAAGCACCTTGAGCAAATACTCTTCTCTCCAGCCAGCCAGAGACGCTTCCCTTGATGCGCGCTTGCAGGTCTGCTCTTGTTTGAGCAATTATGGCATTGCCACAACGCAAGTTTTCTGCGTGTCTTGCGCACTCGCAACGGCTTCTCAAGCCAGGTCAGTGTCCAGCCCGTTTCCATCCCCATGTGAGCGCACGCCCCACACTCGCTTTGCCCGAAAGCATTGAAACGTCTTCACTGCTTCTCCCAATCCAGCTGAGAACGATCAAACCGTCTGCAGCTTTTCCCATTCTCAAAACCCGCAAATGCGCAATTTGCGGGTCTGAATCGTCCAGCACTCACGATTCATCCCCATGTCCCTGTTACGGTTTTCTCGTAATCGTACGCTACCTGGTACGCTTCTTCCAGTCTCGAAGAGCTTTTGTATCTTCAACAGTTACCCTGTGTCTCTGAGCGCCAACAATACCATCTTCTCAACAATGTTTTGCATCTCGTCTGCACCATCATCAATCGTCACAACAACCCGAAATCTCTAGGCTTTCAGCAGTTGCGGTATGGCGTGATCTCGTTCGATTCTCATCCACTTTGACTTGCCCAACCAGGTTCCACAGCCCAGCACTACCATTCTATCGCCCTTTCCCATCCCAGATCGTGCGAACGCCGCAACACTTCCTCCAACAACTCCTCAATCACTCACCAGCCTATCCACCATAACTGCTGCGAACTCCTTACACCAAATACTCATGAATGTCGCGAAATACCATTGCAATCCAAAATGTCAAACCATCCTGTCGCTTCCAAAGCGCAATCTTCCCATTATCACACCCAAATGCTGCCAATGTATCACCAATGTCTATAGTTGTGCAATTCGTCGTCTTCGCATCGGTAAGCTCCAAAATGCTCTTCTATCGAGCTGAAGTTTTTCCATAGCTTATCTCCTGTGCTTTTAAAAAAACTCTCCAGACAACTTTTGAGTGCGTCACCCCGCGCAACACATCATAACCGAGAATTCATACCCCGTACTCGCGTTACTGAACCATTCGGGGAAAGGTTATTGACTTTTGTATTTTCCGTAGGTATAATGTCGAGTAGTTGTGTGTAATCGTTTTCAGGTATTTTGCACTGGAATCTTTCGTTCTGCGGCATCGCCGATATGACCACACAATCCCCCTGTAACTCCAGTCATCCGAAGCTGATCGTTTTGATGAGTTAGTTAGCCCAGTCCGGATAGGAGTATTGAATGGACATCCCCAATCAGCCAGGAACTATGCTGCGCCCGCGCCTGGGCGTAGTGGTAACCAGTTGGCCCCATGAAAGCGGCGCCGAGTATGCCCGGGGTCTGCCGGAGCTATTTCCTAAAACAGCCCCTCTCGATAAAGTCGAGCTGGTGATCAGCCCCACCCTGTTGGAGAGCGAGCGCGATATCCCGATCATCGCCGATTACCTTGCCAGCAAGCGTATCGAGGCTTTGCTGATCATCCCGGGTAACTTTACCCTGGATCACATTATGCCGATCATGGCTCAGGCAGTCAACCTGCCCACCGTTTTGTGGGGGATGACAACCAAGGATGCGTGGGGCGCTTTTGTCGGTTTGCAACAGACCTTCTTCCCTTTCAAGGAATTGGGGATCAATTATCGAGTTGTGATCGGTAATCTGGGAGATGCGCGGGTGTGGGGGAAGATCATCCCCTATATCCGCGCCGCAGCGATGATCAAGCGTATGAAGGGCTTGAGGGTGGGCTTGATGGGCTGGCGGGCGCAGGGTATGTCTGATGTGGTCTTCGATGAGCTGGCTTTGCGCGAGACCTTCGGCGTGCAGGTGGTCAATGTGGGACTCACCCGTTATGAGCGCACCATCAACGCAGTCCCCGCGGCGGAGGTTGAAGCAGCCTGGGATAAGATGGAGAGCAGGTTCGACACCTCGATCATCTCACCCGAAGCGGTGCGTTACGGGGTGCAATCTTACCTGGCGATGAAGCAGCTCGCTAGCGATGAGAACCTCCAGGCAGTCACCGTCGAGTGCTTCCATGACCATCTGGGTGGACCCTGCCTGGGGTGCAGCCTGTTCAACGATCAGGGGATTGCCGCTTCTTGCGAAAGTGACGTGCCTGGAGCGATCATCATGGCTGCCGGGCAAATCCTGACGGGTAAAGCCACTTTTCATACGGATATCATCCAGGCGAATCTGGATGAAAATAGCGCTCTCTGGCATCACTGCGGTAACATGCCCACGAGCCTGGCGTCCAGTTTAGGTCGCCTGCAACTCAGACCGATCCCCGAGCATATTGGACCGGGCGCCTTTGGTCCCAACATCCAGGCGACGATGCGCCCCGGACCGGTGACCGCCATCAACCTTTGTGGGCGGCGCGGCACCATGCGTGTAGCTACTATGCAGGGCGAGGTAGTGCCCTACACATTGGAATTTCCCGGATCGGCTGCAAAAGTGGTTTATCCGTTCGATCTGGCGCAAGCCCTCGAGGTGCTGGGTGAAGCCGGTTACGGGCATCATTTCGCCCTCGCGCAGGGTCATGTAGGGCGTGAGATCGGCGAATGGTGCAAGCTGTTAGGGATTGACTACATGGCGATGTAATAATGACTTTGTCCTAGCAGCATATCCGAATTATTTGGATACAAGGTGCTCTTTAATGGCCATGACTGGATCATGGCCTTAGAAGGTTGTTTGCTGAACAGGAGAAAGTTGTGGACCCCCTAATTCAATCTATCCAAGAAAATGTTATCAACGGGCAGTGACGCTGGCTAAGAGCTTGATGGGCAGCTAAGGTCAAAAAGACTGCGTAAATCCGAGTATGGTGACCGAACCGGGGACGACCGTGTTCCTATTCTAGTATAGCTGCCATTTTTGGAGGATATTTTGGGAGCGACGAACTGGTCGACCAGTGCAAGCACCAGATCCACCGATGCATGTCGCCGCTGCCGGCTTCGTTGGCGGCGAGCATAGCGTTTGCCGCCCCATTCAAAAGGCGTGGGGGCCAGGTTCCAACCATTGGCGACCCCTTCTAACAAGGAGATGATTTGTGTAGGCGTTTCTGGATGTTGTCCCGCCAGTCCACGTTTGATTAAAATTCGCTGCATCTACTCGGCCATATTCAACCACGAACCTCCCAAAGGGGTGTACAGCGGCATAATGCCGTGAGCAAATAACCATAGGACGATCTCAACCGTATAGTGTCCGAAGATTATCCCAAATCAGTAACATCCGTAAGGCCGGAAGTTCTTGAGGGAGGGTGATGGGTAGCGATAAGCCTTCTTGCCAGGCTTTCCATAGCTGACGATTGGTTTCTGCATCGAGTTGCGTCGCTTCGGGCAGTAATCGTAGGATCGCACTCAGCTCAGTTTTCAGCCAGGGGTGCAAAATGACGTTGGCACTACTGGTGACACCCTTAACTCGCACTCCACCGCTAGCAGGATGAAAAAGGGTGAGCAATTTTGCCGTTCCGTTGCGAATATACTCGTGAGGCTGGCGTGCTGGTTGACCCACCGGCTGCCAACTGGCCCCTGGATAAGGCAAGGTCTGATACGGCCCAGCTTCATCCTGGGTCCACACCGCTAATCCGAGCCTTTCGCCAGTTTGATAAGCTCTTTCGATCAAGTTTTTTTGGCACTCGCATCCGGATCTACCACGGTAACTTTGCCGCGATGGCGTTTGCGAGTCACTTTACCCGTTTCGCACCAGCTACGCGCCTCTTGCCAACTAAAGCCAGCCTCCAGCAGAACGGTGCGAATGGTGTCTTCACTCACTTCTGGCAGGCCATCTGGGGCTTTGCGCAGCGCCTGACACAAGGTTTTCAGAGACCAGGTGGCCGTGCCATCTGTCTCAGGGTCTGGTTTCCGCCGGGCTTCTCGCAATATCCTGTCGCGCTCAACCGGACCATATCTAACTGCGGGACCACCACCATGCCGAGGTTGAATAGCGTTCAAGCCTTCCTGGTTGAAGCGCTTCACCAGGTTGGAGACCGCATCTCCGGACTTGCGTCCCGACGAGCGGGCCGCTTCTGTATAGGAAGCCCCAGCGACAACATACAGGATTTGCTTCGCCCGAGTTACATGGATGGCAGGCTCACTTTGAGAACGACTAATTCTTTCAAGCCAATTCGCTCCTCGTCTGTCAATGTGCGGAGTTCTTCGGTTTTTCGGCGTGTCATGCGTCCACCTGCTTTCTTTCGGAGATTAACGCATTCTACCGCCGATTGGTGTGCTTGGCTATAGCCGTGTCAAACGACCCACTAGTTGCTGGAATTGAGCGCTAACTCGGTTCTGAGGAGATTGTATGCTATGAAAACAGGCGCAAAAGGCGGAAACCTGCGCATCTTGTCTGATAGCGAGCTGGAGCGGATTTATTTGGCCTCGCTTTCCTTACTCGAAGATACGGGCATTCACAGTGATTCGGATCTTGTTCCTTGATATCTTCCAGAAAGGCGGAGCTCATGTTGACCGTGATAACCGCAAAATCCGCATTCCACGGGAGATGGTTGAAGCTGCTATCAAGCTGGCACCCAGCTCTTTCATGTTATATGGGCGCAATGACCCGGATATGGATATGCTTCTCGAAGTTGGGCGGGTGTATTACGGCATGGGCGGCACATCGGAACCCCTATTCTGGGATTACGACTTGTGGGGGCCTCGCCAGCCCACCAAAGCAGACATGGTCTCCAGCACCCGCATCGGTCATGCATTGCCTAATATCGATTTCGTCCAGGCAATATGCATGTCTGGTGATCAACCCACAAATCAGATCTTCTTCCACGATTACGACGCCATTTATCGAAATACTACCAAGCCCTCAGTCATCAGTATCCTGGAGCGGCCTTTCACGCAACATTTGCTAGAGCTTACTGCAGCCGCCTCGGGAGGCGAGCAAGTCTTGCGTGAAAAACCGAGTGTACTGGCAATTGTCACGCCTATCAGCCCCCTGAAAGTAGTGGTTATGAATGAAGGCCTGGTTGATGCCGTATTAGCGGGGGTGCCCATCTTGTATTCCCCAAGCCCGCTGATGGGTGCTACTTCGCCCACCACAGTAGCAGGTACGACCGTATTAACCAATGCTGAAACCCTTTTTGGCGTCGTCCTATGCCAGTTGGTCAAGCCGGGCGCTCCGGTCGTGCTCAAGCCGGATACCTGTGTCTTCGATATGACGACAACCCAGGTCACGTATGGGAGCCCTGAGCAGAACTTGGGTAAAGCTTGCCATAATCCAACTGGCTCACATTTATAATCTGCCGATCTATGGGCACTGGGCGGAGGGGTAGAAGTCAAAGCGCCTGATATTGATGCTGCCTCTGAGGCGATGATGACCATGTTGCTAAGTGGCCTGGCGGGCATGACCATGAGCCAGAGCCTGGGTACGCTCTCTTTTGGCCAATATGGCTCTCAGGAAATGGTGGTGATCTGCGACGAGCTGGTGCATAGCATCAAACGTATTCTCGAAGGCATAGCCATCTCAGATGACACGCTGGCTTTGGACCTCATCCGGGCTGTTGGTCCGGGAGGCGATTACCTACAACAGGACCATACCGTAGAGTATTTCCGCAAGGAGCTGTACTTCCCTGGCTTGTTCAAGCGGCAAACTCTCGAGCAATGGGAAAAATCTGGTAAGAAGTTATCTCACCAGGTGGCGCATGATCGGCGTTTTGCAAATCCTATCAAAAGCATGACCGGTGGAGTTAACTCCAGGTGTCGATGCCGAGATAGAGCGTGCTCTACACAATGCGATTCGGTTCGCGGAAGCCAAAGCCAAAGAAGGCTAGATTGCTGAAAACTGCACCGCAAATGCTACAGGCACATCATTTGGGTGGAACAGGAGTTGTTCCATCGGAACCGGAGACACGGCTCCTCACTTCGAGAATAAATCCTACCAGGTTGGCTGTGTCAAAATAAGCCCATGTGGTACCGGGTCGAATCCCTGTACCACTTTGGATTTTTTAATACCGAGGGGTTCTAATTCTTTCTGGAGCTGGTCTATATCATCTACTTCAAAAAGCAGGTGATGCAACCCCTCACCATGACTTTCTAGAAAGTCTTGATAGATATTCTCACCCTCGAGTGGTTGGATAATTTCCAGTTCGATTGGTCCAAGCTGGGTGAATGCAATTCGAAATTTGAAATTCCCTGGAGAACCGTGGTATTCACTTTTCATATCCGGTCTATCAATTGGCCAGGTTACTTCACGAAATTGTTCAAATCCGAAGATATTCTTCAGTGCTTTAATCGTGCTGTCTAAGTCGCGCACTACTAAACCTACTTGCACTGCTTTGCTAAATTTATTGTTCGCCGTGGGATAATCATTCAACTCTGACATCATTCTTCTCCAATTAATCGATATTTACATGTTATGGAGATCTTATCTATCTGCTAATATCGATGCTCTAACCCATGTCAAGGGAGGCTTATTGACTTTTGCCTTTTCCTTGTGTATAATTTCGACTGGAGATGTGTAATCGTTTTCAGTATTATATACTATCTCATCCTCATGATAAATCTCGCCTCGCTATATCGTCATATATCCATTCCATATCATCTGACACCACTACAGAAAAATGCCTATCAACCCGAGAAACCACCCCGGAATACTATCGCTCAAGCCAATACCAGGGACGAGGCCGGTACCAGACACCATTTTGCCCTTGCACAGGGTCACGTGGGGCGTGAAGTGGATGAATGGTGTAAGCTGCTAGGGATAGATTATTTGTTGGTATAAACTGCTACATTTGGATAGATCAGGAATCGATATAAATCGAGCAGATCAAAGAATGCACCCGAGTCTTCAACCCAACACCAAGCACGGCTAACCTGCCTGTGCTGAATGATGACCAGGCGCAGGCAATTCATTCTGCCAGCCTGGATGTGCTGGAGCATACCGGTTACCACGTGCCGGTTGAGGAAGCCCGGAAATTATTGGTCGATGCTGGCGCGACAGCGGAGGGTGAGCGTGTTCGCATACCGGGAGAATTGGTGGAGCAGGCTCTCCAGACAGTTCGCTCGCCTCAGATCTACAACCGGCGTGGTGAATTAACCTCGCTCCTTACACCGGGGAAAGTGACCTTCGGTTCGATGGTCGATACGCTTAATATCATCGATCCTTATACGCACACCCAGCGGAACTTCACTCGTGCCGACCAAGGCCTGTGCGCCAGGCTGCTGGATGCCCTTCCCAACATCGATTATGTCCAGGTCATCGGACAGTCGATCGATGTCCCCGACCCGATCCAAAGCCAGGTGGCTGTAGCGCAAACGCTGCGCCATACCACAAAGCCTGTTCTGGTCTATCCCTATGACCTGACCGGTCTGATGGATGTGATTGACCTGGTACAGGCGGTGGCGGGCAGCGCGGCATGCTTTCCGCGAGAAGCCTTTTCTGATGTGCGCATCTGTGCCTCCTGGGCTGCTGTACGGCTCGGATTACAACCTGGAACTCCTTCTCACCAGCGCCGCTTACGAGATCCCTCTGCTCTATTACTCTACCCCTGCGCTGGGGGCAAACAGCCCGTGCAGTGTTGCCGGGATGCTTGTCCTGATGAACGCGGATTGGCTTGCCAACCTGGTGATCCACCAGCTCAAGCGCGCTGGTGCGCCATTCTGCGCCGTGGGTCCGACGGTGCAATTGATGGACATGCGCACTACGCTCTGGTCGTACTGCGCCCCCGAGACGTTGATGGCATACGGGGCGGTGGCTGACCTGGCCCATTGGTATGGCTTACCTGCTTTTGGCCTGGAAATGATCAGCGATAACCCTGCTATTGACGCCCAGACGGGCATGGAGATGTTTGCCCAAGCCTGTGGGCGTTTATGAGCGGAGTGGAGATGGTGCACAATGCAGGTTTGCTGGGTTCCGCCAAGCTATACGCCCTTGAAGGCAATATCCTGGCTGATGAGATCATTGCCTATGCCCGGGCAGCTGTCCAGGAGCCATCCATCACCTCCATGGAGATAGAAGAAGCTGTAGCCCTGATCAAGGAGGCAGGTCCCAACGCTGAATATGTAACCCGCGAGCATACCTATGCCCATTTCCGTGATTTTTGGTACCCGAAGCTCTTCTACCGTGATCGTTTCGTACCCGGTCCGGGTGGTTTTGGCACCGATCTTAACGAGCGCCTAAACGGGCGTGTCCAGAAGATCCTGGAGCAACACCAACCGGAACGGTTACCCAGAGAAGTGGAGATTGAGATCGAGCGATTGGAAAGGTCCTGGCACGAACGGCTTACAGCCTGAGACCAGGCAAAAGAACAATCTAGCAGTCACACAGGAGGCAAAGAAATGAGCACGCCGAACGTTCGAAGACTTTCCCGCAGGAGCTTTCTCAAGCTAGGTGGATTAGGCCTGGGTGCAGTGGGTTTATCACCTTTGCTGCAAAGCTGCGCAAGCAGCGCAACACCTGTCTCGACCGCAGAGCCCCGAAGCCAGCTCCCCAGAACTTGAAGATGTGGTGGTGGGGCGAGCAAGAGGCCCCCGGTCTGGAGAAATGGCTCAACGACACCATCGCTAAGTTTAAGGAAGAGACTGGTCATTCGATCGAGCCGACCCTGCAGGATACCGCCGTTGTCATTTCGGAATTCCAGACTGCATCGGCAGCCAACGATGCTCCCGATATGCAGTTCTTGTGGAATGCCATTTACCACATGGAAACCGCCTGGCTCGGATATCTCGAGCCTATAAACAATTTGCTCTCTGAGGACGAGATCTGGGCGACCAATCCGACGATCCTCTCGGTATACCAGGACAATGTTTACCGCACAGGCTGGTATTCGGCATCTCTGTTAATGCTCTACAACAAAGAGATCTTCGATAAAGCCGGATTAAACCCGGACGTACCGCCCAAGACGTGGGATGAATATATGGCTGCCTGTGACAAGATAAAGACTGCCGGCTTTATCCCCATGTCTGCCGGGCTGAAAGACGGTTTCTGGGGAGACTGGTATTTCACCTGCGTACAGCCACAAAACCTGGATACCCCGGCGCAAGTTGTTGATCTTTTCATCGGCAAGAGCTCCTGGTTGGAGCCCAAGAACTACGAGGGCTGGTCCCGGCTCGAAGAGCTGTGGAAGGCGGGCTTCCTTAATGACGATATGAATTCGATCGACCTCTACCCGGGCGTCGAGCTCTTCGGGAGCGGCAAAGCGGCTACCACGATGCTGGTTACTCCGCTAATCGGCTCGCAGACAGCGATGTTGGGCAGCAGTGAAAAAGTGGGGGCGATGGTCATCCCATCGTTCGGCACTGGGGCTATGGCTGGCAAGCCGATCGCTGATTGCCAGGGCTTTGGCATCTCTTCTCAAAGCGAGCATAAAGAGGTGGCTGCCGAATTTCTGCGCTTCATGAACACCAAGGAGCGTGTCGAGGCCATCTGGCATGACTCCAAAGCTTTGCCGGTTAACGATAGTTTTGACCCGAATATCATCGAGGACCCCTTGATGAAGGAGGTCTGGAAGACCTGGGTGGGCAATGACGATGTCGCTCCGTACCTGGGCGGCTTGATGCCGGTGCTGTTCTGGACGGATGCGTCTTTCGTTAACTCACAGAAGGTCATCTCCGGCGAGTGGAACGGTGAGCAGTGCGGGCAGAACGCCCAGGATGTTACCGACAAATGGATTGAACAGAACCCGGACATGGTGGAGAAGTACACCTTGTGGACGAAGGACTTAGAGAAGTTCAAGATCCAGACATAGAATTTGTCCAAAAATAGATATAAGAAACATTTTTAGGTGTGTGCGGCGCAGCCGCACACACCTAAAAATGGAACCCATCTTGGTTTGAGACAGTTGCTTAGGAGATGTGTGGTGGGTCGCGGACTATTGACAGATAAGGTTGCTCTGGTCACAGGCGCTGGGCAAGGGCTCGGCGCCGCCGTGGCGCGCGAGTTTGTCGATGAAGGCGCCAGGGTAGGCTTGCTTGAAATCAATGCCGAAAATCTGGCTGGGGTAGAGAGCGAGTTGCGCGG
Organism: uncultured Chloroflexia bacterium; assembly: GCA_963702535.1. Taxonomy (GTDB): domain Bacteria; phylum Chloroflexota; class Anaerolineae; order Anaerolineales; family UBA4823; genus CAVPDG01. The sequence goes on along the minus strand of CAVPDG010000010.1, from coordinate 515,926 downwards.
CAAGGGTGGGGAAGTGCAGAGTTTTGCACTTGATGTGACCGATTACCAGGCTTACGCCGCAGCAGTTGATGCAGTTGTTAAAAAATGGGGTCGCCTGGACATCCTGGTGAACAACGCTGCCATCATCTTTTACGGCACGATCCTGGAAGATACGCTGGAGCACTGGCGCCTGCAGATCAAAACCAACCTCGAGGCTTACTACATGGGATCCAAGTTGGTGGCGCCTCACATGGTGCGCCAGAAAGCTGGGCGCATCATCAGCATCAGCTCCGTTGAGGCTTTTGCAACCGGGGGTACCATTGGCGCGTACGACGCTGCCAAGGGCGGTATCAATGCCCTGACAAGGTCGATGGCAGTGGAGCTGGCGCCTTATAACATCCAGGTCAATGCAGTTGCGCCGGGCTTCTTGCGCACGCCGATGGCGTTCGTCAATGGCGTGGATGTGACCGACGATGAGTTTTTCCATACCTGGTATGTTGGGCACCGCAGGGTGCCCATGGCGCGCACCGGTTTTCCGGAGGATATGTCTGGAGCGGTTGTGTTTTTGGCATCGGACTATTGCCGTTATATGACCGGCCAGGTGCTCGTTGTAGACGGCGGTCTGTTGAGCACGTTCTGACGGACGTGGAAGGCAATCAGGTAGATGCGCCTGTCGTTAAAAGGAGGCGGCTATAAGAGCGATATCGAGAAGGTTCTCTCTATTATGTTTGTTTGTAGAAAAAACGATTGATCTTTCGCAACAGATTATTTGAAGCTGGAGGAGAAAATGAGCAAGAAAATGTACGTTGTCTTATCGGCTATGCTGCTGGTGAGCATGCTCCTGGCTGCCTGCGGCGGCGCGGCTACACCGGCTCCGACCGAAGCGCCTGCTGCGGCAACTGAAGCGCCTGCCGCCGAAATGACCGAAGCGCCCGCAGCAGAGGTGACGGAAGCGCCCGTAGCCGAAGTGACCGAAGCGCCTGCTGAAGAGGCGAAGTGTGTGAAGATCGCCAATTATGAATCCAGCGGCGAGAAGATGTCCATGGATCCCGCAATCTTGTACTCTGGCGGCGATGCGCCTTACATTTACGGGGTTTATGAGCGCCTGGTCGATGTGACCCCGAACTTCGAGGTGGTGCCAGAGCTGGCCGAGAGCTGGGAGTCCAATGAAGATGGAACCGAGTGGACATTCCATCTGCGTCAAGGTGTCAAGTTCCATGACGGCAGCGATCTCACGGCTGATGATGTCGTATACACCTTCCAGCGCATACTGGATCCGGCGACCGGTTCTTCCGGTTTGGGTGTGCTGTCCGGAACGCTTACGCCCGAAAGCATTACTGCAAAGGATGATTACACGGTCGTTTTCTCGACCGCACAGCCAGCGGTGTTGCTGCCGATCCTGCTCACCACCAAGGAAACCGGTATTGTAAGTGCTGGTGCAAGCGCAGAAGATTTGCCCTGCAAGGCAATGGCACCGGACCCTTCATGCAAGACACCTTCACGCCGGGCGATGACTATATCAAGCTGGTAGCCAACCCGAACTACTGGCAGGAAGGGATGCCCAAGGCTCCCTGCCTGGAGCTGCGCGTCATCCAGGAAGCAACGACGGCTGCTGCCGCATTGCAGAGTGGCGAGCAGGATCTGATCCTGCAGCTCGATAGCGCCACCGTCCCGGCTCTAAAAGAGGATGCAAATCTTACGCTTCTTGAAACCGCGGCCGGTAACTCGATGACGCTCTCGATGTTCACCGATACCCCGCCCTTTGACGATATCAAAGTTCGAGAGGCCTTGAAGAAAGTGGTGGACCGCAACGAGATGGTACAGACCGTCTTGCTTGGCTTGGGTGAGCCGGGCGCAGATAATCCCATCCCGATCACAGATCCGTTATCCTACCTGTATGGACAGGATGCGCCAGCGCAGGATATTGAGGGCGCCAAGGCGCTGCTGGCAGAAGCTGGGTATAACGAGAGCAATCCGCTGAAGTTCGATCTGTATACCAGCGAGGCGATCCCCGGCGATACGCTCATGTCCCAGGTCTTTGCCGAACAGGCGGCTAAGGCGGGCATCCAGGTTAACGTCATCCAGACCCCGGCAGAGAGCTTCTGGGATGATGTCTGGCTGAAGCAAAACTTCGTCACTTCAGCCTGGTCGCGGCGCCCGGTGCTTGTGGCGGAAGGTATGGCATACAAGTGCGATTCCCAGTATCCTGAGACGCACTGGTGCCGTCCCGAGTTCGACGCCCTCATGGCAGAGGCTGGCAGCACGATCGATCCTGAAAAGCGCGCCGAGCTTCTGCACCAGATGCAGCAGTTGATTGCTGAAGACGGCGGGGTGATCATCCCCATGTTCGTTCACGCGGTTGCCGGTATGCGGGCAAACTGCGAAGGCTGGGCTCCGCATGTCCAGAACTTCAACAATGACTGGAGCCAGCTCGTCTGTAAGTAACCTACCTCATTAGTCTACGGTCTTGCGGGGCATATGCGTGCCCCGCAAGACCAACCGTAAATCTGTATAAACATTATTCAACACCCTATGGGATTATAAGCCTTGGTTTTCCGAACGGTTTCTACACGCTTGGTATTATCGATCTTTACGCTGCTGCTCGTATCGATCACAATCTTTATTGCGCTCGATGTGCTGCCTGGGGATGTGGCATCGCGTGCCCTGGGCGCTTTGCCACTGAAGAGCAAAAGGAGATCTACCGCGAAAAAATGCACTTGAACTCACCCATCTACGAGCGGTACTTGATCTGGGTGAGCAATGCTGCCCAGGGCGATTTTGGTTTTTCGTTGATGAGTGAACGTCCGGTGACGGAAATTATCGCGCCGAAATTAAAAAATACATTGATTCTGGCCGTATATGCGTTTGCCCTTTATGTGCCCATGACCTTGATCCTGGCGGTCCTCAGTGCCACAAAAAGAAACACCCCAACCGATAACACGATTTCTGTTGCAACTCTGGTCGGCTTATCCATCCCTGAATTTTTATTGGCGACTTTGTTGCTCATCTTGTTTTCAGTAAAGATCCCGCTCTTCCCGTCTATGTCCGTCCTGGAGAACGTCGAAACGTTCTCTGATTATCTACGGACTCTGGCGTTGCCGGCGCTCACATTGGCGATTGTTATGTCAGTCTACAGTGTGCGTATGTTACGGGAAAATTTGATCGAAATACTAAGCTCCGACTATATCAAGGTTGCCAGCCTTAAAGGGTTGTCCACCTGGCAGGTTGCCTGGCGGCATGCTGTTCCGAACGCATTGCAGCCCACTTTGAACACCACTGCGCTCAATTTAGCTTACCTGATTGGCGGCGTTGTGGTCGTGGAACGTGTATTTGCTTATCCGGGCATGGGAAGCCAGCTGATCAATGGGATTCAATTGCTTGATATCCCCGTGGTAGAAGCGATTGTCTTGATCGTTGCGGCAGTTTATATCTTCTCGAATCTCATTGCCGATGTGACCGGCATATTGCTCACGCCACGCTTGCGCACACGTTAGGTAAACAAAATGACACAAGGTACGCTCACCGTTAGCAAGGCTCAGGAAAAATCCCATCGCAAAGCCTGGGCAACTTTGCGCTCACTGCCCACCTCGCTCATCATCGGGAGCCTGATCCTGATCATTTATGTGCTGGTTGCCATCTTTGCAGATCAAATTGCCCCTTATACCTATAACAAGATAGCCACAGGCTTGCCGTTTAGCCAGCCGTCTGCGGAACATCTTCTGGGTACCGACCAGTTGGGCAGGGATGTTTTCAGCCGGGTCGTGTATGGGACGCGCTACGTGCTGGTGTTAGCCCTGGTTGGCACCGCCCTGGGTCTTATCCTTGGTGGATTGATCGGCTTGCTTAGTGGGTATGTAGGCGGGTGGTTTGATGAAACGGTCATGCGCATCAGTGAGGTGTTTATCAGTATCCCCTTTATTGTTTTAGGTCTGGTGGTCATCGCCGCCGCGGGACCGGAATTGAGCGGTAACACATTGTTGCTGATTGGCGTGATTGCCATCGTGTATGCGCCGCGCAGCGCCAGGATGGCGCGGGCTGTAGCCATGGAGATCTCGACGCGCGATTTCATCACCGTTGCCCGCTTGCGGGGCGAGAAGTCCTGGTCGATCGCCCTGCGCGAATTATTGCCCATGGCAACCGGCACCTTGTTAGTTGAATTTGCCGTGCGCGCCGGCTACGCTCCGGTGTTAATTGGTTCATTGGGATTCCTGGGTTTCGGCGCCAAGCCGCCCATTCCCGAATGGGGGCTGATGATCAGCGAGAATCGCAGCGCGCTAACCATCGCACCTTGGGCCGTGCTTGGTCCGGGAATCGCACTGGCTTTGCTGGTGGTCGGCTTGAACTTTTGTACGGAGGGCCTCGCTCGCATTGTCGGTCGTTCCGTTCAGAGAGCTCCGGTATGAACGCTCAACAACTCTCAAAGCGATTTTTCTTCATGTTGGCGTGTCTGAATCGCTTATGCCGGATGATTTATGGCTAACCGCGTGCCCCTTCTCGAAGTTCGCCAGTTAGATGTCGATTACTGGCAACAAAACCGGTGGGTGACCGTGGTTGAGGGGCTGAACCTGGAGGTTAATGCAGGCGAAACCCTCGGGTTGGTGGGTGAGTCGGGATGCGGTAAATCGACGACTGCCAATGCCATGCTCGGTTACCGACCGGCTGGCTGCCGTTACCGTAATGCCAGTGTCATCTTCGAAGAGAAAGATCTACTCAAGCTTCCCGACAAGGAATTGAGGCGGCTGGTGGGGGGGAAAATCAGCCTGGTAACGCAAAATCCCGCCACGGCTCTCAGCCCCGGGATGCACGTGGGCAAGCAGATCGTCGAAGCGCTCCTCGTCCACCGCTATTGTTCCAATGAGACCCAGGCCCGGAAGCGCACGCTGGATTTGTTCCGCCGGGTGAGCCTGCCCTCACCTGAGAAAATCTATGAGAAGTACCCGCACCAGATAAGCGGCGGTCAACAACAACGCGTCCTGATTGCTATGGCTTTATCTTGCGATCCGCGCCTGGTGGTATTGGATGAACCCACCACTGGCCTGGACGTCACCACACAGGCGCAGGTATTGGACCTGTTGACCGACTTGCGTGCCAGGTATGGCATGGCTATGTTCTACATTACCCACAACCTGGGTGTAGTGGCGCAGATCTGCGAGCGGATCGGTGTGATGTATGCCGGTCAGCTGGTAGAAGTGGCGCCGCGTATCGAGCTGTTCAGCCAGCCGCGGCACCCGTATACGCATGGGCTGATCTCATCGGTGCCGCGCATGAGCGCCCCGAGCCGCAAACAAAGCCTTCTGCTCAGGGGTTTGCTGCGTCGCGACGAGCTGCCGCAGGGATGCCCATTTGCCCCGCGCTGTGAATTTGCGGTAGACCGTTGCTACCAGGAACATCAAACATTGATCTCCCTGAATGAGCACCACCAGGTCGCCTGCTGGCGGGTTGAAGAGATCCCTGCCTTCGCGGAGCGCATTGCACCCAGCCAGTATGCGATCTCAAAAGCGCCTGACCTGGAGATCGATCCAGATAAAAAGCCACTGTTGGAGGTGAAAGATTTACAGGCTGGTTATGCGGTGCGTGGCTCGCTGTTTGATCCCCGGCGTAAATACCTGCCCATTGTACAGGAGATCAATTTTGAAATCCGGCCCGGAGAAACCTTCGCCCTCGTGGGAGAATCGGGCAGCGGCAAGACAACAGTCGCCCGCGCCATGGCAGGGCTATTGCCATTCGTCTCCGGGGATATTCGATTTGATAGCGTCCACGATTTAAAGTTAACCGCCAACAAGCGCTCGCGCGAGCTGCTGCGTCTGATCCAGTTCATATTCCAGAATCCGGATGCCTCGCTCAACCCACGCCAGCAGATCTCCCAGGTCATCGGGCGACCGTTACGCATGTTTTTCGATTTGAGTGGTCGCGAGCTGCAGGCTCGCGTCGAAAAGTTATTAGAGGATGTGCGCCTGGAAGCGCGCTACGCCGGTCGCTACCCCGACGAGCTGAGTGGTGGAGAGCGCCAGAGGATTGCCCTGGCGCGAGCATTGGCTGCTGAGCCAAAGCTTATCTTATGTGATGAGATCCTGTCTGCCCTGGATGTATCCGTCCAGGCAAATGTCCTGGAGCTGATGATCGACCTTCAGATGCGGACTAACATCGCTTATCTGTTTATCACGCATGACCTTGCAGTCGTTCGGTCGCTTGCTCATACGGTGGGCGTGATGTACTGGGGTAATTTATGCGAGATCGGGAAGGTAGAGGAGGTGTTCAAGCCGCCCTATCACCCATACACATATCTGTTGATCAGTGCTGTGCCGGAGGCTGACCCAACGCAATTGATGCCTTCCATGCGCCTGGATCAGGGTTTGTTGACCGAAGATAGAAAGCAGGCTTGCCCATATGCATCTCGCTGCCCTTGGAAGCTTGGGAGCATTTGCGAAGAGCAGAAGCCGCCCTGGCAGGTAACGAGTGGGACGCACCGCTTGTGCTGCCATATCCTGCTGGACGAGCTACAGGCGCGCGAGTCCGAGCTTTGGCAAATATCCACGCAAAACTGAGATGGAACTAACAGAAAGAGATGCGACTATTAAAGGAAGTTATCGATGAAATACGGGATTAATGGCGGCTATCTGGATCTGCTCGCAGAGGCTGAGATCGAGAGGATTCACCGCGCCAGCCTGGCTTTACTGGCAGATCCGGGCATCTATTGCGAGTCTGACCTGATCCTGGATACATTCATTGGCGCAGGAGTCAAGGTAGATAGCGAGCGGCGCTTGGTTTTCCTCGCCGAGGATCTCGTCCTCGATTCGCTGGCGAGCGCGCCAAAATCCTTCACTCTTTACGGGCGCGATCCGAAGTGGGACATCTCTCTGGAGAGCGGGCAGGTGTATTTTGGCATGGGGGGCGCTTCTGAGCCGTTTTACTGGGATTACGACCTGCGCTTGCCGCGCTCGCCGACAAAAGCCGATATGGTGAGCTGCACACGGCTGGGGGAGCGTTTGCAAAACGTGGATTTTGTCCTGTCGCTGTGTTCGGCGGGAGATATGCCCAAGGATGAGATCTTCTTGCACGAGTACGATGCTCTGATGCGCAACACCACCAAACCGGTGGTTTATTCGGCGCCTGGGCGCTTCTTCGCTGAAAAGTTCATCGAGATGGCTTGCGCTGCCAGTGGTGGTGAGGCTGCCTTCCGGCAGAGACCCTGGATTTCTGCTTTTGTCACTCCGGTGGCTCCCCTGCGCCTGACACGCATGGATGAATGCCTGTATGCATTTGCCGAGTTCAATATCCCGGCGCTGGTCCGCCCCGGTCCGATGATGGGGGCAACCAGCCCCGCCACACGGGCGAGTAACCTGGCTCAGACCAATGCCGAAGCCCTGGCAGCGATCGTCCTGTCTCAGCTGCTCCGCAAAGGGATGCCAGTCATCTACGGTCCTGCTACTCCTGCCATGGATATGACAACGACCCTGTGCACCTATGGCAGCCCGGATGAAGCGATCGGCAGGGCGATGGTGGCACAGCTCGGGCGTTTTTACCAGCTGCCCTCCTGGAATACGGCGGCTACCGAATCCAAGCTGCCGGATGCTGCCGCTGCTGCCGAATCTTTGTTCGGTATGATGTTGAATGCGCTCTCGGGTATGACCCTGACGCAGACCATGGGTACTTTGGCGAGTGGATTTTATGGATCGGCTGAGATGCTCGTGATCTGTGATGAGATGGCACGCATGATCAAGTATCTCTTGCAAGGTGTGCGGGTTTCCGACGATACCCTGGCGTTAGACGTCATCCGCGAGGTCGGGCAGGGTGGAAATTTCCTGACCCATGACCATACGGCCAGCTTTTTCAGGAAAGAGCTCTATTTCCCGCACCTGTTCCGCCGGCTAACCATAGATCAGTGGCAGGCGCAGGGCGGCAGGTCTATTCTCGAGGAAGCCCACCAGGTTGTCCAGGATGTTCTGAGAACAGCCGGACCTGCGCCGCTGCCTGACGGCGCCGATGAGGAGCTCCAGCGTATTCTGGCTGCAGCGGTCCGGGAAGTGAGGCTGCACGCCTGAGCGATAATTTAAGGTTGGTTTGGACTTCGGGATGGTTCGGATCGGATCGCGCATGCTACAATTGAGAGGTTGTGGATCAATGCAAATCTTTGCGCCGGTTAATGGACAAATGACCATGAACGGATCATGGTTTTGTAAAAACCTATTCAAAGTTAAGGAGTAAAACAATGGACCCCCTGATTCAATCTATCCAGGAAAACGTCATCAACGGTCAGAAAGCGCCGGTGGAGAGCCTGGTGCGCCAGGCCATAGAAGCAAAGCTCCCGCCGGATGAGATCCTGAACACCGGCTTGATCGCGGCGATGAAGGAAGTGGGCGCTCGTTTCGAAGCAGGCGACTTCTACGTGCCCGAGATGTTGATTGCGGCGCGCGCCATGCAGGCAGGCCTGGCAATTTTAAAGCCCCACCTGGTTTCGGGTGGCATACAATCGGCTGGTAAAGTTGTCATCGGAACAGTGAAGGGCGACCTGCACGATATCGGCAAGAACCTGGTGTCGATGATGTTGGAAGGCGCGGGTTTTGAGATTGTTGATCTGGGAACGGACGTGCCTCCAGAGAAGTTCATCGCTGCCATCAAAGAGAATAATGCCGGGTTGCTGGGCATGTCGGCTCTGCTGACCACCACCATGAGCAACATGAAGATGGTGCTGACCGCCTTGAAGGAAGCCGGCGTGCGCGAGCAGGTGAAGGTCATGATCGGCGGCGCGCCGGTTACCGAGAGCTTTGCCAAGGAGATCGGCGCAGATGGGTACGCGCCGGATGCCAGCCGGGCTGTGACGCTTGCCAAGAGTTTGATGGGCAATTAGGCAGTCCCTTTTTTACAATTGAATACGAGCTGGCAGGTGGTCGCACCGGGAGGGCTATTACCCCGGTGCTAACCACCGGTTTAGCCACATGCTTGGATATGAGGAGATCGAGACCCTATGAAAACGGGAGCAAAGGGCGGTTCACTTCGTATTTTGTCCGATAACGAGCTGGAGCGTATCTACCTGGCATCTCTTGCCTTACTGGAAGATCCCGGCGTGCTCAGCGATTCGGATTTGTTTCTGGATATCTTCCAGAAAGGCGGCGCCAGGGTAGATCGCGAGAAGCGCACCATTCACATCTCGCGTGAGATGGTTGAAGCTGCCATCAAATCGGCGCCAAGCTCGTTTGTCCTCCACGGTCGCAATGATCCGGCGATGGATATGCTGCTTGAGCCCGGGCGGGTGTACTATGGCATGGGCGGCACCTCCGAGCCGATGTTCTGGGATTACGATTTGTGGCGAGCGCGCCACCCGACCAAGCAGGATATGATCACCAGCACCCGCGTGGGTCATGCCTTGCCCAATATCGACTGGGTCCAGACATTGTGTATGTCGGGCGACCAGCCAACGCACACGATATTCTTCCACGATTTCGACGCCATCTACCGCAATACCACCAAGCCCTCGGTGATCAACATCCTGGAGCGCCCTTTCACCCAGCACCTGCTCGAGCTGACTGCGGCTGCATCCGGCGGTGAGAGTGTCTTGCTGGAGAAGCCGAGTGTCCTGGGCATTGTCACTCCCATCAGCCCGCTTAAGATCGCTGTGATGAATGAAGGCCTGTACGACGCTGTGCTGGCGGGGGTGCCAATCCTGTACGCCCCTGGACCCCTGATGGGCGCTACCAGCCCGGCGACTGTGGCGGGCACTGTCGTGCTTTCCAACGCGGAGACCCTGTTTGGTCTGGTCCTCTGCCAGCTCATCAAGCCGGGGGCGCCGGTTGTGCTCAAGCCGGACACGGACATCTTTGACATGCGCACCACGCAGGTCACCTACGGCAGTCCGGAGCAAAATCTGGGCAAGCTGGCTGAGATCCAGCTGGCGCACTTCTACAATCTCCCCATCTACGGGTTGGGTGGCGGCGTGGAAGCCAAAACCCCCGACGCAGAAGCTGCCTCTGAAGCGGCGATGACCATGCTGCTCAACGGTCTGGCAGGGATGACGATGAGCCAGAGCCTGGGCACGCTTTCCTTTGGGCAGTACAGCTGCCAGGAAATGGCAGTCATTTGCGACGAGATCGTGCACAGCATCAAGCGTGTCCTGAATGGCATCGATATTACCGATGAAACCCTGGCGGTAGATGTGATCCGTGAGGTAGGGCATAAGGGCGATTACCTGCAGATGGACCATACGGTCAAATATTTCAAGCAGGAGATGTACTTCCCCTTGTTGTTCCGGCGGCAGACGATCGAGCAATGGATCAATTCGGGGGCGAAGATGGCTCACCAGGTCGCTCATGAAAAGGTCCTGCAAATTCTGGATAAGGCAGGTCCTGTCCAATTGCCGCCCGGGGTGGATGCGGAAATAGAGCGCGCCCTAAAGAAGGCGATCCAATTTGCCGATGACCAGGCAAAAGAGGGCTAGGTGGGGAGTGAGTAAATGAAAACCGCTCAAAGAGGCGGCTCCTGGGACGTGCTTTCCAGGGGCGATTTAGAGCGTATCCATCAAGCCTCTCTCTCACTGCTTGAAGCGCCGGGGATCTTCAGCGAGTCAGATCTCATTCTGGATCTTTTCCAGAAGGGAGGAGCGACTGTTGACCGCGAGGCGCGCACCATCCGTGTTTCCCCTGAAATGGTTGAAAGTGCTCTCCAGTCAGCTCCGAAGTCCTTCGTCTTATTTGGGCGAGACCCAGAGATGGATCTGCTGGCTGAGGCTGGTCCGGTCTACTACGGGATGGGGGGTACTTCGGAGCCGTTTTTCTGGGATTACGACCTGGGCCGTCCCAGGCAGCCAACCAAGCAGGATATGGTGCAGGCTACTCGGATTGCCCAGGCGCTTCCCAACGTAGATTTCGTTATGGCGCTTTGCTCGGCGGGGGACGTACCGCCAGGCGAGAACTTTATCCACGAGTATGATGCAATCTTCCGGAACACAACCAAGCCAGTGGTTGTCAGCGCTTTGGGCCGGCAATACATGCAGACTTTCCTTGAAATGGCTGCAGCAGTCAGCGGCGGAGAATCTGAGTTGCGCCGGCGCCCGTGGGTGGTGGCCTACGTAACCCCGGTCTCTCCCCTGCGTGTAACACCGTTGAACGAGGGGATGTTCGAAGCCGCCCAGTTCGGCATCCCTATCCAGTACTCTCCGGGTCCGATGATGGGCGCGACTGCGCCTGTAACGGTGGCTGGTGACCTGACCCAATCCAACGCCGAGGCTTTGTTTGGGTTAGTCCAATCTCAGCTTATCAAGCCCGGCATCCCGTTCATCTATGCCCCCCATACCCCTGCCATGGATATGGCTACTGCCCAATGCACATACGGCAGCGTCGAGCAAGCTTTGGGCAGAGCCGCTGTTGCCCAGCTGGGCCGCTTCTATAACCTGCCGACATTCAATACCGGGGCAGGTGTTGAGGCCAAGCTGCCGGATGCTCAGGCTGCCTCGGAGGCGATGCTGGGCATGTTGTTGAATGGCTTGGCAGGCATGACCCTCACTCAAACGATGGGCACGCTGGCAAGTGGGCTGTACGGCTCGGTAGAGATGCTGGTGATCTGTGATGAGCTTGCGCATATGATGAAACGCGTTTTGCGGGGCATTGATGTAAGCGATGAGACCATTGGCCTGGATGTTATCCGAGAGGTGGGACACCAGGGGAATTTCCTGGCAAATGATCATACCCTTGCGCATTTTAGGCAAGATATGTTCTTCCCGCTCTTGTTTCGCCGCCAGACGATCGACCAGTGGCAGGATCGGGGAGCCAAGGCGATCCTGGAGGTGGCTCACGAACGCGTCCAGGCGATCCTCGAGCGGCCTGCGCCAGTTCTGATCTCTGCACAAGCTGAGCAGGCGCTCGATGATGTGCTTGCCAGAGTAACGACCCAGGGTACTGGGTGATAGGAGGGAATGGATATGAACTCTCTTGAGCGAATATCCGCAGCTTTGCGAGGCGAGACACCAGACCGGGTGCCTATTCTAGAGTGGTTCGTGCATGAAAAAGTGTACCAGGCCATTCTCCCAGGTAGCACATGGCCAGATTTCGTAGAATATATAGACCTGGATGCAGTGACGGCTCACTTTATCTTTGAAGGTACATTCAAAGAGACCCGCATCGACGAGAAGACCGTTGTCAATGAATGGGGGGTAACCCTCGGTGTTACAGAAGAACACATGGCGCCGATCGATGGCCCGATCAAGACCCTGGAGGACGCTCAAAAGTACACTCCTCCCGATCCGGATGCTCCGCACCGGCTGGGTGGGTTGCCGGAGTATGTGCGCCGTTTTAAGGGGAAAAAGCAATTATCTGGTGCCAGCGGGCTGAGTTTATGTGGGCAGCTGACTTGTTGCGCCTGGATAACCTGCTGGTAGATTTCCTTGAAAACCCCCGCCTGGCGCATGAGGTGCTTGAGATCGTCAACGAGTTCGCTGTTGCCCTGGCAAGAAGAGCTGTCCGCGCTGGCGCAGACCTGGTGATGCTGGGGGATGATTACGCCTACAATTCTGGCCCGATGATGTCACCCGCGGTTTATAAGACCTTCTTGCAGCATCGACTGGCGCGGGTCGTTCAGGCTGTGCATGAAGAGGGCGCTTTTTGCGTCAAGCACAGTGATGGTAACCTTTGGCCTATCCTGGATATGATCCTGGACACTGGTGTAGATGGTATCAATCCTTTGGAACCCGTGGCTGGAATGGATATCGGCGAAGTGAAGCGTAGGTATGGCGACCGGGTTTGCCTGGTCGGAAATATTGACTGTGGCGAGCTTTTATCGTGGGGTACGCCCCAGCAAGTCACCCGTACGGTCCGGGATACCATCCGGCAAGCAGCCCCCGGTGGTGGCTACATCATGAGCTCCAGCAACACGATTCACTCTTCCGTAAAACCCGAGAATTACCGGGCGATGATCGAAGCCACGCATCTTTACGGTACCTACCCGATTTTGCCTGGAGATTGAGGATTATGGATAAGGCTAACAGCAATCCATATCTAAACGCACCATTCCGCGTGTTGTCGGACGATCAGGCTCGGGTTATTCATGAAGCCAGCCTGCAAGTTTTGCAGCAAACGGGTTATCACACCCCCGTCCTGGAGGCGCGGCAGTTGTTGCAGGATGCTGGGGCGCGCCTGGAAGGGGAGCGCGCCTATATTCCACCTGAACTGGTTGAGCAGGCTCTTCAATCACTTCGCCCGTGCGCCTGTATGACCGCCAGGGCCAGCCTACCCACTTGCTCGAGCCAGGACACGTGGCTTTCAGCACCATCGCGGACACGTTTTATATCCAGGATCCTTACGCGCGCTCGGTCCGTCCTTTCCTGAAGGCTGACCAGGGCTGGCTTGCAACGGTGATCGATGCGCTGCCCGGCATCGAGTACGTGCAGGTTGTCGGGCAGGCGCAAGACGTGCCGGATAACCTGCAGAGCCAGGTAGCCATATCCCAGACGGTGCGGCGTACACACAAGCCTATCTTGGTGTATCCGTACGACCGGGCGGGCTTGCTGGATATCCTGGATATGCTCTACGTGATTGCTGGCGGCGAGGCCGCTTTCAGGGAAAAACCGTTCTTAATGTGCGCAGCCGTTCCGGCTGCGCCTTTGTCTGGCACTGTTTACAACATGGAATTGCTGCTCACCTGTGCTGAGCGCGGCGTGCCGGTGTTGAACTACTCCTGCCCTGCCATCGGCGGCAACAGCCCGGCGAGCATCACCGGGACGCTGGTATTGACCAATGCCGATTGGTTGGCAAACCTGACGATCCACCAGTTGAAAAGCCCCGGTGCGCCCTTTGCCACTGCCGGGTTTACCGTCCAGCTCATGGATATGAAGAGCACCCTGTGGTCATACTGCGCCCCGGAGACTTTGACGGCGTATTCTGCTGTGACCGACCTGGCTCACTGGTACGGTATGCCTGCCTTTGGGCTGGAGATGACCTGCGACATCCCGCAGATCAATGCCCAGATGGGGGTCGAGATGTTCGCCCAGTGCCAGAGGGCGTATCTCAGCCAGGTCGAGATGGTGCATAACGCCGGCATTATCGGAGCTGGTAAGCTGTGCGCCGCGGAGGCGGTTATCCTGGCTGACGAGATCATCTCCTACACGCGCGCTGCCATGCAGCCCGTTTCCACCAAGCCCGAACACATCGAAGAAAGTATTTTGATGATCGCGGACGCGGGTCCCATGGGGGAGTACATCTCTCGAGAGCACACCCTCGAGCATTTTCGCGATTTCTGGTATCCCAAAATGTTCGATCGCGGCCGCTTTGACCCGGTGGACGGGGCGCCAGGACCGGATCTGCAAGATCGTTTGAACGCCAGAGCCAGGCAGTTGATCGAACAACACAGGCCTACCCCACTGGCTGAAGATATCCATACAGAGCTGGACGCCATCGAGACCAGCTGGTACAACCGCTCAGAGGTTTGACGAATTCAAAGTTATTCAAGGATGACAATGGAAAAGATAACACTGCAGCTATTATCGAAAGAAGAGCAAGATCGCATCCATGCCGCCTCGCTCGAAATTCTGGAGCAAGTGGGCATGGCGGTGATGGATGCCGAAGCTCTGGAGCTCCTGGCTGGAGCGGGCGCACAGGTGGATTTTGCTGCCCAGCGTGTGCGTTTTCCTGCCAGCCTTATCCAGCACGCCCTGGCAAAAGCTCCCAGCGAGGTCAAGCTCTACGGGCGGGACATCAACCAGGTGGTACATTTGCGCCAGGGGGGTGTCTATTATTCCACCAGCGGTTATGCAGTTTGGGTCTACGACCCCGCCACAGGTAAGCGGCGCGCGATGGGCAAGGAAGACCTGGCATGGGTAACCCGCCTGGCAGACGGATTGGACCAGGTGGATATCTACGCCCTATTGGGGACGCCCGTAGATGCGCCTCCCGAGACCAATGATCGCTACCAGCTGGCGATAGCCCTGGCAAATACGCGCAAGCACATCTGGAACACGGCATACGGCAAGGAAGGTGTGGAGGATGCAGTTCGCATGGCATCTGCTGTGCGCGGTAGCCCGGAGGCGCTCCGCCAGTACCCATTGTTCACACTGGATCTGACCACGCTCAGCCCGCTGCAATTGGACGAGCGCCAGGCTAGCACGATGATCGCCGGAGCGCGGCACGGGATTCCTATCGGCGCCAGCCCGGGTCCAATCGGAGGCGCCACCGGACCGGTAACCCTGGCCGGGACGCTCACGCAGGCGAATGCAGAATTTCTGGGCGCGTTGGCTTTATGCCAGGTTGTCCAACCGGGCATACCGGTGATCTACACCCAGTGGACGCGTAGCCTGGATATGGCTTCGGGCAGCGTGGCAATGGGTGGACCGGAGTTCAGCCTGCTGCGCATCGCTACGGCGGAGATGGCGCGTTACTATGGTCTTCCCTCGCGTGGCGGCGGCATGATGACGGATGCCAAGGCGCCTGATGCCCAGATGGGCATGGAGAAGCTGATGAACTGCCTGATGGCTTCCCTGGCGGGTTTGAACGTGGTGGCTGGTGTTGGGCAAACCGATTTCATCAACACCGTGCGCGCTGACCAGATGTTCATCGACAATGAGATGATCAGCATCGTCAAGCGCATCTGCCGCGGCATCCTGGTCAATGAACAGACAATGGCGCTGGATGCTATCCAGCAGGTGGGTCCGGGCGGCAATTACCTGGCAGCCGAGCATACCGTGGCGAATTTCCGCCAGGAACTATGGTTCCCACGCCTGTTTGACCGCAAGATCTGGGCAGTATGGGAAGAAGAAGGCGCCACAGAGATCGCCGGGCGCGCCAGCGAGAGAGTGGCTTCCGCCAGGCAGAATGTGCCGCCGCTGGATGATGCGGTCAGCAAAGAGGTTTGGGAGATCGTCGCCCAGGCAGACCGCCGTTATAGTTCGTGATCCATCATTACTCAAGGAGCTGTATCCATGAATGATATCGAAAGTCAAAAATATATTGTCCACCGCTCATGGCGCAAGCCGTTCACAGTCATTGAGCGCGCCGAGGGGATATACCTGTATGATACAGAAGGTAACAGGTACATCGACGGCGCGGCGGGTTCTTCGGTGGTTGTCAACATCGGGCACGGTGTACAGGAAGTGGTGGATGCCATGTACAAGCAGGCGCAACAGGTATGCTTCGCCGCGCCGCACCTTTTTACCAATGCCTCAACGGTTCAGTTGAGCCAGGTTATCGCCAGCCACGCGCCGGGTGAGATGCGCAATAACTGCCGCACCTGGCTGGGCACCACGGGCACAGATGCCGTCGATTCAGCCATCCGCGTGGCGTGGCAGTATTTTCTGGCAAAAGGGATGCCCTCGAAGTATATCGTCATCGCCCGCTGGCAGGGTTTTCATGGCAACAATATCGCTGTAACCGGCGTGCACGGGCATGTCAGCCGGCGGAAATCGTACTTCCCGATGTTCGTCAATATGCCCAAGATACCGCCGGCGTATTGTTACCGCTGCCCCTTTGAGCTCACTTACCCTGGTTGCCATCTGAAGTGCGCCCGCGAGCTGGAGACGATGATCAACCAGACCGGCGAGGAGAACGTAGCCGCCTTCATCGCTGAGCCGGAAGTCGGCGCTGCCCTGGGCGGCGTGCCCGCGCCGGAAGGCTACTTTGAGGTGATCCGCGAGATCTGCGACAGGCACAACGTGCTCTTCATCGCCGATGAAGTGATGACGGGCTGGGGGCGCATCGGTCACTGGTTCGGCATCGAGGAGTGGGGGGTTACACCGGATATCATCGCCACAGCCAAGGGTATGAGCTCTGGGTATGCGGCGATATCTGCCACAATCGCCCGGGAAGAGATCTGGCAGGCGATGGAAGATACCAAGATGGCTTTCCTGGCAGGGCACACCCTCAACCAGAACCCGGTATCCTGTGCCGGGGCGATTGCAGCCATCCAGTACGTTGAGGACCACGATCTGATCAATAAATCCAGGGAGAACGGTAAATACCTGCTCGCCCGTTTGAAGGAATTGGTGGACGAGTTCAAAATCGTCGGTGATGTGCGCGGCAAAGGTCTGATGTGCGGCTTCGAGTTTGTCCGGCGCAAAGAAACCAAGGAGCCGTTCGATCCCAAGTTGAAGGTGAGCGGGAGATACGAGATGGCGTGTCTGAAACGCGGTCTGTCCCTCTTCCAGTGTTTTGGCTGCGTGGAGGGGGTGGCTGGCGATATGATCCTGGTAACGCCTCCGCTGGTGATCACCCCGCGTGAGATCGACGAGATGATCGGCATCATGAAAGACGCCATGAAGGAGCTTGAAACCGAGCTGCTGTCCTGAACAGCCTGGCAGCGTTATCCGTGACCTCAAAACGGAAGAGAGACGACTTGCGATGAAGATCGGGATGCTAACCGGTATCTGGTGGATTGCAGAACAAGCTACCTTGATCGAGAGCCTGCGCCGGGCGGCTGTTCTGGGTTTCCGCTACGTGGACCTGCATGGGGTCTTCCACGGCGGACCCCAGCACCTGTCGCCCGGCGAACGCCTGGAAGTGAAGGCAGAGCTGCAAGCTCTGGGGTTGACCCCTCGCAATTACGTGCTCCACCCGCTGCATAACCTGGCTTCAGCCAGCGAGGCTGAGCTAGAGCAAAGCCTCAATTACCTTAAGGAGGGGATCGACCTGGCGCTTTCCTGGGGTATCCGCCAGTTGGAGCTCAACACCGGGCAATGGGTGTATGGCATTCCCCGGGCGCCATCCTGGGAGAAAGCGGTGCGTTTCTTGCAGAAACTTTGTGATTATGCCGCCCCGCGCGATTTCTATATTGCCATCGAATCGGAGCCTTATGTGTGGTTCCTGGTGAATGACCTGGCGTCCACAGTGCGCATGCTGGCGGATGTAGATCGCCAGAATTTCACCGTCCTGGTTGACCTTGGACACCTTGCATTGGAGAGGCAGAGCCCCGACCAATTGCTCCAGATATCGGATGTAATCATCAACGCCCATTTCAGCGATCACCGTCCCACCCAGCATACCAACCAGGTGATCGGCTCGGGCTTTACACCCACGGCTGATTACCTGGATGCGCTGCGGCAGATGCAGATCGACCGGCGTGTGCAGCGCTTTGGCTTCGATGAGTTATTGGTTAGCTTTGAGCTGGGTGTGCCAGGCGATACGATTGCTGAGCCTGATGATTGGGTGAGGCGCTCGCTGCAATATGTCCAGCAGGTTGCTCCGTATATGAGCTTGGATTGAACTGGATCACTATCGATCGTTACAGCGAAGGAGAATAACATGCATCTGGAAAACCTGGCAAAACTTGGTGAATACCTGAAGTCGCAAGGCTTGCAAGCTGCCCTGCTCTCCAATCCGTTCAGCATCACCTGGTTGACAGGTTATGCTCCCTCGATCCAAACCGGTCCCAGTCCATTTGAAGGTGGGCCTGCCCTGGGCTGGTTCCAGCGAGGGTGAGCTGACGCTGCTGCTGAACGATTGGGAGGCGGGACCAGCCGAGGCAATGGGGGCAAATGTGGTGACCTATGTGGGTTATACCATCGACGAGCCGCTCCTTGGCTCTCAGCGCATGGCTGCCGCGTTGGGAGAGATGCTCAAGCCCTTATACATCTTTGCATGGAAAGAGTTGGCGTCGAGATGAACGATCTGCCGGCGCCACTATACGCATCCCTCCAGGCAGCCCTGCCCAAGGCGGAGTTGGTGAGCCTGGAGCGGCAGTTGGATCCTTTGCGGGCGGTTAAGACGCCGGAAGAGCTCGCCAAAATCCGGGCGGCTTTGCAACTCTGCGACCTGGCGCAAGCCGAGATCCGCAAGCACCTCGAGCCAGGCTTGAGCGAGCTGGACCTGTGGGGGGCAGTCAAGTCGAAGGTTGAGCTGCAGGCAGGCTGCCGGGTTCCGGTGTTGGTGGACTGCGTGGCTGGCGCGCGCACCGGGGATGTCGGCGGACCGCCAGCGGGATACACGCTGAAAGCCGGGGATCCGGTGATGCTTGATTTTGTGCCACGCCTGGATAACTACTGGGGCGATAACTGCGCAGTCTGGTTTGTGGGTGAGCCCGCCCCTGAGCTCAAAAAGATCTATGATATAGCCCGCAGTGCATTGCAGGCAGGAACAGAAGCGATTCGCCCTGGAGTGAAAGCGCGCGATCTGGATGCCCTGCTGCGTAACATCGTCGTTAGCGCAGGTTACGAGCCTTACCCGCACCACAGCGGTCATGGCATGGGCGCCAGTTACCATGAAGAACCGCGCATTGTGCCCTATAATGAAATGCGCCTGGAAGCCGGCATGGTTTTGGCTTTAGAACCGGGCATTTATTTGCCGGGGGTAGGTGGGGTGCGCCTGGAAAATGCATTCCTGGTCACACCGGATGGTTGCGAGGTCTTGACCACGCATCTGAGTGGTACATCGAAAATGACCGCAAAGGAGGCAAAAATCGACAACGTACACATCCATGCAGTTACCTGTCACGTTAAACCTATTTGATCAAAAGAGGAGAAACACATGACAACCCGTAAGAATCGTCCCATGACCCGGCGTGATTTCTTGAAGCTAAGCGGACTTGGCTTAACCGTTGCTGGGCTATCCCCGTTAATTCAAAGCTGTGGTGGAGCTCCGGCGACTACGGCAGCGCCGGCTGTAGCCACCCAAGCTCCTCTCCCCACCGGCAAAGACCTCACCCTGTGGTGGTGGGGCGAGCAAGAGGCGCCGGGTTTGGAGGGGTGGGTCAATGACATGGTGGCAAAGTTTAAAGAAGAGACAGGCAATGCGATCTCACCCACCCTGCAAGATACCACCGTGGTGATCTCTGAGTTCCAGACGGCATCAGCAGCTAAAGATGCCCCCGATATGCAATTCTTTTGGAACGGGCTGTACCACATGGAGAGCGTCTGGCTGGACTACGTTGAGCCGCTGGATGGCTTGATCCCGGCTGAGGAGATCGCGGCAACGCAGCCCACCAATATGTCGGTCTATGACGGCAAGACCTACCGCATGGGCTGGTACTCGGCCGGACCGTTGTGGCTGTACAACAAGGAAATGTTCGATCAAGTCGGTTTGAATGCAGACTCGCCTCCCAAAACCTGGGATGAGCTGATAGACGCCTGCGACAAGCTCAAGGCTGCCGGGATCACCCCCATCACAGCCGGCTTGAAAGATGGGCCGTGGGGTGAGTGGTGGATGGGTCATGCCCTCGGGCAAGCCCTGGATACACCGGCAGACGCCATCAACCTGTTCAACGGCACCCTGGACTGGCGCGATCCCAAGTATTATGAGTGCTGGGGGCGGGAAGAAGCCCTGTGGAAGGCTGGTTATTTCAACGATGACATGAACTCGATTGACCTTTACCCGGGCATCGATCTCTTCGGCGCGGGCAAGGGAGCTATGACTGCCATTGTCACCCCGCTGGCAGCTTCTCAAGCCAAGATGCTGGGCAGCAGCGAGAAGATCGGCGCTATGGTCTTCCCGGTCTTCGGCGCGGGCAAGATGGCTGGCAAGGCGATCGCCGATTGCCAGGGCTTTGGCATTTCCACACAAAGCGAGAATCAAGAAGTTGCGGCTGAGTTCCTGCGCTTCATGCACAAGCCGGAGTACGTTACCTCGCTGTGGGAAGCTTCCAAGGTCTTGCCCATGGATAAGTCCTTCGATGGGAATTCCATCGAGGATCCGCTGCTCAAGCAGATCTGGGCGGGCTGGGTTGATGGGGAGGTCGTCCCCTATATCTCCGACCTGATGCCGGTGCTGTTCTGGACAGATGCCATGTTTGTCAACTCGCAGAAGATCATCGCTGGTGAGTGGACGCCGGAGCAATGCGGCCAGAACGCCTACGATGTCACCACGAAGTGGGTCGAGCAGAACCCCGATTTTGTCGAGAAATACTCCAAGTGGGCTGCTGACCTGAGCATTTAAGCGAAGCACATTGACACATTTCTTCCCGCCTGCGCGACGCAGGCGGGAAGAAATCCTGACAGTAGCAGAGGAGAATGAAAAATGGGAAGAGGCTTGCTGAACGGAAAAGTGGCGCTTGTCACTGGCGCCGGGCAGGGTCTGGGTTTAGCGGTTGCGCGCGAGTTCGCCGATGAAGGCGCGGCGGTTGCCCTGGTAGAAATCAACCCAACGACTGTGGCTGAGGCGGAGCGCGAGCTGTTGGCTAAGGGGTTCCCGGTCAAGGCGTACCCGTTGGATGTGACCGATTATGACAAATACGCCAGGGTGATTGCGGATGTGGTCGAGCGCTGGGGTCACCTGGACATCCTGGTGAACAACGCTGCTATCGCGGTGTATGCTACTATCCTCGAAGACAAGTTGGAAGACTGGCGCAAGCAGATCCAGGTGAACCTGGAGGCGTATTACATGGGGTCGAAGCTGACGGCTCCATACATGGTCAAGCAGAAATCTGGCAGGATCATCAACGTCACCTCCATCCAGGGATTCCTCTCCAGCGGGACTTGCGGCGCATATAACGCAGCCAAGGGCGGCATTATTGCCCTGACCAAGTCCATGGCGGTGGAGCTGGCGCCCTATAACATTGCGGTCAACGCCGTTGCTCCGGGTTTCATGCACACACCCATGTCTGTTGTCGATGGCGTGGATGAGACCACCACCGAGCCCTACCAGAAATGGTATATCGAGATGCGCCACGTCCCCATGGCGCGCCCCGGTGAGCCAGAGGATGATGCTGGCGCGGTTGTCTTCCTGGCATCAGATTATTGCCGTTATATGACCGGGCAGGTCCTGGTGGTAGACGGTGGCCTGACCAGCACGTTCTAATCCAGCCTGTCCAGTCTCATATCTCCTATTCGGAGACAAGTGTCGTCATGCTTCGAACGAATAAGATCACTCCCTGGCTTTACCTGACACCCATGCTGCTCTTGCTGGTGTTTGCCTTCGGCTACCCGCTCGTCTCGATCTTCAATTTCAGCTTTCGACGTATTCGAGGCGCCAGCGGGCCGTTCATTGGCTTTGAGAACTATCGCCAGGTTTTCAAAGATGATGTGTTCCGTGAGACGGTGGGGCACAACCTGATCTTGTTGCTTGCTGTACCGATCATGGTGATCATCTCCATCCTGGTTGCGGTGGTGCTTTATGAGCGCTTAAAGGGCTGGCAGATCTACCGTTCGATCTTGTTCATCCCGTACATCCTGGCTGTGCCCATCGTCGGGGTGGTTTTCAGCAATATCCTCCAGCTCAATGGGATTCTGAACGAGTTCATGCGCAGCATCGGTCTAGGAAGGTTAACGCTGGATTGGATTGGGAACCCGGATCTGACCCTTTGGTCGATCATGGGTGTCATCATCTGGCGCGAGGTGGGATTTGGCATTGTGCTTTTCCTGGCGCGCTTGTTGAGTTTGAACGAAGAGTTGATCGACGCCGGGAAAGTTGATGGCGCCAACTGGTGGCAGCGGCTGTGGTACGTGATCATCCCGGAGCTGGGGAGTGTTATCGAGTTTTATGTAGTGATCAGCATCATCACCATGTTGGCCTGGGTGTTCTCTTACATCTACACCATCAGCCGGGGCGGACCAGGGAACGCCACCCAGGTCATGGAGTTGTATGTCTATAATTACGCATTTCGTAACCAGCTGCCGGGCATTGCCTCCGCTGTTGCTGTCCTGCTCTTCCTGGTGACCCTTATCTTGATCATCCCCATCTTCCGCTTGCGGTCTGGTGAGGAATTGGAGGAGACGCGATGAGCGATGATTCGATAAGCCGCAACGGGCGGACTGCCCGCTCTCTGTCCAGCCTGGGAAAGCATATCTTCTTAGTTTTTGGTATTCTGCTTGTGCTGCTGCCGCTCTATTTCACGGTGATCACGGCGTTTAAGTCCAAGCAAAACTACAGCGTGGATAAGTTCGGCTTTCCCAGCCCGTTCTACACAGGGAACATTGAGACTGCTTTGCGCGGCGGGCGGTATTTTAACTGGTTCAAGAACAGTTCGATCCTGGCTGTTGGATCTGTGCTGCTGTCCACCGCTGTTTCTGCCATGGCGGCGTTTGCCTTCGCTCGCATGCGTTTCCGCTTCCGAAACTCGATGCTTTCCATCGTTACGGCGTTGATGATTGTCCCTCCGGTGGTGATGCTTGTTCCACTATTTCTCTTGCTCACCACCCTGCATATGACCAGCACCTTCTGGGGGGCAATCCTGGTGTATGCCGGGTTGGTTACACCTTTTTCGGTCTACCTGCTTACCAACTTCTTTAAGAGCATTCCGTTCGAGATCATCGAATCCGCATTGCTGGACGGGGCGAGCTCATGGAATATTTTGCTCAAGATCCTGCTGCCGCTTTCCGGTCCTGCTCTGGTCACGATGATTGTGGTGAATACGCTGTGGGTGTGGAACGACCTGCTGGTGGCTCTGGTCTTGCTGCCGCAAGATGATCTGCGTCCCCTCATGGTGGGGATTACCGTGTTCGGCTCGCGTTACAACAATGATGTGCCGGTGGCAATGATGGGCATGCTGATGGCAAGCATTCCCGATGTTGCTGCTCTACCTGTTTGGGCAGCGCTATTTCATCCAGGGGCTGGTCGCCGGCGCGGTCAAAGGATAGAACAATGTTATTCAAATCAGAAATTCCGCGGGCATCCGGCTTTATTGCTGGAGAATGATCACCTGAGGATATCGGTGCTGCCTCAAAAGGGAGCCGATATCTACCAGTTTATCCACAAAGCGAGCGGTGTGGATTGCTTGATGAAGACGCCGGCAGACCTGCAGCCTCCAGGCGAGCAGCCCCAATTGGAGTTTGTAGACAATTACGAAGGCGGCTGGCAGGAGTTGTTTCCGAACCCGGGCGATGCGTACGAGTATCAAGGGACGCTGATCCCCTTCCATGGCGAGGTGGCTTTGTTGCCCTGGGAGTACGAGATCCTGCGTGACGATGACAATGAAACCTCCGTACGCTTGTTTGTTGCCTGCCGCGTGACGCCTTTCCGCCTCGAGCGTGTGATGCGCCTGCGCCGCGGCCTGGCATTCCTGGAGCTTGAGGAGACGGTTACGAACCTATCGGACAAACCGGCAAGCTTCTCCTGGGGACACCATATCGTGCTGGGTGGGGATTTCTTGGAAGATGGTTGTCGCCTTGACTTACCGGCGCGCACGATCAAGACGCCGGCAGAACAGTACGAGCCAGCTACCGCCCGCCTGGCGCCGGGACAGAATGAGCCCTGGCCCCTGGCGCGTGGGCGCAATCCCGGGGAGGTCATCGACCTGACTCATATCCCAGGTCCACAAATTCACTCCCACGACGACGTTTTTCTGACCGATATCGATCAGGGGGTATTGCAGGTGGAGAATCCCCGCTTGAAGCTCCGCTTCTGGCTGGATTGGAATGCCGCCTTGTTCGGCTGTGTGGTCAACTGGCAGCCGTACGGTGGATCGGATATGCCTCCGCTCACCGGGATCTACGGGGTGGGGATCGAGCCCTGGGTCACTTGCCTGGGATTGACTGAGGCGATCGAGCAGGGCAAAGCGCTAACCTTGCCACCCGGCGGCTCGCTACACGCCAGGCTGCTTGCCGGGGCAAATGAATATCAGGATGAGGGGTAGTATGGCTCAACCGGGAATGGCAAATCGGGTTATGTCAATGAACGAGCGCCTGACCGCCGTGATGCGTGGTCAGAAGCCAGATCGTCACCCGATCGTCACGCGCCTGGAGAACTGGTACAAAAGCCATCTGGGCAGCGGTACTTTGCCGGAGCGCTTTGCCGGTATGTCTCTCAACCAGGTTCACCGGGCGGTTGGCGTTGGACAGCTAAAATTCATGGTGCCTTACGCCCTACGCTTACGTGGCGTTGAAGTCTCATCGGTTTATGAAGGGGATGAATTCTATCGGGAGTTCGAGCCGGTGTTTGAGAATTTCCCCGGCATGTGGGATATCATCTCGAATCAGAAGCCGGGCGTCACACACACAGAAGTGAGGACGCCGGTGGGGAGTTTGCGCCTTCAGCACGAGATCTTGCCGGAAGGCATCTTCACCGCCACGGAGCCTTATCTGAAGGAGCACGCGATCAAGGGAGAGGACGATTACCGGGTTGTAGAGTACATCCTGGAGCGAGCGGAATTCGTTCCCCTTTTCGATAAGATCGCTGCCGAGCAGGATACGTTGGGGGATATCGCCTTCGTCGCGCCCCTGCTGCATCGAATTCCCTTTCAGCAAGTCTTGTTGGAATACCTCGGCGAGTTGAACCTCTTCTATGCGCTATACGATAACCCTGCGCAGCGTACAGCGTTTGTTGAAATTGCTGGATGAGCAAATGCTGGCGATCCTCGATCAAGCTGGCGGATTTTCCCTGGGTGTATGTAGAGTTCCCCGACAACTTGCACAGCCTGATGACCAATCCAAAGCTTTTTACACAGTACTGCCTGCCGGATTTCCAGCGTTATACCCAGATCCTGCACGGGCAGGGCAAAGTCGTCGGCAGCCATATCGACGGCGAAGCGAAACCCTTGTTGGGGTTGATAAAAGAATCGGGTCTGGATGTGTGCGAGTCCTTCTCTCCGCAACCGTTGACGGATTGTACCTTCGAAGAAGCCTGGAAAGCATGGGAGGGGAAGCCTCTCATCTGGGGCGGCATCCCCTCGCCATTATTGGAAGAAAGCGTAAGTGAACAGGCGTACCGCGATCAAGTTCAGCGTTTATTGGAGACGGTGGGGAATGACCCCGTCATCTTTGGCGTAGTGGATCTGTTCCTGCGCCATAATTCGATTGAGCGCGTCGAGTATTTTTCCTGGAAGTTGGAGAACCAACCGATCTGACTTGTGTGCGCGAGGTGCGATGGTTCGCAATACGACACGACCCAGCCTGAAAGATGTTGCTATCCTGGCGGGAACATCAACGGCGACGGCTTCTCGAGCGATTAGCGGAAGAGGCTATGTATCCGCGGATACCCGCCAACGAGTTCTGGAGGCAGTTCAGGAGCTGAGCTACCAGCCCAATCTGCAGGCGCGCGCCTTGCGGCAGCGCTCCAGCAGCACGATTGGCCTGGTAATACCGAACCTTTTGAATGCTTACTACACAGCCATGGCGGATGCGCTCAGCCAGCTCCTGTATGCCAAGGGCTACCATCTCTTGCTCGCTTCCACACGCGATGACCCGGATATCGAGCAGAATATGCTATCGGATATGATCGGGCGGGCAGTAGATGGCTTGCTGTGGGTGCCTTCCTCCGCCTCTCTTGAGCTGACCGGCTACTTATTGGAGCAGAATACGCCCGCAGTAGCAATCGTCCGGCGCGTGCCGAATGACCTGCTGGATGCGATCGTCTTTGAAGATTATGCCGGCAGCCAGGCTGCCACGCGGCACCTGATCAGCCTGGGACACGCGCGTATTGGCTACATTGGGGGAGATATCCGTTACAGCAGTAACTTTGATCGCTGGCAGGGATTTCTGAATGCCATGCAGGCATGCGGCATCCCTGCAGAGGACAGCCTGGTCAAATTGGGCTCGACCTGGAGCGTATGGGGGGAGGTGGCGACTGGCGAGCTGCTTGGATTGGCGGAACCACCGACCGCCATCTACGTTGCCAGTAATGCGATCATGCCCGGCGTGCTCAAGACTCTCCGCCAGCATACTGTGCAGCTTCCGGAGGATATGTCTCTGGTTTGTTTCGATGATCTAGATTGGTTCTCATACTCGCTGCCAGCGATTACCGCCGTCACCACCAACCACACGCGTTTTGCTGAAGCAGCAGTAGACTTGCTCATGAAACGCATCCAAACGCCAAAATTGCCCGGTGAGCCATCCATTTTGGTGCAAATCGAATATGAGCTTATTGCCCGCCAATCGACCATGGAGCCGCGCCGCTACCCGCTCCTTCAACGTTGAATTTGGAATAACATCAGTTCGGGATATGGGTCAGGAGAGGGAGCACTTGCCTGCACCCGGTTTTAATTCAGTGTGGATCGCTGTGGAAGTACCCGGATTATCCGGACAACTTCACGGTAAATCCCAATGAGCCCACTTTATGATATACTACCGCCGAAAATAAGATGAAGATCACCAAAATTGATGTAATCCCACTGGTGCGTAAGCTCGAGAAGGAGTTCACCGGCGGCACCTATAAAATCACCAGCCGCAATACTATTGTGACGCGGGTGTATACCGAGGCTGGTATCATGGGTGAAGCATTTGGCGGGGATGAGGACCGCTGGCAACCTCAGGTCGTGTCCACCATGCGCGAGCACCTCGCGCCTATGCTGATTGGTCAGGATGTGCGCGATGTTGAGCGCCTCTGGGACACCATGTTCTTCAGCAACATCGACCTGGGCAATCGCGCCCTGCATCTGATCGATATGATCAACCGCGCTATTCTGATGCAGGCGATTGCCGCGATGGATAATGCCATCTGGGATGCCCTGGGCAAGCTCTATAACGTTCCTTTGTTCCGGCTGTTGGGCGGTTTCCGTGATCGCGTTCCGGTGATTGCAATTGGGGGTTATTATTATCCATCCGACCCCGAGCACCGGGCGCTACAGGAAGAGGTGCGTGGTTACCAGCAATCTGGAATCGCCGGCATCAAGCTCAAGGTGGGTCGGGTGGATGTGGCGCAGGATGTGGAGCGGGTGGATGCAGTGCGGCAGGCGGTCGGCGGAGATTTCATCATTGCCTGCGACGCCAACCAAGCCTGGACGCCGGAGCAGGCTATCGAGTTCTGCCAGGCGGTTGCTCCTTACAACCTACGCTGGATCGAAGAGCCGGTGCGCTGGTACGACCAGCTCGGCGGGCTGCGCGCAGTGGCTCAAGCAACCTCGATTCCCGTGGTAGCCGGGCAGGGGGAGATCACCCGCTTCGGCTGCCGGGATTTGGTGACCTATGGGGCTGTCGGAATTTTGAATGTGGATGTGACCATCGCCGGCGGCGTTACGGAATGGAGGCGGATTGCTGCCATGGCTGGCGCCTTCAACGTCCAGATGGCGCACCACGAGGAATCGCAGGTCGCCTTGCATTTGCTTGCATCCATTCCGCATGGCTTATACGTCGAGATCTTTCCAAACATTCAGCGGGATCCCTTATGGTACGAGCTTCAGGAGGAGCGCCCCGTAATCCAGGACGGTTATATGTTGCTCAATGACCGCCCAGGTCTGGGATTGGTGTTAAGTGAAGAGGTAATCAGGCGTTTTCGCCTGGATTGACCTGTAGTAGCAAGAAGGGTGGGATGTACATTGCGTAAGCCTCGTTTGATGTTGAGAACATGGATGCCTTGAGATATGCCAGCGCACATTCTTGATTCACAGTTCCTGAAAGACCTCTACGGCACAGCCGAGATGCGGCTTGTGTTTGACGATATGCACCTGCTGCAGAAGTGGCTCGATGTTGAGGTGGCTCTGGCGCAGGCAGAAGCCGAGCTAGGAATTATCCCAGCAGATGCCGCCCAGGAGATTGCCCTTCGTGCTGTGGCGGGCAGTCTGGATGCCGGTCGCATCAAGCATCTCATTGACCAGACCGTCCACCCCATCGTTCCGTTGATCCGCGTGTTGCAAGACGCATGCTCTGGCGACGCAGGCGAATATATCCATTGGGGCGCCACCACACAGGACATCATGGACACAGCCATGATCCTCCAGGCGCAGGAGGCAGCGGCTATCCTGGACAGGCGGTTGGCAGACTTGAGCGCCGCTTTGGGTCGCCTGGCATCTGCCCACCGCGATACGCTCATGCCCGGTCGCACCCACGGGCAGCAGGCTTTGCCGGTCACGTATGGCTACAAAGTGGCGGTCTGGCTGGTGGAGGTGGAGCGTCACCGCCAACGGTTGCAGCAATGCCGCCCGCGCTTGCTGGTCGGGCAGCTGGGTGGGGCGGTCGGCACGCTGGCATCCCTGGGGGATCAGGGCTTACAGGTGCAGCAACGCATGATGGAAATTCTTGGTCTGGGTGCGCCGCTGATCACCTGGCATACCTCCCGCGATGCGTTAGCTGAGTTTGCCTCTCTGTTGGGCATGATGTCAGCTACCGCCGGCAAGATAGCGCGGGAGTTTATCAATCTGCAGCGCACCGAGTTGGCTGAGGTCGAAGAGCCATTTAGCGAAGGTAAGGTGGGCTCCAGCACCATGCCGCATAAACGCAACCCGATGATCTGCGAAGCGGTTCTGGCTTTATCCAGGCTGGTGCTGCGCAGCGTGCCCCTGGCGCTGGACGCCATGATCCAGGATCACGAGCGGGATTGGAGCAGCGACCATATCGAGTGGGCGTACCTGGGCGAGATGTGCATCATGACCGACGGCGCTCTGGATTTGATCTTGCGTGTGCTGACCGGTTTGCGGGTGTATCCGGGGCGCATGTTGAGAAACTTGGACCTGTCGGGCGGGTTGGTGCTCTCCGAGGCGGTCATGCTGGCGCTGGGTAAGCACCTCGGGCGCCAGACGGCGCATGAGGTGGTCTATGAATGCTCGATGCGCACCTACGAGCAGGGCTTGCCTTTCCGGCAGGCGCTGGCTGAGCACCCACTTGTCTCAGCGCATCTTACCTCGACCCAAATAGAAGATTTGCTCGACCCGGCGCACTATACCGGCCTGGCGGGAGAGTTCGTCGACCGCGTGCTGCTCGCCCACGGCTATCCATCGCAATCTTAGCTCGTATTTCGTAAAGGAGAAGTTTTATGCCGCTCAAACCAGAACGATTGCCGGACGCTTACCGGCAAATGCTTATCATCCGCAAATTTGAAGAAGCCATCCGCGGGATGTACCAGCAGGGCAAAATTCGCGGCTCCTTCCATCCATGTGTCGGTCAGGAAGCCACTGCCGTTGGAGGCTGCTGGCCCTTGCGCCAGGATGATGCGATGAGCTGTACCTACCGCGGCCACGGGCACGCCCTGGCGAAGGGCTTAACCCGCGCGCGGCTATGGCTGAAATGCTGGGCAAGGCTACCGGCTGTTGCAAGGGTAAGGGCGGTTCCATGCACTTCACAGATAACGAGCATGGCTTGCTGGTGGCGAATGCCATCGTAGCTGCCGGCATCCCGCATGCCGCCGGGGTGGCGCTGGCAGCCCAGATGCAGGGCAGAGACCAGGTCGCCCTGGCGTTTTTTGGGGATGGCGCGGTAAACCAGGGTGTCTTTCACGAAACGATGAACATGGCGACCGTGTGGAAACTGCCGCTCATCCTGGTCTGCGAGAATAACCTGTATTCTGAGATGACGCCTTATAAAGAAACCACCTCTGTGCACGTGCTGCAGGAGCGTGCTGCCTCCTATGGGATGAATTCGATCATCGTCGACGGTAACGACGTCGAGGCGATGTATGCAGCCGTGGAGGAATCGGTCTTACGCGCCCGGCGTGGAGAAGGTCCCACCTTCATTGAGGCAATGACTTATCGCTTATGGGGGCACATGATGGGTGATCCAGAGGTCTACCGTACCAAAGAAGAAGTGGCGCAGGCGCATGAGAATGAACCCATCCTCCGCCTGGGTCGCCGCTTGAAAGCATTGGGATATTCTGACGCCGATCTACAGCGCCTGGATGTGGAAGCTGGAGAGGTGATCAGCGATGCGCTCCAGTTCGCGGAGAACAGCCCTGCGCCTCAGCCCGAGGACGCATTCACGGATGTATTTGCATAAAGATAGGATGAGCTTATGACTGTTATGACGTATTCTCAGGCATTGAACGAAGCCCTGCGCGAGGAGATGCGCGCAGACTCGCGCGTGTTCGTGATGGGAGAGGATATTGGCCATCACGGCGGTATGTTCCGCGTCACCCAGGGGCTGATCGATGAATTCAGCCCGCAACGCGTGCGGGATACCCCCATCAGCGAGGCGGGGTTTGTGGGCTTAGGCGTCGGTGCGGCGCTGGCGGGCATGCGCCCGGTGGTCGAGCTGATGTTCATGGATTTCGTCCTGGTGGCGGCTGACCAGATCGTGAACCAGGCAGCCAAGCTGCGCTACATGTCCGGCGGGCAGGCGGCGGTGCCGATCGTGATCCGCGCCCAGCAAGGCGGCGGGCGTGGCAACGGCGCGCAGCATTCCCAGTCTTTCGAGGCATGGCTTGCCCAGGTGCCGGGGTTGAAGGTGGTGGCGCCTGCCACGCCTAAAGACGCCAAGGGGTTGCTCAAGAGCGCCATCCGGGACGGAAACCCGGTTGTGTTCATCGAGCACAAACTGTTGTACAACACCAAAGGCGAGGTGCCTGAAGGTGAGTACACCATCCCGATCGGAAAAGCGGAAGTAAAGCGCCCGGGCAGGGACATCACGATTGTGTCGTTTTCTCGCACGCTGCTGTTTGCCCTGGAGGCTGCTGAAACCCTGGCGCAGAAGGGCATCCAGGCGGAGGTGATCGATCTGCGCACCATCGAGCCATTGGATATGGAGACCATCCTGGAATCGGTGCAAGGGACGGCGCGCTTGCTGGTGGTGCATGAAGCCCATACCAACTGCGGCATTGGAGCAGAGATCATCGCCCGCCTGTACGAGCAGGCGCCGGATGCCCTGGTCACTCCGGCGCGGCGCCTGGGCGCCAGGCATGTACCCATTCCGGTGGCTGAGAGCCTGGAAAACGCTGTGCTGCCGCAGCCAGCCGATATCGTTCGCGCTGTAGAGGCAATGCTGTAGAGGTGAACACAATGCATTGGCATGAGTGGATTAAGCAATCGCTGCCGCGCACCGAGATCATGCGCGGCGGCGCTACCGTCTGGGCGCAGGGCGCCCAGGGTCTGATCGGCGACACGCTCGGTCCGGTCATGCACCTGCACGACGGCGCTTCCGAGATCTTTTACTTCCCCGCGGGCAGGTGCCGGTTGGAGGTGGGTGATACGGAGGAGTATTTTGGAGCGGGAGATTTCGTCCTGGTGCCGCCGGGAGTGCCTCATAACCTGTGGAACGCCGGCGATGAGGACCTGCTGGTTTTCTGGATTGTAGTCCCCCCACCGCATGGAGAATAAGTGGCGCACGGAGGAGATCAGCTCCGAGGAGTTGCAGCGCCGCACCAGCCGCACACATATCGAGCCAGGCGCTGCCCTGCCCAGCGATGCGAATATCCATAGCCGTTTGTTGGATCTGCAGTCCGGCGAGAGCGTAACGTTGGAAACCCAACCCGGTCAGGAAGCGGTCATCTACATCCACAGCGGGCAGGCAGATGTGCAGGTTGGCAGGCTGGGCGGAAGGTTGCAGGCGAATGAGTTCGTCCATGTCCCCGTCGGCACTGCCTATGCAGTAAGAGCGATGCAGGGCGCAGCATCAGTCATATTGTTCGAGATGCCGTGGAAGGATTGAGTTCTATCTGGGTAGAGAGGTGATGGGTATGTTGCTCAAAGATCGGGTGGCGCTGGTAACCGGCGCCGGGCGCGGTATCGGGTTCGGCATCGCTCAGGCGTTCGGGCGCGAAGGCGCGCAGGTGGTCATCGGTGAGCTGGTGGAAGAGCGCGGCCAGGATGCCGCTGAGAAGCTGGTTGCCCAGGGTTATCGCGCCCAGGCTTACTCCGCTGGATGTGACCAAGTACCGCATCCTGCGCGCAGGTTGTGGACCAGGTGCTTGCCGCATATGGGCAGATCGATATCCTGGTGAACAACGCTGGCTTATTTTTACTCTATAAATCCGAAGAGATACCGGAAGAGCACTGGCGCTTGCAGGTGGATGTGATGCTGAACGGCGCCTTCTACATGACTCAGGCAGTGGCGCGGGCTGCCATGATTCCGCAGCGCCGCGGCGCGGTGGTGAATATCGCCTCGATCGGCGGCATGGGCGGCTGGCCGATGCGCTCGGCATACAACGCTGCCAAGGCTGGGTTGATCGTGCTGACGGAAGTTCTGGCGACCGAGTGGGCGCAATACAATATCCGCCTCAACTGCGTCTCGCCCAGCGTCACCCGCACCGACATGATGGATGGCATGATCAAGTCGGGGGCGGTCACCCTGGAAAAGTACAACAACCGCACACCGATGGGACGGGTGGCGGAAGTGTCCGAGATCGCCGATGCCGTGCTGTTCCTGGCGTCCGACCGGGCAAGCTATATCACCGGAGAGAACCTGCGTGTCGACGGCGGATGGGTGCCCTACGGTAACTTGCATGCGCTGGGTTTCCCGGAAGAGGGATGAAGATGTCATTTCAAAATAAAGTGGTTGTCATCACCGGCGCCGGGCGCGGGTTGGGCTATGGCATGGCGCAGCGCTTTGGGCAGGAAGGGGCGTGCGTCATCCTTGCCGAGATCGATCCCGACCTGGGTCAGCAAGCGGCTGAGTCGCTGCGAGCGCAGGGGATTTGCGCGGCTTACGAACCGTTGGATGTGCGCGACCCGGCGCAGAGCACGGCGCTGGTCGAGAAGCTGGCGGAGCAGCACGGGCATGTCGATGTGTGGGTCAATAATGCGGGTGTTGCCTTTATCGCGCCTGCCGAGCAGATCTCGCTCCAGGAGTGGGATGACAGCATCGCCGTGATGCTCTCCGGAGCTTTCTACTGCTCGCAGGCGGCTGGGCGCCAGATGCTCGCCCAGGGCTCAGGCGTGATCGTCAACATTGCCTCGGTGAGCGGAATCCAATACATCGAGGGCAGGGTGGCTTACAGCGTGCCCAAGGCAGCCCTGATCATGCTCACCCAGGCGCTGGGCATCGAGTGGAGCAAGCGCGGCGTGCGCGTGGTGGGCGTTGCTCCTGGAGTGGTGATGACTGAAATGGTACAAAAGAGCCTGGATGAAGGCTCCGGATCTTTGGATGCTTACCAGCACCGCACGCCCATGCGCCGCCTTGGGACGGTGGATGAAGTTGCCGAAGCGGTGCTCTTCCTGGCAAGTGAGCAGGCTACCTATATTACCGGTGAAGTGATGCGTGTGGATGGCGGTTGGGCTGCTTATCAAATGTTCTGAGGTGACCCATGCGAATTATCGGTGCTGACCATACCAGTTATACCGTCTCGGACCTGGATCGCTCGCTGGCATTCTATACCGGCTGGCTGGGACTGGAGATCCTCTGGCAGCGGGTGATCGAGAACCCGTATTTCTGTGAGATTATCGGTTTTCCAGGCTGTTCGGTGCGGGCGGCGCACCTGCGCATCCCCGGCTCTGACCACCATATCGAGCTGTTCGAGTACGTGCAGCCGGGTGGGGCAAAGGCAGATGTGCGCACCATGAACGTGGGTAGCTCGCACGTCTCGTTGTTGGTGGAAGATCTGCAATCGGCTTATGAAGAGCTGAAAGCTCTGGGTGCTGAGTTCCGCTCGCCGCCGGTCGAGATCACCGCCGGCGCAAACCAGGGCGGCTGGGGCGTGTACCTGCTCGACCCGGACGGCATCACGGTGGAGCTGTTCCAGAGACCGTGACCATCCGTCCTGATGGGGTGCTGGATGGATCACTATTGATTGACATCCTTTAGTGCCTGTGGTATCATCCCGCCCAATTAACAACTAAATCACTGTTCTTATCCAGAGAGGCGGAGGGACCGGCCCTGTGAAGCCTCGACAACCGGTTGGTTGCCAGTGGGTGGTTGTCAGTTGTCAGCATACCTTCAAAGGTCAATGGCTGATAGCTGATAGCTCGTTAGCTGAACGCCAAAGTAGGTGCCAATTCCGGCAGGACCACGGTGGGTTCTGAAAGATGAGCGTGTGGATAACCTCTGCGATTGCCTCTTCAATTACTTGCCCCCGTTGAAGAGGTTTTTTTATTCTCCCCTGGTGAGAACAGCTTTGTACAGGTGCATGAGCCAAACGCGCATGCCCTGTCCAGAGATGAAGGTCAGTTGGTAACCATCCTGTCCAGCGGGAGAGCTGCTATGAGCTACAAGTTTTCCACTAATGCCGTGCACGCCGGTGAGATGGGGCGCAAGCCCTTCGGCGCGGTGACGACCCCGATCGTCCAGTCCTCGACCTTCACCTTCAAAGATAGCGCCGATATCCTCGATTTCATGCAAACCAAGGCTGACGGCAATCGCCCGGAGCAGTTTGAGTACGGGCGCTATGGCAACCCCACGCAGCGCGCCGCGGAAGAGAAGCTGGCGGTTCTGGAAGGCGGCGAGCGGGCGCTGCTCTTCTCGAGCGGGATGAATGCCATCACCACTACGTTTCTCGCCCTGCTTGGCAAAGGCGACCACATGATCCTGACGCGCGATTGCTACCACCGCACGCGCGAGTTTGCCACGGTGTTGCTGGCGCGCTGGGGTATCGAGGCAACCCTGGTGGATATCAGCCAGCCGGATTCTTTCGTCCAGGCGCTGCGTCCCAATACGCGCCTGGTGTTTTGCGAGACGCCCACCAACCCTTACCTGCGCGTGGCAGATATCGACTGGCTGGCGGAGTTCGCTCGCCAAAACCGCCTGGTTTCTATCGTCGATAGCACCTTCGCTACACCGGTCAACCTGCGTCCCCTGGAGCATGGGATAGACCTGGTGGCGCAAAGCGCGACGAAGTACCTGGGCGGGCATAACGACCTGCTGGCAGGGGCGATCATCGGCTCGGCGCAGGCGCTGGCAGATATCGAGCTGGCGCGCGGCTTGCTGGGCGGTGTGCCCAGCCCCAACGACGCTTACCTGCTGCTGCGCGGCGCCAAGACATTGGAGCTGCGGGTGCAGCGCCAGAATGAGAACGGCTTACGCGTGGCGCGCTACCTGGAAAGTCACCCCATGGTGCAGCGCGTGTATTATCCGGGCTTGCCCAGCCACCCGGATTACTGCGGTTGCCAGCCGGCTGCTGGCGCGGGTTCGGCAGCGTGGTCAGTTTCGAGATCGATGGGGATTTCGAGAAAACCGGGCGCTTCATCGACGGGCTGGTGCTGCCGCATATCGGACCGACCCTGGGTGGGGTGGAGAGCATCATCGAGCAGCCTGCCTCTCTGTTTTCACTGGATCCGGTGGAGCGCAAAGCGGCGGGGATCAAAGATAACCTGGTGCGTTATGCCATCGGCATCGAGAACGGCGACGACCTGATCGCCGATCTGGAGCAGGCGTTTCAAAAGCTGTAGCCGGGAGGTAAGCATGATCATCCATAAATTTGGCGGCACCTCGGTAGGCAACGCCGAGCGCATCTCAAAAGTTGCCGATATCCTCGTCCGGCAGCACAGTAAACATGCCAGCCGTGGCAATGGCGAGTCCCGCAATGGCACGGTAGCGGTCGTCTCTGCCATGAGCGGCGTCACCGACCAGCTGATCGCTGGCGGGCGAGCTGCCGCCGAAGGGCGGGACAGCGAGTACCGCGAGATCAAAGCGCGCCTGCTGCACAAGCACCTGGAAGTGGTGGAGACGCTGCTCAACCACAGCCCGGAGCGCCTGGAGGTGGGAGGCTTGATCGAAGACCGCCTGCATGACCTGGAGCGTCTGTATCGTAGCATTGCCGTGCTGGGCGAGTTTACCGTGCGCGGTTGCGACGCGGTGACCTCGATGGGTGAGCAGCTCTCAGCCAGCATCCTGGCTGCCGTCCTGCGCGAGCGCGGGAGCGCGCCCAGGCGATACCGGCTACCGAGCTGATCGTTACCGATGAGAACTTCGGCGCAGCCAGACCGCTGCTCTCGCTTACCAACCAGCGCCTGGCGCAGCGCGTCAAGCCGTTGGTGGAGCGTGGCGTCATTCCGGTGGTCACCGGTTATATTGCCGCCACGGAGCGCGGCGTGACCACCACCCTGGGTCGTGGCGGCAGCGATTATACTGCCGCCATCATCGGCGCGGGATTGGAGGCGGAAGAGGTCTGGATCTGGAGCGATGTGGATGGCATCCTGACGGCTGACCCCAACCTGGTGCCACAAGCCCGCACACTGGCGGAGCTTTCTTATGCTGAAGCCGCCGGGCTGGCATACTACGGAGCAGACGTGTTGCATCCCAAGACCATCCGCCCGCTGATCGAGAGCGGCGTGCCGCTGCGCATCCTGAATAGCTTCAACCCCGACCACCCGGGCACGCTCATCGTCAAGAATCCCAGCTCCGATCGCCTCCTGTCGCCGGCGATCATCTCGACTACCGGCTTGAGCCTTATCGCTGTGGGCACCCAGGACGATAGCTGGAACCTGGGCAAAGCGGCGCGCGCCTTGCAGCTCCTCGCCGAGGCAGGGCTGGATGTGCCTTTATTCTCACAGTCTTTTTCCGAGCACAGCCTCAACCTGGTGGTAAGAGAGCTGAACCAGGCTCACTGCCTGAACGTTTTACACACGGAGTACGGCGATAGCGTCTCCCCAGCCCAGGTGGACCCAGCGGTGGAGCTGGCGCCTCAAGCCGACCCCGCCCAGGCTGCGCAGAAAAAGTACAGCCTGGGCGTCAAAGAGAAGGTCGCCACGGTCTCGGTGGTGGGCTTTCCTGGCTGGAGCGAGAGCGGGATCGTCTCGCACGCCTTCACGGCGCTGGGCAACCACGGCACGCGCGTGATCGCCGTCGCCCAGGCGGGCACGGGGTACAGCGTTTCTTTCTGCATCCCCGAAGACCAGGTGGGCAGCACGGTGCGCTTCCTGCACCACGAATTGGGCTTGGATAGCTGATAAAGTTGAGGACTCCGATGGTTACATTCTTTGGCAAAAGCTCGCTATTCGATATCTGGGGAGATTTCATTGTCTATCGTAACCTTGTACCCGCAGACCAGCGCCTGCCGGCGATCGGCGCACTGCGCCAGCATTTGAGCCTGCAAAGTCCGAACCTGCCGCGCAAAACCGACTCGGATTATGCCCAGGTGGTCGCCGAGCAATTGCGCCAGGCGCGCCGGCTTGAGCTGCCTGGAGCACAGCTCCAGCGCCTGGTCTTCATCGGAGATACGCGCCTGCTGGACGCCACCGCTTTCCAGAACCTATGTGCGGCAGGCGGCTGGCAGGGATGGGCTTTTATCGGGCGGGATGAGATGGGCGTGCAACGCTCCGATGTGGTGGAGAATGGCGTGTATGCCTCCAACCGCTGGTCAGCCCTGCCGGATTTTTTCGCTTTCCTTGGGAAGCAGGGCTTTGGGCTGGATGAGCAGACCGTGCTGGTAATCGATATGGATAAGACCAGCGTGGGGGCGCGCGGGCGGAACGATAAGGTGGTAGACGAGGCGCGCCTGGAGGGGGTACGGCTAACCGTAGCGGAGCTGCTTGGAAAAGACTTCAATGAGGATGCCTTCCGAGCCGTTTATCACGAGCTTAACCGCCCGGTCTACCATGCTTTCACTGCCGATAACCAGGACTACCTGGCGTATATCTGCCTGATGCTGGGCACCAGCCTGTTCCAGTTCCCGGTACTCGTGCAGGACATCCAGGATGGCAAGATGCATGATTTCTTTGAATTCATCCAGCAGGTGCAGAGGCGGCGGGCGGAGCTGCCCTCCGCTGGGTTGATCGAAATTCATGACCAGGTCTGGCGCCTGGTTCAGCAGGGCGACCCCACCCCCTTCAAAGCATTCCGCTACAACGAATACCTGGCGACAGCCGCTCGATTCGGGGTGCCGCCAGGTGAGGCGCTCGAAACGGCGCTCTTCCAGCGGATTATGATCACGGAGGAGGTCCGGCAGATTGCGGGCGATATGCGCCGGCGCGGTGTCCTGGTGTTTGGGCTATCGGATAAACCGGATGAGGCAAGCTTCCCGTCGTCCGAGCAGGCGCGAAAAGGGATGCAGCCGCTGCACCGCCTGGAGACGCTCTGCGTTGGGGAAGCTTAAGCAGCGTTTTCAGTGCGCTTCTTGCGCCAGACAAAGACGATCAGGTAAAACAAGGCGCAAAGCAGGACGGTGACGATCAGGTTGAAGACCGGGTCGAAGTGAGTGGTGTAGAAGATCGCCGGCGTCGGCAAGGCAGATTGTGGAAACGTGACCACCAGCCCGGCAAACAGGTTATTGGCGGCGTGCACCCCGATCGCCAGCTCGATCGTGCCATCCAGGATCGATATCGCCGCCAGGAAGGCGCCCAGCACGAAGTAAGCGAGTAAAACTACATAGAAATTGGCTGCCAGCTCGGGATTGCCGATATGCGGCAGGGCAAAAAGCACGCCCGAAAGCAGCGATAGGAAGATGGCGTTGCGGCTGATCAGGCTGCCCGCTTGCACCAGATAGCCGCGGAAGAACAGCTCCTCGCTGGTGGTTTGGATCGGCGTCAGGATCAAGGCGATGAAGGCGAATAACAAGAAGGTGGCCGGTTCGAGGTGGTAGGAAAATGTCTCGGGCCAGATCAGGTACTCGACGGCGCTGCCCAGGATGCCCAGCAAGAACCAGACTACAAACCCGAGACCCATGCGTTGCCAATGGATGTTGGGTCTGGCGGTGACCACGCTGCGCAGGGGGCGGCGGTGGATGGCAACCGCTGCCAGCCAGATGCCCGCGAAAAACAGAATAAAGCTCACATTTAGAATGACGTAATAAGGGATCGGTCCAAGGATGGCAGGGTCTAGGAGCGCTTCAGCTATCTGAGTCGTGTCGAGCTGCTCGAGTAAGGAGAAGAAGACGAGCATCACGCCCGTTGCCAGGGAGCCCAAGCCAAGCCAGAAGAAGAGAATACAAACCATACCCGCCAGGTAGCGCCAGAATGAGGCTTTGCCCAGGCGAGCAGCGTCTAAGTAAGTAGACTGCGCCGGGCTGCGCGGCGCGTCAAAATCAACAGCTGAGGTGGTGTCTCCCCCAAGATTGTCGTCGATGCTCAGGCATGAATGGTTTGATTGAAAGCCAGGCTACTTGCGCTCTTTGAGCAGGTCGCGGATCTCCGTCAGCAGCTTCTCTTCAACGGATGGCTCGGGCGGCGCAGCGGGAGCCTCCTCTTTTTTCTTGAGGAAGCGGTTATAGGAGCGCACGATCAGGAACAGCACGAAGGCAATGATCACGAATGTGAGTATGGCTTGAAGGAACTTGCCATAGGCAATCGTGGCGCTGCCGACCTGGACAGCAAGACTCGAGAAGTCGAGCCCGCCGAGGATCACACCGATGATGGGCATGATGATGTCGTTCACGATTGAGTTGATGATCGCCCCGAATGCGCCTGCCATGATCACGGCAACAGCCAGGTCGATCACATTGCCACGAAAGATGAAATCCCGGAATTCTTTTAGCATCGTCATGGCCTCCTGAGGTGGATGTGGAATTGGGTTTAGATTAGATGCTTTAAGGTTTATACCATGATTTTAGATCATTGTCAAAATCGATTGTCGCCATCTGATGAGCCGGATATAGCAGCAGCTCGCAAACCTGGCTTGGCTACTGTAGAAAATAGGCTGGAGAGACTTTGGAACTTGTAGACGAGAGGACGTGGAGACCGGCTTGTGGTAAAATGATTTCTTCCTGATTAAGAATCTGTTAAGGGATGCTTTGATGATGCAGTACCACCGCCACACCTGAATGCTGCGCTCGGGCGCAGGGCTGCGCCCGATGCTGGGTTTGCGCACGGCAGCGTGTGGCAGGAGTTGTATCGCTTGATTAAATTGGTTTGATGCCTCCTGAACCGCCGCTGGCGTACGCAGCGGCGGTTTTGATTCCGCAATGGCGCTCCAGTTCAGGAGCGTGGATATCTTGATCAGGAGGTTGTTATGTCTGTACCCGTTTCCGATACCGTAATCCTCATCACGCGCAATGGCATGGGGGAAGGCGAGCCTGCGCTCCAGCAAAAATTGATCGCATACATATTTGAAATTGTTGGATGAAAACAACATACACCCTGCGGCGATCTGTTTCTATACCGAAGGGGTGCGCCTGGTCGTCGAGGGCTCTCCGGTGCTGGAAACGCTCAAAGCGCTGGAAGCCAGGGGCGTGCGCCTGGTGCTGTGCAGCACCTGCCTGAATTATTTCAATCTGACGGACCAGGTGCGTGTGGGTATCGTCGGCGGCATGACCGATATCCTGGAAGCCCAGCTCCGGGCAAGCAAAGTAATCTCGATTTAGATCACGAGTTATGTAGGCGCGATGCTGGTGGTAAACTTCCGCCCATCTTCGTGACAGATCAATTGCAGCACGTTGCGCGCCGACAATGCGGCGAGCGGCACGCTGCCGCCCGGCTCAACCCACTGACCAGCCATGTAGAAGTTCTTCAGCCCGGGTAGGGTCTTGCTCATCCCCAGCAGCATCAGCTTCATTGTGCTCTTGGTGAGCAGCCAGCCGCAGGTTGAGCCCTTCCAGTTGCCGGTGTAACGCTCGTAGCTGAGCGGCGTGGCAACGTCGGTGACCTCGATCTGCTCCCGGATACCGGGGTAGATCCTCTCCAGTTGTTCGATCACCAGGTTTGCCACCTGGAGCTGTTCTGTGTCATACAGCTTATGCCCGTAGATGCGCTGCCAGTAGCCGTAATCGCTGGGCAGCATCACTTCGATGGCCGATTTCCCGGCAGGCGCCAGGCTGGGGTCGAAACAGTAGTGCTTCACGCCGATCTCCCGCTGCTCCTTGCCGGCGATGGTGACCGGCTTTTCCAGCAGGTAAGTCACCCAGTGCGGCTCCTGGGATAGGTCACGGTTGACCCCCAGCGAAACCTGGACGATGGAGTGGATTGGGAGACGCCCCTCTTCGTAGGTGTTGTCGATCTTGGGATTGGTATATTTCCCGCCTAGCATCTCGTAGATCGTGGCGCGCCCATCTGCTGCCGAGATGACGTAATCCCCGCGGTACTCGCTATCGTTGTACAGGCGCACCCCGGCAGCGCGATGCTCGCCGCGCTTGCCGGTTGTATCCACCAGGATCCTCTCTACTTGTGATTTGTAGTGGATCTCGCCTCCCAACTCAAGGTAGCGGCGCTCGATAGCCCTGGCAAACTCGAGCGAGCCGCCTGCCGGGAAGCCAGCATTATGCTGCCCCATGTACGCCAGCAGAGAGAGACCCGCCATAAGCGGGATTTGCTCCCAGGCGAACATCAGGGCGATGCCGCGGCGCAAGAAGGGATCTTTGAAACGCTTGGCGAAATCCTGCGCTGAAAGCAGCCCCCAGCGCGCCAGGGGGATCACGAAGGGCAGCATTTTCTTGCCCATCTTCCTCCCGTCCTCGGGCGTCATCAATGAGCGGGGCTTGGCTGAAAGTGCAGACAGATCAAAGTTCTTGAAAACCCTGATCCCCTGCGCAAACTCCTCGATCGCTTTATGATCTTGTGGAGACAGCTCCTTCAAGTGGCTCTCCAGGCGGTCGGGGTCGCAATAGCCGATCAGCGTGCGCCCGTCCGGGGCGGTGACGCGCATGAACTCCTCGTGGTGGATCATTTGCCGCTTGTGGATGGCGCCCAGCTCCTGCCAGATATTGGAGAACGGCTGTCCCTCGGCGGAGCCAAACAGGTAATGGATACAGCCATCGAAGATGTAGTCTTCGCGCTCCCAGGCGGTGCACAGACCGCCGGGGATGTCGTGCAGCTCGAAGATCTTTGAGCGATAGCCGTTCATTTGGGCATAGCAGCCCGCTGCCAAGCCGGCTACCCCCGCGCCGATAATCAAGATCTCTTCAGTCATGGTCTTTACTCTTAATGGTGGGATGTGTACTTTAGTATTCTTCGCTCGACGGGCTGGCTTCGATGTGATTGTGCAGGATGCGCTTGACCAGGATCAAGATGGCGAAGGATAAGCCGATCAGGATCACCGAAAGGGTCAGCGCCACGTTGAGGTCGATCTCGAAGCCCAGGTAGATTGCCAGCGGCATGGTCTGCGTGCGCCCCGGGAAGTTGCCGGCAAAGATGATTGTAGCGCCAAATTCGCCCAAGGCGCGCGCCCAGGTCAGCACGCAGCCGCCCAGCAGCGCCATCCAGGACATCGGCGCGATCACGTAACGAAAGACCTGCCAGCGGTTGGCGCCGTCCATCGCAGCCGCCCGGCGCAGCTCTGCATCTACGCTCGAAAAGCCCAGGGCGGCGGATTTGACATAGAGTGGGGCGGCGATAAAGGTTTGCGCCATGATGACCGCCAGCGGTGTGAAGGGGATGGTAACGCCGAAGATGGTGAACCACTCCCCCAGCAATCCTCGCCGCCCGAAAGCCATCAGCAGCGCTAAACCAGCCACTGCTGGGGGCAGGACGGTGGGCAGGTCGATGAGCGTGTCCAGCAGGCGGTGAAAGCGCGCCTGGGGTTGGCTCAGGTGGTAGGCAACCGGCGTGCCCAGCAGCAAAGTGACAAGCACGGTTGTCAGTGAGGTGGTCAGGCTGACGCGGATGGCTTGCTGCGCCTG
The DNA here is from genome assembly GCA_963702535.1 of uncultured Chloroflexia bacterium. Classification (GTDB taxonomy): domain Bacteria; phylum Chloroflexota; class Anaerolineae; order Anaerolineales; family UBA4823; genus CAVPDG01. Next base: position 473,057 of record CAVPDG010000010.1, on the reverse strand, counting down.
TTCTTGTTGCAGTGTAGCCAGTAAATCAGCCGGCGTAATGCGTGCAAAGAGGGCAATGATGGGGATAGCGATAAATAAAACGAAAGGCAAAGAGAGAAGCTGCCAGGCATCTTTTGTCCAGCGCGAGCGAGGGCGTTTTAGCGCCGGGCTCATGGAGCTGGTTGTTTCTGGGTAAGCTTTTTCTCTAGGGATGACAGCCATGCCAGCATTCCTGTGATCTGAGTAGCGCGAAAAGTCATACACGCTGCGCTCGAAGTACTGGTCTTCTGCATCCCCTGACACTCGTTCCTGCAAGCCCTGCAGCCACTCGCGGCAGGTCGCCTGTTGCTGGTGGATCAGATGAGCGGCTGCTTCCGGGCTGGTCTGGGTGGCGAAGTACAGGCGCGCCAGGAAATCCTGGCGCATCTGGCGCGGGTGATGCACCGGATTTTGTATCCACGCCTTGAACGCCTGCTGCCCTGCCTCGGTCAACTGGAACTCCTTGCGGGAAGGGTGCGCCTCGCCGCGGACGAGGGTGGAGGTGAGTAAGCCTTGAGTCTCAAGCTTGTCCAGCAGGGCGTAGAGCTGGCTCTGTTTGACAGACCAGATGACGGCGATACCCTGCGCGGGAAATGATCTCTTTATGCAGGTCGTAGCCGTGCATCGGCTGCTTATGCAGCAATCCAAGCAGGATGTATTCGTGGGTGAGGGGGATGGATGGACGCGGCGACATGATCGTTTCTCGTATATTCATAATATGAATATCGATGGTGTGATGATACCACAATCCGGATGAGAATATCAGATCTGGAACGCCTGCCTGAACTGGCGCGTAGAGGCCGGTTAAACACAAAACGCATGGTTGTTCCATGCGTTCTGTTGAGGCGGGGAGGGCGGGATTCGAACCCGCGGCTGAGTTTAAAGCCCAGCACTCACTTAGCAGGCGAGCCCAATCGGCCTCTCTGGCACCTCCCCAGTATACGATTATTAATCTGAGCGGAGGGAGTAGGGATTCGAACCCACGATGGCTTTCACCATACCTGTTTTCAAGACAGGCGCCTTAAGCCACTCGGCCATCCCTCCATTCCCTGATTTGTTAAAACCTGCATTCGCCTGGATAGGCGCGGGTATTCTACCATATCTGAGGATGGGCTGCAACACTCGCTGATAAAAAAACGCGTCGCACACTCATCCCATGATTCCCTCCAGAGGCGAATCAGGTCTTCATCTCGTGCTATACTTGCCCTATCTATGAGCCGTCTTGCCCGCTCCACGCTGATCGTCGCTGTCTTCTTTGGCTTGGAGAAGCTGCTTGGCTTTGCCCGCCAGGCGCTGGTAGCCCGCACTTTCGGGCTATCGCCTGAGCTGGATGCCTTCAACGCCGCCAATAATCTCCCTGATCTGATCTTCGCCCTGATCTCCGGCGGCGCCCTGGCGGTGGCTTTCATCCCTGTCCTCTCGCGAATATCTGGAAGAGCGTGGTCGTCCGGCTGCCTGGGATCTTTTCTCGCGCATCGCCAACCTGGTGTTTTTGGTGACTGCCGGGCTTTCTATCCTGGTAGCGCTCTTTGCAAACCAGCTGGTGGGTTGGCGCCTGGGGATTGCCCCCGGCTTTTCCACGGGGCAGCAGGAGCTGGTTGCCAGCCTGATGCGGCTGAACCTGGTCGCAACTCTGCTCTTCTCCCTGGGCGGGCTGGTCATCGCCGGATTGCAGGCTAACCAGCATTTTCTGCTGCCGGCGATCGCGCCCAGCATGTATGATATTGGCACGTTGTTTGGCGTGCTCATCCTGGCGCCAGAGCAAGGTTACCAGATCGGTCCGGTCACGCTGCCTGCCTTCGGATTGGGCGTTTACGGGCTGGTGTATGGCGTCATCCTGGGGGCGGCGTTGTTCCTGCTGGTGCAGGTGCCGGGGTTATTCCGCTACCAGTTCCATTGGTCGCCGCGCATCAACCTGCGCCACCCGGGGGTGCGGCAAGTCCTGTCTCTGCTCGGTCCGCGCCTCGTGACGGTATTTTTCATCCAGTTGACCTTCATCGCCCAGGATAACATCGCCTCCCGCTTGCTGACCGGTTCGGTGTCAGCCCTCGTCTATGGTTGGTTGTTCATGCAGGTGCCCGAGACGATCATCGGCACAGCCCTGGGCACGGTGTTCCTGCCCACGCTCTCGGAGCAGATTGTGCGTGGAGAGGTGGATGCGTTTCGCAGCTCGCTCAATCGCGTTTTGCGCGTGATCCTCGCCCTCACCATTCCGGTCGCCGCGATCATCGCGGTAGGCATCACACCTGTGGTGCGCATCCTGGGCTTCGACGCCGCGGGCACTGCCATGGTCGTCTGGACGGCGCGGGCTTATCTGCTGGGCTTGATGGGGCATTCGCTGTTGGAGATCTCGGCACGCGCATTCTACGCTCAACAAAACGCGCGCACTCCCCTGATCGTTGCTGCCCTGACGACGCTTACATTTATTATCCTGGCGGTCGTGTTAGGTCAGCGGTTGGGTGCTCCGGGTATCGGTCTGGCGAATGCCCTGGCTTTCACCGGCGAGGCGATCTTGCTTTGGATTTTGCTGAACCGGCGTTACAGTGGCATCCTGCAAGCCGGAGGAACGCTGGCGCGCGCCTTGCTGGCGGCAGCCTGCGGCGGCGCGGTGGTCTTCCTGGTCATGCGCCTATCGGCTGAGTACCTGGCATCCTCCGGTTTGATCTTGCAGGTAGGCGCGGCGGGGATTGCCATGGGATTGGGCGCTCTGGTTGCTCTACCCTTCGTCTGGCGCGAAGTGCGCATGCTGGTTCGATTATAAATCTTTCGGTTCATTGCGATCTTGGAGGCAAAATGAAGCTGGCTGGCAAAACGGATTGCTTATCTGGTCGATGAGGGTTTTGAAGACCTGGAATTTTGGGTGCCGGTCATGCGCCTGCGCGAAGAAGGCGCGCAGGTGAGCATCGTGGGCATGAAGATGCAAGCTTACCGCGGCAAGCATTGCCTGGAGGCGCGTCCAGACGTGCTGGCAGGGCAAGTGACCCCGGACGACTTCGACGCGCTGGTTGTGCCCGGCGGTTGGGCGCCTGATAAGCTGCGCCGCTATCCGGAGATCCTCGAGCTGGTGCGCGGCGTCTACCGGCAGGGTAAGATTGTGGCTGCTATCTGTCACGCCGGGTGGGTGCTTGCCTCGGCGGGCATCGTGCGCGGCCACAAAGCCACCGGCTCGCTGGGTATCAAGGATGACCTGGTCAATGCCGGCGCCGAGTGGGTCGACCAGCCCGCCCTGCGCGACGGTAACCTGGTCTGGGGGCGCGTGGTGGAAGATATCCCGGATTTCTGCCGCGAGCTGGTAGCGGCGCTCGCGGAAGGCGCCTAACCATGCGCCCGGCTTTCAGGATCTTCTCACTCCTGCTCTTGCTGGCGGTTCTGGCGGGTAGCCAGTTCCCCACGCCAGCCGCCCCAGCCCCTGCCTGGCAGTCGAAGGTGGATGCCTGGGTAACGTCCACGGCAGCCGAAGGCGAGACCGAGTTTCTGATCTACCTCTCCGAGCAAGCCGATCTGAGCGGCGCGGCTAAGCTGCCTACAAAGTTGGAGAAAGGACGCTATGTATATGAAGCATTGACCCGCATGGCGCAGCGCACCCAGGGACCCGTGATTGCCGCCTTGCAAGCCAGCGGCGCAGAATACCGCCCCTACTGGGTGGCTAATGTGATCTGGGCGCGCGGCGACCAGCGCCTGGTGCAGGCGCTGGCGATGCGATCCGACGTGGCGCACCTGTATGCCAATCCATGGGTGCGGCTGGATGAGCCAGAATCCGCATCCCCAGATTTCTCGGTGCAGGCGCCGCAAGCCGTGGAGTGGAACATTCTCAAGGTCAATGCGGATGATGTGTGGGCTGCCGGATTTACGGGGCAGGGGGCGGTGGTCGGCGGTCAGGATACCGGCTACGATTGGGACCATCCTGCCCTGATCCACCAGTACCGCGGCTGGAACGGTTCCAGCGCCGACCACAACTACAATTGGCACGATGCCATTCACAGCGGCAGCAATACCATCTGTCCCCCCAACTCGCCTGTTCCGTGCGATGACAACAGCCACGGCACGCACACCATGGGCACCATGGTGGGCGATGACGGCGCCGGCAACCAGATCGGCATGGCGCCGGGGGCGCGCTGGATCGGCTGCCGCAATATGGACCAGGGAAATGGCACACCGGCGACCTATACCGAATGCTACCAGTGGTTCATCGCCCCCACCGACCTGAACGGTGAAAACCCGCGCCCAGACCTGGCGCCGGACGTCATCGATAACTCCTGGAGCTGCCCGGTTTCGGAGGGTGTACCGATCCTAACGTGCTGCGCACCGTGGTTGAGAACGTGCGCGCTGGCGGGCATCCTGACCGCCCATTCCGCCGGCAACAGCGGCCCGGCTTGCAGCACGATCGATACCCCGGCTGCCATCTACGATGCTTCTTTCACGGTGGGCTCCACGGATAGCACGGATACCATCGCCGGCTCCAGCAGCCGCGGTCCGGTTACCATCGACGGCAGCTGTCGCCCCAAAGCCGGACGTCTCTGCGCCGGGTGTGGGCGTCCGATCTGCCCTGCCCGGGACAAGTTATGGACCTAAAAGCGGCACCAGCATGGCTGCGCCGCACGTTGCCGGGTTGGTGGCGTTGCTGGTGTCTGCCCGCCCCTGGCTCAAGGGGCAGGTGGATGAGATCGAGAGCATCATCCGGCTTTCGGCTGTGCCCCTCACCACAACCCAGAGCTGCAGCGTCCCGGGCAGCCAGGTTCCCAACAACACCTACGGCTGGGGGCGCATCGACGCCTGGGCGGCTTACCAGATGTTGCTAACGCCTAAGGTCTATCTCCCCCTGTTGATCGGTCCTTAAGTCTTGGCGTTTTCGCTGCCTGCCGATCCTGAAAGTAAGCTTGCATTGGCTGGAAGTAGAACTCGATCCAGCCCTGCTTGTATTGCATTCCGTCTGCGGGCAGGTTGGAGTGGCGGATCGTAACCAACGTCTCTTCGCCTTTTGGTTCTAATATCACCTCCAGGAGCGAGTCCGCATCGATTGGCTGGAACCCGGTGGTGCGCCAGGCCTGGATGATGCGCCTGTCCGTTTCCAATTCCAGGTTCTTACCGGAGATGTAACCCTCCCAGGCGCTGAAGCTGCCGCCAACCTGATCGCTGGCTTGCGCTTGGCTGCCTGTCATCTGGGTGTGCCCCTCCGAGCTCAGCCACGCCTGGTAAATCGCCTGGGGTGTTGCCGGGAAAATCTCAGAGATTTCAAATGCTACCATATTTACCAATTCCTCTTTTCCTGAAAGCTGGTTTACCGATTCACATTTACTTCTGCTTCAATAAGCGGGATGAATTGGCTAATATCCCCAGGTCGGGGATGGATTGCAGGGCTGCGGCGATCCCGGGCGGCAGCACGCCGATGGCTGCCAGGCTGAGCCCTACCAGGTTGTAGACCATCGTGAACCAGATGTTCATCCTCACCACGCCCATGGTGCGCCGGGCGATACGCACCACCTCGGGCACCAGGCTCCAATCCTCGCGCATCAGGGCGATGGCTGCCGCCTCAACCGCCACGTCGCTGCCAGCCGCGCCCATGGCGATGCCAATATCCGCCTGGGCAAGGCTGGGCGCGTCGTTAACCCCATCGCCGACCATGATTACCCTGTGCCCGCGCGATTGGTACTCGCGTACGATGGCGATCTTGTCCTGCGGCAACAACCCGGCGCGGTAACCGACGCCGATCTGTTCTGCCAGGGCAGCCGCGACGCGCGGGTTATCGCCGGTGAGCACTTCGATCGTTTGCAAGCCCATCGCCCGCAGCGCCTGGATGGATTGCGGCACCTCTTCCCGCTGCGTATCTTCCGCCGCCAGGATGCCTGCCAGGTTGCCATCTACCGCCACGAACATCAAGGTCTTACCCTGGGCTTCGCGGGCGGTAACCGTATTTTGGGGCGCTTCCATGGGTGGAGAAAGGCGCTCAAGGATACGGCGGTTGCCAACCATCACCTGCTTGCCATTCACCTGCGCCCTCAGCCCAATGCCCGGGAAGGACTCGAACTCGAGCGGCTCGTACAGGCTTAATTGGCGGTCGATGGCGGCCGTGCGCACGGCTGCTGCCAGGGGGTGCTCGGAGTAACGCTCTGCCGAAGCGGCGAGCTGGAGGATCGACTGCTGTTGAGAAGTTAGCTGCGATTAGGAATTGCGAGTTGCGTATTAGGAATTATGGATTGAGTTTCACTGCCCCTAATTCCTAATTCATTATTCCGAGCTCCGAATTGTTCCACTGTAATGATCTCTGTGATTTGCGGCTTCCCCAGCGTGAGTGTGCCGGTCTTGTCGATCAGCAACACGTCCGCCCTTGCCAGCACTTCGAGATATTTTCCGCCTTTGATCAGAAGGCCTCGCCTGGCGGCTGCGCCGATCGATGCAAGCATGGCGATGGGCGTCGCCAGGGCAAACGAGCACGAACAGGCTACCACCAGTACGGAGACCACCCGCATGGGATCGCGGCTGATCAGGTAAGTCAGCAGGGCGATGCCAGCCACCACGGGCAGGAAATAAGCGGCAAACCGGTCTGCCAGGCGTTGCACCTCCGACCGGTTGGCTTCGGCTTCTTCCACCAGGCGGATCACATGACCAAAAGTTGTATCATCACCGATCTGGGTGGCGCGAATCTTCAGGCTGCCCTGGCTGGCGAGCGTGGCAGCATATACCCTGGTGCCGGTTCCCGCCTCAACCGGCATCGCCTCCCCGGTGATGGTAGATTGGTCCACGGAAGCGTGCCCGGCAACCACCTCGCCATCTACCGGGATCTTCTCGCCCGGACGCACGATCACGATCTCGCCAACGTTCACGGCAGAGATAGGCACTTCCATCTCTTGCCCGTCGCGCTCCAGGCGCGCCGTTTGCGGCGCCAGTATGGTCAGGTCCTTCAGAGCGCCTCGGGCGCGCTCGGCGGTGAAGTGCTCTACATAGTCGCCAACTCGCATGAAGAAGACGACAACCACTGCAGTCGCCCACTCTCCGGCGAGTGCAGCCGCTGCCACGCCCAGTGTCATCAGGGTATGAGCGATCACCTGACCGCGCAGCGCAGCTCGAAATACCTTGCGAAAGACCGGGAAGCCTCCCGCCAGCACGATCGCCAGACCCAGGTACCAGGGCAGGTGTTCGGTGACTGTCTCGAATAAGCCTAACCCCTCCCCTACGACCACCACGAACAGCACAACGCCGAACAGCACGCCCAGCAGCAGGAGCACCGGGCGGGTGAAATCCCGCTTCAGGGAGGAGCGCAGCGCGCTCTTCACCCGCTTCAGGGACGGAATAGCCAGCTCGCTGGACTGCCCCCCGGATGGCGTCCAGGTTAACCATCTCTGGGTCGAGGCGGATGATGGCTTTCTCGGCTCCGAGCAGGACATCTACGGATTGCACGCCAGGCAGGGCAGCGATGGCGTGCTGAACGTGCAGGGTGCACTCAGCGCAGTCCATGCCCTGGATAGGGACCTCGAGAGTTCTTCCGGTTGGCATCAAACGGCTTCCTTTTCGTTGTAACGCGTGCATTCATACACGCCGCGCGCCGCGTCTGAAAGCAGTTGCTCGGCTAGAACCAGCAGCGCATCTACGCGCAGGTCGCCCATTTGGTAGATGACGTTGCGACCTTTCTGGGAGCGGCTTACCAGGCCGCAGTCTGTCAGGCAGCTCAAATGATTGGATGTGTTCGACTGGCTCAAGCCGGTGGTTGAGACAATCTCGGAAACGGATAGCGGGCCGTTCCGCAGCGCTTCAAGAATAGCCAGGCGAGATGGGTCGGACAGGCCGCGAAAGAGCTTGGCTTTGATAGCGGTTCCCTGCGTCCTCACAGGAAGGAACATGGCAGCCTCCAATGTATCAATATATCATCAATCAATGATATTATATCACCCCCAAATCCGGAGATTAGCACGATAAATCCCAATGACCCTCTTTGTACTATAATCAGTCCGTGAGATCTCGTCACCCTTGACCTCGAAAATTACCTGATGTAACGGAGGATACCCCGATGTCTATGACCCCGCGCGAGCGCGTCCTTTCAGCTATAAATCATGAAGAGCCCGACCGGGTTCCGATTGTGATCGGAGCCAGCAATGCGACATCCATGAAGCTGAATCCCTACCTGGGACTGAAAGCCCTGCTCGATGACCAGTCCGAGGTCCGTTATCTGTACGATTGGCCCGAGCTGGGCACGGTGCTGCCCTCCGAGGCCATGCTCCAGCGCTTGCACAGCGATGTGCGCGGCGTCTGGGATCGCTTCCCGCTTGCCACCTACCAGCGCAACCAGAGCCGGCCGCCTCATGCCCCCTTCGTCGATGATTGGGGCATCGGTCAGGAGGAGTACGAAGGTGGGGTCTGGTTTCCCAGTTTGCACCCGCTGAAGGATGCCAGGACCCTGGACGACATTGAAAAATATCCCTGGCCCGACATGGATGATCCGTACCGGGTAGCCCACGTCCGTGAGCAGGCAAAGAAGCTGGATGATGAGAACGAGTACGCCATCATGGCTACCCCCTGGTTGCTCTTCCCCTTCGAGCGCGCCATCTCGCTGCAGGGCATGGAAGCCTTTTTCCCGAATATGGTAGCTAATCGCGAGTTTGCCGTAGCTTTGCTGCGCAAGAACGCCGAGCTGTGCAAAACCCTGATGGGTCATTTCCTGCGCGAATTAGGTGAGCACGTTGATATCATCAAAATAGGCGACGACCTGGGCATGCAAACCGGGTTGCTCATCTCTCCCAAGATGTACCGCGAAGTGCTCAAGCCGATCCATGCCGATTTCATCGCTTTCATTAAAGAGCGAACCAAAGCAAAAGTGTTTTTCCATACCGACGGCGATGTATTCGACCTGGCAGACGACCTGGTGGAGATCGGCGTGGATATCCTCAATCCCATCCAGACTTCTGCCGGCAGGATGTCGGACCTCGAAGGGTTTAAGCAGCGCTATGGCAAGAACCTGAGTTTTTGCGGCGCCATTGACACTTTCCGCGTGTTGCCGTATGGCAGCCCGGAGGATGTGCGCCAGGAAGTGCGCCGGGTGATCAACCGCCTGGGACCGGGCGGAGGCTACCTGCTGGCTTCTGTGCACACGATCCTGGATGAGGTCCCGGCGCAAAATGTCCTGGCGATGGTGGATGCGGTTGAGGAGTTCGGAACTTATCCGCTGAAAGGATGATTTGGAGATGTCGGCGCTTGGCTGCAGGTCAGCTGCCTGGCGAGTGCTGCTCGGGTCGGTGATCTTGCTGGCGGCTGGCGCCTGTACTATTCTCAAGAACAAGCCTGAAGGGGAGTGTCCGGATGATTCTTTGGTCTTCATACCGGCGGGCTGGTTCGTTATGGGCGCGGACGATGGACGCCGATCCAACCAGCCTCAGCACCGGGTCTACCTGGATGATTATTGCATCCACCTGAAAGAGGTCACGCAACAGTCCTTTAGCGAATTTCTTGACAAGACAGATTACCAGGCGAGTGGAGCGAGCAACTGGCCACGTCCTGACGCGGAAACAAACCCCGAGCTACCGGCGAGTGGTGTAATTTGGAAGGACGCTCAGGCATACTGCCTGTGGGCAGGGTTGCGCCTACCCACGGAGGCGGAGTGGGAGAAGGCGGCTCGGGGCGCCGATGGCCGGCGCTACCCCTGGGGAAATGATTGGGATAGCCAAAAAGCCAATACGCTGGAAAGCGGCTCAACCGGTCCAAAGCCGGTGGGGACCTTCCCGGCTGGCGCAAGTCCTTACGGCATCCTGGATATGTGCGGCAACGTTGCTGAATGGGTTTCCGACTACTTCGATCCCGCTTATTATTCAGTTAGCCCCGTCCATAACCCTACCGGGCCCGAGAAGGTGTCGGATCACGGGCTGCGGGGCGGCTCGTTTGCTGCGACAAGCGACCAATCGACAACTTTCTTTCGTGATTCTTCCCATTCCGCCCAACCGAATTCCAGGGTGGGCTTTCGCTGTGTGGTTTCGCTGGATCAGTTAATAAAAACAGGTGTTAGGGTGGGAACTCACACTCTAACACCTGTTGACCTTTAGGTATTGGCTAACTCAGAACAATCTTTCTGAAGCTGATAGTTATTGGCTAATAGCTGACAGCTTCTTAAGATCCTTCCTTCTCGTACGGCACGCCGTCTGCTGCAGGCACCTGACCGCGGCCGACAACGCCCGCCAGCACCACGATGGTGATCAGGTACGGCAGCATCAGCAAGAACTGCGAGGGGATCTGGATACCCAGGATAGCCACCTTGGAAGCCAGCGAGTCAAAGAAGCCGAACAACAGTCCGGCGCCAAAAGCACCAAACGGCATGTAGTTGCCGAAGATCATGGCTGCCAGGGCGATAAAGCCGCGTCCGGCAGTCATTACCTCGTCGAAGCGGCCCACCGAACCGAGGGTGAAGTAGCCGCCAGCAAACCCGGCCATCGCTGCGCCAAGCAGCACGGCTAGCCAGCGCGTGCGGTTGACCTTGATGCCAAGCGTGTCTGCAGCGCGCGGGTGCTCGCCCACCGAACGGTGCCGTAAACCCCAGCGGGTGTAAAAGAGTCCGAACTGTAGCAGGAACAGAAAGATGAACATCGCATACACATACATATTGCTTTCGAACACAACCCCCCCAAACAGGGGTATCTTGGAGAGTATGGGAAGCTTGATGGGTGCGAAGATACCCGGATTATTCAAGGCTTCATTCGTCTGCAGATACTTAGCAGATAAATAAGAAGTCAACCCGGTGGCCAGGATATTGATCACCGTGCCGGATATGATCTGGTTGGCTTTATAGTTAATGCTCAATACCCCGTGGAGTACACCCATCAAAACGCCAGTCCCGATGGCAGCCGCCAGGCCGATCCACAGGTTGTGCGTGACACTGCCGATGAAAGCCCCCGAAAAAGCGCCAGCCAGCATCATTCCTTCGATAGCGATATTGATCACGCCAGCCCGCTCGCACAAGATGCCGGACATGGCGCCCAGAGTGAGCGGCACAGCCTTAACCAGGGATGTTTTCAGCAGCCCACCCAGGTTGAGCGATTTTCCGGAAGCGGCCCAGGTCAGGAAGGCCAATATAAACATGCCAGCGACCAGGAACAAGATCAGGGTGGTACGTGAGCGAAACCCCCCCTTTAAAACCGCCTGCAGCACTGCCAGTATAAGGGGGAGGACAACCAGGATGTATAAAGTGAGGCGCGTCGGCAGACTTAAATCCGGAAAAGTGGCATCGGAGCCGCTGGGTGTCATCACAAACTTGGTGGTCGCATCTGCAGCCGCAACGCGGGCAAACAGCCACCAGATCAGAGCGCCCAGCCCGCCGAAGATAATCGCCATCGTGTACTGGCGGGCCGGTGAGACAACCTCTACATGTCGTCGTATAGCGATCGTTTGCCATGGGTTATTTCCCTCCCCAACCACCGGCTAAAGTGACACCTTTGGCCTCGACCGACTTTAACCGGTATATTGTGCGGATAATGCCTGGAGCGGCCACAAAGGCCAGGATGAGCGCCTGAAGGATCGAGACGATATCGATGGGAATGCCCGTTGCCAGCATCATGCTGGTCGCGCCACTGCGCATAAAGCCGAACAGCAAGGCTGCCAGTACCACCCCCAGCGGGTGAGTGTTGCCCAATAAAGCAATGGCAATACTGTCAAAGCCATAGCCTGAGGAGAAAGCTGGCGCCAGGGTGTAGTTCACACCCAGCACTTCGTTCCCGCCTGCCATACCGGCCAGCGCGCCTGCAAATGCCATGGAAAGCGTCATCACCACGGCAACCTTCATGCCGGCATAGCGTGCCGCGTGCGGGTTGGAGCCCACCGCCCGGAAATCAAAGCCCCACTTGGTCTTCCACAAGAACCAGTACACCAGAGCAGCCATCCCCAAGGCTACGAAGAAGCCCCAGTGGAGACGCAGCGGGTCGGGGAATAAACGCGGTAGCTTGGCCGTTTCTTGCATGAATGGACTGATCGGGTTTACCGATCCAGGACGCTTCATCGGGCCATTTAATAGCCATTCGACCAGGCGAAAGGCTGAGTAATTCAGCATGATGGTGGTAATCACCTCATGCGCTCCTGTGCGAGCTTTTAAGAAACCGGGGATAAAACCCCATAAGAAGCCGCCAAGAGCGCCGGCCAGAACAGCCAGGGGTATATGCAGGTACCAGGGCAGTCCGTTGAATGAATACCCCACGTAAGCCGCAAAGACTGCCCCCACAAAGATCTGGCCTTCTGCGCCAATATTGAACATCCCGGCGCGAAAAGCCAGGGCAACCGACAACCCGCCGAAAATGTAGGGCGTTGAAGCCGTCAGTCCCTCAGATATGGGGTACCAAAACTTGTACAAATCCTTGATGTCGCCGGTCTGAAAATAGGCTAACAGGTCCCCGAAATTGCCGAACATGCCATTCCACCAGGCGCCATAAGTTTGTGCGACGATGCTGAAACCAGTTTTAATCCCAAGCCAAAGGGATTCGCTCAGTGCTGCATAGAACTCAGCACTCGTGAGTACAATAAACACGGCGCCCAGGATCAAGCCGCTCAGGATCGCCAGCAGAGGGATTATCATCGTTTGGAAGATGCGCCGGCGGCGAGAGGCGCCCGATAAATCAGGAGACAATTCTTCCATCAGAATCTGGGTGGTGTCCTTTTTGCCGCCCTGTCCGGAGGCAGGGGGTGGTGCTGGCTGAACTGGTTCAGGTTGATCAGGTGAGTTCTTCACGGGAGTATTTTGTTCGTCACTCATGCGCGTATCACCTCTTGGAAAAGTACGCTAGAAAGCCACCTATTTCAAACAGTCTCGGGCTGGATACCAGCCATCAGCAGGCCTACGCCTTCTTTCGTAGCTCCTTTGGCTGGTAATATGGCAATAATGTTGCCGCGGTACATGACAGCAATCCGATCTGCCAGGCCCATGACTTCATCTAGCTCGGTCGAGACCAGTAAGACCGCGCAGCCTTCGTCGCGTTTTTGGACGATGCGTTGGTGGATATACTCGATCGAGCCGACATCCAGCCCGCGCGTGGGCTGGGAGGCTACCAGAAATTTAATGGGACGCGAGAACTCGCGCGCCACGATGACTTTTTGCTGGTTGCCTCCGGAGAGAGACCCGGCCTCAACGCTTGCGTTGGGTGTGCGTATATCGAATTCCTTAACCAGTCGGTTGGCAGTTTCCTGGATTACTTTCTGTTGCAACACCGGGCCTTTGGAGAATGGCGGCTGGTAATAGGTGTTCATCACCAGGTTATCGGCAACCGAGAAAGCCAGTAGCAAGCCATCCTCTTGCCGGTCCTCGGGGATATGCGCCGAGCCCATTTCCGTAATCTTCCGGGGAGAGGCATTCGTGATCTCGTGCTCCAACAAGCTGATCTTTCCGGACTGTGCAGACCGTAGTCCTGTTAAAGCTTGCACCAGCTCAGTCTGCCCGTTGCCCTGCACGCCCGCCATGCCCAGGATTTCACCGCTGCGCACATCGAATGAAATATCATCCACCGCCACATTGAACAAATCGTCCAAGATAGTTAAATGTTCAACTTGCAAGACAGTATCTCCTGGCGTAGCTTCCTCTTTTTCCACATCTAACCGCACGGCGCGCCCGACCATCATTTGAGCCAGCTTTAGCTCATCCGCCTCTTGGGGAGTTGTCGAGCCAATCACCTTGCCGCGCCGGATCACCGTGATCCGATCGGCGATCTCGAGCACTTCCTTCAACTTATGGGTAATAAAAATGATCGATTTGCCCTGCTCAACCAGGGTGCGCATAATGCGGAATAAGCCTTCAATTTCCTGCGGGGTGAGGACAGCAGATGGCTCATCCAGGATCAGGATTTCCGCCTCACGATATAACAACTTAATAATTTCTACGCGTTGCTGGACGCCAACCGGTATATCCCTTACATACGCGTTTGGATCGACTTCCAGGCTGTATTGTTCGGAGAGGTGCCTGATTTTGGCCGAGGCGCTGCGGCGGTCCAGTACCTGGCCGTAGCGTACATCCTCATCACCAAGGATTACATTCTCAGTCACCGTAAAGACGGGTATGAGCATGAAATGTTGGTGCACCATCCCAATCCCCGTCGCGATGGCGTCGATAGGGGAGTGGACTTTAACCGGCTTGCCTTTGACAATGATCTCGCCTTCATCCGGCTGGTAAAGGCCGTATAGGATATTCATCAGGGTGGTTTTCCCCGCCCCGTTCTCCCCCAGAAGGGCATGGATCTCGCCCTGCTCAAGGTTCAGATCGATGTGATCATTAGCCAGCACGCCAGGAAATTGCTTGGTAATTCCACGGAGCTCAAGTACCGTTGCCATAGCCCTCTTCCTTGGAATTTTCTAGCTTTTCGCAGCCAACCCATCTGGCCGCGATAATTTCGGAGTCTACACCATAAACAGGTAAAAGATGGAGCTGGTGTATAACCAGCTCCATCCTCATCGATTGTTCAGTTCTACGGCATCGTCTGGACTTCACCAGCGATGATGCCCTTCGCCAGTGCGTCGAGCTCAGCCATGATCTCAGCCGGGATCTGGTCTACGATCGCCGGATTGATGCCGATGCCCACGCCGCCGTTCTTCAGCGTGCCGGTATAGTTCTCGCCGACGAAGCTGCCGGTGATCACGTTGCGGTAGGTGCTCGCCACGAACACATCCATGTTCTTCAGAACGCTGGACAGGATGTAATCGCTGTAATCGGGGTACAACACAGCCCAATCCGTGTCAACGCCCACTACCATGCCGGTGTCGCGCTCTTTCATCACTGCCAGCGTGCCCTGACCAACGGGACCCGCCACAGGCATGATGATGTCGGCGCCTTCGTCGAGCAGGCTCTCGCCCAGCCGGCGACCATCGTCGGTGCTGTCAAAGTTGCCGGCGAACAAGCCCGTCTGCGTGGCAGGATCCCAGCCCAGTACCTCAACCGCAGTGCCATGCGCTTCATTGTAGGCTTTGACGCCCATGGCGTAGCCATCCATGAAGGCGGTCACAGCGGGGAACTGGATGCCGCCGTAGGTGCCGACCTTGCCGGTCTTGGTCATCGCTGCCGCCAGGTAACCGTTCAGGTAGCCTGACTCATTCACGGCATAGGCGCTGCCGCGCACGTTGGGGATGACCGGATCGTAGGTCTGGTCGACGATGGCGAACTTTTGCGCCGGGTTGGCTTCCGCAGCTGTCTTGGTGGCGTCGCCCAGCAAGAAGCCAACGGTCACGATCAGGTCGCAGCCTTCGGTGATGAAGGCATTGATGTTCTTCTCGTAGTCGGTCTGCTGCTGTGATTCGAGGTACTTGATCTCGCCGCCGTACAGCGCCTGGGCATCCGTGAAGCCCTTCCATGCCGTGGCGTTGAAGGATTTGTCATCGATACCGCCGGTGTCGGTCACCTGGCAAGCCAGGAAGCCCTCAGGAGCGGTGATCTTGGTCGGCGCAGTCGATATCTTGCCGGAGATGATATCGTTCTGGAGTTGCTCGAGCTCGGTCATCATCTCGGCCGGGATCTTGTCTGCCCAGGCTGAGCTGACGCCGATGCCTACGCCGCCATTTTCCAGCGTGCCCAGGTAGTTCTCGCCCTGGAACGAGCCGTCCATGGCTTTCTTGATCGTATCTAGCACGAATACATCCATGTTCTTCAGAACGCTGGACAGGATGAAATCAGCCGATTCGGGGAACATCATCGTCCAGTCGGTATCGACGCCGATCAGCAAGCCGGTGCCGCGCTCTTTCAGCACTGCCAGCGTGCCCTGTCCAACCGGACCAGCCACGGGCATGATCACGTCCGCGCCCTCATCCAGCAGGCTCTCACCCAGGCGGCGACCGTCATCGGTGCTGTCGAAGTTGCCGGCGAACAAGCCGGTCTGGGTGGTGGGATCCCAACCCAGTACTTCTACGCTGGTGCCTTTCACCTGGTTGTAATGCTGCACGCCGGCATAGTAGCCATCCATGAAAGCGGTCACAGCGGGGAACTGGATGCCGCCGTATGTGCCGACCTTACCGGTCTTGGATTGAGAAGCAGCCAGGTAACCGTTCAAGAAGCCAGGCTGGTCGACGGCGTAGGCGCTGCCGCGCACGTTTGCGATCGCAGGATCGTAGGTGACGTCAACGATGGAGAACTTCTGATCCGGATTGGCTTCCGCAGCCGCTTTTGTAGCATCGCCAAGCAGGAAACCGACGGTGATGATCAGATCGCAGCCTTCCTGAATGAAGGCGTTGATGTTCTTCTCATAATCGGTCTGCTGCTGGGACTCCAGGTATTTCCCCTCGACGCCCATCTCTGCCATGGCGTCTTCGACGCCCTTCCAGGCGGTGGCATTGAAGGATTTGTCGTCGATGCCGCCGGTGTCCGTTACCTGGCAGACCTTGAAAGCTACCGGTGCTTCCGTCATCACGGGCGCTTCTGTCGCCTGAGGCGCTTCCGTCTTCTGGGGCGCTTCGGTAGCCTGAGGCGCCTGGGTGGGTGTCGCCCCGCCGCCGCAGGCGCTGAGCACCATGGCGGCAACTATGATCAGGGCAAAAATCATATACAGTTTCTTGGTCATTGTTTTCTCCTCCTCAAAGAGAAATGTGGGGGTTGGTTGTGTGCTTCTGATACTGTGGTGAGTGGGACGAAAAGAAGACCGGAATCGGTTCGATCAGCGACCTCCTTTATAGGGGAAAGATTGATAAAAAAATCCACGTAGCCGAACATGCCCCGTGTTTCCTGTTAGTTTAGCATGAAGCGGGCAGGAACGCAACCTGTAATTCTTCATATTCCCGGCATGGCAACCGGCTACTGTCCTTGCCACACCGCCGGATCTACCCCGGTATCGATAAAGCCTGCATTCAGATCGTTGAGAATTTCTTCTGCCAGGTGCTGCCTGCCCGGGCTGAGCAAGTCGGGATTGGTTTCCGCCAGCCCAAGCGGCAATGCCAGGCTGCCTCCGCTTTCGCCCGCCAGGATAGCAGACCAACCCGCTGCAACCGCCTGCAGGCTGTCGCCGAAGCCGAGCGAAGCGACCCAGTTAAGGCGGTTTTGCTGGGGCGGCGGTCCTGCCAGGATGAAGTTGATGCCTGCCTCGGCAAGCTGGTCGAGCAGCGCATCGTCGGCGATGGCGGGATCAACGAATACGGTGCCGACCTGCCAGGAGCGCAGCTGGTTGATGGCGGCTTGCTGGTCGGCAGCATTACCCCCGGCGGGGATTTGCAGCGTGATGGGATAGCCTGTATTGGGAAAGGGCGGGTAGAGCGGACGGCAGAGACCGCAAAAATAAAAAACCCCGTTCACAAAGCCCTGGCGCATGGCTTCGCCATCACCCGATCCAACCGCGGTCAGGATGCCCACCCGCCAGTCGGGTGTGATTTCTGCAGCAATGGTTCCAGCCAGGAAGCCCATCTGGTCGGGTCGCTGGGTGCCAAGCTGGATCACGTTCAGGTTGGCGGCTGGCGCCAGGTCCGGGAAGTTTACCGCCAGGAACTGGGTTTGAGGGGAGGTAGCCGCCAGCTCAGCCAGGTTGCTGGCAGGGGGTAAGGCGACGACGATGGCCACGTCTGCCATCTCGCCTGTAGAAAGCTCGGGACGTACCTGGAAGCGCAGCCCTGCTTGAGCTGCCTGGTCGTCGATGTAAGCCTGCAGCGACTCGACCAGCGCCGGATCGGCGCCGCTCGGAGCCAGCAAGATCGCCAGGGGTGTTTCAGGTGTCGGAGAGGCGGTGGGCGCCGCGGTTTCTGTCGGAGCCGCGCCGGTTGCCGAGGGCGTGGCTGCCTGTAAAGTTGCCTCAGGCGCGGTGCGCCCGCAAGCGGATACACTGATGCACAGGATAAATAGCAAAAGCCAAACGGGGTAGCGGGGCAAGGTTTTCATCACAGGTCATTATTTTACTATGAGAAATCATCCTAAAATCAAAGCCGTGTATAATTACCGCCATGATCGAGCTAAATATTCCTGGCAAAGGGATTCTGCAGCTTGAGCACCTGGTGAGTGATGTCAACGGCACCCTCGCCCTGGACGGGCAGCTTCCGGAGGGGCTTTCCCGCCTGGTGCGTAACCTGCGCGACAGGCTGACGATACACCTACTGACTGCCGATACACACGGCAAGCAATCCATCATCGATCAGCAACTGGGCTTGCAAGCGGTGCGCATCCAGCCCGGCGACGAAGCCCGCCAGAAAGCTGATTACGTGCGCCGCCTGGGAGCGGAGCGCGTGGTAGCGATGGGGCAGGGCGCAAATGACGCTCTCATGCTACGCGAGGCGGCTTTGGGCATCTGCATCCTCTCCAGGGAGGGAGTTGCCCTGGAGACGCTCCAGGAGGCTGATCTGCTGGTGCCGGATGTCTTTGCTGCGCTGGAATTATTGGACAAACCGCTGCGCATTGTAGCCAGCCTGCGCCGTTGAACTTGCTCTGGGATCTACGATGAGTTTTCTTCAGTCGGAACAATGGCCTGATGACCCAAACCGCATGCCACCTGCTCGCAGGCGGCGGGCGTGGCGCCTGTTAACGCCTCTCAACGCCGACGAGCGCGCCGACTTCGCCAGCCGGCTGGCGCTGCGCACCACCCCATCCTTCGATTTCTTCCTTTTTTCGCTGTTCTCGGGCGTTGTCCTCAGTCTCGGGCTGTTGCTCGACCAGACGGCATTGCTCATCCTCGGCGCCGTCCTGGCTCCGTTGATGGCGCCGGTGGTCGGCACGGCGCTCGGCACCGTTCTAGGCTCTGTGCGCTACTTTGCGCGCAGCCTGTTGGCTTTTATACTCGGGAGCTTGCTGGTCTTCCTGGTAGGCATCGCGGCCGGGGTAGGGATGGAGATACTGGCGCCTTTCTGGCAGCCTGTGGAACTGGCGCAAGCCCACCTGAACGCCCAGCTTTCCTGGTCGAACTTTGCTGTGCTGGCGCTCGGCGCCATTTTCACCACTTTGGCGATGGCGCATGAGGGTCGGGCGCCCGGCCTGCCTTCCGTTCTCCTGGCATACGAGCTCTACCTTCCCCTGGCGATCGCCGGGCTGGGTTTGGGCAGCGGTGTGCCACATTTGTGGCCCGATGGGCTGGTGATCTACGCCATTAACCTGGCTTGGGCGGCTTTGTTGGGCGCACTTACGCTGGCGATTTTAGGCTTTCGCCCTCTAACGTTGTTTGGTTACACCCTCGGCGCTGCGATGACCCTGTTGTGTGTTATCTTACTCATCGGGTTGAGTGGGGCGGGAGCGGTGGTTGGTGGGCAGGTGGCATTGCCCACCCCGATCCCCACGGCTACCTCAACTGTCACGCCCACCGCAACCGTCACGCCTACACCGGTGCCGCCAACGGCGACACCCACCCTGACACAGACGCCGACTGCCACCACCCCGCCGACCGCCACGCCCACCATCACCCCAACCCCGGTCTACGCGCTGGTGCGCACGGTGGGCGGTAAGGGCGCTTTGCTGCGCGACCTGCCGGGTGGTATCGTCATCGGCAGTTATTTTGATGGCACATTGATGCAGGTGCTGCCGGGAACAATGGAGCACGAAGGCGCTACCTGGGTGTTGGTGCGCGCTCCGGATGGAAAAGAGGGCTGGGTTGTCCAGTCGCTGCTGGCAACTGCCACTCCAGCCCCAAACTGGTAGCTGGTTTCAGGGTTCCCGCACCAGGTCGCCAGGTCTAAATGCTCCAGGCAGCAGATCGCTTACGGTTGTTTCCTTAACAATCCGCCCTTCTTTATCTGCGATCAAGACGATTGTCTCCAGCCCGAATTCAGCCAGCACCTGGCGGCATGATCCGCACGGTGTCCCCCCATTGGTTGTCACCACCGCCACAGCGACAAATTCCCGCTCACCCTCGGATACTGCCTTAAAGACTGCCACGCGCTCTGCGCAAATTGTAGCCGGGTAAGCGGCGTTTTCGATATTTGCCCCCTTGTATATTTGCCCACCGGCGGTCAGCAGTGCAGCGCCGACCGGGTAATGGGAATAGGGGGCGTAGGCGCGTTGCCGGGCTGCTTGCGCCTGGCGCACCAGTTCGTTTCGCAAATCATCCGTCAGCATGGGTGATCTTCTCCTTTTGCTGCGTGTCAGGGAGCCAGCCGGCGCGCACCTTGCGGATGCGCCTCCCGCTGACCTGTTCCACGGTCAGGAGCAAGCTTTCAATTTTTACGGCGTCGCCGACAGCCGGCACCCTGCCGATGCTGTTATAGATAAAACCGCCCAGGGTATCTGCTTCATCTATAGCCAAATTACTGGACATCACTTCGTTAAAGTCACCCAAGCCGATGCGACCCTGGAAGAGATATTCGCCATTATCCAGGGACTGGTAGGGCAGCTCCTCAACCTGGTCGTATTCATCCTGGATCTCGCCCAGGATCTCTTCCACAATGTCTTCCAGGGTGACCAGCCCCGCTACACCGCCATATTCATCTACGATAATCGCCATGTGCACACGCTGGCTTTGCATTTCTTCCAGCAGCTCGTTGATCTTCTTGGCTTCGGGTACAAAATAAGCCGGGCGAAGTAAAGTGCGCAGGCTGGTATCCTGTTTGCCCTCGCGCCACACGCGCAGCAGATCTTTGGCATACAGCAATCCCAGGATATGATCCACGCTGTCCTGATAAACCGGCATGCGCGAATAGTGCGAGGTCAGCAGCGTATCTACCGCTTCTTCCGGTGGGGTCTGCACGTCCAAAGTCAGCATATCGATGCGCGGCACCATGATCTCGCGCGCCAGCGTTTCGCTCAGCTCGAAGATAGAATGGATCATGCGACCCTCTTCCTGCTCGATCAAGCCGCGCTGCTGTCCGGCATCCACCAGGCTCCTGAGCTGGTTCTGCGATCAAGGCTTCATCGCTCACGAGCGGATCTTGCGTCCTCCCAGACAGGGTCAGGATCGGAGTGACAAAAGGCCAGGCGAGGACGCGTATGGCGTTGGCAAACGGGAGCAGCCTGAGCGCCCAACGATGCGGCGCCGACGAGACCAGCGAGCGGATGCTCCAATCCAGCCAGAAGATCACCAGCGCTGCCAGCAGGATGATGCCAAAGATAGCCAGCGGCAACAGGGCTACGGCTTGTGAGCTTAACAGGAGTAGCAGTGAGCCTAATAGCAGAAAACGCCACACGGTTTGCGCCAGGATCAAGCTGGCTTGCAGGCGCGGCAGGCTTTCCAGCAGGCTGATCACCCGCTGGTGCCGTGGCTCGCTTTGTGGGTCGGTATCCAGGAGCACGGTCAGGTTTGCGTGTAACAGGCTGCCGCGCGATGCCACAGTGAGCCAATCCAGCGCCAGCAGGATGGCGATGGCGATCAGGTAGACTTGCGGCTCAATCACTTCTTTCCAGCTTTCGAATGGCACGCGCCGGGACACCCACCGCCAGGGTGTAATCGGGCAGGTTCTTGGTGACTACCGCTCCCGCGCCGGTGCGCGCCCCTTCTCCGATCTTGACCGGCGCCACCAGCATGGTATCGCTGCCGATAAAGGCGTTTGCGCCGATGTCTGTGTGGTGTTTTTGTTTTCCATCGAAATTGCAGGTGATCGTACCCGCGCCGATATTCACGTTTTCCCCGATCGTAGCATCGCCAATGTAGGAGAAGTGCCCCATCTTGCTGCCCGGTCCCAGGTAGGAGTTCTTGACCTCGCCAAAGTTCCCCATGTGCACACCTTCTCCCAGGTGAGCGCCCTTGCGCAGGTGACCGAAGGGTCCAATATCTACCCTGTCTTCCACCACGGCGCGTTCGAGCACCGAAGCCAGAACGCGGCAGCCGTTGCCGACCTGGGTGTCGCGCAGGATGGCATTCGGTCCAATGGTACAATCCTCACCGACCGAGGTGTTGCCCTGCAGATAGGTATTCGGCCAAAGGGTGGTATCCTGACCGATGCTGACGCCCGGCTCGATGTAGGTGCTCTGCGGGTCGATCATGGTCACGCCTGCCAGCATCCAGCCCCTGTTGATCCGCTGGCGCAGGAGACTCTCGGCTTCTGCCAGGTGCAGGCGGGTGTTGATGCCGATGGTTTCGCCGGGGTCGGGGATTTCGATAGCCTGGATGGACAGCCCATCCGCCGCCGCGATGCCTACCAGGTCGGTCAGGTAATATTCCCCCTTGGGGGAAAGAGGGATGCGCGGCAGCGCTTGCCACAGCCACTCGGCGCTAAAGCAGTAGACGCTGGTGTTCAGCTCGCGGATGGCGAGCTGCTGCGGCGTTGCATGCGCCTCCTCGATAATCCCCTGGACGCGCCCCGCAGCATCCCGCAGCACGCGGCCAAAACCGCGCGCATCTTGCGTGGTGGCAGTGAGAAGCGTCAGCGGACCGCTGTGCGCTTGCTGCGCCTGGACAAGCATTTTGAGAGTATCGCCGGTCAGTAAAGGCATATCCGCCGTCGTCACAAGGATGTACTCGCTGTGTCCCTTCAGCAGGGATTCCGCCTGCTGGACGGCATGACCGGTGCCTAATTGCGGCTCCTGGATGACATATTCAGCCATATCGCCCAGCGCCTGCCGCACCATCTCGGCTGCGTGTCCGATGATCGCAACCGGTATCGCTCCACTGGCTTGTCTGGCAGCCTCCAATGCGTAAAATGCCATCGGTCTGCCCAACAGGGGATGTAAGACCTTGGGTTTCTTGGAGTTCATGCGGGTGCTGCGCCCAGCAGCCAGTACGATCGCGGTGGTTTTCATGAATAGAGCTCCGGGTTCGCAGGTCATGGAATCAGAAGACGAGCCTCAATAACGCCAGACTTAGCGAGTGGGGCTCGTCTACAAGACCTGCATAAATTGGGATCTGCGCCGAACACAAAGTAACCTACAAATAAAACAGGCTGGGGCGCCCGGATT
The DNA here is from genome assembly GCA_963702535.1 of uncultured Chloroflexia bacterium. GTDB lineage: Bacteria > Chloroflexota > Anaerolineae > Anaerolineales > UBA4823 > CAVPDG01. The sequence continues at coordinate 450,316 of CAVPDG010000010.1, read as the reverse complement.
CGAACCAGGATAAACGGATCCAAAGTCCGTCGTGCTGCCGTTGCACAACGCCCCAAACACGTCGCATTGTAACATAAGTTTAATGGAGAAGTGTCTTGAAAACAAGGCGCGCTCTCAACCTTGCTTTTCGATCGACTCTATTCTTCTGGCTCCTGGGGCGTCAATCCCAGCTTGCGCGCCTGTTCGTATGAGAGCGAGCCGGCGCGCGGCAGACCCTCATGGTAAGCCTGTTCGGCAGCCGCTTCCCAGAAGCTATCCACCTCCTGGGATTGCACCTGCTCATCGGGCGCCTGGCTGAGAAGCGCCCCCAGCTTGCCTGTCGCCAGACCGTCGGTCTGGCGCTTGGCGGGAGGCGTGGAAACAAGGTCGGCAAGGCGAGCGTTGCTCAGGTCTTGCGTCAGGGCATTGGCGGCAGCCAGCAGGATATGCAGCGTCTTCTCGAGCCTCAGGATGCCCGCCTCGGGCGGGGTGAGCGCCACCAGCGCCTGGGAGTGCCCGGCGTGCGCCATGTAGAGATCGAAATGCGTCCCGGATACACACAGCAGATCCTCTGGCGGTCGCTTTCCGATCGTATTGGAGAGCGCCGCGCTTGCCTCGATGAGCGCTTTCAACGCCGGGTCCAGCGTTACTTGTCCCGGCAGTACCGGGAGCTCGCCAGCCTGGTTGATCGTCTCACCGCTTTCGGTCACGAGCAGCACCGCAAAGGCGTTCAGCTCCCGGCGCAGCCGCTCCATGGAGCTGGCAAGGGTTGGCGGGGGTGCTGTTTCCGTTCCATTTACGAGCGCCTCAGCCAGGGATGCTTCTGCAGGGCTTGCCTCGCCTGGCAGCGACAGGCTTTCTTGCACTACCTTGCGGAAAACTGCCATATCCACCGGCTTGAGAAAGACCGCCTGTGCGCCGCCCGCCGTCGCTTGTTCCTGGGCTGTGTTTTTATCCCGTTCGCTGGTGATCAGCATGGCTTTGAGCGCGGGGGTTGTTTGCCTGACCTTCTGGATCAGCTCTTGCCCCGAGATGCCTGCCAGGCGGAGCTCGGTGATCAGCAAATCCAGAGGTTGGCGAGGGAGCAGCAGGAGAGCCTCTTCGCCCGATGAGGCATCCAGGATATGCAGCTCTTCCCCTAGCGCTGCGATACCCACTCGCAGCGCCTGCCGGTCTTTCTTCTGGTTGGCGACGATCAAAACGGAGGAGCTTGCCATTCTTGTTTTACGCCGAGAAGCTCGAAAAAGAAACGAGGCGGGCGTAGCCCGCCCCGTCGCTTTTATAGTATCCGGTTTACTCCACGCGCCAGCAGGCGACCCAATGATCCGGGTTTACTTCGCGGAAGGGCGGCTCTTCAACCGAGCAATGCTCGAAGGCAACCGGGCAGCGCGGGTGGAAGCGGCAGCCTTTGGGCGGGTTGACCGGGCTGGGTACATCTCCTTGCAGGATAATGCGCTCGCGCTTCAGGTTCGGGTCGGGGATGGGGATGGCGGACATGAGCGCCTGGGTGTACGGGTGCAGCGGGTTGCGGAAAAGGTCCTCGCGTGAAGCCATCTCTACCATCTTGCCCAGGTACATCACTGCCACCCGGTCGGAGATATGCTCCACCACACTCAGGTTGTGAGCGATGAATAAATAAGTCAAGCCAAATTCGCGTTGTAGATCCTTCAGGATGTTCAACACCTGAGACTGGATGGAAACGTCCAGTGCGGAGACGGGCTCGTCTGCGATAATAAACTTTGGCTGCAGCGCCAGGGCGCGGGCGATGCCAATGCGCTGCCGCTGTCCACCGGAGAATTCGTGCGGGTAGCGCCGGGCATGGTAATCTTCCAGCCCCACCTTGCGCAGCATGGTGATGGTGCGCTCATAACGCTCGCGCGATGTCCCGATGTTGTGGATTTTCAACCCCTCAGCAATCGACTCACCGATCGGAGCACGCGGGTCCAGGGATGCGTAGGGGTCCTGGAAGATGATCTGCATGTTGCGGCGCATTTCCTTGAGCTCGCGGCCGCGCAGCTTGAGCACATCCACGCCGTTGAAGACCACGGAGCCGGATGTCGGCTCGATCAGGCGCAGCATGGTGCGCCCGACTGTTGTCTTGCCACAACCGGATTCGCCGACCAGGCCGACCGTCTCACCCTCACGAATGGTGAAGCTGACGTCATCCACCGCCTGCACCCAGGCTTTGACCTTTTGCAGGAAGCCGCCGCGGATCGGGAAGAACTTCACCAGGCTCTTGACCTGCACCAGGTCCCATTTCCCGTTTTCGCCGCCGGTCGCCGTTTGTGTCATGTATTGTTCTTTCATGATTGGTTCACCTCAGAGGTGTGAATTGGATGTTCCTGTGGAGCTGGTTCTATTGAACCGGCTCGGCGACATTCATCGGCGCTTTATGACCCTTTTCTTCATTGTCATGGTACAGCCAGCAACGAACGGTGTGATTGCTCGTCGCTGGGAGCAGCTCGGGCTCGTTATTTGTGCAAATCTCCAGACCGTTCTCCACGCGTGCCAGGCAGCGTGGCGCGAAGCGGCAGCCGGGCGGCAAGTTGATCAAGTTGGGCACCGATCCCGGGATGACCGCCAGCTCTTCTTTCACAACTCCCAGAACGGGGATTGAATCCATCAACCCGCGCGTGTAGGGGTGCAGCGGCTGAGCAAACAATGTCTTGACGTCCGTCTGCTCGACGATGCGCCCAGCATACATCACTGCCACGCGATCAGCCATCTCAGCGATTACACCCAGGTCGTGGGTGATCAGGATCACGGCGGTGTTCATGCGCGTGCGCAGGTCGCGCATCAGATCCAGAATTTGAGCCTGGATCGTCACGTCCAGGGCGGTGGTCGGCTCGTCGGCGATCAGGAGCTGCGGGTTAAGCGCCAGCGCCATGGCGATCATCACGCGTTGCGCTTGCCCACCGGAGATCTCGTGCGGGAAAGAATGCGCCTTTTTCTCCGGGTCGGCGATGCCCACCAGGCGCAACAGCTCCACAGCCTTCTCCCAGGCTTGCTCCTTGTTCATCTTCTGGTGAATTTGCATTACCTCCGCCACCTGGTCTCCGATCTTGAAGACCGGGTTCAGGCTGGATTGAGGCTGCTGGAAGATCATCGACATGCGGTTACCGCGCATCTTGACCATCTCAGCTTCGGGAAGCTGCAGCAGGCTGCGCCCTTCGAAATAGATCTCTCCTTCCACCACCTTACCGGGGATGCCGATCAGGCGCATGACGGAGAGTGAGGTCACGCTTTTGCCGCATCCGGATTCGCCCACCAGTCCCAGGACTTCGCCGGACCTGACGTAAAAATCCACTCCGTCAACAGCTTTGACCACGCCGTCTTCGGTGAAAAAATATGTCTTGAGGTTCTTGACCTCGAGCAGGGGTTGAGCTTCGGTTTCGGTCACAGTAAAAGCCTCTTGGGATGTAGATTAGAGCTTCAGCCGTGGGTCCAGAGCATCGCGCAGACCATCGCCGATGAAGTTGAACGCCAGGGCGCACAGAAAGATGGGGATTCCGGGAATGAGCGGCAGCCAGGGGCGGTCGAACATGAAAGTTTGGGTGCCGGCGAGCATGTTGCCCCAGGTGGGCACCGGGTCCTGGATGCCGAAGCCCAGGAATGAAAGCGCGGCTTCCAGGATGATGAAGCCTGCCAATGCCAGGGTGGCATCGACGATGATCGGCGCCATCGAGTTGGGGATCATGTGCGAGAGGATGATCCGCCCGTTGGAAGCGCCCATCGCCCGCGCGGCTTCGGTGAAGGTCTGGTTGCGCAGAGAGAGCACCGTACCGCGCATCAGGCGGGCTGCTTGCAGCCAGCCGGTCGCTGCCAGCACGATGATGATGATCACTGCCTGGCGCGCGTCGCGCACGTCGAGCAGCATCACCGTTCCGGCGCCGCGCAGGATCACATCAGGGATTGGGATCAGGTTTTCATTGCGCAGCAGCATTGAGGAGAGGATCAAGAGCAGGGGCAGGAAGGGGATGGTCAGCATAAAGTCGACGAAGCGCATCAGCAGGCTGTCCACCCAGCCGCCATAATAACCAGCGTATGCCCCCACCGCCACGCCGATCAGGGTGGATATGACCACCGCCGTAAGAGCCACGGTCAGAGAGATGCGCCCGGCGTAGATGATGCGGGTGAAGTAATCCCTGCCAATGTTATCTGTTCCGAAGTAATGTATCCCCCCTGTGACTTCATCTCGAGCGCCGAAGGGCAGGAAATAATTGCCCACCGCCAGGTCGGCGGGCTCGAACGGCGAGATCACCGGCGCGAACAGGGAGATCAGCAGGATGGCTGCCATCACCGCCGTCGAAATCATCGCTAGCTTGTGGCGGCGGAAGCGGCGCAGGATGACCTTCCAGGGCTTCTCCTCGGGTGTGAGGATGGCATCACTGGCAAGCAATTGGACCGGGGCGGTAGAGGTGCTCATATGTTTACCTCAATCAATAAATCCGTGATTTCATTACTAGCTGAAGCGAATTCGGGGATCTACAACCGTGTACAAGATATCTTGCAGCAGGGTAGCAATCACGGTCAGAACGGCGGTGATGAAAAGCAATGCCATAGCCACCGGGTAATCGTAGTCTCCTAGCGCCAGGATATACAGGCGTCCCATGCCGGGCCAGGAGAAGATCGATTCGGTGATGATCGCTCCAGCAAACAAGGTCGGGATGGCGAATACCGCCACCGTGACGAAGGGGATCAAGGCGTTGCGCAGGGCGTGCTTGGTGATCACCACGCGCTCGAACAAGCCCTTGGCGCGCGCCGTGCGCACATAGTCCTGGCGCAGCACGTCCAGCATGCTGGCGCGCACGAAGCGACTCCAGCCGGCGACATACGCCAGCGAGAGCACGGCAGCCGGCAGGATCATGTGCAGGCCGCGATCCAGCGCCGAGCCGGCGGTGATCGTCCCGATCCAGGGGATGGTGTAGTTGCGCACGGCCTCCGAGCTGCCCGGCGGCAGGTAAGGCAAGCCAGCGCCCTTGGGCAGGATCGAGAAGAGCATGATGAGCAGCAGCCCGAAGAAGAAGGTGGGCATCGCAGAGCCAAAGAAGGCGAAGGAGGTTACGGCGTAATCCAGCTTCGAGTACTGCCGCACGGCTGAGATGATCCCCAGCGGGACGCCGATCACGAAGGAGATGAGCAGCGCCAGCCCCATGAGCATGAGCGTCTTGGGCAGGCGTCCCACGATCAGGTCGCTGACCGGGCGGTCGCGGTTCAACCGCCAGGAGGCGCCGAAGTCGCCGAAGAGCACGCCTTTGCTGGTTCGCCTGCCTTCCAGGTCGCGCAGGTAGATGTATTTCTGGCAGCCGACGATCTGGGTTTCGTAATTCCCCGAACTTGTTGAGCACCTCTTTCTCGATCACCTGGTTACAGCCGATGCGCAGGTTGGGAAAATACTCGTTCTGCCCGATGATGATGCGCCCGTTGGGCTGTCCGATCAGCCAGCGTGAGAAGCGGACGGGCAGGTTCAGGTCCAGCTCATAATAGGCGCGGATGCGGATCAGGTCTTCTTCTGTGATGCGGTTTTTGGTGGTTTGCGTTTGTTGGCGCAATCCAGACATGGGTCCGCCGGGCGCCAGGTTGAGCAGGGCATAGGTGGCTACCGCGGAGAGGAACAACACGACGATCATTTGGAGTATGCGGCGCAGCAAGTATCCGGTCATATCACACCTCTAACATCCCAATGGTTCTAACAAGAGCGATTTTGTATGCTTCAGTCGTCGGTAATGCAGGGTTGGCTGGCATCCACTGCTCATACCGAACGAGGCAAAGAACCTCAATCGGGAATTGGGATCCTTTGTCTCGCTCGGGATAGCATCACTTGCTCAGAGGGGTTGACCCGGGGGGCTACCCCTGGGAAATGGGGCTGTCCCAGGCGGGACAGCCCCATTTGGTTAACTTGGATCTGGTGCTACTTGAGGAACATATTCATGTCGATGTGTTCCCAGGTTGCGCCAGCGTTGACAATGAGGACGATCTTGCCCTCTTTGGCTGCCTTGTCCAGGGTTTCGGTAACTCCCGCCAGGGTGGTGGAGTCGAGTGTGTCTACCTGACCACCGAGCAGTTGAGCTTCGGCGTTCTCAGCCGTGACGATCGAGATCACCATGTTGGGGGATTTCGGCGTGCCGCCGAACCAGTAGGGATGCGCCTCGAGCACCAATTTCTCGCCCTTGACCCATTCCTTGACCATGTACGGACCGAAGCCCCAAGGCGTCTCGGTGGTTTCCGGCAGGGTCAGGTATTCCTTCGCCGGGATCTCGCCCAGAGTGCGCCCATCAGAGGTCACGCGGTGAGCGGGGAAGATCGGGAAGTCGGTCAGGTGGAAGTAGAGCGGGTCCTGCTCGCCCGGCACAGCGGTGCGGGTGAAGACCAGGCCGTCGAAGGCGGTGCTGGCGGTCTGGTCGCAGGTGGTGAAGGAGGTGGCGCCAGACTCTTTGTCGCACTTGACTTTCCAGCCCAGCTCGAGGTCTTCCTGCTTGAGCGGCTCGCCATCCGGCCACTTCAGGTCGTCGCGGAAGGTGAAGTTGACGGTCAATTGCTTCATCATGACCGGATCACCGGTGAATTCCACGGTCTCGCCAGCGGCGTTGATGACTTTCATACCGGCAGCCAGCTCGACCACAGTTGCCGTCGGCATCCAGGACCTTATCGCCAGCCTTGACTTCCACGTCAGCGTTGGTAGATTCGCCGGATTCGAGGGTGGGCAGGCTTGCCATCTGGTAGGGCTGGAACTCCCAGTTCAAGGTGGTGTTGCGCTTGGTGTTGGCGCCCAGCATGACCAGCACGTTGTGGGCAACCGCGGCGTCCTCAACCCAGTAAAGGGTAGCGGGTTCCTGGGTGAAGCCCAACACGACGGTGTCGCTGCCGGGGACGGCCCATTCGCCAGCATTCCAGGTGAAGTATTCCTCGCCAGTGGTGGGGGCAAAGCCTTCCATGCCAGCTACGGAAGCGTAGGTCTCAGTGCGGTTGAAGAGCGGGATGGCAGGCACGTCCTCGGTGTAGGCTGCTTGCAGGTCGGTGTACCACTTCACGCGCTCGTCCTGGATCAGAGTGTTGACGGCGTTCTTGATGCCGGTGTCGGCTTTCGGATTGCACCAGCCCATGTAGTTCTGACCGGTCCAGCCGTTGGAGGGTGTGGGGATCTGGTCGCATGCCCACAGGGTGCGCCCACCGGGATCTACCTGGCCAACCCAGGCGTAAGCGCCGAGCTCGAAGTCGCGGCGAGCTAAGCCGGTTGTGTCGCCGAACCACCAGGAGGCGGGGGCGTGCAGGCGCAGGATCTGGATGCCGCAGTTAGCCATCTGCTGCTCGAACACGGCAGCCCAGGTCTGGCGGAATGCGGCGGTGGTGGTGGTGAACTTGAGCGAAAGCACATCGCCCGCGGCGTTGGTGCGGAAATCCGCGCCTTCAGCCAGTGTCCAGCCAGCTTCGTCGAGCAGGGCTGCGCCCTTCTCAGTATCGAAGGGGTAGATGGTGATGTTTTCGTCACCGGCGTAAGCCCAGGAGCTGGGGGCGATCATGGTGTTCATGAGCAGCCCCTGCTGCTGCTCGGCGCTGATCAGCGGATACACCGACTGGATCAGCTCGAGTTTGTTGGTGCAGTAAGCCATCGCCTGGCGTACTTTCGGGTCGCCCAGGATCGGGTGAGGCGTGGTGAAGGCTTCTTTCTCAACTTCAACGATCTGCGTCTCGACCACGGTGACTTCCTGGGTCGTGACCACTTCTACCGGTACCTCGACCTCGACGGTCTTGATCGTTTCAACCGTCTGGACAACCGGCTGGCAGGCGCTCAGTGCAAAGGCTGCAATCAGTACGAAGCTGAGCACTGCCAAAATGTGTTTACGAGTAACCATTGGTTTTCTCCTCCTGAAGAAGATTGGTTTGGAATTAAAATCTTTTTGTCATTGGGGGTTAAATGCAAACGCAGAAGCTATGCCCTAGGCATCACCTCCTTCTAAAAGTTTCCCAAGCCAACCAACGAATATCATCAAGTTTGAACTTACCGCTGTAGTAAATACTGTGGAACGGGCTAACAGGTTCACGCAGGGTTAAGCATTTTCAACAGCGCACCGGAAATATACCAATAAAAACCGGATTGGTCAACCCTGTGCAATTTATCGCAAATGGGGAAGATAGCCGAAAAAAGGGATGCAGGGCGGGCGCCGCCCGCCCTGCATCCCTTTTTTCGGGAGTCTAATGTTATGGTTGAGAGCAGCCCTCCCCGTAATCAAAAGCCTCAATATTCCACAGGGCGGTCCCGGCAGAAGCATCTGGGGCGACGCCGCACATGTCGGAGCGCATGGCGATGCGGTTGGGGATCCAGTATAGGGGTAGACTGGGCAGGTCTTCAGCAAACAGCGCCTGGGCTTGCTGGTGAGCCTGGCTGTGCTCCGGCTGGTCGGGCAGGCTGTTGAGCGCCTGCCTGCATGCCAGGTCGAAGGCGACGTTGCTGTAACCGCTGGCGTTTGCCCCGCCCCAACCCTTGGGGTACTGCGGGTAGGGACCTGGGATCTCCTCGCTGGTGTAAAGGTAGCAAGCTGGTTCCACAGCGGATTCCCACCCAAACTGGGCAGCGGTGAATTGCCTGCCAAACACGGGTCCATCGGGTCCGGCGTTGAAAAGCTGGTCGGCGGGCAGGTACTGGATGTCTACCTGCACGCCACAGCCTGCCAGCGAAGTCTTGAGCATCTCGGCAGCTTGTTGGCGGCTGGGTTCCGCGATGGTCAGGTAAGGGATCTGCAGCGGCGTGCCATCCGGGATACCGGCGACACCTTGTGCGATGCGCGGCGTTTGCGGATTGTTGTCGCTATCCATCCAGCCGATAGCCGCCAGCGCCGTGGAGGCTGCCTGGGGATCGTAACTGTATTGGCGCACGTCCGGGTTGTGCAGGGGGTGGTTGTCAGGCACGTAGGAATCCGGGACCTGCGACTGTCCTGGAAACAGAGCCTCGGCGATCGCCTGGCGGTCGATGCACGCGGCAACCGCCTGGCGCAGCTCTTTGCTCTGCACAATCGCCGCACCGGGGGTCAGGGGTGACAGGTTGAAGTCCAGGTGCTCCCAGGCGGCGCCGTTCTCATAAGCTACCTGCACCCCCATTTCCGCCAGGGCTGGCGCCTGCGCCTCGCCCAGGGCGGATTTGTCCACCACGTCGCACTCGCCCGCCAGCAAGGCACGTAGCGCCTCGTCTCCGGCGACGAAGCGGAAGGTCAGCCTCTCGAAAGCGGGTAAGCCCTCTGCGGCGCGGAAGTAGTTCGGATTCTTCACCAGGCTGATGTGGTCGCCGGGCGTCCATTCTTCAATGATATAAGGTCCCCAGCCGATGGGTTGCCGGTTAGCAGCATCTTCCGTCAATAACTGCTGCGGCGAATAGATGTTCCAGGCGTGTTCCGGCAACGGCGTGAAGAAGTTGGTGGCATACTGCGGGTCGCGATATCCCGGCGCGCCGCGCCATTCCACGTTGTCCGCGTCCAGAGCCTGATAGCTAAGCGTGTGGTTGATCAGGTCGGGACGGTAGCGGGGATACAGCGCGCTGGCAATCCGGAAAGAGTATTGCGAGTCGGATGCCGTCAGCGGAGAGCCATCCGACCAGAGCAAACCGGGCTTGAGCTTGAAGCGCACCACCAGGTGATCCATGCTGACCGGCTCGCTGCCTGAGTAGATCTGGGCGCAGGCCGTCTCGGCGCAGCCGGACGGAAAATAAGCCACACCCTCGCTTAATGCGGTCAGCTTTCCATCTTTATCCACAATCCAATCGCCTGCCTTCACCTGCATCGGCTCAAGCCGCACATCGCCATCTGCCAGGTTGGGTATTTTCTCCAGGATCACCGGTGAAGCTTCGAACTGCAGCATGTCGAACGGACCGTCGTAGATGGCGGCGCGCACGTTGCGCGCCGCCAGAGACCCGTCGGCGTACACGAACAATGATCCTGGTTCCTGACCCAGGCAGATGGAGAGCAGGCGTGGCGGCTGCGCCGTGGCAGTGGGTGTTGGCGCTGCACTGCTTGCTGTGGGCAGCGCTGGGGATGTCGGGTCCGGAGTTGCCGGGGCTGGGGCGTTGCACCCCGTCAGTATCAGGAAGACCGCCAGGAGTAGCCCAAGCGGAATAGAAACGTTCGATGTTATGCTCTTCATAATGGTTCGCAGTTGGAGGATGGGAACGCCCCACGATGCGGGATCATCCGGCGCTAACTGGTTAACTCCTATGCTGTTTCGTTGAGATGGGCGTTCGGGGGTTACAAGGCGCCCTAAGTGACACGCCGCAGTGTTGTATAGGTCAACTGAACGGCCAACAGGTAGGGGAGATCGTATAAATCGGATGCCAGGTTGGACTGTCCGATGGTGGGCGGGTCCATCTCTTTGGAGACAGTCTGCTGGCTCTCGTAAAAACTCCTCTGCGCGGATGGCGAAGATGCCAGCAGCAGCAGGCGAGCGCGCCCATTTGCCGGAGGTTGTTGTTCAGCCGTCCAGTTCTTTATCGCTTGCTGGATATAGCTGTCTATGGCGTCGCTCATTTCAGCCCTGTCATCCCGTTTCCGTATTTCAGCTCCGGAGCGAAATCCGGCTGCATATCGAGCTTGCGCTTCAGCGCCAGCCTTCCGTAGTGCAGGCGGGATTTCACCGTGCCAACCGGCACGTCGAGGATCTCCGCAATGTCTTGAACCGAAAGGTCGTTCAGGTAATACAGCACGACAACCACACGCTGGTTCAACGGCAGGCTGGAGACAGCCATCTGTACCTGCGCCCACTCGTCTCGCTTTTCGACGGCTTCGTAAGGCGTATTTTTTCCCGGACCGATCAGCCAATCCGCAATATCTTCCAGCGAGCGCGTGAAACTGCTGCGCTGCTTGACCCAATCGTAAGACAGGTTGGTTGTCATCCGGTAAAGCCAGGGCTCAAGCGGGCGCTGCAGGTCGAAATGGGCAGCGAAACGGTGCAGGCGCAAGAACACATCCTGCAAAAGGTCATCTGCTGCCTGGTGGTCGCCGGTGATCATCAGCGCCGTACGGTAGACCATGTTGCGGTGGCGATCATACAGGATGCCGAGCGCTTCGAAATCGCCGTGCTGGAGCTGTTGGATAAGGGTGTGATCGCTGATCATTGCCATAAGGGCTTCGTCCGCTTATGCTCGCTGAGATAGGGCAGCAGGGAAATCGCTTCGCCTTTTTATTATACCAAACTCGCTTCGTTTGATTTGGCGTGCAGCCTGGGGCGCTTATGCAGCCGATTCGGACTCGCCAAAGCGCATGCGCAGATAAGACTGGTAGCGCTCAGGGTGGATTTGCCCGGCTTCCATGGCGGCAAGCACAGCGCAGCCCGGCTCATGGACGTGGGTGCAGTTGTTGAACTGGCAGCTTGCCACCCGGCTTTGCATTTCCGGGAAGTAGCCATCCAGCTCCTCGGCTTCGATGTCCCAAAGCGCCAGGGCTTTCAATCCCGGTGTATCTGCCACATACCCACCTCCAGGCAGAGGGTATAGCTCCCGCTTCACTGTGGTATGCTTACCCTTGGTCGTTGCCCGGCTGACCTCTTGCGCCTTGAGCTGCAGGTCGGGCAACAGGACGTTGAGGATGCTGGATTTGCCTGCTCCGGATGGACCGGCAAACACGGAGATCTTGCCCGCCAGGTAAGCGCGCAGCTCAGCGAAGCCCTCTGCGGCTTTGACGGATGTGTAAATAACCCGATATCCCAGCGGCTGGTAGTGGTCGAAGAGCTGCCGGGCTGCTTCTGAGCCGACGAGGTCTACCTTATTCGCGACGATCAAGGCGGGAATCGCTTGTTTCTCGGCGATGACCAGGAAGCGGTCCAGCATGCCGAAGCGCACCACCGGGTTGGCGCAGGCAAAAATGAAGACTGCCTGATCGGGGTTGGCGATGATGATCTGCTGGTAATCGCCGCGCGGCGTCGGCGCTGTGCGCGAGAGCGCCCGCTGGCGCTCTCCGATCTCCTCGATCATACCGCGCCCAGGCGCATTGACGGAAACCAGCACATGGTCTCCCAGTGCGGCTACATCTCCGCTGCGCTGACCTTTCTTCAGCCGCCCGCGCAGGTTGCATACCAGCGCGCCATCCTGGGTTTGGACTGTGTAAAATCCGGATTGCAGGCGAACGATCAAGCCAGGGATGGCAGTCACTGTGTTTGCAGCGCCTCTATAGGATGCGCTCAATCAGGGCTCTGGCGTTGGCGCCTCTTCGCCTTCTGGCGTGGGAGTGCGGGTGACGTAGAATCCAAACTCCCAGGGATAGAGTTTTCCAGGGCGACCCTCAAAGTACAGCTCAACGATGCGCCGGAAGATCGGAGCGGCGTAGTCCGAGCCTTCGCCGATGTTCTCCACCACCACCGCGATGGCGATATCGGGCTTGTCCTGCCGGTTTTCAAGGGTATAACCGGCGAACCAGGCGTGCGGCTCACCCGATCCGGATTGAGCGGTGCCCGTCTTGCCGTACACCGGCACGTCCAGCCCGGTAAAGCGGTGCCAGGCAGTGCCGCGCCGGTTCTCTACCACCGAGCGCATGGCATCCTGGATGATCTGCAGGTTTTCCTGGCTAAGAGGCAGCTTGCCGCTCACCTCGGGCGTGAAGACTTTGGTAGGCTCGCCGTCGGGCGGGGCGATCTTCTCAATGAGCTGCGGCTTGTACAGGGTGCCGCCATTGCCCAGGGCGGCGGTGAAGCTGGCAACCTGCAAGGGCGTCACCAGTGTCTCACCCTGCCCGATCGCCAGGTTGGTGGCGTCTAGCTGGCTTTGCGGCACCGGGATCTGCCCGGCTTCCTCTTCAATGCCCTCGATGCCGGTCTTCTTTCCCAGCCCAAACCCGGTTGCCATGCTGGAGACTGTCGTTGTCATGCCCTGGTTGTACAGGTCGAGACCGATGTGCCAGAAGTAAGGGTTGCAGGAGCGCATCAGACCCTCCGGCAGGGTCAGCAGCCCGCTGGGCGGGGTTTCATCTCCCCTCTGGAAGTGCTCGTAGGTCCAGTCATTCAAGGTCACACCGGCAAGCTCATTGAAGAAATAACCGCAATCGTAGGTGCTGTCCTTGGTGAACACCCCGCTCTCCAGCCCGGCTGCCATCGTGACCAGCTTGAAAACCGAGCCGAGCGGGTACTGCCCTTGGGACGCCCGGTTGAACGTAGGTGTGTTCGGGTCGCTGAAGATTTGCTGCAAGACGTCAGCCGAGTTGCGATTGAGGGGCTCGAAGGCGTTTGGGTCGAATCCAGGCGAGGATGCCATTGCCAGAACGCGACCGGTGTCCTTTTCGATCACGACAGCCGCCCCGCGGAAGCCGGAGAGCGCCTGCTGCGCGCCTTCCTGCAGGTTCTTTTCAAGGGTTGTGTAGATCGCCTGGGAGGGCTGCCCTTCTCTCTCCGCCAGCCGAGTCACGATCTGCCCGTTCGTGTCGAACACGTATAAAGCGCCGCCCCGCTGACCGGAGAGATAAGATTTCCCCCACTTTTCCAGTCCCGACTGCCCAATCCTTTCATCGCGCTGGTAACCCTTGCGCCGGTACTCTTCTTCCTGACCTTGCTGGATGGTCGTCACGTAGCCGACCACGTGCGGAGCAACGCCGCCATCGAAATAATAGCGCCACTTGTTCGAGTTCAGTTGTAAGCCGCTCAATCCGGAAAGGAAATCGAAATTTTTAGCGATCAGGTCGGAGGGCACCTCTCCCAGGGGCAGGTACCAATCCGCTCCCGCTGGGAAGCTGGCATACCTGGCGCGGATATCGTCGGCGCGCTGACCGGTCAAGCGCTCCAGCCAGGTGAAGAGCGTCTCCTCTTGCTCCGGGTCGATCTGCCCCGGCACCAGACCAATGGCTGTGGCATCGGTTTGGGCGACCAGCGCCTCGCCGTTGCGGTCGTAGATGTTGGCGCGCGCCGGTATGAAGCGCTCCATCCCCAGGTAATTACCACCTGCCAGCTCGGGCATCACCAGCGTGTCGTCCCACTGCACGCGCCACTGCCCGGACTCCAGGCTCAAGTTCATCTTCGTGTCCTTGACCAGGTCATCGACGAGGGCGCTTTGGAAGTGTACCCGGTAGCCCACCTGGGCGCTTTCAGGGCTCGCAACCAGTGAAGATAGGATCTCGTACTCGATACCGCTCAGCGCCATCTCGGAAGCAATGCCGCTGAAGTGCTTCTCGAAATCCTCTTGCGAGATTGCGTCTCTGCTGACCGAGGTGAGCATGGCGTACATGCTGGTGTAATCGTCGGTTTTCCAGGCATCCAGGAACTTCCGCGCAGCCAGGTTCGCATCTGGAACGGGCGTGATGCCCACGCTCACCGCGCCTAACGTGGGGGATGGCGCGATGGTCGGCGTAGAGCTGGACCTGGCTTGCGTGCAGCCGGTCAGGAAGGACAACAGGATCAGGATTTTCAATAATCGAGCTTTCATCGATTTACATTTCTCAATTTTCTGTCTTATCCTGCCAATACCTGCGGGAAGAATGAGCAATTGTACTGCAGATCTGCCTGGCAGGCTTGTGGGATGTTTCTATCCGTCTGGATGCCCAGCCGCATCAGCGTCCGCTTCAGGTGGCACAAGGGCAAACCCATCACGTTGGCGTAGCAGCCTTCCAGGTTAGCCACCGGGCTGAAACCTGGGTGCTGGATGGCGTAGGCGCCGGCTTTATCCAGCGGGTCACCAGTGGCGATATAGGCGTACATCTCCTCGTCGCTGTACGTCCGCATGGGCACTTGAGTAACGCACCAATCCAGCGCCAGAAAGCCCTCTGAGCGGCGCACCACTGCCAGGGCGGTGAAGACCTGGTGCTCCCTGCCACGCAGGCGGCGGAGCATGCTCTCCGCTTCGTACGCATCGGCTGGCTTGCCAAGGATCTGGCCTTCATCTACGACGGTGGTGTCGGCGGCGATGATAATATCGTCCAGCGGAGAACGCCCGGCTACGAAGTGGGCTTTGCTCTCTGCCAGGCGTAGGACATACGCAAGCGCATCTTCGCCTGGCAGGGGATTCTCATCCACCTGGGCAGGCTCCACCCGGAACGCCCATCCCCCCAGCCCAAGCAGGTGCTTTCTGCGCGGGGAATTCGAAGCCAACACCAGGGACATGAAGCAATTCTAACACAGTCTCTCTAGCCCTATTTTCGGAGCGGTTGTAGAATTGATAAATGTTGTATGAGAAATAGGATGCTGTGCTTCGATCAAGTGTATGCCCCACAAAGGGTGCAGGGAGGCTTTCTATGGATGTATTGAAGGAGCGGGTTTCACGTGAGGGGAAGAACCTGGGAAACGGTATCTTGAAAGTAGACGGATTTATCAATCACCAGGTCGATCCACTCTTGATGGACGCCTGTGGTCGCGAGTTTGCCCGCCGTTTTCGCAGCGTTGGGGCGACCAAAGTGCTCACTGCCGAAATCTCCGGTATTGCCCCAGCTCTGACGACCGGCTTTCACCTGGGATTGCCGATCGTCTATGCTCGTAAGCATAAGCCCCTGACCATGCCTGACCAGGTTTACCTGACGCTCTCGCCTTCTCACACCAAGGGCAATATCGTCGAGCTGATCGTCTCTCCAGAATATCTGGCAGGGGGAGAGCGCATCCTGATTATCGATGATTTCCTTGCCTCCGGGGCGACCATCTGGGGGTTGGTGCGTTTGGCGCATGCCGCCGGGGCAAAGGTTATCGGGGTGGGAGCGCTGATCGAAAAGACATTCGAGGGCGGGCGCCAGGCGCTCTCTTCGCTGGGCGTGCCTGTAGAGAGCCTGGTGCGCATCCGCTCTCTTGAAGGCGATCAGATCATTTTTGAAGAAGAGCAGGAAGGTAACTAGGATGGATGCCATCGCCGTCCTGGATTTCGGCTCCCAGTATGCTCAATTGATTGCCCGCCGGGTGCGCGAGCTGCATGTGTACAGCGAGCTCTTCCCCTGGGATAGCTCGGCGCAGCACGTCCTGGCTTTGCAACCCAAAGGCTTCATCCTCTCCGGCGGTCCCGCCTCGATTTACGAGCCGCAGGCGCCCCAGATACCTGCCTTCGTGCTGGAATCCGGTTTGCCTGTTTTGGGGATTTGTTACGGTATGCAGGCGCTTACCTACGCCCTGGGTGGGCGTGTGGCGCCCTCCGGCAGGCGCGAGTACGGTCTAGCCCAGGTGCAGACCCTGTCTCCCAACCCGTTGTTGGAAGATGGCAGCCAGCCGGTGTGGATGTCGCACGGCGACCGTATCGAAGCGCCGCCGCCCGGCTTCCAGCCGCTGGCTAGCAGTGAGAACTCGCCCATCGCTGCGATGGGCGAGCCGAGGCGCGGCTATTATGGCGTTCAGTTCCACCCGGAGGTGCGCCATACCCCGGGTGGGTTGGAGCTACTGCGCCGTTTTGTCATTGAAGTGTGCCGCGCGCAGGCAAAGTGGACGCCTGAATCGATCATCAGCGCCAGCGTCGAGCGGATCCAATCGACGGTTGGGGAGGAGCCCGTGCTGTCTGCTGTCAGCGGCGGCGTTGACTCCAGCGTCGCAACTGCCATGGTGCAACGCGCCGTGGGGCAGCAGCTCGTTGCTGTTTTTGTCGATACCGGCTTGCTTCGCCTGGGGGAAGTGGCGCAGGTGCAGGCGGCTTTGCACGAAAACCTTGGCGTGGAGATGGTGGTGGTCGATGCCGTCGAGCAGTTCATGCAGGGTTTACGCGGCGTCGCTGATCCCGAGCGGAAGCGGAGCATCATCGGTGAGCTTTTTATCCGCATCTTCGAAGAGCAGGCGCGCCGGCTGGGGATGCCGCGTTTCCTGGTGCAGGGCACAATCTACCCGGATGTGGTTGAATCCAGCGCTCCCGACCGGGCAAAGGCGCACCGCATCAAGACGCATCATAATGTCGGCGGCTTGCCGGAAGAGATGAATTTTACGCTGGTTGAGCCGCTGCGTTACCTTTTTAAGGATGAGGTGCGCCTGGTGGGCGAGGCTTTGGGTTTGCCCCCCTCTCTGGTCTGGCGCCAGCCCTTTCCCGGTCCGGGATTGGCGGTGCGCTGCCTGGGTGAAGTCACCCGCGAGCGCCTGGAGCGGTTGCGGGGCGCAGATGCCATCCTGTTAGAAGAGCTTTCCCGGGCTGGTCTGCTCCGCCTGAGTTCGGGTCCAAATCAGGTGCAAGGGACTGCGCAGGCGTTTGCCGTCCTGTTGCCAGTCCGTTCTGTGGGGGTGATGGGAGACCAGCGCACCTACCAGGAAGCGGTTGCCTTACGGGCGGTCACTACCGAGGATTTCATGACCGCCGATTGGGCGCGCTTGCCTCACGAGCTCCTGGCGACGATTGCCAATCGCATCGTCAATGAGGTTCCGGGGATCAACCGCGTGGTTTACGATATCACCAGCAAGCCGCCGGCTACGATCGAATGGGAGTAAGTTATCAGCCGGGCGGGGGGCGCCTTTTCTGTGTTCTTGCCCAGTCCCAGATGCAGTAGAGTAGGGCGCTGGCGATTCCCAAACCCAACACCTTGATCTCATCCGTGACCGGCCAGGGCAGGTGGACGTAGCGCATCAAGTACCAGGGTAAGAACCAGGCGAGCACCAGCGCGATTCCCACCAGGGCGCGCCGCAGCCAGGCGTCGGCGGTAAGGCGATATTGCACCCATGCCCAGGCTGCCAGGGCGATGGCTGGACCGGCAAACATGGCGCGGTAGCGCGGGTTATCCCACATGTCAGCGCCGCTGCGGTATGAAGCTACCAGGATGACGGTCCAGACCACGATGGTAAGCCCGCGCGCCAGTCGCTGGTCCCCTTTGCGCCGCCAGGCGAGCAAGGGTGCGTATAGCAGCATCGCCAGCAGGACTGTCCAGCCAAGCGAGCGCCAAATATTGATGCCGCGCCAGATTGCAGCCGCGGTCACATCCACCAGAGTGGCGGGCAGGAACGGCTGCGCCACGCCGTACGCCAGCATCATGGGCAGGTGCGCCCAGTCTGGGGTGCGGTCGAATATCGCCTGGATTTTTCCCGAAGAGCGCTCGCTCAGGTGCGCCTGCCACTCGGCTGATTTTTTAATCCACCAGCGCATCAATTCGAGCGGGTTGGCGATGCCCTCCGGCGCGATCTGCTTCCAGGAGAGCCAGATACCGATCATGATCAGTATGAACAGAACACCCAGGATGATCCACAGCCATCGCGAACGGGTGAGCCTCAGTCCGAGCAGCTCTTTGCCGATGAAAAGTCCCAGGACTGCCAGGGCAGCCATCAACAAGCCTGCTGCGGGAGGAGAGAAAGGCAGAATGAGCGCCAGCGAGGCGAAGATCCAGATCAAGCCCAGCCACGAATGCTCTCGCCAGTAAACCACCAGACCGTAGAATGCCGCCACCACCAGCGTGATGATGAAAGCCTCGCGCATTTGCGAGCTACCCAGGAGCACAGCTTCCGGGTAGATGGCGATCCCCCAGGCGGCTATCCACGCCACACGCTCGCTCCAGCCGCGGCACGAGAATGCCCACAAGAATAGGACGCTCAACGCCGAGAACGCCGAGGCGATCACTACCACCATCAGCGGTTGGTGGCTGGCGCCTCCAGCGTAGCGGTACAGCCAGGCGCTGAAGAAGAGCAGGCCTCCGTATTGGTCGGCGCGGTGGTAAGAGCCCTGGAAAGCCTGCCATAACGGCTTTCCCGACTGGGCAAGGTCGAAAGCACCCCTATCCCGGTCGTAGGCGTCTGCCCACACGTATCCGTGCAGTTCTGCCTGCGAAGCGTAGCCGGCGCTGGGCAGGCTGGTGTACCAGAGCACGCCAAGCGCCAGGCGTAACAGCGCAGCGCCAACCATCAGCCACGCCAGTGATCGGGGAAGCGCTTCGCTGCGCAGCGCCAGCCAGCCGGCTGCCAGCAGCCCTGTCGCCAGCAGCGCGGCGAGGAAGAGAGAGCCCCAGTTTTGGATGTCTTTGAACCCTGTCGAGACCCAGGCAAGCGCCAGCGACAGGCAGCACCAGGAGGAGCAAGACGGCAGCCATGCGCAGCAGGATGGCGCCCGGAAGTTTTTTGTGGCGCTCAGGCATGTGACGCCTCCAAGCCTGCCAGGATCGCCCGGGCGCGCGCCTCCCAGGTATACAATGCGGCATCCCGGCGGGCATGCTCTCCCAGCTTCGCCCGCAGTTGAGCATCGTTTTGCAGCAGGCGTAAAGCGGTTGACCATCCTTCGATATCTTCCGCATCCAGCAGAACGGCGTTATCCGGGTTGAGCACTTCCCTTAGAACCGGCAGGTCGCTGGACAGGATGGCGCGCCCGCAAGCCAGGTATTCGAAGAGCTTCATCGGGCTCAGGTAAGCGGCGATATCTCCCCCGGATGAGGCCGCTACATGCTTCTGGTATGGCATCAGCAGCACATCGCTGGCTGCCTGGTAGAGCGGCAGGTCAGCGTTCGGGATGAAGCCGGTCAGGAGCAGGTTGTCAAGCCGCCGGCGATCTGCCAGAGCCTGCAGCCTGGCAATGTCGGATGGCTCGCCCCCAGCCAGCAGGAAGGTAATATCCCCGTGGCGCGCCGCCAGCTCCACGATCAGCTCGCCGCCTCGCCCGGCGTACAGGTGACCGGTGTAACCCGCGGTAAAGCAAGCCTGCCGGTTGTGCAATAGTTCCAGCCGCAGGCGCGCCTCCGGTGCTGCCGGCAGATTTGTGTAGCGGGTGAGATCGACGCCATCCGCGGCGACGAGCGTGAACGGCGAGCTCAGGGATAACCCCATCTCGCGCTCCAGGCTGGCTGCCAGTGAGCGCGTGATCACCACCAGGCGCCTGGCTCCGCCGCCCTTCAAGAACAGGCGGAATAGCCAGGGTCCCAGCCTGCCCTGCGGGAGATCGTGGGTTTCCAGGATGGTCTTCTTCCCCAGCAGGCTGGCAAGCGCGGCAGCCTGCGGCAGCCGGGTGTAAAGGATGTCTGCCTGCCACTTGCGCGCCCAGCTCACCGCTCGCAGTGCATAGTCGTAGCGCCTGAAGCGGGGGTTGGCTGGCAGCCAGTCGATTGGAAAGGCTTTCTGCAAGCCGTAGTGGCGAGCCAGCTCCTGCCAGTTCTGTCCGGCGTGCTGTGTAGCTGCGTAGACTGGCGCAGCCACGCGCACCTCGTGCCCCAAGTCTGCCAGCGCCTGGGACATTTTCATCACCTGCAGGCTGTTTGCCGTGCGGGCAGGTATGGGGGTAGGTGCAAGCACAGCGATTTTCATGCCGCTCCTTGCGCCTCCTGGTAAGCCTGGAACTGCTCGGCTGCATTTCGCTCCCACGTCAAGTTCTCGGCGTGGAGCCGGTTGGCGTGGCCGAGCTCCCGCCTCAAGCCAGGCTCGGTCAGCAGGCGCAGCAATGCCCTGGCTAATCCCTCGCTATCCTCCGCATCTGCCAGCAGACCGGTCACCCCGTCTTGTACGGCTTCGGGAACGCCGCCCGTGCGCGTCGCTACCACCGGCAGACCGTAAGCGCCTGCTTCCAGGAAAACCAGCCCGAAGCCCTCGAATTGTAGCCCCTCTTGCTGAGGCGCCAGGAAGAAAACCGAGCTTTCCTGGTAGAGGCGGCTCAACTCAGCTCCTGGCAGCGCCCCCAGGAAAGTGACGTCCTGGATGCGGCGTGCTGCGATCATTTGCCGGAGTTTTGTGGTGTAGCTATTCTCTCTCACCTGCCCGGCGACGAGATAACGCGCCGCCGGCAGGCTGGATTTGACAATTTCAAAACTCTCCAGGCAGATGTGATAGCCCTTGCGCGCTTTGACATCCCCAACGGAGAGGATGGTTGGCGTCTCCGGGAAGCTGCGGTTGAGCGCCTGGCTCTGGGGGACATGCTTCCAGTAATCGTTGCCGTTCAGGATGGGCTTGATCCGCGCCTTTTCGAGCGCTTTGCTGAAGTGCGCCTCCATCAGCCGGGCTGTGCCGAAGGAAACCGGGCAGAGCAGGCTCGCCTGGCGGAGCACCCCCTCGTAAAGGCGGCGGTCGACCCGGCGTTGGCGCCAGATCACGCCGTAGGTGCCGTGAATGGTGATTACATGGGGTCTCTTCAGTTTTGTTGCCAGCCATTGCCCCACCAGACCGGTGGGATAAGCTTCAAGCGAGTGTACCAGGTCGACCTGGGGCAAGCGGCTGCGCTGGATGTGCCGGTAGCAGGTAAAGAGACGGCTTGCCCCGTGGCTGCTGCCGGCTGAGAAACGCTGTGTGGTGGGCAGCTGGAAGATCTCCCAGCCTGGGAAGAGCTCTTCCGCTTCCTGAAAATCATCACCTGCCACAAACAACACCGGCTCGACCAGGGAATGAATCGCATACAGGAAGCTCTTCGCATGTGAGCGCCATCCTGAAGGGTTCCTTAAGCTGGGGATGATATATGCGATCCGCATTCCTCTTCGTTCCTGGTCTACTTTTGGTCGGGATTGGCTTCGGAAAGAGCCAGCGCGTCGGTCGCCTGCTCGCGCTTGCGGATCTCATAGCGAAAGCGTAAGACCGCGTAGCTCACACCCAGAATGTACGACCCCGCCAGCAACGCTGCCGAAGCCAGGTAACCGTAGATCGGCACCAGCAGGATGATCCCCAGAATTTTCAGGAGTGCGAGCACCAGGTTCACCTTGGTGGGGATATCTGCCCGCCCGATGGATAATAACGCCACGCGGTTCCAGTAGAAGGTGTTTGCCACCAGGAAGCCCGCCAGCAGGATCAACAACGCCGGATAAGCCGGCAAGAACTCGGGCTTGTACAGAAAACTGAGTAGAGGTTTACCCAGAATGATCAGGAATAGCGTGACTGCCAGGCTGTAGCCTCCCGCCAGGAGTGAGCCCTGGCGTAAAACGTAGCGCACATTATCCCAGTTCTTCCGTGCCACTTCGCGCGAGAGCTCCGGGTAGGTTGCCTGGGGCAGCGGACTGATGGGTAGCTGCACGATATTTGCCAGCGCCATCGCCACTTTATAATAGCCGGCATCCACCGGGCTGCGCAGTAAGGCTACCCATAAGAGCTCGCTGTCTTTGGTGATCAGGCTGAGCGAGGCGCTGATATTGGTGTTGATGGCAAAACTGACCATCTGGCGCGCGTGAGGTCGTAGCAAGCCGATCGGCGTGCGCCACCATTGGTTGCCCCAGCGGCGAGAGGCCTCGCGGATAGCCAGTATACTCAGGCAGATCGCATCGAATACCTTTCCCGTGATGTAGGCGATCAAAATTCCGGCAAACCCGCCGTGTGAGATGGTTACGATCACGATGATCGTCAAAGTCACCAGGCTGGAGATGATGCTGACCACGCTGAACTGCCGGAAGCGGTTGAAGATCTGCAACAACCCGGTGGAGCTTTCGGCGATGAGGTTCGCCAGGATCACCAGCGCATAGGCGGCAAACCAGTTGGCGGTTGTCGGGTCTTTGGCAAAATAGCGCGCGCCCACCGGCGCCAGCAACCAGACCAGGGTGAACGCCACGGCAGAGGCGCCAAGCTCTGCCAGGGCTGCTGCTTTGAAAGTAGCCGCAGCGCGCGGCTGATCTCCGGTCTCGGTGAACTGCCCCACGTATTTAACCACCAGCTCGCTCATGCGGAAGGATATCAGCTTGTTCAACACCGTGGCAAACATGGTGATGATGCCCAGGATGCCGAAGGCTGCCACGCCCAGCAGACGCGCCGCCAGGATGCTTTGCAGCATGCCGACAGCCGCAGTGAAGACGGTCGCGCTCAGCAGGTAGCCTGAATTCTTCACCACCCTGCGGATAAGCTCGTTCTCGAAGAAGCGGTGAAATAGACGGCGTGCCTGTGAAACTATGGAATTCAACATCGATTTGTGAAAAGGTAAACCCCTGCACAGGCGGGCGCTCCGCCTCGCCTGGGCGAGATGGCGGCGGGGTTAGCCTATCCGCTTGTGTCGATCAGGCTTGCCCAGGGGCGTTCGGCATTATACCAGTCTACCAGGTTCGCAATGCCTTCCTTCAGTCCTACTTGCGGCTCCCAGCCCAGCAGCGCCTTGGCTTTGCGTACATCAGCCCAGTTCGCTGCCATCTCAGCCGGATTGGCTGGGTAGCGCTTGATCGTTGCTTTGCGACCGATCAGCTCTTCCAGGCTGTGGATCAGCTCGTTGATCTTGATCGTCTCGTGCCCTCCCAGGTTGATAATCTCGTATCCCAGGGGTTTGAGCGCCTGGATCGTGCCGCGGGCGATGTCTTCCACGTAGGTGAAACCGCGTGACTGCTCGCCATCGCCGTTTAGCCGCAGCGGGCGCCCCTCGTAGATCCATTGCGTGAAGCGGAACATGCTCATATCCGGGCGCCCCGCCGGTCCATAGACGGTGAAGTAGCGCACCACGCTGACGTCGACGCCATACAGGGTATGATAGACATGCGCCATCACCTCGGCGCCTTTTTTGCTGGCGGCGTATGGCTGCAACGGGTGGTCGCTGTCGGCGGTTTCCGGCGTTGGTAAGGGGGCGTTGGCTCCGTAGATGCTGGATGTGGATGCCAGGATGAATTTGGGTATCCCCTGGCGGCGGCATACCTCCAGCAGATTGAGTGTGCCGGTCATGTTGGTGTCCACGTAGACCCAGGGATCTTCAAGGGATTGGCGCACCCCAGCCCGCGCCGCCAGGTTGATGACCCCCTGGTAGTTTTGTTGGTAAACCTCTCCCTGCGATAAAACAGCCGCCCGATCCGAGATATCTGTACGGTGGAAAGTAAAGCCGGCGCGGCTTAACAGCCGCCCGAGGCGGTACTCTTTCATGCGCACGTCATACGCCTGATTCAGGTTGTCTACGCCGACAACCGTATGACCAGCCTCCAGGAGCTGGCTGATCACGCTTGCGGCGATGAATCCGGCTGCTCCGCTAACCAGGTAATGTGCCATCAAGCTCCTGCTATAAGCTAACCACTTTTGGACTGGTGCGCCGGGCGGATCCCAGCGCGTTGCGGGTATCGACGATCAGGCGCGCCGTTTCCAGGATGGCGGCATAGTCGTAGCTGCTGTGGTTGGTGACGATCACAACGCAGTCCACTTCCTCGATAGCTGCCATCAGGTCGGGCACGCTCTCCATCTCCCAGTCGTCATGGCGCAGCCGAGGGATGTAGGGGTCGTGATAGTAGACCTCGGCGCCTTTCTTAGCCAGCAAGCCGATCACATCCAGGGCGGGGGATTCGCGCAGGTCGTCGATATCGGGTTTATACGCTGCGCCCAGCACCAGGACCAGGCTGCCATTGAGCGCTTTACCCTGCTCGTTCAGTGCATCCTGTACCTTGCCCACCACGTAGCGTGGCATGTTGGTGTTGATCTCAGACGCCAGCTCGATAAAGCGCGCAGTGTAGTTCAGGGCGCGCAGCTTCCAGGACAGGTAGAGCGGGTCAATCGGGATGCAATGCCCCCCCAGCCCAGGACCGGGGGTGAACTTCATGAAGCCGAAGGGCTTGGTGGCAGCCGCCTCGATCACTTCCCACACGTCCACGCCCAGCCGGTCGCACATGATTGCCATCTCGTTGACCATGCCGATGTTGATCATGCGGAAGGTATTTTCCAGCAGCTTTGCCATCTCCGCCACTTCTGCCGAAGACACCGGTACGACATTTTGCAGGGCTTTTGAATACCAGGCGCTTGCCACCTCGCTGCAGTCGGGAGTGATGCCGCCCACCACCTTGGGGGTATTGAGCGTCGTCCAGTCCTTGCGTCCCGGGTCGACGCGCTCGGGAGAGAATGCCAGGAAGAAGTCCTGACCCACTTTAAGCCCCTTCTCCTCGCCCAGCTTGGGGAGCAAGATCTCGCGGGTCGTGCCCGGGTACGTGGTTGATTCGAGCACGATGACCATGCCAGGATGCATGAATTTGGCGAGCATGGTCGTGGCGTCCAGGATAAAGGAGAGGTCTGGGTCGCCTGTTTTGCGCAGAGGCGTTGGCACGCAGATCGAGACTGCCTGTACCTGCTCAAGGGCGGAGAAATCGGTGGTGGCGGTCAGCCTTCCGGAGGAAACCAGCCGGGCGATCTGTTCGTTGGGGATATCCTGGATGTGGCTCTCGCCCCCCAGGATGGTGTTCACTTTGCGTTCGTCGGGGTCGATGCCGATGACGTTAAACCCGGCTTCGCCGAATACGACTGCCAGGGGTAGCCCAACATACCCCAGACCCAGGATAGCGACGCGCGCCGATTTGTTCTCAAGTTGGTCTAGCAGGGAGTGCTTGGTTGTTGCGGACATTCTTCCTCGAAACAGTTCAGGTTAGGATGGCTGGCGCCAGCGAAATTGCGCGCCAGCGCTTTCAAAACAGGCTTAGCTGCTTGGGTTCTGTTTTTTCAACGGGCGCAGCCTCATCGCTGGCGGCAGGCGCCGGCGCCGACCTGGAGATCAGCTCGGGCAGCAGCGCAAAATCTCGCTCCAGAACCGGTCTTAGCGAGCCCTGGTGTAGGGCGGCTGCCGGGTGGTACATCGCTACGATCAGCCGCCCGCGGATGTGCATGGCTTGACCGTGGACTTCGCTGATCTTGGCGTTAGGCAGGAAGCGCGCCATCGAATAGCGCCCCAGCGTGACGATCACTTTAGGATTGATGGCTTGGATCTGGCGCTCGAGATAATCGTTGCAGGTTTCCAACTCCTCAGGCAGCGGGTCGCGGTTGCCGGGCGGGCGGCACTTAACCACGTTGGTAATATATACATCTGCCCGCTTCATCCCGATGCTTGTCAGCAGCTCATCCAGGAGCTTTCCCGCAGCGCCTACAAAGGGTCTGCCTTGCTCATTTTCATGGAAGCCCGGACCCTCTCCTATGAACATGATGCTGGCTGATGCGGGTCCTTCCCCGGGGACGGCCTTCTTGCGCGAGTAATGTAAGACGCATCTCGTGCAGGCAGATACTTCCTGCGAAACCTGCTCCAACATCTCGCTAGCTTTCAATCTGCACCTCCTTGGGATTCGGCGACTGGTGTTCGGGATGCAATTTCTCCAGCGTATCCCGATAGCCTGGCTGCGCGGATGTGCCTCGGCTGAATTCAACCGTCATGATCAAAGCATCCTCGAAGTTGTCCTGGTAATAGCGGGGTCGCCTCCCCACGATTTCAAACTTGAACTGCTTATAGAGCGCCTGGGCTGCCAGGTTGTTCGCCCGTACCTCCAGGGTAGCCAGGTCTGCCCCGCGCTCGATTGCCTGGCGCAGGACGGTTACCAGCAATTGCCGGCTGATCCCCCGGCGGCGATAATCAGGATGGACCGCCAGCGTTGCGATGTGAGCCTCATCCAATATCATCCATACCACAACTGCGCCTACCACGCACCGGCCTCCCTCGGGTGAATCCACCTCCGCTACCCAAAGCAGCGAAGTGGGATTTTCCACCAGCTCGTGCCGGAAAGCACTGGCGGGCCAGGGCAGGCTGAACGAGAGCCTGTCGATCTGGATGACCGCATCGATATCTTCCAGCCGCATGGGGCGGATGCGGACGGCAGCAGGCAGGGCGTTGGCGCCCTGCGGGGGATCATTGCCCGGAATGATCATCCTCCTGGTATCAGCTCGCTGGTGTGCAGGTAGAACGGCGATAAAGTGGCGGGGTTGTCCACTTCCCCAGTTTGCCACCGTCGCCAGCCAAGCTCAGCCAGGTACGACGGGCGGCGCAGCGATTGCGCTGGCGTCGCCAGCTTGATGTTGCGCCGGTGCTTTCCCAGCGTCCGCCGCTCGTCTTCCGTGAGCTCGCCGCACACTAGAGTGGGTTTTTGGATTTTTTCGCCCAGTTCCTCGGCGCTGACGACCTCGATATTGCCCTCCGCAGTCCATTTTTTCCCCCGGCTCTGGTACCAGCCGGCCGCCAGCCGGCTACGCCCTGCCCGCAAGACAGCTACCAGGCTTTCGGATCGCATCGGTTGCGCGGCAGCCAGTACATCCAGGGTGGGGATGCCGACGATCTGTATCTGGTGGACGAGGGTCAACCCCTTCGCCAACGCTAAACCGATGCGCAAGCCGGTAAACGAGCCAGGACCGATGGCGACCGCCACGACATCCAGATCCGAAGTTTTAACATTGCATTTCAAGAGCATCTCGGCTACTTTAGGCGCCAGCTCTACGGTGTGATAATCCTGGCTGGACCAAATCGTTTCGCCAAGCACGCTCACCCCGTTGTATAGCGCCACTCCAATCGTGCGCGTGGAGGTGTCCAGTGCCAGAAGCATTATCTTACTCCAAAGATCTGCTTGCGGATCGCTGCAAGCATCGCCTCGTACCGGCTGCCGTGAGCGACAAAGACCATATCGCGCTGGTTTTCATCGATCCAGACGAAGCTCGCCCGCAGGTTTTCGATCGGCAGGGCCTCCTGGATGCGGTCTGCCCATTCCACCACCATGGGACCACTCTCCAACATGGCATCCAGGTCCAGGTCTGCTGCCTGGGCGGCGCCGGTTAGCCGGTAGGCGTCCAGGTGGTAGAGTTGTCGCCCTTCGCCGCCGCGATAGACGTTTACCAGCACAAAGCTCGGGCTGGAAACCGGGTCGAGCGATCCCCAGCCCGCGGCGATCCCCTGTACAAAGGTAGTTTTTCCAGATCCCAGGTCGCCTGCCAGGCAAAGCACGTCACCGGTTTGCAGCGCCCCCCCGAAGCGCATGCCCAACCGGCGCGTTTGTTCTGCACTGCGGCTGATGAATTCCAGGGAGTTGTGGTCTAGAACAGGCATATCTAAAAGATTATACAACGCCTCGTCTGATTTTACCGCTTGATTTCCAGCTTGGCGAGCGAGGCGATCAGGTGTTTCAAGCCAACTCCCTTGAAGAAGACGTCTACCACTTCATCCCCATCCTGGAGACGGCTGTTCAATACCAGACCCTCCTGCCACACCGGGTGGGTGACGCGCATGCCCGGGGTGTACTGCGGTTGTAAATCGGAGACCTGTTTAGGCGGCTTCTCCCAGCGGTAATCGGCGGAGGCAGGTTGCTTGCGCGGCGGGGCGGGCTCGTTTCCGTCCAGTAGCTTTGGCGGGATATCATCCAGGTAGCGGGAAGGTCCGGCGGGCTCGGAAAACCCGAACAGGCTGCGGTTCTGCGAATACAGGAGATACAGGCGGTCTCTGGCGCGCGTGATGCCCACGTAGAGCAGGCGGCGCTCTTCCTGCATTGCCTCCGGGTCTTCGAATGAGCGGCTGTGAGGTAGCACGCCATCGTTCAATCCGACGATGAAGACAATGGGGAACTCCAGCCCTTTCGCCGCGTGCAGGGTGAGCAGTGTGGGCACGCTGGCGCCGGCGTCCAGGGTATCCTGGTCTGAGACCAGGGCGATTTGCTCCAGGAAGGCGACCAGCCCCTGTCCCTGGAATTCTGCAGCCAGCCGGCGCAGCTCTTGCACGTTATCCCAGCGATCCCTGCCCTCTTCACTGCCGTCATCCAGGTGAGCCTGGTAATCGATGTCATTCAGGATGCGGTCCATCAGTTGCAGCGGCGACCACTCCGCAGCCAGCTCATGCCATTCCGCCAGCCGCTTGGCGAAGCCCGCCAGCGTCAGCGCTGCCCGCGCCGGAAGGGCAGCCAGGTGTGGGCTCTCGCCCTGGCCTCCGATCTCCAGCAGCACCTCACCCGGCGTCAGGTGGATTTTTTGGGCATAGGTGCGCAGGCTGACGAATGTCTTGTTGCCAATCCCCCGCGGCGGGGTATTGATCGCCCGTGTCAGGCTGAACTCATCGCGTGGGTTGTGGGTCAGGCGCAGGTAGGCGATTACATCCTTGATCTCCCGTCGCCCATAAAAGCGCTGCGCGCCCACCAGCTTGTAGGGCAGTCCGGCGCGCAGAAAGGCTTCTTCCAGCACGCGGGATTGGGCGTTGGTGCGGTACATCACGGCAAAATCACCGGGGCTTGCCTGTTTCCGGGCAACCAGCCCGGCGATGGTCTCGACGATAAAATTAGCTTCCTGGCGGTCGTCGTAGGCTTCGTGCAAGACGATTTTCTGACCTGCGCCGCGGTCGGTGAAGAGCTGTTTGTGCACCCGTTGCGGATTGCGGTCGATGACCGCCATCGCCACGTCCAGGATGTGCTGGGTAGAGCGGTAGTTCTGCTCGAGCAGGATCACCTGGGCGTCCGGAAAATCTTTCTCGAAGCGCAGCAGGTTGCGGTAATCCGCCCCGCGCCAGCCATAGATGGACTGGTCGGTATCGCCGACGGCGAAAATATTGCGGTGGAACGACACCAGGTGCTTGACCAGCAGGTATTGGGAAAAGTTGGTGTCCTGGAATTCGTCCACCAGCACGTGCTCGAAGCGCCGGGCGTAGGCTTCGCGCACCTGGATGTTGTTCTCCAGCAGGTAAGCGGTCCATAACAGCAAGTCATCGAAATCCAGCGCGTTGTTGAACAGCAGCAGCTCCTGGTAGCGGCGGTAGAGGCGCGAAACCACTTCATCCCGGTAGGTCTGGACCGGGTAATTATCCGGGAAGATCAGGTCGTTCTTGGCGTTGGAGATCGCATGCCGGACCGAGTTGGGCTGGTAGAGCTTGGGGTCAAGGTTGAGGTCTGCCAGGGCAGCCTTGATGACGTTGAGCTGGTCGTCGTCGTCGAAGATGACATAGTTGGATTGGAAAGGCAAATGCTCTGCTTCGCGGCGCAAGATGCGGGCGCAGGTGGCGTGGAATGTACCCAACCAGATCGATCCCCGCAGCCCGCCTGCCGGATCGCCGCTTTCCTGCCCGAGCAGGTTGGATACCCTGCTCCCCATCTCTCGCGCCGCTTTGTTGGTGAAAGTGACTGCCAGGATGTGATAGGGGCGCACACCCAGATTGCCGATCAGGTACGCGATGCGCTGTGTCAGGACGCGCGTCTTTCCAGAGCCAGGTCCGGCAAGCACCAGCACCGGTCCTAATCCTGCCATCACAGCCTGTTGTTGTTGCGGGTTAAGTCCTGCGAGGAAATCCATACGCCGAGATTGTAATGGTTGCATAGAACGGTGTCAAATGAAAAACGCTACCTGTTGTAAATATCTCGCCTCTCGGCTACAATCACCCTATGAGTTGGGAGATGCTCGGTCACGAATGGGCGGTGGGAATGCTGCGCGAGCATGTAGCCCGTCGTAGCCTGCGCCATGCTTACCTGATTACCGGACCGCAGGGGGTAGGGCGGCGCACCCTGGCGTTGCGCCTGAGCCAGGCAATAAACTGCCTGCAGCCGCCTGCGCCGGGCGAGCCATGCGGCGCTTGCCGCGCCTGCACCCTGATCGGGCGTATGGTGCATCCCGACCTGGCTGTGATCCAGGCAGCCCAGCTCGGCGGGACGCTGAAAGTAGACCAGATCCGTGAGCTGCAGGGCAGCCTCTCGCTGGCGCCGTACGAGGCGCAGTACCGCGTGGCGGTCTTGTTGCGCTTCGAAGAAGCGCACATCAGCGCCCAGAACGCCTTTCTGAAAACCCTGGAGGAGCCACCGCCCAGGGTGATCTTGCTGCTTACGGCAGAAAGCCCGGAGCGCCTGCTGCCCACCGTCGTTTCCCGCTGCGAGGTCTTGCGCTTGCGCCCGCTGCCGGTTGGGGAAGTTCACCGCGGATTACAGGAGCAATGGGGTCTTCCCGAGGATCAGGCACTCTTGCTGGCGCACCTTTCCGGGGGGAGACCGGGATATGCCCTGCGCCTGTTCCAGTCTCCGGAGATGTTAGAAGCTCGCCGTGTGCGCCTTGAGGATCACCTGCGTTTATTGGCATCCAGCCGGAGCCAGCGCTTCGTGTACGCAGAAAAATTGGTCAAAGACAAGGATGGTCTGCTGGATACCTTGCAGACCTGGGCATCCATGTGGCGTGATGTCTTGATGTGCGCGGCTGGATCGGTTGCTCCCCTGGTCAACCTCGATCAGGCGCAGGAGATCGCACGCCTGGCGAGTCGCTTTGGCTTGCACAAGGCAAACGAGGTGATTCTCGCTATCCAGCGCACCTCTGAGCTATTGGAGCACAATGTCAATCCGCGACTGGCGATAGAGGTGTTGATGCTCGATCTACCATATCTGTAAGCTGCGCTGGATCGGCGCCTGAATAATTATGCTATACTCTTAGCTGAGTCAGACCTATGGCGGCGAAGTCTAAAGAGAAACGGTTAGAGCCTCAAAACTCCCGGGAATCGCTTAAGCTTTTATATGATATCAGCCGCGAATTCGCGGCTGCTTTAGATTTACGCACCGTCCTGCAGCGTGTCCTTGACCTCTCCATGCAAAACGTGGGGGCGATCAGCGGCAGCATCCTCGTATTGGATGATCATGGCAGGCTGGTTGAATCAGCGATTACCACAGGCTCGCAATTTCACGACCAGACTACCGAACAATTGCGTATTACCTTTGAGCGCGGCTTAGCAGGCTGGGTAATCCGTAACCGGCAAGCTGTGTTGCTGCCCGATACCAGCAAGGACGAGCGCTGGGTCAGTCGAATGGAAGAGGCGGGTGAGCCGGCTGCTGCCAAGTCGGCTGTCAGCGCGCCGATCCTGGCGCGTGACCAGTTGGTTGGGGCGATCACCCTTGTCCATCCTGCCCCCGGCTTTTTTACTCGGGAGCACTTGAACCTGGTTCAGGCGATTGCCGGTCAGGCTGGCATAGCTATCTTGAACGCCCGCCTTTACGCCGAAAGCCAGCGCCAGACCTTGATGATGGCGGCTCTGGCTGAAAGCTCAGCGGCAATCACCAGCTCTCTCAAGCTGGATGATGTGCTCGAGCGCATCCTGGAGCAGATCAATCATGTGTTGCATGTGGAGATGGTCGCTCTGGCGCTCATCGAGCCGCGCACTCAAGAGCTGGTATTTCGAGCGGGTATTGGAAAAAAAGGTCAGGAGATCGTTGGGATGCGCCTGCAGCCGGGTCAGGGGATCGCCGGGTGGGTAGCTCAAGAGGGCATTGGCGCGGTTGTGCCCATCGCCGAAGAGGACCAGCGTTACTTCCCCGAGTTTGACCGCCGGCTGGGATTTGTCACTCGTGCTATCGCCTGCGCGCCGATCCGTTCTCAGGATGAGGTGATCGGCGTCCTTGAAGCTCTCAATCCGTTGGACGGCTCGTTCGATGACGATGCGCTGCCGGTTTTGACCCGCATCGGTAGCCTGGCGGGCACGGCGATCAGTCATGCCCAGTTATTCGAGCGCCTGGAAGCGGCTCACCAGCGTTACCGGGAGCTGTTCGAGGATAGCATCGAGCCCATATTGATCACCGATTGGGAGGGTTGCATCCTTGAGTTTAACCGCCAGGCGGAGGTGCTTACCGGGCTGACCAATGATGAGTTGCGTGCCTTCAAGCTTGAGCATCTCCAGATCGTGAATCCGGAGGTGGTGGGACAGTTCTTTGAGAAGCTCTCCTCAGGAGAAACGCTATCCTATGAAGCCATGCTCACCTTCAATCACGGGCTTGAAGTGCCCGTGCAGGTGTATGCGCGCAAAGTGCACATCGATGATATCCCCTATCTGCAATGGATCCTGCGCGATATCTCGGAGCGCAAGAACCTGGATAACCTGCGTAACGACCTGATCTCGATGATCTATCACGACCTGCGCTCTCCGCTGGCAAATATTGTCTCCAGTCTGGATGTGATCGAAGCCATGCTCCCCCCGGATGCTGACCCTTCGCAGCGTTCTTTATTGAAAATTGCTATCCGCTCCACAGAGCGCATCCAGCGCCTGACAAACTCGCTTCTCGATCTGAGACGATTGGAGGCGGGGCAGCCGGTAACCAATCAACAGTTTACCCCTCCAGCCAGTCTGTCGAGTGATGCAGTGGAAACGGTCATGCCGGTCCTCTCCAACAAGAACCAGACCATTGCTATTCTGATTCCTGAGGATATCCCTCCGGTGTGGGTAGATCCGGATATGATCCGGCGTGTCCTGACGAACCTGCTCGAAAATGCCGTCAAGTACACACCGGCGGGTAGTCAGATCTCGGTCGGTGCGCAGGTTCTGGAGGGTCAGGTGCTCATGTGGGTGCAAGACACCGGTCCGGGTATCCCCCCGAGTGAGCAGGACCGGATATTTGATAAGTTCACCCGGCTGCACGGCAGGAGTGGTCCCAGGGGCTTTGGATTGGGCTTGGCTTTTTGCCGGCTGGCGGTCGAGGCGCACGGCGGTCGGATCTGGGTCGAAAGTGGTCCGGAGATTGGAGCGTGTTTTAAATTCACTCTGCCGGTGGTCGAGTCAACGGCCGGACCCGTTGACTCGCGTACCTGATCCACGGCTGGAGAAAGCTAGATTTTCTAAAACAGGTGGCATATGCAGCAGATCAAGAGTGGAATATATTATGAAGACACATACCTGGGGGTTACGTTAGGAGCGCTGGTCTTTCCCCTGGGGACGATCTTGATCGACGCCCCTTTGCGCCCGGAAGACGGTCGCGCCTGGCGCTCGACGCTCATCAACCAGCGCAGCGGTCCAATCCGCTTGTTGATCTCTCTGGATGCTCACCTGGATCGCACGCTGGGGGCGCGCGCCATGGATTGCACCATCGTCTCCCACCAAAAGTCAGCCCAGGTTTTTCGTAATCGCCCGATGATCTTCAAAGGTCAAAGCCCTGATAGCGGAGCGGAATGGGAAACCTATATGGACGCCATCGGCACCCGCTGGGCTTCGCCGGACATCACCTTTACCGATCGCATGGACCTGCATTGGGGAGGCCCCGAGGTCATCCTGGAGTACCACCCCGGTCCGGCGCTGGGTTCCATATGGGTCGTGGTCCCGGATGAAAAAGTGGTTTTTGTGGGGGATACCATCACCCCAAACCAGCCACCCTTCCTGGCAAACGCTGACCTGGATGAGTGGCTGCAAGCCCTGGACCTGATGGTCAAGCAGTACAAGGATTATGTCATTATCAGCGGTCGTGGCGGTCCAGTTGGGATAGATGCCGTCAATGCCCAGGTGCGTTATCTGAAGACCATTACCAAGGCAATTGACCGCATTGCCAGGCGCAATCCCCCACCCGAGGCAACCGAGCGCCTTATCCCGAGCCTGTTGTCAGACTTGAGCTTCCCGCAGGAGCAATACGAGCAGTATGCCCAGCGTCTGCGCGCCGGTTTGTACCAGTATTACACCCGTCTTTACCAGCCGGCTAACTCGCCGGAGCCCCTCACAATTGAAGAGGAAGAGTGTTAGGCGCCAGCGCTGCTGCAGGCGCCTATTCTGAGCTACTCTCTGCACCTACTGCCTGCGAAGCTCCCGGCGCGTCTCATGCCCCAATCTTCGAGCTGACGCGAGGCAGTTTGGTTGAGTTGCTTCACTATGGCTCGCTGGCGATTGTGGACTCCCACGGTAAGCTGCTCGCCGCCTGGGGGGATCCATTCGCCGTCACCTATTTGCGCTCATCTGCCAAGCCATTCCAGGTCTTGCCCTTCCTGGAGCAAGGTGGGTGTGACTTCTTCAATCTGTCCTTGCAGGAGATTGCCTTGATGTGCGCTTCACACTCCGGCACGGACGCGCACATGGCTGTCTTGCGCTCGGTACAGACCCGGGCGGGCGTGGAGGAAACGGATTTGCGCTGCGGCGTGCACCCCTTAAGCGACAAAGCGACGCTTGAGGCAATGCGCCAGCGAGGCGAGGCGCTATCGCCAAACCGCAATAACTGCTCGGGGAAGCACACCGGTATGCTGGCTTTTACCGTGATGCGCAGCCTGAACAAGCAGGATTACCTGGATCTATCCCACCCCATCCAGCAGGATATCTTGCATGGCTTTGCAGAGATGTGCTCCCTGCCGGTCGAGCAGGTGGTGGTGGGTGTGGATGGTTGCTCCGCGCCGAATTTTGCTGTGCCGCTCTACCGCGCTGCCCTCGCTTACGCGCGGTTATGCGACCCTGGAGAGGGAGAGGCTGCACCTCAATCGCGCGCGCAAGCCTGCCGGCTGGTGACGGATGCCATGCTGGCATACCCTGAGATGGTGGGCGGACCCGGCAGCTTTGATACGCGCCTGATGCAGGTGCTGGGAAAGCGGCTGGTTTGCAAAGGGGGAGCAGAGGGCTACCTGGCTATGGGGTTGCTCCCCGGTGCGCTTTACCCCGCATCTCCTGGGCTGGGTATTGTATTTAAGATCTCGGATGGTGACCTGGCAGGGCATAGCCGTCCCGCCGGTGATCCGTTGGGGCGCGTGCGTCCCGCGGTAGCGCTTGAGATCCTCAAGCAGTTGGAGGTCTTGTCTCCTGCGCATCTGGCAAAACTGGCGGAGTATGGACCTCCTTCCCGTTGCTGAATTGGGCCGGCATCACCATCGGACAAGGGCGTCCCTGTTTCTCTTTAGGGCATGGCGCATGATCGACCTGCACGAGCGCGCCTGCCTCGTTCACCAGCGTTTGTTATCCTTCTACGGCACGCCAGCCTGTAATCCTTTGCCGCCGCTGGACGAGCTGGTCTCCACCATCCTTTCCCAGAACACCAACGATACCAACCGTGACCGCGCCTACCAGGCCTTGCGCCTGCGCTTCCCGCAATGGGAGGCTGTCCGAGATGCCCCGCAAGCCGAAGTGATTGGCGCCATCCGCTCAGCCGGGTTGGCAAATCAAAAAGGGCCGCGCATCCAGCATATCCTGCGCGAGATCACTGCCCTGCGCGGCGAGCTGAGCCTGGATTTTCTCAAAGATTTGCCTCCAGCGGAAGTCCATGCCTGGCTGTCTCAATTCAAAGGCGTCGGTCCCAAGACGACAGCCATTGTCATGCTTTTCTCTCTGGGCATGCCTGCGTTTCCAGTAGACACCCACGTCTACCGGGTGAGCGGGCGTATCGGTCTGCGACCGGACGGGATGACGGTTGAGGACGCTCACGATCACCTTGCCCGGCTTTTCCCGCCAGATGCTTACTATGCCGCTCATCTCAACATCATTCGTCTCGGTCGTGAGGTCTGCCACGCCCGCCGCCCAAGCTGTTCCGCCTGCCCATTGCGCGATCTCTGCGATTATTATGCTTCCCAGGCGGAGGAAGCCTCTTAACCGTTCTGGATTGTAGGAGCATACGCTTGAGCCAGGAAACCCGACTGAAGCTGGAACAAATACAACAGGCTGTGCGCCATCTGGAGCCACAGCCTGAGCGCGAAACTCTGCAGCCTGTGCTTTTAGGACTCGAAGAACTGGCGGCGTGCATTCAGGCTGATCAGGAACAAAATCGCTGGTACATATCCCATGTGAGCCATGAGCTGCGTGTACCCCTGACATCTATACTCGGTTACACTGACCTGTTGCGTAAAGGCATTATCGGATCCGTAAATGAGCAGCAGCTCGAGTTCTTGAGCGTTATCCGCAATAATGTTGAGCGCATGGCAACCCTGATCTCAGATCTTTCTGACCTGTCTAAAGCCGAAGCCGGTTCCCTAAAGCTCGAAATCAGCTGAGATTTCCGCCGCAGCCTGTGATTGCAGGAAGTGGCGCGCAACTTGCAACCTTTTATTGCAGAGAGAAGCCAAGTCTTTGAGATCGAACTGCCCGGCGATCTGCCTCAGGTCGATGCTGATCCGAGGCGGATGGCTCAAGTTTTGTCCCGCTTGCTGACCAACGCCAGCCGCTATACCCCGCAGGCAGGGCGGATCGACCTTGCAAGTGAGCTACTCAGCCGCCGCTTCTTGCGCTTCGCAGTCGTGGATACGGGGATCGGCATCAGCCCGGAAGATCAGGCTCATCTCTTCAGCCAGTTTTTCCGCTCCGAGCAAGCCGCTGTCAGAGAGCAGCCTGGCTGGGGTCTGAGCTTGAGTGTGGTCAAGGTATTGGTGGAACAACATGGGCGGCGTCGTAGGGGTTTCCAGCACCCTTGAAAAAGGGAGCGAGTTCTGGTTTACGCTGCCTGTCTCGTTATGATGAGGAGCCAGGGATGAAAAGCCGCAAAAATGGCAACCGCCACGCACTCCTTCTTTACCGCAGGGTGATGAACCGCCTGTGGGCAGCAGCATTGGTCTTGGGGCTGCTATTATTGCTCGTCTGGGGCTGGGGCTGGTTGTATCCCACTCCACTGCTGGAGGGCGGCGACAATATCTGGCTGGCGGTTGGCGGGCTGGTTTCTCTGGCGTTTGCCCTGTTTGCCTTGTTCGGGCGGAGCATGGCGTACGCTCAGCCCAACCGCGACCACCTGCGTTTGGTGACGCCCTTCCTGCGCATGAATATATCTTATCGCCGCATGCGCAACTCGCATCCGGCGGTCTTCACCCAGCTTTTTCCGCCGGATGAAGCCACCTGGGCGCAGCGCAACCTGCTGGACCCCTTCTATGGCAGGACTGCTGTTGTGGTCGAGCTGGCGGATTACCCCATGAGCCCGCGCCTGATGCGCTTCTTCCTCGCTCCCCAGATGTTCTCCCCCCGCTCCAAAGGCTTGGTGTTCCTCGTCCCGGATTGGATGGCGTTTAGCACCGAGCTGGATTCGTTTCGGGGCGCCTGGCTGCAATCTCAAAAGGGCGCTCCGCGCCCGGCAGCTTCTGCCCGCAAATCCTAGCTTACCCTCTGCAAGAACTCCTCGATCGTCTGGTACAGATGGGCGATCGTCGCGCTTTTTCGAAAGCCGTGCCCTTCTCCCTCGTATAACTGGTAGATGTGCGGCACGCCTTTGCGGCTGAGCGCCTCTGCCAGGTCGGCAGATTGGCTGGGCAAGACCACCTCATCCTCCGCACCCTGGAAGATCGCCAGGGGATCCTGGAGCTGATCGACGTGATACAGCGGCGAGCGCTGCTGGTAGAGAGGTAAAGCTTCAGGCAGCGCACCGACCAGGGCATCATTGTAGTGCAGCTCGAATTTGTGCGTCTTTTCGCTCAGGCTGAGCAGGTCGGTCACTCCATACAGGTCAATCCCGGCTTTGAAGAAGCCAGGATAGTCCTCCATTGCCTTGAGAACGGTGAAACCCCCTGCGCTGCCCCCCATAATGAAAACGCGTTCCCTATTTACCTGCGCTGTCTGGAACAGGTAACGCGCTCCGCTCACCACATCTTCCACGTCGTACACTCCCCAATTGCCCCGCAAGCTGTCCCGGTAGGCGCGTCCGTAGCCGCTGCTTCCCCGGTAGTTGACGTGCAGAACGGCGTAGCCGCGGCTGGTGAAGAACTGCGTTGGAGCGTCGAAGCCCATCGTCTTCTGGCTTGTGGGACCGCTGTGCACCATCACCATCAGCGGCGGCAAGCCCGGGGCTTCGAAAGCCGGGTTGCACGGTGGGTAGAGCAAACCGTGCAGCTCCTGGTTGCTGTCTCCCTGCCATTGGACCGGCTGGGGCTGCGAGTAGCAGGCAGGCGGGATCTCCTCGTTGGCGGTGCGCCGCTTCACCTGCACCTCGCCGCTGGGCGTGCATACGATCAGCCGCGTTGGCGTACGGCTGCCGGAGGCGATCAGGGCGATGCGCTTGCCCTCCGGCGAAATGGCGATCTGCTCTAGCCAGGAATACGCTTCCCCCAACTCAACCTGGCGCGCCTCTCCGCCATCGAGCGCCTGTTGCCACAGGGTTGTCGCGCCTGACTTATTCCTCAAGTAAAAGAGCCATTTTCCATCCGGGGTGATCTGGTAGGTGCGCATCCCCTGGACCCAGGCAGGGATGCCATGCTCCGCCTCGCCGTGTGTAAGCTGGCGGGTGGATCCATCGCTCAAATCGGTGAGCATGATTTGCCACCAGCCGCTCTGGTCTGAAACGTATGCCAGGTAGCGACCATCTGGGGAGAACTCCGGTTGGAAGATGGCTGTGCGCTCACCGCCGGCGATCACCCGGCTCTCCGCCAGTGTGGGTAATTCATGCTCGTTTTGGCTGAGGCGCCCGAGGTGCAGGCAAGTACCGTCCCAGGGCATATTGGGGTGTCTCCAGGCGATCCAGGCGATCTGGGATCCATCCGGATGCCAGGCTGGCTGCATGTAGAAATCATCTCCAGATGCCAGCTTTTGCGGCCAGTGGGTTCCCTGGGCGTCGACGATCGCCAGGCAATCCCGCCCTTCGTAGGAGTGCACGAAGAGGAGCCAACGCTGATCCGTAGATAGCTTTGGCGCAGCCGCCCGCCCGAATGCCGGCGTGATGGCTGCTGCATGACCACCCTGCAAGTCCTGGCGCAAAATGCGTCCCGAATCGGCGGCGCTGAAATAAATTTGGTTGCCGCCCGTGGAGAAATCGCCTCCGCCGTACCCGACGCGGGCGCGCACATCGCAGCCTGTGTCCACATCGCGCGGCTCACTTGAGCCTGCAGGCAGCATCACCAGTGCGCTCCTATCTCCCCTTCCCTCCAGCCAGAGTAGCGTGCCATCCGCAGCCCAGGCGCAGTCCGCCAGACGCAGTCCGCCTGCCATGCTGGCAGGTGTGATCAGGCTATCCCAATGCCCGTAAGGTTTGCGCGTTTTTGCACCGCTCATCTCTCCTGCCTCATCCTTTTAGTGTACCCGTGGGTGACTCCGCAGGTGCATCCCTAGGGGTTTTCTGTGTAATGGACAATGGGAGCGAAGCTCCGCCGGTGGATTGGCGCAATACCCAGGCGGCTCAGGGCTGCCAGGTGAGCGGCAGTGCCGTAACCTTTGTGCTGACTGAAACCATAACCCGGATACTGCAGCTCCAGCTCATTGCAGAGTAAATCTCTGCTTGTCTTAGCCAGGATGGACGCCGCGGCGATGCTGGTGCAGCGTGCGTCTCCCTTCACCAGGCTGGTTTGCGGGATGGTCGTCTCAGGCAGGTCGAGATAATCAATCAGCAGGTGATCCGGCTGTGGCTTGAGTTGCTCCAACGCCCGCCGCGCTGCCAGGCAGGTGGCTGGAACAATGCCCATCTCGTCGATTTCTCCGGCGCTGGCAAAACCCACTCCCCACGCCAGGGCAATCTCCCTCAAGCGGCTTGCCCAGTGCGTTCTCGCCAACGGGGTCATTTGCTTTGAGTCTTGCACGCCGGTCAGTAGGGATTCGATGCCCGGATTTGCGGGCAGGATGATCGCTGCTGCAGCCACCGGTCCGGCGAGTGCGCCGCGCCCAGCTTCGTCGATCCCTGCCACTGCTTGTTTGCCTGCCAGCCACAGCTCTGTCTCGAAGCTCAGGTCGGGCGCTGGCGGCAGGGTGAAGGGAGTTCGGCTACGTCCTGGCATCTCCACGATATTTGCCGCGCATCGCGTTTCTGCGGATGGTCAGCAGGTCGATTGCCATGCGCAGTGAATCTTTAAAGACTCTGATCTTGCTATCCGGATTGAAATACCAGTGAATGGGCACCTCAACGATGTGGTAGCCTTTCAGCCTGGCAATGAATAACACCTCGACATCGAACGACCATCCCGGGAGTGTCTGCTGTTTGAATAAATCCTGAACTAGAGCGGCGCGAAAGCACTTAAAGCCGCACTGCGTGTCGTTGAGTTCCGGCAAGGCGAGCACCTGGATCATCGAATTGAAGATGCGCCCGATGAAGTGCCGGTAGGCAGGCTCGTTAATGCGCACCGCTCCTGGCGCTTCGCGCGATGCGATGGCTATATCGAAATCGTTCAGCTCAGGCGGTAAGAAACGGTTGATCTCCTCAACGGGCATCGACAGGTCGGCGTCGCACATGAAGCAGTATTCACCGTTTGCTTGCAGCATCCCGTGTTGCACCGCTCGCCCCTTGCCCCGCTTGGCGAGTTGCAGTATCCTGAGCTGGGAAAAGCGCTTTTCATAAGAACGGGCAATCTCCAGGGTGCGGTCTTGGCTGCCGTTCTCCACAACGATCACTTCGGCGGCATAGGATTGCTCGCTTAGGAAAGAGAATATCTGCTCCAGCGTTCTGGGCAGGCGGTGCTCCTCGTTGTAAGCCGGGATAATGATGGATAGCAACGGTCGAGACAAGCTATTTGCCTCAAGGGTGATTATGTGGAAAACAGGATGAAAGCCACAGCGGCAATCAGGATGAGGATGTTGACCGCCACCAGGCATCCCAGGACGAGCCACTGCCGGTTCGATAATGGGATTTTATTCAATGTGGATACGGCTCGCTCGCCGCGCGGTAGCCGGTCTGCAATAGTAGGACCTTTGCTGCGCGCTGCCAATTCATCGCTGAAGGAGAAGGCATCCCGTTCCGGGTAAAGCGATCTCTCTTCATCCATTCCCAGGGCTTTTGCCAGGCTATTGGTTGACTGTTGCACCTCTTCTTTCGATAGCATCACAGGAGCCTGCAACAAGCCGGCGATGAAGCGATCGATGGCGTCGATCAATACGATCCGCACCGCCGGACGCACCATCTCGATGTGCACCCCCGTATCCGTGAAGACCAGCGCGGGCTCTACTGGAGGGGGATCGATGTTCTGCGCTTTGAGGTGCTCCTCCACTGCCTGTGCCATTTGCTGTGCCTGGATGATCAGGTTGGGCGTAACCGGTCTGTACGTCTGCCGTTGTGTGTCCAATTGCTCCCATTCGTCTACCCTGGCGCGATAGACCCCCCGCAATGCAAGCGGATAGATCACTCTGATCCCGGCTGGACCTACCAGGATCAAGGGGATGGGCATTTCCTGCTCAACCAGGCTGATATCGCGCAATAAGAAGTAGCGGTTGTCCAGCGCTTTTTCAAGCACAGCGATCACGGCTTGTTGCGCCTGAACCTCCTGCGGCGTGGCGCGCCCAAGTTTCAGCGAGCCAATCATCCCCCCCAGGACGTTAGGCGGCTGGCTCTTCTGGTTCTGGCTCGTGTTTTCTATGATCTTCATCTGCGATCTCCTGAAATTTCCCCTCGACCGGCGCCATATTCATTGAGCAGGGATATGTTCTGCCGGACAATCTCCCGGCGGTAGTCTTCCAGCGCCTGCCGGGGGAGATGGGTGAAGATTTCCTCGTCAAGACGCTCCTCTGAGTTGAGCAAGGCGTAGTATTCTTCTGGTGAGATACCCTGGCGGGCTGCAAATACCTCAACTGTTTGGATCCTGGAGCCCGTGCAGAGCTGGCCGCTCAGGTAATCTCGCCATGCAACCAGGTGTGCGTCCTGCACAAAGGGCAGCCAACGCCTGGGAAGCACGCCGGATATCTGTGCGCCGCACGTCATCTCGGGCACGATCTGCCTGTCCAGGTATGCGCGCAGGACATTGTGCAGGTAGAGCCGTCTGGAAAAGGTATCCCACCGGGACCGCCGACCGAATACTGGCAGGAAGATTTCCTTGATCCAGAAGATGTCGGCTTGCAGGTGGCAAAGGTATCCGGCAACGAACGCGGCTTGCCCCGCCGGAAGCTCGCCGGGATACGCCAGGCGGGCATTTGCGATCAGGAATTTCTCCCACGCCGGTTGCTCATCCGGCTGGAGGGGCAGGTCAAAAAAATGCGTGCTTACCCTCGGCTGTCCTGAGACAACCTGCACATCGGGAGCGGTATTGCCGAATAAGAATTCGCTACGCTGTTTAGCTAAGAACGAGCGCGTTTCAGCCGCTAGCGCGGGGTGCGCTAAGAGCTCCTCTGCCAGGCTGATGTGATAAAAAGGGGTTGGCACAAGGTAATTATAAGACAGTTACTATCTCTGGCAAGCTCGCTGTGCAACGGGTAGGGCTGTCGCTGCCTAGATGACTGGCGCGCCCACGAGGCGGTCCTGGTTCGCTTGCAGATCGCCGGATACCAGGATCTCTCTATCCCCCGCCTTGATCAAGCGAACGGGCGAGCCGACCTCGAAGGTGCTTGCCAGGAGCGTCTTGCGGCTCCCCACCATATACTTTTTACCTGCTTTGAGCTTCTCAATCAGCGCCTCGCGCTGGAGTAAGATGTGATCTGAGTAAGTGGGACCGCGACGCTCGTACGCCCTTACCCATTCCACTTCTCCATTCGGTTTATAGCGGACGCCTTCAATTACGCCGTCGATCTTTTGCCTTCCCATAAATCCCTGCCCTGGAGATTCCTTGGAATCCGTCTCGAAAACTCTTGTCCCGTACTCGCTTTACTCGGATTATGCCGAAAAACAGGGTGCAGCCACCCTGTTTTTCGGGATAGTTCCTTGTTTTGTGAGAACCTTCTGTCGGGGCGGGCGGACTCGAACCGCCGACCCCCGCGTCCCAAACGCGGTGCGCTGCCAAACTGCGCTACACCCCGATTATGACGAGTATAATGCTTACCAGGTGTTAACGTCAAGGAAATCGTTCTTCCCGAGCAGATGAATACCATTGATTTCTTCCCCTGGTTTTACCACCTGCAGCATCAGGATTA
Source organism: uncultured Chloroflexia bacterium (assembly GCA_963702535.1). Taxonomy (GTDB): domain Bacteria; phylum Chloroflexota; class Anaerolineae; order Anaerolineales; family UBA4823; genus CAVPDG01. The sequence goes on along the minus strand of CAVPDG010000010.1, from coordinate 407,457 downwards.
CGCCGAGGATCTGCCCTTCTGGCTCCGCCTGGCTGCTGCGCAGGGCAGCCCCATCCTGGAGCTGGGTTGCGGCAGTGGGCGGGTCTTAATGCCTCTCGCTCAAGCGGGTTACCGCTTGAGCGGTATCGACAATGACGCCGGCATGCTCGCTTTGCTAAAATCGCGGTTGCCTTCGCCTGCCCATTTGCAGATTAATCTACTCCTGGCGGATGCTGCCCGTATCCCCCTGGCAGGTCAATTCAGCTTGATTGTGATGCCGTGCAATACCCTGAGCACGCTCCCACAGCAGGCGCAGGCTGAGGCGCTTGAGGGGGTGTGTGCTCTCCTGGGGCGGGATGGGTTGTTCGCCGTCAGCCTGCCCAATCCCGAGCTGTTACGAGGCATGCCCGCTCGGTCCGATCCGGAAATAGAAGATACCTTTCTCCATCCCCTGACAGGCGAGCCAGTGCAGGTGAGCAGCGCCTGGGAGAAAGCGGCGGGAGAGCTGGTTGTCACCTGGCATTACGATCACCTCCTGCCGGATGGTGGGGTGGAACGTCACACCACGCAGGTGCGGCACCGGATGGACTCCTTACACGATTACCAGGATGCCTTCCAGGCTGCCGGTCTCCGGGTGGAGCGCCTCTACGGCGATTTCGACGAATCGCCCTACCAGTCCGATTCGGAGAGCCTGATCATCCTCGCACGTCCGGCTGCATTCTAATAAATCTCCTACAGTTTTCTATCGCTGCTCTGATAGTTGCCTTGTATTATTCGCAACATAAAACAAGCAACCTATCTTTGGAATAACAAACCCGACCCATATCAGAGGAGACCCCCGATGACTGTATACATTTCCCCCTACCGCCGTATGTCCACCCTGCGCGACGCGATGAACCGCCTCTTCGAGGAGAGCATCAATGAGCCTTCCGTCAACGAGCGCGAGATGCTCCTGGCAGTTGATGTTCAGACCGACGAGGATTCATACGTGATTACCGCCCTGGTTCCCGGCCTCAAAGCCGACGAATTGAACATCGAGATCCTGAACAACACGGTGACGCTGCGCGGCGAGTTTAAGTCGACCGAGATCGATGGCGCCAAGTACCTGATGTCCGAGCTGCCGGCGGGTCGTTTCGGTCGCGTGATCACACTGCCCACCGCGCTGGATCCCACCCGGGCGGAAGCCAGCATCCATAACGGCGTACTTCACCTGCGCGTCCCCAAGGCGGAATCTCATCGCCCAAAGACCATCAAAATTAATGCCGAGTAACCTTTTCTTGAAGGAGTATTCCTGAAAATCTGGGAGCGGTGTAGGCAATTCCTACACCGCTCCCAGATTTTTGGGTCTCTTATCGCCGGACGATGCCAGGCTCAATAGCGCAGGATCGCTCCGAAGGATTTGTGCTTTTCCAGATCGGTCTCATCGTGTAAAAATTCGACCTCGCCGTTGGATTGCAGTACCTCTCGCACAGCCAGCTCTACCGCGTCGGGGATGTTTTCGAAGTGCCCACCACAGTATGGGCAGGTGTCCAGATCCTTGGCAGTGATCGTCCCACACCCCTGGCAGCGATTGCCCGCAGCGCGCAGCCCCTCTTTGAGCACGAGAGTTTGTACGCGCCCTTGGTGAGCTGCCAGAAGTGTTTCCTCCAGACCGACAACCCCGCTCTGTCCTTTGGCGGCGTTCGTTATCACGGTCTCTACCAGCCTGGCTTCGCGGCGCCGGTCTGCATCCTGTCCAATTTGCATGGCGCGTTCCAGCACCTCGCTATGGCTGGCGGTCATGCTCATCGGAAAAGATCCCACCACCAGGCTTTGCCATGTCTTGGGGAGCTGGGCTCGGAAAAGCGCCACGTTTTCATCTGTGCCGCCCAGCAGGATGCGGCGTACATTGTTCTCTGTAAAGAAGTGCGCCGCGAACTCGGCGGCTTCTTTGATATTCCGATCGGTCACTTCTTCTACGTAATTTGTCTGCCCGGCGCTTCCGCCTCGCCGTCCTTGGGCTTGCGAGCCGCCACCGCGCTTGGTGTGGCGTACGCTCTCTCCCAGCACGCCCTCTTGCTCGCGCAACTCCCCGAGATGAAAGTAAAACATGCGTGCGCCTTGTTTGTCGACCAGAGCCACGCCGTAGCCACCGTACGAATCTAAAAGGTCAGCCAGCGGCTTGACGTGCGGGTGGTCGCTGATGCGCACTCGGCTGCGCAGAGGGACTGCCAGTGAATAAGCCCGGAAAAAACCCTCCGGAGCGCTCGAGAAGATTGCCAGGCTGCGCCCAGACCAGTCGAATTCATGGCTGATATATCGTTCAACCATGCTTGCGTCCTCTGGCGAGGCTGTCTCCTTCAGCATGCTGCGCAGGCGTCGTTTGTGGGCGTCGGGATTGCCCTCGGATGGCTCGGTGTTCAGGTACACGCTGAGGACTGGAGACAGGGGTTGGTAACCTAACAGCTCTCTCAGATCGCTTTCTGTGAACATGAGTACCTCCTGGTGAATGGGGTTCGGTAGACCGTGAATGGACCACGGCGTTTCTTCTTGTTGGCGCCAGACTGGTAGTTACTCAGACGGACGTTTGTCCAGTACCAGGCTTACTTTAATCTCCTTGTTATCCCGCAGTATGGTTAGATTGGGGCAATTACAGTTTCTCGGATTGGCGCCGGCGGCGCCGGGGAATGGGGTGGGGCAGTTGAAAAACTGAGCGAGCGGCAGGATGGGGCCAGGATTGTCAAAAGGGAAAGCGCTAGGATAGGACGCAAGACGCCTTTCATCACCAACTCCAGTGGTTGGAACAGGAAGGTTTTAATAACCGGAGATGACCGCGAGCTTGGTGCGCTTCCTCACAGCACTCAGCCTGTGCCGGCAAGCTTCTGGAAAAGCTCTCGCTGCTCGGCAGTCAGGCTGCGCGGGATGCGCACCTTCACCCGGACAAAAAGGTCTCCCCGGCTATCTGGGTTTTTAATATTAGGCATACCCTGCCCAGCCAGACGGAACGTCTGCCCGGGCTGTGTGCCTGGCGGCAGGTTGAGCAGTACGCTGCCGGTGAGGGTTTTTACACGCGTCTCACCGCCAAGCACAGCCTGGTATAGATCAACTTCGCTCTCCGTATAGAGATCATGACCCTTGCGCTCGAAGTTGGGATCTTCCGTAACCTGCACTACCAGGTACAGGTCATTTTTTCTGCCGTCACTGGTTAGGACTGCATCGCTAACGCGCACCTTTGTGCCGGTGCGCGCGCCGCGCGGGATTTTTACCTCCAAACGTTTTCCTTCGATATCGATCCGGCGCGTTGTGCCCTGGCAGGCTTCTAGCAGGCTGATGGTGATTTGAGATTGGTAAGCAGGCTGGGGGGGTGTTCTTTCCACATCCTGCCCGCGCCGGACGTCTGCGCCCCTGTAATCAGGCATGCCTCCGAAAATGCGCCTGAAAAACTCGGAGAAACCGCCCATCCCTCCGCCAAACAGGTCATCCAGATTGCCTACATCCACTCGAACGTTGCCCCCACGGGTCGGATTGACCCATTCATCCCAGTTGAAGCCTCCCGGCGCGCCGCCCCGCTGCTGCCAGTGCACATACGATTTACCCAGCTGGTCGTAGCGGGCGCGTTTCTGTGGATCGCTGAGTACCTGGTACGCCTCGTTGATCTCTTTGAATTTTTCTTCCGCCTGTTTGTTGTCCGGGTTGTGATCGGGGTGATACTTTAACGCCAGTTTACGGTACGCTCGCTTAACTTCTTCCTCGCTCGCCTTGCGCTCCACACCCAGGATTTTGTAGTAGTCTTTGTATTCCATAGACTCGCTCGATAAGTGCTATCCGAACCAAAGGGGCTTTGGCGCCCCCAGTAACTTTTTTCTTTATACATTGATTGTATGCGCGTCGGGCATGCAAAGTCAAGCGTCTGGAGGGGTTTATTATAAATTTCTTACTATTTTTGAGTTTGGGCGGTTAAATCGCCTCCGCCGGGGCGGTGAGGGAGAACCCGGCGGAGGCTTTCGCCAAAGGAGGAAACAGCGATGAACAGCAGGATGTAAGTTGTAGTGTTCGATGTCCGTGCTTATAATACAAGAAAACCGCATTTAATATCATTGTCAAAGGTCACGTGAAATACGTGATATTTCTCACAAGCAATATGACATCTGACTTACCCAGGCGGATCGCCCAGGGACATGCCATCCAGGAAAGCCCGCGCAATTTGAATTAACCCCGCCTCGCTGGAATAGCTGCGCGTTTGCAAGCCGGGATTGGGATTGCCGCTGAGCATCTTTGAAATTCGCTGCCCCTGGCGGTAACAGCATAGCACCGGTTTGCCTTGGCTTAAAGCGTAGCCTATCTCATAGCCCACCCCATGCGAGGGTGTGCTGATTTCAGCGATCAGCGTGTCGCAGGCTTCGATCCAAGCGACATCCCGGGCAAAGACATCCTCGGGAGAGAGTCGCCCCTCTTGCTCCATAACGGCAGGGCTCGCCAGGCTTGCCGTGGGAACGATGTGACCATCCGCCAGCAGCGCCGAGACGAGCGCCTCATAAGCGGCTTCATCCTGGCGTCCGCCGGTGATCGAGCAGGCAAAGTAGATATTCACTTTAGAACCAATCTTTCTTAGCAAATATATACGCGATAGCCACCGATGCGACGACCGCGAAAAGGATAATACCAATGAACGCCGAGGGATGATTTTCTAACGGTAGCGTAACGTTCATACCATAGAAGCTGGCGATCATGGTGGGTACGCTCAGAACAATGGTGATGGCTGCCAGGAATTTCATCACCCCATTCAGGTTGTTCGAGATGATGGATGCAAAAGCATCCATCATGCCGCTCAGGATGTTGGTGGAGACGTTGGTCATTTCAATTGCCTGCTGGTTTTCGATGATCACATCCTCCAGCAGATCATCATCCTCGGGGTACGTCTTGAACATCTGGCTGCGGTTCAGGCGTTCCAGCATCAGCTCGTTAGCCTTGAGCGCCGTGGTGAAGTAAGTCAGGCTTTTCTGGTATTTCACCAGTTCCAGCACCTCTTTGTTGCGCGTGGATTTCTGTAACTGGTCCTCCAGGATGTCAACCATCTTGTTGATCTCGCGCAGGTACACCAGGTATTTGTCGGCGGTGTTGAGCAGCAGGCGCAGGATGAAGCGGTTGCGTTTCCCTGTCGAAAGCCCTCGCAAGCGCCCCGAGGTAAGCTCTTTCAGGATCTCATTTTCCCAGCGGCAGACGGTGACCACGTAACGGTCGGTCAGAATGATGCCCATGGGTATGGTGGTATAGGGGATATCTGCGGCGGAGCCTTGAGCGTAAGGGATGCGCAGGATGATCAGCAGGTCGCCGTCCTCACGCTCTGTGCGCGGTCGCTCATCGATATCGAGTGAGTAGATAATGTAATCTTGGGGGATTCTCTGGCTGACCAGCCAGTTGATCTCTTCGCTGGTCGGGTTAGTGATGTTTATCCAGCAGCCGTTGATGGGCTCGTTGAGTGTGACAAGGCCTTGCTCGGTGTTTTTGTGCATGCTGATCATCGGTCACTCTCCTGGCGGGCAACTGCCCCGCAATATTGATGTCAGGGTGGTTTTTTGGATTTCCGCCGCACGATAGCCGGCGGAGGTTTATCATCCGGGTCCATTTCCATGTTCCTTTGTAGAAAACAAAAACGCTTCTCGAAAGCAGTCCAGGTGCTGGGGAACCTGATGTTCGAGAAGCGTAACTCCGTGCCAGTCAAACGCGGTTAGAGCAGATCCCCCGCAGTACTCGGGCTATGTAACGGAACATTGCTATGCCTGGGAAACGCCATTCGTCTCCGCTGGCATAGCGCGGCATTTATCACGATACGGTATCCGACGCTTGACATGTTTAAGAACTCGTTAAATGGATTATACACCTCTCAAGCTGCTTTCTTGTGCCTGATCGTGGTGTTCCAGATCCAAATATATTTGGTTGCTTCAGCTGCTATGGCGGGGATGAATATCAGCGGCAGGACAATTGCCCATTGCGACCAGCCTAGCGGGATTGTGTCAAAAATGGAATTCAGGAAGGGGGTGTAGACAACAGCCAGAAGCAGCACGAGGGATGAGGCTACTGCAATGTTCATTAAGCGGTTCGAGAAGACGCCGATTTTGAGCAGTGGATAGTACTCGGATCGGGCGGTGTAAGCTCGCAGCAGCTCAGAAAACGAGAGGGTTACGAATGCCATTGTCATCGCAAACTCGGGCGTCCCAGGGTGGAGCTGCAAACCGATCAGGTAGGCAGCCAGGGCGGTGGCTGTTTTGGCGATGGTTTGGATGGCGATGCCGGCTTGCATGAAGCGGTTGACAATCGGCTCGCTGGGGGGTCTTGGACGCTGGTTCATGATATCCGGATCGCCTTTCTCGGTGCCTAATGCCAGGGCTGGCGCCCCATCGGTGATCAGGTTCAGCCAAAGCAGTTGGATGGCTGTCAGCGGTGAAGTACCCGTGAACAGCGTGCCAAGGAAGATAATGGCGATCTCAGCCAGGTTGCAAGATAAGAGATAGTAAACAAACTTGCGGATGTTGCTGTAGATCACCCGCCCCTGTTCCACCGCCGCCACAATGCTGGCGTAGTTGTCGTCGGTGAGCACCATGTCAGCGCTCTCCTTGGCGACATCCGTTCCGGTGATTCCCATTGCCACGCCGATGTCTGCCCGCTTGATGGAGGGCGCGTCATTAACCCCGTCGCCGGTCATCGCCACCACTTCTCCGTTTGCCTGCAGCGCTTCTACGATGCGCATTTTGTGGTCGGGCGAGACGCGCGCGAATACATCTACGTATGCCGCCTGGCTCCTGAGCGTTTCTTCGTCCATTTGAGCCAGCTCGGGACCGGTCAGCACCGCGTGCCCTGGTTGAATCAAGCCGATGGACTCGGCGATGGCGCGCGCCGTGTTTGGGAAGTCGCCGGTGATCATTACCGTGCGAATCCCGGCATGGCGCGCCTTCTCCAGGGCTGGCGGCACTTCCGGGCGGGGTGGATCGATCATGCCGATCAAGCCGGCAAACACCATCCCTTTTTCCAACGTCTCCAGGTCGTTGATATCGGGCAGCTTCAGCCGTCACCCGATAAGCCACGCCCAGCACGCGCAGCGCATCCTGCGTCATGGCGTCGTTTGCAGCCAGGATGCGCATGGTTTGTGTCTCGTCAAGGGGTGCTGCGATGTCGTCCATCTGCTGGTAATGGCTACAGGATTGCAGGACGATATCCGGGGCGCCTTTCATGGTGATGGCATAACCCTTATGCTTAGGCTGCTTTTCGTCGAAGGGGGAGATGTCCTCAGCCCTTGGCTGCTCGAGGGCGTGGATGGTCACCATGCGTTTACGCGCCGAATCAAAGGGCACCTCTTGCAGGCGCGGGTAGGCTTCATTGAGAGCATTGGCGCTGGCTCCCGCTTTTTCGGCTGCCACGATCAAGGCTCCCTCGGTCGGGTCGCCCACCACCCGGTAGGTCTCTTTGCCATTGCTGCTGCCGGAAACCTCCAGGTTAGCGTCGTTGTTCAGGGCGGCTACCCACAGGGCGGTTAGCATCCCCCGGTGCTCTGCCAGGTTCACGGGCTTCCCGTTCAGCGAGAAGCTTCCCTCTGGAACGTAGCCGCTCCCGGAGACATCGAGGGTTTCGCCGTCTGCCCACACCCGCCTGACGGTCATCTCGTTCTGGGTGAGCGTGCCGGTTTTGTCCGAGCAGATGGTGGTGGCGGAGCCCAATGTCTCTACAGATGCCAGGCGGCGGATGAGGGCGTGCCGCTTGATCATCTCGCGCATCCCCAGCGCCAGGCTGATGGTCACAATGGCGGGCAACCCCTCCGGCACTGCGGCTATCGCCAGGCTGACCGCGATCATAAACATATCCAGTGGATTGGAGCCCTGGATCCAGCCTACGAAGAATACGATGGCACAAACCGCCAGGGCAGCCCAGCCCAACGTTTTGCCGAGCTGGTCCAGCCGGCGTTGCAGCGGCGTCGGCTCCAATTGCACCGATTGCAGCATTTCGGCGATCATCCCGATCTGCGTATTCATCCCGGTGGAGATGACCACCCCCCGCCCGCGGCCGTAATTGACCAGCGTGCCCATGAACACTGTGTTCTTCCGGTCTCCCAGTGGCACGTCCGTCTCGTACTGCGTTGAGGCGTCTTTTTGAACGGCTACCGACTCGCCGGTCAGCGCGGCTTCATCGATGCGCAGGTTGACGGCCTCGAGCAGGCGCAGGTCCGCAGGTACGTAATTGCCAGCCTCCAGCAGTACCAGGTCGCCGGGGACAAGCTGGCTGGCGGGCACGATCTGGTGCGCCCCATCGCGGATCACGTGGGCTTCTGGGGCTGCCAGCTTGCGCAACGCCGCCAGTGATTGTTCGGCGCGGTACTCCTGCACCACGCCGAGCGCCGCGTTCAGGATCACGATCGCCATGATTGCTGCCGCCTCGATGTAGTCACCGAGCAGGGCGGAGATCACTGCGGCAACGATCAGCAGGATCACCACAAAGCTCTTGAATTGTTCTGCCAGCATTTGCCAGAAAGTAGCCTGCGGCGCTTCTTTCAGCGTGTTTGATCCGCTTTGCTCGAGACGCCGGGCTGCCTCCTCGGACGACAGACCTTTGTCGGCAAAGGCTTCCAGGCGGCGCAGCACCTCATCGGTGTGTAGGGCGTGCCAGGCTTTTTCGCCTTTTCCCGGTGCACTCATTTGCGGAGAAAACCTGTCCAGGCTCATATTGGGCTCCCAACAGAAAAATCGGAAAAATTAGCCCCCCAGGATGAGTGGGGGGAGGCCTTCTTGGCAGATCAAAGGTTGTACTGCCAAAAAACTATTATAGCATGCTGGATCGCGCCTGACTCGCCTCCCGTTTTTCAAAATTGATAATCCTGCTGCGTCATTTAACGCCAGATTAGTTATAATGTGCCCTTGCAATAGTGGTTCAGGGGAAATTGCCGTGGAAGTACCCGGATTTGGGGGTGTGAAGGCGGCTAGCCGCCTTCACACCCCCAAATCCGGACATCGTCACGGTAAATTCCAACGAGCCGCAATAGTTGAGCGGGAGAATTTCGAAACGAATGAGGAAGATCACATGGCATCCGAGATGAAAATTGAGGCACCGCAAGGCGGCGGGAAAATTAGCATCCAGAACGGTGTGCTCAAGGTCCCCGACCAGCCCATCATTCCCTTTGTAGAAGGTGACGGCACCGGGCGGGATATCTGGCGCGCCTCTGTCCGCGTTTTCGACGCTGCGGTGCAAATGGCATACCGGGGTGGGCGTAAGATCCGCTGGATGGAAGTCTACGCTGGGGAAAAAGCGTTCGATAATTTTGGCTCCTGGCTGCCGGATGAGACCGTGCAAGCATTCCAGGAGTATCTGGTGGGTATCAAGGGACCCTTGACCACGCCCATCGGGGGCGGCATCCGCTCCTTAAACGTGGCTTTGCGCAAGGCGCTCGACCTGTACGTTTGCCAACGCCCCATCCGCTATTTCAAAGGCGTGCCATCGCCGGTCAAGCATCCTGAGTTTGTCGATATGGTTGTCTTCCGTGAGAATACCGAAGATATCTACACCGGTATCGAGTTCGAATACGGTACAGAGGATAACCGGCGCTTCAAGCAGTTGCTCCAGGAAGCCTTCCCCAAAGAATATGCTAAGATCCGCTTCCCCGCCACCGCCGGGATCGGCGTGAAGCCGGTTTCCCGCGAGGGCACCTCACGCCTGGTGCAGGCTGCTATCACCTGGGCGCTGGAGAACAAGCGCCGCAGTGTCACCCTGGTGCACAAGGGAAATATCATGAAATTCACGGAAGGCGCCTTCCGTAATTGGGGTTACGAAGTTGCCGAGGCGCAGTTCGGCGAGCAGGTGTATACCTGGGCGCAGTGGGAGCGCACCAAGGAAGCCCAGGGTGAAGATGTCGCCAACGCCGAGCAGGAGGCGGCTCTGAAGTCTGGCAAGCTCTTGGTGAAAGACGTGATCGCGGATATCGTCTTCCAGCAGACGATCACGCGCGCCCGGGAATTTGACGTTTTGGCGACAATGAACCTCAACGGCGACTACCTCTCCGACGCCCTCGCCGCTCAGGTGGGAGGCATCGGTATCGCCCCAGGGGGCAACATCAACTACACCACCGGGCATGCCGTTTTCGAAGCCACCCACGGCACAGCGCCCAAGTACGCCGACAAAGACATGGTTAACCCCGGCTCGGTGATCCTTTCCGGCGAGATGATGCTGCGCTACATGGGCTGGCACGAAGCTGCCGATTTGATTATTAAGAGCATGGAGAATGCCATCGGCGCCAAGACGGTTACCTATGATTTCCACCGCTTGATGGAAGGGGCTACACTCCTCAAGTGCTCTGAGTTCGGCGATGCTTTGATCCGCCATATGGGCGATTAGGCATTGCACCGCAAGGCTCTCTCGGTTGCGTGCGGCAGCTCTCCAGCCGCACGCAACTTTCTTAACTGTTCATTTGCCTGCCACTGGTGTAAAATATAATCGGACATAATAAGTCCAATTAACGTTAGTTCGGGTTAGCAAAAAAGCCACTTATCCCGAACTCATGCTTATTAATTCCTGGCTGGGGCAGTTATATAGGGAGCATCCTGTGAGCGCGATAAAAACCAGCTTTGGTGGACTTCACCGGCTACCGTGGGCGCGTGGGGCAGTTTAGTTTTATCCTGCACCGTCTTGCCGGTCTGGGCACGCTCTTATTCCTCGTCGTCCATATACTGGATACATCGACCGTTTACTTTTTCCCATCCCTCTACAACCATGCGATCGCGATTTACCGCAGCACCCCGTTTATGATCGGCGAGATCTTCCTGGTCTTTTGTGTGATCTATCACGGCGTCAACGGTGCGCGCATTGCGCTGTTTGACCTCTTCTCCCCACAGCGCTGGCGGACCAGCTCGCACGCCCGCTCGGCTGTGCTTACCCTGGCTGTGGCTATCATCCTTTGGCTCCCAGCCGCGTTTCTAATGACCCGCAGCCTGCTGGTCAACAACTTCGGTTGGTAGGGCTGGTGAGGATTGGCATGCCAATGGCTGAGTTATCCAGGCGCTCCCTGAAGATAGAAGCCGTCTCCTGGAAGTGGATGCGCTACAGCGGTCTCCTGCTCATCCCGCTTGCCTGGGGGCATGTCCTGATCCAGGACGTGCTGGTGGGTGTGCACAGCATCGATCTCGATTACGTCGCCATGCGTTGGGCGACCTCCGGCTGGCGCCTGTATGATTTTCTCCTCCTGGCTTTTGCCTTTGCTCACGGCATGAACGGTCTGCGCCAGGTATTGCAGGATTACATCCAGGAAGGGTCCTGGATGCGACGCGTCTCCTGGGGCTTGCTTGCCATCTGGCTCCTGCTTTCGGCGATCGGCGCCGGTGCAATCCTGGGCGGCGTCCGGCAACCCTGATCGATCTCAAAGCAAAGACCTCCCGGGCAGGGAGGTCCTGGTTTGCAGCCCGGGTTGGGGGGAAGCTTGTGTCAGCGATGGGATTACGGCGTCGGCGTCCCCGCTGCAGCTCCCTCCGTTGCTGCTGGAGACGAAGGCGCTGAGAGCTTGGCTGCCTCCTCAGGCGTTTGCGGAGCGCCTGCCAGCACCCAGCGGGTGAAGATATCGATGATCTCAGCGGGTAATTCCTTGGTAGGCGGCATGGGACCAACCGGACTGGCAAGGTCTTGCAAGTCCTCGCGGTTGATCACCCGCAGCAGGATGCTGTTCGGGTCGCCGGGGATGATGTTGTTGGGGTGGTTATCCCCTGTCGTCATCACCTCTTCGTAGGAACCCATATGGTAGTTATTATTCTTTTTGCCTGGGCGGTGACAGGATAGGCAGTAGCGCTTGACCAGCGGCTCGACGTGCACCGCATAAGATGGCACCTCATCCGCTCCCAGGGGGGGGATCGCTCCGGCTTGCGCCGCCTCTGCCGGCAGCTCCACCCGGTCGTCCCAGGTGTAGCGCATGAAGCTCACCAGCGACTGGATATCGCCGCGTGCAAGCTCGCCGCCATAGCCCTTGCCGAAGGGTGGCATTCCCAGGTCGGGTTGCCCGTAATCGATGATATTGAATAGCGTCTCGTCGGTGCGCGTGTACATCTCGTCGCTGCTGTTGATCGCCTTGACGACCACCCCTTCCAGCCCTTCAACGCCCTTGATCTCGCCGCCCTCGCCCTCCGGTCCGTGGCACTCGACACAATGAATAGAGTACAAGTCTTGACCGGCTACGATCTGGTCACTGAGGTTGGTGGCGACATCGCTTTCGGCTTGCGGCGGTGTGGTGACTGCCGCGACGACAGTGAGCAGCACCATGCCAGCCACGATCAAGCTCATCACAATCACCGCCAGCTTGCGTTTTTTCCAGTAGCGGAAGGGACTCCGGTCGTAGAAGGGCAGTAACAACAACGCCAGCACGCCAAGCGTGGGCAGCAGGAAGGTGCCCACCCACTCGATCTTTCCGGGGATGTATTCCAGGAGCTGGAACAGGAACAGGAAGTACCATTCGGGGCGCGGGATGTAGGATGAGTCGCTCGGATCTGCCGGCGGCTCGGGTTTTACCCCAATGAAGCTGGCGATCAGCACCAGCAACAGGAATATCGCCAGGACTACCAGCAGGTCTTTGTAAATCGCATCCGGCCAGAACTTGAATCCGCTGGCTTTTGCCTTTTTGTATTTTTCCAGGTATTCTTTCTCTTCTTCCGGCTTCACAGAGCAGCTCCTTGCATCGGTTCCTGCATTTTGTAGGCCTCGGCGCCTCCGCGTGAAAGGGCTTTAATCGCCCTTCTTCGGTGGGGCGGTGATCCCGATGCGGATGACCAGGTACAGGTGGACGCCGATCAAGGCGATAATGACCGCCGGGATGACCCAGATGTGCACGGCAAAGAAGCGCGCCAGCGTAACCCCGCTCAGGTCGGTGCCGCCGCGCAGCACGCGCAGGATAAAGTCGCCGATCACCGGCACCGTCCCGGCAATCTCGGTGCCCACCGTGGTAGCCCAGTAAGAGCGCTGGTTCCAGGGCAGCAGGTATCCCGTGAAGCCCATCCCCAGCGTTGCCAGCAGCAGGATCACCCCCGTAAGCCAGGTGATCTCGCGCGGGAATTTATACGCCGCAAAATAAAAGGTGCGCAGCATGTGCAGGAATACGACCAATACCATCAGCGTGGCGCCCCAGTGGTGGATGCCTCGGATCAGCCAGCCGAAAGCCACTTCGTTCATGATGTATTGGATGCTGTTATAGGCAGATTCCGGGGATGGTACGTAATAGATAGATAGAAATATCCCGGTCACTGCCTGCATGACGAACAAAAACAATGAGGCGCTGCCCAGGGTATAGAACCAGTTCACTTTCGGTACTTTTCGGTCCAGGGTGACATTGTAGATGGTTGTCAGCCCCAGCCGGTCGTCGATCCATTGATAGAGCCTGGAAGCCATAATTATCCCTCGAAATGGATGAACAGGTTGCCGTCTTCAACTTTGGTTTCGTACTCGTCGAGCGGTCTGGGGGGGGACCAGCGACGACCTTGCCCTCGATATCGAAGTACGCCATCGTGGCAGGGACAGTGGAAATCCGTCTCGCCCTCGCGCCAGTTCACCCGGCAGCTCAAATGTGTGCATACGTTGGAGAACACCTTATAAGCTGTCTCGCTGTAGCGCACCACATAGGCGCCATAAGAATTCACCGTTTTCTCCCAGCCGTTGACCGTACTTCGGGTAAAATTGAAAAGCGTCGGCTGACCGATAGGGTACTCTGCCAGGGGTCCCAGTGGGATCCAGGAATCCGTTTCTTGCGTTGTTGTGGCAGGGTAGATCACGTAAGCCACGGCTGGTAGACCGATGACGGCTGTGATGAACGTTCCTACGGAAACCAGTACGATCTTGGCGAATTGTCGGCGATTAAGGTCGTTGGAATCTTCCATAAAAGCTTCCTCTTTGGCGGAAATCCATTAACGACAAGGTCCAGGGTCGCAATTATATCCGGTTCATGCCGTCCCTGGGCTGCCTAATTTTAGAATAAAAGCCAACTGGCTTATAAGGACATCTGAAACCAAAAAACTATGATTATTGTCACTTTTCTCCGAATGGATTGAAAAGAATAATAGGAATGCTTTTTCCCCCAAGAAGGTTTTCGTCAAAGGAGGCGCTATGGGGCTTAGTCGTCGAGTAGGCTTCTATCAGGGATTGCAATACAAGGGGCGCGGCCCCATGCTGCACTGGATGCTGCACCGGGTCACTGGTCTGGCGATCTTGTTGTTTGTTGGGTTGCACGTCACTGCTTCGTTCTTTATGCAGCAGACGGGAGCCGATTTTGCCACGGCGATCAACATCGTTTACGAGTTGTGGATCTTCCAGATCGTGGTGGCGTTCATCGTCCTCTTCCACGCTTTGAATGGCTTGCGTATCGCCTTGCTGGATTTCTGGCCCAAATTCCAGAATCATGTTGACGAGCACCGTGCTATCTGGTTGCAGTGGGCGGTATTCATCCCCCTCTACGGCATGACCGTGTTTTTCCTGGTCACGCGCGGCATGGGCGGAAGTTAGCCGGTTCGGAAAGGAGGATAGCTATGCGCGCCCGCATCGTACAACCTGCTGCGAGTTTTGAATATTTCATGTGGATCTTTACCCGCATCTCGGGTATCGCCATGGTCTCCCTGGCGATCATCGGTCTCGCCGGCGCTTTGTGGATGGGCGCTCGCCTGCAAATGGACCTGGCGACCCTGATGCGCTGGACCTTCTTCCCCAATCCCAACCATGTGGTCAATAGCAATATCCCGGATGTCGCCCTGGGCTGGGCAACGGCTTTCTGGCAGATCATGCAGATGCTGATCATTTTCTTCGCCGTCACCCACGCTTTTAACGGCTTGCGCGTGGTCGTAGAGGATTACCTGGGCAGCACTTTCGCCCGTCCCGTGCTGCGCGGCTTGATCTTCCTGCTCTGGCTGTTCTCTCTGATCTTGGCGGTCTACGTAATCCTGGCTTCCTGACCTGGCAGCGGGTGCTCTTCTCGCTCGGGAGCCCCAAAAACCGATAACAACCTTTTGGTGCACCCTCTCGCTCTCCATTGTCTGGTTTGTGGAACGTTCCGGTTATAATTACAGGCGCTAGAATTCTGGCAGGATGCGAGAATAAATTCCCTGGGAGTCTATCCCCTGGTTCAGGAGAGGCTTCATGAAGATACACCAACACGATGTCCTCGTTGTGGGGGCGGGCGGCGCGGGATTGATGGCAGCCCTCTACGCCTCGAAGACTGCCAACACCGCCGTCTTGAGCAAGCTCTACCCCACTCGCTCACACACCGGCGCTGCTCAGGGAGGCGTGGGCGCAGCCCTGGGCAACCTGGAAGAGGACCATCCCGAATGGCATACCTACGATAGCGTCAAAGGCAGCGATTATCTCGGCGACCAGGATGCCATCGAGTTCATGTGCAACGAAGCCGTCCAGGCGGTTTACGAGCTGGAGCACATGGGCTTGCCGTTCTCGCGTACCCCGGAAGGTAAGATCGACCAGCGCCCCTTCGGCGGGCATACCAATAATAAGACTGGCAAGCCCGTGCGCCGCGCCTGCTTTGCTGCAGACCGCACCGGTCACATGATCTTGCAGACGCTCTACCAGGCTTGCATCAAGAATAAGGTCAATTTTTTCGACGAATACCAGGTGGTTGATTTGATCATGGTCAACGGCGTTGCCGCCGGGGCGGTTGCCATCCAGCTGGCTACCGGCGAGTACCACATTTTCCACGCCAAAGCTGTCATCTTCGCGACGGGCGGGCACGGGCGCATCTGGGAGATCACCTCCAACGCCTACGCTTACACCGGCGATGGCGTGGCAGTTACCCTGCGCCGCGGCATCCCTGCCCAGGATATGGAGTTCTTCCAGTTCCACCCCACCGGCATCTACAAGCTGGGCATCCTGATCACCGAGGGCGTGCGCGGCGAGGGCGGCGTTCTGGTCAACGACCGCGGCGAGCGCTTCATGGGCAAGTACGCCCCCAACGTCAAAGACCTGGCTTCCCGCGACGTGGTCAGCCGCGCCATGTACCTGGAGATGGCTGATGGGCGCGGCATCAAGGGCGAGTGGTACCTCTACCTGGACGTGCGTCCCGAAGTGGTCAACCAGTACGCCGCCCTGGACGGGCGCCGCCGCCCGGATGGCGCCCCATACGTCACCACCGCCGAGGAGCTGCTGCACAAGCTGCCCGATATCATCGATTTCTGCCGCACTTACCTGGGCGTCGATCCTATGACGCAGCCCATGCCGGTTCAGCCGACCGCACATTATGCGATGGGCGGCATCCCTACCAATAAATTCGGTCAGGTGACCATCGATGAGAATTGGACCGTCCTCCCCGGTATGTACGCTGCCGGCGAGGTCGCCTGCGTCTCCATCCACGGCGCCAACCGCCTGGGGACGAACTCCCTGCTGGATTTGATCGTCTTCGGCAAGCACGCTGGTCTCAACGCCGCCGAGTTCGCCAACGGGGCGGTTTTTCAGCCCTTGCCCTCCGATGCCGCCGACTTTGCCCGCGCCCAGTTCGCTGCCCTGCTCGACAACCGCGGCGCCGAAAACGCCATGGATATCGCCATGGAGATGAAGAAAGTGATGATGGAGCAGGTCGGCGTGTTCCGCACCGAGGTGGGCATGCGCACTGCACTGGAAAAGGTGCGCGAGCTCAAAGAGCGCTTCCGCCACGTGCGCATCGGCGACCGCGGCAAGGTCTTCAACACCGAGCTGCTCACCACCTGGGAGCTGGGCAACTTGCTCGACCTGGCGGAAGTGACCGCCGCCTCAGCCCTGGCGCGCCAGGAGAGCCGCGGCGCTCATGCCCGCGAAGACTTCCCCAAGCGCGACGATGTCAACTGGATGAAGCACACCATGGCTTGGAAGCGCGATGGCAGAGATCGAGCTGCGCTACAAGCCGGTGATCAAGACCAAATACGAGCCCAAGGAGCGGGTCTACTAGAAAGGTTGAGCAGCCTATGCAGGTGACACTGAAGATTTTCCGCTTCAACCCGGAGCAAGATCGCAAGCCCCATTACGAAACCTACCCGGTGGAGGCCGAGCCCACCGACCGGGTGCTGGATTTGCTGGAATACGTCAAGGGGCACCTGGACGGGTCGCTATCGTTCCGGCGCTCCTGCGCTCACGGCGTATGCGGCTCGGATGCCATGCGCATCAACGGGCGCAACCGCCTGGCGTGCAAGGTGCTGGTCAAAGACCTGGGCTCGAAGAAGATCACGGTCGAGCCGTTGCTGGGCATGCGCGTCATCAAGGACATGATCGTCGATATGGAGCCGTTCTTCGAGCATTATCGCTCCGTGCAGCCCTACCTGATCAACAACGATCCCCCGCCCAGGCAGGAGCGCCTGCAAAGCCCCGAGCAGCGCGAGCGCTTCGATGACACCACCAAGTGCATTCTTTGCGCCGCCTGCACCACGTCCTGTCCCTCTTTCTGGGCGAATGAGCAGTACGTCGGTCCCGCGGCGATCGTCAACGCCCATCGCTTCATCTTCGACAGCCGCGACCAGGGCGCAGCCGAGCGCCTCAAGATCCTCAGCGACCAGTTCGGCGTCTTCCGCTGCCACACCATCTTCAACTGCACCGAGGCTTGCCCGCGCGATATCCAGATCACCCAGGCCATCGGCGAGGTCAAGCGCGCCATTGCTACCGGCAGGATCGATTAATATCAGGACTTCGCAGTTCAGTGAAGGGAAATGCCGAAAAAAGGGATGCTTTGCGGGCTAGCCCGCAAAGCATCCCTTTTTTCGGGCACATCCTACTTTAAACTGCGTAACTCCTACACAAAATGGATTATAGACATATAATTCCTGTAACGGGCCAATCCACTTTGAACGGGGAGGGGAATCATGCACAAGGCACAGCGCTTTTTGGTCCCGGTTTTAGCTGCCGCCGTCTGGCTGGCTGCTCTGCTGGTTGAGCTGGGCAACGCCCAGGCATTAGATCAGGTGCTCTACGTGGCGCCAGGCGGGAATTGTGGAGGCGCTGCTCCTTGCTACGCTACAATCCAAGCCGCTATCGACCAATCGGCTGCCGGGGATGAGATCCGTGTGGCGACCGGCGTCTACTCTGGCGTCAATACCCAGGGCGGGCTTTCGCAGGTGGCATACCTGACCAAATCGATCAGCCTGCGCGGCGGATTCACAACGGCGGATTGGAATACGCCAAACCCAACCGCCAATCCCACAACGCTGGACGCCAATAACCAGGGACGGGCGATAGCCATCATCGGTCCGGCGGATGTCACCTTGGAAGGGCTGACCCTCACCAATGGCAACGCCGCCGGGCTGCGCGGCGACCCGAATAATCCCACTTCCGTGAATACCGGGGGTGGGATGTATATCCGTTCGGCGAATGTTACCATGAGCAGACTGACCATCACCGGCAACGCTGCCAGTAGAGAAGCTTCTAAGAATGGCCTGGGTGGTGGGATTTATGCCTATGGCAGCCGCATCGAGCTGCGCGATAGCCGGGTTGAGTCAAACATTGCCAGCCCGGTTTACCATGGCTCAGGCGGTGGCCTGTACATCGATAACTGCCCTGACGTGACGCTGGCGGACAACCTCATACAGGATAACACCGGCTCAACCAACCAGGGCAACGCTGGCGGAGGCAACGGCGGCGGGATTGCCATCTGGGATAGCCAGGTGTGGTTGCTGGGCAACACCATCCAGCACAACACTGGCACTACCGGACCCGGCACCTTGAGCTCTGCTTCCGGGGGCGGAGTGTATGTGAGTGAGGTCCACGGCACCAGCCATGTCACGCTGACCAATAATCTGATCACCCAGAACACAGCCAGCCTGCAAAAAGAAGGCTGGGGGGGCGGCGTGGCGATCGGTTACGGCAGTACCGGGCGCCTGGAAGGCAACACGATCCAGGACAATACTGCTACAGGCGGGCTAACGCGCTTGGGCCAGGGCGGCGGGGTATATTTTTCCGGCGGAAGCCTGACGATGCATGGCAATATCGTTCAGAATAATACAGCGGGCGGCGGTAGCTCGGGGAACGGCTACGGCGGCGGTGTAAGCCTCATAACCAGCGCCGTCACGCTGACGCAGAACACCATCTTATCCAACCATGCCAGCCTCTCGTCTAACGGCGCCGGCGGGGGGCTCTATGTTGAGGATACTACCTTCAGGATGGAGAACAATATCCTGTCCGGCAACCAGGCTTCCACTCGCGGCAGCGGCATGTTGGTCAGTTCAGCCACCACACCCGGAAACCTGGGTCGTATGTTTCACACCACCATCGCCGATAACACCGGCAGCGGTGATGGTGTGTACCTTGCCAACCGGGCGCGCCTGGAGATGACCAACAGCATTATCGCCGGTCACTCCAGGGTGGGCATCACGGTCACCGTGCAGGCTTCCGTCTCCTATGACAGCACCTTGTGGCATGCAAATAACCTGAACAGCGGAGGGACGGGCGCGATCACACCTCAGCGTGATGTCACCGGCGACCCGGCTTTTATAGCCCCGCTCACCGGCGATTACCACATCTCCGCCATTTCAGCCGCCGTTGACCGGGGGATTGGTTCGCCGGTGGTGGTGGATATAGATGGCCAGCCCCGCCCCAACGGCGCTGCCGCCGACCTGGGAGCCGATGAATATTACTCGCAGACTGGCGCCGCTTCCGCTGAAAAAGCTGCCTTTCCGTCGCAATGGTTTGCCACCTTCGATCCTGCCAGTGGGCAGTTCCACAATTACCTCAGCCAGCGCTACTTGCTGCAGTTCAGGCATTACGACCCGATCGGGCTGCCCGTATGGATGACCGATACCCTGCCCACTGGCTTAACCTTTGCTGCCCAGCGCACTTCGCCGGCGATGAATTTCGGACAGCAGGGTCAGGTGTTGAGCTGGCAGACCCAGCAGCCGTTGCCCGGCGGGCAGGCTGCTCAGGTATTGCTCACAGCATTTTCGGAGCAGGTCGCACCGGGGACGACGATCACCAACCAGGCAGAGGTGCGCGCCGGCGGCTGGCATTTTGACCTGCAAGCCGCCAGCCAGGTGCCCCTTGTGCCCCCCTTGATCACCGCGCCCGGTCCAGGTGAGATTTGCCCCGGTGTGCTCCAGGTGAGCGGGGTGACTGTTCCAAACACTACCGTTACCTTGTATATTGACGGAGCCCAGGCGGGCGTCACGGTTGCCGATGCGCATGGCGCTTTCTCTCATCCCATCAACCCCTCCGGGCTGGGGCAGCAGCGACGCGTTCTCACTGCCATCGCTTGCACCTCCGGCGCGCCCGGTCAGTGCAGCAGTTCCAGCCATGCAGTTACCCTGGATCCGCCGCTCACCTTCATCTGCCCCCAGCCCTCTACCTGGGAGCATACGCCCCCTTCTGGTCCGCTGGCAGGTCAGCACCTGGTCTACCGCTTCCGCAATCAAGCCGGCCTTTTTGTGGGCGATGGCGCGCACTTTAGCTTCGTTCCTCCCCATGCCGGCAGCGGCATGCACCTGTACGCCAAAAGCTGTGAGCAAATGGGCACGCCCCCCGTAACATCTGAATCGGTTTGGGTGGATGTCTATGAAGGCGCGCTTCTTGTCGCCACCTACCATCCTGCCAGTATCGATAAGCCCTGGTACCACTTCGTTATTGCCATGGAGCTTGCCGATGGGGTGGAGCGTGATGTGATTGCCAGGCTGGGATGTATCTGGCCGGGCAGGTCGTTAAATAACGCGGGGGCTGCACCTACGGAGTTCAACCACCTTCTCCGCTAATCTGAATGCCCTGGTTGACCAGCAGGGCGTGATATTCGATGTCACCCAGGGATTCGATCCTGCCAATCCCGAGCTGAGCGCTGTGGAGGGCGTGACCGTAACAGCGATGATCTCCGACACCGCCTGGGGTGGCTGGGTTCCCTGGTCCGCCCACCTTTATAACAACCAAGCCAATCCCCAGGTCACTGGCGCAGATGGTTATTATGCTTTCATCGCCCCGCCCGGCGTCTATTACCTGCAGGTGGATGGCGGACCAGGGTATTATTCATGGCGCAGCCCGCAATACCAGGTCGGTTCAGCGCCCCTGCATATCAACATCCCGTTGAGCCCTCGCCAGCCGCTGGCAGATCCATCGGTATCATTAACCGCTGCCGGTCCGCTTCCGCAGGTGGTGCAGGTCAGTCTGGGTCAGAGCGTTGAATGGTTCGCTCCGCTGGATAGTACGCTCAGCATTACACAGTCCATGAGCCTGGCGGATAACCCGCAGCTTCGGCTGCATACCACCGGGGCGCTGGACCCGCTCCTAAACCCCCTGGGTTGGGACTCTGGCATGCTCCCTCCCGGCAGTATCTTTCGCCTGCGTTTTACTCAACCTGGCAGCTACCCCTACACCGATGGCGTCGGTCATAGTGGCACAGTGATCGTACCTTATCGATTCTTCATGCCACTGGTCCGGCGCTGAGCCGGGGAGGAAATTCTGCATTTACCAACCCAACTCCATGAAATTTCCCGGTTTATCTGGACAGCCGGTCCACCATGCCAGGCGAATAACTCGTCGGCGCAAGCACTTTCTCTTCGATTTTCCCCACCAGCTCGCCGTACTGCGCCGCCATCACGCGTTTGACCTCGATCCATTCCTCGTCCGCCCGGAATTTCTCCCAGGCGCTGCGCATGGTCTCCTCGTCGGGCCATTTCAGCAGGTAGATGAATTCCGTCCGCCCCTCACTCTGGGATTCCCAGCTGCTGCCAGCTTGAAGCCGTACGGCTGCCAGATGCGCAGCGCATGCTGGCTGAAGCGCTCGTGAAATGCAGCTTTGTTATGCTCGAAGATCTCGTAGATGCGTAGCTGGTGGATCATGATCCTCTCCCTCAGGGCTGAGACTTTTGTGATATTATTTTACCGGCTCTTTAACTTTTGAACGCCCCAGTAGCTCAAAGGATAGAGCGAGGCTCTCCTGCAGTTGTGGGCCTCACGATTGAAATTTTGTGAGTGAATGCGGCCAAATTCGGGGAAGCCCAACGGTACTCTACAGGCCGGGGTAATCCCGAGCCAAGCCCAGCCACTTAGGCCGGGAAGGTGTAGAGACTAGACGGTCGCCGCCTAAGGCAGATACAATGCTAAGGCGAAGGGATAGTCCGGGGAGCCGGGAAACCGGCGCAAACCTGAAGGCCGAGGTTGCGGGTTCGACTTCCCGCCTGGGGCTCTCACTAAGAGCGCCTAACGAATTTGTTAGGCGCTCTTGCTTTTTTCTATCGTTTATTGTATTATATACACTGTCAAACGTCTGGGTGCCCCCCTCACCCAGGCGTTTGACCTTTAATCCCCCCCTTATTCCTAAGTTAGCATTTTCAATGCCGCCTTTGCCGCGTGGTAGCCGCACATGCCGTGCACGCCCCCGCCTGGCGGTGTGGAGGATGAGCAAAGGTAAACCCCTGGGATCGGCGTGGCGTACGGCGTCAGGCTGAGCACCGGGCGCGTCCAGGTCTGCCGCCAGTCCTGCACCCCACCGTTGATATCCCCGCCGATGTAATTCGGGTTATAAGCCTGCATGTCAGCGCAGAGGCGCGTGCTGCGCTCCAGTATGCAATCGCCGAAACCCGGCGCAAAGCGCTCGATCTGCCCCTCAATCGCCCCGGTCATATCTTGCGTTGAGCCGTTGGGCACGTGGCAGTACGCCCAGGCGGTGTGCTTGCCCTGCGGCGCCCGGCTGGGGTCGAAGAGGCTCTGCTGCGCCAGCAGGACGAACGGCTTTTGCGGGTGCTCGCCGCGCCACACTGCTTTCTCCGCTGCGGCGATCTCCTCCAGGCTGCCCCCTACGTGTACGGTAGCGGTGTTCACCAGCTCGCCGGCTTTCCACGGGATGGGCTCATTCAGGGCGTAATCGATCTTGAATACACCCGGTCCGTAGCGATAGCCCTCCATCTGTCGCCGGTAGCGCGGCGGGAGCGCATCGCCCGCCATCGCCAGCAACTGCCGGGGAGTGATATCGAGCAGCGTCAGGCGGCTCGCCGGAATTCCTCCAGGCTCTGCACCGCCCTTCCGGTGGCGATCTCCCCCCCGAGCGACTGGAAATAGCCTGCCAGCGCATCGGCGATGGCTTGCGAGCCGCCCCGCGGCCAGCGGCCAGCCGGCGCTGTGCCCCAGGATGCCTTCCACGATGGCAAAGGCTGAGGTCAGTGGCTGGTCGAGCGGCTGGATAGCATGTCCCGCCAGCCCGGCAAACAGCGCCCTTCCCCGCTCGCCCTTGAACAACCTTTTTGCCAGGAATGTCGCCGGCTGGAGCGCCGCCAGTCCGAAGCGTGACAGCGCCAGCAGGTGGGGCGAGATGGGCAGCGGCCCCAGCACCGCCTTTTCGATTTTCCCCCATTCATCAACTAGCGGTTGCATGAAGCGCGTATACGCACGCCCGTCCTCGCCGAGTTGAGCGGCTGTTTCTGCGATCGACGGATGCAACCAGACTGCCGTCCCATCCTCAAGTGGGTGCCCGAAGGAGAGCGGTGGCTGGATCCACTCCAGCCCGTAATCTGCCAGTGGCAGGACCGCGCAGGAAGGGAGAAGCTACGCCCAAAGGGTGGATGGCGGAGCAGATATCGTGCCGGAATCCCGGCAGAGTCAGCTCGGCGGTGCGCATGCCGCCCCCGATGGTCTCCTTTGCCTCGATCAGTAGCGTTTTGCATCCAGCCTGGGCGAGCGTAATCGCCGCGGCTAAGCCGTTCGGTCCCGCTCCCACGACGACCGCATCGTATTCGTATGCGCCGGTTTTTGACATAGTAGCTTGTGTTTTCCCCTCAGGCAGGTATTTGAGCCTGAGGGGACCTTTTCCAGGGATCAAATCCTCATTTTAACATCAGCGCAAGTCGTTCAGCCATCGTATCGGCGTTGCCGCAACGTAAAAGACAGTGCGGATGGCGGCGTTTTTCCAGATGTTTTTCGCCTCCGACCACTGCACGCTGGGGTCGATCAGGGTGCGGGTAACCATCACCTGTCCCTTTACCCCCAGGTGCTCAGCCAGCGCGGTGAGCACGTGGATCCATATATTGTCTTGTTGGCCGGATGCGCCCATGTAGCGGAACATGAATTCATACAACGGGTCGTTAGCGCGGCTCTGCTCTAGAACCTGCACCACCACCGTGCCATCTTCTTCATAGGCGCTGAACGTGTTCCAGCCCGCCAGCGGGTGTCCTTCGGGGCACATAACGGTAAATGATTCCTCGTCGGCATACAGCACCATCACCCCTGTCGCCACGGGCAGCATGCTTGGCATTCCCGGAAATGGAGGTACCTTGGCTTGGATCAGCAGCACACTCCCCGGTTGGATGCCAGTCATGGTTGGATAGAAGCGATTCTCCGGCGGCTGGAATTTGGAAAAGTTCGCCTTCCATGCCTCCATCACCTGGATTGGCGTCAGGCCAATGCCACTCAGCCGGACCTTGAAGGTCTTCTGCCACATCTGCCCGAAGCCTTGTAGTGGTGAAACAGGCTGGCGACCTTCGACATTCAGATTCATTGCCCCGCCCGGCGCATCCGCGACCTTCATGTGTGGCGTTGGCGGTGCCCACGCGTTCTCGGGATGGCTGGTTGTTGGGGTTTCCTGATTAAATTCCGCCATAGCTGCTTCTCCTTTGCTACCTATTCGGATGGCTATCCCTCAAGGCTTCATAAATCAAGCCGCGTCATTTGGACTAGAGCGCTGCCAGGGCATCGGCTTCGCTTGAAAAAATTGTGATCGCCTCGTTCAGCCGGGTGAGCAGGAAGATTTGCTGGTAGTGCTCGCTCAACCCGCAGGCCACCAGTCGCTGGTTCTGGCGCTTGGCGCGGATGAGCAGCGTCACCAGTAGCCCGATCCCCGAGCTGTTCATATACTCCAGCCCGCTAAAGTTCAACAAGATGTTTTGCGCACCTGCGCTGCTCGCCTGTGTGTAGGCATCCATCAGGACGTTCTCGGCAAATGCGTTGATCTCGCCTTGGATATCTATGATAGAGGTGCTTGCGCTGGCCTTTCTGACGCTCATCGTCACGTTCACTTTTGACATATCCCTTTCTCCTTAGTTGATTGAATTGTTCCTGTGCGTTGGGCAGCCCTTTTGCTGCCCACACATGGGTTCCTTGGCTTACGTGCTAAGCACCTCCGGTGCTCATCTCTGCCAATACGCTGGCCTCATCCGGGTATATTTTGATGAAATCCGCCAGGCGGGTGATCTGGAAGATCTCGAGATAATGATCGGTCAAGCCATAGGCGATCATTGTTCTTTTTGTTTTCATCGCCCGCGCCAGCAGGCCCACCAGGAAAGCGATCCCAGTGCTGTTGATGTAATCCACCTTATTGAAATTGAGGGCAATCGTGCTCGCCCCGCTGGCTTCCGCCTGGTCATAAATAGCGTTGAGTTCCTGATCGGCTAATCCGTTGATCTCGCCGGATAGGTCTAGAATTGTCAGGTCGCCCTGGCGGCGTAGCTGGCTGGCAAAGGTCTGGATCATGTCGCATCTCCTGCTAGCAGAAAGATCAGTTCGACCGTATGGTGGACTTCGTCCGTTGTGATGTTCATCTCATCCACCATATTCTTGATCAGGAATAACCCCCACCCGCGTGGCGATTGCAAGCCTGCCAGCTTGGCTTCCAGGTTAGGTGTTTGCGCTTCGGGAATCACCCTCCCCCCGCCCCTATCGGTGATACGGATCGATAATGCCGTTTGTGTTGCTCTCACCACAATATCCACCGGCAGGTCCTCCTGGTATTTGTTACCGTGCTCGATGGCGTTCATTGTGGTCTCTGCCACTGCCGTCTTCAGGCGTTCTAAAATCGCGCCGGGCAGGTTGAGCCCTTGCACGGCATCCACCACCATCTGCATGGCTTGGATCTCGTTACCGGGTTCGCTGGGCAGGCTGAACTCAGCCAGGAGCTGCCAAGAGTTTATTGTCATGTTATTCGGTCCCCCTGGGGTTGGTTTAGCCTCGCTTGTTGGATCAGGCTGTGTTATCGGAGCTGCGTTGACAGTAGGATCGCGGTCGATGGCGACGAAGGTAAGATCGTCTTCCTGTTCCCAGTCAGGCCCGGTGAATTCGGCGAGCTCTTTGAGTAGGGCGGTGATCACTGCCCGCCCGTGGGCTTCCGGGCTGGCGTATGCAATTTCCCCACCAACTCGTGCAGGTGGCGAAAGCCAAACATTTCACGTTGCGCATTGTGCGCCTCAACCAGTCCATCACTGTAGATCAGCAAACTGTCCCCTGGGCCCAACGCAGCTTCGACTTCATCATACTGCATGCCGGGCATTAACCCTAGTGGCATACCGGCTGCACGCAGATCGATGACTTCCCTCACAGGTATGCAGCAACGGCAGATTATGACCGGCGTTGGCGATTGTCAAGATGCCGCTTTCCGGATCCAGAATAAGGTACAGGCAGGTGACGAACATGTTCGCCGGGATATCTGAGTAAAGCATCTCGTTGGCCTGCGCCAGGATCTTTCCGGGTGATGAAAATCTTTCCGATGCAGCGCGCAACACGCTACGTGTGGTCGCCATGACCAGCGCGGCAGGGACGCCCTTATCGGTTACATCACCGGCCGACAGACCTAGTTTGCCGTCGGGAAAAGTAAAAGAAATCGTAAAAATCGCCGCTAACCGCCCGCGCCGGTTGCCAGTGCGCAGCTACCTGCCAGCCATCCAGCCTGGGCAGCTGCTTGGGCAGTAATGTTTCTTGGATGATGCGTGCCACGCGCATCTCCTGCTCCAGGCGCTCACGCTGGCGAGCCTCGATTTGTTGCTGGCGAGCGAGCTGTGCCACGCGCAGGGCCGGCGCAGCCTGGGTTGCCAGGGTGTAGAGCAGGCGGCGATCATCAGTAGAATAATCCTGCTCACTCAGGCGGTTGCCCAGGTTGAGCACGCCGATCAGCTCCCCCTGGTTGACCAGGGGGACTGAGATTTTCACCCCAGCCTCCTTTAGCGTAAGTAGCGCTGGAGAATCCACGTTAACCCGGTCAATTTCAACAACACCGGAGGCTTCCAGGAAGAGCTTGTAGAGGGGGTCCCCTGGCTTCAGGTCGATCTCCACGGTCTTGCTCCGCCCACGCTTCTCTAACGCCTGTGCCTGGTGTGTCTTAGGTTCGCTTTATTTCGGTTGTCGCCCGTTGCCCAGAATTTTTTAAATCGGGTAATCATTGCTGCCTTCGCTCTGTTTTACGTCTATATCATACACAAAGCATGTCTCAAAATCGTTACGGAAGGTGTTACGATAATGATCTTCGCGTGTAGTTTGCAATATTGAAACGGCGCTCTAATCATCATCTTTTGGTAAAAATATTTCCAAGGCATTCGGGGTTCCGGTTGGTCTCAGCCAGAACAAGATGTACTCTGGTTGCATGGTATTCTCAACTACGGCTAACAGGCGCTCATTGAAGGTGTCCAGTTCGACCTCATCCCGTAGGGAGCCTGTGAATGCTGCCAGGGTCTTTTCCATATCATATTTCTGGCGGTAAAACCGGCGGTCGATGCCATTTTGTACACGGTGGCGA
Organism: uncultured Chloroflexia bacterium; assembly: GCA_963702535.1. GTDB lineage: Bacteria > Chloroflexota > Anaerolineae > Anaerolineales > UBA4823 > CAVPDG01. The sequence continues at coordinate 380,066 of CAVPDG010000010.1, read as the reverse complement.
AGGGGACTGAATATGGCGGCGATAGCCAGTGTGGACAGGATCGTGACCGTCTCAGTCTGACTTCTCCCCGGTGAGGGAGGTGAATATATACTGGAGCAATAACACGATCCCAATGTAGATCATCGCCAGGAATACAGTGAGCAGGGAGTAAACCAGCGTGCGCCGGATCAGGATGTCGATATCCCATAAGCGATACCGCAGGATGGCGATCGCAAAGGAGATCGGGAAAAGTAGAAGGTAGGCTGTTATCAGCGTCAGGCCTGCCATTTGTAACAGCAGTGAGTAAGAGAAGAAAGATGCTCCTATTCTCTGGTAGTAGACGTTGGAGACGTTAATTCCAGATGCGGCAGGTGAGGCGCCGGCCACCCAGAAAAATACCAGGGGACCAAATACTGCGGCTGACAGGCCAATTAGCGCCCATTTTGCCTGCTGTCTCTGAGTCGGGCTGGAGATATTCTCGTAGCGGTACAGTTGCGCATAGACTCCACTCCCGGCAAAGAAGAGTAGGACCGGTACCTGGATCCAGCGCGGCCAGGAAGCCAGGCTGATGTTCGCCGCAGGCACGAATAGCGTCGGGAGCATCAGTAAGAACCAGAGTATCGCCAGCCAGCGCGCCCAGCTTGGCGCAAATTTTCCATCCGGGAATAGATACAGTAAGAGTACGCTTGTGGATAGCCCAATCAAAGTGATCAGTTTTACCAGTAGATTCCAGAGGCTCGCATTCAGGAGCTGAGGGACCGGCATGAGATCTTAAGGGGATCAAAGCGCTGTTCGCCACCAACGTGATGGCGACAAACAATGCAATCCATTCATCCGGGCGGCGTACATAGATCAAGAGAGCCAGGATCGCGTGGGTGAAAACCAATACATAGCTTAGCCCGAGCAGATATCCGGCATAGACACCTGCCGATAAATTTAGGGCAAATAACGAGCGATAGTCAACCTGACCGGCAAGCTGGTTGAAACGCCCTGGACTCCCGAGCAGAAAAAGCGCCAGGACGAGCAGGGTCAAGATCACCCAGGCTGCTCGGGCGAGCCGTATGATGCCAGTGCGAGCAGTCTTGTCTTGAGCGCTGGGTCCCGGTCCGGTGGTAATAGACGGGTCATTATCCATCTGAATTCCTAATCTGACGACGAGGATGGTGGCCGGGTTGGGATCGGCGTGGTTTTTATCGCGGGTAGGGATTGCAGGTAAAGCCAGATTGCCTTGAGCTCATCATCGGTCATCTGGCCCACTTCCTTCCACGGCATCATTTCTGGATCCAGGATCTTGCCGGAGGGAGTTTCCCCTGTGCGTAAGGTATGGATGAAATCATCCTCTGTCCAGCTCCCCAGCTCCCCGGCCGGGGTGAGGTTGACACCAGATCCAGGTCCTCCGGTGCCGCCCGCTAGGTCAGGGCCATGACAAAGGTGGCAATATGCGGTCAAGTACTGCCCATATTGTATGGTCACACCCGGTTCTGACTCGTGCCGTGGGGCATCATGATCGATAATTTGAGCAGGAATAATGTCGGGTATCTGATGGATAAAAAACCAGGCCATCGGTCCCAGCCTGGTGTGAGGGTACACTGTGTCAACTGGGGGGACGCTCTTCAGATAAGCGATCATATCCGCGATGTCTCGATCGCTGATGGAGGTATAAAGCTGGGCCACCATGGCAATTCCAGGCTTACCATTCGGCTTTACCCCGTGGCGGATGGCGCGCACCCAATCTTCGTCGGTATAATAGCTTCCTACACCGCCATTACCGCTGGTCAGGTTAGGTGTCACCAATCTGATGACCATAATGCCTTGGTCGTCCACTTTGCCGGAAAAGTCTTCCCCGTGGCAGCCTGTGCATTGCCCCAGCACGGTAACCAGGTGTTCGCCGCGCGCAATGCTCTCTGCATCGGATGGGACCGTGATGCCTGATGGGGGGATTTCATACACTTTATTGAGCTTATCCATGGTGATGAAATACAGGGAAAACAGCGCAACAAGGAATAGCGCTACAAGCCCGGCAAGCAATATCCCAATCCACTTTAATATTTTCTTGAACATGATGTCTCCCTTAGTTATCGTACTAAGTTTACCCTTATTATCCATAAATATCTAGACATAAGGTAGCCCAATGTCCCACCACCCACCAGGGCTGCTGCCAGGGCGCCTGCCATCATCACCGTCAACATGGTTGCCCGCTCGGCTGCACCCGGGGCACCCACCCGCCAGCCGAGCGCATCCATGAGTAGATCAATGCACAGGAAGGCAAGCGCGGCTGACAGGCTACTGCCTGCTGCAAGCCGCAATCCCAGGCGTAGGCTCCGCAGTGCAATGCCTAGCGCCAGTCCACCCGTACCGGCAATGAAAAATACGGCGGGCACGAATAAGATTGTGAAAACCACGTGGATTGGTAGATCCGGCCCCTGGCCACGTTCCACGATGATTCTCTCAAGAGACGCCAGGGTGAACCCTGCCAGTATGATAGACGGGGCAAAGCTCAGCGCTCCAGCCCACCTCATGCGCCTCAAATTGACTGAGGAGGAAATTCTAGCTATCAAACTTCCCCAGACTGTCCCGGAGGCGAACAGGATACATAACACGAGGATTACGGAAATCATATTCATTGTTTCGTCTGGCATGTGCATTGGAAGATTGCTGAAGGCGATGCCAGCCGATAATCCAAGCAAGAGACCCCCGAATAAGCAGGTTGCTGTAGCCAATGCGCTTAGCAATGTCTGCTTGCGAAGAGAGATCGCAAATGGCAAAGCGGGGGATTCTATGGCATTTTCCTGGGCTTGGGTAGCCATTGGGTTTCATCCTCCCTTTACTGATCACGGATCATCACTGGCATCCCACCCTTGGGGTGCAGGGTGATGCTTGTCTTTAGTATCTACCCGAAAATGGATGGGAGAACCACAAAATCGGCCCCCCTGGAATTTTCGGACAGGTTCTTAATATTCTTCACTTAGACATATCCATCGCAGGCAGGGAGTGCAGGTACAGCCAGATCGACTTCAGGTCTTCGTCTGTCATTGTGCCGTATGCTTTCCAGGGCATATCCTCGCGCAACAACCTGCCGGATGGGGTAACTCCCTGGCGCATGACAGTCAGGAAATCTGCTTCGCTCCAGGATGCCAGCTCTCCACCCGGGGTGAGATTTGGGGAAAATCCGGCCGGTCCATTCGTGCTGCCATTCAGGTCTTTTCCGTGACAATCCCGGCACACACCCAACGCAACCAGGTAGGCACCATAATCTGCTGTCTCGCTTTGTGGCGCCTGTTGCGGTTGAGTAATCGGCGCACCCACTGGACTGGGACCAAAGATGCCTAATGCAAGCATGGTTTTACCAATTGCATTGAGCCGGATTCCTGGGATCTCATTTTTTACTGGTTTTAGGCTTCGCAGGTAACCAACCAGGGCTGATACATCCGCATCGCTTAAGACGTGAAAATTGGACGATGGAATGATCACCAATGACACACCGTCTTTATCTATCCCTTCACGAATAGCGCGCGCGATCTCGGCGTCCGACCAGGAGCCAAGCCCGGTTCCGTTATCCGGCGTCAGGTTTGGAACGGCGAACACCCCGGAAATTGGGCCTTCATGTATCTCTTCTGCCACGCCAACGAATGGAATATCTCCCTTTGTGTGGCAGGCTTTATCACAACCCATCACAGATTCCGCAAGATATTTACCCCGTGCCAATCCCTCCGGGCTGGTGTCAGCCGTAATCTGGTATAGGGGTCGGTTGGCTACTGTACGCTTGAACGAGTACTGTCCATAGATCACCATTCCAATCAAAAGCATTAGTAGCACAGCCAGCAACCCGCCTGCGACGATGGCTATCCACTTAAGCGTCTTTCGCATTTTGCACCCTCCTGATCGGAAAATTCTCACTTCAATTCAAATTCTGGATTGATTTTATCTTATTTCCATCACTAGATCGTTACGGGCGGCGTTACGATTGATTTTCGTAACAATTTCGCGGTAAAATAACCCCAGCAGGAGGTATCCCGGATGGCAAGCCTGTCGGTTTTTACATTGGGGGCACCCCGTATCGAGATTGACCATCGTCCAGTTGAGGTCGATACGCGCAAAGCAATTGCCATGGTGATCTACCTGGTGGTCAGAGGCGAGAGCCACCGGCGGGAATCCCTGGCTGCTTTGCTCTGGCCCGATTACGACCAGACCCACGCCATGGGCGCGATGCGCCGCACCCTTTCCGCATTGCGCAAAGCGCTGGGAGGGGAATTCCTGGAGATTAAGCGCGATAGCATCGCCCTCTCACCTGGGGGGGATGTCTGGGTGGACGCCTGTGAGTTTTCCCGGCTCATAGCGGAGTGTAAAACGCATGGTCACGCCGCCAACCAGGTCTGTCCCCACTGCCTGCCCCTGATGGAGCAGGCGGCGCAGCTTTACCGCGATGACTTCATGGCGGGGTTCAGCCTCAGGGATAGCGCTGAGTTCGATGATTGGCAATTTTTCCAGCGAGAAGCGCTGCGCCGCGATCTGGGGGGCGTATTGGAGCGGCTGGTGGAAGGCTATTCCGCTCAGAAGGATTTCGGGCAAGCTATCCAGGTCGCCAGGCGTCAGGTTGCTCTCGATTCCCTGGATGAGCCCGCACATCGCCAATTGATGAAGCTCTACGCTCACGCCGGGCAGTACAACGCCGCTTTGCGCCAGTACCAGGAATGCTCGCGCATCCTTCAAGCCGAGCTGGGTGTTGCACCGCTTGAGGAGACCACCCGCCTTTGGCGGATGATCAAGGAGCAGCGTGCGGGTAGCGCCGCTGACGCCGGTGCTATCGAGATGGTCCCCGCGGCTCAGCCAGTCGCTCCTGCGCCGCGTATTCCCATGATCGGGCGCGAGCGTGAGCTGGCTGCGCTGGAAAGCGCCTATCAAGGGATCAAGCAGAACGGTTATTTCCTGGTAATCGAGGGTGAAGCCGGCATTGGTAAGACGCGCCTGGCTGAAGAGTTCCTGGGTCACATGCGCTCTACCGGCGCGGTGGCGATCGGCGCGCATTGCTACCCTGGTCAGGCTGACCTGGCGTATGCTCCTCTGGTAGAAAGCCTGCGCCGCACGCTGCTTGAGCCGGCGCGTAAAGACTGGGCGCAGTCCGTGGCGCCTCTTTGGCTGCATGAGGCTTCCCGCCTCTTGCCGGAGCTCGACCCCAAAGAGATGGGAGCATACCAGGGCGCCTCGTTGGAGAGCCCTGGCGCCCAGATCCGCTTTTTTGAAGGTCTTACCCAGCTGCTTTTAGCTCTTTGTGGCAGCCATCCTCCGGGCGTGTTCTTCCTGGATGATGCCCAATGGGCGGATGAAGCCACGTTGGACTTCCTGACCTATCTCGTGCGCAGGCTGCACGGACGACCGGTATTGATCCTTGCCGCCTGGAATGGGGAAGATCTCCCCTCCGGGCATCGCTTGCGCCACCTGTATGCCGAAGCCCAGCGCAATAGGTTGGCTGGTCAAGTGATGCTATCTCGCCTGGCGCCAGGAGCGGTCGATCTCCTGGTGCGCTCAGTTGCCTCCCAGCCTGGCGTTGACCCGGTCTCCTTGAGTCGTCGTTTGTATCAGGAAAGCGAAGGGCTGCCGTTCTTTATTGTGGAATACCTGGCTGCCCCCCCACCGCAAGCCGCGGAGGAACAGGATGGCTCATGGTCTCTGCCTGCCGGTGTGCGCCAGCTCTTGCGCTCCCGGCTGGATCGGGTAGGCGACGCCGGTCGCCAGCTTTTACAGACCGCTGCCGTTATTGGACGCTCCTTCAATTTCGAGACATTACGCGAGGCTAGCGGTCGCACTCAGGAGGAAACGATCTCCACACTTGAGATGCTGATTGCCCGCGGCTTGATCCGCGAGACGCTGGCTGGCGTGGAACAAATGGACGAGAGCGGTCTGACTTACGATTTCGGCCACGATAAGGTGCGCTCGCTGGTTTATTTGGAGACCAGCCTCGCCCGCCGCCGCTTGTTGCACCAGCGTGTTGCCCAGGCGTTGATCACCCACGCCCGCGGACGCCAGGAATTAACCGAGCAGGCGGGTCAGATCGCCGCTCAGCTTAAGCAGGGTGGTCAGGCGCAGGAGGCAGCCGAGTATTACCGCCTTGCCGGAGAGCATGCCCGCCTCTTGCATGCCAACGCAGGGGCGCTGGCATGCTACCAGTCGGCGCTGGCTTTAGGGCACCCCGATCCTGCCGGTTTGGATGAGGCAATCGGTGATCTATACACCCTGTTGGGTGATTATCCCGCAGCGCAGAAGAGCTATGATAGCGCCGGTGCCCATTACCAGCTCCGCATGGATGACCTGGCGCGTGTCGAGCATAAGCTGGGGATCTCTGTGCCCGGAGAGGGGATTGGGATATGGCGGAAAAACATTTCCGCGCCGCCACCGAAGTATTGGCTGGCATGGATGCTCTAGCCACCCTCTCTCTCGTCTATGCCGATTGGAGTCGCACGGCGCATCGCCAGGGTCAGGTGAAGCGCGCCAACCAGATGGCGCGCCAGGCGTTAGAGCTGGCGCAAGATGCTTCCGACCCGGTTGCCCTGGCTCAAGCTAATAACGTCACAGGCATCCTGGCGCGCGCCCGGGGTGATCTGCCAACCGCGATCGGCAAGTTGGAAGACAGCCTGGCGGCGGCGCGCCAGGCGGCAGCCCCGGAGGCTCAGATCGCCGCTCTGAACAACCTCTCACTGGCTTATGCTGAACGAGGCGCATTGGAGACTGCTATCGCCCGCGCCTGCGAGGCGCTTGATCTCTGCCTCTTGCTGGGTGACCGCCATCATGAAGCCGCCCTGCACAATAACATAGCCGATCTATATCACGCAGCTGGGCGGGAAGAAGAAGCAATGAGCCACCTAAAACAGGCGGTCGTCATCTTTGCTGAGATCGGTGATGGAAGCGAAGAGCGGGTCAGTCCCGAGATCTGGAAATTGAGCGAGTGGTGAGTGTCTGCTTCAGGCTGCGAGCATCCCCCCTGCAAAGCGCGTGACCGCCATCTCAACGGTCGGCCAGGCGGGGCGGGTGGCGTCCAGCAGGTCGTGGGCTGCAGCGAGCTCGGAATACTGGATCGGCCCGGGCAGGCGCTGCAACAGCTGTCGCGTCAGGTGAGGCTTTACCAGCTCATCCCCTGTTCCCTGTAGGATCAGGGTTGGCAGGGTCGCTTTGGGCGCAGCGTGCCAGGCCGCCAGGCCTGCTTTGCGGATTTCATCGATAATGGCGATTGGAATGGCGAAGTCGCGCATTCCCTGTTGCACTTCCGGATCATCCAGGTTGACGCCCGGCATGAAGATGTCCATTCCTTTGCGCAGTGCGGGATCAGAAAAGTCCATCTTGACGAGCCTGAAGGGATGGATTTTAGGGAAGATCAATCGTAAGAGAGGCAGCAATCCCCACAGTCTGCCTTCCAGTTTCCAGAAAGGAGCCAATAACACGAGCGCATCTGGCTTCTCCTCGACGCAAGCCTGCAGCGCCAGCGCGCCCCCGAGGGAGAAGCCAGCCAGCAGCACAGGCCGGTGCTGGCTTTTCAATTGGCGCAGCCGGTCTGTGATCGCTGCGCACCATTCTGTATAGTGTCGCTCGAATAGTGTGTCGATCTGTTGTCCAAAGCCGGGCAGCAGGATGCCTTCCACGCTAAACCCCGCCTTTTGCAGCGCCAAGCCAAGCTCCCGCATCTCGGCCGGGGACCCTGGAAAGCCGTGCACGAGTAGAGCGGCTGCTTCTTTTCCGGGCAATGAAAAAGCCTGGTGTTCAGGCTTCTCAAAATACTTTACAAAGGGAGCCAGATTCTCGCCCATATCATCGCCGCTACGAGATCTGTTTGTAGTAATGCAGCCAGCGCGTTGGCTGGCTCACTTTGCGAAATAGCAGGTTTGTACCGGTTGCTTGCGGATATCTTGCCATGTCCAAATCGGCTTTATTCTAGGGTTTTCTCTTGCGTGGCTTACGGGTGACGGGCACGAGCACCCTTTGGACTTTCGGGGCTTTAAGCGCTTGCAGGACGATCACTAAGCTAGCAAGAGCAACGGCAACAATAACGGCGTTCATCGATATCTCCTTTTTACCTGTATTGGTAAAACTATTTTATAGCGTAACATCTCTATTGTCAATGTTTTGTATAGTATTAGTATATATATTATTTACGGATCGCGTTTTTATGATAATTGCTAAAACCGTTTTGAGGATGTGAAAACCCTGGAGTCTGGCTCAATTTGCCAAACTCCAGGGCAGTGTCTAACTGGTCTATCGCAGGTTTATTGGGTAGGGGTAGATGAGCAGACTTGCAGGCTGACGTCGTCAACATACATCGCCGTCGTATCGTTCAAGCCGTTGTTGTACACGCCAAATTGCAGCCGGATGGTGGTGCCCCGGTAGCGGTTCATGTTGAACTCGTTGTAGGTCCACACCTCCTGGTCGCTGCGACCCCACAGCAGGGTGCCGATCCAGTTGCCGTAGCGGTCGAGCACCAGCACGTACTGCACGTCCTGGTCGGTTGCCGCCTCGCTGATCGGGTAGATATACATGCTTAGCGTCGCGTTGCCCCCGGTATCTGGGATGCCCACCATCTGGTAAGCATCTGAGTAGCTGTAGCGGTTGTGGCGGGTGCGGATGATCCCGTTGCGCATCGAGCGTGTGCCCGTGTTCGGGTTGGCGGTGGAGTAGCCCGCCGAGAAAGCGGTGATCGGGATCAGCCAGCTTTGATTGGTTTCGAAGCTGTTGTTGCTGATCCGCTCCGGGCAGGCTCCGGGTGGGGGTGTTGGCACGGGGGGCTCCGTGGGTGTTGGCACGGGGGCCTCTTCGACGCAGACATCCATCGTCACATCGTCGACGTACATGGTGGTCACATCATCGAAACCGTCGTTGAACGTCCCGAACTGGATGCGGATGGTCATGTCCTCGTACCGGTTCGGATCCAGGTTAAACGTCACCAGCTTCCAACCGTTGCTGTTTGTCTTTTGCCGCAGCAGCCATTGCAGGATATTACCGCTCGTGTCCATCACCAGGATATATTGCAGGTCGTTTGCCAGCGGCGCCAGCCCGAGCTTTCCGCTCATTGGTACGGCGATCTCCTGGGTGGTGGGTTCCTCGGTGACCTGGTAAAGCCACATATTCAAGGTGATGCTCTCGGTGCCTTCAGGGATGTGAACCTGCTGGTAGGCGTCTGAGTAGCTGTAGGTATCTGCGGCTGTGTAAATGATGCCGGTTCGCATCGAGCGTGTGCCACCCGTGGTGTGGTTGAAGCGGGTCGAGTATGCCGCCGGGTATTCGGTGCCGGGGATGACCCATGAGCCGTTGAACTCAAAGCCATTATTGCTGATGCGGTTGACGCAGTTCTGCGTCGGCTCCTCCGGCAGCGTCAGCGCCATGTCGCACAGCTCCAGGGATACGTCGTCGATGTATAGGGCAGTCACGCCGCCCAGCCCGTCATTGTAGACGCCAGCCTGGACCCTTACCGTTTGCCCGGCATATTTGCTCAGGTTGAACTGGTACAGCCCCCAGGTCTGCTCGTTGCTGCGCGTCCACAGCAGGGTTTCCAGCAGCTCGTTGTTCGTATCCAGCACCTGCACGTACTGGGCATCGTTGCTGGCTTCGACCGTGTCGATCGTCGGCAGGTTTTTCTGCACGATCATGCCCTGGGATACCGTATCGCCGCTGATTGGGTAGAGCCACAGGCGCAGGGTCGCTCCCGGCGTCCCTCCTGGGATGGTGATCGTCTGCATCGTCGTGGAGTGCCCGCTGACGTTCGCGCCACCAACGATGCCGGTGAGCATGGAACGTGAGCCGGAGTGGACCTTGCTGCTGGAATAGCCGGCGTTCGGATCGCTCACCCATGCGTCGTTCGATTCGAAACTGCCATTCACCATCGCCTCTGCGCAGGCTGTGAAGCCCGAAAAGTCCTGCGTTCCTGAAGCTCCGGATACTTCCACCTGCCCTACCGAAGGTGAGAATACATAGCCTTCCTTGGCTGGCGCAAGCTCGTAGTTACCCGCCGTGAGACCGCTCAGCGTGTAGTTGCCGTTCTGGTCTGAAATGACCGTATGCCCATACTGGTCGGTCACAGATACGCCAGCCACGGGTTGCTCCTGGTCATCGGTTACTTGCCCGGTGATTGCATATCCTCCCATTTTTGCCATGATGGGCAGGAATATCTTGCGCGGGGGCGTCGTCTGTCCCCGGGGCGAATCCAGCCCTTTCCCTTGCACCACCAGCGTGCTGGATATCACCAGAATTAAGATGAGGGTGATTTGAACTAAACGCTTCATTACGGACCTCCTGAACCTGAATGAGTGTGGGGCTCGAATGTCGTAAATTCGCCTGCGCAGGGCTCCATTATCCTGCTTGGGGTAGACGAACAAGCCCGATACGGCTTAACTGAATCTTAACCCATGCATATAGAGTATACAAATCATGCCGAAATGTCAACAGTGAATATCTGACAATGTTGTTTTTAATCGCCATTTCAACACATGGTTTTGCAAGTTTATTGTCTTTGTTAAGCTTTGCCCACCCGTCCTGGGAAGGATTGGCTTGTAGACGGCACAATCATTGCAACTTTGTGATGCAAGAGACAGCGACAATCGATCTACATTGTCTCTCTGTCTGTCGTATAATTCATTAGATGTATACTTGAATGGCAGCCTTGCCCCTTGGAGGAGAACCATGGAAAAGATCCGCCAATACCTGAGAAATCCCCTGATACTTTTCATTGTCTGTCTCGTTATCGGCCTCCTGGTTGGAATTTTCGTCCTGGGTTATGGATTGTTCCCGGTACGCTGGACCAACTCCGGGGCTTTCAACTTGCGCCCCGACCTGCAAGAGGACTGGCTGCGGGCTGCCATCGATTCCTATTCCGTCAACCAGGACTTAAACTTAGCTGTGACCCGTTACAACGATCTGGGCTCAGACGCCCCGGATACTCTGGCGACCGTCCAGGCTGCACCTGGCGCCCAGGATCCGCAGGCGATCTCTGCCTACAGTGCGGTTGTTCAAGCACAGCCAAATCCGCCGCAAACGCCGAACATTCCTGGCTCCCGCCTGGTCAACGCCATCATCTTGCTGCTGGTCATTCTGATCCTGCTTGCCCTGGTGGTGTGGATCGTCATCCGCTTGCTGCGCAAATCGGCTGACTCACAAGAGCCTGAGCCGGTCGGTGAGATGTTCGCTGCGCCTGAGAGCGAGAGCGAGGAGGAGAGCCTGGAGCCTGTCGCAGAGGAAGAGCCGCCGCTTGCCCCGGCTGTAGCAGCCTGGGCTGTCGCAGAGGCTTTCGATGAGGAGCCAGCTCCGGAAGATGAGTTCGAGCCGTTAGCCGTGGACGAGCCTGTTGAAGAGCCACGTCGAAGAGGAGCTGGATAAAGGGATTGAGCCTGACTTTTCGGAGGAGTTGAGCACGCCCACCCAGCAGGAAGAGCTGGCAAAGTTTTATTATGACCTGGCGTATATCGAGGGCATTGGTCCGGTCTACGCCGAGAAGCTCAAGGCGATCGGGATTGATACCCCGCGGGCGTTGCTTGAAAAGGGCGCTTCATCCCGGGGGCGCATGGATATCGCTGCCGCCAGTGGCATCAGCGACAAGCTGATCTTGAAGTGGGTCAACCATGTCGATCTCTACCGCATTAAAGGCGTTGGTTCAGAATACGCTGATCTGTTGGAAGCCGCCGGTGTGGATACGGTGGTTGAGCTTGCCACGCGCAACCCAGCCAACCTGTACCAGAGATTGGTTTCTACGAATATGGAGAAACGCCTGGTGCGCAAGGTGCCCTTCCCTTCGCAAGTAGAGAGCTGGATTGAGCAGGCTAAGACACTGCCGCGCATCCTTACGTACTAAGCCGGTGCGGGTTCCTTTCCCGCAGGCTCATCCTGGTCAGCCCAGAGTTTGGTAGATGGTTTGGGTAGGTGGCTGCCCAAACCATCTACCAAATGATTCATTAAAAGAAAAACCACCGGCGCCTCATCTCGCCCGTGGTTTTTCAGGACCGCCCAAGTCTGTCTTACCGTAACCCCCTTGTAATAAGACTTAGTATATCTAAATTATACACAATACTCCGCAAAATGCAAGAGATTCCCAACAGAAAAACGATTAGAATCGGAGCATGCCGCCGGCAAATCTTTCTCCAGCCCAGTTAGATGTCGTTCGGGCTCCATCGGGCCTCAAGATATTTCTCGAGGGTCCGGCGGGCTGCGGGAAGACCACGGCTGCTGTTGAGCGGCTGCTGTTCTTGATGTCGCAGGGCATTCCGGGTAGCTCGATTCTGCTGCTCGTTCCGCAGCGCACACTGGCAGACCCATATATCCAGGCGCTCAATACCCCGGGGGTTGTTGCCGGTGGGGTGGTGACCGTGCTCACCGTTGGTGGTCTGGCGCGGCGTATGGTCGAGCTTTTTTGGCCCCTGGCGGCGGAAGCGGCGGGCTTTGCCCACCCGGATCGCCCGCCCCTCTTCCTCACCCTGGAGACTGCCCAGTATTACATGGCGCACCTGGTCAGCCCCTTGCTCGACGAGGGCTACTTCGAATCGGTCACCATCGACCGCAATCGCCTGTACAGCCAGGTCATCGATAACCTGAACAAGGCTGCGGTGGTGGGCTTCCCTTATACGGAGATCAGCGAGCGCCTGGTGTCTGCCTGGGCAGGCGAGCCCGGTCAGCGGCGGGTTTACCAGGATGCCGGCGACTGCGCCGCCCGCTTCCGCCGTTACTGCCTGCAGCACAATCTGCTCGATTTTTCGCTGCAGCTTGAGGTCTTCCTTGACCATCTCTGGCAGGCGCCTGCCTGCCGGGATTACCTGCTCGGCGCCTACCGCAATTTGATCGTAGAAAACGTCGAGGAGGATATGCCGTTAGCCCACGATCTTCTGGCTGGCTGGCTCCCCCACGTTGACTCGGCGCTGCTGGTCTATGACCACTCTGCGGGTTATCGCCGTTTTCTAGGCGCCGACCCGTCCAGCGCCTATGCTCTTCGCGACCTGTGCGCGCAGCGGGTGGTTTTCAACCGGTCTTTCGTCACCTCTCCACAGGTCAGGTCGTTGAGTGTTCACCTCGCCCGGAGCTTTGTTCTGCCCGGCGAAGCCCCGCCCATCTCCCAGCTCGAAGGCGATTCCCTTGCCGAAGCGGAATCGGCTGCCCATGATCCCACAGCCGCCCTTACTTACAGCTACCACCGCTTTTACCCGCAGATGCTCGATTGGGTCGTGGGTCAGATCACCAGCCTGGTGTCCGAGCAAGGCGTCCCTCCGGGGGAGATTGCGGTGCTCGCTCCCTACCTCTCCGACGCTCTGCGCTTTTCCCTGGCTTTCCGCCTGGAGGCAGCCGGTATTCCCGTCCGCTCGCACCGCCCCTCCCGCTCCCTGCGCGAGGAGCCCGCGGCGCGCTGTTTGCTCACCCTGGCTTGCCTCGCCCATCCCTCCTGGGGCATCCACCCCGCCCGGTTCGACCTGGCTTATGCCCTGGTACAGGCGATTCAAGGCATGGACCTGGTGCGCGCCCAGCTCCTGGCGGAGATCGTTTTCCGCAAGCGGGATGGCGTGCCGGTCTTATCACCCTTTGAGCAAATCAAGCCGGATGTCCAGGAGCGCATCACCTATCGCTTCGGCGAGCTGTATGAAGGTTTGCGCCTGTGGCTTGAGGAGAGCGCCCAGGGTCCACAGGTCGAGCTGGATCACTTCCTCAGCCGCCTCTTTGGCGAAGTGCTCTCCCAACCGGGCTACGGCTTCCATGTCAGCCTGACCGCGGGCGAGGTGACAGCCAATCTCGTCGAATCGATCCAGAAGTTCCGCTGGTCGACGGGGGACGCGCTGGCGCAAGAGGGGTTCCCGCTGGGCAAAGAATATATCTTGATGGTGCAGCAGGGCGTCATTGCGGCCCAGTACGTGCGGAGCTGGCAGGCGGTTGGTGAAGATGCGCTTCAGCTCGCGCCGGCATACACCTTCCTGATGCGTAACCGCCCCGTCGATATCCAGTTCTGGCTGGATGTGAGCAGCCGCGGCTGGTTCGAGCGCCTCTACCAGCCCTTGACCCATCCTTACGTGCTCAGCCGCCAATGGCGCCCCGGCAGGTTGTGGACGGATAGCGAAGAGCTGGAAACGAGCATGTTGGGCATGCAGCGCCTGGTCTTGGGCTTGTTGCGGCGCTGTCGTAGCCGCGTTTACCTGGGCTTGAGCGAGCTGGGCGAGCAGGGCTATGAGCAGCGCGGTCCACTGCTGCGCGCCCTGAACCGCGTTTTGAAAGGGCAGCGATGAAGTCGTTCTCACCGCGTCCCAAGCAGCAAGAAGTCCTCGACTACCCTGGCGGGCGCATGGGTGTGGCAGCCGTGCCGGGCAGCGGAAAAACCTGGACGCTCTCGCGCCTGGCAGCCGCCATTGTCGCCCGCGGTGAGCTTGCCGATGACCAGGAGGTCCTGGTGGTCACCCTGGTCAACTCAGCCGTCGATAATTTCTACCAGCGCGTCAGCGCCTTTATTGAAGATACCGGTCTTCTGCCCCACCTTAACTACCGCGTGCGCACGCTGCATGGACTGGCGCACGATATCGTGCGCGAGCGTCCCGAGCTGGTCGGTCTTTCGGAAGATTTCCAGATCGTCGATGAGCGCGAAGCCGATGACATCGCCTCCCAGGCTTCACGCGTTTGGCTGCAGAGCCATCCGGATGTCCTTCAGGATTACCTGTCCTCGGATCTGAATGAGAACGACCTGGGCAAGGTCTACCGCGACTACCTGCCTGAGCTGGTCAAGAGCGTGGGGATCAGTTTTATCCGCTCTGCCAAGGATCGCCGCCTTACACCTGAGCGCCTGGGCGAGCGCCTGGCGGAATTGCCTCTCCCTTTGCCCCTGGCGCAAATGGGCTGGGAGATTTACTCCGATTACCAGCGCGCCCTGGCTTACCGTGGCGCGGTGGATTTTGACGACCTGATCCGCCTGGCGCTGGATGCTCTTTCCCTCGATACGAAGCTCCTCGAGCGCCTGCGCTGGCGCTGGCCCTACATCCTTGAAGATGAGGCTCAAGATAGCAGCCAGCTTCAGGAGGAGATCCTGCGCCTGCTGGTGGGCGATGATGGCAACTGGGTGCGCGTGGGCGATCCTAACCAGGCTATCTACGAGACCTTCACCACTGCCAATCCCCGCTACCTGCGCCTCTTCATCTCCAGCCGGGGCGTCCTGAGCCGTGAGCTGCCCAATTCGGGTCGCTCTACCCTCAGCATTATCGAGCTGGCGAACGCCCTCGTAGAATGGACCATGCACCGCCACCCTGTTCGGGAGGTGCGCGATGCTCTGCACGCCCCGCCGTTCATCCTGCCCACCCCGCCCGGCGATCCCCAGCCAAATCCCCCCGATGACCCGTCGCAGGTGCACCTCGTGTTGCACAATTACACCGCCGATGGCGAGATCCGCGCCGTCGTCGATTCGCTCGAGCGCTGGCTCCCCGAACATCCCGACGATACCGTGGCGGTGCTCGTCTCCCGCAACGACCGCGCCGATAAGGTCGTCGACGCCCTCGAGCGGCGCAAGATCGAGGTTGTCCAGAGCCTCCTGCGCAACACCAGCTCGACGCGCTCCTCAGCCCGCGTGCTGCGCGATGTGCTCAGCTCCCTGGCTGACCCCGGCTCGCCGCGCAAGCTGGCAGAAGCATACCAGGCATGGCGCCGGGCTGGCGGCGAGACTGCTGCCGATCCGAATGCCGAGCTTCTGCGCAAATGTCGCCGGGTGGAGGACTTTCTCTGGCCTAAGCCCGGCCAGGATTGGCTGGACTCCCTCGGTCTGGTCGATCAAGATCCACTGGCGTTTGAGCGCCTCCTGCGTTTCCGCGACCTGGCGCGCCGCTGGCAGGCTTCTGCCCTCCTGCCGGTAGACCAGGCGCTGCTTGCCCTGGCGCAAGAGCTCTTCACCGATACCACCGATCTCGCCATCTCGCACAAGATGGCTCTGCTCCTGCGCCGCGCCAGCGATATTCACCCCGCCTGGAGGCTGCCCGAGCTCACCGAAGAGCTATCCGTCATCGCCAAAAACGAGCGCCGTTTCCTCGGTTTCCACCAGGATGAGATGGGCTTCGATCCCGATCGCTACCCCGGCAAGGTCGTCGTTGCCACCATGCACAAAGCCAAGGGTCTCGAGTGGGACCGCGTTTACCTGATGTCGGTCAACACCTACGACTTTCCCTCCGGTGACGCGCACGACCAGTACATCTCTGAGAAGTGGTTCATGCGCAAAAACCTCAACCTGGAAGCGGAAGCGCTGGAGCAATTGGATGCTGTCCTGAGATCAGGCGAGCACGAATGGTATTCAGAAGGTGGGGCGTCCGCCCAGGCGCGCCTGGATTACGTGCGCGAGCGCCTGCGCTTGCTGTACGTTGGCATTACCCGGGCGCGCAAGGAGCTGGTCATCACCTATAACACCGGTCGCAATAAAGACCAGGGTATGGCGAAAGCCCTGGGATCCCTGGCTGAGGTTTGGAATGAGAAGGTGAAATCATGAGCCTGCCGCCGGATTTTCAGTTCAGCCAGGGCAGCTTGCAGGATTTTGTAGAATGCCGCCGCCGCTTCCAGCTGCGCTACCTGATGCGCCAGTCCTGGCCCGCAGCGCCCAGCGAGCCCCTGTTGGAGCTGGAGCGCACCATGCAGCAGGGCGCCCGCTTTCACCGTATTGTCCAGCAGCACCGCCTGGGACTGCCGGTCGAGCGCCTGGCGCCCCTGGCGCAGGAGGCGGATCTCTCCCGTTGGTGGGAGAGCTACTTGCGCTTCAGCCAGGGCGGCGGTCTCCAGGCGTTGGCTGGCGCAGATGCGACCTTTTATCCCGAGATCACCCTGACCGCCCCCCTGGGCGATTTCCGCCTGCTCGCCAAGCTCGACCTGCTGGCTGTCACGCCCCAGGGGCATGCCCTGATCCTGGATTGGAAGACCTCCCGCAAGCGCCCTCGCCGCCAGTGGCTGGCAGACCGGCTGCAAACGCGCGTCTATCCCTGCTTGTTGATCCAGGCGGGCGCCTTCCTCAACGCCGGGGCGCCCTTTCAGCCGGACCAGGTGGAGATGGTCTACTGGTTTGCCGATTTCCCCGACCAGCCGGAGCGCTTCACCTATTCCGCTTCTGCCTTCCAGGCTGATTGGGATTACCTGGCGGAGATGGTTGCTACAATCCAGCGCCTGGATCGGGATGATTTTCCTCTCACCGGTGATGCCCGCCATTGCGCTTATTGCGTCTACCGTTCGCTTTGCGAGCGCGGGGACAAAGCCGGCTCTCTCGCCGGGCTCGACTCCCTCGAGGATGAGTTACCCCTGCTCGATTTCGACCAGACGCTTGAGATCGAATACTGAGCGATGAAGACCTGGATGGAGCCGCCCCTGGAACCGCCGCCGCTGCCGCTCCAGCAGCTGCTGGGCGGGCATCCTTTGATCGCCCAGGTGATGGCGCGCCGCGGCTTCCACGAGCCTGAATCGGCGCGCGCTTTCCTGGACCCGGAGGCATATACCCCGCATTCACCCTTCGAGCTGCCCGGCATGCAGCCTGCCGTCGAGCGCCTGGAGCAGGCGCTGCGCCAGGAAGAGACCATCTGTGTCTGGGGCGATTTCGACGTGGACGGGCAAACCGCTACCACCGTGCTCGTCTCCGCCTTGCGCCGCCTGGGCGGGCGTGTGGTCTACCATATCCCTGTGCGCGCGGTAGAATTGCACGGCGTCAACCTGGAAGCCTTGCAGCAGGTGCTGCAGGAGGAGGGCATCTCCGGCTCTGGCGTCTTGCTCACCTGCGATACCGGCATCAGCGCCCACACCGCCCTGCAATACGCCTCCGAGCGCGGGCTCGCCGTACTCGTCACCGACCATCATGACCTGCCCCCAGAATTGCCCCCTGCCCTTGCCCTGGTCAACCCCAAGTTTTTGCCGCCCGGGCACGCGCTCGCAAGCCTGCCCGGCGTCGGCGTGGCATATCAACTCGTTGAAGCGCTCTACGCCCGCGCCGGACGGCAGCAGGAGTGCGCCGGCTTCCTCGACCTGGTCGCCCTGGGCATCGTCGCCGACCTGGCGGTGCTGTCCGGCGAGACGCGCTACCTGCTCCAACGCGGCTTGCAGGTCCTGCGCAACACGCCTCGCCTTGGGTTGCAGATCATGATGGAGCTTGCCGATCTCAACCCCGCCGGGCTTACCGAAGAGCATATCAGCTATATCCTCGCCCCACGCCTGAACTCCCTCGGTCGCCTGGCGGACGCCAATCCCGTGGTGGAGTTCCTCACCACTTCGGACGAGACGCGCGCTCGCCTTCTGGCGCTCGAGATGGAATCGCTCAATGCCCGCCGTAAACTGCTCACCGACCAGGTCTTCCGCGCCGCATTGTCCCAGGTCGAGCAGGACCCCACGCTGCGCGAGGCGGCTGCTCTCGTCCTGGCGCACCCAACCTGGCCCGGTGGGGTGATCGGTATTGTCGCCAGCCAGCTCGTGGAGCGTTTTGGCAAGCCGGTCATCCTGTTCTCTGCCCCGCCCGGCGAGCTGGCGCGCGGCTCGGCTCGCTCGGTGGAGGGGGTGAACATCACCGCCGCCATTGCCGCCCAGGCGGATTTGCTTGCCGGGTTCGGCGGGCACCCCATGGCAGCCGGGCTGGCGATCGCTGCCGAGCGCATCCCCGAATTCCGCCGCCGCCTATCTCGCACCATATTGGATGCCGCCGGCGAGTCTGCGCGCCACGACTGCCCTGCAGATCGATGGCTACCTGCCGCTCCGCGAGCTTTCTCTCGACCTGGTCGCCGACCTGGAGCGCCTGGCGCCCTTCGGTCCTGGCAACCCGCGCCTCGTGCTCGCTGCTCGTGGCTTGACCCTCACCGGCTACGCCAGCGTCGGGCGCGGCGAGGAGCACCTGCTGCTCACCGTGGAAGACGAAGACGAGCGGGCGCAGCGCGTGGTCTGGTGGCAGGGCGCCGGGAATCCCCTGCCCGAAGGACGCTTCGACCTGGCGTACAGCGTGCGCGCCAGCACCTATCGCGGCCAGCGCGATGTCCAGGTGGAATGGATCGATACCCGCCCGGTTGGCGCGGCTGCCGTTGAAGTGGTCGCTCCCCAGCTCCAGGTGGTAGATTACCGTCACGAAGCCTATCCCGCCCTGGTCTTGCAGCAGTTGCAGGCGGTCGAGGCGGTGCAGGTGTGGTGCGAAGCCCCCACCCCCGGTCAGCCCTCCGGTCGCAACCGCCATGAGCTCCAACCGGGAGAGCTGCTTGCCATCTGGACCACCCCGCCCGGTCGCTTCGAGCTGCGCCAGGTGCTGCAGCGTGTCTCCCCTTCAAAAGTCTACCTGTTCGCCGTCGATCCGGGCATGGACAGCTTAGATGCCTTCGTGAAGCGCCTGGCAGGTCTGGTCAAGTACGCCATCAAAGCCCGGGAGGCATGTGTGGACGTGCAGTCGCTAGCGGCTGCCACCGCCCAGCGTCCCTCTGTCGTCGAGGCAGGCATCCATTGGCTGCAAGCGTACGGCTACCTGCACGTGGTGGGGCGGGCTGGCTCCGAGCTCCAGCTCGAGAAAGGCGCTGGCGTGCAGAGCAGTGACCTGCCACAGGCGCAGGCGAATCCTCCAGGAGCTGCTCCAGGAAAGCGCCGCCTACCGCGGTTATTTCGCCCGCCTCGACGCCCGGTTATTTGCGGAGCAGCTTAAAGCTGAAAGCTGAATGGGAGGAAACATGTCTCTCGAGCATCTTGCACCATCTCCTCGCCGCCCCATGGCGGAGGCTAACTGGAAAATGGCGATGACCGTCGCCGAGAGCCTGGCTTTCCTTCAGGAGTTTCGTAGCCTGGCTGCTGGCGACCTGGAAAAGGTCGATGTGCTGCTCTGCCCGCCCTATACCGCCATCTGGCCCATGGCGCAGGCGCTGCAAGGCTCGCCGGTCCAGCTTGGCGCCCAGAACCTGGCAGCGGCGGATGACCCGGCGCATACCGGGCAAATCTCAGCCAGCCTTGCCTTCGAGGCTGGCTGCCGCTGGGCTGTGATGGGGCATTGGGAGGTGCGCCGCGATCTGGGCGATGACGACGCCCGTCTCAATCGCAAGGTCCACCTGGCTCTGTCTGCTGGCTTACGCCCCCTGATTATGATCGGCGAGCGCCGCTCAGATGCGTCTGCCCAATTGGATGAAACCGCTGCTCAGCTTGCTGGTATTTTGAAAAACTGCACCACGGAGCAAGTTGCGCGCATGGCATTCATCTACGAGCCGGTCTGGGCGATTGGCGCCGCCGAGCCTGCCGGTCCTGAGCATGCCGCCCGCGGTTGCGCTGCCATCCGCTCCTGGCTTGCCAGCCACTACGACCCTGGCGTCGCCGGGATGGTGCGCATCCTTTATGGCGGCAGCGTTTCCCCCGCGCATGCCCCGGCGCTGCTTGCCAGTGCCGATATCGACGGTCTCGGCACCGGGCGCCAGGGTCGCCTTGCCGCCGGTTTTGCCGCCATTGTCAGGCTGGTTGCCGGCGCCAAGGCGGGATGAATCCTCGACTCAGCGCAGGCGCCGCGCCTTCTCTGCAAATTGCTCGATCGGGATTTCTTTCAATACCACCTGGCGCGCTTCCTCTCCCGAGAGCCCGCCTGCCAGCAAACCCTGCGGGCGCACCGGGTCGCAGAATACGAAGTACAGCACGTTCACACCCGCGTCCATCCAGGTCAGGATGTGATCCGCCTGGGTCAGCTCCCAGCTCGCCTGCGCCTCGTTGCTCTCCGGGAACGCCTCCAGGTAAAGCTCCTGCGAGTTTGCGCAGCAGAACAGCACCGGACCGCACAGGCTGTGGTCTTCGGAGTCGGTGTGACCGTGGAGGATGGCCGCGTTTTCGCCGATATAAGGGATCAGCCACTGGTTGGCTTGCCAGCCCTGTGGGTAGACGTGCCAGGGTGAGCGCCGGACGGGCGGGTTGCTGTACTCTTCCATATCTTGCCTCTCTCGGGTTCAAGCCAGGTGCCGCTGGAACCAGTCCAGCGTGCGCTTCCAGGCGTCTTGCGCCGCCTGGGCATCGTAGATCTGCGGGCGCGTGTCGTTGAAGAAGGCGTGCTGCGTCCCCGGGTAGACGTGTACCGCGTGCGCCGTGCTGCTCTTTTCCAGCCTCGCCTCGAATTCCTTCACCATCTCGGGCGTGATGCCGTGGTCGTGCTCGGCAAACAGCCCCAGCAGCGGGCTCTTGATCCGCTCCACCACGCTCAGATCGCGCGGCATGCCGTAGAAGGCTACGGTGGCGTCCACCTGCTCGCTGAGCGGCGGCGTTGGTCACTGCCAGCATGCCTCCCATGCAGAATCCGACCACGCCCACCTTTTTAGGCGCTACCTGCGCCAGCCCTTTCAGGTAGACCGTCGCCGCAATGATCTCCCGCACCGCCCGCTCGCGGTCCATCTCCATCACCAGCTTGCGCGCCTCGTCCGGCTCGCTGGCTGCCTTGCCGTGGTACAGGTCGGGCGCCAGCGCCACGTATCCCTGGCGGGCGAAGCGCTCGCACACCTCCTGGATGTGCGGCACCAGCCCCCACCATTCCTGGATCACCACCACGCCCGCTCCCTTGCCCTGGCTGGGCTGCGCCAGGTAACCCGGGGTCGTCCCGCTACTCACAGGCGAATTCTATTTTTTGTGTTGTGATCTCATTCATCGTCATCCTTTATCTCGAAATCGCTGCTTAGCTCAACCACCGGTCTCAGTGTGGCGTGGATGGAACAGTATTTCGGGGGGCCGTCTCTGTCCATAGTTGCACGGTTTCGCTTGGCATGGCCCCTCCAGTTTTACAGGGCAGTCATCTCCAAGGATACATCCCACAACCGGCGGGCGCTTTCCTCATCGTACGATGCCGGAGCAGACTGCACCTCTTTCTCCTTGGTGAAGTATTTTCCCGAAACGCCTTCCAATTCCGGCGAGCTTGCCAGGGTGATGCTCGTGCGCGCCCCCTCCTGCGGCGAGATGGCGCCAAGCTGCGCCAGTGGCATCGCCACCCGGAACAGCAGCCCGTTGTTCTTGCCGAAGCCGGAGGCGACGAACCCCGGGTGCAGGACGTTTGCCGTCACCCCGCTCCCCGCCAGGCGGCGGCTCAGCTCGTAGGTGAAGAGCACGTTCATCAGCTTGGATTGCGCGTAGGCGGGGAAGCCGGCGTACTTGCGCTTGTTCTGCAGGTCATCGAAATTGAGCCGCCCCCCGCGGTGCGCATCCGAAGAGACGCACACGATGCGGCTCGGCGCGCTGGCTTCCAGCTTCTCCAGCAGCAGGTTCGTCAATAGAAAATAGTTCAGGTGGTTCAAGGCGAAGGTCATCTCCAGCCCCTCCGCCGTCTCCATGCGTTTCCAGAAGAACCCTCCGGCGTTGTTCACCAGCACGTCCAGCCGTTCCTCCAGCCTCAGGATCTCCTCCGCCGCCCGCCGCACCTCAGCCAATAAGGAAAGGTCGGCGGCGATGTAGCCCACCTCCGCATTGCCCGTCTCCTGGCGGATGCGCTGGCAGCCGCCTGGCAGCGTTCTGCGCTGCGGCTCACCAGGGTCACCCTGGCGCCCCGCCGGGCGAGCTCCAGGGCGGTCTCGAACCCGATCCCGCTGCTCGCGCCGGTGACGACGCAGGTTTTACCCGTCATTTTCCCATCTTGGTTAGGCATACATGCTCCTGATTGATGATCAGCTACTCACTGGCTTTGAGCGCCAGCAGGGCAGCCGGCAGCTGCCAGTCTCACCCACTCGGCGTACATCTTCCCCGAAGGGTGCAGCCCGTCCGGCGCGATCAGCGAGAGGTCCTGCGCTGCCTGCCGGCTGGTGGGCGTCACGTCGATGTAGCTGGCGCCCTGCTTCTCCGTCTCCTCCCGGTTGGCGCGGTTGAAGGCGTCGATGGCCGGCTGCGATGGCTTCCCGGTCGCGTCCCTCCGCGTATGGCGTGACGCTCCAGTCCGGTATCGAGAGCACCAGCACCCGCCGGGGGTCGCCCCCTGCAAACGTTATGGCTTGCTCCAGCAGCCCGGCAAATTCCTGGCGGTAGCTCTCCAGGCTGTAGCCCCGGTACTGGTTGTTCACCCCGATCAGCAGCGAGACCAGGTCATACGTCTGCGGCAGGTCCTCTTTCTCGATCGCTGCCCGCAGCTCGCCGGTCGTCCAGCCCGCTGCGCGCCACGATGCGCGGCTCGCCCACGTTGTAGCCTTGCTCGCCCAACAGCTCAGCCAGCTGCACGGGCCAGCGCTGCTCGGCGGGCAACCCCCTCGCCGATGGTGTACGAATTGCCCAGGGCGAGGTAGCTGTAGGTGTGCGGCGTGGCGGTCACGGTTGGGTATCCTGGATCGGGCTTGGGACTGCAGGCGCTGGTCGCCCCCAGGCAGAGCAAGCAGAGCAGGCGCAGGAGGCGGTTACCGGGTCGCATAACCCGCATAGTTTACAACACCTTGGGATTGGCGTCAAACGGCTATAATGGGGGCGTGCCCCCCACCTCCCCGCCGGCTCCCGAACGCCTGCGCCTCAAAGCGGACCTCACCTTGCTGCTCGTCGCCCTGGTCTGGGGCAGCGCCTTCGTCGCCCAGCGCGTCGCCGCCCTGAGCATGGGCGTCTACCTGTTCAACGGGCTGCGCTTCTTGCTCGGCGTCCTGGTGCTCCTGCCGCTTGCCCTGCGCTCGCGCCGGGATGCAGCCGGCTTCCGCGCCTCGCTGCCGGGTATGCTCCTGGCGGGGCTGCTGCTCTTCGGCGGCACCTCCCTGCAGCAGCTCGGCTTGCGCTACACCACCGCCGCCAACGCCGGCTTCATCACCGGTCTCTACGTCGTCCTGGTGCCCCTGCTCCTGGCGCTCATCTGGCGGCAGCCTCCCCGCCAGGCGGTGTGGCTGGCTGCCATCCTCTCGGCTGTCGGGTTGTTCCTGCTCAGCACCGGCGGCAGCTTTTCGCTCGAAGATCGGCGATGCACTCGAGCTGGCAGGCGCCTTCTTATGGGCTTTCCACGTGCTTTGCATCGGCTGGCTGGTGCAGCGCGCCGAGGTGATTCACATTTCGGTGGTGCAGTGTGCGCTGTGTGGCTTGCTCAGCCTGGGCATGGCGCTGGCGTTCGAATCCCCCTCGCTTGCCCAGGTCTCCGGCGCCTGGTGGACGGTGCTCTACACCGGTCTCTTCTCCATCGGTCTCGCCTACACCCTGCAAGGCGTCGGTCAGAAAGTGGCGCCCCCTGCCGACGCCGCCATCCTGCTCAGCCTGGAGGCGGTCTTCGCCGCCATCGCCGGCTGGCTCTTCCTGGATGAGCGCCTGGGCGCCGTGCAGTTGTTAGGCTGCGCCCTCATGCTCGGCGGCATGCTCCTGGCGCAGGTCCCGCAATTGCTCTCGCTACAAAGAGGCTGCAGCTTTCCGATAGGACGCGAATAAACACGGATGACACGGATAAAATCTCGATAACCCATGCTGATTAGAGGATGATCCGTGTGTATCCGTTACATCCGTGTCCCTGAATCAGATGGCTACGCAGGTCGCTTCAGGCCGCGATACCTGATCCGCCGCGGCGTCTCCGCCTCGATCCCCAGCCGCCTGCGCCGCTCCGCCTCGTAATCCGACCAGTTGCCCTCGAACCAGCGCGCCTGGCTCTCGCCCTCGAACGCCAGGATGTGCGTCGCCACCCGGTCCAGAAACCAGCGGTCGTGCTGAGACGATCACCGCGCAGCCGGCGAAGTCCTCGATCGCCTCTTCCAGCGCCCGCAGCGTGTTCACGTCCAGGTCGTTGGTCGGCTCGTCCAGCAGCAGCACGTTGGCGCTGTGCGTCAGCATCTTCGCCAGGTGCACCCGGTTGCGCTCCCCGCCCGATAGCGCCTTCACCTTCTTCTGCTGGTCCGAGCCCAGGAAGTTGAAGCTGGAGACGTAGGCGCGGGAGTTGCTGCGCCGCTCGCCCAGGATCAGCGTCTCCTCCCCGCCGGAGATCTCCTCCCACACGCTCTTTTCCCCGTCCAGCGTATCGCGTGACTGGTCGACATAAGCCAGCTCCACCGTCTCGCCTACCGTGATCTTTCCGCCGTCCGGCTTCTCCTGCCCGGTGATCATGCGCAGCAGCGTCGTCTTGCCCGCCCCGTTCGGTCCGATCACGCCCACGATGCTCCCCGGCGGGATGCTGGCGCTCAGGTCGTCGATCAGCAGGCGCTCGCCGTAGGCTTTAGACACCTTCTCGAGCTGGATGACGATATCCCCCAGCCTGGGTCCCGGCGGGATGTAGATCTCCAGCTGCTCGCGGCGCTGCTCGTACTCCTGGCTCAGCAGGCGCTCGTAAGCCGTCACGCGCGCCTTGCCTTTGGATTGCCGCGCCCTGGGCGACATGTGGATCCACTCCAGCTCGCGTTCGCAGCGTCTGCTGGCGCTTGCTCTCCGTTTTTTCCTCTTTGCGACAGGCGGTCTTTCTTCTGCTCCAGCCAGGAGGAGTAGTTGCCCTTCCACGGGATGCCGAAGCCGCGGTCCAGCTCCAGGATCCAGCCCGCCACGTTGTCCAGGAAGTAGCGGTCGTGCGTCACGGCGATCACCGTGCCCTTGTACTGCTGCAAATGGCGCTCCAGCCACGCCACCGACTCGGCGTCCAGGTGGTTCGTCGGCTCGTCCAGCAGCAGGATGTCCGGCTCGGTGAGCAGCAGGCGCGTCAGCGCCACCCGGCGCCGCTCCCCGCCCGAGATCACCGCCACCGGCGTCTCGCCCGGCGGGCAGCGCAGCGCCTCCATCGCCATCTCCAACCGGCTGTCCAGGTTCCAGGCGTCCACTTTGTCCAGCTTCTCCTGCAGGCGTGACTGCTTCTCGATCAACGCCTCGAAATCTGCCTCCGGCTCGGCGAACTGCTCGTTGATCCGCTCGTACTCTGCCAGCAGGTCCAGGATCGGCTGCACCGCCTCCTCGATCACCTGCTTGACCGTCTTGTTCGCCTCGAGCTGCGGCTCCTGCTCCAGCATGCCCACGGAGTAGCCCTTGGAGAGCGAGACCTCGCCGCTGTATTCCGTATCCACCCCCGCCATGATGCGCAGCAGTGTGCTCTTGCCCGAGCCGTTCAGCCCCAGCACGCCGATCTTTGCCCCATAATAAAAGCCCAGCGAGATATCCCGCAGCACCTGCTTGTTGGGGGGGTACATGCGCCCCACGCGCACCATGGAAAAGATTACTTGTTCATTCATAGATAAGTAGTCTCCCGTCGTCACATAGATCCCCGTTTTCTTCGAGAAATCGGGGATCTGGAATAGGTATGGGCGTCAATTTTCAAGCACTAAATGGTCGATCGTTTTATCTTCCAAATTAATCCCGGAATCAACGAATGCTCGATATTCATCCAAGGATAAAAATTGTCGCAAAATGATGTCTGGCTTGGGCAATGATCCTTGCCGCTTTCCGATAAATTCCAAATAGCTGGAGTATTGCCAGTCTTCAGGCAGTTTTACCAAGCCAGCCTTTACCGGGTTCAAGTGGATATACCGAGATAAGTGTAAGAGATATTCATCGCGATAGATATGTACTGCCTTGAATTGTCCCTGGAACAGTGTACCTACCCGGTTGTATCGCTTGTTCATGGCTTTCGAATAGGATATTGACAATGATCGCATCATTTCAGATAGATTGTCAAGGCTCGGGCAGATCAGCAGATGGAAATGGGTCGGCATCAAGCAATATGCAATAACGACCACATTCAGCCTCTTGGTATGTTCCTTTAACCTTTGAAGGAAGAAAAAGTAGTTATCTTGTTCATAGAAGATGGGTTGGCGGTTATTACCGCGATTATAGAGGTGATAGTATTCACCAGCCTGCAGAGTGGTCTTTCGATATGGCATCGGATCAACCTCGCCGGTAGCCTGCTAAGACCCCGATTTCTCTAAGAAATCGGGGATCTGGTAGATCATCGATCTCAGCATGGGCATATTTATTCCATGCCTCTTTGCCGCCTCGATTGCAATCTCATAGCCGGCGTCGGCGTGCCGCACGATCCCCATCCCCGGATCGCTGGTCAGCACCCGCTCCAGGCGCTTCGCCGCCTCCGGCGTCCCGTCCGCCACGATCACCTGCCCGGCGTGCTGGCTGTAGCCGATGCCCACCCCGCCCCCGTGGTGGAAAGACACCCACGTCGCCCCGCCCACGGCGTTGATCAGTGCGTTCAGGATCGCCCAGTCGCTCACCGCATCCGTCCCGTCCAGCATGCTCTCCGTCTCGCGGTTGGGCGACGCCACCGAGCCGGCGTCCAGGTGGTCGCGCCCGATCACGATCGGCGCCTTCACCGCCCCCTCCGCCACCAGGTTGTTGAACAATTGCCCCGCAGCCGCCCGCTCGCCGTAGCCCAGCCAGCAGATGCGCGCCGGCAGCCCCTGGAAGGGCACCTTCTCGCGCGCCAGCCTCAGCCAGCGCTGCAGGTGCTCGTTCTCCGGGAAGAGCTCCATCAGCGCCTCGTCGGTGGTGTAGATGTCCTGCGGGTCGCCGGAGAGCGCCACCCAGCGGAACGGTCCCTTGCCCTCGCAGAACAGCGGGCGGATGTAGGCCGGCACAAAGCCCGGGAACTCGAAGGCCTCCTGCAAGCCCTCGTCGTACGCCCGCTGGCGCAGGTTGTTGCCGTAATCGAACACCTCCGCCCCGCCGCGCTTGAACGCCAGCATGGCTTCCACGTGCCGCCGCATCGACTGCATCGCCCGCCGCCTGTATTCCTGCGGGTCGCTCCGTCGCAGGCTCTCCGCTTCCCTCGCGCTCGACCCCGGCCGGCACGTACATCAGCACCTCGTGCGCCGGCGTCTGGTCGGTCACCACGTCCGGCGTCACGCCGCGCAGCGCCAGCTCCGGGTAGATCTCCGCCGCGTTGCCGATCAGCCCGATCGAGCGGGGCGTCTCGTTCTCGCAGGCTTCCTCCACCAGCGTCATCGCCTCTTCCAGCGTGTCCACCACCACGTCCACGTAGCCGATCTCCAGGCGGCGCTGGGCGCGCTGCGGGTCCACCTCCACGATCAGCCCCACCCCCTCGTTCATCGTGATCGCCAGGGGCTGCGCCCCGCCCATCCCGCCCAGCCCGGCGGTCAGCACGAACTTGCCCCTCAGCGAGGACCAGCCGCGCAGCCGCGCCAGCGAGCCCAGCGTCTCGTAGGTGCCCTGCAGGATGCCTTGCGTGCCGATGTAGATCCACGAGCCGGCCGTCATCTGCCCGTACATCATCAGCCCCTTGCGCGCCAGCTCGTCGAAGTGCTCCTGGGTTGCCCAGTGCGGCACCAGGTTCGAGTTGGCGATCAGCACGCGCGGCGCGTCGCTGTGGCTCTTGAATACCGCCACCGGCTTGCCCGATTGCACCAGCAGCGTCTCGTCATCCTCCAGCACGCGCAGGCACTCCAGGATGGCGTCGAAGGCTTCCCAGTTGCGCGCGGCCTGCCCGCGCCCGCCGTAAACCACCAGGTCTTGCGGGCGCTCCGCCACCTCCGGGTCCAGGTTGTTCTGGATCATGCGGTAAGCCGCCTCGCTCAGCCAGGATTTGCAGGTCAGTTGTGTGCCGCGTGGAGCGCGCACCTTCTTGGACCCGTCATGCCGCACCTCCATCCGGAATCAAAAATCCCTTCCAGCCAAATTATAGCTGGAAGGGCAGGTCGTCGCAAATGAAAAAACCACTTATGACCGGGAAGGATGGGCGAAGCTGGTGCTCTTCAGGCGGTCTACCAGCTCTGCCTGCGCTTCGCACCACACCGGGCGCATCGGGCAATCGTTGCCGAAGACGCAGCTGCTGCCGTTGTCGCCCACGCATTCGTTCAACAAAATGGGTCCGTCAATAGCCTCTACGACATCGAGCAGAGAGATTTCTTCGGGCGAACGCGCCAGCGAGACGCCGCCGCGTGCCCCGCGGCTGGTCTGCAGTAAGCCGGCTACCGAGAGTTGCGAAACGATCTTAGCCAGGAAGGAGGGCGGGATGCGCTGCTCCTGGGCGATCTGGCTGGTTGCCGCCCGCTGCTCCGGTTCCAGTTGTGCCAGGTAGTGCACGGCGCGTACGGCGTAGTCGGCTTGTCGAGTGATCTGCATAGTAATGCTCCCTTTCCGGTCTTATGGATAAGAATTATCAATGATATTTTAGACAGATATTAGCCAATTTACAAGTGACAGAAATCACAGGGAACGTATGACGGTTATCTGATAAAAGTGTCAAGTTACCGCTCTGCAAGTTGTGCCCGCCTGTATTTATGGTAACATTTGCCGTCGGGGCAGTTGCTGGTATTTTACAATAAAATTGCCATAAATACGACTGAATATGTCGATAATTATCCGCATTCCTGGTAAAATAGTGGCTGGTTTTCAAACAGGCATAAGGGGGTATTTTGGCTTGTTCCGCCCGCCCGAATACCCGAACTTGAGTGGAGGACGACTAAAATGAAACAAATCTGTGTGATCGGCGTCGGTTATGTCGGCATTGTTACTGCCGCCTGCTTCTCCGATCTGGGCAACCGCGTCATCGCCCTGGATATCAACGAAGAAAAGATCGAAGGCTTGAAGCGCGGCGAGATGCCCATCTACGAGCCGGGTCTCCATGAGCTGGTGCAGCGCAACGTGCGCTCCGGTCGCCTTTCCTTTACCACCTCCTACACCGAAGGCTTGGATGGCAGCGAGTTCGTCTTCATCGCCGTGGGCACGCCCTCCGGCGTGGATGGCGAAGCCGACCTGCGCTATGTCGCCGCCGCCGCCCGCTCCATCGCCGAGTACATGACCGCCCCCCTCGTGGTGGTCAACAAGTCCACCGTCCCCGTCGGCACCGGCGACTGGGTGGCGGATATCATCCGCTCCCACCAGAAGCAGCCGTTGCCCTTCTGGGTGGTCTCCTGCCCCGAGTTCCTGCGCGAAGGCTCCGCCATCAGCGATTTCATGCAGCCGCACCGCACCGTGCTCGGCTCGCTCGACCCCGGCGCCGCCGAAAAGGTAGCCCAGCTTCACCTCTCCCTGCGCGCCCCCATCGTCATCACCGACCTGCGCACCGCCGAGATGATCAAGTACGCCTCCAACGCCTTCCTCGCCACCAAGATCTCCTTCATCAACGAGATCGCCAACATTTGCGAGGCGCTCGGCGCCGACGTCAAAGAGGTGGCTGCCGGCATGGGCTACGACAAGCGCATCGGGCAGGCTTTCCTGGACGCCGGTCTCGGCTACGGCGGCTCCTGCTTCCCCAAGGACGTCAAAGCCCTGGCGTACATGGCGGCGGAGAAGGGGCGCCACCCGCAGCTCCTGCACGCCGTCATGGACATCAACGACGACCGCCGCCCCATGGCGGTCAACCGCCTGGCAGAGATGCTTGGCGACCTGCGCGGCAAGACCGTCGGTATCCTGGGTCTCTCCTTCAAGCCCAACACCGACGACATGCGCGACGCCCCCGCCGTCACCATCGCCGAGAAGCTCATCTCCTCCGGCGCCGTCGTGCGCGCTTACGACCCCGTAGCGATGGAAGTGGCTGCCCCGCTCATGCCCGAAGTGCACATGTTCTCCGACCCCTACGCCATGGCAGATGGCTGCGACGCCCTCATGGTCGTCACCGAGTGGAACGAGTTCAAGCAGCTCGACCTGGAGCGTGTGCGTGACCTGATGCGCCAGCCGGTCATCTGCGACGGGCGCAACATCTACGACCCCGCCGTCATGAAGCGCATCGGCTTCCACTACCACGGCTTGGGTCGCGGCTACAACGGCGTCAAAGTCGTCGAAGAGCCCCGCTCCGAATTCGTCAAAGCCTCCATTTAATTCTCATCCCATTCACCTCAGGAACCCGTTTTCTCCCAGAAAACGGGTTTCTGTGTTCTTGTTCCT
The DNA here is from genome assembly GCA_963702535.1 of uncultured Chloroflexia bacterium. Taxonomy (GTDB): domain Bacteria; phylum Chloroflexota; class Anaerolineae; order Anaerolineales; family UBA4823; genus CAVPDG01. The sequence goes on along the minus strand of CAVPDG010000010.1, from coordinate 349,397 downwards.
CCTGCGCCTCCGCGGTGAATTTTAATTTCCAATCCTATCCGGCGTAACCATTCAACCCTCTTATCCCCCTTGTTTTCCTTCGCGCCCTTTGCGACTTTGCGGTGAATCGCTCTTAGCCTTATAATAATCCCCGTGAATCCTCCTCCAACCTCCCCCCCGTCTGCGACTACGAAGGCTCCGACTACCAATCCTCCTTCTGGGATCAAGGCGACCGCCGCTACGAAGACCAGGTGGAAGCCATCGCCCTGCGCCGCCTGCTGCCTCCCGGCGGCAAGCTGCTGCTCGAGATCGGCGCCGGCGCCGGGCGCAACACCCCCCGCTACCAGGGCTTCGAGCGCATCGTCCTGCTCGACTACTCCCGCACCCAGCTCGAGCAAGCCCGGGCGCGCCTGGGAGCAGCCCGCGCTACATTTACGTCGCCGCCGACGCCTACCGCCTGCCCTTTGTCCCCGGCTTGTTCGACGCTGCCACCATGATCCGCACCCTCCATCACATGGCAGATGCCCCGCGTGCCCTGGCGCAGGCGCGCCGCGTCCTGCAGCCCGGGGCGACCTTCATCCTGGAGTTCGCCAGCAAGCGTAACCTCAAAGCCATCCTGCGCTACTGGACGAAGCGCCAGGACTGGAGCCCCTTCACCCCCGAGCCGGTCGAGTTCACCGCCCTCAACTTCGACTTCCACCCCAAAACCGTGCGCCGCTGGCTGAGGGAGAGCGGCTTTGCCGTCGAGCGCCAGCTCACCGTCTCGCACTACCGCATCGGCTTCCTCAAGCGCTACCTCCCGCTCAAGCTGCTCGTCGGCATGGACTCCCTCGCCCAGCTCACCGGCGACTGGTGGCAGCTCACCCCCAGCGTCTTCGCCCGCTGCCGGGCGACCGGGGAGACAGCCCTCGCCGCTCCGGCGCCTTCTTCGCCTGCCCGGACTGCGGGCATGCCCCTCTCCTCGAAGCGCCAGACGCCCTGACCTGCCCCGCCTGCTCCAGCGCCTGGGGCGTCCAGGACGGCATCTACGATTTTCGTGCAGCCGTTGGGCAAGCAGAAATGATTTGCAACCGGAAAAAGGCAAGAAAGGGCTTTTACGAGAAACCCTTAACCAAGACGCTATCGACATTCCTTGTGAAATTTTGGATAAACTATGTGGGGGGTTCACACAGCAGCCAACGAAAAATGATCATTGCGTTGTGGATTGATGTGGCAAAATAAACTTCCAGTCACATAATTGTCGTTTATCAGGATTGTCACACCCATGATATATATCCTTCGCTCGACTATGCATTCACTCTCAATTCTGCTGGTCAGCCTTCTGGTTGCGTTAGGTGTCACCTCTTGCCGTGTAATTACCAATAAAAGTGACATCTCAACACCATCGCCGCGAAGCGCCTGGCTCACTGAGTGGTTAGAGAAACCAGTTTGTCAACCTCCCTTGCTTCCTGGGAATTAACCCCAGGAATATCAACAATCACAGAAACCGTCCAAATCCTGTCATCCAGAGCCGACGATATCGATTACTGCAGACCTCCAGTTGTTGGCCATCGTTGGCACATACTAAGGAATTGACTTGGGAGTTTACAACGCACCACAACTGTGGTGGAAGCCGAATGATAACGTGATGACGAACGGAGATACCATATTCACGTTTGTTGTCGGTCTTGGTGATCAACACTTTGTCCTTATCTGAAATCATCTCGAGTTATGGCGCCCCTGAGCTTGTATATTTGTCAGATTGCCGAGATGGCCGATGTGTCGTCCAGTTTATTTACCTAACCTCAGGCATGCTTGTTAGAGTCTTTTCTCCCTTCCTCCACTGATTATTACGACAAAAGAAGAGTTGAGGTTTCACCAGACACAAGTATCGGAAAAATCGTGGTTTTTCCCTTCCGGAGAGGTCAGGGTATAGAATGGCATTTCCTTTCGAAGCGCAAGTGGCTTTGAAAGTGCTCTTGAATGGAACGGATATTCGGTTTATACGAGGAAATAGTCCGCAGGCTACTATTAGCCAATAGTCGAAAGTCGTAGTTATGTTACAAAGCGAAACCCCGGGTTATTACCGTCATTGGATACAAATAAAAATGATTAATATGGTGTCGATGATTTGGCAGCGAGAGGTCAGAGAATGAAAAAGAAGGTGATCATCCTGGTATTTAATGTTTTTTCTTTGCTCTTGTCAGGTTAATAAAATAGACCTCGACAGAAAGAGCTCCAAACTTAGCCCCAATTCCTTCATCTAAGATAACAACTTCTCCGATGGTCAATACAATCGTTCCCAAGATCAGAGGAACACCAATTGTAAATAATTCCAGCACTGGTTATCCAACAATTACGTCACCAACTCCGGTACTTACTCTTGTCGTAAATCCCTCGAAAGTAGTAACAATTCATTCCACCAATTCAATTATTCCTTCGCTTACAAAAATATATGCCTGGACGTCCCATTCACCAATGTCATCGAAATATGGATATTATGATCTTGGAAGAGGTGATTATTAGCCGCTGGAACGACATCAAGTCCGTTGATAACAATATGAGTGGAGCAGATCGTTCTGGTTCTCTGAATTTTTCTTCTTACTCCGATTCAATTGCTTATTTGATATGGAAAAATCATGCTAAATTATGGATATCTGATATCAACTTTAAGGAACCCTGAACAGGTTTGGGACGACGAGGATGGTTGGCTATCAAACATTGATGATTTATTAATGTCTCAGATTATTTGGGGAGTAAACGATCGTTATGTGATTCTTCGTTCCACAATTTACACACAATCATGTTCTCATCGTTGATTTAAAGGATCAAACATCTGAACAATGGTTAGGTTCCTGTGGTCTGCTTGTAAAATCATCGGTATCTGGTGACCTCGTCATCGGATGCGAACATAGCGAGGATGATCCAGATGGCGGATACATCGTATTAGGGAAAGATGGGATCATTAGGACCAAGGAACAGCCTGAAATTATTTCTAGGGTCATCGATTGGGCATACTCTCCTGATGGAGAACGCCTGCTTTTTGCCGATGAAGACCTGAATATTTACACAACCTTGCCAGGCAAAGGCCTGCTAAAATTACCGGTTACTTTTAAATCGTCTGATTATTTTGATATCTCGATCCGTCGGAACTTGCAATGGTCGCAGGATGGCCGCAATGTGCTGGTTTATGGGTATGGCAACCCTAAGAGCTTATGCCCCCAATGGATGAGGGAGAAGCTGGAGGACCGGCCCTGCTGGCTGGTTTTAGATGCGGACACAGGTAAAGTCGTCTGGAACCCGGCTGGAGAGATTACCGGCTTGGATATTCCCTGGGAATACCTGATCGATGGTTCATGGAGCGGCTCTTTCGCCGGATGGAAAATGGCTGGCAATGATATCATTCGACGGTAGTAAACCCGGGAGAAACATTTACTTATTGGTTGCTTCCCTTCGGGAGGATAAAGTAATAGCCATGGATGGGGAGGAAGCATTTTACCTCCATTGGGTTGATAACAAATGACTTTGGAAAGGCTTGGCGAGGAGTACATCATGCTCTTTGTGTGACAGAGCCTGTATCTAGTTCCTTGTACAAACGATATTACCGCTCAATCCATAACTGGGTTATTATTTCTCACATCTTTTTTCGCTTGCGAAATCCTTAATCGCCGCCTCACCTCTCACCAAAAATCACCCCCTCGAATCCTTGCTTTTCCCTCCCAAACGAATACCTCGCTGCCGCCTCTTTTCGCTGACTCGCTGAATCTCAACTCCCTCCCCCTTCTGGTATGATTATCCCATCACCGCTCAGCCCTGAAGGACCGCCGCTCTTGCCCCCACCCCTGAGCCTCGACCCCCGCCTCGTCCGCCCTGCCTTTAGCTCCCGCCGCCCCTTCCTCCTCCTGGCGGGCGCCGTCCTGCTCGGCGTGGCTGCCGGCGTCGTCACCGTCTTCCAGGCGCTCCAGACCAGCCTCGTGGTCAGCCGCGTCTTCCTCGGCGGCGCCTCCCTGGATCAGGTGCTGGCTCCCCTGGCTTTCCTGCTCGCCCTCATCTCTCCTGCGCGCTCTTCCTCGTCTGGGGCGGCGACCTTTCCGCCGCCTCGCTCGCCCGCCGCCTCAAGCTCGACCTGCGCTCTCGCCTGCTCCGCCGCCTCTTCGACCTGGGTCCCGCCTATGCCGGCGGGGAGCGCCGCGGCGAGCTGGCGGCTGCCGCCTCCCAGGGTATCGAAGCCCTGGACGCCTATTACTCCCAGTACCTGCCCCAGCTCGCCCTGGCTGCCCTGGCGCCGCTGGTCTTCCTGCTCTTCGTCTTCCCCATCGACCCCCTCTCCGCCCTGATCCTGCTGCTCACCGCCCCGCTCATCCCCGTTTTCATGGTGCTCATCGGCGATCAGGCGCAAGCCGCCACCCGCCGCCAGTGGACGACACTCTCCCGCCTCAACGCCTACTTCCTCGACGTGCTCCAGGGGCTGGCTACGCTCAAGATGCTCGCCCGCAGCCGGGCGCAGGTGAGGGTCATCGGCGACGCCTCCGAGCGCTTCCGCCTCGCCACCATGAGCGTGCTGCGCATCACCTTCCTCTCCGCCCTGGCGCTGGAGATGGTCGCCACCCTCAGCACCGCCGTCGTCGCCGTCGAGATCGGCTTGCGCCTGCTCTACGGGCGCCTGTCCTTCGAGCAGGCGTTCCTCGTCCTGCTGCTTGCCCCCGAGTTCTACCTGCCCCTGCGCCTGCTCGGGACGCGCTTCCACGCCGGCATGGCGGGCGTCGCTGCCGCGAACCAGATCTTCGCCGTCCTGGAGCAGCTGTCAACCCCGCCTTCTACTCTTGGCGGGGCGCTAACCCCTTCCGGAACATCGTCTCCCGCCGCACCTGCCTCACCGCCTGTTATGCCCCTCCTCCCGCTGCTCCACCCGCGAATGAGCAAGTTGTAGGGCGGGCAGGGTCCCGGTTGTTCTCGACCGGGGTATCCATACCCGCCGCAACCCTGCCTCCCGCCATCCAGTTCGCCGACGTCTCTTATACCTACCCGGATGGGCGCCTCGCCCTCGACCGCCTCAGCTTTACCGTCGCCCCCGGCGAGAAGGTCGCCCTGGTCGGTCCCAGCGGCGCCGGCAAGAGCACCGTGCTCAGCCTGCTGCTCGGCTTCATCGCCCCGCAATCCGGCGAGATCCGTTTGGACGGCGTGCCCCTTGCCGCCCTCATCCCGCCGGATGCCGCTTCTCGCCTCGCCTGGGTGCCGCAGAAGCCCTACCTGTTCAACGACACCCTGCTCGCCAACTTACGCCTGGCGCGCCCGGACGCCGGCATGGAAGATGTCCGGCGCGCCGCCGCCCTGGCCCACGCCGATGAGTTCATCCGCCGCCTGCCGCTGGGTTACGATACCCCCATCGGCGAGGGCGGCGCCCGCCTCAGCGGCGGGCAGGCGCAGCGCCTCGCCCTGGCGCGCGCCTTCCTGCAGGACGCCCCCCTGCTCCTGCTCGACGAAGCCACCGCCAACCTGGACCCCGCCACCGAAGCGCAGGTATCCGCATCCCTGGAGCGCCTCCTGGTGGGGCGCACCGCCCTGGTCGCCGCCCACCGCCTGAGCACCCTCAGCCGCCTCGACCGCATCCTCGTCCTCGATGGCGGTCGCGTAATCCAGCAGGGGGGGCATGCTGAGCTGGCGCAAGCGCCCGGCTTATACCGCCGCATGTTGGGCGCCTGGGCAAGCGCCTCCGCTCACGCAGCAGCCCAGGCAGCCGCCTGCCCGCGAGCGCCCGCCTCGCCCCCTCACCCTGCAGGAACCCGCCGCCCCCCTTGCGCCGCCCCCTGCTCGCCTGCCCCGCCGCAGGGTCCCTTTCTGCGCCTGCTCTCCCTCGCCGCGCCCATCAAGGGCTGGATCGCCCTCTCCGCCCTCATCGGGCTGGCGACCGTGCTCAGCGGCATGGGCTTGATGGGCGCCTCGGCTTACGTCATCTCCGCCGCCGCCCTGCACCCTTCGATCGCCGAGCTGCAGGTCGCCATCGTCCTCGTGCGCTTCTTTGGCATCTCGCGCGGCATCTTCCGCTACCTGGAGCGCCTCGTCTCGCACCAGGCGACCTTCCGCCTGCTGGCGCAGCTACGCGTGTGGTTCTATGCCGCCCTCGAGCCGCTCGCCCCCGCCCGCCTCTTGCGCTACCGCAGCGGCGACCTGCTCGCCCGCATGCAGCAGGACATCGCCGCGCTGGAGAGCTTTTACGTGCGCGTGCTCTACCCGCCCCTCGTGGCGGTGGGCATCGCCCTGCTGACGGCGCTATACCTCTGGCGCTTTGATCCCCGCCTGGCGCTGGGCTTGCTCCTGCTCCAGGGCATTGCCGGGGTACTCCTGCCGCTGCTTGTGCGCCGCCTTTCCGCTGCCCCTGGGCGTCAGCAGGTCATCCAGCGCGCCGCCCTGGACGCCGCCCTGGTCGACTCCATCCAGGGCATGCCCGACCTGCTCGCCGCCGGGGGGCAGGACCGCCAGCTTGCCCGCCTGGACGCCGCGGGGCTCGCCCTGGCGCAGGCGCAGCGCCGCCTGGCGTCCCTCAACGCCCTGCAGAACGCCCTGCTCGGCTTTTTCGCCAATGCCTCCTTGTGGGTGGTGCTTTTCTTAGCCATTCCGCTGGTCGGCGCCGGTAGCCTGCCCGGCGTTTACCTGGCGGTGCTCGCCCTGGTCGCCCTCACCAGCTTCGAAGCCATCGCCCCCTTGCCTTTGGCTGCCCAGCAGCTGGAGGGCAGCCTGCAGTCCGCCCGCCGCCTGGTGGAGATCGTCGACGCCTCGCCCGAGGTCGCCGACCCGCCCGACCCTCAGCCGCTGGTCGTCCCTGCCCCGGCGCGGTCAGGGTCGCCGCACCCGCTGCTCGCCGTGCAGGCTTTATCCTTCCGCTACCCTGCCGCCTGGCAGCTCTCCTCCGGCGATCCTCTCCCGCCGCCGCTGGCTGCTGAGCCGGATGCGGGTGACGCGCTCGTGGATCTGGATTTCAGCCTGGCGCCGGGCGAGGTCGTGGCAATCGTCGGTCCCTCCGGGGCGGGCAAAGTCCACCCTGGTCGGGCTGCTCCTGCGCTTTTGGGATTACCGCGCCGGTCACATCCTGCTCTGCGGGCAGGAGCTGCGCCTTTGCTCCTCAGGAAGACGTGCGCCGCCAGGTGAGCGTCGTCTCGCAAAACACCTACCTCTTCAGCGCCAGCGTGCGCGAGAACCTGCTCCTCGCCCGCCCGGACGCCGCTCCCGGAGAAATAGAGCGGGCTGCCCGCCGCGCCTGCATCCACGACTTCATCGCCTCCCTGCCGCAGGGCTACGATACCTGGATCGGCGAGCAGGGTGTGCGCCTGAGCGCAGGCGAGCGCCAGCGCCTGGCGATCGCCCGCGCCTTGCTGCGCGACGCCCCCCTGCTCGTGCTGGACGAAGCCACCGCCAACCTGGATACCCTGCTGGAACGCCAGGTGCTGGAGTCAATCCGGGAGCCGCTTGCCGGTCGCGCCACCCTGCTCCTGACCCACCGCCTGGTCGGGCTGGAGTTCAGCCCGCGAGATCCTGGTGCTGGAGCGCGGCCGCCTGGTCGAGCGCGGCTCGCACGCCGCCCTGCTTTCCGCGGCGGGTCTCTACCGGCACATGTGGGACCTGCAGAACCAGGTCCTCTCGGATTTGGAATAGAATTGCGAAATTGAGTTGGAACGCCCCGCTCGATCCATCAGGAGAGGGGTTTCACCGCCACCATGATCTGGTCGCGGCCGCGCTGCTTGGCGACGTACAGCGCCTGGTCTGCCACGTCCACCAGCTCGGGTGCGCTGTTCACGTCCTGTGGGAAGGTGGCAATCCCCTGGCTGACCGTCGGCTTGGGAATGGGGTTGCCATCCCGGTCGCTCAGCGCCATGCTCGCCAGCGTGCCCCGGATGCGCTCGGCGACCATGAGCGCCTGCCGGCTGGAGGTGCCTGGCAGCGCCACGGCAAATTCCTCCCCGCCCCACCTGCCAACCACGTCCGTCTTCTTGATGTGCAATTGGATCGCCTGTACCAGCAGGCACAGCACTTCATCGCCCACCACATGCCCGTAGGTGTCGTTGTACTGCTTGAAATAGTCGATATCCATCATGATCAGCGAGACCGGCGTCTGGTTTGGTCTTGCCAGCTCCACCTCCTCCTCCAGGCGCCGCAGCAGGTAGCCGTGGTTGTACGCCCCGGTTAGCGAGTCCCGCCGTGCTTGCTCCTCCACCTCGGCGTGGTGGCGGGCGTTGTCGATCGCCAGGGCTGCTTGCCCCGCCACATTGCTCAGTATGGCCGCGTCGTCCTCGTCGAAGGCGTTCGGCGTGTAGCTGGCAAGCGCCAGCAAGCCCGAGTAGCTCCTCCCCCAGCAGGATCGGCACGCCCAGCCAGGATTCCGACATGCGCTCCTGTCCCGATCTGCAACGGCGGCGCCGGCAGCCTGCCCATCTCATTGGACATGTGCCGGATCAGCAGGGGCTGCTTGTTGGCGATCACCACTTGCCCAGCCCTCTGCGTGCCGGGAACTTCATCGGAGCGAAGCGCTCGCCATTGTCAATCAGCACGCGCACGTCCAGCAGGTCTTCTACCGGGTCATACAACGAGACGTAGTAGGTGTCCGAGGGGATGACCGTCTGCAGCTCGCCGTACAGCGATTCCAGCAGCTCGTCAAGCTCCAGCGTCGAGCCGATTGCCCTGGCAACCTGGTTCAGCACCTGCAGGCGCTCCGCTTGCCGCTGCGAAGCCTGGTAGAGCTGCGTGTTGTAGACCAGACCTGAAACCTGCGATGCCAGAGTCTGCAGCAGGTTGAGCTTCTCCTGGTTGAAAGGTTCACGTCCCCAGCTGCGCATCTCGCCGATAGACAGCAGTCCCAGCCTTTTCCCTTTGGCGATCAGGGGCACAAAGCAGACCGTGCGCACCGCCTGGAAGAAGCACGCTTCAACCTCCTGGTTATGGGCGGGCGTGATCTCTGTCAGCACCAGGTTCTTGCCGCTCTGCAGGGCTGCCTGGTGCAAGGGCAGGCTGCTCAAAGCGTGCACCGTTCCAATCCCCGGTTTCCAGCCTTTGAGCGAGTTGTGCGGGTAAGCGCCGTAAGTCTCCAGGGAATCCCCCGCCTGGTTCAGCAGGGTGATGCGGCAGGACGTGGCAGGCAGCTCCTTCACCACCAGCTCGGAGATGCTGGAAAGCGTCCGCCGCAGCTCATCCGAGTGGGAAGCGAAGTTTCCCGTCTTCAACAGCAGCTTCAGGTCGCGGTTCTGCCGGTCTGAGAAGGTGATCTGCTTGTGCAAAACGTCTGCCAGGGTGCTCACCAGGTAGCCCACCAGCAGGATCACCAGCACCTGCAGCCCGAGTGTGATCAGTGCAACTGGCGTCAGCGTCTCCCCCAGGATGGTGACGGTAGCCAGGGCGATGGCGGAGAGCAAGGCTGCCCGGTTGGACACCTCCTTGCCAGCCAGCATGCCCATCCCGGCGATCACGCCGATGTACAGGATCTCGATATGGATGTTATAGGGCTTGAGCAGGTAGGATGCTGCGGCGATGAAGAAGATCGCCCCCACGATCAGCAAATAGTTTGCCCAATCATTGGCGCCGTAACGCGGCATGATCCAGTGGTACAGCACAAGCACGAACAGGCATGCCCCCAGCGCCAGGGCGAAGAAGGTGTACTGTTCCGCCCGAGACATCGGCAAGAACCAGCCCAGGATCGTAACCCCCAGGATGCCGATCCAAAAAACCACTTCGATCGGCTTGGAAGCTTTTTTTCTAAAATCGACCAGTCTCTGCCGTTTCATCTCTGGTTCTTCCGTTCATGGAGGGGGATATCCCCCTCTCGGATTGCAATGCAAAAAGCAGAATAATGAAAATCATCATAAACAATTGCTATCAAGTTTAACGCATTTTTACCCCCTCTTATTGCGGACTCTCCTTAACAATTTTGTAATATAACTTGGATTAAGCCCCAGCGCGGCGTGATAAAATACCGGCCTCGCTGCTATGCCTGCCATAGAGGCGATGAAAATCCACTTTATGAGGACAGCCTGATGCCTGCAGAAACTTCTCCTTCATCTCATAGATTGCCCGGTAAGCAGCTTTTGCTGATCGGCCTGGCAGCCACTGCGGCTGCTCTGGTTGCCACGTTACTCGCCCGCCTGTTGGTGGGGTTGTTCGTGCCGCTCAACCCGCTGTTTCCTCCCTTCAGTTATGGCTCGATTGCTTTCTTCACCGTCCTTTTCTGCCTGGTCGGTGTGGGCATCTTTGCTCTGGTCAACCGCCTGGCAAGCAATCCGCTGCGCACCTTCAACATCATTGCCGTGATTGGCTTCTTCGTCACCCTTCTGCCCGACCTGGCGGGCATGGCGAATCCGGCTGCCTTCCCATTCCCGGGCGCCTCGGCATCCAGTTTTGCCATTCTGATCTTTTTCCATATTGTTGCCGCGATCTTCTTCTTATGGGTGCTGAATAGCCTGGCGAGAAGAGCCTAGTGCATGAATTCGTAATAAAAACAGAGCAGGGTCAGCGCCGCTGACCCTGCTCTGTTTTTGTTGATCTCTCCAAGCGCTATTTTTGCTCAGCCAACGGCAGGTAAAGATCCAGCACCCAGGCGCCTCCAGCCGTTGTAACCAATCCCTTGCCTTCCGCCGGCAGGTGCTCTTCCAGCCATTGCTGGCTGCCTGGCTGGTAGGCGCTCTGCTCCCGCCAGGCAACCAGTTGTTGCCAGGCAGCCGGGATGACCGTGTAGGGATCACCGCTTGCCTCGCACCTTGCCACCGCGTATAGCCCTCCCTGGAACTCTTTGATCTCCACCTCTCCGATCGCAGAAACCTCCGGACTCGACGGTGATCCATAGCTCGTAGCCGTAATTCGGGCTGCCGGGCGTTGGGTCGGGGTTGTTAAAGCCGAAGATGCGGTGGTGTGCCAGGTCTTTCAGGTACCCCCTTGCGCCGGCAAAATTTACCAGCTTTTCCCATGCCTGGAGCTCCGGCTCTGTGCCGAAGCCGTGCAGGCTGGCGACCCGCATGTTCTCAAGACGTGTCAGGCGTACATTCGCATTTGTCATAATTTTCTCCTTGTATGACCGGGTCCCGCATCCCTCGCCCTCCTGGAGAGACCGGGTGACTGGTTTCAGGTTGCACGCTCGCCTCGTTGAGCGTCACCACAATCATAACTTTAATCCCTGACATCTAATGTCAGGATTTCATGGTAGGATTGGATGAAATCCAGGAACCCAAGCCCTTATGCGCGCAGACCGCTTGCTCTCTCTGATTATGCTGCTTCAATCCAGGCAAAAGATGACCGCCCGCTCGTTGGCGCGCGAGTTGGGTGTGTCTGAGCGGACCATCTACCGCGATATCCAGGCGCTCAGCACAGCGGGCATCCCGGTCTATGGCGAATCGGGACCCGAAGGCGGGTTTTCACTGGTGGATACCTATCGCACCAGCCTGACCGGCTTGTCGCCCGGAGAGGTGCGCGCCCTCTTCATGCTCAGTATCCCTGCGCCGCTGGCAGAGCTGGGTGTAAGCCAGGAGCTGGGGCTGGCTTTGCGTAAGCTGGCAGCTTCCTTACCGGACGCGCAGCGCCAGGAGGAGGTACGCTGCCCGCCAGAGGTTATACCTGGACTTCGCCGTGTGGCAGCAAGGGGAACCAACTACTCCGCATCTTCAGGTGATATACCAGGCTGTCTGGCAGGATCGTAAGCTGGCGTTAAGCTATCGTCCTCATTATCTTGTCACCGTTGATTTGCTGGTTGACCCGTATGGGCTGGTAGCCAAGGCGGGTGCCTGGCACCTGGTGTGTGGCAGCGCGGGGCAGGTGCGTGTTTACCGGATCTCGGATTTATTGGCTGCTGTCATCACAGACGAAGCCAGCCAGCGACCGGTCGAATTCGACCTGCGTGCTTTCTGGCAAGATTGGTGCGCCCGGCAGGAGGCAGGTCGTTCTGCTTATCCGGTCACGATACGAGTCGCGCCCGGCTTTGTCCCCTGGTTGCCCGTCTATTTTGCGGGGCGCATGACTGCTGAGAGCCCTGTTCCAGAATGCGGATGGCTGGCACAGGGTGGAGCTCTCCTTTGAGAGCCTGCATGCTGCGCGCGACCGTCTGCTGGATTGCGGCGGCGGCGTGGAAGTGCTGGCGCCGCTGGCGCTGCGCAAGAGCATGCTGGACTATGCTGACCAGATTGTGAAGCGTTATAGGGCAGAATCAAACCACCCTGGGCGATAGTCTGCCTTACCCAGGACGGCTTCTTGCTCCCTTGGTCTGGCAGCCGCTCACGCCAGGTGCACGCGCGCATCCAGGGCGCAGCACCCATCTTTCTCGTGGAACACGCGCAGCGGGTTGATGTCGATTTCCTTGATCTCGGGGAAGTCGATGAGTAGCTGTGAGAGGCGCAGCAGCGCTTCAGCCACCGCCTCGATATCCGAGCGCTTGGCGCCGCGCGTTCCCATCAGGATGGGCGCGCCGCGTAGCTGGCTGATCATCTCCTCAGCTTCTTTGGGGGTGATCGGCGCCACGCGCAGGGCTACCTCTTCGAATACTTCCACAAAGATACCCCCCAATCCTACCAGCACCACCGGTCCGAAGTTTGCGTCCTGCTTGCCGCCCAGGATCAGCTCCCTGCCGCCGGTGACCATCGGCTGCACCAGCACGCCGTCCAGCCTGGCATCCGGGTAGGCGCGCTGGATGCGCCCCATCATATCCTCAAAGGCAGCCTTGACTGCCTCCCGGTTGCGCAGGTTGAGCTGCACCCCGCCGACATCCGATTTGTGCGAGATCTGCTGAGAGATCACCTTGATCGCCACCGGGTACCCCATGCGTTCGGCAGCTTCGATCGCTTCCTCGACTGTGTGGGCGCTGGCGCCCCAGGCGGTTGGGATGCCATAGCTTTCCAGGACCTGCATCGCCTCCGAGAGGAGCAGGTCGCGGCTTTCACCGCGCGCCTTGTCGATCAGGTCGCGCACTGCCTGGTGCGCCACGTTGAAGATGGGGGCTGGCTCTGCCTGGTGGATCTCCACTCTGCGCTGGTAGTGGGTATAGCTCATCTCCAGGGCGCGGATGGTTTCCACAACGGTTGTGAAGAGTGGGAAGCTGTAGGTCTGGCGCAGCCGGTTGATCTCCTCCGCTGTGGTTGAGAAATAGAATGCCACCGGCTTGTCGTAGCGCTGCACCATCTCGATGATCCGTTCGCAGAGCGTGCGGCTCGCCTGGCGCTCGGCTTCGGAAAAGGCGGTATGCAGGAATACCACGCCATCTACGCCATCAAGCCGCAGCGTGCGCTCCAGGATCTCCCCGTACAGATCCAGGTCGAACAGGTCTCCCAGGTCGAGCGGATTGGTCAGGTGGATGACCGAGGCGCGGAAATGTTTCTCGATCTCGCGCAGGAACTCGTCGGGGAAGGGCGCCAGCTCCATGCCGGAGATCTCGCACGCATCGGCTGCCACCACGGCGTGCCCGCCCGAGCGCGAGATCACCGCCAGCCGGTTGCCGCGCATGGGCGGCAGCCGCAGGCATTTCAGGTTGTTGATAATGCTGGTGGCATCTCGCACGCGCACCAGGTCAGCCTGGCGGAAAGCTGCTTCGGTCACCTTGTCGTCGCTGGAGAGCGAGGCGGTATGAGATGCCGCAATCGAGCTGCCCAACCTGCCGATATTGGATTTGAATATCAGGATCGGCTTGGAAGAGCGACGCCCGATCTCCATCAGGCGCCTGCCGTCGCGCAGGCTTTCCAGGTATATGAAGATCTCCTTTGTGCTCGGGTCTTCTACCAGGTATTCCAGCAAATCTTCGGCGGTGGTATCCAGCATATTGCCGACTGAGACGAATTTGTTGAGCCCAATGCCCTCGTTGACCATCAGGTTCAACACGCTCAACCCCACCCCACCGGATTGCGAGATCATGGAAACCGCGCCCGGTCGACCTAATTTCTTCAGGCGCAGGAAGGGGACGCAGAAACCGTTCGCCATGTTCATAACCCCAATGCAGTTAGGACCGACGAAGCGCATCCCGTAACGCCTGGAAACCTCCATCATCTGCTGCTCGAGCTGGCGACCTGCCTCCCCGTATTCGCGAAAGCCTGCCGTCTCGATGATTGCCCAGCGCACGCCTTTTTTCCCGCATTCCTCCAGGATCTCCGGCACGGTGCGGGCGGGGGTCAGGATCACCGCCAGGTCGACTTTGTCTGGGATCTCTCCGATCGAGTGGTAGATGCGCCGTGTCTCGATTGCTCCGCCAGACGGACCGACGGCGTAAACCACGCCGTTAAAGCCGAACTCGACCAGGTTGGCGACGATGTTGCGACCCAGATTGTCCGCCCTGGGGGATACGCCGATCACTGCCACGCTTTGAGGGTTGAAGATTTCGTCCATAGGTGATTTTCAGTGTACACGAAACGCCATTGAAAATCAAGCGCCGTTGCCAGCAATCTGCTCGGCGTGGTTTAGGGCTTAAATTAAGGCTTTCTCAGCCGTGGCAGGTTCATTGAGCGCGCCTAGCCCGAGAGGTTATAATAAGCGGCGCTTTGCCAGTCAGGCGCATTCAGAGCAAATTCTTGTATGAATTCGAGCCAGATCGTTGCCGGTCAGCAATATAAGTGGTGTCTTTTAGATAAGCTGGGCGAGGGAGACGCAGGCGAGGTTTACCGCGTGCAATCTCTGTTGGGGGGAAAGCCGGCGATCCTGAAGCGCCCGCGTAAAAGCGCCTTCTCCAGTGATGTTCTTCGCCAGGCGGCGCAGATCAAGACTGAGAGCAAGCTGTTAACCGCGCTCAGCGGGGTAATGGGAGCCGGTTGGTCGATTCCGGATTTATTGGACCAGAGCCCGGCGTTTGAAGGGCTGGGAGAATCCTTTTTTATCATCCTTGAAGAAGCGCCTGGCTTCGATCTGATGTCCCTCTCCCGCCTGGCGCGCTCCGGCAGCCTCGCTGAGTTGCCATCTACCGGTAACAGCGAGCTGGACTTCTTCCTGCAGCAGATTGCCGGCTCGGGCAAGCTGCCCGAGCCTATCCTCGTCCGCTCGCTATTGGGTTTGATCGACATGCTCGACGCTATCCACCAGGTGGTCGCCTTGGACGATGGCGTCCAGCAATATGGCATCCTGTGGAACGATGTTAAACCCGAGCACCTGTATTGGGATCCCAGCCGGGCTGGGCTGACGGTCATCGATTGGGGGAATGGCTTCTTTTTGGAGAAAGATGGAACCACCAAAGACCGCCGGCACGCCAGCGCGGATGACTACCTCCAGCTCGTGCAGGCGATGGGCGCCTTTCTTGCCGATGCCAGCCCACAGTTGCACGCCCGCCTGGATTGGCCCGAAGCGCTCACGCCGGGCGGAGTCTATGCGGAGGCTGTGCAGCCGCTCAAGGACAGGCTGCTTTCCCTATGGAGCGAGATGTCGAGTCAGTTGCAAGGCTTGCGCAATGCCGCCGCGAGCTTGTACGGCTCGGCTCGACCCGTCCAGGCTGACCTGGCGCAAAGCGCTGATCTGCAGCGCCAATTTGTGGTGTTTGGTGAGCTGCCCGATTTCTCCGGCGCCATCCATCTGCATACCCGCCTGGCGCTCAGCCTGGTATCGGCGAATGACCTGACGCAAGCCCGCCAGGTGTGTTTACAAGCCGCCAGTTTGCCTGCCTCCCCTGCGGAGAAATGGGAGCTGCTTGCCGAAATCCTCCAGGTTGCCCTGCGCCAGCCGGCGCCGCTGCAGAGCAGCTTCTCCTCCGCGCTGGTAGCCGGCATTGCAGATGATGGACCTACCATGCTTTGGGAGCTGATGGAATTGATCGGTGAGGAAAGCTTGCCGGACTGGTGGGAAGGGCTCAGCCAGGGCGTGCGGCGCGTCTCCCTTGGGCTGGGAGCGGAGACCATCACTCCCTACCAGGCAGTCAGCCGGCTTTTTTTCACCCTGCAATCGCTAATCCTGCGCATGGGTGATCAGAAGAGCGGCGTATCACCGGATGTTGAGAGTTTACCCGCCAGGGAAGAGTTTTTAAGGATCTTCGATAACGAAGTTTTGAAGAAGTGGAAAGATCTTGAGCCGGCTCCGCCCCACGCCGGCATTGCTTACGATGACATCGACGGCGTGCTTGGGGAGGTCGATCTGCTCCTCCCCGGCACTGCGGAAAAATTGGAGGCTGTCCTTTCCCAGCCCAGGGCGCAGGCGCAGATTGTCCTGGATGCCTGGGAGCGCCGGGATTTTGAAAAAGCCCGCCAGGGATTGCGCCGCCTGCTTCTGTGGGATCCCTACCGGCGGCGCCTCTCCTCCGCTGACAAGGCGATTGCCTCCGCTTCTCGCTGGCTTTCGGATGTGCGCAAGGGCGCCCGTCCGGATGAGCCCTTTTACGATTACCTGACCTCCATTGAGCTGACCGGGCGGAATTTGCGCAATCGCGTCGGGCAGGCGGGATGGTTGAGCCTGATCCTGGATGCGCTCAAGCGCTTGCGCAAGGGCGTGAGACCCGCAGACCTGCTCATGGAACATCCCGAAGTGTTGGATGAGCTGCCCTGGTTGTACGAGTTCCGCTCGCGCGAGATCCTTGCGCTGCCGCGTACCCGCACGTTGACACTGGATAGGGACGCTGCGCCCGCTACCCGCGCTGCGCCGATCTCTGGTATCGTCGAGGGCAAGCTCGACCTGGACATGGACCTGCTCCTGGGAGAGCCTCTGGATACCTGGGTGTCAGAGGCGCGTGGCTCATCTGCCAGGGTGTTCGCCGGCTATTTGCGCGACCGGCAGGGTAAACCCTGGGCTCATGCCATTAAAATCATGCGCCCGGAGCGTTTGGAGTATGCTTTGCCGCTGTTTAAAGAAGAGGCGCGCGTCCTTTCGCTTCTCCGCGATGTCCCTGCCGTAACGCCTGTAGTGGAGTACGGCTTCCTGCGCTTGCAGGAGGGTTTGCGCTTCCCCGGCGACGAGAGCCACGCCTCTGCGGACGATCTGCGCGGCGACCTGCTGCGCTATGGGGTCGAAGAGGTACAAAACTTCCTGGTTTCTATGGAGCGGCAGCTGGCTTCGGGCTGGCTGCCCTACCTGGCTCTGGTGCTGCGCGACAGGCAATATAACCTGATAAAATACTGCGATGCCGGTTACACACACGGCTGGTTCTTGCCGCTGCGCGAGAGTCTCATGCTGGTGATCCAAATCTGCGATGTCTTGCAGGTTGCCCATGAGCGCAATATCGTCTACCGGGATCATAAAATCTTGCACTACTATTGGGACCCCGCTGCCCATGGCATCGCTATGATCGACTGGAATATTGCTAAACACCTGCCGCATGGACTGAGCGCGGCGGAAGAGCAGCTCGACCTGGTGCAATTTGGCGCCAGGGCGCTCCATCATATCCTCACCGGGCGCCCTGCTCCAGGCGCCCTGCCCATGGGACCCAACCAGCCGGAGGAGATCGAGCGCGCGGCTTCGAGTTATGTTGTAAACTGGACCTATGACGACGAGCGTTTGCCCATGCGCCTGAAGGAGATCCTGGAGCGTGTCCTCAGCCAGGGATATGCCCATATCAAGGATCTGCGCGCCGACCTGCTGCAGGTGTACCAGCAGGTGCCAGACCGGGTCCAAGACACGTCAATCCTATAAGCGCGAGCATCCTACCCGGATGATCGACCTGAAAGCACATCCATGAGCCCTTTTGAAGACTTAGAACGCCAGATCGAGCAGCAACGTACCCGTGAGAACGTCACGCTGATTGAAAAACGCCAGTTGTTGCTGGAGGTTGAGGAGTTCATCAACTCACCGGACTACCAGTCCCTCTCGCCCGATGAGCGCAACCGGGTGCAGCTGGCACGCAAAGACTTGTTGATGCTGCGTTCAGCAGCAAGAATCGGAAGGGGAATCCACACAGCCGGTTGCGCCTGCACAGCCTATCTCGAGCTCCACTTTCTCCGTAGCTCAAGCCGAGCCGGCTCGCGAGCACAACCCGGCTGCCGAACAGCAGATGGAGATGGCTGAGAAGCTGTTCTACAGCGGGCGCTACGCCGAAGCGATCCAGCTTTTCGACCGCGTCCTGCAGCTCGAGCCGAACTGGGAGCGGGCGCGCCAGCATCGTTCCGAGGCAGAGAACTACCTGCGCACCGGCTACATCCCTGCTGTGGCGTTGCCCACCGAAGCCGCCTCCGCCTATGGCAAGGCGCAATCCGCCGCCCGCGTCGGGCGCTACGCTGACGCGCTCGCCCTCCTGGAAAAAGCGCAGAACAGCCTGCGCGAGCTCGGCATCTTGCGCTGGCAGGAGGGTCAGGAGTTCGCCCAGAAATTGCAGGAGAACATCGACGCCGAGCACGTTTACGAAGAGGGGATGGCGCTGTTTAAGCAGGGTCAGATCGATGCAGCCATCGAGAAGGTGGAAGCGGCTGCCCTGGCTACCGGTCTGCCCAAATATACAGACCGGCTGCGCGAGCTGCGCCAGGTGAAAGATAGTCTGCAATCGATCTATGAGACGCTCAACCAGGCAACCATCGAGCCGCAAACCGCTTCGCAAGCCAAGGCGAGCCTGGATACGCTCATCGCCGTCTACGGTGAAAACCCGTTGTTTGATAAGCTCCTGGAGCGCTTCAAGACGGTCATCCCACGCGTGGTTGAGCCCCTCAAAGAGCAAGTTCGCTCGCTGAAAAACCAGGCGGACCGCGCCCCTACCCTGGAAGAGGCTTTATATCTCTCGCAGCAAGCTCGGCAGAACCTGGACCAGATCCGCAACCTGGAAGGCGTCGATCTAAGCCTGGACCGCCTGCAGAATGAGATCGATAAGCTGCAAAGAGACCTGCAGCGCTACGACAACGACCTGCAGAGCGCCCAGCGCGCTTACGAGGACCGGCCCGCCTGGCCCGTGGAAGCCGCCCGCCTCAGCGCTGATGTGCGCAGCCGTTACCCCAACGATCCTGGCGTGGTCCGGCTCGAGCGCAACCTGCGCGGCTATCGCTTGAAGACCCTCGGCATCCGCCTGGGGATCATCTTCGTTGGAATAGTCCTGCTGGCTGTGCTTGCATTTTGGGGTTTTGGCAGGTACCAGGCGTATGTCGTCTCTCTCACTCCCACCGCTACGCCTACCTCTACAGTCACCCCCACCACTACCCTCACTCCCACGCCCACGCTTACCGGCACCCCCACGCTGACGCCCACCGCCACCCCTACCTCCACGCCGCCGCCTACCTCCGGCATCGTCCAGCGAGATGTCTGGGCGCGCAATGGCTGCTATGAGAGCTTCACTGCCCTGGGCAGGATCCCTGCCGGCGCCGTGGTGCAATTCTTGCCTGCTGAGCGGCGTTTCGACGATTTCAACCGTGAGTGTGTCCTGGTCGAGGGGCAGCGCCAGGCTGGATCGGTCATCGGCTGGGTTTTGCTGATGGATATTGGCGCTGCGCCGCCGCCCACCACTACACCGTCGCCCTGAATTGCCAGGGGAGCGCTTGCGATGGATTGCCGCATAGGCTGTGGCGCCTGCTGTATTGCCCTCTCGATCTCATCACCCATCCCCGGCATGCCAGATGGCAAGCCGGCGGGTATGCGTTGCGTCCAATTGACCGAGGATAACCGCTGCCGCATCTTCGCTTCACCCGACCGCCCGCTGGTCTGCATTCGCCTGCGCCCGGAGCAGGAGATGTGCGGGAATTCGGCAGAAGAAGCTCTGGCGTGGCTCTCCGCTCTCGAGCGCGCCACCCGCCCAGATATGTGATAAATTCTCTGTATTCTCTGCGTCCCTCAAGTGCAGTCGGGATTCATCTATGCGGTGAAATTTTCTTTCTGCAAGCGCATTGCTGATATACCTTCAACATGAAAGGATGTATCCATGAAAGTCCTCTTTATCGGCGGCACCGGCATCATCAGCACCGCAGTCAGCCAGCAAGCCCTGGCGCTTGGCATCGAGCTCTTCCACCTCAACCGCCTCCAGCGCCCGGCGGATCTGCCCGGCGTGCAGCAGCTCACAGCCGATATCCACCAGCCGCAGGCAGTGAGCCGCCTCTTGCAGGGTTTGAAGTTCGACGTGGTTGTGGACTGGATCGCCTACACCCCCGAGGATATCGAGCGCGACCTGGCGCTTTTCCAGGGGCGGGTGGGGCAGTTCGTCTTTATCAGCTCCGCCTCAGCCTACCAGAAGCCGCCGGCTCACCCGGTCATCACCGAGGGGACGCCTCTTGCCAATCCCGTATTGGCAGTATTCGCGCGATAAGATCGCCTGCGAGGAGCGCCTGATGCTGGCTTACCGCCAGCAGGGCTTCCCGGTGACCATCGTGCGCCCCTCCCTCACTTACGGGGATACCAATTTGCCCATCGCCATCGGCGGCTGGACCAGCTACACCCTGCCCGACCGGATGAAGAAGGGCTTGCCCATCATCGCTCACGGCGATGGCTCATCCCTGTGGGTGGTGACGCACTCGCAAGACTTCGCCCGCGGTTTCCTGGGGCTGCTCGGCAATCCCCAGGCGCTGGGGCATGCCTTCCATATCACCTCAGATGAGGTGCTCACCTGGAACCAGATCTACGAGACCATCGCCGGCGCCCTGGGCGTGCAGGCGAATATCGTCCACATCCCCTCCGAGTTCATCGCCAGGGTTGCGCCGGACCTGGAGGGTAACCTGCTCGGCGATAAGACCTGGAGCGTGATCTTCGATAACAGCAAGATCAAGACCTTTGTGCCCGGCTTCCAGGCAACCATCCCATTTTATTCCGGCATCCGCCGCACCCTGGATTGGTTCCACGCCGACGGAAAACGCCAGGTCATCGAGCCCCAGGTCAACGCCGAGATGGATCGTATTATCGCTGCTTACCACGGAAAATAACGCTGCCACTTTTTTGGCAGGTCATTCCGAGCCGAAGTCCCGAGCGCACTTTGCCAGGCAGGAAAGTGAGGAATCGCTGTTGCCTGCTTCATTCGAGATGGCACTCTTGATACTCAGCCCTCATCAGTATTAGGGGCTAATAGATTGAGTTCTTCCCTTATGCGCCGGGCAATGTCCGTGCGTACCCTCTGCAGCCGCCCGTCGTGCTCCAGGCGGATGTTATCCACGTAAAACCAGAGCTGGATGTGCGTGGTGTCTCCATCGAAGGCTTTGAAAGTCACCTTGGGATCCTTCCACGCCTCAGGCAGGATCTTGTATTCCGTATTCAGCCAGCGCACCATCGCCAGCCCCATATCATCCAGGCGCATCTCAGTCGGATCGTCGGGTTTGATCATTTTCTCGCGCACCTGCTCCCAGCGTCCCTGCAGGCGCTCGTTGCGCAGCGCCCAGGTATGAAGGGCGCTCTCATGCTCGACCTGCGAAGCATAGGGGTCGGGCTGGGTGCGCCAGGCTTCGGCAGCCTCCATCAGCTTCAAGAAAGCCTCCTGAGTGGGGGGCAGGTAGCCTTGCTTGATCTCCTGCTTCTCTTGTGGGGTAAATCCGTGCTGCTCGCGCTCGTGTAATCCCTGCGCCAGGCTCTCCAGGCTGGTCTTGAAAGCCACCAGCGCCTGGTTGAAGTCCTTCTCGCGTTCCAGCTTTGCCAGGGCGTTTTGCGTGCAGGCGATCTCCCGTTCCAGCTCGCTGCGCAGCGGATTTTGCTGCGCCATGCCTGCCAGCCGGGCTTGCATCTCCCCCAGGTATTCTTCCACGAGTGTCAATTTGCGCGCCATGTTGCTCATCAGCACGCCCGGGATGCTCCCGGCGATGCCGGCTAATTTGCCCTCAGCTTCCTCCATCGTGTACTCGCTGGAGAGCGCCAGCTCGATCTGCGAGCGCTGCTCCACGGTCGGCTTGGTGATGTTGATGATCGTCATGTTCGCCAGGGCTTTGTTCGGCATGTACAGCGTGCAGTGCGAGTCCAGCGAGTACATGCGCGTTGAGCGCAATCCCATCTCTTCCACCTCGCACACGGAGCCATCGTTCAGCTGCAGCAGGTCGCCGGTGCGGTATGCCGCCTCGACCACCAGGCTCATCCCGCTGAACAGGTTGGAGAGGCTGTCTTGCAGCGCTAAGCCGACCACCAGGCCGATCACGCCCGCCCCCACCAGCGCCGAGCTGATATCCAGCCCCCACATGGGCAAGATCATCAGCACTCCGATGACCAGGATGGTCAGCGGTCCGAAGATGTTCAGGATCGGGATGATATTGTCGTCGATCCTGCTCTCGGTCTTGAGCGCCCAGCTCCTGCCGTAATAAACGATCACATCCTTGATCAGCCGCCACACCACGTAGAGAAGCGTCAGCATGAAGACCGTGCGCAGCAGCTTTTCTAGTGTCGCCTCCGCGCCCGGCAGCAGCGGCAGGGTTTCCAGCGTATTGACCACCCCAAACGTGGCGATCAGGACGATCAGCGGCTTGCGCAGGATGAACAGCAGCGTGTCCTCGATCTCCCCCGGCAAGCGCCGCGCCACGGCTTTGAGCAGGTAGGTGACCACCAGGTATGCCAGCAGGCAGATGATCAGCCATGCCAGGGCAGTGGCGAGAAACGTCGCAAAGCTCGCATCGAGCTGGTCCAATGGTGGAGGAAGCTGGAAATTGGCGCCGAACAGGTTGAACATGTCTAAACCCCTCTTGTGCTAATAAAATAACTGGCGAAATTATACCGGAAATATGTAAAAAGACCCTTCCAAAACATCGGACCTAAATCGGGAAGTTGTTCATCCGACTCGGTTATCGGATTTTTATTTACTTGGAGGCTTGTTTCCTGGTATACTCATTTTATGGCAATCAATCTGGAAATCAAGATCGATAAAACGGCGCTGACGGTAGCCTGTCTTTCCGAAGTATCTGGCGACGATGAATATTGGTGTTCAAAAACCCCTTACGAGCGTCTTCATGCCGTCGAGCTCATGCGGCAGATCATCTATGGCTACGATCCATCTACCACCAGACTTCAAAGAGTTCTTGAAATTACTCAACGCGCACCAAGTTGAGATACTTGCTCATCGGGGGCTATGCGGTTGGTTATCACGGCTACCCGCGCGCTACGGCGGATGTGGATATCTGGATTGCGATTCATCCATTCAAGTAATTACGACTCGCCGGATGTAGCCATGTTGCAGAAGGTATTCAAGACAGGTCATAGGTTGGTTCGATCTTTGTTCAAGGATGCTTTTAAGCTGTTGGGCCATTCAGAAGGGTCGGATGCATCTCTAGACCCAGATCGGGAGAAGAGACAATTGGTGATTTCACCATCCGTTGAGCCATTGGCTGTAGCCGGGGTTGACGAAGCCTTTGTCCAAAAGGTTGCAGATTTTATCGACCGATACCGACAGGCATTGGAAGCTCTGGCAAAGTTGTAACTGCTACCAGTGCCCTCATTAAAAAACAGAGGATGCTATTATGCAGCAATCCTTCTCCATGTCGCCCTCGTCGTTCGTGACTACGACGAAGCCATCCATTTCTACTGCGAGAAGCTGCATTTCACCCTGGTCGAGGATACCTACCAGCCCGAGCAGGACAAGCGCTGGGTAGTCGTCGCCCCTCCCGGCTCCAGCGGCGCCACCCTGCTCTTAGCCCGCGCCGCAACGCCCGAGCAAGCCGCCTTCATCGGCAGGCAGAGCGGGGGCAGGGTCTTCCTCTTCCTGCGCACCGACGACTTCTGGCGCGACTACAACGAGATGCTTGCCAAGGGCATCCGCTTTGTACAGGGAGCCCAAAGAAGCCCCCTACGGCACTGTGGCTGTTTTTGAAGACCTGTACGGCAACCTGTGGGATCTTATTCAGCTCCGCGCCGGTTAGCCAATTACTCATGCCACCCGGTACGATCATCCTCTTGAACGGCGACTCCAGCTCGGGCAAGACGAGCATCCTCAAAGCCCTGCAGGATATCCTCGAAGAGCCATATGTTGGACGCAGGTCTCGATAAATTCCTTGCTTCGGACATCTCAACAGCATTGCAGGAGGTAAGGAATCAATACTGATCGTATGTAATTCTGGGGAGGGAAATACCGATGAAGGAGAAGCGCGGCATTTCTACGAAAATTTTGGCAGTCGCGGGTACCGTTCTGGTGTGGATTCCGCTCGCTTGCGCCTGTCTTTTTCTCTGTGATTTTCCATCATTCAAACCGGCATGTTCCGCATGGATTATCTGATGCCAGCCGAGCTATTCTTGTTCGCTCTGGTGGGCGGAATTTTGCTGCTCGTGGGCCGCGGTTTCGAGCGTTGCTTGTCACGCCTGATCAATGATGATCTCGAGAGGCTATTTACCGTGGCGTTGAGCTTGCCGGTCATTCGAGCAAGCTGATCGCGGCCTCTTACCGGATTAGCTTCCTGGCAGAGATGGAGCAGGGGGGCTGTAAGTGGGCGCTTGTCCTGGATGCCCTCGCCGCTATGCTGCCTGGCGCTGGCTACCTGGAGCCTCCGCTCTGGGATGATGTCCTGGGTCTGGCAGATCGCGCCGGGTCAGTCGGTCACCAGCTGGTCGCCGGCATGCACCAGGCGATCGCCGCTTTAGCCCTTGCCGGCGTAAACGTGGTTGCCGACCACGTGCTGGTGGAGCCCGATTGGCTGCGCCAGTGCATTCGCTTGTTCAGCCCGCTGCCCGCATATTTTGTCGGTGTGCGTTGTCCCCTGGATGTGTTGGAGCAGCGCGAGCGGGAGCGCCGTAACCGCACCTGGGGTCAGGCTCGATTGCAGGTAGATTGCGTGCATGCGCATGGCATTTACGATATTGAAGTGGATACATCCATTAATAATCCCGAGGAATGCGCCCGGCAAGTTATTGCGCGTATTCGATCCGGAGATCCACCCACTGCCTTCAGCCGTCTCAAAGCATTGCAGGAGGTAAGGCATCCATACTGATCGAATGTGATTCTGGGGAGGGAAAAGATGAAGGAGAAGCGCGGCATTTTTACCAAAATATTGGCGGTCGCAGGGTCCGTCCTGGTGTGGATCCCACTCCTGGCGCCGGTCCTATTCTCTACGGTACCCTTGATCAAATCGGGGGTTTTCCACTTCGATTACCTGATGCCAGCCGAGCTGTTCTTGTTCGCTCTGGTAGGCGGAATTTTGCTCCTTTGGGCCGCGTTGCGAGCGCGGGCACGCCGGGGGTTGATTGGCGGGGGATTTGCCGCGGCGTTGAGCCTGCCGGTCATTGGGCAAGCTATCGCCTCCCTCACCGGCTTGGCTTCTGGAGAGATCGAGCCGGTGGGCTGGCAATGGTCGCTTGTCCTGGCTGCCCTCGCCGCTTACTGCCTGGCGCTGGCTGTCGTGGGCGTGGGCGGGATATTATTGCTGTTTGACCTGTTCAAACGGAATTAGCTTGCCGCGATCCGCCTCAGCGCCTGTCCAAACCGCTCCACCTCTTCTAGCGTGTTATAGTGCACCGGTCCGATGCGCACCATGCCGCCGCTCTCCTCCACGCCCAGGCGCTCGGTGACGTTCAGGGCGTAATAGTTCCCGTCCCATACGTAGATGCCGGCTTTGTCCAGCTCTTCCGCCACCCGGCGCGGGTGCCATCCCTTCAGGTTGATCGCTGCCGTCGGCACGCGCTCGTCCAGCCGCTTGCGATCGGTTAGCCCGTAAATGGTAACACCGGGGGTCTCCTCCAGCACATCCAGCAGCGTGCGCGACAGCTCGCTTTCATAGGCATGGATCGCCCGCATGGCTCGCGTAAAAGCGCCTCGGCGCCCCTCATGGGAGAGTCCTTTTGGACTGGCGCTCCCGCCCTCATTCCCTCCAAACGTCTCGCCCACCCACTGGAGATACTCCAGCGCCCCCAGGATGCCGGCGATGCACTCGAAGTTGCCTGTGCCGGTCTCGAACTTGCCGGGCGGCTCGTCCGGCGCCGGGCGCACTTTATAGGGGAACAATTCCGCCAGCAGCTCGTATTTCCCGTACAGAATCCCCGCGTGCGGACCGAAGAACTTGTACGCCGAGCAGACCAGGAAATCGCAATCGATATCCTGCACATCGATCAGCCCGTGCGGGGCGTAGTGCACCGCGTCCACGTACACCTGCGCTCCAGCCTGGTGCGCCAGGCGCGTGATCTCCTTCACCGGGTTGATCGTCCCCAGCGCGTTGGATGCGTAACCTACTGCCAGCAGCTTCGGTTTGCCCTGCAGCGCGGCGCGTAGCGAAGTCGAGGTCCAGCGTGCCGTCCTCCGGGTGGAAGTCCACCCAGCGCACCTTGCAGCCGCGATCTTGCGCCGCCAGCGCCCACGGTGTGACGTTGGCGTCGTGGTCCAGCCGGGTGAGCACGATCTCGTCGCCCGCATCCCACGTGCGCGCGATCGAGCGGCTGATGTGCAGGGTGATGCTGGTCATGTTAGCGCCGAAGACGATCTCCTCTGCCCGGCGGGCATGGGTGAAGTCTGCCATCGCTGCCCGCGCTTCCGCCACCAGGGCGTCCGAGAGCCGGCTGGTTTCGAAGGCGCCTTCGTGGTTGGCGTTGGTATGCACCAGGTAGCCGGTCATGCGCTCCAGGCAGGCTTGCGCCACCTGCGTTCCAGCGGGATTATCCAGGAAGATCGCCGGTCTTTGCAGGGCGGGGAATTGCTTGCGGATCAGGGTTAAGTCGAGGCTCATGCTTTGCTCCAGGGGTCGGGATGGTTGAATTCCCATTATAATTGGCTCTGCCCATGCCGACCAAACCTCTCGAATCTCCTCATCGACGCTTTAATCCCCTCACCGGCGAGTGGCTGCTGGTCTCTCCGCACCGCACCCAGCGCCCCTGGCTCGGGCAGGTGGAAAAGACTCCGCCGCAGAATCTGCCTGCTTATGACCCCGCCTGTTACCTTTGCCCGGGCAACAGCCGGGCGGGCGGCAAACAAAACCCGCCGTACACATCTACGTACGTCTTCGAGAACGATTTCCCGGCGCTGCTCCCTGGCGCCGCCGCCGCGGATGAGCCTCAGCCGGAGCTGCTTGCCTATCGCTCTGTAACCGGCGCCTGCCGCGTGGTTTGTTTCTCGCCGCGCCACGACCTGACCCTGGCGGAGATGCCTGTGGCGGATATCCGCCAGGTGATCGACGCCTGGGCAGAGCAAATCACCGACCTGGGGCATACCTATCGCTGGGTGCAGGTCTTTGAGAACAAAGGCGCCGTCATGGGCTGCTCCAACCCGCACCCGCACGGTCAGATCTGGGCGCTGGACGCCTTGCCGGAAGGACCGGAGAAGGAAGATCGCCAGCAGCGCCTCTACTTTTCAAGGCATGGCAGCTCGCTACTTGTGGATTACGCCCTCCTGGAGCTGGAGCGCCAGGAGCGCCTGGTGGTTGAGAATGAGCATTGGGTCGTCGTTGTCCCGTATTGGGCGGTCTGGCCCTTCGAGACCTTGCTGCTTCCCCGCCAGCCCATCCAGCGCCTGCCGCATCTGGGCGATGTCCAGCGCCATGCCCTGGCGGAGATCCTGAAACGACTGCTGGTGCGCTACGACAACCTTTTCGAGACTTCCTTCCCTTACTCCATGGGCTGGCATGCCGCGCCCTCCGGCGAGGCTGCGCCGTACTGGCAGTTGCATGCCCATTTCTACCCCCCGCTGCTGCGCTCGGCAACGGTGAAGAAGTTCATGGTCGGCTTTGAGATGCTGGGCGAGCCCCAGCGCGACCTGACCGCTGAAGGGGCGGCTGCCCGCTTGCGAGAGCTCTCAGAAGTGCATTACAAAAACAGGTAAATACAGCGCCTGATTTGCTGTCAATCCACTGACAATTTGTTGAAGAACAGATCATATTGTGCTAGACTGGTATTATTGATGTGCGGAGGCAGGCGTGGCAGACAAGATCCTCATCATTGACGACGACCCCGACACGATCGAATTCCTCACCCTGATCCTGCAGCGCCTGGGTTACCAGGTGCTCGTAGCCAGGGATGGCATGGATGCCCTGGCAACCGCGCACAGCGAGAAGCCCGATCTGATCATCCTGGATGTGATGATGCCCGGATTGGATGGCTTCGAGGTGGCGCGCAGCCTGCGCCGCCACCCGGAGACGGCGCTCACGCCTATCCTGATGTTCACCGCAAAAACCCAGGTGGAGGATAAGCTGGCTGGCTATGAAGCCGGCGTGGATATCTACCTCACCAAGCCCGTTCACCCGGTGGAGCTGCAGGCGAATATTAAAGCATTGCTTGCCCAGCGCAAGGCGCGCACCGACATGCTTGCCAAGCGCGGCTATATCATCGGTGTGCTTGGGTCCAAGGGTGGGATGGGTGTCTCAAGCCTGGCTTTGAATCTGGCGATCGTCTACCGTAAGAAATTCGAGACCGGGGTGATTGCCGCCGAGATGCGCCCGGGTCAGGGGTCCTGGGCGCTCGACCTCGACGTTCCCAATCCCACGGGTCTGGCTACCTTATTGAAGCGTAACCAGACGGAACTGACTCCGAATGTGGTGGAAGAGCAGCTTGTGCCCACCACCTATAATATCCGCCTGCTGCTGGCTTCCAACCAGTCAAAGGACGTAGATTTAGGTGTGGCGCTGGCGCAATACGAGATGATCGTCGAGCAATTAGCCATGCTGGCGCCCGTGGTCTTCCTGGATATCGGCACAGTTTTCCATCCCGCTTATGACCTGCTGGTGCGCCAGTGTAACGAGATCATCCTGATCACCGAGCCGCAGCCGGTAACCGTCAAGCTCACTCGCTTGATCACCGAAGATCTCAGGCAGCGCAGCTTCGGCAGCGGGAAAGCCCTCACGGTTGTAGCGGTCAATCGCACGCGCGCCGAGATTACGCTCACCATGAGCCGTATAGAAGAAGCCTTGAAGGTCCCTGTGGCGTTGGGATTTCCCCCGGCTACGGAGCTGGCTTACCTGGCAGCCACGCGCTCGGTCCCCATGGTCCTGCTCCAGCCGGAAGGCATCATCGCCCAGCAATATTCCATCCTGGCTGAGCACATCGCGCACCACGTCGGGAGCTAGCTCGCTTAACTGTCTTGTTTTTGGTTTTTTAAACCCAGGTGGGAGAGGATCACTTCAACCGGCCAGTGGCGGTGATCGTCGAAGGCATGCTGGGCGTCTTGCAGGGCGCGTTGTTTCTCGTAGCGATTGAATGTAAACCTGGATAGCTTGATACTCCACAGGTAGCTCGAAATCCCTTTATGCGTGCCATCGCTGTTCTGCATGGCTTCGGTGACGTACTTCTCCAGCGCTTGCCTGTAAGCTCCAATATCCACCGCGGCGTCTCCTGTTTTCTCAGTATACCTTAACTCTGCCCGGGTTGCATAACTACCGCAATGCGGATATACTTGCGCCTTGCCCCGCATAAGAGCGTTTCTGGCTTGCTGGGGCTTTGTATCTATCCGAAAATGGTTGGGAGTCCCAATTTTGTGGTGTGTGCGGCTTCGCCGCACACACCACAAAATTGGAGCCCCTCGAATTTTTGGATAGGTACTTATTCTTAGATTTTCCGCCGAGAGTGGCAGGGCAGGTGCAGGATGTCTGATTCACGGGTGATCATGGCGTTAGCTAAGGTGATGGTGGCGGCTGCTTGGGCAGATGGCAATGTTTCGCTGGACGAAGTCAACAGCCTTGAAGGACCTCTTATTTCACCTTCCGGATATGACGGCTGGCGATTGGGCGCAGATTGATATTTACATCGATTCTCCGGTGGATGAAGCCGAGCGCCTCCGCCTTGTGGAAGACCTGCGCCAGGCGCTCGCATCACCGGCTGAGCGAGATCAAGCTCAGCGGGCGTTAGACCAGATTGTCCAGGCGGATGGCGGCGTCAGCCCGGCGGAACAGGCGGTCGTTGCTGAGATCCAGGCTGCTCTTGACCAGGCGCAGGTTGGCGGCTTGAGTTCGCTGTCCGGCTTTCTGCACCGTCGCGCCGGGCGCCGCACCCAGGCTGTTTCTACGGCGCCAAATCGGGAAGCCTATCTGGATGATTTCGTCAAGAATAAGATTTATTACGATGTCAACCGCCGCCTGGCGGCTGAGAATGCAGGCTCAGAGATCTCCCCCGAAACCCTGCGTAAGCTCAGCCTGGCAGGAGGCTTGATGGCGCGTGTCGCCTTCGTTGACCGGCAGGTCACCGACGCTGAGCGCGAGCTGATCTTGCGCGCCCTGCAGGAAAATTGGGGTCTTTCCAGCCTGGAAGCTCAAGTGGTTGCCGAGGCTGCCTTGTCGGAGGTCAGCAAGGGGATGGATTATTTCCGCCTCACCCGCCAATTTTTCGAGAGTCACCACGGAAGAAGAGCGCCTGGGTTTCTTAGATGTGCTCTTTGCCGTGACCGCCAGCGATGGGGGCGCGACCTTCGAAGAGATTGAAGAGATCCGCAGCATTGCCAACGGGTTGAAGCTAACTCACCAGCAGTTCATCGCCGCCAAGCTGAAAATACCGCGCAAGCTACGCGCAGACTGATCTCAATTTTCAATCTGAAGAGATTTTTCCAAAAAGGCATGTTTGTGGTCTGAGCGCGCAAACATGCCTTTTTTGATCTGTTTAGCGACTTTGCTTGAACACGTGCGACCAGCCGGCTCCGCCGCACATTTTGCAGCGGTCGCGGAACTCACCTGCCGCTACCGAGCCGCTTCCTTCGCACCACGGGCATTTGCGTGACGGTTGTGCTACCAGCACGCTTCCTTGCCCGCCGCATACCAGGCAGATATCGTTATAGTCCCCAAATTTGCCGGTGCCCTCGCACCAGGCGCAGTCTTCCGGAGCGTATTGGATGACGGGCATGATCATAAGCTGCGACCCTCCATAATTCGGATCTCAGTTCTATTATACATCTCCTACTGCGCCGTGTTTCCCCCATCCACCACCAGTGTGGCGCCCGTCATGTAGCTGGAATCATCGCTCGCCAGGAAAAGCACTGCCCTGGCGATCTCCATCACATCTCCAAATCGCCCGATTGGGATCTCTCCGCTATCTCGTGCTGCCAGCGCTTCTTTCAGCTTCTCCGGGTCTTCCGTAAATCCCTGCCCCAGCCAGCGCTCAACGAAGATGTCCCCTGGGCACACGGCATTGACGCGGATATTTTCGGCGGCGTGATCGAGCGCCATGGCGCGCGTCATTTGTATCACTGCGCCTTTCGAAGTGCAGTACGCCAGCACCTGGCGCGCTCCCACCAGCCCCCAGTCGGAGGCGTTGTTGATGATCACGCCACCGCCCTGGCGGCGCATCAGCGGCAAGACCAGCTTGCTCATCCGCCAAACGGCGGTCACGTTGAGCGCCAGTGTGTCCTCCCAATCTGCTTCTGTTGTTGTCTCAGCCGTCCCGCTCACCACGATCCCGGCGTTGTTGAACAGGATATCGATCCGCCCGAAGGCTTCCAGCGTTTCCGCGACGGCTCGCTCGCAGTCCTCCTTCTGTCGCTGGTCAGCCTGGATGTACACCGCGCCAAGCCTTTCAGCCAGTGGGCGCCCCAATTCAGCGCGCCTGCCGGTAAATGCCACGCGCGCCCCCTCGCTCGCGAAGAGCTGCACCGTTGCCCGTCCAATCCCGGAGGTGCCGCCGGTAACCAGGATCACCTTGTCTTTCATTCTGCCAGGCATATGCCACCTCGCCTTCCAATTCTTGAAAAAAAGTATACCATATACCACTTTGGCGGCATGGGGGCTGCGTCTGCTCGAATTTCACGGGATGCAGGAGAAACGATCATTCTCATCCAGGATTTCGACTGAAAACGCAGATTTTAATTTGACATTTACCGGAATCTCTATAAAATATAACAATATTCAGGTCTTTTCGAAGAAATTGTCGCCTGGCGCTCGCCCATGTTCCCTGTTGACCTTTTTTCGCGACCTTTTGCCTGTATACCACTTTAGTGGCGGCTGCCTTTCCGAGGCGATTTCCGGCGCAAATTGGAGTAAGTGGTATATGACTTCCGGGCTGAATAAACCCATTTACGTCCGCATCCAGGAATATATTGCCGAGCTGATCCTCTCGGGCAAGCTGGCTCCCGATTCGAAAATCCCCTCCGAGCGAGATTTCAGCGAGGACCTGGGCGTCAGCCGTATGACTGTGCGTAAAGCGCTCACGGAGCTGGTCGGCGAGGGACTGCTCGAGCGGCGGCACGGCTCAGGCACCTACGTCGCCCGCCCACGCATGACCTATGCCTCCGGCGAGCTGGTCAGCTACACCAAGGCTATGAAAAACCACAACCTGGCGACAGCCAGCCAGCTCCTGGAGTTCGGCGAGGTGGCTGCCAGCCGCCGCCTGGCTGAGCAACTGGAGCTCGAGATTGGGCAGCCCATTTATCGTGTCGTCATCTTGCGTTTCGCCAACCGCGTTCCAGTTGTTCTGGAGCGCGGTTTTTTTCCGTGTTCCCGCTGTCCCGATTTGGAAGAATGGGACCTGGAGAAGACCTCGATCGTCGATCTTCTTGTCCAGGTGTATGGGACTGATCCCGGTGCGCATCTCGCAGACTGTTGAGGCAGTCTCGGCAAACGAGACCGTTGCCGACCAGTTGCGCGTCGATGAGGGCACGCCTCTGTTGATGGTCACCCGGGTGTTGTTCAGCGCTGAGAGCGGCAAGCCGATTGAGTTCTCTCAGGATTTCTTGCGCGGCGATTTCGCCCGTATTCATATGGATATCCAGTTGAGCTGATCCCGCAAGCAGTAGGAAAGGAGCGTGCAATTATCGAAAAAAGACAGAGTATCCATCTCTGTAGCGATGTGATCGGTCCGTCCCTATCCAAACATGATTGAGTTAGGAGGATGAAATGGCAGAAGTATCTGCATCTGTAGGAGCTGATAAGCGGCTGTACGCCCGTAAAAGCTCCGGCCTGGTCCGCACCATCGGCATCTTTGGCGCCATGGTGTTCGGCGTTCACTGTATCAGCCTCTCTTCATCTGGGCTGATTCCTTTCTCCTGGGTAGCTGGCGTTTGGCCCGGCAGCAGCATCATCGGCGTGCTCACCGTCGCCATGTTCCTGTGCCTGTTCCATGCCTACACCTATTCTGTCATCGGCGCTGCCATGCCTCGCTCGGCAGCCGACTACACCATGGGCAGCCGTACCCTGAGCGCGCCCCTGGCTTTTGCCGCCAGTTGGACGCTGGTCATCTTTAGCGCCATGGTCGCTGGCTCCTTGATCGCCTGGATCCCGAAGACAGCCCTGCCGGTGCTCTTCCGCACCATGGGCATTATCTTCAACAACCCGAGCTTCCTTGCCTTTGCCGATTGGTCTGTCTCTACTACTGGCATCATCGTGATTGGCATCATCTGCGCTGCCATTACCTTTGTCACGATGATCCTGCCCACCAAGACCATCGTTCAGATCCTGGAAGTGGGCTTCTTCCTGGGCTTGGTTGCCTGGGCGATCATTTACTTCCAGCTCGGCACCGCTCCCTCGGTATCCTTCCCGGATGCCTGGAACAGGTTTATGGGACCCGATAGTTACCAGACCCGAATAGCCCTGGCTCAAGCCAATGGTATGGTGACCAATCCCAATGTTGCCATGATGACCCTGGCGGGGCTCATCATGGGCTTCTGGATTTTCTACGGCTACTATATCCCCACTTTCTTCGCTGGAGAAGTCAAGCAGGCAGAGAAGACCCTCCTGGCGGGTAGCTGGGCGTCGCTCTTGGTCACCTGGGCGATTTTCGTGGTGGGCGCTCTCCTGCTCCAGCGCCTGGTGCCTCTCGAGTGGATCGCGGCAGAAAGCTACCTGAGTAATGCGGGTATAGCCGAAGCCAAGCCTATGCCCTGGATCACCTTCTACGCAGCTATCCTGAAGCCCAGCTTTATCCTGATCTGGATCGTGGCGATTGCCTGGGTTTACACTCTGATCAACCTGGCGCAGACATACTTCTTCTACTGCTCCCGCATCATCTTCGCCTGGTCGTTTGATCGCCTCATCCCAGAAAAGGTATGCTACATCCATCCCAAGCTGCACAGCCCGATCGTCGCCATTGTGATCATCACCGTGATCGCAGTGATCGGCGTCATCGATGCTGCTACGGGTGGTGTGATGGGCGCTCAGCTGAACTTTGTCTTTTTCGCCGTCTGCACGCAGCTCGTCCCGGTCACGGCTATCACCCTGTTCCCCTTCCTCAAGCCTGACCTGTTTGAAAATTCCTCCGCTTTTGTACGGCGCAAGGTGGGCAAGGTTCCCGTCATCACCATTATTGGAGGCATCACCCTGGCTTATCTCCTGTGGATGATTATTGCAGCCTTCCTGTACCCGGCTGTGGGTGGGCGGATTGGTCCATAGTACCCTTGTTGACGCTGGCGATTTTCGTCTTCAGCGGTCTGATCTGGTTCTATGTGGCCCGCTGGTACCGCATGAGCAAAGAGGGCGTCGACATCAGTTGGACCTTCAAATCCGTGCCTCCGGTATGATCGGAGTACCAGTATAATCGCGTAGATTTTGGCTCTGGAGAGTTCTGTAAAGATCCCCTCGGAGCTTGATGCCTCCATCCGTCGGGGCGGCGCATTTTGCCGCATACCAGCAATTGCGTCGCCCTCCAGATAATAAATGTGGTTTCGATTTGCGTTCGCCTCGGGCGCTTCAAAAGAAAGCCGCGCAGGGCTCCCGCTGCAGGCATTCGTGTAGCCGGGACCGCCCGGGGTTAGCTTACCCTTGAGGTCAGGTAGAGTACCCGTAATAATTTGGAGAGACTGATGTTCTGGAAAAAAACAGGCGATTTTAAAATCACCCGCATCTTGTACGGCTCCGATTTCCATGGCTCGGACGTTGTCTTCCGCAAATTCATCTCTGCAGCTATGCAGTATAAAGCTAATACGCTAATCGTCGGCGGAGATGTGACCGGCAAAGCCATGGTTCCCATCATTCACCAGGGGAACAGGGTATATGTGGGTCATCTCTTCGGGCGCCGGGAAGAGGCGTCTTCACCGGATGCCCTGGAGAAAATCAAAAAGACGATCAGTAACGTCGGTTTCTATCCCATTGTGGTCGAAAAAGATGAAGCCCAGGAGCTGGAGCAACAGCCTGAGAAGCTCAATGCGCGATTCGAGGCTGAAATGTGCCAGCGTGTGCGGGAGTGGATGGCGCTCGCCGAAGAGAAGCTTGTTCCCAATCACATGCAATTATTCTTTATGCCCGGCAACGACGATTTGGCATCCATCGACGCCGTCATCGCCGAGTTCCAGCATGTCCATAATCCCGATATGCAGCGCTTTGTCATCGAAGGTGATTACGAGCTGGTGGGCAACTCCAACGCCAACATGACCCCCTGGGCTTGCGCCCGGGACGTGGAAGAAGATGAGCTGGAGAAGAAAATGCAAGACTCTGGCAGCCTTGATCCAGAATCCCGAAAGGGCCATTTGCGCCATCCACGTCCCTCCGTATGAATCGAACCTGGATACCTGCCCTGAGCTGGACAAGGACCTCAAGATCGTGACGCTGGGAGGCCAGGTCATGATGAAGCCTGCCGGCGCCCACGCCGTGCGTAAGTTTATTGAGACTGTCCAGCCTTTGCTCACCCTGCACGGTCATATTCACGAGTCCCCCGGTCACGTGCGCATCGGGCGCACGCTATGTATCAACGCCGGCAGCGAATATGCCGAAGGTATCCTGAAAGCCGCCATCATCAACCTGGAGGGCGGCAAGGTTAAAGGGCATTTGCTGGTATCCGGATAATTTCACGAGGCTAACTCTTCGGGTCTGGTGGTATTCGCTGCGGGACCTGACGGTAAGGTAAAAATATGGGAAAGTACGGCGATCTCCAGGAAGATTTCTACGCAGAACGCGACCGCATCCTCAACGCCTTGCGCCAGGATGAAAATCGCCACATGATCCTGCGCCTGTTGGGTGCTCTGGCTTTTCGCACTCACTGCCCGCAGTACGGCTACATCCAGGACGACCTCGGTCGCCAGTTCACGGATATCGATTTTGCCTCCTACCCGCGCTTCTTGAAAGACATCAGCCGCCTGCTCAGTGAGCTGGGGTACAAAGAGGATAAGACCGTTACCCAGCTTTTCAGCGATTCGCGCATGCTCTTCCACGATCTGTCCTGGGGGCGCCATATCGATATCTTCTTCAACAAGCTGGATTTTTGTCATCCGGTGGTTTTCACTGGCAGGTTGGAGGTTGAAGAGCTCACCCTGCCGCTGGCTGAGCTGCTCCTCGAGAAAATGCAGATCGTCAAGATCAACGAGAAAGACCTGATCGATACGATCATGCTGTTGCGCGAGCATCCGGTCGGGGATGCAGACAGCGAGACCATCAACGCAAAGGTCATCACCAGCACGCTGGGCAACGATTGGGGCTATTGGCGCACCGTCACTGCCAACCTGCGGCTGGTGGATGAGATGGTGCAGAAATACCAGCATCTGAGCGATGCTGACCGTAGCGTGGTGCGCGAGCGCATTGCCGTGCTGCAGCAGCGCATTGAAGATTATCCTAAATCGACGCGCTGGAAAGTGCGCGCCAGGGTTGGCGAGCGCGTCAAGTGGTATAAAGATGTAGAAGAGTTGATGGACCGGTGACCAGCCCGGTTGTGCATCAATTCCAGGAGAGAATTTCTTGAAATCGATCGATGAATTCATCGTCCCCTGGGTCAGGCAGTCCGAGCCGTACAGCGCCCGGCACATGGATTTTGCTTCAGAGAACCCCCACCTGATCCGCATGATGTCCAACGAGAACCTGCTGCCCCCCTCGCCGGAGGTGCTGGATGCCATCCTCCAGGCTGCCCGCAGCGCTAACCTCTACCCCGACTCCGGTCCCCCTCTGCGCCAGAGGATCGCCGAAGCGCTGGCTTGAGCGCCGACCAGGTGGTGCTGGGCAATGGCTCCACCGATATCATCAATGTCGTCGTCCATACCTTTGTTGCTCCGGGCGACGATGCCGTCATCTCTGTACCCACCTTCCCCATGTATGAAGCCCGTGTGCGTATCGCCGGCGGCGAGACCGTGCTCGTCCCCATGACGAAGGATTTCTACTGGGACGTGGATGCTATCCTGGCTGCCGTCACACCCCGCACCAAGCTCATCTTCATCTGCTCCCCCAATAACCCCACCGGCAACCAGATCGACGAGGCCGACTTGCGCCGCATCCTGGCGCTGGGTGTGCCGCTCTTCTTCGACGAGGCGTATTACGAGTTCGAGGATCAGGTCGCCAGCCGGGCGAGCTGGATCAAAGACTACCCGCACATGATGGTCAATCGCACCTTCTCCAAGGCTTTCGGGCTGGCGGGCTTCCGCATCGGTTACCTGCTGTGCGAGAGCGGGCTGGCCAACTACTTCAACCGCGTCAAGATCCCCTGGAATGTCAGCCTGATCGCCCTGGCTGCCGCTCTGGCTGGGCTGGAGGATGTGCAGGACCAGGAGTTCAAGCGTCACAACACCCTCGCCGGTCGCCGGTTCATTTATGATGCGATCAATAGCATGCCCGGCTTCAAAGCCTTCCCATCCGAGGGTAACTTTGTCCTCATCGACGCCAGCCCCTTGGGCAAGCCCTCCGCCGAGATCATGCAGGCGATGATCGAGCGCGGCATCTTCATCCGCCCCATGAGCGGGCACAATATGCCCCAGGGCTTCATCCGCATCACCGTAGGCACGCCAGAACAGAACCAGCAGTTCATCGAGACCTTCCGCCTCTATGTCGCCGAAGTGCTCGACGCCCCAGCCTGACCCGGAGACGCATGTCCAAAAACTACATCCTCGCCCACGATACCGGCACCGGCGGCGATAAAGCCGTCTTGATCGACCTGGCTGGTCGCGTGATCCATTCCGCCTACCAGCCGTATGGCTTATCCTACCCGCGCGCCGACTGGGTGGAGCAAGACCCCGACGAGCTTTGGCGCGCCGTGGCGGCGACCAGCCGCCAGGTGATCCAGGAGTCGGGCGTCGACCCTGCCCAGATCCTGGGGGTGGGTATATCCGCCCAGATGTTCAACACCCTGCCCGTCGATGAGCAAATCCGCCCTCTCACCCCCATGCTGAGCTGGCTGGATGTGCGCAGCGTCCGCCAGGCGGATCGCCTGATGGAAGGCGATACCCCCGCCCGCCTTTTCCAGTACACCGGCAACCTCCCCACCGCCAAGGATGTCATACCCAAAATCTTGTGGTTGAAAGAGGAGCGCCCCGATCTCTGGCAGCGCACCGCCTACTTGTTCGATTGCAAGGAATACCTGGTTTATAAGCTGACCGGCAAGGTGGCTACCGATTGGGTAGGGGCTTCGGCTTACTTCCTCTTCGACCCGTACAAGAAGGTCTGGTCCCAGGAAGCCTGCAGCTTGCTGGGCATCGACCCTGCGAAGCTCCCCCCTGCCTATCCGTGCACGCAGGTCATCGGCGAGGTGACGGAAGAAGCCGCCCGCCAGACCGGCTTGCTGCCCGGTACGCCGGTGGTCAACGGCGCCGGCGATGTCTCTGCCGCCCAATCCGGCGCTGGCGCCAATCGCACCGGCAAGGCGCATCTCTGCATCGGTACCGCCACCTGGGTTGGCATCTCTGCTTCCAGCTTCCGCAACGACCCTGTAAAGCCTTTTTGGGGTCTCAGCCACATCCATCCGCAAAAGTGGGTCATTGCCGGTGAGATGGAGACCGGAGGCGGCGCCTTGATGTGGTTCCGCGATACCCTGTGCCAGGAGGAGGTGCGCCTGGCTGCCGAGCGCGGCGTCTCCACCTATACCCTCATCAACGATCTGGCTGCGCCCATCCCGCCCGGCTCCGATCGGCTCTTCTTTCTGCCCTGGCTCTCCGGCGAGCGCGCCCCGGTTCTCGATCATTACGCTCGCGGCGGGTTTGTGGGTCTTTCTCTGGGGCATACCAAAGGGCACTTCGCCCGCGCCGTCATGGAGGGCGTCGGCTACCATATCCGCTGGATCTGCGAATCGCTCCAGCGCCTCGGCTTCGAGTTCGATGCCCTCAACGCCATCGGCGGCGGCTGTAAAAGCCAGCTCTGGCCCCAGATCATCAGCGATATCTGCGGGCATCCCTTGCACGTCGTCGAGCACCCGCTCGAGGCCGGGGCGATGGCGATTGCCTTTGCCGTCGCCGTGGGGATGGGCGTTTACACCAGTATGGACGAGGTTGACGATTTGATCGCCATTCGTACCCGGATCGAGCCCAATCCAGCACTGGAACGGCGTTATAATGGGCTGTACCAGCAATACCGGGAACTCTACACTGCCCTGGCGCCGGTTTACCGGCGGCTACCCGAGATTCCATGAAGATTGTGATCGATCAAGCGCAGGTCCAGCGCAAGCGCAGGCTCTCCAATGTCGCATCCATCGGAGGGCTATTCTTGTTGCTGGCCAGCGTGGTGTTGCCGCTCCTCAAGCCCGAATTTGCAACCTATTCCACAATCCTGATGGTGCTTGGGCTGGCTGTGGCTATGATCGGTATCTATTTCGCCAATCGTTGGGTCAAGAAGCCTCGTCCCGAAGACCGCCTGGATGATGCGCTCAAGTCTCTGAACGACTTCCACTGTTTGTATCACTACCCCAAGCTGCCCTGCGACCACGTCTTGCTCACACCCTGGGGCATCCTGGTGCTGGAAACCATCAACCTGGAAGGCGAGTTTCATTATCGGGAGGGTCGCTGGAAGGAAAAGATGGGGCTGGGGCGCGCCCTGCGCTATATTGTCGAAGAGCACCTGGGCAACCCGATCAAGTCTGCCCTGGCTTCCGAGGCTTATCTCAAGAGCCGTTTGAACGAGAATCCCCCCGCCGGGCGAGAGATCCCCGTCCACTCTGTGGTCGTGTTTGTCCATCCTTCAGCCGTCTTGGATGTGGAAAACCCTGAAACGCCGGTATGCAAGGTCGATAAGCTGCGCCGCTATGTCAATATCAAAGCCGGTAAATTGCCTGTGGATGTTTACGATGGCGCCCGCAAATTCTTAGACGAGGCAATATGAGAAGCCAATTATCGTTACCCTTCACTCGCCCGAGCCTGCAATATTTTGGTCCCGCACCTGAGCTGGTAGGTAAGATCTGGTTGAACGTTGACCAACCTGTGCGCCTTGCCGACCTGCGCGGCCGTGTGGTCCTCATCGATATGTGGACCTTCGGCTGCATCGCCTGCCAGCGCAGCATCGAATCCCTGCGCGGCTGGCATGAAAAATACTCCCGGCAGGGATTTCAGGTGATCGGCATCCATTTTCCGGAGTTCGCCCGGGAAACCGAGCTGGATAGCCTGAGAATGGCCGTCAAAACGCTGGGTATCCATTATCCCGTCCTTCAAGATAACGAAGGGGTCAACTGGCGCGCCTACGGCAGCCGCAACTGGCCCACCCTTTACCTGGTGGATAAGCACGGGCACCTGCGCTACCAGCACGCCGGCGAAGGCAATGCCGCCCAGACTGAAGCTGCCATCCGCCAGCTCCTATCTGAGCCGTTCGTTTAGCCAGATTTCTCGGTTTGACAGCAATCCCGCCCCCGGTTAAACTCTACGGGTGTTCCCGGGGCTACCCCCGGGCATGATCCTGGCACCACCGGGCGCTTTCTCGCGTCCTGGAGTTTATATGAAGCAATCGCTTGACTTTCAGTCCATCATCATGACCCTGCAGGATTTCTGGGCTCGCCACGGTTGTTTGATCTGGCAGCCCTATTACACCCAGGTCGGCGCCGGCACGCTCAACCCCGCCACCTCTCTGCGCGTCCTCGGTCCCGAGCCCTGGAATGTCGCCTACGTCGAGCCATCCATCCGCCCCGACGATGGGCGCTATGGCGAGAACCCCAACCGCATGCAGATGCACTACCAGTTCCAGGTCATCCTCAAGCCCGACCCCGGCAATCCGCAGGAGCTTTACCTGGCGTCTCTCGAGGCTCTCGGCATCGACCCGCGCCAGCACGATATCCGTTTCGTCGAGGATAACTGGGAGTCGCCTGCCCTGGGCGCCTGGGGCTTGGGCTGGGAAGTCTGGCTCGACGGGCAGGAGATCACCCAGTTCACCTACTTCCAGCAGGCTGGCGGTCAGCTCCTCGACCCGGTATCCGTCGAGCTGACCTACGGTCTGGAGCGCATCGCCATCGCCTTGCAGCGCGTCTCCAGCTTCCGCGATATCCGCTGGTCGCCCCAGCGCACCGATGGCGATGTCAACCTGCAGGCTGAGCAGGAGCACAGCCGCTACTACTTCGAGGTGGCGGATGTCGAGCGCCTGCGCGGCATGTACAACCTGTTCGAAGCCGAAGCCGAGGCTTGCCTGGAGCGCCAGCTCGTCCTGCCCGCTCACGATTACGTCCTCAAGTGCTCCCATACCTTCAACGTGCTGGATACGCGCGGCGCCATCGGTGTCACCGAGCGCCAGGCTTACTTTGGTCGCATGCGCGACCTCTCCCGCCGTGTGGCGGAGGCGTATGTCGCCCAGCGCCAGAGCCTCGAATTCCCCTGGCTGGCAGCGAGCAAGGAATCGAAAACAGAGAATGGTCAAGCCCTTGACTACTCTCACTTCTCGACTGCCAGTTCCCCGTTTCTGTTAGAGATTGGCACCGAGGAGCTTCCCGCCGCCGACCTGGACGCCGCCGTGGAGCAGCTCCGTTCCCGCCTCCCCGCCTTCCTTGCCGATCTGCGCCTGTCTCATGGGGCTTTGCAGGTTTTCGGCGCGCCGCGCCGCCTGGTGGTCTCGGTTGCCGACCTGGCAGCCCGCCAGCCCGACCTGGAGCAGGCGGTCAAGGGTCCGCCCGCGGCGCGCGCCTTTACCCCGGATGGCAGCCCCACCCCCGCCGCCGAGGGCTTCGCCCGCAGCAAAGGCGTGCCGGTTTCTGAGCTGCAAGTGCGCGAGATCGACGGCGGCAGCTATGTCGTCGCTGTGGTACGCCAGGCAGGTCGCCCGGCGCCCGCCGTTCTGCTCGAGGCACTGCCGGGGCTGCTCGCCTCCCTCCGTTTCGACAAGTCCATGCGCTGGAACAGCTCCAACGTCGCCTTCTCGCGCCCCATCCGCTGGCTGCTCGCCCTCTTCGGCGATCAACCTGTACCCTTCACCTACGCCGGTTTGATCGCCGGCAGGTCAACGCGCGGCTTGCGCTTCGCGAACGGGCAGGATACCCCCGTCGGCACCCCCGCCGATTACTTCCGCCTCATGCAATCCCAGGGCATTTTCCTGGATGGCGACAAGCGCCGCGCAAGCATCCGGGAGCAGATCGCAGCCGTGGCTGCCAAAGCCGGCGGGCAGGTCGTCCTGGATGAAGGCTTGCTGGCTGAAGTGACCAACCTGGTGGAGGCGCCCGCCGCCCTGCTCGGCGGCTTCGACCCCGCCCACCTCGAGCTGCCCGGCGAGGTGCTCATATCTGTGATGAAGAAGCACCAGCGCTATTTTCCGGTGGAGAAAGACGGTCGCCTGCTGCCCTGCTTCATCACCATCGCCAACAAGCCCTCCCAGGGGGTTGGCGCCTGTGATGGCGCCGAGACGATCATCGACGGCAACCAGCACGTCATCCGCGCCCGCTTTGCCGATGCCGCCTTCTTCGTGCGCGAAGACCTCAAGCGCCCATTGATCGATTACCTGCCGCGCCTCGGCACCCTCGTCTTTCAAACGAAGCTCGGCACCATGCTGGATAAGACCGCCCGCATCGAGAAGCTGGTAGAAGACCTCATCCCCCTCCTGGATCTCGACGCTGAGGAAACCGCGGTCGCCCGGCGCGCCGCCCACCTGTGCAAGGCGGACCTGGTCACCCACATGGTCATCGAGATGACCTCCCTGCAGGGGCAGATCGGGCGCCAGTACGCCCTGCGCTCCGGCGAACCGCCCGCCGTTGGCGATGCCATCTTCGAGCACTACCTGCCGCGCTTTGCTGGCGACGCCGCCCCGCGCTCGCGCCCCGCCCTGGCGGTCGGTCTGGCTGACCGGCTGGATAGCCTCGCCGGTCTCTTTGCCGCCGGGCTGGCGCCTACCGGCAATAAGGACCCCTTCGCCCAGCGCCGCCTCGCCCTGGGGTCTGGTGCAGAACCTGATCGCCTGGGACCTGGATCTGGATGTGGGGCAGGTTCTGCAGGCAGCCGCGACGCACCTGCCCATCCCGGTCAGCGCCGACGTCCCTGTCTGCCTGCCGTGAGTTCGTCGTCGAGCGCCTGCGCAACGTGCTGCTCGAAGCGCAGTGGCGTTATGATGTGGTGGATGCCGTTCTGGCTGTCCAGGGCTCCAACCCCGCCGGCGCGGCGCGTGCCGTTGCCGTCCTCTCCGCCTGGGTCGCCCGCCCCGATTGGCACACCATCCTGCCCGCCTACGCTCGCTGCGTGCGCATCACGCGTGCCTTCACGCAGGTCTTCCCGCTCGATCCGCGGAGCTTTACCGAGCCGGCTGAAAGCGAGCTTTACGCTGCCTTGCTCGCCGCTGAAGCAGCCCCGCGTGCCTCTGGCTCTGTGGAGGATTTTCTGGGCGCCTTCCTGCCTATGATCCCCGCCGTGGACCGCTTCTTCGACCAGGTTTTGGTCATGGCGGATGACCTACGGCTGCAGCGTAACCGTCTTGGTCTGCTGCAGCGCATCGCCCTCCTGGCTGATGGCGTGGCTGACCTATCCCGCCTGGAAGGGTTCTAATTCCCTTTGCCGATGAGGACATAAAAAAACAGGGTGTTGGGCAGGCGCAGCCTGCCCAACACCCTGTTTTTGGGAAAATTACTTAACCCCTTCTATATACTTCTGGATTTCCGGCATCGCCGTCAGCTTCTCGTAGAAGAAGTTATTGACGATGTTGATCACCTCCGCCTGCGCCGCCGTCGCCTCGGCATCCAGGCTCTCGTTGCTGCGCTGCTGGGTCAGCTCGTCGCGGAAGCGCAGCAGCCTGCGCACGATCTCGCCCTCTTCCGCACCCTCCAGCGCCTGCACCGCCCCCAGGATGAGCTGGTCGGTTTGCGCCAGGGCGTCCTCTATCGAGATCGGGCTGTCCGGGTTGCTCGCCTCCTCCACCGTGCGGATCAGCGACCACACCTGGTAGAGCATGGCTGCCGGCTCGTCGAACAGCTCGCGCAGGAACGCCGCTTCCTCGTAGCGGCCCGTCAGCCGGAAGACGTTGTACATGCGCTTGGCAGCCTTGCCGTAATTCGCCGGATCGGCGGATACGTACTTCTTCACCTCATGCTCGAGCTGCTCCACGTAGTTATCCAGCGCGTCGGCTGAGACGTGCTGCGCCAGCTTGGCGAAGATCGGCACCGAGGCCGCGTCCAGGTACACCTCCTGGAAGTAGGCGTCCAGGTAGCCGTCCAGCGGCACGATCTTCCCGTCCGGCGCTTCCCAGGTCACATCCAGCATATTGCTGGCGTTGGATAGCCCGCCGCGGATGCGGTCTGCCACCACCCAGTCCAGCTTGCACCAGCCCGGGTCCATGGCTACGTCCAGCCACGCCACGCTCACCCGCGTCCCGTCCAGCAGCGCCGCCTGCACCTCGCCTGCCTGCACCTCGTCTACCGTCCAGGTTACCGAAGTGCCCGCCTTGCAGGTCTTGCCCTCGCGCATCACCGTGATCGGATAGTTGCCGAAGCGCACCTGGATGAGCTGGTAGGAGGGTCCGCGCCGCGCCTCCAGCGCCTTCTCGCGCATGATCCTCGCCAGGATGCGGCAGGCCGCCTCCCGGTCGGGCGCCAGGATGTTCACCCGCTCGAAGAAATCCATGTCGCCGGGGTAGGTCTGCACCTTGGACTGCGCCGATGAGCCGGAGATCGCCAGCGCCGTCTCCACCACGCCTGCCTCATCCTTGAACTCGACGATGCGC
This sequence comes from uncultured Chloroflexia bacterium, assembly GCA_963702535.1. Taxonomy (GTDB): domain Bacteria; phylum Chloroflexota; class Anaerolineae; order Anaerolineales; family UBA4823; genus CAVPDG01. The sequence continues at coordinate 305,040 of CAVPDG010000010.1, read as the reverse complement.
CCGATCTGGCGGAAGCGCTCCAGCTCCACCGGGCTGAAGTCTAGCATCGCCACCTTGTGCCCGAAGACGCCGCTGCGCTCGTCGTAGCTGACGGCTTCCTGCCCTTCCTCAGCCGCCATGGCGGTCAGCCATTGCAGCGCCTCGGCCTCGTCCAGCTCGATGCCCAGCCGCTTTGCCGATTCCCTCAGCGTTTCCATTGCGTTATTGGGGTCTTTAACGTTTACCGTACTCATCGCCTTCCTCCTGTCTCGTGATATGGATAAGAGAGTGGGATAAATTCAATTTGTTTTCTCAGTGTTCTCTGCGGCTCTGCGGTAAAATTAGCTCCTTGCATGCGCCGCCTTGATCTCCTCCAGAATCTTCTCGAAGATCTCCGCCTGGTCGAGCGCGTCGCTCAGCGCGTTGTGGCTGAGGTGCCTGCCGTCCAGGTAGCGCGGGCTGAGCGTGCGCTTCGTCGTCTGCGCCCAGGTGCAGCCGCTCATCCCCATGAACAGCGCCTTGATGTCCAGTGCCGAGTGCCCGAAAGGGTTGCGCCCCAGCGTGCGGTAGAAGGCATCTGCCACGAACATCCAGTCGAAGGGCGCGTTGAAGCCCACAAACACCGGCCTCACCCCCGGCGGCGTTACCTCTTCCACCCACTCCGCGAAAGCCCTCAGCGCCTCTTCCGCCGGCAGCCCGCTGGCTTGCAGCGCCTGCATGTCCAGGTTGTGGGTGGCTTGCGCCTCGCCGGTGCTGTTCAGGTTCTCCGGCTTGAGCTCGACGTAAAATGTGCGCCGGTGCTCGTCCACCGTGCAAGCCCCGATGCTCAGCAGGGCGTACTGGCTGGGGTTCGGTCCCGCCGTCTCCACGTCCACGCTGATATATAGTTCCTTCTCGTCGCTATCCGCCATGCCTGAATTTTAGCCGCAAAGCGCCTGCTTGTGTATTGCAATCCGGTAAGACATAGGTCCGGGTTCCTACCACCAACCACCAACTGACAACCACCAACCACCAACTGTTTCCCGAATGTTCTTGAGGGACGTCAACCCTCCCCTCGGTTATAATTCCCCCCATCGGGATTGCTCCTCCCGCCAAAGGATGGAAAGGTGAGATTCCATGTCCTCAGTCATCGATGAGATCAAGGCGCGCATCGATCTCGTAGACCTGGTCTCCGAGACGGTCCAGTTGCGCCGCTCGGGGAAGAACTATACGGGATTCTGCCCCTTCCACTCCAACACGCGCACACCTGCCTTTGCCGTCTTCCAGGATACCGGCACCTGGCGCTGCTTCGGAGAGTGCAACGAGGGCGGCGATATCTTCGGCTTTGTCATGAAGAAAGAGGGCTGGGACTTTGCCGAAGCTCTGCGCTTCCTGGCTGATAAAGCCGGCGTCCAGCTCAAGCCGCACACGCCGGAAGAGCAGGCTGCCGCCGAAGAGCATGATAACCTGCGCCAGCTCCTCGAAGATGCCGTCATCTTCTTCCGCCACAATTTGCTCAACACGCCCGCCGGTCAGCAGGCGCTCGACTACCTGCACCGCCGCGGCTTGAAGGATGAAACCATCGAAGCCTTCGGGTTGGGCTATGCCCCCAGCGCCTGGGAAGCTCTCACCTCGCATTTCCGTGCGCGTCGCATCAGCGAGCGCGAGCTCCTGGAAGCTGGTCTGGTCTCCGAGCGCGAGAGCGGCGGCGTCCACGACCGCTTCCGCCACCGCATCACCTTCCCCATCCGCGACGAGCGCGGTCGCATGGCGGGCTTCGGGGCGCGCATCCTCAACCCCGAGGATGTCCCCAAGTTCCTCAATTCTCCCCAGACCCCCATCTTTGACAAGGGGCGCTTGCTATACGGTCTCGACCGCGCCCGCAAAGCCATCCGCGCCGCGGAGCAGGCGGTCATCGTCGAGGGCTACCTGGATGTCATCGCCCTGCACCAGGCGGGCTTCGAGCAGGCTGTCTCGCCCATGGGCACCGCCCTCACCGAGCACCAGATGCGCCTGCTCAAGCGCCTGTCGCACCGCATCGTGCTCGCCCTGGACGCCGACGCCGCCGGCGATAAAGCCACCCTGCGCGGCTTGCAGATCGCCCGCCAGAGTATGGATCACGAGTCTGAAGCGGTCTTCGACGCCCGCGGCTTGATCGGATACGAGGCGCGCCTGCAGGCGGATATCCGCGTCACCGCCCTGCCGCCCGGGATGGACCCCGACGAGGTGGTCAACCGCGACCCGCAGGAGTGGCAGCGCCTGGTGGACCAAGCCAAGCCGGTGGTCTTGCACGTCATGGAAACGCTTGCCGCCAGCCGCGACGTCAGCGACCCCAAGGTCAAGAGCGAGATCGCCGCCCAGGTCTTGCCGCTCATCCAGGATGTGTCTAATCCCATCGAGCGCGACACCTACCGCCAGAGTCTCGCCCGCCTGTTGCGCGTGGACGAGCGCCGCCTGCCCGGCGAAGGCGGCTTCACCCGCCGTCCCGCCCGGCGCGCCAGCCTCAAACCCTCCGCGCAGCCCGCCCTGGAGCCGTTGCGCAGCGCCGCCGCCGGAAGCTACGCCATGGAAGCCTTTGCCCTGGGCGTCCTGCTGCGCCGCCCCGACCTGCTCTACCGCGTCGACCGCGACCTGCAGAAGTTCGGGTTGCAGCGCATCTCGCCTGATGACTTCCAGCATGCCGACCACCGGGCTATCCTGCGCCTGCTGCAGGAATTGATCGACCAGGATGTCGCCGAGCCGCTCAACCATGTCCTCAACCGCCTCTCGCTGCCCATGATGGAGATCGCCGACGACCTGCTGGCGCGCACCGCCAAGCTCGATCCCAACGACGAGCGCGTCCTCGGCGACTTGCTGCGCGCCCTCTTAGACATGCGCAAGAGCAGCCTCGCCCAGAGCCTGGAATTCTTGCGCTTTGCCATGGAGGATTCGCAGCAACAAGGCGACCTGGGCATCGAGCAGTACCAGCAATCGTTGGCGCAGAATATGCTCCTCCTGCAGCGGTTGGATCAGGCGCGCGGGTTCTACACCGGCCGCGCCCTGCACAGCCGTTAGTATACGATTGGGATATCTTATGCCGGCAAAATCCAACCCCCAAAAACCCATTCCGCCGCCGCAAGAGCAGCCCGATCCTCCGGCAGATGAGCTCAACGACATGGAAGATCTGCAGGTGGACGGGCTGGATGAGCTGCTCCTGGCTGACATCGAGCTTCCCGATATCCCCGATGAGCCCGATGATGAAGCCCTCGCCCTGGAAGTGCAGGACCTGGAGAACCTGGCGCGCGAAGAGCCGCTCGACCTGCTCGACCATCCGGCTCTGATGGTTGAGCTGAGCGAGGACCCGGTGCGCCTGTACCTGAAGGAGATCGGGGGCATCGACCTGCTGGATACAGACCGGGAGTTCTGGCTCGCCTCGCGCATGGAAGCCGTGCGCCGTATCGAGACCTCTGAGCCGCGGCCACCCGCTCGCCTGGGATGAGGCGGGCGCCAGCAAGCGCCGCACCCGCCCCGAGATGCGCCCTTCTGCCCGGCGCATCTACCGTGCCTTTTATGATGAGCTGGAGATCTCCTGGAGGCGCGTGCTGGAGGATACGAGTCGCCTGCAGTATCCCTGCCCTGACCTGGCGCTCATCCTCACCGAAGCCCAGATGCTGCGCCAAACCTGGGATGCCGATGTGCCTTCCTACCTGCGCGCTTACCTGGATAATGGCTTGTGGGGCAAGGATGCGCTGTGGGACGCCCTGGCGCGTAATGCTTTTACCGTTTATATGGGCTTTTACCTGGTGCCGGAGGCTACAGCCAGCTATCTGCTTCGGTACATTAAAGAGCATGGCAGCGTGCCTGAGGAAAAGATCTTCATGGAGCACCTGCCGCCTGAAGCGGAGCTCGAATCCGAGCTGGAGTTGATCAACCTGCGCGCCAACGAGGCGCACCACGCCATCATCCGCGCCAACCTGCGCCTGGTGGTCAGCGTCGCCAAGCGCTATATCGGTCGTGGCAGCTCCTTCCTGGACCTGATCCAGGAAGGAAATATCGGCTTGTTGCGCGCCGTCTCCAAGTTTGATCCCACGCGCGGCTATAAGTTCAGCACCTATGCCACCTGGTGGATCCGCCAGTCGATCAGTCGCTCCATCGCCGACCAGGCGCGCACCATCCGCATCCCGGTCCATATTTTCGAGTCGATCAACCGCTTGCTGCGCGTGCAGCGCAAGCTCATCCAGCAGTTGGGTCGCGAGCCTGGTAGCGAAGAGCTCGCTCTGGAGGCGGGTTACCTGGATCCCAAGGATGAGCGCGCCATCGCCCGCTCGCGCCTGGAGGGAACCCCCTTGCCGCCCGATGTGCGCCGTCGCTGGAGCAGGGCGGCTGCTAAGGTCAACCGCATCTTGCGCGCATCCGAGGAGCCGATGTCGCTGGATAGCCCCGTCGGCAACGAAGACAGCAGCCAGCTCGGCGACTTCATCGAGGATCAGGATGCCCTGGAGCCGATGGACGCCGCCGCGCGCGATATGCTGCGCGAGTCGGTCAAGAATGCCCTGGCGGTTCTCTCGGATCGCGAGCGCCAGGTGCTCGAGCTGCGTTTTGGTCTCGCCGATGGCAAGGACCATACTCTTGAAGAGGTCGGTCAGGCGTTCAATGTTACCCGGGAGCGCATCCGCCAGATCGAATCCAAGGCGCTGCGCAAGCTGCGCCACCCCACGCGCAGCCGCCACCTGCGGGATTTTCTGGGGTAAACACGGTTGATGAAAAGACACCATTTACGAGTTCCTTTGTGAAATTTGACACCTTTTCTTGCGTGTGATAAACTTACCCATCAATATATTCTGCCCTGGTTGAGGATCGAGCATGCCCATCGAGTATGTGCCCATTGCAATCCTGGTAATCCTGGCAACCCTGCTGGCAGCGCTGGTGGTGGCTCTGGGTCACCTTTTCGGTCCGCGCCGCCCGACACTGCGCAAATCGCTCCCCTACGAATCCGGCATGACGCCCTTCGGACCCGGCACCCGCCGCATGCCGGTGCGTTTTTACATGGTCGCGGTGCTGTTCATCCTGTTTGATATTGAAGTCGTCTTCTTCCTTCCCTGGGCGATTGTCTTTCGCAAGCTGGGCTTATTTGGCTTGATCGAGATGCTGATCTTCGTGCTCATTTTAGTGGTAGGTTACATTTACGCGTGGAAAAAAGGAGCATTCGAATGGGAGTAGAACAGAAGCTCGGCAATATGGGCGTGGTCACGCTCAAGCTGGAGCAGGCAGTCAATTGGGCGCGTACCAACGCCATGTGGCCCATGTTATTCGGCTTGGCTTGCTGCGCGATTGAGATGATGTCTGCCCAGGCTTCCACCTATGATATGAGCCGCTTCGGCATGGAGCTGATGCGCGCCAGCCCGCGCCAGTCGGATCTGATGATCGTCGCCGGGCGGGTATCGCGCAAGATGGCGCCCGTGCTGCGTCGCCTGTACGACCAGATGCCCGACCCGAAGTGGGTGATCTCGATGGGTGATTGCGCCTCGTGCGGCGGCGTTTTCAACAACTATGCCATCGTGCCGGGAGTAGATGAAGTGGTGCCGGTAGATGTCTATGTTGCCGGTTGCCCACCGCGCCCGGAAGCCCTCATTCATGGCATTCTCACCCTGCAGGAGAAGGTGCGCGGTGAGAAGGTCAAGGACTGGGCGTAAGCCTGCGGCTCAATACAAGTTGTATTTACCTTAGAGAAAAATGCCTATGGATGAACATCTCTCCGTTGCTGTCGCTGCACTGGCAGAGCGCTTTGGCGCACAGGTGAGCGAATTCCGCGACCAGGTCAGTGTGCTGCTGGCGCCAGAGCATGTCGCGGCTGCCTGCCAGCTCTTGCGCGATGAGTTTGGCTTCGACTCGCTCGCTGGTCAGACCGCGGTGGATTACTGGCCCGAGGAGCAGCCGCGTTTTCACCTGGTTTACTTGCTCTACTCGTTTGAGCACTACCAGCGCCTCAGCCTGCGCCTGCCGGTCAACGCCGGCGCTATTAACCAGTCCCGACGATCGAGAAAATATATCCAAATGCCAATTGGTACGAGCGCGAGATCTGGGATATGTTCGGCCTCCGCTTTGAAGGTCATACTGATCTGCGCCGTATCCTCATGCCCTACGACTGGGTTGGTCATCCACTGCGCAAAGACTATCCCCTCGGCTACGAAGAAGTCCAGTTCTCATTCAACTATGATGAGATCGACCAGCGGAAGCCCTACGCCAGGGAGTAGCATCCCTGGCGTGCGCCTGATCCTTGCGATGGGAACTATCTGAGACAACCATGTTTGAGAAAACCGAGATTACCCTGGATGAGCTCCGGCACCTGGTCTCCGACCGGGCGCTTGAGGGCGAGACTGTCCTGTTGAATATGGGTCCCCAGCATCCCAGCACGCATGGCGTGCTGCGCTTGCTGCTCGAGCTGGATGGCGAGCTTGTGATCCATTGCATCCCCGATATTGGCTTCCTCCACACCGGTATTGAGAAGAACATGGAAGCCAAGTCATACGAGAAAGCCGCGGTGATGACCGATCGCCTGGACTACCTGAATACGGTGGGCAATAACCTGGTGTACTGCCTTGCCATTGAAAAGCTGGTAGATCTGGATGTGCCTCCGCGCGCCCAGGTGGTGCGTGTGATCCTCACCGAGCTGCAGCGCATTGCCTCTCACCTGGTGTGGTTGGGTACCCACGCCCTCGACCTGGCAGCCATGTCTGTCTTTCTCTACTGCTTCCGTGAGCGCGAGCGCATCCTGGATGTCATCGAGATGTGCGGTGGTCAGCGTATGATGGCGACCTATTTCCGTCCGGGTGGCTTGTGGCGCGATGTGCCCGTTGAGTTCGAAGATGCCGTGCGCCAGATCCTCAAGGACTTTCCTGCTCGCATCGCCGAGTACGACAGCATGTTGACCAAGAACCCGTTGTTCATCGAGCGCACCCAGGGCATCGGCGTTCTCTCCCGGGAGGATGCCATTGCTTGGGGCGCCACCGGTCCAACCCTGCGCGCTTCTGGCGTCACGCATGACCTGCGCAAAGCCCACCCCTACTCGGGTTATGAGCAGTACGAGTTTGATGTTGTCTCCCAAACCGGCGGCGATACCTACGCCCGCTACATGGTGCGCATGGAAGAGATGCGCCAGTCGTTGCGCATTGTCCAGCAGGCTATAGATAAGCTTCCTTCCGGAGCGGTGCGCAGCAACAACCGCAAATTCGTCCCCCCGCCGCGCGCCGAGCTGGGTACCAGCATGGAGGCGGTCATTCACCACTTCAAGCTGTGGACCGAAGGCTTCCCAGCGCCTAAGGCGAGTGTGTATGTAGCCGTGGAATCGCCCCGTGGCGAGTTGGGTGTATTCCTTGAAGGCGATGGCGGACCCAAGCCCTACCGCGTTTACTGGCGCACTCCATCGTTTGCCAACCTCCAGGTTCTTCCTTTGCTTTCCAGGGGTCATCTTGTAGCAGACCTGGTCGCTCTGATTGGCACTGTTGACATTGTCCTGGGAGACGTGGACCGGTGAATATCATCTTAGAGAAATATCCTGAAGAGATTCAGGCTATCCTGGTGAAATATCCAGAAGACCAAAAGCGCTCAGCGGTCATGTCGCTCTTGTACCTGGCGCAGCGGGAAGAGCGGCTTTGTGACGAAGCAATCCTTGCAGGATATCGCTGATATCTTGGGAATTTCCGCCACGGAAGTCAGCTCGATCGTCGGTTTTTATTCGCTCTACTATGATGAGCCGGCCGGCAAATACCGCATCCAGGTGTGTACCGATCTGCCCTGCGCTTTGCGCGGCGCGGAAGAGTTCCTGGAAAAGCTGTGCGAGAATCTGGGTATCCAGGTGGGCGAGACTACGCCGGATGGGTTGGTGACGGTCGAGCATGTCATGTGCCTGGCTGGCTGTGATCGAGCTCCTATGTTCCAGGTTCAATCAGACGATGGTCTGACCTATTACGAGAACCAGACCGTCAACAGCGCCATGGATCTCGTAGAGCGATGGCGCAAGCAGCCAGGAGGCAAAGATGGACGCTAAATACCTCCTGTTGCGCCACCGCGATTATCCGGAGATCAGCGACCTGGCAGAATACCGCCGCCTGGGTGGATTCCAGGCTTTCCGCTCTGCGGTCACGCGCATGCAGCCTGAAGAGGTGATCGAAGTCGTTAAAGCCTCCGGCTTGCGCGGTCGCGGCGGCGCCGGATTCCCTACCGGCTTGAAATGGGCGTTCATGGATAACAAGTCCTGGCCCCACTACGTAGTCTGCAACGCAGACGAGTCCGAGCCGGGCACCTTTAAGGATCGTGAGATCATGGAGGACAATCCTTTCCAGTTCTTGGAGGGGGTTGCCCTGACAGCTTACGCCAATAAAGCCAATGTCGCTTATGTTTACCTGCGCGGCGAGTTCTGGCATATCGCCCATCAGCTCGACCAGCGCATCGCGGAGATGGAAGAAGCGCATTTGCTGGGGGATAACCTTTTCGGCAGTGATTACTCGTTGCGCATGTACACCCATCTGGGGGCCGGCGCCTACATCTGCGGAGAAGAGACCGCCCTGCTGGAATCCATCGAGGGCAAGCTGGGTCAGCCCCGCTTGCGTCCGCCATTCCCGCCTTCATTTGGGTTGTACGGCAAACCCACTGTAGTCAACAACGTCGAAACGCTCACCAATGTCCCGCTCATCGTGGAGCGCGGCGCCGAGTGGTTCCGCACCTACGGCACCGAGAAGAGCCCGGGTGTCAAGGTTTTTTCGCTCTCGGGTTGCGTCAACCGTCCCGGGAATTACGAGCTACCTCTCGGCACGCCCTTCCGCGAGCTGATCTACGCGCGTGGCGGCGGCATCCCCGGCGGGCGAAAGATCAAAGCCATCATGGCAGCTGGCGCTTCCTCGAGCCTGATTGTAGCGACGGAAGAAGCCCTGGATACGCCGATGGATTATGAAAGCGTCCCAAAATTGGGCGCCCAGCTTGGATCAGCCTCTGTGATCGTGGTGGACGAAAGCGTGAGCGTATCCTGGCTGATCAATAAGACGATCCACTTTTTTAAGCACGAGTCCTGCGGCAAATGCACGCCCTGTCGCGAGGGCACGTTCTGGATGATGCACCTCACCGAACGGATTGCTGCCGGGCAGGCTTCCTGGCAGGATGTCGAGTTGCTGCGCGATGTCGCCAGCCAGGTCAAGGGCAAATGCCTGTGCGCCTTGGGCGAGTTCTCCATCGAGGCGGTGTTGTCGGGTATCGAGCGCTTCGAAGCCGATTTCAGGCAGAGCGCCTCCGCTGGTCAAGACCAGCTTGTAGAAGCTGCCGAGTCCGGGGAGTAGAGGTATGGCAAAGTTGGTAACACTGACGATTGATGGAACGCAAGTTACGGTGCCGGAGGGCACTTTAATCGTAAATGCCGCTAAAAAAGCCGGCATCGATATCCCCGTCTTCTGCTATCACCCGAAGATGGAGCCAGTGGGCATGTGCCGTATGTGCCTGGTGGAGATCGGCAGACCGGTGATTGACCGCTCCAGTGGCGAGGTGGTGCGTGAGCCGGATGGCTCGCCGAAGATGCAGTTCGGTCCCAAGCTGGAAACCGCCTGTACAACGCCCGTCTCTGAGGGCATGGTGGTGCTGGGCGCCAGTGAAAAAGCGAAAGCGGGTCGCGAGGACATCCTCGAGTTCCTGCTCACCTCCCACCCGCTGGATTGTCCCGTCTGCGACAAAGGCGGCGAGTGCCCGCTCCAGAACCTGACCATGGGCTTCGGTCCCGGCGTCAGCCGCTACATTTACGATGAAAAGATGCACCTGGCAAAGCAAGTGCCACTCGGGGAGCTCATCTACCTGGATCGCGAGCGTTGTATCCAATGCGCTCGTTGCGTGCGTTTCCAGACGGATATCGTCGACGACCCGGTGATCGGCTTTTACCAACGCGGTCGTTCGCTGGAGATCGTCACTTTCTCTGAGCCGGGATTTGACTCTTATTTTTCTGGCAACACCACCGATATTTGTCCTGTGGGTGCGCTGACAACTGCTGATTTCCGCTTCGGCGCCCGCCCCTGGGAGCTTAATTCCGCAGCATCCATCTGCTCGCAATGTCCCGTTGGCTGCAACATCGTTTTCAACGTCCGCCGCGAGGCGAAAACCGGCGGTAAATGGGCGATCAAGCGCGTGATGCCGCGCCAGAACGAGTTGGTCAATGAGATCTGGATCTGCGATAAAGGTCGTTTTGCATACCATTTCACCGAGAGCAGCGAGCGCCTCTCCCAGCCGCTGGTGCGTAAGAACGGTGAGCTGACCCCTGTCCCCTGGGATGAAGCCTTGCAGCTTGTGGCGGATCGATTCCGCGTCTGCCGGGGATGGCTTGCTCACCCTGGCAGGGGGGCGGTTGTCGAATGAGGACCTGTTCAACCTGCGCCAGCTAACTGCCGGGCTTGGAGGCAAGGCTGCCCTGTACACCGAGATGGGCGGTGGTGATCTTGTGGCGCAGGTGGGCGTTGGCAAGGACACAAATTTCTCAGAGGTCGGCGCAGAGACGGCTATCCTGGTAGTCGCTTCGGATCTCCTGGAAGAAGCCCCTGTCTGGTGGCTGCGTGTCAAGGCGGCTGCCGGACGCGGCGCAAAGTTGATCGTCTTGAATCCGAGATCCACCCGCCTCGATCGATACGCCTCCCATGTGGTGCGCTACCCCTACGGATCAGAGGCTGCCGCAATCCTGGCTCTGGTGAATGCTCTATCTGCCAAGCGACCGGAGCTGCCTGAGACGGTGCAGGGCCTGTCCCGCTCAGCGGAGCTTGAAGCAGCCGCCAAAGCTTTTGCCGGTGCAGAGAACGCCATGATCTTGTTTGGCAGCGAGGGTACCGGTTTGCAGGAGTCGCAGGCTTTGGCGCAGTCTTGTGCAAACTTGCTGGTTGTCACCGGTCATGTGGGGCGCAAGAATAATGGATTGATCGGGGTATGGCAGAAAGCCAACGAGCAGGGCGCCTGGGATATAGGTTTCCGTCCCCTCCTTGGGCTCAAGGAAGCCATGAAATCTGCCAAAGCGCTCTACGTCGTCGCTGCTGACCCGGCGGGCGATGACCCCTTGATGGCTGAGACGGCTGAATTCCTGGTAGTCCAGGATCTCTTCCTCACTTCCACTGCCAAGCTGGCGGATGTTGTCTTGCCGGTGCGACCCTACACCGAGCGGGAGGGCGCATTCACCAGCGGCGAGCGCCGGGTCCAGCGCTATTATCCCGCTATCCCCGAGCAACCCGGCAGCCTTGCCGATTTTTCTGTGACCGGCAAGCTGGGGCAGCTCCTCGGTCTGGATTTGGAAAGCCGCCTGGCTTCGCTCGTCATGGGGCGCATTGCATCTGAAATTCCTGGCTACGCCGGCATCAGCTACGCCGCCTTAGCGCAGACTCAGGAGCAATGGCCCGTCATCGGGCGCAGTGATTTGTATTATGGCGGTGCAACCTATGATAACCACCAGGGCCTGGGCGTGCAGTTAGCCTCCTCAGCGGAGCGAGGCGAGAGCGTGCCGGTGAGCTGGCCGCAGCTCTTCACGCCCCAGGCGCCGGAGAATGCCTTGCTGGCGGTGCCCGTCACCGTGCTTTACGACCGCGGTCAGACGGTAATGCCTTCGACGCTGCTCCACCAGCGCATCCCGCAGCCCTACGTCCTGCTCAATCCAGCTTCCGCAGGCGAGCTGGGAATTGCCAACGGCGCCGCCGTGCAGGTGAGCCTGAATGGCACATCTACCCTGGCGTCTGCTCGCCTGGATAGCTCGGTGCCGCAGGGCGTGGCGCTCGTCCCGCGTAGTCTGGGGATTCCCATTGTTGGTCCAACACCGGTCGAGATCCGCATGGTCGAGCGGGTCGTGGCTTGAGAGTTTCACGAGACGAGGTAATTCATGGAACTGGCTTTGATCCTGGAATGGACAATTAAAGCGGTGATCTTGCTTCTGGCTTGTGTCACGGGTTTTGCTTATCTTACGCTTTACGAGCGCAAAGCCCTGGCGCGCATCCAGGTGCGTATTGGTCCCAACCGGGCGGGTCCGTGGGGATTGCTTCAGCCAGTAGCAGATGGCATCAAGCTCATTTTTAAAGAGGAGCTTGTACCATCCAAAGCGGACAAAGTGATCTTCATTCTGGCGCCGGTCGTCACCGTGATCCCCGCTCTGATCATTATGGCGGTTGTGCCCTGGGGGGATACCCTGACCCTCTTTGGCAGGCAGATCTCTCTTTCGGTCGCAAATCTCAACGTTGGCATCCTCTACATAACCGCCATCACCTCCATCTCCGTCTACGGCATCGTCCTGGCGGGCTGGTCCTCGAACAATAAATACGCCATGCTGGGCGGCATCCGCTCCACAGCCCAGATGATCAGCTATGAGCTGGCGCTGGGCTTGGGTTTCATCGGTCCCATGTTGCTAGCTGGCTCCATGAATTTGCTGGAGATCGTTAAGTCGCAGCAGGAATATGGCTGGTTCGTGCTCTGGCAGCCGGTTGGCGCCTTCATCTTCTGGATCGCCACCCTGGCTGAAGTCAACCGGGCTCCGTTCGATATGCCTGAAGCCGAGCAGGAGCTGACTGCAGGTTACCATACGGAATATTCTGGCATGAAGTTCGCCCTGTTCTTCATGGCAGAATACATCAAGATGATCGCTGTCAGCGCCATTGCCGCCACGCTCTTCTTTGGCGGTTACGATGGTCCCTTTATAGATCAGTTTCCCTGGCTCGGTCCATTTTATTTGCTCCTCAAGGTTGTCATCCTGCTTTTCGGGATGATCTGGGTGCGCGCCACGCTACCGCGCATCCGCTACGACCGCTTGATGGCTTTCGGTTGGAAGATTATGCTCCCCATTGCCCTGGCGAATGTATTCATCACCGCGATTGGTATCTATCTGGAATGCTTTCTGGCTGATTTCATTATTGACGCTCCTCTTCTTATTCTTAGTGGTGTATATGGCAAGGAATGCCATCGGTAAAGCAGGAGGTAAACGTTATGCTGAGTGAAATCTTCCGTGGTCTGGGTACCACGCTGCGTTCGATGTTGGAAAAGCCGGTAACGGTGCAGTACCCCGAAGAAAAACGACCGGTGAGCCGGCGTTTCAAGGGGCGGCACGAGCTGCACCGCTACGAAAATGGTCTGGAGAAGTGCATAGGCTGCGCTTTGTGCGCCGCCGCCTGCCCGGCAGATGCGATCTTCGTCGAATCTTCCGAGAATAGCGATGATGAGCGCTACTCGCCTGGCGAGCGCTACGCCAGCACCTACGAGATCAATATGCTGCGTTGCATCTTCTGCGGGTACTGCGAGGATGCCTGCCCTACCGAGGCGATCGTCCTCGGCGATAATTACGAGCTTTCTTTTACCGACCGCCGGCAGGCAATCTATACCAAGGAGATGCTCATCGTCCCAGTGCCAGAAGATGGCAAGCCGACGCCCCAAAAGGTTGAGCCCGGTGTGTTTACCCGCTCTATCCCCGTCATGGAGAACCCGGACTGAGGAGTGCTATGTCTGCTGAGATGATCCTGTTTATCCTTCTGGCGATCCTGGCGGTGGTGACCGCTATCGCCATGCTCTTCAGCCGCAATGCTGTCTACGCTGCCCTGTTCCTCATCACGAACTTCGCTGCGGTGGCTGTCTTCTACCTGATTTTGAGCGCCCCTTTCATCGCCCTGGCGCAGGTCACGGTATATGCCGGCGCTATCATGGTGCTTTTCCTCTTCGTCATCATGTTGCTTGGCGCCGAGCAAACCGGTCGCACGCCATCCTCCTGGTGGCTGCAGCCATTGTCTCTGGTGTTGGGTCTGATCTTGTTGGGCGAGGCGCTTTTCTTCGTTTTTAGCCAGCGAGGCGCTTTCCCGGCAGGCGGAGTGCCCTCCCCCGCCTTTGGTGACCCGGTCACAATCGGTGAAGTGCTCTTCAGCCAGTACTTACTGCCCTTCGAGGTTACCTCGATCCTGCTGCTGACGGCTTTGATCGGCGCCATCGTGCTTTCCAGGCGCAGGGCATGAAGATCGCAACGTTGCTGGCTTTGATCTAAAGTATTCTGGAGGAGAGTAATGGTACCCACGGCTTATTACATTGGCTTATCCGCCATCCTTTTTACCATCGGCGCCATGGGTGTGTTGATCCGCCGCAACTCGATTGTGATCTTCATGTCTGTCGAGCTGATGCTTAACGCCGCCAACCTTGCTTTTGTCGCCTTCGCCCATGCTTATCAAGCCGTGAGCGGGCAGATTTTTGTATTCTTTGTCATGACCGTCGCCGCTGCAGAGGTTGCGGTTGGTCTTGCATTGATCGTGGCGATCTTCAACACCAAGCAGTCGATTGACGTTGACCAGATGAATACCCTGAAAGGTTAAGCCCTATGTCCCTGAGCGAAGTAGTCTCGAGCGGGCCGCAGTTCTTCTACCTGGTTCCCTGGATCGTCTTCATCCCGGTGATCGGGCTGTTGACCAATATCATCTTTGGCGGTCGCCTGGGTGAAAAAGCCATCGGCGCCATCGCCAGCACCGCAGCCGGGTTGTCCTTCGTGGTGGCGGTGCTCCTCGCCATCTCGCTCGTGGGGCACCCGGAAGGTAAGGTTGTGCCGCTGGCGCAGTGGATCAAGATCGGCATCCTGGATGTCCATTGGGCTTTTCAGGTCGATACGCTCTCGGTCGTGATGATGCTGGTCGTTTCTGGTGTGGGGACCCTGATCCATATCTATGCCATCGGGTACATGCATGAAGATGTGCGCCATAACGGGGATCCCGGGCGTTTCCGCCGGTTTTTTGTCTACCTGAACCTGTTCATCGCCGCCATGATGGTGCTGGTGAGCAGCAATAACTACCTGATGCTCTTCGTCGGTTGGGAGGGTGTTGGTCTTTGTTCCTTCCTCTTGATCGGATTTCTGGTTTGAAAAAGGCGAGAAAGGCATTGGCAACGCCCTGGCTGCCAAGAAAGCCATGATCACCAATCGCATCGGCGACTTTGGTTTTATCCTTGCCGCCCTGACCATGTTCGGTATCTTTCGCACCTTTGACTTCGAGTTGATTTATAAAACCGCGCCTGAAGTAGCCCAGGCATTTCCCCTGGCGATCTTGATGATCACCGTATTTATGCTGCTGGGGGTCGCCGGTAAATCGGCTCAGCTTCCCCTCTACGTCTGGCTGCCGGATGCTATGGCGGGTCCCACGCCGGTCTCCGCCCTGATCCATGCCGCTACCATGGTCACCGCCGGCGTTTACCTGATTGCCCGCTCGGCGCCTCTGTATGTTCTTGTGCCAGACGCCCAACACCTGGTCGCCTGGGTGGGAGGGATAACCGCCGTCTTTGCTGCCACCATCGCCGTGGCGCAATTTGATATTAAGAAGGTGTTGGCATATTCCACCATCAGCCAGCTCGGTTTCATGGTTGCCGCAGTCGGCATGGGCGCTTTCACGGCTGGCATGTTCCACCTTGTCACGCACGCCTTCTTCAAAGCCCTGCTTTTCCTTGCCGCCGGCTCCGTGATCCTGGGCATGGAGAAGGGGCACCACCATGTTGAGCACGATCCGGCGCTCAAAAAGAAGCTCAAGGGCGATGCCCATCATTTTGACCCGCAGGACATGCGCAATATGGGTGGGGTGCGCACCCGCATGAAGACCACCTTCTGGGTTTACCTGATCGGCGCCATGGCGCTGGCGGGTATCCCTCCGCTGGCAGGCTTCTGGTCCAAGGATGAGATCCTGGCTGAAGCCACGGTCTATATCCCCGGCGTGTACGTGCTTCTAACGATAGCCGCATTCTTAACGGCTTTCTACATGGGGCGCCAGGTATTGCTGGTTTTCTTTGGTAAACCGCGGACCGCTCCTGCAGAGCATGCCAGTGAGAATCCTCCCCTCATCACCGTGCCCCTCATCATCCTGGCTGCTCTCTCCGCCCTCGGTGGGCTGATCAATTTACCCTATATTCACACCTTCGGTCACTGGCTGGAGCACACCATCAAGATTGAAGAGGCAGTCAAAACCATCCATACCGGCGAGGCAGCTGCTGGCGAGTTTAACTTCCTGGTTGCCGGCACATCGGTTGGCGTTGCTTTGATCGGCCTTCTCCTCTCCTGGTTGCTTTACAGCCGCCGCTACCAGAAGCTGCAGGAGACGCCTGCGGCAAAGCGTCCTGATGATCCGCTGCGCCCCATGCTGGGACCGGTCTTCACCTTGCTGGAGAACAAGTACTGGGTGGATGAGCTCTACCGGGCGGTCATTCTCAACCCCTACATCGCCATCTCTCGCTTCCTATCGGATACGATCGATTGGCGCTTCTGGCATAACTGGTTCCATGAGATTGTGATCGCACGCTCGTTCCAGTGGCTTACCAGGGTTCTCTCGGTTCAGGTGGACCTGGGGGTCATCGATGCGATCGCGAACTGGCTGGGTCGCGCCACCCAGGCATTGGCTGGCAGCATGCGCCGGCTCCAAACAGGGTACGTGCGTACCTACGCACTTTCGGTGTTTATCGGTGTTGTGATTATCCTTGGCTATTTGATCATTATCATCCGCTGATGTGAAGCCCTTTCCTGTTTGCAGCCCTTGCGCAAGAAAGGCTGCTTACCGGGTGGGAACTTCTCAAGACGAGGAAGCGCTATGAATTTTCTTCTGCAACCCCTTACTCTGGTCACCTTCTTTCCCCTGCTCGGGGTTTTGGTCCTTTTGTTCCTCAAGCCCGAGCAGAAGAATGCTGCCCGCTGGATTGCACTGGTCACTTCGCTGATCACGTTTGCTATCTCGATCGCTGTTCTGGTGCAGTTCCGCCCAGAAGATCCGGCTCTCCAGATGGTGATCGATTTGCCCTGGATCCAGGTCGCGGGTCTCAACATCCACTTCTTCATGGGTGTGGATGGCTTGAGCATCTTGCTCCTGCTGCTGACCACCTTCTTAATCCCCATTTCGATCCTATCCACCTGGACCGCTGTTGAAGACCGGGTGCGAGATTTTATGCTCTTCTTCCTCTTGTTGGAAGTGGGTATGGTGGGGGTCTTTTTAGCCCAGGACCTCTTCCTCTTCTACATCTTCTGGGAGTTCACTCTGGTGCCGATGTATTTCCTGATCGGCATCTGGGGTGGTCCGCGCCGCATGTATGCCGCCGTTAAGTTCTTCCTCTACACCATGGCAGGCTCCATCTTGATGCTGCTTGCCATCCTGTGGCTTGGTATTTATGGCAACACCTTCTCCGTTCCGGAGCTGATCGCTCAGGGAGGCATACCTGGCTCCATTCAAATCTGGCTCTTCCTCGCCTTTGCTGCTGCTTTTGCCATCAAGGTCCCCATGTGGCCCCTGCACTCCTGGTTGCCGGATGCCCACGTCGAAGCCCCTACCGCTGGCTCCGTGATCCTGGCTGGTGTGCTGCTGAAGATGGGCACGTATGGCTTCCTGCGTTTCAACATCCCGCTCTTCCCCCAGGCAGCCGTGCAGTTCGCCCCCTGGATTGCCCTCCTGGCGGTGATTGGCATCATCTACGGCGCCTTGGTCTCTTACGCACAGAAAGATGTCAAGAAGCTGGTCGCGTATTCCTCCGTCAGCCACCTGGGCTTCGTCATGCTCGGTTTGTTTGCCCTCAACGCCCAGGGCATCCAGGGCGGTATCTTGCAGATGGTCAATCACGGATTGAGCACGGGCGCTTTGTTCCTCATCGTGGGCATGGTCTACGAGCGCCGCCATACTCGCGATATGGATGCTTTCGGTGGCTTGTGGAAAGTGATGCCGGTCTATGCCGTTCTCACTTTAATCGTCGCCCTGTCTTCGATGGGCCTGCCCGGCTTGAACGGCTTTGTCGGAGAGTTCACCATCTTGCTCGGCGCCTGGGAGGCCGGTCAGGCGGGCGGCGCGCTGACTACGTACTGGTTCGCTGCTCTGGCGGCGGTGGGCGTCATCCTGGCAGCGGTCTATATCCTCTACATGTTCCAGAAGTTGTTCCTGGGTCCGGTGGACAAAGAGGAAAACCGCTCCCTGAAGGATATCAACTGGCGCGAGATCGTCACCCTTATCCCGCTCCTGGTCTTTATTTTCTGGATCGGTCTTTATCCGCAGCCGTTCTTTAATCTCATGGCGCCGACAGTCGACAAGCTCGTCGCTACGCTGCAAGTAGCCGCAGTAGCCTTGCACTGATACGGAGGGCTTGCATGATCCCGAATACCAACGATCTTCTCGCAATCCTGCCCTTTATCATCGTCGTTGCCTGGGCAATCCTGCTCCTCCTTGCGGAGCTCGTCATCCCCAAAGAGCGTAAGGGCGTTATGCCGGTGCTGGCGGGGATCGGCCTCCTCCTGGCGCTGGTTGCTGCGGTGGCGCGGGTTGGCGGGCAGACGGTAGCCTTCAATGGGATGATCGTCTACGACGGTTTTGCTGTTTTCCTCAGCGTGCTTTTCCTGGGTAGCGGGCTCGCTGCAGTGGCGCTTTCCTATGATTACCTCAAACGCATGGATCTGCACCACAATGAGTTTTACATCCTGCTTCTCCTATCGATCAGCGGCATGTTGTTGATGGCGATGGCAGCCGACCTGATCCTGGTCTTCATGGCGCTCGAGCTGCTTTCCATCCCCCTGTATGTGCTGGCTGGCTTCGCTCTCCCCCGCCAGGATTCTGAAGAAGCCGCTTTGAAATATTTCCTCCTCGGCGCGTTTGCCGGTGGCTTTGTGGTATACGGCGTTGCCCTCGTCTTCGGCGCCACGGGCTCCACTGCCCTGACGCGCATCACCGCCGCCATCAGCGCCGGAAACGCCAACCTTGCTTTCCTCGCTGTGGGAGCGGCTCTGATCCTGGTCGGTTTTGGCTTCAAAGTGGCTGCTGTGCCTTTTCACATGTGGACGCCGGACGTATACCAGGGTTCGCCCAGCCCCGTAACCGCTTTCATGGCGGTTTGCGCCAAGGCTGCCGGCTTTGCCGCTCTGCTGCGCGTTTTCATTACTGCTTTTCCTGCGATCACGCAGGATATCACGCCCATTCTGTGGGTTCTATCTGCCCTCACGATGATCCTGGGCAACGTTGTCGCCATTGCCCAGAGCAATATCAAGCGCCTGCTGGCATATTCGAGCATCGCCCAGGCAGGCTACATCTTGATGGCTTTGGTTCCTTACGGGAATAGCGAAGTCAGCCAGGACGCGATTGCTTCGGCGTTATTCTACCTGCTGGCTTATGCTGTCACCACCTTCGGCGCCTGGGCAGTGGTCATCGCTTTGGAGCAGGCTGAAGGCAAAGGTCTTGAGCTCAACGATTATGCCGGTCTGGCGCGTAAATATCCGGCGCTGGCGGCTGCGATGACGGTGTTCATGCTTTCTCTCACCGGCATACCGCCCACGCTGGGTTTCGTGGCTAAGTTCTACCTCTTCCGCACCGTGATCGAAGGCGGGTATATCGGTCTGGCGATCATCGGCGGCTTGACTTCTCTCGTCTCGGCTTTCTACTACCTGCGGGTGGTGGTGATCATGTACATGCATGAAGGTCAGCCGGAGATCCGCCGCGAGAGCTGGCTGGCGATTACCGCTTTTGCTGCCGCCATCGCCACGGTGGTGCTCGCCATTTTCTCGACGCCTCTCTTCCAGTGGGCATCTCAGGCGATCATGATGGTCTATTAGACTTTGTGGAAGGAAGCCAACAATCGGGAGCAATGCGGGCATCGCCCGCACTGCTCCCGATTGTTTTTCGCGATCATCTGTTAGCGGTGCCTGGATATCTGGTTCAAAAAGTAGGTCAGCGCGGCGATCACCACGGCGATGGCGATGCCTAACTGGAGCAGGTCCACTTGTTCTTTCCAGGACACGATCTTTTCCAGGAAAAACACCCCCATCACGATGATCACCACCCCGATCAGCCTCTCCTTCAGGTCATCCAGCGAGTGAATTTCCAGCCAGGCGGGCACTTTCACCTGGTCGTCGATGAAAAGCTCGTATAGCCCCAGGGCTATGATATAGAAGATTGTTCCCAGCAGGAACACATCCACAATCCCGATGAAGTTGACCGCCACACTTTTGATTTCTTCGGGATCCTTGTTCAGGAACGAGACCGCGCTGATCACCAGCCGGATCGTGTTATACCCGCCGTAGAGTATTAGCACCACGCTAGCCAGGAAAGAGCCGGCGACGGCGATCAGCATCAGATAACGGCTGGAAGAAAGCACGCGTTGCATCTTTAATTGATTCCCGGTTTTGTGGAGTCCCCGTACAGCTTGCGGTGCACGATGCTCAGAGCACGCACCTGTTCGGCGGCGTGGTAAGAAGAGCGCACCAGCGGTCCGCTTTCCACCCATTTGAAGCCGATGCCCAGCCCGTACTCGCGGATCTCGGCAAACTCCTCGGGTGTATAGTAGCGCGCGATGGGTAAGTGCTTCTTGCTCGGCTGCAGGTATTGTCCCACGGTGAGGATATCCACACCCCAGCTGCGCTGGTCGCGCATCACTTCCTTCACTTCTTCGAGCGTCTCTCCCAATCCCACCATGATCCCCGACTTGGTCAGCACCTCGGGATCGAGCTGCTTGGCATTCGTGAGCGTTGCCGCCGCCCATTCGTAGTGATCCTGTGGTTGCACCAGTTTGAACAGGCGCGGGACGGTTTCTACATTATGGTTCAGGATCTCCGGTCGGGCGTCTATGACGATCTTCAGCGCTTCCAGGCTGCCCTTGAAATCGGGGATCAGCACCTCGATGGAGCATCCCGGGTGCAGCTCTCGCGTGCGGCGGATCACCATAGCGAAGATCGGCGCGCCCCCATCCCGCCGGTCGTCGCGGTTGACGCTGGTAATCACCGCGTGGCGCAGGTTCATGGCTTTGATCGCCTGGGCGACGCGCTCCGGCTCCAGCCAATCCAGGGCGGAGGGCTGCCCGCGCTTGATGTCGCAAAAACCGCACGAGCGGGTGCAGACATCGCCCAGCATCAGGAAAGTGGCTGTTCCGGAGCCCCAGCATTCGCCCATGTTGGGGCACATGGCTTCTTCGCAGACGGTGTGTAACGCTTTGCTGCGCATCAAGCCTTGCAGCCACTCGTACGTCTCGCCCGTGGGCGCCCGCACCTTAATCCATTCCGGACGCCGCTGCGGTCGGGTCTCGATATCTGCCGGCTGGATGCGATCGCGTGTTGGTTCGAAAGGCATAAAATCTCCTTGGTACATACCGGTAAGCGGTTGGACAGGCGCAATTGTACCTTCTTTTTTGCAGAACTGCCAGTTTGCCGCGTCCGCCAGCCTTACCGGATTGTTTGGCGCCCCAGCAGGGTTGGAGTTCGAATTTTTATCCTTTGACGGCTATAATGCATCCAATGCCTGCGGACACATTTTTGGATCAGTTGCTGTCGCTGCCCGAGATCTTGGATGCCCGTCTCTCCCCCGATGGGCGTGGGATTGCTTTCGTCTGGTACCGCTTGCTGGAAAACGCAGATGTTTTTTACGTGCCCACCGACGCATCGGTCCCACCCGTTGCCCTCACGCGCACGCCGCAAGCCACCAGCTTCGTCAGTTGGGCGCCCGATTCGTCCGCCGTTATCGTGGCTGAGGACCATGACGGCGATGAGCGCTGCCGCCTCTTTCGCGTCGATCTCAGCCGTCCCGGCGTGCTCCTGCCCCTCACCGAAGACCGCCCCCCCTACTACCTGCGCGGCGGCAGCCTGCATCCGGATGGCAAGACACTGTTCTACGGCGCCAATTACGATTTTGCCGCTGGTCAGCCCATCCAGTCCACCTGGCTTTACCGCCATGACCTGTCAAGCGGCGAGCGCACCGCCATCGCCCGCCCAGCTCAGCCCAACTACATGGTGCTCAGCCTCAATTCCCAGGGCGACCACCTGCTCTACTCGCGCAAAGACCGCCATCCTGCCGGTCGCCAGGTTCACCTGGTGGATGTCGAAGGTCGGGAAGACCGCGAGATCCTCAATTTCGGCAGCCGCGTGCGCGTTCTCGCCCGCTGGATGCCGGACGGCGAGAGCATCCTGTTCCTTACGGAATCCACCGGCGGGCGCGCCCAGGATCATCGCAGCCTGGGGATCTATCACTTCCCCTCAGCCCGGCTGCGCTGGCTGATCGACGACCGGCAGAGATTCCTGGAAAGCGCCTGGCCCACGCCCGATGGCATGCTAATCGTCGATGAGATCGTCGCTTCCACCCATAAGCCCAGCCTGCTCGATCCATACAGCGGCAAGGAGACGCCATTCCCCTCCCTTCCGGGTAACCTCATCCCGCTGGGTCGTTCCCCCCACGGCGATTGGGTGGCGCGCTATTATTCTGCCGCCCTGCCGGGTGAGATTGTGCGTTTCAAGGATTCCATCACGTCGCCGCAGGAGCTCCACTCCCTGACGCATCTCTGGCGCCATACCGATCTGGACCCCGCCAGGCTCACCTCCGCGGAGTCCTTCCGCTGGAGCTCGGTGGATGGTCTCAAGATCCAGGGCTGGCTGTATCGGGCGCAGCCCAACCCCAGGCGGGCAGTCATCCGCATTCACGGCGGACCGAGCCGCCACGCTGAGGACGCCTTCGATGCCCAGATCCAGTACCTGGTGCGGCGCGGCTTCAATGTCCTTGCCGTCAACTACCGCGGCAGCACCGGCTTCGGACTCAAATTCCGCGATGCTATCAAGGAAGATGGCTGGGGCGGGCGCGAGCAGAGCGATATTGCCTCCGGCGCCGAGGCGCTCATCCACGCCGGGCTTGCCAGGTCCGGTCGCATTGGCGTTACCGGCACATCCTTCGGCGGGTACAGCGCCTGGCATTTGATCACCCATTACCCGCCTGAGATCATCGCCGCTGCCGCCCCCATCTGCGGCATGGCGGACCTGGCGACGGATTACCAGACCACCCGCCCGGACCTCCGCTCTCTCACCGAAGAGATGATGGGCGGGCGCCCAGACCAGTTGCCGGAGAAGTACTTCGCCCGCTCACCGGTCAATTTCTTCCAGCTCATCCAGGGCAGCCTGTTCATCGTGCATGGCAGCCTGGACCCCAATGTCACTCCGGAAAATTTACAACAAATCCGTGAGCGCCTGGACGCCTACAATATCCCCTATGAGGTTTTGGTGTTTGCTGATGAAGGGCACGGAATTGATAAGCCCGCTAACCAGGAAATCCTTTATGCCCGCCTGGCGGAATTCTTTGATAAAGCGCTGCGCTGATTAACCGGCTTTGCGCACCAACAGCCGGTTGCCTTCCAGGCGCACCACTTCCACCCGCTCCCCGGCTTGCAGAGCTTCTTCCCCCTCCACTACCTGAGCCGTCCACAGCTCTCCCCCGAGCTGCACGGTTCCCACCGGCGCCAGCGCGTCCCGCACCGTGCCCACTCTTCCCAGGATGCTCTCCACGCCCGTGCGTATCGGAGTTTTTTGGGCGCGCACAGCAAAGAGCAGGAAGGTGAAGAAGATCCCACCGGTGAAGACGGAGGTCAATACCACGAGCGGCACCGAAACGCGCTGGAAAGAAGGGCTGGCTGGCGAGTTGAACAGCACCAGCGAGCCCACGATCAGCGATGCCACTCCCGCCGCGGTCAATGCCCCGTGGGTTGGCGCTTTGATATCCAGGATGAAGAGCGCAAAGGCGATCGCCAGGAACACCAACCCGAACCAGTTCACCGTAAGCACGCCCAGCCCGTAAGCCGCCAGCGCCAGGCAGACCGCCCCGATGAAGCCGGCTACCCATCCACCTGGGCTGGAGAGCTCGATGATGATCGCCTGCACCCCGATGGTGAGTAGCAGGAAGACGATGTTGGGATTGGTCAGGATGGATAGCAATTGCTCGATTAATGAAGGCTGTACCTGGGTGATGGTTGCCCCGCTGGTCTCCAGCGTGCGCTCGCCGTTCTGAAGCTGGACGGTAAAACCATCCAGTTGCTGCAGCAGGTCTGCCTCGTCTTCGGCTATAAAATCCACCAGCCCAACCTGCAGCGCCTCGCTTGCTGAAGCCGCTGCCGCGCTCTCGACGGCGCTTTCCGCCAGGCTCACCGCTTCCGGGCTTCGCCCCTCGGCGAGAGAGCGCACCGTGGCTTTGAGGATGTTCTTTTCCTTGGCTTCCAGGGTCTCGCCCAGGTCCTCGCCTTGTGGACCCACCGGGCTGGCTGCGCCGATGGTGGTTTCAGGCGCCATGGCGGAGGCGTGCCCCGCCAGGGTGATCATCGTCCCCGCGCTGCCCGCCATCGCCCCGCGCGGGGCGATGTACACCACCACCGGCACGCTGCTGGCGCGGATGCTCTCGACCATATCTTGCATCAGGTCGATACTGCCGCCCGGTGTGTTCAGCTTGAAGATCAATAGCTCGGCGTTTTCTCGCTCCGCCAGGTGGATGCCGCGTTTTAAATATTCCCCCATCGACGGCGTGAGCGCGCCATCGGCGGTAATTTCTATCACCAGCGGCGCCGCATTCTGTGCTGCCGCCGGCATGTTCAGCAGTCCGCTCAGCCAGGCGAGCAACAGCGCCAGAAACCAGACCCACCGCTGCCTGTTCATGCTGGGTCAGGTATTGCGGCTCTCCCGGCGGCGGATGATGTCGGTGCCGATCACCAGCGCCAGCGAGAGCAGCCCTAAGACGATGGCAGCGCTGTACGCCCCCACGTACTGCCGCTCGTCGAGCGCCCGGTAAATGTAAAGTGTTGCTGTCTCCGTGCGCCCCTTCACGCCGCCGCCCACCACGAGCACCGCGCCGAACTCGCCCAGGGCGCGCGCGAAGGTGAGCGTGATGCCGTAGATCATCCCCCAGCGCAGGGCGGGCAGCGTCACCCGCCAGAAGATCTGCCAGCTACTGGCGCCCATCGTCGCCGCAGCCTGTTCCTGCTGCACGCCGAACGCCTCCAGCATGGGGATCAGCTCGCGGATCATGAACGGCAGGGTGACGAACAACGTCGCCAGCGCCATCCCCGGCACAGCAAACGCCACCCGGATGTTCAGGACGTTCAGCAGCGGCGCCAGCAGTCCTGTGCGCCCAAAGAGCAGCAGCAGCATATAGCCCACCACCACCGGTGAGATGGCAAAGGGCACATCGATCAGCGCGTTGAGCAGCGCTCTTCCTGCGAAGCGGTCGCGCACCAGCACCCAGGCGACGATGGTGCCGAACACGGTTTGCACCAGCACCACCACCAGGCTGATTTTTATCGTCAACCAGAACGCCGCCAGCACGTCCGGTTGGCTCAGCGCTTTCAGAATGGCGCCCAGCCCCTCCTTGAATGCGCCCGCCAACAGCGAGGCGATCGGTGCCAGGATCAACACGCTAACGTAGATCAGCACGGCGGCGATCAGGGCGCGGCGGATCCAAACCGTTCCCCGCGATACCGGCTTGGCGACGCTCATGCTTTCTCCTTGCGGTTGCGCCCCTGCAACCAGCCAACGAGCAGGATCAGGCTCAAGGCAATTCCCACCATCACGATCGACACCGCGCTGGCGCCTAACCGGTTCTCAGACTCCACCTCTCCCAGCACGTACACCGCTGCCGTTTGCGAGTAGTACGGGATATTGCCCGCTACGATGACGATCGCCCCGAACTCGCCGATCGCTCGTGCAAAGCTGAGCAGTGCGCCAGACGCCAGGGGCAGCAGCAGCGGCGGCAGGGTGATGCGCCGGAAGATCGTCCATCCTCGGGCGCCCAGCGTGGTGGCGGCGTCTTCCTGGGCTTTATCCAGGTCGATCAGCACCGGCTGCACCACCCGCACCACGAAGGGAAAGGTGATGAAGAGCAGGGCAAGGATGATCCCCGGCGGGGCGAAGATGATCGAGAAGTTGAACTGCTCCTTCAGCCACGCCCCCAACGCCTGTTGCGGTCCGAAGAGTACCACAAGCATCACTCCGGTCACCAGCGTGGGGATTGCCAGCGGCACGTCGATAATGCTGTTGAGCAGCGATTTTCCCGGAAAATGGTAGCGCACCAGCACATAGGCGGTCAGCGTGCCCATCACGGTGT
Source organism: uncultured Chloroflexia bacterium (assembly GCA_963702535.1). Taxonomy (GTDB): domain Bacteria; phylum Chloroflexota; class Anaerolineae; order Anaerolineales; family UBA4823; genus CAVPDG01. The sequence continues at coordinate 279,247 of CAVPDG010000010.1, read as the reverse complement.
TGATCGCCGTCATCACCGCTGAGGTCCACAGCGTCAGCTTCAAGGCGCTCCAGGCGACAGGCGAGGTCACTTGCTGCCATAGCCCGGTCAGACCCTCGCGCAAGCCATCCTGCAAGATCACCGCCAGCGGGATGATCAGCATCACCGCCAGGTAGCTGATGGCGATCAGGCGTAGCCCCCAACGTCCCCAGGGCAGGGGGGCGCGCCGCGCCTCCCGCGCCTCTTTTTTTGTGGTTGCTGGCTCAGCTCGATCGCACTCATTTTTTAGCGCCCGCTCTCGGGGAACTCCGTTTCGCGCTCGCCAGCCAGGATCGGGTACGTCCGGGCGCCCATGAAGTGCGAGCGCACCACCAGGATGGCGCGGTCGTTGACGCCCTTCAGAATCTGCTCAATTGCGCCGGAAAGCGATACCTTCCCGCTCGATTTCGTGAGTGGCACGCCCAGCACCAGCAGATCGTATCCCCCTGTTTTTACTTCGTCCAGGATCTCTTCGGCTACCGCGCCGTTGCGGATGGTCGTTTTGGCGGGCACACCCAGCAGCGAGAGCGACTGCACGCCGCCTTCCAGGAAACGCTCCGTCCGCCGCAGCAGGTCTGGATCTTTGTTGGCAGCCCCCAGCACCGAAAGCAGCGTCGCGTCCGCGCCCAGGTGGCGCACCAGCCGCCCGGCGAAGAGCACGTCGTCCTTGCCCGGCTCTCCGCTGGCGACGCAGATCAGCGCCTGGGTCGGCGCCTGCTGCGCGCAAGGTGCCAGCAGCAGGTGATGCTCGCCCACCTGCAGGATGTTTTCTGCCAGTGAGGTGTCTTGCTCGTGGTCGTAGCCCAGCACAAGCAGGTCGTACGGCTGCTGCTCCACTGCTCGCACCACCGCTTGGGCGGGTTCGTCGTGCGAGGTCTGCACGTCCAGCGCCGCCAGCCCGCTGCCGAGCTGCTTGCGCGCCTCTTGCAGGTGCGCTTGCAGCGCTTCCTCTTTCAAGCCGCAGCCGATCAGCGTGACACGGGCGTGCGCCAGCCGGGCGATCTGCCCGCCCAGCGCCACAGCATCCTCCGCCCGCCGCGAGCCATCCGTGACGATCAGGAAACTTAAGCCGGGGTGTTCCAGCGTGTGAATGCGGTGCACCCCCAGCCAGGTCTTTGAGCCGGGCTGGAGTGGCAGGCGGCTGGTCTGTTCGGGCAGCCGCGTCGCTTCTACCAGGATCGAGCTGCTGCCGAAGGCGACCGGCGGTGAGATCGGGCGCACGCCGGGGATGGGCGGCAGCCGCAGGCGCAGCCTTTCCACCGAGCCGGCGAAGGAAACTTCTTCCACCACCGCCTCTCCCAGGATCGGGCAGTCCAGCGATCCGGCATCGGGCGCCAGGGCGACGTCCTCCGGTCTGAAGAGCACCTGCACCCTCCCTTCGTTTTGCACCTGGTTTTCCTGCGTGAACGGGAATTGCACCGGTCCTACCGATACGCCCTTCTGCGTGATCTTGCCCAGCAGCAGGTTTCCAGACCCCAGGAAGGACGCCACGAACTCGGTCTGCGGTTTTTGGTACAGCTCCTGCGGGGTGCCTACTTCCAGCAGGCGCCCGAAGCTCATCACGCCGATGCGGTCTGCCAGGTCGAAGGCTTCTTCCTGGTCGTGAGTCACCAGGATGGTGGCGATGCCCAGCTTGCTCTGGATGGCTCTCAGCGTGCGGCGTAGCTCCACCCGGATTTTTGCGTCCAGCGCGCCCAGTGGCTCGTCCAGCAGCAGTACTTCCGGCTGGTAAGCCAGGGCGCGCGCCAGGGCAACGCGCTGCTGCTGCCCGCCCGAGAGCTGCTTGGGCATGCGGTTGCCCAACCCTGCCAGTCCTACCAGGTCGAGCAGCTCGTCGCGGCGTTGGCGGCGCTCGGCGGCGGGCGTTTTGCGGATGCTCAGCCCGAACTCCACGTTCTCCGCCACCGTCATGTACTGGAACAGGGCGTAGTTCTGGAAGACGAACCCCACCCGGCGCTGTTGCGTCGGCAAGTAAGTCACATCCCGCCCGTGCAGCAGCACCCGCCCGCGATCCACCCCTGTCAAGCCGGCGATCAGGCTCAAGATGGTGGTCTTTCCGCTGCCGCTCGAGCCGAGCAGGACGAAGAACTCGCCGTCGCTCACTTCTAGCGAAACGTTATTAACGACCGGGTGTCCGTCGTAGCGTTTGGTCAGTTGCTCGAGGATGATCGACATAAGATCGGCTCTCCCGTGCTTGGGTGTAACGGGGAAAGTGTTTGCTTCTGCTCGCCGCAGAATTTTAGCGAGCTGCTATCTGACCAGGTTCACAGGCGCAGATAGGACGATGCGGGGCGCGTGCATCGTTGCCCCTGGATTTTATCTTAACCTGGCTGGATAGTATAGTCTTCAGCCTTTACGCGGCAAACGGGCGCTTTCGGACTCTCTATGCCCGATAGCGCCCGTTCACGCTGCTGGATTACGGGTTGTTCAGGCGAGATACCTTGGCGATCGTCTGGTAGAAAATTCCGTTATCGCCGAAGAACTCCGGGGTGGCTTTTTCCCAGCCGCCAAAATAGTCGATGGTGAAGAGGTCCTCCACAGCCGGGTACTCGCTGGCGGTCGCTTTGGCAACTTCTGGATCGACCGAGCGCAAGCCGAATTTGGCAAAAATCTCCTGCGCTTCTGCGGTGGACAGGAAGGCGACGAACGCCTCAGCCACGTCACGCGTCCCGTGCTTATCCGCATACGCGTCGATCACGGCAACCGGGTTCTCGATCAGGATCGTCGAGCGCGGGATCACCAGCTCGTAATCCTGCCCGCTCTGCTGTCCCACCAGCACCTCGTTCTCGTAGGTGATGGCTACGTCGCCCACGCCTTTCTCGTAGTTGGTGATGCTCTCACGCGCTCCTTTATCCAGCACCGTGACGTTGTTGAGCACTTTCAGTAAGAAATCCTGCGCTGCGGCGTCATCGTCTTTGGCGACGCCCTCGACGAAGCCGCGTTTGGCTGCGCCGTACAGCGCCAGCACGTTCCACATCGCACCCCCGCTCGTCTTCGGGTTGGGCGTCAGGATCTCCAGCCCCGGCTGCGCCAGGTCCGCCCAATCGTGGATGCCCTTCGGGTTACCCGGGCGTACGGCAAAGGATACGATCGAGTCGCTGACCATGCCTTTGTACGGTCCGCTTTTCCAGTCCTGCGTGATCAATCCGGCTTTCTGGATGCGGTTGATGTCTGCTTCCAGCGAGAGCGCCGCCACATCGGCTTCGAAGCCTTCTATGATGGCGCGAGACTGCGCCCCCGACCCCAGGTAAGACTCCTCGAAGACCACCTCCTGCCCGGTCTTTTCCTTCCATTGCTTTTGGAAGATGGGGATCAGCTCCTGGTACGCCTCGCGCGGCGTGGTGTAAGCGCCCAGGATCAGTTTCACCTGCTCGCCCCCTGGCTCGGCTGGGGCGCCGGTTGCCTGCCCACCACAGGCTGTAAGCACGCTGACCAGGATGATCAAGAGTACGGCTTTCCAGAGATGCTGCATGTGCTTGGTTTTCATGTTTGGTCTCCTTTTGGATCGAGTTTATTGTTTATAAAGTCTATAATGCAAGTATACTTTATTGGCAAAAAAAGATCACCTTAGCCGACAGGATCGGGGTTCTTCATCTCTCTAAGTTCTCGCGGCTCTCCAGTTCAGTCCTCACGCTTTCGACGCGCCGGGCAACATCTGCCAATGTGGTGCTGTCCAGGATGCCGGCGATGGCGTTGCGCACATCCAGCATCACCAGCCGCAGCCCGCAGGTCTCCTCGTCCGGGCAGCCGCACGGCTCGTAAGCCATCTGGCTCACGCAGCGTATCGGCGCCAGCGGTCCGTCCAGGATGCGGATGATGTGCCCCAGGCTGATCTGCTCTGCCGGCTTGGCAAGGTAATATCCGCCACCGCTGCCCATCTTGCTGTGCAGCAAGCCGGCGTTCTTGAGCGTGAGTAGGATTTGCTCCAGGAATTTCGCCGGGATCTGCTCTCGCTCGGCGATGTCTTTGATCTGCACCGCGCCGTTGCCATGATCCCAGGTCGCCAGGTCGATCATGGCTCGCAGCCCGTATTCACCCCGTTTCGAAAGTCGCATGGTTGTATCTGTTTCAGCGGCGTTCTCCGCAGCCTTTCATCTTTTATAAAAGTATAGTGATATTATAGACTTTATTATAGCAATAGGATATCATCCGCTCCTTTTCCTGTCAAGGGCTGAAATCATCCGCAAGCGCCGATTCTCGGATGAAGTCCCGCGTCCATGACATTTATCACTTGCACCCCGCCTGGTTTTCCTGTATTCTCTGCTCATCAGCCAAAGGAGTATTCCCATGGATATAAGCATCTACCGCACGCTGGCGCAGCGCCTGGATAGCCTGCCCAACGGCTTCCCTCCCACGTCAGATGGGGTGGAGCTGCAATTATTGGCGCACCTCTTCACGCCCGAAGAAGCCGCCCTGGCAGCCCAGCTGCGCCTTACCTTAGAGTCCCCCGAGCAGATCGCCCAGCGCCTGGGCTACGCTGACCCCAAAGCCCTGCGCGAGCAGCTCAAGGGCATGGCGCGCCGCGGCTTGATTGCCGCCGGGCGCATGGAGGACGGTATCGGCTTTAAGCTCATGCCTTTTGTGGTGGGCATCTACGAGATGCAGCTCAGCCGCCTGGATGCCGAGATGGCGCGCCTGTTTGAAGATTATTACCGCCAGGCGTTTGGGCAGGTGATGAGCACCCAGCCCTCCGTCCACCGTGTCATCCCTATCGGTGAGAGTGTGCGCCTCGGCATGGAGATCCGCCCTTATGAGAGCGCCGCCGAGATCCTCGCCGCGGCCGGCGCCTGGGGCGTGGTGGATTGCATCTGCCGCAAGCAGAAATCGCTGCTCGGCGAGGCTTGCTCCCACCCCCTGGATGTCTGCCTGGTGCTGCACCGCCGCCCGGGCGCTTTTGACCAGGCGCCTGGCGTGCGCCTCTTGACCCGCGAAGGCGCAATGGAGACGCTGCAGCGCGCCGCTCACCTCGGGTTGGTGCACCAGGTTTCGAATACCCAGGAGGGCGCTTCATACATCTGCAACTGCTGCACCTGCTCCTGCGGCATCCTGCGCGGCATGGCAGAGCTGGGCATTGCCAACGTTGTCGCTCGCTCGGCTTTCGTCAACCAGGTGGATACCGCCTTATGCATGGCTTGTGAGGATTGCCTGGAGTACTGCCAGTTCGATGCCCTCTCCCTGGAGGAAGTGGCTCAAGTGGACGCCTTGCGCTGCGTGGGCTGCGGCGTGTGCGTGCCCGCCTGCCCGGAAGGCGCTCTCGGTCTGGTGCGCCGTCCCGAAGCGGAAGTCGAAGCGCCTCCCCTCGGCGAGATGGAATGGTACCAGCAGCGCGCCGCCGCCCGCGGCATCGACCTGAGCCAGGTTTTATAATCCTTCCCATCTGGCGGCGCCTCCGGGCTATTCTTTGCCCGGAGGCGCCTTTTTTCGTTATAATTCCCGTCCATGCTGCACCGGGTTATCTCTCGCCTCGCTCTCCTCCTGCCCCTGGCTGCTCTTCTTGCCGCCTGCGCCACTCCCTCACCCGCCAGCCCGCCCTCGCCCATCCCCTCGCTCCCGCCTCCGGCGACCCTCACCCCCAGCCCCTCTCCCACGCCGACCCGCCTCCCCACCTCAGGACCAGCCGCCTCCCCCACACCGGCGCCTTTCCAGGCTTGCTCGCCGCTGCTGGGCATCGCCGTAGCCGGACCTTGCCTCCATCATCGCCAACCCGTATAACCCCCCGCCCCTCGGCTCGGACGACCCCCACCAGGGCGTCGATCTGGCTCAGGTGCGCGGCGGCGTCGCCATCAGCGGTCTCCCCGTGCAGGCGGTCCTGCCCGGCAGCGTCGCCCTGGTCCTCAGCGGTCGCTTCCCTTACGGCAACGCCGTGCTGGTCGAGACGCCGCTGGATGCTTTGCCCGCCGCCTGGCTGGAGAGACTGAGCCTGCCCGCCATCCCCGCCTCGCCCGAGAAGCGCACCGCCCTCACCTGTCCCACGCCTGCTGCCCCTGCGGCTTTTGATTTTGAGCAGCGCTCGCTCTACCTGCTCTACGCCCACCTGCTCCAGCCGCCAGACCTGTCCGTGGATGATGAGATCGCCTGCGGGCAGCCCATCGGCGCCATCGGCGAGAGCGGCAACGCCCTCAACCCGCACCTGCACCTGGAGGTGCGCCTGGGTCCGGCAGGGGCGCGCTTCCCCGGCATGGCGCATTACGATACCGGCGCCAGCCCGGACGAGATGGCTGCCTACTGCCAGTGGCGCGTCAGCGGCGCCTTCCTCACCCTCGACCCGCTGCTCTTGTTTCAGCAATAACCCCGCCTGCCGCCTCAGCAGCCATCTTGCAGCGCTAACGCATCATGGTAAAATTGTAGTCCGAACGCGGGCGTCGCCAAGTGGTAAGGCATCAGCCTTCCAAGCTGACATTCGCGGGTCCGAATCCCGTCGCCCGCTCCTGTATGAAGTGTCAAGTTCCATAGGTCACGTGTCAGGTTTTATTCGTGGCACATGACACTTTGACACCTGGCACATTAACATGGGCCCGTAGCTCAGCGGCAGAGCGGACGGCTCAGAGCAGATTGTCTAAGTTGAGATGCGGGTTATGAAGTTCAGCGTGGCAATTGGCACAGACCAGTATGCACTTGCTGATTTCTTCCAGGATGGGCTGGAGTTTTCGATTAGAGAGAGATCGCATGTCGAGCTTGAAGTCCTTCTCGGCTGAGTTAGCATGATGGAAGACCAGCGCGGCAAGGTTGTGGTCATAGCCACAAATGGAGCATCGGCCGCCTGCATTCTGGATGAGTTCCAGTTTGCGGGCAAGCCCGCGACGTTTTTGAGCTTCGTAGCTTTGAAGATCCCTGTTTTTGCATGAGGGCGAGCAGAATTTTGTCTGCCTTCCTTGCAAAGGTTTCTCGCACACAATACAGTTAGATATGTGGGTCATAACTGCATTGTAGCCTCAATAGGATTGTCTGCATAGGGCTGCCTGGAGAGCGATCTCCTGGTATATCCTGCCAAATTCGGGGAAGCCTACGTCGCAAGATAGGGTAATCCCGAGCCAAGCCCCGATTCTGGGGAAGGTGTAGAGACTAGATGGCAGGCCCCCCATGCCGGGGTGAAGGGATAGTCCAGCCCACGAACCCGAAAGGGGCGGCGAAAGCCGCTGTGGGATGCATAACCGTTTGGTCGCAGGTTCGAATCCTGCCGGGCCCACTGCTGTCAAGAACGCCGGGAGAATACTTCCGGCGTTTTTTTGTTTTTCAAACTCACCCCGCGCCGCACTCTACCCCTCCGCCCTCGCCATAGCGCGCCGTTCCCCATCTTCCTGTATAATCACGATGGCGCACACAACGATTTCTAATCCAGGAGTACTCTCATGCCCCACCCACAGCCTGCCAATAAGCCGGGCAAAACTGCCACCCTGCTGCTTTACATCTTCTCGGGCCTGGTCCTTGCCCTGGGCGTGTTGCTCTTCCTCATCTTGCTTGGCGCTGCCCGCTCCGTGGCGGGCTACGACATGTTCTTCCAGCTTGCCGGTCTTGGGCAGCTTGCTCCCCTCGTCTTGCGCCCCTTGCAGGCTGGGCTGGTCAATATCGCTATCCTCGTGCTCGTCCTCATGCTTGCCCTCGCCGCCTTGCTCTTCGCCGTCGCTCGCCTGGCCTCGCGTCAGGCAGACCTTGCTCAGCGTGTCCGTGCCCTGGAAGAGCAGGTCGCCGGCCTCCCGCCATCCGTTCCGAGCGCTTAGCCTTCCCCATGGTTTCATTTCGGTCGTCCCCATGAAGATCACCCTCTTCGCCGCTGGCTCGCGGGGCGATATCCAGCCCTGTGTTGCCCTCGGAAAAGCGCTTGCGCAGGCGGGCTACGCTGTGCGCCTTGCTGCTCCGGAGAACTTTGCCTCCTTTGTCGCTGAGCATGGCTTGCCCTTCTATCCCTTGCGCGGCGACGTCCAGCAGATCATGGCTGGCGATACCGCGCGGGAGTTCATGCAGTCCGGCGGCGCCAACCCCCTGCGCTCCATCTCTGCCATCCGCAAGCTGGTTGCTCCGGTTGTCATGCAGATGGCTGAGGATCTGTACGCTGCCTGCCAGGATACCCATGCCCTCATCTGCCTCGGCGTTTTTAGCGCCTTCGGGCATTCCATCTCCTCCGCTCTGCATCTTCCCCTCATCAACCTCGAGCCCGCCCCCCTTCTTCCTACCCGGGCTTTTGCCGCCCCCTCCTGGCCCCTGCAGCGGGATTTGGGCGGCTTGCACAACTTCTTCTCCGGTCTCGCCATGCTCCAGGTCGTCTGGCTCTGGTACCGTCCCTTCGTCAATGATTTCCGTCGCCGTCTCGGCTTGCCCTCTCTATCCGCCGCGGGTTTCTACCGTTCGTTGCGCTCCACGCCCATGCTTTCCGCCTACAGCCCGTCCATCATCCCCCACCCCCCGGATTGGTCCCCTGACCTGCATGTCGTTGGCTATTTCTTCCTGGATGGTCACCTCGGCTATACCCCGCCGCCCGAGCTGCAAAGCTTCTTGGATGCCGGTGATCCGCCTGTCTATATTGGCTTCGGCAGCATGGCGGGACGCGATCCGCAGCGCCTCGCTGGTCTGGTATCGGATGCGCTTGCCCTCAGCCGCCAGCGTGGCGTCTTGCTCACCGGCTGGGGCGGCTTGGGCGGCGCTTCGGCGCCGGGTAACCTTTTTATCCTCGAATCCGCCCCCCATAGCTGGTTGTTCCCCCGCATGGCGGCGCTTGTCCATCACGGCGGCGCCGGCACCACCGCCGAGGGCTTGCGCGCTCGGCGTTCCCGCCGTGATCGTTCCCTTCGCCTTCGACCAATCCTTCTGGGGCGCGCGTCTCGCAGCCCTGGGCTTGGGTCCCCCACCGCTGCCGCTCAAGCAGCTCACCGCCTCCCGGCTGGCGGATGCCATCACCTTCGCGGTTTCCCATCCCGCTACCCGCCAGCGCGCCCAGGCTTGCGGCGCCGCCATCCGCCTCCAGGATGGCCTCGGCAATGCCGTTGAGGTCGTCCGCCAGGTTTTTGGCGAGCCCGGGTCGCGTGGCGCATGATCCCCGCCTCAAAGGAACTTCCATGAATCCAAACCAGAGCCTCTACACCGTCCTGCCCTATCCCAGGTCCCGCCTCCTCATGGTCGATGGCGGTCGGATGGGGCTGAAGAAGCACACCATCCACGGCTTGCTCGAATTCGATGTCACCCTGCCGCGTGAGATCATTCGCCGCCATAAGGCGCGGACCGGCGAATCCCTCTCCTTCTCCGCCTTCTTCCTCGCCTGCCTGGGTAAAGCCATCGACGCCGACCGGCAGTTGCACGCCTACCGCAACTGGCGCAGCCAGCTCATCATTTTTGATGAGGTGGACGTGAACATGTTGTTCGAGGTCGAGGTGGATGGCAGGAAGACGATCCGGCCTCACATCATCCGGGCGGTGAACAAGAAAAGCATTCGAGAGATTCATGAAGAAATCCGTGCATTCCAGAGCCAACATCAAAGCAGTGAGGAATTGAAGTTCATCCACCGCTTTGTGCGCCTGCCCGGCTTTATCAGGCGGTTCTTCCTCTGGGCGCTCTTTAAAAATCCCCGCTGGATCAAGCAATATTACGGCACGGTCCTGGTGTCTTCGCTAGGGATGTTCGGAACGGGCGGCGGCTGGGGGATTCCCGTCCCCAACCATTCCCTCCAGCTCACCCTGGGCGGCATCGCCGAAAAGCCCGGTGTGGTTGCTCAGCGTATTGAAATCAGGCAGTACATGAGTGTCACGGTCAGTATCGACCATGACATCATCGACGGCGCCCCTGCCGCCCGCTTTATCCAGCGCCTTAAAGAGCTGGTCGAGCGTGCCGATGGGCTGGGTGACTGGGATATACCGGAGAGGAGTCGTCGCATGACCCCTGAAGAGCGTAAGCTCAAAATCCAATCTTACGGCGCGGCTTATCCGCTTCTGCGCTCAGCGTTGCAGGCTTTCCCTCCAGAAATGTGGCAGTACCGCCCCGCCCCCGACCGTTGGACGGTCCACGAGATCATCGTCCACATTGCCGATAGCGAAGCCAATAGCTATGTTCGCTGCCGCCGCTTTCTCGCCGAGCCCGGCAGCACTGTCCTCGGCTATGACGAAAACACCTGGGCGCGCCAATTGCACTACCATGACCAGAGCATAGAAGAATCCCTCGAGCTTTTCAAATGCCTGCGCCGCAGCTCGTACGCCCTCATCGTTGATCTGCCTGAATCGACCTGGTCGAACACCGTCTATCATTCCGAATCCGGCCTCATGACCCTGGACGACTGGCTCGTTACCTACGAGCGTCACATCCCCGACCATATCGCCCAGATGCAGGCAGTGTATGCAGATTGGCTGCAGCGCCAGCCCCCCGGCTGATGGCTTGCGCCGGGGGTCCCGTTGGCTTCATCCCGCCAATACCAGAATCGTAGGGTGGGTTGGCGGGGAGATCTCGGAACTTTGGCTGGTGAGCTCATCATGCCTTTTCATGCTCCTGCCAACCCACCATCACAAGGTGATCTGGGCTTCATACAAACAAAAGCATCTATTCGACTTCGATACCTTTACTATGTACTCGGAAAACTCTATACTTGATAGCAAATTGCCATATTTTTCGGAAGATTTGCAAAAATATCCATTAGGTAGCAAACTACATAAACCAAGACGATGACTTCGATAAATACCGCAAGGCAAAGAAGGAAAAGAATAACCTTTCTCTCTTTAGGGATCCTCGCTGTGGTTGTATTTGGTTGTCTAAATAGCATATATATACCAAGAATTATTTAATTTCACATCAACCATTACTAGGCGGATTTTTTGACTTGAATTGCCCAATTCTTCTTGGAAAAAATGAGCAAGCAAGCATTCGTGTTTCAATCAGGAATCCAAGGGATTATTCCCTTCGTTATGAAATCTCACTTTATCAAAATACCTTTACGTCCAAGAAGGTATTACTAGCCCGATCGTCGACTACAGTCTCTGCTTTCGGAACCGGGCGAATTCAATTTCCGATCATTGGAGAGACAACCGGTAGCATCGAACTGTTGGTTGAAGCAATTTCTAGTGAAGACCCTGTTTGGCTAGAAACAGGCGCTGAAAATTATTTATTACCAATGTGGAAATCGTCGTTTATATGGGGATGTGAGATTCGGTCAATTGGGGTCCGATTTCCATTCAATCTAACCCTAAAGCTCGCTTTTTGGATCGCCGTTTTCTTATGCATTCTGATTATTGGGTGGCTATTAGCACCACTCTTTAAGAGATTCAGACAGACTTTGAAGTAAGAATCGTCGAGAGGTTTCCAAATCGAATAAAAGCTGCCTCATCCATAACAGTGTTGTCCAATCGTCATCTTGCGCCTGGGGCAAAGCGGAGCCGCAAGGCACATTTATGTCAGATTGGGAATGTAATATGAATATCGTTGGGTGGGTTGGCGGCGTGATCATGACGTGCTGGCAGGTGAGCGCATCACTCCCGTTGGTCAATCCGCCAACCCACCGCTATTAGCTCGTTTCGTTGAAACAGAGTCACCCGATGCCCTTAAAAACCGAAAAAGGGAAAATGTTAGCCGGCGAAATCTACAACTGTCTTGACCCGGGCCTGGAAGCCGAGCGCCAGAAGGTGAAGGCCACTCTCCGGCTTTACAATCAAGCCGCAGCCCTGTCAGAGCGGCAGGCCATCCTCCAGCAATTGTTAGGTCGCATCGGTCAACATTCCGAGATTGAGCCGCCATTCTACTGTGCCTACGGTCAAAACATTTATCTCGGCGACCATGTCTTCCTGAATGTCCTGTGTACCGTTCTGGATTGCAACGAGGTGCACATCGGCAACCATGTCATGATCGGGCCCAACGTCCAGATCTATACCCCTGCCCACGATCTTCAGGTGCAAGCCCGTAACCAGGGCTTGGAAGTGGCCAAACCCGTCGTCATCGAGGATAATGTCTGGATCGGGGGCGGCGCCATCCTCCTGCCCGGCGTGACGGTGGGTCGCAACTCTGTGGTCGGTGCCGGGGCGGTCGTCACCCGGGATGTCCCCGCCGGCACGGTCGTCGCGGGCAATCCCGCCAGGGTGATCCGGGAACTCGAGCAGCAGTAACTGGCCGGGGGCATCCTCAATCACCCCGCGGGCACACAATCTTCACAAGGAAAGTTACTCCATGAACATTATTTTCTCAGGCACATACGACAGAAAAGTGTTATTGGAATCGATCAAGATCCATAATACTCGCTCAAAAATCGTGGTTTATACCCGGGTCGTTTTGATCGCCTTCGTGATGGTCGCCTACGCAATATACCTGCTGGCTTATCGAAGCAACGATCCGCTGACGGAGCTGGGTTTGCTTCTACCGGTTACCATGATTTTGTATTTGCTTGCTCGTCCATTCATACTCCCTTACGAGACGATATACTAAGGTAATGAAGGATGAAGATGTAGTCAAGCCAATATCCGGTGTAGCAACGGATGAAAAATTGGTTTGGACTACTTCCACAGTAACCTCTGAAATTAAGTGGTATGTCTTCAAGGATGTCGAGATTTGCCATGATCTCATCATGTTTTATCAGGACAATAATTTCTACACTTTGATCCCCAAAAGCTTCTTGCGGAGCGAAAACGATTGGAATGATTTATTGTCGTTTGCGAGGAGCAAGAGTAGGGTGGGTTGGCGGGATGATCAAGCGGCAAGCTGAGTTCATCTCACTTCGCATCCAATAACTCCGCCAACCCACCACCACCCAGGCTTATGGCTTCATCCTGAAACATTTAACCGTTTGGTTATAATCCCCCTTCAATGAACACTTGGTCCATCGTATGAAAAAGCAAAAGAATGTCGACCCTATTCAGGAGCTCAATGAGTGGCAGGAGCACATGTACAATCCTGGCTACTGGATCAATAGGTTTTCGCCGTTCTTCCCACCGAAGCGCGGGCGTCTTACGGCATATACTTCTCTGATCAATCTGGTTGTTATGCTTCCCATGTTTGTGGTGGTGAGTTATTTCGCCATCACCATGCGCAATCTCGGCGGCTTTTTCCTTGCGTTAATACTTGGCGCTATGACATTATCCTCATTAGTCATGCTTGTTCGATTTTGGCCCAGAAGAGATTTAAACTCTCAACCAGAGACCAGGAAGAAAAAGCGGCGGAAATAAAGGTCTCTGCACAGATCAGGATAAGGACGGAGTCCACATGTACACCGCCATCAAAGCCGAAGTAAGCGATCCGCGGGCGGAAACATTCGCGTTCAGCGCGCAAAAGACGATGTGTGCTGGCAAACGCATCGCCGTAGGCGATACGATCTTCATCTTCGCCTGCGAAAACGAAGGCGGGTCAGGTCTCATCGCCTGCGGCATTGTCACCTCCGTCGAAGCGATTGCAAAGAAGCATGGGATCGCCCGGCAAACGCCGCGGGTGAGCATCGCCGTCGAACGCACCACTCTTGCCAGGCAGCGCCTGGGGCGAAACGAGCTCAAACCTTTCACCGATTGGGACGACGGTCGACCCGAGACCGAGCTCAACTTCAAATTTTATCGCCAGGGGACGGACAAGATTATCGGCATCTAAGACGAAACGGCGTCGTTCCTCCGCGGTTTCTTTTAAAGCCGCCGGTTTTTGCCTGAACAGTCGTAGGGGCGAACCGGTCGGGTCCTGGCAGTTCTAGGCCAGGAGTGTTTGCCTGCAACCCCGGCTACCATGGCAGGTGCTTCGAGCACTACCTGGAGCCGGAACGATGGGAAGCGTTGCTCAAGACCTATGCCGGCCCCCCCATTGCCCGTTTACGAGCTGTTCGGCCCGCCCCCGCCGCATCATTTGATAGTAATTTAAGACAGGTCCTTCGCCGGGCTTTCAGCGCCCGTACGCCCGTTTGTCTTGCGCTTTACCCATCAAGGGGGGATCGCCATCCACTAAGATATTTCCTTGTCACATCCATCTGGGAGCAGATAGCTCCTGGCTCGCACTGCCGCGCGGCTTGTTCCCTCGCCCATCTCCGCGCCCGCCTTCGTCCGTCCTTTCTTGCATTAAAACTGGAGAGCATTGCAATGAACAATCGTCTGCTCGCCCGCTGCGTTCGCTTCCTTTTCTGCGCGCTGTTGCTGCTTGGCTTGGCTCAGCCCGCTCATTTGCCTACCTCCGCCGCCTCTCAGTTGGATATTCTTGGACCCTCCGGCAGCGGCTGGTTCGGCTCCTCCGTTATTGCCCTGCCCAACGGCAACTTCGTCGTCACCGATCCCAAGTTCGACTCGGCTACTGCTGTCGATGTCGGTGCCGTCTATCTTTACAATGGCGCCACCCGGGCGCTGATCAGCACCCTCACCGGCAGCACGGCCAATGACCAGGTCGGTTTGGGTGGCGTCAGGCTACTCAGCAACGGCAATTATGTCGTCATCAGTTATTACTGGAACAATGGCGCCGTTTCCCAGGCGGGTGCCGTCACCTGGTGTAGCGCGGATACGGGCTGCTCTGGCGAGGTTTCTGCTCTTAACAGTCTGGTCGGCAGCACGTCGCAGGATAGAGTTGGGTCCCCCGCTGTGACCGTGCTGACCAATGGCAGCTTCGTGGTCAGCGCTGCTGTCTGGGATAACGGCACGGTCGTCGACGCCGGAGCGATCACCTGGTGTAGTGGCGCCGCCGGCTGCAGCGGTGTGGTTTCAGCTGCCAACAGCCTGGTCGGCAGCGCAACCGGTGACTTCTGTAGCAGTATTGTCGGCTGGGAGCGGGTCTTCCCGCTGGCCAACGGCAATTACGTGGCGGATAACTTCTGCTGGGATAACGGCGCCATTTCAGACGCCGGAGCGGTCACTTGGTGCAGTGGGAATACGGGTTGCACGGGGACGGTATCTCCTGCCAACAGCCTGGTGGGGGGCAGCGCTGGAGACAGCGTTGGCAACAATCAGGTATATGCCCTGACAAACGGCAACTACGTCGTCGGCAGCAATGCCTGGGATAACGGCGCAGTCGTCAATGTTGGCGCGGTCACCTGGTGCAGCGGGACTGCCGGGTGCACGGGCGCCGTCTCAGTTGCCAACAGCCTGGTCGGCAGCACTGCCGAAGATGCGGTCGGTTGGAGTGATAAGACCGGTGTCACCCCCCTGACCAATGGCAACTACGTCGTCAGCAGCCCATCCTGGGATAATGGCGCCATCGTCGATGCCGGAGCGGTCACATGGGCGAACGGAGTTACCGGCATCCATGGGACGCTGACCATTGCCAACAGCCTGGTCGGCAGCACAGCCGAGGACCAGGTTGGTGGTGGGGGTGTCATCGCCTTATCGTATGGTAACTACGTGGCTGGTAGCCCGCATTGGACCAATGGCGCAATCCAGGATGTTGGGGCAGCCACCTGGGGTAATGGCTCCACGGGTACGGTCGGCGCCGTTTCCTCGGCCAACAGCTTGGTGGGCAGCACGCAGAATGATTACGTCACTACTCGCGGCATGTACGCCCTGACCAACGGCAACTACGTCGTGTGCAGCGGACGCTGGCATAACGGGGCGATTTACAACGCCGGTGCAGCCACCTGGGGAGATGGCGTCACTGGTACGGTCGGCGTCATCTCCGCAGCCAATAGCCTGGTAGGCGGCAGCGCGGAAAATCTCGTCTGCTGGGGCGGGGTGGCGGCGCTGGCGAACGGGAACTATGTTGTGCTATCGTACGCCTGGGATAATGGCGCCATGGGAAACGCCGGGGCAGCCACCTGGTGTAATGGATCATTGGGTTGCAACGGAGTAATAACCTCTGCCAATAGCCTCGTAGGAGCCAGCGCCGATAACCGGGTCAGCGAAGGCGGCGTGACCGCCCTGGGCAACGGACACTACGTCGTCGATAGCCCCTGGTGGGATAACGCCGCAATTAACGATGTCGGCGCTGCCACGTGGTGCAGCGGTAGTGGGGGATGCGCTGGCGATGTTTCGCCAGGCAACAGCTTGATAGGCAGCACGGCAGCCAATCAGGTTGGTCTGGGAGGCGTCATGGAGCTCAGCGATGGAAATTATGTTGTCAAGAGTATCGGGTGGGACAATGGCGCCACCTCCAACGCTGGGGCAGTAACCTGGGCAGATGGCGCGCTTGGCATCACTGGCACCATCGACTCTGGCAACAGCGTCATCGGCAATGCTGTCAGCTGCGGCGGTGTGATGGCGGTCGCCTTTGACGCAGTCCACGACCAGCTCCTTATCGGTCGCCGCTGTGAGAACCGGGTCACTGTTTTCTGGCCGGGAGCTGGATCCATCTACCTGCCATTAGCCACGAAATAGCGTTCTCCTCGAAGGGCAGCTTCTGTGCCGGGCATCCTGGCTCCGTCCCAGCCTCTGCCGCCGCGCAGTAGCATAACCCGCTGGTCAAGGCGACAAAAAGGGGTTTGGGTAGTTTTCGGCTGGTGCTGCCGTCCGAAAACTACCCAAATTTTCTTCTTCCCTAGGGGCGGGGGTAAGGGGGTGGGGAGTTGTATCTTTCGCCAGGGTTTCACTCCTGGTGAAACCCCTGAAGGTTCAGCAGATGTGCACTCAAATGTTGTTGGTTTGGTGGGCCAAACCCACCAAAAAAACCACAACAACTTTTTAGTGCCCCCGTTCAGCAGTGGATACTTCCAGGTTTTTACTTTCCAGAGTAAGATTGTGGTGAAGTCTCATGCGCAGCGAGCAAGAAATGTTCGACCTGATCTTATCCACCGCTCGTCAGGACGCACGCATCCGGGCGGTCATCCAGAATGGCTCGCGCCTCAACCCCAACGCCCCCAGGGACCTCTTCCAGGACTACGACATCGTCTACATCGTCACCGATGTCATGTCCTTCCGGCGCGATCCGGGCTGGATCGTGCGCTTCGGCGAGCTGATGGTCATGCAAACGCCCGATGATATGGGCGCTGAGCCTCCCGCCGAAGACGACAGCTATGCCTACCTGATGCAGTTTGTCGACGGCAGCCGCATCGATCTCACCTTGTACCCCCTCGCCCGGCTGGACGAGCTCCCCCGCGACAGCCTCAGCCTGCTCCTGCTCGATAAGGATGGCGTTATACCCCCCTTCCCCCCGCCCGATGAGAGCAGCTATTTACCCCGGCCTCCCACAGCGCAGCAGTTCGCTGATTGCTGCAACGAGTTCTGGTGGGTCTGCCCCTACGTCGCCAAGGGTCTCTGGCGGCGCGAGATCATCTACGCCAGGTTTATGCTCGATCAGGTCGTGCGCCAGCAGCTGGAGGTAATGCTGGTCTGGCATATCGGCATCCAGACCCAGTTCGCCCGCAACCCCGGCTATCATGGCAAGTATTTCGAGCCAAGCCTGGAGCCCGAGCTGTGGGATGCGCTGCTCAAGACCTATGCCACTCCCGGCTATGCAGAAACCTGGGACGCCTTGATGGCGATGTGCCGCCTCTTCAGCAGGGTGGCGGTCGAGGTAGCCGCTCATTTTGGCCATGCCTATCCTCACGCCGACGCTACGCGCGTCAGCGCCCACCTGCAGCGCGTCCGCGACCTGCCAGGTGACGCTGAAGAGTTCGCTTGATCGCCAGGTATTAGATCTGGCCTGGGTTTTGTAAGGAAGCCGGTTTGGCTTACTGTTGTCCCGGGGCGCGGTAGTTGCCGCTCTTGCGCGTGGCTTTGTCCACCTCGTCGGGCGTTAGCAGCACGGTGGTCTTTGTCCGCACCGCGCCGCTCGCCCCCACGATCAGGTTGGCGGCTGCCACGTCGATGTTATCCACGCCCTCGACGATGGCAAACCCGTCATACTCGCCAAAAGCGAAGTAATATGCTACCAGCTTCCCCCCCAGGCTCTTGACGAGCTGCTCGGTGGCATCGCGGCGTTTCGACCCGCCCTCTTTAAGCAGTCCTTTTACGCCTTGCTCGGTATAGCTGAACTGGATCATGAATGTTGCCATGTTCATCTTCCTCCTCTGGTTTACGGTATTATATCATCGTAATTGTCGTAATTATCCGCCAGCCGCCGATCATTCGAATGCAATCGTTTTTCTAATACCGAAACGAATGTACACGAATAGCCCGTCTACCTCCGGTATTTTTCCTTTTTGGGGTAAGATAGAGGTGGAGATCAGCCTGTGGATGCCTTTACCCAGCAGTTGCGTGATTGGCAGCTCTTCTATTCCACCGTCGCCCTGGCTTCTGTGACCCTCGCCGGGCTGCTCTTCGTCTCGCTCTCCCTGCACCACGAGTCCATCAAGGGTCGCCGGGATACGCGCATGTTATCCCTGGCGCGCGGCAGCTTCGGCGATTTTCTCTACCTGCTCATGATCGGGTTGGTCTTCCTGGTGCCCCACCAGGCGCCCTTTGGCCTGGCGGTGGCGCTATTTGTCCTCGGCGCCGCCCGCAGCCTCGGACTCCTTCGCCAAGCGCTCCGCCCGTCACGCAGCCGCCTTGCCCAGCGCGCGGGCAGCAAGCTCCTGCGCGAGATCGGCCTTCCCACTCTCGCCTCCCTCGGGCTTATCGTCGTGGGGATCGAGATCCTTCGCGGTGACATGCTTGCTATCTATGCCCTGGTGCTCGTCGTCGCCGCCCTGCTCGCCACCGCCAGTTGGAACGCCTGGCTGATCCTGGTGGAGGAGGAGGGGTAACCTGTTAGGAGATCTATGCAACTTCATTACTTTCAGTGATTCAGTGTTTCCAGGAGTTATTCCCATGCTAGACTTCACCTCCCCCATCGGTCAGCGCATCCAGCAGCGCCTCGAAGAAGAAGAGACCATCTGGCTCACCACCGTCGACGCCTCTCATACTCCCCAGCCCAGGCCCGTCTGGTTCCACTGGGATGGCGAGACAGCCCTGATCTTCAGCCAGTCGGGCGCCGCCAAGCTGCGCCATATCGCCCGTAACCCGCGCGTCGCCCTGAATTTCAACACCGACGAGGACGGCGGCGACGTGGGCGTGCTTATCGGCGAGGCGCACCTGCTGCAGGAGGCGCCGCCCCTCGCCCGCATTCAGGCTTACCTGAAGAAGTATGCCGCCGGTATCCAGGATATCGGGCTCACGCCGGAGTCCATGCAGGCGGAGTACTCGGCGGTGATCCTGGTCACGCCCACAGCCCTGCGCGGCTTCTGATCGAGCGGTGGATATCCCCGCTTACCTGCAGCGCATCCGCTATCATGGATCGTTGAAACCCACGTGGGAGACTCTCCAGGGTCTCCAGTTGGCGCATCTCTGCACTGTGCCTTTCGAGAACCTGGATATCTCCCTCGGGCGCCCTATCCTCCTCGATGAGCAGCGCATCTTCCACAAGCTCGTGCGCCGCAGGCGCGGCGGCTTCTGCTACGAGCTCAACGGTCTCTTCGCTGCGCTGCTCACCGCCTTGGGCTTCCAGGTCACTTACCTGTCTGCTGAAGTCGCCAACGCCGCACGCGCTTTCGGTCCCGAGTTTGACCACTTGGTGCTGCTGGTCGAGTCCCCCGTGGATCGCTCCGCTACCTGGCTGGCGGACGTCGGCTTCGGCAATAACTATCGCCAGCCGCTTCTGGCGCATTCAACTGCCGAGCAGGTACAGGGTGGGCGGACCTACTGGCTCGAGCCGCAGGGTGAGTACCGCCTGCTCTGGCAGCGCGATGCTGCTGGGAGCTCGGAGCGACAGTATCGCTTCACCTTCCAGCCCTGGCGCTTTGAAGACTTCGCCGCCACCTGCCGCTACCACCAGACCTCGCCCGAATCTTCCTTCACCCGCCGGCGCATCTGCACCCTGGCGCTCCCCGGCGGTCGTCTTGACCCTCTCCGATATGCGCCTGGTTGTCACCCTGGATGGAAAGCGTACAGAGCGTCCTGTCCGTGACGGGGATGAGTACAGCCGGCTCTTGCGCGACCTGTTTGGCATTATCCTGGATTAAATCGCTTAAATAAGACATAATACATCTTATTACTACCCTGGAAACCCGTGATCTACCAGGAAACGGATTTCTCTGTGTGGCACCTTTAATGAATTGAGGTTATCTTATGGTAGCAAAAAGCTTGCGCGATCTCGACTTTAAGGCACTTACCCGCCGTGCGTATACTCCCTCCCCAGTTGCCTGGGAGGATCAGGTCTTTTACTTCCTCATGCTTGATCGCTTTTCCGACGGTCGTGAGCAGGGTTTTATCGGCAACGATGGGCGTCTCGTCAGCGGTGGCGTTACGCCCCTTTTCCAACCTGGTGACTCTGCCAATGCCATCCAGACCCCCGAGGATGCGGCATACTGGCGGGCTGCCGGTTCTGGCTGGGTTGGCGGCAACCTGAAGGGCTTGGCGAGCAAGATCGGTTACCTTCAGCGCTTGGGCGTGACCGCCCTGTGGATCAGCCCCGTCTTCAAACAGGTGCGCTATCAGGATACCTACCACGGCTACGGCATCCAGAACTTCCTGGAGGTGGACCCGCACTTCGGAACGCGTCGCGACCTCAAGGACCTGGTGCGCACCGCTCACCGGCACGGCATCTACGTTATCCTGGATATCATCCTCAACCATTCGGGGAACGTTTTTAGCTATGCTCCCGATCGCTACCATACACAGGATCCGCTCAGCGGGCAGATCTACCTGGATCCGCGCTGGGACGGGGGTCCTTATCCTGTAGCTGGCTTTCACGACGCCAGCGGCAGGCCGTCGCTTCCATTCGGTCCGGTTGACCTGCAGGAAGAACCGAGCGCCTGGCCGCAAGGTGCCATCTGGCCGCGCGAGTTCCAGGATGCGGCTACCTTCACCGCCCGCGGCCGTATCACCAACTGGGACAATGATCCCGAGTTCATGCAAGGCGACTTCTTCGACCTGAAAGACATTTACCTGGGTTCCGGCGTGGTCGACGATTACACCCCATCTCCCGCCTTATGGTCTCTTTGCCAGGTCTACAAGTCCTGGATCGCCTACACCGACGTGGATGGCTATCGCGTCGACACCGTCAAACATATGGATCCCGGCGCCACGCGCTTCTTCACTTCCGTCATTCACGAGTTCACCCAACGCATTGGCAAAGAAAACTTCTATCTCATTGGCGAGATCACCGGTGGCCGTCAGCGAGCGTTCAATACCCTGGAGACCACCGGTCTAGATGCAGCCCTGGGTATCGATGACATCCCCGACAAGCTAGAGTACCTGGTCAAGGGCTATCGGAACGCCTGGGAGTATTTCGATCTCTTCCGCAATTCAATGCTGGTACAGAAGGAATCGCACATCTGGTTCCGCAATAAGGTCGTCACCCTGTTTGATGATCACGACCAGGTGCGCAAGGGGCCAACAAAGCGCGCTTCTGCGCTGGCGACCCAGCCTGGTCGTCTCTGCTGCTCAACGTCCTGGCGCTCAACGCCACCACCCTGGGGATACCTTGCATTTATTATGGCTCCGAGCAGGGCTTTGATGGCGAGGGCGATAGCGACCGCTATATTCGCGAAGCAATGTTCGGCGGCGAGTTTGGCGCGTTTCGCTCGCGCGGCCGGCATTTCTTTGATGAGAACGGTCGTGTTTATCAGGAGTTGAGCAAGATCCTGGCGCTACGGAAGCAGAAGATCGCATTGCGCCGCGGTCGCCAGTACCTGCGTGAGATCTCCGGCGATGGGCTGAACTTTGGCCTGCCGCACCTGATTGGCGGCAGGATGCTTGCCGTGGTTCCCTGGACGCGCAGCTTCGATGACCAATATCTGCTGCTGGCGATCAACACCGATCCCAACGCCGCTCGTCAGGCATGGGTGAGCCTTGATCCAGACGAATACCCCGCTGGCGCGCTTCTCACCTGCCTGTACTCCAGCGATCCTGTGCAGGTAGGGCAAGCGTTATCAGTCCAGGCATCGGGAGATCGCTCCCAGGTGAGCCTGGCAGTTCCGGCGGCAGGTTTTGTGATTTTCGAGTGAAACAGGTGTTCCGGCAAGCTTACTGCCTCAGCATGAGCGGCAGATACATCGGGTTGTCCACGCCGGGGAACTCGTAAGCCCCGAGATCTGCTGCACCGCCGAAGGTGCGGATCCTGCCCAGGATGTCCTCGGTGGCGTCCGTCGCCGGGTTGGCGGCGTCGATGGCGGGGCTGTCCTGGCTGAGGGCGCCGTAGCGCAGCACCAGGCGCACGAAAGCCTGGCGAACGGTGCTGGCGCCGTCGGCAAACATCCCCGCGGCAGGGTTCCAGCGCGGCAGGATGATCCCGGTTTGCGAGCCCAGTTGCGGATCAACCACCAGCCTGGCTGCGTCATCGTCGTAATTGATCAGTTCAGCTTCGTCGGACGGGATGGCAATCCCGCCGTTCCAATAAAGGTTGTTCGCCAGACCAAAGACTTGCGTCTCGCCTGGCGGCGTATCGCTAAAATCGTTGGTGCCGGATGGACTCTCAGCGCCCATCGTCCCACTGGGGTCGGACCAGATGTTGTTATGGAACTGGATATCGGTATTTGGCAAGTTGGTGCCTTCCACGTTCAGGCGCATGGCAAACGCCATAGCAGGCGTGTTCCCTACCACCGTATTGTGTCGGAAGATCACAGAGCGTGAACCCTTCACACCGAAGGGGCTGCGCATCACCTCGCCGGAATTGCCCAACATCAGGTTGTTCTCTACCCATACTTCCTGCGCTTCGTAGAATGGCTGCCCGTCCTCGCCCACCAGCACAAAGTACGAGCCGCTGGAGCCTTGCCAGTTGAGGAAGATGTTGCGCTGCACCCGTACGCGCCGGCTGCCCAGCACAGCATCGCTTGTCCCGTTGCTATCCTTGATGACGATAAAGCTGCTGGTGTCGTTGTTGTTGCTCCGCCCGCTTCCGGCAAAATCGTTGAAGAAGATGTTGTCCTGGATCTCGACATCGGTGGCGGAGTTAACATCGATATGCTCGTCGGAGCCCTGCTGGTTGTAGAAGATATTCCCCTGTACCGTGATAGAGGATGCGCTGTTGTTGATCTTCAATATATCGTTGTTGTAGCTATCGTGCAGCACGTTGTTGCGTAGCGTGATGGAGCTCACCCTGCCGCTGATGCCGCCCCCATCCAGATGCACCACCAGCGCGCCGGCGCCCTGCCCATTGTGGGCGATATCGAAGCCGTCCAGCGTGATGCCTTTACAGCCGGCGTAAGATGTGACCACGGTCCCGTTGTTTCTCAGCCGCGCCTGGTAGGGTGTATCCGATTTGACCAGCACACCCTGACCGAAATTCCCGCTGAGCTGCACCTCGCCAGAGTACAGACCGGGGCGTACCGCCACCGTGCTGCCGTCAGGCACGCTCACCAGGGCATGGGTAATCGTCGCCCACGGCGCTGCGCTGGATCCATCGCCGCTTGTATCGCTGCCGGTGGTCGCTACATAATAGATGGTATCTGGCAGGCGTGGAGAGTTGGCAAGTGCGATGAAATATGTGCCTCCAACCAGAGTTCCCAGCAGGAGGACGGTTAAAAATCATGACATACAATCTGCCATTCATTCTTATTCTCTCAGCTACAGCGATAAACGTCGGTAGTGGGTATCTCGTTACATGGTTCTGCTGGCGGTATAGCCCTCGCCAATTTTCAGAATAAAGGGGATGAACTTAATTGTCAAGTGACGAAGATCATGAACAGAAAAGCAAGCTGTCGGGAAGGTTTGTTATTCTTACCATCAAACCTTCCCGACAGCGACGAGGATTGCCCTGGACGTGGGTGATGTTTACTCTTCGAGTGTGCTGAGATCGCCTTCCGGCAGTCCTTGCGCCCGGGCTTTCAGCACGCGCCGCATAATTTTCCCGCTGCGCGTCTTCGGCAGGCTATCGACGAAAGTTACATGCTCAGGTCGGGCGATGGGTCCGATCTCATGTGCAACGTGGCTGCGCAGCTCTTCCGCCAGCTTGTCGCTCTTCTCCACGCCGGCGCGCAGGATGACATAGGCGTAGATGGCGTGACCTTTGATCTCGTGCGGAATGCCGATAGCTGCCGCTTCTGCTACGGCTGAATGGCTGACCAGGGCGCTCTCCACCTCGGCAGTGCCCAGCCGGTAGCCGCTCACTTTGATTACATCGTCCATACGTCCGATCACCCAGATGTAACCGTCTTTGTCTTTGCGCGCTCGAGTCTCCGGTCTGGTACATGTGACCAAATTTGCCCCAGTACTGGCTATGGTAGCGCTCGGGGTCCTTATAAATAGTACGCAACATGCCGGGCCAGGGTTTCTTGATCACCAGGTAGCCTTCTTCTCCTGCAGGCAACGGCTTGCCCTCCTCGTCCACCACGTCCACTTCCACTCCGAACAGCGGGCGTGTGGCAGACCCGGCTTGAGGGGTGTGATCGGCAGCGGTGAGATCATGAAGCCGCCAGTCTCGGTTTGCCACCAGGTATCCATGATCGGGCAGCGTTCCTTGCCGATGACGGTGTAGTACCAGCGCCAGGCTTCCGGGTTGATCGGCTCGCCCACGCTGCCCAGCAGGCGCAGGCTGCTCAAATCGTGGCGGTTGGGCCAGGCGTCGCCGAAGCGCATCAGCCCACGGATAGCGGTCGGGGCAGTATACAGGATCGTGATGCCGTAATTCTCCACCAGGCGCCACCAGCGGTTGGGGTAAGGGTGGTTAGGCGCCCCTTCGTACATGAAGCTGGTAGCCCCGTTGAGCAAAGGCGCATAAACGATGTAACTGTGCCCTGTGATCCAGCCGGGGTCGGCGGCGCACCAGTAGCGGTCTTCGTCCTTTATGTCGAAAACGTATTTCAGCGTTGTATAGGTGTAGACCATGTACCCGCCGTGGGTGTGCACAATGCCCTTGGGTCGCCCGGTGGTGCCGGAGGTGTACAGGATGAAGAGCGGATCCTCGGCGTCCATCGGCTCGGTGTAACACATGGCGCTGGCAATTGGCAAGCCCATCAAGTCGCTGTACCAGTAATCTCGCCCGGCTTCCATGTAGATATTCTGTCCGGTACGCTTGACGACGATGCACGATTCGATGGTCGGCTGGCGTGCCATGGCTTCGTCGGCGATATCCTTCAGCGGGACGATCTTGCCGCGCAGCCAGCCGCCATCGGCGGTGATCAGCACGCGGCTCTGTGCGTCTTCAATGCGCTCTGCAAGCAACTCGACGGAGAACCCGCCGTAAACAACGCTGTGCATCGCCCCGATCTTGGCGGTCGCCAGCATAGCGATCACTTGCTCCGGGATGCGCGGCATGTAGATTGTGACGATATCCCCCTTCTTCACGCCCATGCTGCGCAGCACATTGGCGAATTTGCACACCTCGCGATGCAGGGAGAAATAGGAGAAAGTGCGCGTATCCCCTGGCTCGCCTTCCCAGATGAGGGCAAGCTTATTCTTGCGGTATGTCTTGAGGTGGCGATCCAGGGCGTTGTGGACGATGTTGACTTTGCCCCCGGTGAACCATTTGAAGAAGGGCGGATTGCTGTCGTCCAGCACCTGGTCCCACTTTTGGAACCAGTCCAGCTCCTCGGCGCGTTCGCCCCAGAAGCCCTGTGGATCGGTAATGCGAGCGTTGGTACAGGCTTTCGTATTCCTTGATGTGGGCGGCAGCGACAACATCCGGCGATGGGAGGTAAAGCATCCCTTCGGCCTCTTTCTGGTTTACGGCTGGCTGGTCCATAATTTCTCCTGTCTCGAAGGTTCAAGGGCGGGAGACCCCACCGATGGCGTTGATTCTAAGGAGTTGCCTTGCTGTTGTCAACCTATTTGTGTCTGATTAGGCAAAATTCCTCCTTGACAATATGAAATTATGCCTAAAATATAATTTAGTTATGACTAAATATTGCAGCTTGAGGTTACCACTATGCTCTCCAAAAATACTTTGCAGAACGCAGGTCGATAGAAGGCAGCGATGAAGACCTTTTTATCGTTATTAGGTATCTTCTTTAGCCTGTCATTGCTCACGGCTTGCGCTGCGACGCCAGCAGGCGGCTTTGCCCAAGACCTGGGTAGCCGCCAGATCAAGGCGGTAGCGACAACGGGCCTGATCGCAGATGTCGTTCAGAACATTGGCGGTGAGCGCGTGCAGGTAACCGGTCTGATGGGACCCGGTGTTGACCCGCATCTCTACAAAGCCAGCGAAGGGGATGTCCAATCTTTGGGCGAGGCTGACGTGATCTTTTACAACGGTCTACACTTGGAGGCCGGCATGCGCGCGTGTTGGAACGGATGCATGGTTATCGCCGCACAGTGGCAGTGACAGACAAGATTGACCGGTCAATGCTTTTTTACCCCGCCTGAGTTTAAGGGCGCCTATGATCCGCATGTTTGGTTCGATGTATCGATGTGGATGCAAGCGGCTGAGACCGTGCGTGATTCTCTGATTGAGATGGATCCCGGTAATTCGGCCCTCTACAGGCAGAATGCCGATGTTTACTTGCAGCAGTTGCTCCAGCTGGATGATTATGTCAGATCCCAGGCTGGACGTGTGCCTAAGAACCAGCGTGTGTTGATTACAGCACATGACGCGTTCAACTACTTCGGCCGGGCTTATGGTTTCCAGGTACGCGGCTTACAAGGGATCAGCACTGCCAGTGAGGCCAGCACCGGTGATGTAACGCACCTGGCTGACTTTATCGCCGAGCAGCGCATCCCTGCCATCTTTATCGAATCGTCCGTGCCGCGCCGCAACGTGGAGGCCGTTCAGGCGGCAGTGCGCGCCAGAGGCTTCGAAGTGCGCATTGGCGGCAGCCTGTACTCAGATGCGATGGGAGACCCTGCCTCACCGGAAGGCACCTATATTGGCATGGTGAGGCACAATATCGATACCATTGTTAGCGCCCTCTTGGCGCATTAGGAGAACAGAACATGAGTGAAACCCCCTACGCAATTGAAGTCACCGATCTTACCGTCGCTTACCGGGATAAGCCCGTGTTGTGGGATGTGGACTTACAAGCGCCATCGGGCGTCTTGATGGCAATTGTTGGACCCAAATGGCGCTGGCAAGACCACATTGCTCAAGGCAATTCTGGGATTGGTGAAGCCCGCTGCAGGGCAGGTATTGATCTATGGCTCTCCGTATGCCCAGCAGCGCCACTTGGTAGGTTATGTTCCTCAGCGCGGCAGCGTAGATTGGGATTTCCCAACAACCGTACTGGATGTAGTCACCATGGGGCGCTACGGGGCTCTGGGTTGGATCCGTCGTCCGGGCAAGTCGGAACGTCAGATGGCGCTCGAAGCCTTGGAAAAAGTTCACATGCTGCCCTTCGCTGACCGCCAGATCAGCCAACTCTCTGGAGGCCAGCAGCAGCGCGTCTTCCTGGCGCGTGCCCTTGTGCAGAACGCCCAGATCTATTTTATGGATGAGCCTTTCCAGGGAGTGGATGCCACTACCGAACGGGCGATTGTCGCCCTCTTCAGGAATTACACGCTGGCGGAAAGACTGTGCTGGTTGTCCATCACGATCTACAAACTGTTCCGTGAATATTTCGATTGGGTAACCCTGCTCAACGTGCGCCGGATTGCCAGCGGACCCGTGGAAGACGCCTTCACGGAACAGAACTTGCGCCTGGCGTATGGCGGGCGGGTAGCCTTTCTAACGGGATAGCGCCGGCGCCGAAGATCTTGAGTTGCCTTTGCTACAGCCTTCGCCTGAGAGTGAGATGATGAGCCTGGTACAGATATTGTATGATTTGATTTTCGATTACACCCTGCGTACAGTGGCGCTCGGCGCCTCCACATTGGGGCTGGTCAGCGGTGCGTTGGGCGCCTTTGCTGTACTGCGCCGCCAGAGCCTTTTAGGAGATGCCATATCCCATGCTGCCCTGCCGGGAGTGGTATTGGCATTCCTGATTACTCGCACAAGAGCTGCCCCTGGTCATGATGATCGGAGCGGGAATAGCAGGGTGGCTGGCAACCCTTTGGATGATCGGAATTGTTAAGCACACGCGTATCAAGAAGATGGCGCGCTGGGTCTGGTTTTATCTGTCTTCTTTGGATTTGGGTTGATGCTGCTCACCTTCACCCAGCGCCTTCCAGATTCCGCGCCAGGCGGGTCTTGACCATTTTCTGTTTGGTCAGGCAGCTGCTCTGCTGGCTGGTGATGTAATCGCCATGGCGGTTCTGGGCGGCTTGGCCTGCTGCTGGTGGGCTTATTCTGGAAGGAATTCAAGCTGCTCAGTTTCGACCGCGAGTTTGGAGCCAGCCTTGGTATTCCGATGGGTAAGTTGGATATTCTGTTGACCACCCTGCTGGTTGTTGCGATTGTTATTGGCTTGCAGGCGGTTGGAGTGGTGTTGATGAGCGCTATGCTGGTGGCTCCCGCTGCGGCTGCCCGCCAATGGACTGATCGCCTGGATATCATGGTGCTGCTTTCGGCTTTCTTCGGAGTGTTGGCAGGTGTAACAGGCGCAGTCATCAGCAGTGTCGGGCGCGGTTTCTCTACGGGTCCGACTATCGTTATTTGCGCTGGCAGCATCGTGCTATTCTCGCTCCTTCTCGCCCCCAATCGTGGGCTGATCTGGAATTGGGCTCGTCGCCAACGCAATCAGCGCAAGCTGAACATGGAAGCGGTGCTGCGCGATCTCTTTTACATGGAAGACCAGCATGTCGATTCTGGGCACACCCACTCCATCCAAGCGTTGAAGGCTGTCAATCCCGGCGGTGGGGGGGTGCGGAGCTCCCTACAAGCCCTCGAGCGTAGAGGCTTGGTGCGGCAGACTGGCGCCGGTGACTGGGCGCTAACTTCAAGAGGGATCGACGAAGCACATCGCCTTTTACGAGAGATGGAATAATTCGGTAGGTAGAAAAAATGACCTCGTTCCAGATCGATATCCAACTGACTGCAATTGTCACTGCCATGGCTTGTTCAACCCTGGGAGGCTTCCTGGTTCTACGGCGCATGGCAATGCTCACCGATGCTATCTCACATACCGTTTTACTCGGTATTGTTATCGGCTTTTTTATCGTTCAGGATCTCGCCTCACCCTTCCTGATATTTGGCGCTGCTGCAGTCGGCGTGTTGACGGTCAGCTTGGTCGCATTGCTCGAACGCAGCCGCCTAGTCAAGGGAGATACTGCTATCGGATTGGTCTACCCGGTGCTGTTCAGTACTGCTGTGATCTTGATCTCCCGTTTTGCGGGAGATGTCCATCTGGATACCGACGCGGTGCTGGTGGGCGAGCTGGCATTCATCCCATTTGACCGCCTGTATGTTTTAGGTTACGATATTGGTCCGCGTGGCTTTTATCTGATGAGCGGAATACTGCTTATCAACCTGGCGTTTATCGTAATCTTCTACAAAGAGTTGAAGCTTTCGACCTTTGATGCAGGGTTAGCCACCGCTCTGGGGTTTATGCCGCTCCTGATCCACTACGTTCTCATGTCTCTCGTATCGATCACTGTGGTTAGCGCATTTGATATCGTTGGCTCAGTACTGGTAGTGGCTCTGGTGGTTGTCCCACCCGCTACTGCTTACTTGCTCACCGATCGCCTGCCGCACATGCTGGTATTTAGCGCATTGCTGGCTGCATTAAGCGCCGTTGTGGGATATTGGGCCGCGCACTTCCTCGATGCTTCTATCGCAGGTTCGATTGCTACAATTTCCGGGATGGTCTTTGCCCTGGCTTACCTGCTTGCTCCCGAAAAAGGTCTGCTAGCCCTTGCCAGGCGCCGCTCCAATCAAAAGTGGGAATTTGCCCAGACTATGCTGGCAATGCACTTGCTCAATCACGAGGGTTTACCTGATGCTTACCAGGAAAGCCGTGTTGCCCATTTGCGCGAGCATATGCGCTGGGATGAGGCTTTTGCCAGCCGTGTTCTGCAGCGCTCCCTCAGCCAGGGATGGGTCACCCGGCAAGGTAACAACCTGTACCTCACGGAGCATGGTCGCCAGTGCGCCCAGCAGGCGTTTTTACGGGATTGAATAGCCTGGCAGAACTCAAGGGATAATGGCTAACATGAAACGAGATAACCTGACCCATGCTGTTGAAGATTACCTGAAAACCATTTACGACCTGACCCGCAACGGCGAGCGTGCATCCACCAACCAAATTGCCGAGCGCATGGGGGTTACGCCAGCTTCTGCCAGCGGTATGGTGCAGAAGCTGGCTGCCACGACGCCGCCTCTCCTTGCGTATGAGAAGCACCACGGGGTCATCCTGACGGAAGATGGCAAAAAGATAGCCCTGGAGATTATCCGCTATCACCGCCTGCTGGAGCTCTTTTTGCAGAAATCCCTTGGCTTATCATGGGATCAGGTTCACGCCGAGGCTGATCGCCTGGAACATGCCATCTCGCCGGATGTGGCTGAGCGCATTTCCCAGGTGCTGGGAGAGCCGGTTTACGATCCGCACGGGCACCCTATTCCTGATCGTGACTTGAAGCTCCCGCCTGGAGAACCCACCCTGACTCTGGGGGATCTGCGCCCCGGTCAGAAGGCATATATCCGTCGTGTTGAAGATGATGATCCCGGATTGTTGCGTTATCTCTATTCCATGGGATTGACGCCGGACGCCTGCGTTCTGGTTGTGGATTATTCATACTTCGATGGCAATCTGCAATTGGAAATTGGCGGGCGTACGGTGGTGCTTGGCCCGCGCGTTACTTCTCAAATTTTTGTTGAAGCAATCGAGTTAATCCACGAGTGATGAGTTCTCTGGCAATCCACCTGCCCCAAGCATGCTTCATGCCAGCTCTCCCATAGACCCTGACATGTTGGTCGAGATAGACGCGGATGCTGCCTGTCCAGCGCAAGATTGCCCAGCCTTTTCCTATTTGCTATCCGCCTCCATCTATGGGATAATTCGCTCCAGACCTTTGCCGGGAAAGCCCAATCGTGATGAGCCAAATGTTATTTGAATCAGCTATTGCCAGCCACAGCGATCTGGAGCAGACTCTTACGGATTTGCTCGAACAGCTGAAACCCGGCAGGCAAATCGACGTGGCGTTCCTGTTCGTCTCTACCTACTTTACCAATGAGATTGAGAAAATTGTCAATCGCCTGCAGGCAGAGCTCAAGCCGGGTGTGCTGATAGGCTGCACGGCTGAGGGGGTGATTGGCGGTGAGAAGGAGATAGAGAACGAGCCAGCCATCTCTCTGGTCGCGGCACGGCTGCCAGGCGTCCAGGTGACGCCCTTCATTCTCCAGCCCGGCTCTAACGAGTGGCATCGAATGCTTCTCAGCCCGGGGGAATTTTGCCGTGTCGTAGATGTCCCGGCTGACACGCAGCTATTCATGTTGTTGGCGGATCCGTTTTCCACCCCAATCGATGATGTGCTGCTTGCGTTTTCGACCTGTTATCCGGGGATCCCCATGGTTGGCGGCATGGCTAGCGGCGCGCTGCGCCCGAATGGTAACCTGCTGATCGCCAACGAAACCCTCACCCGGCAGGGTGCGGTGGGAGTGGCGTTCTCCGGGGATTTGAGCGTTGATATCATCGTCTCGCAGGGTTGCCGGCCGATTTGGCAGCCCTTCAAGGTTCATTCGGCGCACCGCAACACGATCTTTAACCTCGAAGGTCGCCCGCCATTGGCTTGGCTGCAGGATTTGATCCCTGAGCTGCCTGAAGAAGACCGCGCTTTGCTTCAAAACGGGTTGTTCGTCGGGAGGGCGATTGATCCTGGGTTGGATGAGTTGGGGCGCGGTGATTTCCTTATCCGTGGCTTGACAGGTATCGACCAGGAGAGCGGAGCTATTGCCATCAGTGATTTGGTGATGGAAGGGGAGACCATTCAGTTCCATCTGCGAGACGCCATCACCGCCCAGGAAGACCTGGAAATGTTGCTCGTTCCGCAAATGTTCCGCAAGCCGCCCAGCGGCGGCTTGCTCTTTACATGTAATGGGCGCGGCACGCGCTTGTATGATCACCCCAATGGGGATATTTCAATCATTCAAAGAAGTGTCCAGGATCTCCGGCTGGCCGGCTTTTTCTGCGCCGGGGAGATCGGACCGGTCGCGAACCAGAACTTCATCCATGGGCAAACGGTGAGTCTGGTGTTGTTCAGACCGTTACATGAACCAAACCAGGCGGAAAGCTAGAACTGACCCCCTTGTGGTGGGGCTTTAAGTGCTGCGAGCTGTTCCTCGAGCTCGGCGCGGCGCTGCGCCGCGGCAGCTTTCACTTCGTCCTGTAGTGTGATAGCACGCTGGCGAATTTCACCGCGCAATTCCTCGCCAGATGCTGGGGCAAACAAGATGGCGAAGGTTGCGCCTACCAAGCCGCCGATCACCCCACCCACCAAGAAGCTCAAATAACGATTCATGTTGACCTCCAACTTTGTATTGTCTAATCCAGGGATTTAATTTATTATACATCTATGATTGATCCCTCGCTACCTCTGATCGATTTACACCGCCATTTGGATGGAAACCTGCGCCTGGAAACAATCCTGGACCTGGGGCGTAAGCATAATCTGCCGCTACCAGCCTGGGATGTGGAAGGCTTGCGCCCGCATATCCAGGTGACAGAGCCGCAGCCGGGATTGATGGCTTTCTTCGAGAAGTTTCGAGTGGATGCGAGGCGTGCTGGTGGATTATGACGCTTGCTATCGCATCGCTTATGAGAATGTGGAGGATCTTGATTGCTGAAGGGATCGATTACGGCGAGCTACGCTTTAGCCCGTGGTTCATGGCAGAGCCCTTTCAGCTTGATGCAGCAGGGGTGGTGGAGGCGGTGGTGGCTGGGGTTGAGTCAGCCTGCCGCGATCTACACTTTCGTGTGAAGCTGATCGGTATTCTCAGCCGCCACTACGGCGTTGATATTGCCTGGAAGGAGCTCGCCGCGTTGCTCACCCAGTACGAGCACATCGCCGCCCTTGACCTGGCAGGCGATGAGGCGCACTTTCCGGGGTCGTGGTTCCTTGAGCATATCCGCCGGGCGCGGGATGCCGGCTGGCAGATTACCGTCCACGCTGGCGAGGATGGCGGTCCGGAGGCAATCTGGCAGGCGATCCGAGACCTGGGCGCGGGTCGCATCGGTCATGCCGTGAATGCGGTTCAGGATCCAGCACTGCTCGACTTCATGCGCCAGCAGCGGATCGGTATCGAGACGAACCTGACGAGTAATGTGCAGACGAGCATCGTACCTGAATACGCCCAGCATCCACTGAAGAAGTTCCTACAGGCGGGCTTGCTAGCGACGATCAATACCGATGACCCGGGTATCAGCGGCATAACGCTGGCGTATGAATACCAGGTGGCTGCGCCAGCTGCCGGTCTTACACCGGGTGAGATACGACAGGCGCAAAGGAATTCTTTGGAAATCGCGTTCCTTGAGCCTGAAGAGAAAGCTGCTCTGGCAGCCCGGCGGAAAGGTAAGCAAACGAATCATGGATAAAATTCAAAAGCGTACATTGATCACGCTCCTGGTGATCGGAGCGGTCTATTTTTTTGTTTTTATGTTGCCCAATATCAAGGGTTCCGCCGATCAAAACATGCTGGCGGTCTTTGGCCCAGATGAGTTTGCCCAATACCCGCATGTCATCCGCATGCTAACACCCGGAAAGACCCTGGCTGAGACAGCTTTCAATATCATTGTATATCGTCACTTCTACTACGGCTATCCCTTTTACCTGATCTCAGCAGTCAGCCTGTTACCATTGCGCTTATTTCACACGCTGCAAGATACCCCCCTGGTGATGCTCACCTTGCGGCAGATTATTAGCGTTCTGCCGATGATTGCCGCCGTGCTGATCCTGGTTTATCTGCAAACGCGTTTTCGCCTTTTTTGGACCTCGCTGGCGCTTTTCTTGCTGCTCCTCTCCGTCCCGGCGGTAGTGCACAACGATATGTGGTGGCATCCGGACAGCCTGGCGATATTATTCATTGCCCTGACATTCTTCTTTTTAGACCGTGACGACCTTTCGTTCGGAAAGTATTTCTGGCTGGCGGCTGTGGCTACGGGTCTGGCGGTAGGCACCAAGGTGATCGGGTTGTTCTTTTTCATCAGCATCCCCACGTATATTGCCTGGGGTTTCTTCACCAAGCGCATCGCGCTGCGCCGCGCTATCGTCGTAGCTGGTTTATTTGTGTTGATCATGGTCGTTACCGTTGTGGCGACCAATCCTTTATTATTGGTGCCTGACGGGCGGGCGCGCATTTTCGCCACGCAACAGCGCCAGCAAGCTGCCATGTCCTTTGGCTGGTCGGTGGCTTACGCCAAGGGACCTGCTGCCTGGTTCCCAACCATTCGAGAGTATTACGGTCAATGGTTTTTTATCGGGCTGGCTTTCATCGCTGCCATTCTCGGGGCAGTAAAGTCTACCCGGCGCTTGCTGTACGTGCTGATTCTCACCTGGTCGGTGCCTTACGCGATCTATGTCTTATCTGTGATTGTTATCCGACCTTCCCATTTCCTTCTGCCCATCACATTGCCCTTGTTCTCATGCCTGGCGTTCATCATGCCTTTTGATGGCGTACAAGCTAACCGGAGTATGTTGGCGCGCTGGTTGTCTTGGGGGGCAGTTGTTCTGATTGCCATCCAATTCGTGATCAATATTTCTTCCGGTGTCAGCCAGTACACGGAAGAGCTGTTCCGGCAAGAGACCAGCGAATCCCTGAAGTTTTACGCCAAGCTCGAACGCCAGAATCTTTCCTGCCTTCCAGCCTCCGAGCACCCGCTCATCTACCGGGATGTCCGCGCTTATGTGCCCGTCTCAGATCGCTGGCAGGTCGAGATGAAATGGGGGCTGGTCGATTACGAGTATATCCAGCAGCTGAATCCGGACGTGGTCGTCTTGCAGCAACAGCGCATTAAAGATTACACACTGGCTGAAAACATCGAAGAAGCAGCCGATCAAGCCCAGATGGATCGCACCTACCGGTTTTACAATGACGCCTCGCAAGGCAAGCTGGAGGGTTATCGCCTGTTGGTGGAAGATGATTTTGGGATAGCCTTTGCCCGGGAAGATCGCTACCAACTTTTCCAGTGCGGCAAATAGGTTTTAAATACCCGGACCGTGCGGCGCAAGTGTGATTCACTGGGAATCTCACGAGGAAATACCCGGATTTGGGTGGGGGGTAGGCGGCTATACTGCCTGCACATCCCAAATTCCGGACATTGGCACAGTAGATCTCATTGAGCCTCACGTGTTTCAGCGTTTATCCTGGCAGAATGCACTATAATTGATCCTGAAAAATCTGAGAGACGAGCTGCTCTGATCGAAAGACCGAGACAGCCTCAGGACATCAGGCTAAACAAATGCTATTGATGCACTCACAGATCCTACCTGTATTTGGAGGATACCGTGTCTACACAACCCGTTGCACTTCCCGAAAATCGTAAAAAGGTTACGACGCTCTCGCTGCGCCGTAAAAAACAGCGCGGCGAAGCGATCACCATGCTCACCGCATACGATTACCCGACGGCGCTTTCCATCGACCAGTCGGGTGTGGATGCCATCCTGGTGGGCGACTCTTTAGGCATGGTGGTGTTGGGATACTCCAATACCCTACCTGTCACGATGGAGGATATGATCCATCACTGCCAGGCTGTAGCGCGCGGCGCCAGCCTCGCCCTTTTGATTGGGGATATGCCTTTCATGTCTTACCAGGTTTCTGTTCAGGATGCGGTGCGCAATGCCGGGCGGTTTCTGCAAGAGGCTGGCATGGATGCCGTGAAGTTGGAAGGCGGTGGCGAGCGCGCAGATGTAATCCGGGCGATCGTCTCGTGCGGGATACCGGTGATGGGGCACATCGGGCTCACCCCTCAAAGCGTGAACCAGCTTGGAGGATTTCGACCGCAGGGGTTAAACCAGGAATCTGCTCGTCGTCTGGTGCAGGATGCTCGCTTGCTGCAAGATGCAGGGTGCTTCAGCCTGGTTCTGGAGTTGGTGCCCGCGCGCCTTGCAGAGCTGATCTCGAAGCGTCTGGAGATTCCTACGATTGGCATTGGCGCTGGAGCCGGCTGTGATGGGCAGGTGCTTGTGACCCATGATTTGCTCGGCTTGTTCGATCGCTTCACACCGCGATTTGTCAAGAAGTACGCCGACCTTCATTTTGAAATGATGCGCGCCTTTGCAGCCTTTAAGGCGGATGTGGAAGCCAGGTCGTTCCCGGCTCAAGAACATAGCGTCGAAATGCCGGAGGAAGAATGGAATGCTCTGATCGGTGAAGGGTTAGCTGAGTAGATGATGGAGATCATTTTCTTTTTGAGTAACCTATGAGCGCCTCGCCAACCTCTATCCTTATCGTCGGCAGTGGGTCCATGGCGTGCCTTTTCGCGGCGCGCCTCTCTGCTGCTGGAGTTTTTGTGACGATGCTTGCCGGTTGGCAAGCCAGCTTACAGGCATTGCGCCAGGAAGGTGTGAGCCTTGTCGAAGCTGATGGGTCCGTGCGTTCCTATCCAGTACGGGTCACAGACAACCCCCGGGATTGCGCAGGAGCACGCTTTGCCCTGGTGCTGGTTAAATCCTGGCAGACGGATCGAGCTGCCCAGCAGCTCGTGGATTGTCTGGCAAGCGATGGCGTGGCATTGACCCTGCAAAATGGTCTCGGCAACCGTGAGAAACTTTCCCGTCTTCTGGGTGGGCAGCGCGTCGCCCTGGGGGTGACAACAATCGGCGCAAACTTGCTCGGTCCGGGCAGGGTGCGCCCGGCTGGGGAGGGAGTTGTCAGTCTTGGCGCGCATCCCTTGACGGGCCAGATGGCTCTCATCCTGCGCCGAGGCGGTTTCCTGGTGGAGATGAGCCCCGATGCGAATGGACTGCTGTGGGGTAAGCTGGTCATCAATGCTGCGATTAATCCGATTACCGCCTTATTGGGGATCACCAATGGCGAGCTTTTGGAGCGCCTGCCGGCGCGCACTCTGCTCGCTACCGTGGCGCGTGAGGCGGCAGCCGTGGCAGTCGCTCACGGCGTGCGTCTGCCCTATCCGGACCCCGCAGTGGCTGTGGAGACGATCGCCCGCCGCACCTCCGCCAACCGCTCCTCGATGCTGCAAGATGTCGCCCGTGGCGCTCCGACAGAGATCGATGCAATCTGTGGGGCGATTGTGGAGGCGGGTGAGCGCGCCGGTGTGTCGACGCCTGCCAATCGCACCCTCTGGCAGCTGGTGAAAGCCTTATCTAATAGCCGTTGATGAGGGATGCCTGCGTAGTCTTATCCAGAGGCAAATGAGATGCAAACCGTTGTTTCACTCCCCGATGCCCGTTCAATGCGCGCCAGCCTGCTTGAGCCGGTCGGTCTTGTTCCAACCATGGGCTTTTTACATGAAGGACATCTTTCCCTGGTGCGCCTGGCTCGCGCTCAGTGCGCAAGTGTGGTCGTGACCATCTTTGTCAACCCGACCCAGTTCGGTCCTGGCGAGGATTTGGCCGCGTATCCTCGTGATCTGCCGCGTGATCTGGGTCTGCTGGAGAGCGAAGGTGTCCACCTGGTGTGGATGCCCACTCCGCAAGTCATGTATCCAGGCGGCTACCAGACATGGGTGACGGTCGAGACAATCACCCAGCGCCTGGAAGGAGCCATGCGCCCGGGTCATTTCCGTGGCGTGGCGACTGTGGTCTCCAAGCTGTTCAACGTGGTGCAGCCCCAGAAGGCTTATTTCGGTCAAAAAGACGCACAGCAGGTTGCCGTTGTGCGACAACTGGTCTCCGATCTGAATTTTCCTCTTGAGATTGTTGTGGGTCCCACAGTGCGAGAGGCAGATGGTCTGGCGATGTCCAGCCGCAACGCCTATTTGAATACTGAAGAACGCCGTGCCGCTTCCGTCCTCTTTCGCGCTTTAAATGCGGCTAGAACTGCTTATGATACTGGGGAAAGAGATGCCGGGAATTTGCGCCAGATCATGGCGCAGGTGGTCAGCGGGGAGCCACTGGCGCGCCTGCAGTATGCCTCCTGCGCCGATCCGGGTAGCCTGGAAGAGCTGGAAGGCGTGGCGCACCGGGCTTTGCTTTCAATGGCGGTTTCCATTGGGAAAACGCGAACTCATCGATAACCTGCTGCTGGGTGAGGGATAGATCAGGGAGGAGAGATATGCTACTGGCAATCGACATTGGCAACACGAATATCACCCTTGGGTTGTACCAGGGAAACCAGCTGGGTCCGCGCTGGCGCCTTGCGACGGACCATGAGCGCATGCCAGATGAGTTTGGGGTGCAATTTGTTGGATTTATGTCCCATGCGGGGCTCCATCCGCAAGAGATCAAAGGGATCTGCCTGGCGTCGGTCGTCCCGCCGCTGACGGGGAAGATTGTAGAGGCATGCCAGCGTTACCTGGGTCCGGATCCGCTCGTGGTAGACGCGGGCGTTAAGACCGGAGTGCGCATTCGCCTGGAGGATCCGCGCTCCGTCGGGGCAGACCGGGTTGTTGATGTGGCTGCGGTAAAGGAGCTTTACGGCTGCCCAGCTTGCGTGGTGGATTTTGGCACAGCCACGACCTTTGATGCTATCTCCCCCGAAGGGGATTACCTGGGAGGCGCAATCTCCCCGGGATTGGCATTGCGGCAGAGGCGCTCTTCCAGCGTACGGCAAAACTTCCCCGCGTCGAGCTGCAGCGCCCTCCCGCCGCGATCGGGAGGAATACGGTGCATGCCATGCAATCAGGGCTGCTTTTTGGTTACGTGGCTCTGGTGGAAGGCATGGTGGCGCGCTTCCGCGAGGAGCTTGGCTCCGAAATGCGCGTGATCGCTACCGGTGGGCTGGCGGAGGTTGTAGCGCGGGAGACGGATGTCCTTCAGATCATCGCTCCCTGGCTCACCCTGGATGGTTTACGGATCATCTGGAATCTCAACCGGTAGAATGCTGGCTGGTCCAGGGGTAATACATGAATGATTTTTATTCAATACAGACCCAGACCGGCTGGCGGCACGCTCTGGAGAGCTTCGTCCATTGGTGTGATCCGCCCCCTGGAAGGCTGGTGCTGGATGTTGGCTGTGGTCCAGGGCTGTTTATCCAGTTGTTGCGCCAGCGCGGTTGTTTTGCCTGGGGGGTTGACCTTGATGAAGATAAATTACGGCAGATCCAACCCTATCCGCTCTGCGCCGTGGCGGACGCCCATTTCTTACCGTTCCCAGCGCAGACATTCCAAATGCTAACTGCCAGTAACTTGCTCTTCTTCATAGGTGATCCGGTCGCAGTCTTACGTGAAATGGCGCGCCTGGCGCTTCCGGGCGGGCAGGTTTGCCTGCTCAATCCATCGGAGAGGATGAGCCTGGAAAGCGCGGAAAGCCTGGTGCAACAGCGTGGCTTGCAGGGCATCGCTCGTCACTCTCTGCTCGACTGGGCGCGGCGCGCTGAAAATCATCAGCGCTGGAACGAAGCAGAAATGGAAGCGCTTTACTCCAAGGCAGGTTTGATGCTTCTAGAAACAACTTTGAAGGTCGGTCCTGGTCTGGCGCGCTTCACCAGGGGGCTAAAGCCTGCTTGACGGATAAGCTGTTCGTCGGTATGATGGGCGGTTGGTATGATTCCCGCGAGTAAGGAAAGCTGAATTGTTTGATTTGCACAACCCAGAAATTCGCTTCGCACTGGAAGCTGTCCGGCGGGCTGCTCTCCTTGTGCGGCTCATCCAGACTGAGATGGTCGTCTCTGCACATGAAAAAGACGATCGCTCGCCGGTGACCGTGGCAGATTATGCCTCCCAGGCGTTGTTGGCGCGCTTGTTGGCGGATACTTTCCCCCAGGATGCGCTGGTAGCCGAGGAGGATGCGGCTGCTTTGCGGGCGATGCCTCTGCTGGAACAGGTGACTGCATATGTTAGCAATGAGCTGCCGGCAGCTACGCCAGAAGCGGTGTGCGCCTGGATCGATCGCGGCAGGTCTGCGCCAGCCCGGAGGTTCTGGACGCTGGACCCCATCGATGGCACCAAGGGTTTTCTGCGGGGGGACCAGTACGTCGTTGCCCTGGCTCTGGTTGAAGAAGGTTTGGTGCAGATTGGAGTCCTGGGATGCCCTAATCTACTGGATGGTTATCGCCCGGATTATGAGGGTGAAGGCTCTCTGGTTGTTGCCGTGCGCGGCCAGGGTAGCTGGGTCGCTTCTTTGATCTCACCCCAATATTTTGATCCATTGCATACTTCCCGGCGCCTCGATCCTTCAACGGCGGAGACTCCTGCGCTCGTTTGAATCCAGGCACACCAACCCGGGCCAAATTGAGGAGCTTGTGACCAGCCTGGGAATCAGCACGCAGGCGGTTGCGATGGATAGCCAGGCTAAATATTGCGTGTTGGCTTCCGGTAAAGCCGACCTCATGCTCAGACTACTTTCTCCCTCGCGCCCGGATTATCGGGAGAAAATCTGGGATCAGGCGGCGGGCTTGTTGGTCGTCACAGAAGCAGGGGGAATGGTCACGGATCTGGACGGGAAGCTGTTGGATTTCAGCGTGGGTCGTACCCTGGCGAACAATCGCGGCGTGCTCGCCTCTAACGGGCTGCTGCATCCGGCTATCCTGCAGGCTCTGCACAAGATCGGCGCTTGAGGGCATGCTTCCCAGGAATATCAGAGTGATGTCGCCGCGCCGATCGTTTTGCCCTGTTGTTAAGCTTGTTCGCAGTCCTGGTCTCAGCCCTGGTGACCGACCGCATTTTCGAGCGCTTGCCGCACATTGAAGATGAGATGGCTTATGTCTGGCAGGCGGATGCAGTTGCCGATGGTCGACTGACCTTGCCTTCGCCGGTTGCGCCCAAGAGTTTCCTGGTGCCTTTCGTGGTGGATTACCATGGGCAGCGCTTTGGCAAGTACCCGCCTGGCTGGCCTGCCCTACTGGGGATTGGGGTGCTTATTTGGCGCCCGATCTTGGGTCAATCCGTTACTGGCAGGGCTTGCAGTCTGGCTTGCATACCGCTTAGGAAAGCGCGTTTCCACGGAGACCGTTGGGCTATTGACCGCGGGGTTAACCCTGACTTCGCCGTTCTTCCTGATTAATTCGGGCTCCCTGCTCTCGCACCCTTTTGGGCTGGTTCTAAGCGAGGCATTTGCCTTAGCCTGGCTGGATGCCTGGGATGATGAGCCGCGCCTCAATCCCTGGTGGCCTACGATGGCTGCCGCGCTCTCGTTGGGCATGTTGGCGCTTACCCGCCCATTGACCGCGGTCGCGGTGGCTTTCCCCTTTGCCTTACATGGTCTCTTCCTGCTGGTTCGAGGGGATAGGCAGACGCGTCGCCGCCTGGTTGTATTTGGCATGACAACGCTCGGGGTCGCCTGCCTTTTGTTTGTCTGGCAATTTGCGGTTACCGGTGACCCGCGCATTAACCCTTATACCTTGTGGTGGCCCTACGACAAGATCGGATTCGGACCCGGTGTCGGGCGCTTAGAGTCAGGTCATACGCTGTACCAGGCGTGGATCAACACGAAATTCAGCCTGTATGTTGGCGCGCACGATCTGTTCGGCTGGGGGAAGTTTTCTTGGATATTTTTGCCCTTCGGCGTGGCGGCGGCAATTCGCTACCGGATGGGTAAGGCGTTGCTACTTGGCTCAGTGATCCTCAGCCTGGTTGTATTCTACCTTGCGTATTGGATCGGGTCTTCGCTGTTCGGACCACGTTATTATTATGAAGGTTTATTCAGCCTGACCCTGCTTTCCGCGCTCGGGATAGCCTGGTTGGCAGGTTGGCCCGTTCGCCAAGGGGATAGCCTGGCGGAGGGTTCGACGGCTGGCAGAAAGCCCGCCCGCTGGCAATTACAGCCCTGGTAGTTTTCCTGCTCAGTGTAAACCTGTTGCAGTATACGCCCAAGCGCCTGGCGGCGATGCACGGCTTGTATGGTGTGTACCGAGCCAGGCTGGAGCCGTTTCTACGCCCAGAAGCGCAGGCGATGACGCCAGCCCTGGTGGTGGTTCATCCAGGCGATTGGGTGGAATATGGCACTTTGCTGGAGCTACAGGACCCGTGGCTGAAAACGCCCTTCATCTTCATCATTAGCCGCAGCCCTGATATCGATGCCGGAGTTGCAGCTCAATTTCCGGATCGCAATGTCATTTATTATTACCCTTCGGAGCCGGATGCTTTCTACCGTGAACCGCGCTCGAGCCAGTAGCATCGCAAACGAGTGCGCTTGCCCGCCTCAGGATGCTCTAGCCACAGCGGTCAGAGCAAGCACCACGATCCCTAAGATCAGGTTAACCCACAATAGCGTCTTCTCCTGCCGCTGCCAACTTTGCGCTTGTGGGGTCGCTTGCCCCGCGAGGCAAGCAATGCTGCTCGCTCCAGGCGTGGCATGATCCCCCAGGTCACCCAGGCGCTGACGCCGATCATCGCCAGAAATACCAGGTGCTTTGCCAGGATGGCAACCGCCCAGCGATTGTCGATCGCCAGGAAACCCTGGTAATTGGGGCTTGCGCTCATTTGGAACATACCCGTAGCCGCCAGCACGATCAGGCAAGCCCAGCCGAGAGGATCCAGGCGGCGGCGCAGCCGCCCGAGCAGGGCGGCATACGCCCTGTCGTCCAGCGACAAGGCGCGCGGCTGGCAGCACCAGCATACACAAAGTCACCAGCCCGCCAATCCAGGCGACAGTCGCTAACATGTGCAGCCAGTAAGCCAGGCTGAGCGCCCAGACGGAGGGGGATGTCATGAGCCAGGTGTGGGGGATGGCTCTGAGGGTGGAGGCTCTTCTGTGGGCGTCTCTACCGGTGGAGGTTCTGTTACAACCGGAGTAAGTTCACTGCCTACGGTTGGCGTGGCAACGGCTTCCGTCGTCTGGGGTTGTTGAGGCTGTGCGGGATTGCACAGGTTGTAAGCATTATTCAATGCTTCTTCCACCGTGGTGTCAGCTTTCATGGCGAGTGCGGCTGTGTATTGTTCGACGGCTCCGCACCAATCGCCGTTCTTCGCCAGTGAATCGCCATAACCGATCAACGCCAGACGGTAGCGTTCCCCGGCGGTTAGACCCGACCCGTCACACAGGTTGGGGAGCGCCGGACCGACCTGTGCAAAATAATAAACGGCTTGCGCCCAGTCCAAATCCCAAAAGCTCGAGCCGGTGGAGTACAGGCTGCCCCATGTGATGTAGTTGTTGGCATCCGAATCCAGGGGACCAAACTGTTCCGCCTGGGAGAGGTCGTAGATGCCACCTTCGAGGTCGCATGTTTTTAGTATTTTGTCTATGCCGCTATTGCGGAAAGCCATGTACAACATGCCATCTACGGCTACAGCCTGGTAGTTCGGATCTTTCTTGCGCAAGGTCAGGAGTGCATTGACTGCGTCGCCCCATTCGAGGTTCGCCATGTGGTCGCGGGCGGTGGTGAATAACTCTTCGACGCCACGTAGATCGGGGGTAGGAGAGGGTGTAGGCGTCAATACAATGGTCGGTGTGGCGGTCACATTGATCTGGACAAGCACGTCGGCTAATTTGTCGGTGACGCCGGGGTAGCTGGGATTCTGCTGAATGACATACTCGAAGCGCTGGCGCGCCAGGTCATATCGACCCTCTTGCATGTCCTTGAGACCGAGCTGGAACTGTTCGTCGAGCGATTGGGCTACCAGGACGCTCTCGGCTTGCTTGCGCTGCTCGATTCCTGAGCGGTAGCCCGCCGCGGCGCTCACTGCGCCGATGATGAGCAATACGAGTATGCCCACAAGGACGATAAGACCGATGGGTGTTCGCCGACTGGCTGGTCTGGCTTCCTGGCTCGTGGGCTGAGGCGGCTCCGGTGGTTGGGAAACGACAGATAGCCTGGTCGCCTCCAGGCTGGGCGGCTCATCGGCTGCCTGGATGGGGGTGCGTGTTGTTTCGCCCGGCTCAGTCTCTCCGGTTGCTACAATGCCCATCGGGATGGGTACGGTTTGTGCGAATTCCGGATCGTCCGTTTGTTCTTCAACAGGTATCGGTAAGGTCTCACTCGGGTCTGCCGAGGCAGAAGTCCGGATGGGTTGGGTATCGCTAGGGCTAGAATTTTCCATGCGGCTGATTATACCGCAGAGTTTGGGCGCTTTTTCTCGCGCTCCCAGGATAACACGACCGTCTGCGGCGAGTGTATAATCTATTCATGGCTGAATTTCGGTTTTATTACCCCATTGAAGTGCGTTATGGTGATCTCGACCCGCAGGGTCATCTGAACAACGCCAAGTATTTGACCTATATTGAGCAAGCGCGCATCAACTACATCAAGCAGCTTGGTCTTTGGGACGGAAGCTCTTTTCTGGATATTGGTATTATCCTGGCGGATGTGCATCTGACCTTCCGCTCTCCCATCCATTTTGGGCAACCGGTGCGAGTTGGCGTGCGTGTTTCTCGCCTGGGTAACAAAAGTCTGTCCATGGAATATCGCCTGGAAGACGCCGGCAATGGGCAGGAGCTGGCACGCGGCTCAACGGTTAGTGTGGCGTACAATTACCATGAGCGTGAGACGATACCCCTCCCAACAGAATGGCGTACAGCCATCACAAACTTTGAAGGCTTGACAAGAGAGGAGCTATGACCGAATCCTTACCTCCAATCGATGCTGATTATCTTGTAAACTTCCTGACCGGCCTGCTCAACATCCCCAGCCCGACAGGTTTCACGGGGGAGGCGATCGCATCTGTTGAGAAATCCCTGGCGTCTTTCCCGGAGCTGGAGCTGGCGCGCACGCGCAAAGGGGCGCTGGTAGCGACCTGGCCCGGGCTCCGTGATGATGCCCGGCGCGGCCTCACCGCCCACACGGACACGCTTGGCGCCATGGTCAAGGAGATCAAGTCGAACGGTCGCCTCAAGCTATCGCGCCTTGGCGGCTTTGCCTGGAATACCGTAGAAGGCGAGGGCTGCACCGTCTTCACCCGCCAGGGGACGACCGTGCGAGGCTCATTATTGCTGACAAAAGCCTCCGCA
This sequence comes from uncultured Chloroflexia bacterium, assembly GCA_963702535.1. GTDB lineage: Bacteria > Chloroflexota > Anaerolineae > Anaerolineales > UBA4823 > CAVPDG01. The sequence goes on along the minus strand of CAVPDG010000010.1, from coordinate 234,722 downwards.
CATGTGCACAGCTCAGATGTCGGCGACTTGAAGCGCGGTGAAGATAACCTCGAGGTGCGCCTGGATGTGCGGACAGGCGCAGCGGAAGAGACGCGCGCCCTGGGCATCGAGGTAGGTGATTTTGTCGCCTTCGACCCGCGAGTTGAGGTTACCAATGGTTTCGTTCGCTCTCGCCATCTGGATGACAAAGCCTGCGTTGCCTGCCTGGTGGCTGCGATCCAGGCGATCCATCATGCCGGGCTAAAGCCAGCCCAGACAGCTACATTTCACATCAGCAATTATGAGGAGGTAGGGCATGGCGCAGCTTCGGGTTTTCCGGGGGACCTGGCTGAGCTGCTGGTAGTTGATATGGCTGCGGTTGGCGACGGGCAGGCATCTGATGAGTTTCACGCGACCCTCTGCGTGAAGGATTCGGGTGGTCCGTACCATCACGGCATGAGTGAGCGCCTGCGCCAGCTTGCCGAGCAATATGGGATTCCGTACAAGGTCGATATTTACCCGTATTACGGCTCGGATGGCGAAGCCTACTGGCGCGCGGGCGGCGATGTGGCGGTCGCCTTGATCGGTCCCGGGGTAGATGCGTCCCATAACTACGAGCGCACGCATATCGACGCTCTGCTGGCAACTACCCGATGGGTGCTGGCATATTTGCTACACGCGTAAGGCAGAGCGAAGATGTATCTGGATGCCTCTCTCCCCCCGGTTCCGTTGAAGGATGTACCCGGCGTTGCTGAAGCTGCCGAGCGAATGGGTTTTGATGCGCTGTGGTCGACTGAAACCACGCATGATCCATTCCTTCCTGGCGCACTCATCGCCGAGCATACGCAGCAGATGCACTTCGGCACCGCGGTTGCCATTGCTTTCGCCCGCAGCCCGGCAACCCTGGCGTATACTGCCTGGGACCTTGCGCAGGCATCGGGCGGGCGCTTCATCTTGGGGCTAGGAACCCAGGTAAAGGCGCACATTGAGCGGCGGTTTGGTATGCCTTGGCCCGAGTCGGTCGTCGGAAAGCTGCGCGAGCAGGTCGCCGCCATACGTGCATTCTGGCAAGCCTGGCAGAATGGGGAGCGTCTCAACTTCCGCGGCGAGCACTACAAGCTGACTTTGATGTCTCCATTCTTTAATCCGGGACCGATCCAATACCCTGGCGTGCCGATCTACCTGGCAGGCGTCAATCCGGGCTTGGCTCGATTAGCTGGCGAGTGCGCCGATGGTTTTCACGCTCACCCCTTTCATACCCCACGCTACCTGAAGGAGGTCGTGATCCCCGCTATCGAGCAGGGCGCAGCCAAAGCAAGCCGGAAGCGCTCGGCGATCAACATTTCAACCACCGTATTTGTCGTAACCCGTCCTGAAGAAGCGCCTTTTGTGCGCGCCCAGATTGCTTTTTACGCTTCGACGCCTTCTTATCGAGGCGTGATGGCGTTGCACGGCTGGCAGGATGTGGCTGAAAACCTTTCGGCGCTGGCAGGGCGAGGAGCATGGGGCGAAATGCCAGCGCTGATCAGCGATGAGATGGTGAATACTTTCGCCCTGGTTACACCGGCGGGCGAGCTCTCGTCTGCCCTGGCTGAGCGATATCAGGGCTTGGTTGACAGGCTTACGCTTTATATTCCCTTTCAGCCGGGTGAGAGAGACGCATTCTGGGATGGGCTGCTGAGAGGCAGATGGTAGGGGATTGATGTGGGTTTAGGGAAATGCGGGATGAGGCTCGTTATCTGGTAGAACGCAAACGCATGGTCGAGGAGCAGGTAGCTCCGCGAGGCTTGCGATGATGCGCGCCTGCTGGAAGCTATGCGTTCTGTACCGCGCCATTGCTTTGTCCCCCCTGAGTACAACCACCTGGCTTACGCTGACGGTCCCCTGCCGATTGGCTGTGGGCAGACCATCTCACAACCCTATATTGTGGCGCTGATGACAAACCTTTTGAGTCTCACCGGGGAGGAGAAGGTTTTGGAGATCGGCACCGGCTCAGGCTACCAGGCGGCAATCCTTGCCCGTTTAGCGCGCCAGGTTTATAGCGTTGAGCGGCATGCAGAGCTTGCCCGGAGCGCTGCAGCGGTGCTTGAGGATCTCCAGTTTCAGAACGTTTCGATCCATATTGGCGACGGCTCGCTTGGGCTGCCTGCGTTTGCGCCTTACCAGGCAATCGTCGTCACCGCCGCCGCCCCGCGCCTGCCCCAACCCTTGCAGGACCAGCTGGATGATGGCGGGCGTATTGTCATTCCGGTGGGAGGGCAGCTTGGCCAGTATCTGGAGTGTTGGCGCCGCCAGGGTTCGGAGTTCACGCGCGAAGTGCTCGTCCCCGTGGCGTTTGTGCCGCTGCGCGGCGAGCAGGGATGGGAAGAAAAACAATGGGAGGGGTACTAACCCCTCCACAAATTATGTCTTGCTGATAGTGACGAAAACCATGGGGCGCCGTTTGGTTTTCGTGTAGAAGAAGGAGCGCAGGGTTTCTTCCAGGTCTTGGCGGATACGCCCGTTGCTGGTGCAGTTGACTGCTTGTGTAACCAGCTTGCGCGTGGCATCGAACAGCTCCTCAAACTCTGGCGTGTGGACGAAGCCGCGCGTGATGATCTCCGGTTCTTCCACCAGGTGACAGGTTTCTTGATCCAGGATCAAGTTGACCAGCACAAAGCCATCGCGAGCCAGGACCTCGCGCTCGCGCATCACGCTTGGACCAATCTCGCCCACGCCGGAGCCGTCTACGAATACGTAGCCGCCCGGTATGCGCTCCCCAATGCTCATCTTTCCATCCTGCAGCTCGACAACCTGCCCGTTCTCAATCACCGCGATGTTTTCCCCGGCACACCCACTTCTTGCGCCAGCACAGCATGCTGTTTCAGATGGCGTAGCTCGCCATGGATGGGGACAAAATATTTCGGTTTCACCAGGTGCAGGAGCAGCTTCATTTCTTCCTGGCGGGCATGACCGGAAACGTGCACCGGCGCAATCAACTCGTAGATGACGTTTGCCCCGCGCCGGAACAGGCGGTTGATCGTGCGGTGTACGCTTTCCTCATTGCCGGGGATGGGATGGGATGAGAATACGACGGTATCGCCCTGAATGATATCGAACTGGCGGTTCGTGCCAGTCGAAAGTCGTCCCAGGATCGAGGTGGGCTCGCCCTGTGTGCCGGTTGTCATCAGGGTGATATCCTTTGGGCTCATGCGCAGCGCCTGGTCGATGGTGACGACCAGCTCTTCGGGGATGTCCAGGTAGCCGAGCTTGCGGGCGATGCGGGCATTCTCTACCATGCTGGTGCCCACAAAAGCCAGGCGGCGGTTAGCCTTCATGGCAGCATTGGCCACCTGTTGCATGCGCGAGATCAGCGAAGCAAAGCTGGCGATGATGATACGCCCCTTGGCATCCCGGAATACCTGGTCGAAGGCAAATCGATGACCCGCTCGGAGGGGGTCCAACCCGGCTTATCGGCGTTTGTCGAATCTGCCATCAACGCCAGCACGCCGCGCCCGGCGAACTCAGCGAGCTTGGCGTAGTCGGTCGGCCAGTTGTCCACGGGGGTATGGTCAAACTTGTAGTCGCCGGTGTGGATTACCAGACCGGCAGGGGTTGTAATCCCCAATCCTACGCCATCTGGGATAGAGTGGCATACGTGGAAGAATTCCACGGTAAATGGACCAATCTGCGTGGTATCGCCCGCCCGGACGGTGTTGAGCTCGAGCTGCCCCAACAAACCGCCCCGCGCCAGCTTGGCTTCCAGGAGGCCGCGCGTCAGCGGCGTGGCATAGATGGGCACGCGGATGCGCTCCAATAAATGGTGGATGGCGCCAGTGTGATCTTCATGCCCATGGGTGACCACGATGCCGCGCACGCGGTCGCGATTCTCCAGGAGGTATTGGAAATCGGGGATGATGTAGTCGATCCCCAGCATGTCGTTTTCGGGGAACATCAGACCGGCGTCTACGACGAGCAGATTCTCTTCGTATTCGTAAGCCATCATGTTCTTGCCAATCTCCCCTAACCCGCCCAGGGGGATGATGCGTAATGTGTTTTTGTGCTTGTGATTCTTTGTCATTTTTTCCTTGGTGCTTAACCTTGCAACGTTCGTGTGAACTGTTTATTTTCCGAAATACTGCTGCTTCAATAATAAAAGCGCCCCGGCAGAGGCAAGACTACAGGACACGCCTCACCAGCCAGGGCTGTTCGGTGTTTACTCAGTCGTTGATTGTAAATGCTTACAGGACTCTCCAACCCTTGTTGCTGTCCCGCCATCCGGCAACCTGCACCGGGTGTCTTCTTCAATATCAAGAGATGATGCCTTTGCATTTCCGGGGCAGTCATCTGCCCCATTGCGAATATCGTATAGATTTTAACATATTGGATGGTATTTGTCAAAACCGGGAATAAAAAGGCGGAGGCCTGTCTATACCAGGCCTCCGCAGGTACACCAGTCGTCTAGCGGTTTAGTACTCCGGCATCTGAGGAGGAGCCGGTTTGTCTTTCTCGGGTACTTCGGTAATCAGCGCTTCGGTGGTCAGGATCATGGCTGCAATCGAGGCGGCATTTTCGAGGGCGCCGCGGGTTACCTTGGCAGGGTCGATCACGCCGTCTTTCACCATGTCGATGTAGCTCTCGGAGATGACGTTGAAGCCGATGTTGATGTTCTTCTTTTCCTTCTGCATGCGGCGAACGGTCTCCAAAACCACGGAGCCATCCTGTCCGGCGTTCTCGGCGATCTTGCGCAGGGGGACTTCCAGGGAGCGGCGCACGATGGTCACGCCAATCTTGGCGTCTTCCGAATCGACGCTCACCTTATCCAGCGCGGACATGGCGTTCACCAGGGCGACGCCGCCGCCGGGGACGATGCCCTCTTCCACGGCTGCACGCGTAGCGGAGAGTGCGTCTTCCACGCGGTGTTTCTTCTCTTTGAGCTCGGTCTCGGTAGCTGCGCCAACGCGGATGATGGCGACGCCGCCGGAAAGCTTGGCAAGGCGCTCCTGCAGTTTCTCGCGGTCGTAATCGCTGGTGCTCTTGTCAATCTCGACACGGATCTGCTCGATGCGACCTTTGATCTGCGCTCCATCGCCCTTGCCGCCGATGACGGTCGTATCGTCCTTGGTGGAGACGATCTTCTCGGCGCGACCCAGGTCTGCCAGAACGGCTGTCTCGAGCTTGCGACCGGTCTCCTCGGAGATCACGGTGGCGCCGGTGAGGGTAGCAATATCCTGCATCATAGCCTTGCGGCGGTCGCCGAAACCGGGCGCCTTGACCGCAACGACATTGAGCATACCGCGCAGCTTGTTCAGCACGAGGGTCGCCAGGGCTTCGCCATCGACGTCCTCGGAGATGATGAGCAGCTCGCGCTTGCCGATCTGGACCAGTTTCTCCAGCAGCGGGACGATATCGGATGCGGCGGAGATCTTCTTGTCGTAGACCAGGATGTAAGCGTCCTCGATAGAGGCTTCCATGTGCTCGGGGTCCGAGATGAAATAGGGTGAAATATAACCGCGGTCGAACTGCATACCTTCGACGTACTCGGTCTCGAATTCCAGACCCTTGGATTCTTCAACGGTGATCACGCCATCTTTGCCGACTTTATCCATGACTTCGGCGATCAGCTCGCCGATGGTGCGGTCCTGGGCTGAGATCGAAGCGACATTGGCGATTTCTTCCTTCGTGGTGATCTCGATTGCCTGAGCCTTGATCTTCTCAGCTACGGCTTTGGTGGCGGCTTCGATGCCACGCTTGAGTAGCATGGGGTTGGCGCCGGCTGCCAGGTTCTTCATGCCTTCGCGCACCATGGAATGCGCCAGTACGGTGGCGGTGGTGGTGCCGTCGCCAGCGATGTCATTGGTCTTGGTAGCGGCTTCTTTGAGCAGCTGGGCGCCCATGTTCTCGAATGGGTCTTCCAGCTCAACTTCCTTCGCCACGGTCACGCCGTCGTGGGTGATGGTGGGGGAACCGAATTTGCGGTCGACTGCCACGTTGCGACCCTTGGGACCCAGGGTGGTGACTACTGCGGTGGCCAGAAGGTCCATACCGCGCTGCAGGCGGTGGCGCGCCTCTTCGCCGAATACTAGTTGTTTGGCTGCCATAGATTACTCACTCCTCTATTTTGGTTCAGGATTAATTAAACGAGAATAGCCAGGATATCGCTCTCTTTTAGGATGAGCAGTTTCTTGCCGTCGATCTTGATCTCGGTGCCGGCGTACTTGGCAAACAGGACGGTGTCCCCAACGGATACATCCATTGCGATGCGATCACCGTCTTCGTCACGCTCGCCGGGTCCGACCGACAGGATTTTACCCTTCTGCGGCTTCTCTTTGGCAGTTTCCGGAAGCACGATACCGCCAGCGGTGACTTCTTCCTGCTCCAGGGGCTCGACCACCACGCGGCTTCCCAAGGGTTTGATGGATATCGACATATGTACCTCCTTGCAAAATGTTGGAATTAAATTGACTTTCACACAGACGAGTTAGCACTCTATTGTTGCGAGTGCTAACTGCATCCAAATCATACCGTTGATTTTTGAGAAAGTCAAGAGGCAGGTGATGAAATTAACAAAATTCTGACAAATTGCACGGATATCAGCCGGGCATTACGGCGTCGGTGTGGCATTGATCATCGTGCTGGGGAGGTTGGTTGCTTGCGGGGTGCCGGTACCGCTCTGCCCAGCGCTGCCCTCGCTTTCCAGGCGGCGGCAAATTCCCTCGCTATCTTCAACGATGCTCATCAGGATGGCGTCGCTGGAATACTTGAGGCGCACCTCGTCCAATACAGCCTGAGCCTCGCTGCAGTAGTTCTGTGTGGGACGGCTCAAAAAGGCGAGCACGGTACCGTACTCGACGTAGTAATAGGCGACGGTCAGGTTGGTCAGGGGCAATCCCTCTACTGCTACGCTCTCCGCCAGCGTGCCCTCGTCTACGAAGCCCTGGGCAAGCTCATTTTCTTGCGCCGAGCAGCCTTTGACCGCGCAGCGCAGGGTGGGCAGGGCGCCTTCGTAGTTGCGCGACTTGATGTAGATGATGCCGAGCTGTCCGTAGGTGTTGGGGTTGCTGGGGTCGAAGCGCAGGGCTTTTTCGGCGTTGCGGGAGGCGATGAAAAACTCGCCCTGTTGCGTGTAGGTCTTGGCGATCTCCAGGTAAGGGATGGGATTGCGCACGCCAAGCTGCTCGTTGATATCGGCTGCCTTGGCGAAGTATTCCAGGGCGCGGTCATACACTCTCAGGCGCAGGTAGTTGCGCCCGATGTAGGCGTAGAGGAAGGTCAGGTTGGGGTTGATCTCCGCTGCTTTGAGGTACTGCTCGATTGCCAGGCGGTATTGGGCGATCGATTCCAGGACGGTGGCGTACACCCGGTGGGCGTCCATCGAATCCGGGGCTCGCTCGACGGCGCGGGCGGCATACTCCTCCGCCTGCTGCCACTTCTGCTGGTCGAGTGAGACCTCGGCGTAGAAAGCCAGCGCCAGGGCGTTATCCGGATCGAGCTGGTAAGCGCGCACCGCTTCGCCCTCGGCTTCTTTCAGCAGGGACTGCGCCTCGGTCTCGGAGGCGTAGGAGGCGTTCCAGTCGAGCACAAAAGCGCGCACGGCGTGCACGGTGCTGTCATCCGGGTTCAGCGCCACAGCCTTGTCGATCGACTGCAGTGCTTCGGCAAGGCGCGCCCGGCGCTGGGCGTCGCTGCTCAGCATAGTGGTGGAATAGGTCTGGATGCGCGCCATCTCAGCCCATGCCAGGGCGTTGTTCGGGTCGACCGCCAGGGCGCGCTGGTAGGTATCGATGGCATCCGGGTCCGGAGGCGCGGGGGAGGGCGGGTCCGGCGCATCCAGCTTACCCGACTGGAAGTAAGCCTGCGCCTCCCTGAAGTACGAGTTTGCCGTGCGTGTGGGCGTGGGCGTGGGCTGGAAGGCAGGCTGTACCTGGCCGCGCTCGTAGCCCAGCAGGACCCACAACCCGGCAATGATGAGCACCACCAGGACCATGAAGCGGTACACGTTAAAGCTTGCCTTGGCGGGGCGAAAATGGGGGCGTTTTCCGACCAGATCGCGTTCCATGGCTCAGGGTGTGGGGGTGATCTCCACGGTGGGGGTCTCGATGCTCACCAGGCATAGCTCCAGACCCGCCTGGGCATTTCCGACAGCAAGCTCGTCATCCGGAACGCCGGTGAGCAGCGCCTGGAAGACGGGTACAGCCTCGGCGCAACGGTTGTTTTTCGCCAGAGCAAAGCCGTAGAACCAATAGTACTCGGCGATCTTGCCGTAATCCAGCGGCTGACCTTCGACCACGGCGCCATCGGCGGTCGTGCCGCCGCGCACCGCCAGGGCAAGCTCGGGGATGGCTTTATCCAGCTCGCTGTTGCGGTAGTACATGATGCCCAGGTTGCCGTGCATCTTGGGGTTGGTGGGGTCGATCTTGACCGCGTCCTCGGCGTACTGGGAGGCCTTGCCGAACTGCCCTTCGTTGGCATAGGCGAAGGCGATCTCGGTGGGGATGTTGGAGTCGGTGGGGCTGAGGGCGTAAGCTGCCAGCAGCTCGTCGACCGCCAGGTCATTTTCGCCGGCAAGCCGGTAGGCAAACCCCAGGTTCAAGTGCAGATCGGCGATCTTATCGTTGATGGCGATGGCGGCTTTGAGCTCCTGGATCGCCTGGTCCAGGTTTTCCGTGCCGGAGCTGACCAACACCAGGCCTCGGGCGCGGTGAACTTCCAACAGGTTGGGGTCGAGGTCCTTCGCCCGCCGCGACTCGGCGGCTGCCTGGTCGAAGTCTTCCAGGTCGCCTTTGTTCAAGAGGATCTCGGCGTAGAAAGCATGCGCCAGGGCGCTGTTGGGGTCCAACTCGAGGGCTTTTTTGACAGCCGCCTCGGCTGCCAGGTCCTCGTCGGTAAAGCTCAGAGCCCAGCCCTGCACGGCGTGCGCCAGCGGGTTGTTGGGGTTCTTGAGCAGGGCGTTCTGGGTATTGGTGATGGCTTCCTTGTATTGCCCGGCAAAGACCTGGATACGCGCCAGGGTCACGTAGAGGGCGGGATTGTTCGGATCGGCGAGGATAGCCTGCTTGTACGCCTCGATCGACTGCGCCAGCTTGCCTTCGTTGTAGTACTGCTCTGCATCCGTGATGAAGGATTGCGGGCTGCGCGTGGGGGTGGGGGTAGGGATGAAGAGCGGCGGCGTGGCAGGCACCACCACCTGGTTGAAATATAAGGCTACGCCGATCAATGCCAGAAGCAGCAGTATGCGCCACGGGCTGGAACGCCGCCGGGGGCGGCGCGTCATGCTCCATTTATTCCCACGTAAATACATAACAAGATCATAATACCTTGTCCACAAGTGAACGTCAAGACGGGTTAGGGGCTTCTATACGAAGCTTAATCAGACCTTGCCAGCCGTTTTCCTTGCGGCTAGAATACAGGCATGCACTTCGACGTTTTTACCCTTTTTCCCGAGGCGTTTACGCCTTACCTGGAGACCAGCATCCTGCAGCGCGCCCGGCAACGCGGCTTGCTGGAGGTGGCGCTGCACAACATCCGGGATTGGACCAGCGATAAGCACCATGTCACCGACGACGAGCCGTACGGCGGCGGGGGCGGGATGGTGATGAAGCCCGAGCCGATCTTCACGGCGGTGGAGGGCGTGCTGGGCGCGCCGCCCGCCTGCCCGGTCATCCTGCTCACCCCGCAGGGACGCCCCTTCAGCCAGAGCATCGCTTTTGAGCTGGCGGAGCAGCCGCGCCTGGCGCTGCTGTGCGGGCGCTACGAAGGGGTGGACGAGCGCGTGCGCCAGCACCTGGTGAGCGACGAGATCTCCATCGGCGATTACGTGCTGACCGGCGGGGAGCTGCCGGCGCTGGTGCTGATCGATGCGGTGACGCGCCTGATCCCCGGCGTGCTGGGCGACCCGGACGGCGCACTGGATGACTCGCACGCCTCGGGTTTGCTGGAGTACCCGCACTACACCCGCCCGCCGGAGTATCGCGGCTGGCGGGTGCCGGATGTGCTCGTTTCGGGCGACCATGCCCGCCTGAGCGCGCTGGCGGCGCGCAGCAGGCGCTGCTGCGCACGCGCCAGCGCCGCCCGGACCTGCTGCAAAAGGCTGATTTGAGCGCCTCCGACCTGCAGTTCCTGAAGGGGCTGGAAGAGACTGAAGAGCCGCCGGACGAGCGCCGTTAGGTGCGAGTAGCCGGTAGGCACGAGTGACCGGCGAACCAAGGAGATGATCATGAAATTCAGCTACGGCAAGACGTTCCTGCTCGGCTTAGGGTTTTTCGGCGTCAGCATCATCTGGGGGGTGTACAACGCCTTCGTGCCGCTTTCCTGGCGAACAAGTTCGGGCTGGCGCCGGCGCTGATCGGCTTCTTCATGACCCTGGATAACTTCGCCGCGCTGCTGATCCAGCCGCCGGTGGGCGCCTGGTCGGACCGGCTGCGCACGCCCATCGGCAGGCGCATGCCCTTCCTGCTGGTGGGGGCGCCGATCAGCGCGGCAGCTTTCGGCTTGATCCCGCTGGCGGCTGTCCTGCCGGTGTTCGTGGCGTGCACCAGCACGCTGTTGCTGAGCATGGCGCTGTGGCGCACGCCGGTGGTAGCGCTGATGCCGGATATCACCCCCTCGAAATACCGCTCGCAAGCCAACGGGATCATCAACTTCATGGGCGGGGTAGGCGCCATCTTCTCCTTCCTGGGCGGGGCGGCGCTGTACGAGCTCAACCCGGCTTTCCCGTTCTGGATGGGGTCGGCGCTGGTGATCGTCGCCGGGCTGCTGGTGATCCTCTTCATCCGGGAGCCGAAGGTCTACGAAACGAGCGAGGCGCAACCGGGTATGCTCGCCAGCCTGAAGGAAGCCTTCCGCGATCCCGATAAGAGCGTTCTGCGCCTGCTCTTTGCCATCTTCTTCTGGTTCCTGGCTTACACGGCGATCGAGGCTTTCTTCACCCTGTACGCGCAGAAGCACCTGGGATTGCCGGAGGCGGATGGCGCCCGCCTGCTGGGGCAGCTCTCGCTGACCTTCGTGCTGTTCGCCCTGCCCTCCGGCTACATCGGCGCCAAAGCCGGCAGGCGACCGACGATCATGACCGGCATCGCCTTTGATGACGCTGGTGATCCTGGCGATCTACTTCACCCCCGCTGCCACGCTGACCCAAGCGGTCTTCACCCTGCCGGTGCTGGGCGTTGGTGCCGGTGATCGGCTTGCTGCTGATGGTAGCGGGGGCAGCCTGGGCGCTGATCAACATCAACTCGCTGCCGATGGTGGTGGACAGCACCACCCTGGCGCGGGTGGGGACGTACACCGGGCTGTACTACCTCTTCTCCACCCTGGCGGCGATCGTGGGTCCCAACACCAACGGCTGGATGGTGCAGCTCAGCAACCTGAACTACAACATGGTGATGCTGCTGGCGCCGGTCTTCCTGATCGTGGCTTTCATCCTGATGGCGGGCGTGCGGCGCGGCGAAGCGGCGACCGCCCCTAGCCGGGAGACCAGGCTGTAGGAGAGCCGAGCACAGTGGCGCCGGACGCCTTGCCGAGGTTCTCTTCGCCGATGAGCACCTGCTGGCGATCCATAAGCCGGCGGGGCTGGGCGTGCTGCCCGATGGCTACGACCCATCCCTGCCGCATGTGCGCAGCCTGCTGGAGCGCGCACTACGGGCGGTTATGGATCGTCCACCGCCTGGATAAGGACACCAGCGGCGTGTTGCTGCTGGCGCGCACGGCAGCGGCGCACCGCAACCTCAACCTGCAGTTCGAGCGGGGCGAGGTGGAGAAGGTCTACCACGCACTTGTTTTTGGCGAGGTGACCTGGGAAGAAAAGACCGTCGACCTGCCGCTGCGCCCGAACGGCGACCGGCGGCACCGCACGGTTGTGGATCACGCCAAAGGCAAGCCGGCGCGCACGGAGCTGAAGGTGCTGGAGCGCTATCGAGGCTACACGCTGCTGGAAGCGCGCCCGCGCACGGGGCGCACGCACCAGATCCGGGCGCACCTGAGGGCGATTGGTCTGCCGCTGGTGGGAGACCCCCTGTACGGCGGTCCGCCGAAACTATACCCCTCAGACCTGACTTCTGGCAAGGCACGGGCAGAGGATGAGCAGCCGCTGATCGCCCGACCGGCGCTGCACGCTCGATCGATCGGGTTCCTGCATCCCGCCAGCGGGGAGAGGCTGTACGTGGAAGCGCTGTATGCCCGGGATTTTAGCGTCACGATGGAGGGGTGCTTGCTCTAGGCCAGGCGCATAAGTAGGGAGCAGGGCAATGGGGAGGCTACCAAGAGCGCAACATGGGGGGCAAGATGTTTCGTTTCTTCGAATTTGTGTTGGAAAAACGATTGCAAACGAATAGATTGTATGTTACGGTTGAGTGCAGTTGACAACCCTCCGAAAGAGCACTCGGTAGGCGGACGAGAAGCTGAAAAGGGTCCAGACGAGGGCAAGGGTGTGGCGGTATGTCCTTGAGCGGGGCAAGCAGCGGTAGCCTGAGCATTACCGGCGATGCGGGGTTTCCGCCGTGGGCAATCATCCTGATGAGGTTGGGAAGGTGCGGTGGTGCGTGGTGAAGACCGTAAACGCTGGTAGTATGACGGTTGCAGCATGTCCGCTGGTATTGTCCGTTGGTAATATTCGGATGTGTAATGATGATCCGCAGCTTCTTGGTGCGGGCTGCGTTTGCACATGTGTTGTAATTGATACACCCATTGAGAGGGAAAAGCAAAAGGATTCGAGGGGTGATTTTTTGAGGAAATTCTCATATTGCGCGCGGCAACGTGGACACCTCCTGCACGGACCTGTGTGGGCACATGGCGCAGGTCATCCCGCCCACGGTAATGGGTGTGAGTTATACGTACGATGGAGCGACCGCCTTAAAAACGCGGGCTACAGGCAGGGCAAGCACCACCTTGAGCTCTAACCTCTCCGAGCGCAATATCAGCATGATCTACATTGACATGTGTAGTTGGAGCTACAAATAAGACGCTCTGGGCAACTTGATGTGGCAGACCGACGCACGTGGCCAGCTCATCTGCCTGTATTACGACCCCCTCAACCGCCTGCTGGGCAAGCATTACCGCCCCGACGACAGCTGCCCGACCAGCCCGACTTATTACGTCAGCTACAGCACGAATCATACGTACCGGCGAACGGGCAGTATGGCAAGAACGCGTCGCACGGGGAAGACAGATAACGAGTAGCAATACGACTACCTGTAAGTATGATGAGCTATAGCCTAGCGATCCAATAGGTGAAGGTGATCACCGGCTCGGAGACGTTCAAGAGCGAGTGTTGTTACAATAACGCCGACTTGCTGGATTTGATGAAGTACTCGGCTGTTAACGCCAGCGTCAACCTGGGTGAAAGTCGTTTACGTATGCTTGCTACAAACCAGGTGTCAGAAAATACAACTTCCTAAACAACTGTCATATATTCAGAATATAAATCACATTCTCTCCAAATCCAAATCAGTTTCTATATCTGACGCTAGTTAACATATTTTCATAAATCCTGATACTATAATCCATGACTCAGCTCTTCTATAGCGTTCTTCATAATCTTTCATCCATTTTTCAGATATAATAAAGAATATCGGTTACCCTTGCAGTAGTATACATCGGTAGAGTACCTGCAAGTGGATTGATCGGGTTCTCAATATCGTTAACTGGTGGCTGATACCTTCAAAGAACATGATAAAAAATATAATCCGCAGCAAATTCTTCTTTACTCATCCTTATTAACTTTGTCAATCATGGTTTGATATGTAGCATGTTCTTTAACATTCTCAATAAGGTGAATGGTTGGATAGAGCTTCTTGAGCTTGATGCGTGCGTCAGCCGTCGTGAAACGCCAATCTACCGTTGCACCACTCGTATTGCGATCCGTTTCCCAAGCAAGCACTTCTTCAATCAACATGGCTCGACTGGGAATGTAACGATCCAGGCATTGCCGACTCAACACGCTAAACTCGATCTCTGCCATATTGAGCCAACTTCCATGTTTTGGAGTGTAGTGAAATTTCAAGCGATCCAAAATACGTTTGGCTTCTGCGGGCGGAAATACTTCATAAAGTGCGGAAGGATCATGAGTATTGAGTTGATCTTCTACCAGAATGATGCGCTCGGCTTTGGGAAAATGGACATCCACTAAATCACGCATGCACTTGGCCCAATCAACCTTGGTACGGTGTTCCGTCACCTGGACATGCCGCCAATTCTGCAAAGGTGCAAAGAACATGAAGAGGTTGGCTGTTCCTTCGCGATGATACTCGTAATCCCAACGTTCTGGCCGTCCCATCTTCATTGGCAAGGCTTTCCGGGTTTCACTGACCAATTGAACCGGTGTTTCATCAAAACAAACCATGGGATAGCTTGAATCGGCTGGACGTTGGTAGAGATCGAGTACGTCTTCCATGTGGTAAACGAATTGAGCATTTTGTTTGGGTGGAATGCACCACTCTTTTCGCAACCAGGGCTTCAGTTCATTTTCGGCCAGCACCTGGCGCACCGTTTCATGTGAAAGCTCGTTGGCATATTCCATTTGAACCATCTTCTCTGCCAACAGTCGCAAACTCCAACGCCGGTACCCTTTCGGCGGTGCACTACAAGCCAGCGCAATCAAATGGGCTTCCTGAACCCCATCCAATAACCGCTGATACTTGCGTCGAGTAGGTGCAGGGTTCAAGGCTTTCTCAAAGCCTTGCTCAATAAAACGCTGACGTACCCGCTGGATCGTGGGGATACTTACGTTCAGCGCTTCTGCTATAGCCGGATCCGTCCAACCGTCATTTGCTTTTATGAGAATGCGAGCATGGTTCGTTTTTCGCACTCGTTGCGTCCCGGAGGTGATCAGTTTGTTCAACAAGGCTTGTTCCTCTTCACTCAAATCGACCACGTATTTCTTTGCCATCCCTGTCTCCTTTTGTTCAGAGACAGGTTATACCAATTCACATATCAAACCATGATTGACAGTCTACTAGTGGGTCACTTGGCATGCAGTGATGCCATTTCTGAAGCAGACTGGATCTAGGCCGAGAAGGAACGGCGAACACAAGCACCCGAGCCGCCGAGAGCCAAACGGCGAGTTCGACTTCGTGCACGGCGGGCAGTTCTAGCTCGTCCCCATTCCAATGGGGTAGGATCTTCGTTCCAGCCTCTTGCCACTGCCTCGAGCCAAGTCAATGATTTCTTCAGGCGCTTGTGGGTTTTGCCCTGACAATGGCTCTCCGGACCAAAATGCGTTGGATGGACTCGGCCATATTCAACCAGGAGCCGCCTAATGGGGTGTAGAGTGGCATCACGCCATGCGCGAACAGCCATAACACCAGTTCGGGCGTGTAATGACCTTGCAAGGTTGTCCCAAATGAGTAGCATCCGTAACGGTGGCAGTTTTTCCGCCAGGGTAATCCGCTCAGATAAACCGAGTTGCCAAGTTTTCCACGCCTGACGGTTGGTTTCTTCATCCAGGATGGGCTGTTCAGGGAGTGTTTTCAGGATTTCCTCCATCTGCTGCTTGGATCCATGGATGCAAAATGGCATTGGTCGATTGGGTGACCCCTTTGACCCGCACTTCGCCACTTAGCAGGATGAAACAAAGTCAGCATCTTGGCCGTTCCATTTCGGATGTATTCATGCGGCTGATGCACTGGCTGGCTTTCCGGCTGCCAACTTTCACCTGGATAGGGAATCGTCTGATACGGCCCCGCTTCATCTTCAACCCACACCGTCAATCCCATTTTTTCTCCCTGTCGATAGGCTGTCTCGATCAACTCTTTTTGGGGGTGGCATCTGGATCGCTAACCATCACCACGCCCCGTTTTCGTTTCCGCACTACCTGTCCTGTTTCACACCAACTGCGCGATTTCTGCCAACGAAACCCTGCTTCCTGCAAGATCACCCAGATCCGTTCTGTACTGATCTCTGGTAAGCCATCCTCGGCTTTGCGCAATGCTTTCTGTAAGGCGGTCAAGGACCAAGTGTTCGTGCCATCCTTCTCCGGCTCCGGTTTGCGGCGCACTTCTGTCAATACTCGCTCCCGCTCAACCGCACTATACTTGACTTTAGGCCCACCACCATGCCCAGGTTGGAGAGACGCTATTCCTTCCCTGTTGAAACGCTCCACCAATTGTGCGACTGCATCCCCTGATTTCCTACCCGCCATTTGTGCCGCTTGTGTGTAACTGTACCCGTCTGCCACGGCCAGAATTTCTTTTGCTCTTGCTACATGGCCTGCAGGTTCACTGTGCCAGCGACTAATCCGTTCTCACCAATAACGTTCTTCTTCGGTCAATGTGCGTAACCGATCTTTTTTTCGTCTGGTCATTTGCGTCTCCCTGCCGTTTCTGAGTTGATTTCTTTCCCCTCATAATGGCAAGTTCCATGCCAACTGACCCACTAGTCTTCGTAGCACGTTGCCGGCTGTCCGTCTACGCTGGAAACGCTCCGCTACCCAGCATCACCAGTAATTGCCCCTATTCTGTTTTTCTATCATATCTTCTTATTTCTCTCTAGTTTACTCAATTATATATTAATTTTCTATACTATCTTATATATATCTTTTTTTATCTTTGCTGTTTATATATTTTTATATTACTATCCTTATTCTAATTATTTGTGAATTTATCTTCAAGCCAGGCACGGCAGAGTCTCTTCTTCAGGCACAAGTCTTTGCAATTCGAATACCTATGGCTCATGGCCATAACGATCTTATACTTATTTCAATACTCGTCCAATTCTTTCTCTTAAAAAAATTTTATTTATATTCTCTACAGTTTTTTAACCCTATTAATATATAATAATATTATATATAAATATTCTAGCCTTTCAAATCTTATCTTCTTTATATTCTTTATCACTCTCTTTTCTTTTTCTTTATTATACCAACTTCTACATTCATACTTATTACCTTCTTCTTACACATTTACACACTTACCTATTACTCGTAAAACCGTCTTGCAGCGTGAGCTGGTATCTAGCGTTATCTCTATCTTCGTCTTCTATAGCTATTTCAACCTTCCGTAAAGCACTTCGCGTAGGAATTGACCACGTTGCATATCGTAACCTATTCCTTTTATGGACTCTCATCACTAACACTATGTAGAATTAACTACTATACATTTTTCTCTCTCTCTTCTATACTCACCTTTTCCATTCACTCTTAACTTCATCCTTATCTACCATCCCTCTCCTCTCTCTTTCATACATTCCCTCTCCTCTCTCTTATACATTCTCCTTACCTCCTCTCTTTAATAAACTCCTATATCTCTCAACCCCCTCCTTTACTACTTACTGCAACTTGCTCTCTGCTGACCGACAACCGAAAGGCATGACTATTTCCCAAAGCAAAACAGCCGCTGGCTTGTGAAGACAGGCAGGTCGACGCCTCCTGGCTTTTTCAGCATGGTATCCGGAGGCGGACAAGCTTCAGCTGCTGCCGCTGCCATTGCCGGAGCGGCGACCAACTCGCCCTTAAAATAACGCTTTTGTAGCGCAAAGGCAACATTGACCAGCCCGATCATCACCGGCACCTCAATGAGCGGACCGATGACTGCGGCGAATGCCTGACCCGAGTTGATGCCAAATACCGCTACGGCTACCGCGATTGCCAGCTCGAAGTTATTGCTGGCAGCAGTGAAAGCGATAGTGGTCGTCTTGGAATAATCTGCGCCGATCTTACGACCCATCCAGAAGCTGACCAGGAACATCACCACGAAATAGATGATCAGGGGGATAGCAACGAGGACAACGATCCCCGGAATCGTGATGATCAGCTCGCCCTTGAGGCTGAACATGACGATGATGGTGAACAGCAGCGCAATCAAGGTCAGGGGGCTGATGCGCGGCACAAATTGGGTTTCATACCATTCTTTACCTTTCATCCGCAATAAGACCATGCGCGTGATGAAACCGGCGATGAACGGGATGCCGAGGTAAATGAATACGCTCTTGGCAATATCGGCGATGGTGATATCGACCACTGCGCCTTGCATCCCTAACATGCCCGGCAATACGGTGATGAATATATACGCATACACGCTGTAGAACAGCACCTGGAAAACGCTGTTGAAAGCCACCAGTCCTGCGGCATATTCGGTATCGCCTTTTGCCAGCTCATTCCAAACGATGACCATTGCAATGCAGCGCGCCAAGCCGATCAAGATCAAACCAGCCATCAGCTCCGGATAATTGTGCAAGAAGATCACGGCTAAGACGAACATCAAGATCGGACCGATCACCCAGTTTTGAATAAGGGACAATCCCAGCACCTTGACGTTGCGGAAGACATCCCCCAGTTCTTCGTAATGAACTTTGGTGAACGGCGGGTACATCATTAAGATCAGACCGATGGCGATGGGGATGTTGGTAGTGCCCACCGATACGGCAGTATTGAACGCCTGCACCCCTGCCGGGATGAGGAAACCGATGCCTACCCCGATTGCCATTGCCAGGAAAATCCACAGGGTCAGATAGCGATCGAGAAAGGAAAGCTTGCGAGAAACCGGCGTCGTCGCCTGAGGTAAGGGCGAGGAATTTATTGTAGCCATGTTATGCGGTCTCCATTTCAGCGTTGACCAGCCAGGTGGTCACTTCTGCTTCGCTGGGTATGCGACCAGCGCAGACTAACTTTTCGTTGATCACCAAACCGGGCGTAGCCAATATGGGATATTTCTTGATTTCAGCCCAGTCAGTGACTTTTATTATCTCGGCTTGAAAGCCCATATTTGCGACAGCCGCTTTAGCGACGGCTTCAACTTTATGGCAATTTTCGCAGCCGCCGCCTAATACTTTGATAACCAGCATGCCCGACCTCCTTAACCGGAAAATTGGATTTAGTGACACACCTTAAAGGACTTCGATCGTCGGCTCAATCAAGATCTGGGATTTCACCGAGTTAGCTACCAGGCTGTATTTTTGAGCGGACTGCAAGGCGCGGCGCGCCCGCGCTTCGATCACCTGGCGCATTTCCTCGCCAGCCGAAATGCGAATGACGGGACACAGTCGCAAGTGGGTGAAGATCTCGGTGCGGTCCAGCTCGATGAGCTTTATGCCCTCGGCGCGGCATTCGTAAGACAGAAGATCCAGCTTGAAACGCTCAGCCGCCCAGATGAACATGAGCATGATGCAGGTATTGGCGGCAGCCACGAAGGCATCCTCCGGGGTGAACACGCCGGGGTGTCCCTGGGCATCGGGCGGGGCGGAAAAATCCATTTCCGGACCGTTTCCCATAACGATATGCCCGCGATGCTCCCCTTTCCAGGATACCGAGGTATGGTAGGTGGCAGTCTGGCTCACCGGATTGGCTCCTTCTCAGCGCAGTATGCGCCGAACTCGCGCAATAACGCCTGAGAATAAACTTCTTCTGCCTCGGGAGGGATGGGGTTGTAAATCTTCACCGTATCCAGCAGCTCACGAGCGGTTTCATCCGTTGCTTGCTTACCAGCCTGGCGGAACTGCTCGAAAATGAGCGGCAGGGCGATCAGCGTGACCGGCGTTCCATCGATCCATACCTTACGCACCGGAATGCCCGAGCCACAAGAGCAGGTTGCTTCGACCGGCTCTTGTGGGGAAACGGAGACATCAGGGGATTTCTCAGGCTCCATGAACTCGCCGGTGCGCCGGCTCCACTTTCTTTCTAATGCCTCATCGACCTGCCCGGCAATCAGCGCAGCGATGAAATCTGCGGCTGCCAATCCAGCCGGGTCCAATCGCCGCTTCCCTTGCGGCTTTTCCAGCGCCTGTTGAGCGATCGATTCCGTTACCACGATGCTGGCGGCAGGCTTTCCGGAGTACATCTCCGTGGCGCGGGCTGCGCAGCGCAACTCACAGCCATCCACGGCAATGGTGGGGTAAAAGCGGGCAAAAGCCCGGTCTCCCTCGCCTCCAGCCAGGAAGAGGGGCAAACAGATGGTGACGGTATCGGCTGGGCGGAGCTCTTCCAGGACCTTCAGCGCCGCCAGGCGGGTGACCGTCCCCTCGGGGAGCTCCTCTCCCGAGCAAGCGATGATGCCAACTTTTTTCTGCGGCAGATCAACCATCCCGGTCTCCTTCAGTCGCGGCTGGACGAGCAGCGGCGATGACCCCGGCAACCTCCTGGGCTAACGCCTGGGCGAGCTGGAGCCCACCCTCGTTCAGGACGGCGATCCCTTGGGGTTTGAACTGCTTATGGCGGCGGTAGACATCCAGCACGGCGAAATCTTGCAACACGCTGCCGCCGCTTTCCCTGACCATCTTGGTAGCGCAAGCCAGCTTGCAACCGTCGATGGTGATGGCTGGGTTCTCAGAGACCAGCGCACGCGCCGTCTCGTCTCCCAGCACCAGCTTGGAAAGCGCTACAAGCTGGGTCGTTTCCGGGCAGAGGTCTTCCGTGACGACGTATGCCGCTTCGCGGCTGACGGTGCCATACGCCTTGCCGATGCCGCTACAGGGGACGATGGCGAACTTAACCGGCTCGTTGCGCTGTGCCATCACTTTTTAACCTCGTTTTCGCCTTCAGCCTTAATTTTGGCGAAATAAGCCTGGGCATCCAGCAAGCGCGCCTGATCGGCTCTCCAATCGTGGGCTTCAAGGACAGCAATCCAACCTTTACCATATGGATCCTGGTTGATCGCCTCGGGCGCGGTCTCCATTTCCGGGTTAATCTCCACGATTTTGCCGCTTACCGGCGAACCCAGGCTGAGATTGACTTTGATGGTCTCGATGACGGCGACTTCGTCGCCAAATGCCAGGAGGGTTCCCTGCGGCTTGATCTCTACGAAAGCGATATCGCCGCTGCGCTGCTGCAAGAAATCGGAGACGCCGATACGGATATTTCGACCCTCCGGTTTCGCCCAAACGCCTTCAGGGGAGTAAAAACGATCTACGGCTACACGGAAGGTGAATTTGTCGATGATCAATTCGAGAAGATCAGGCATGGATTGCCTCTTTCTGGATATAGGTTTGTTTTTCGGTGCATTGGGGGCAGGTACAGGGCTGTTTGGGGTAAATCATTTCTGCTTCACCAGGCTGCCATTTGCCGGAGACCATTAAAAAGTTCTTTACTCCATCGATGACCTCAAAAATACCGGCATCGCTGACCTGGTAATACACCCGTAAGCCATCTTTACGGCTGGAAACCAGCCCAGCATTGCGCAGCACGTTGAGATGCTGCGAGATGAAAGCCTGGCGTTGGTCTAACATTGCCTGGATATGGCAGACGCAGGCTTCACCCCCGCGCAAGAGATCAAGGATCTCCAGGCGGGAGGGATGCGCCAGCGCGTTGAATACTTTCGTGGTTAAATCGTAAGGGGTGGGTGTGGATTTCATCGCTTTTCTATTCAAACATTCGATTATTTGAATATAGTTTAGCGAAAAAGCTGACGCTGGAAAAGTGACAGATGTCACAAGAATTTAAGACGAGCTGCCCGCGCGGTGGTCTTCAGGCTCTACGTTAACTAATATCAGAATCCCCCCGCCTTACAGCCCCGTCGCTTGACGTTCTTTTCCCGGCGTGGTATCATCAATCCGTGAAATTTAGCACTCGCGGCGTTCGAGTGCTAAATTTCAAAAGAGCACTGATGATTGACCTGAGCGAACGGCAGAAACTCATTTTGGCGCTGGTGATCCGCCACCACATCGAGACCGCCCAGCCGGTGGGCTCGAAGACGCTGGTGGAGCACTACAACCTGACCTTATCACCAGCGACCATCCGTAATGAGATGGTGGCGCTGACGGATCTGGGCATGCTGCGCCAGCCGCACACCTCCGCCGGGCGTGTGCCCAGCGAGGAGGGCTACCGCTATTTCGTGCGCCAGTTGATGGGCAACACCGAGCTGCCCGTGACCACCAAGCGCATGATCTCGCACCAGTTCTACCAGGCGGGGCACGATGTGGACCGCTGGATGCGCCTGGCGGCTTCGGTGCTGGCGCACCACTCCCAGGCGGCTTCGCTGGTGACGGCGCCGCACCCGGAGCAATCGCGCTTCAAGCACCTGGAGCTGATCGGCACGGTGGGACGCCAGGTGCTGATGGTGCTGGTGCTTTCCGCCGGCGATGTGCGCCAGCAGATGCTCACCCTGGCAGAGCCGGTGACCCAGGAGCAATTGAGCCAGGCGGCGCAGCGCATCAACGCCCTGTGCCAGGGGCTCACGCCAGCCGGAATCGAGACGCTCAGCGAGCAGTTGGGCGCCCTGGAGCAGGATGTGCTGCTCCTGATCGTAGATAGCATGCTGCACTCGCAGCAGATCGTGGCGGGCGAGGTGTACCGCGACGGGCTGGCAAACGTGCTGGCAGAGCCGGAGTTCTCCGAAACCGAGTTGGCGCGCAAGGCGCTGCGTATCCTGGAGGAGCGCACCTTCCTGGAAGACCTGCTCTCACGCACCCAGCTCAGCGCCAACGCGGGCGGCGTGCAGGTGCTGATCGGCGGGGAGGGCACCTGGGAGGAGCTGCGCGAGTGCTCGATGGTGCTGGCGCGCTACGGCGTGCCGGGGCTGGCGACGGGCATGCTGGGCGTGATCGGACCGATCCGCATGGCGTACGGGCAGTCGGTCTCGACCGTGCGCTTCATCGCCGGGCTGCTGAGCGACCTGGTGGTGGATTTGCACGCGGAGTGATGAGTAGATTAACGGAGTGAAGCGAGCGAAGATGGCAGAAGAGATACCCCAAGAACAAGAAAATCAAAACAACGACGAAGACCGGGGTCTGGATACCGCCGAGCTGGTCGACCTGGAAGCGCCTACCCAAGCCGATTTCGAGGCTTTGCAGGCAGACCTGGACGCAGCGCAGGCGAAAGCCAGCGAGTATCTAGACGGCTGGCAGCGCTCGCGCGCCGAGTTTGCCAATTACAAGAAACGCATCGAGCGCGAGCAGGAGCAGGTGTACCAGAACGCGGCGGGGAGCATCATCAAGCGCTACCTGGACGTGCTGGATGACCTGGAGCGCGCCCTGAAGAACCGCCCGCAGTCCGGCGAAGGGGCAGCATGGGCGGAAGGCATCGAGCTGATCTACCGCAAATTTTCGGTGCTGCTGGAAAACGAGGGCGTGAAAGCCATGCAGGCGGAGGGCGAGTACTTTCGACCCGAACCTGCACGAGGCGATCACGCAGGAAGACAACGGGGATTACGAGAGCGGTCAAATTATCGAAGTCATCAAGCGCGGCTACACGCTTGGAGACCGGGTATTGCGCCCGGCGCAGGTACGCATAGCACGCTAATTGCAACCGTCATCATTTGGAGGATTATATTATGGGAAAGATCATTGGCATCGACCTGGGCACTACCAACTCCGTAGGCGCAGTGATGGAAGGCGGCGAGCCGACCGTCATCCCCTCGGCGGAGGGCGAGCGGCTGGTCCCCTCGGTAGTAGCTGTCAACAAAAACCACGAGCGCCTGACCGGGCGCGTGGCGCGCAACCAGTCCGTCGTCAACCCGGACAACACCATTTTCTCGATCAAGCGCTTCATGGGGCGCAAGTTCAACGATCCCGACGTGCAGCGCGCCATCTCGCGCGTGCCTTACAAAGTAACCGGGGCGCCCAACGGCGACGTGCGCGTCATTCTGGACGGCAAAGAATACTCGCCGCCGGAAGTGTCGGCGATGATCCTGGGCAAGATCAAGGCAGACGCCGAGGCCTACCTGGGCGAGCCGGTGACGCAGGCGGTGATCACCGTGCCGGCGTACTTCAACGACGCCCAGCGCAACGCCACCAAGGATGCGGGCAAGATCGCCGGCCTGGAAGTGCTGCGCATCATCAACGAGCCGACGGCCTCTTCCCTGTCCTACGGGCTGGATAAGAAGAAAGACGAGGTGATCGCGGTCTACGACCTGGGCGGCGGCACATTCGACATCTCCATCCTGGACGTCGGCGAAGGCGTGTTCGAGGTGCTCTCCACCAGCGGCGATACCTTCCTGGGCGGCGACGACTTCGACCTGCGCATCATCGATCACATCGCCGACGAGTTCAAGCGCGAGAACGGCATCGACCTGCGCAACGACCGCCAGGCGCTGCAGCGCCTGCGCGAGGCGGGCGAGAAAGCCAAGATCGAGCTCTCCAGCATGATGCAGACCGAGATCAACCTGCCGTATATCACTGCCGATGCCAGCGGTCCCAAGCACCTGGTGATGACGCTGACGCGCGCCAAGCTGGAGCAGCTTACCGGCGATTTGATCGAGCGCTCGCTGGGACCGGTGCGGCAGGCGTTGAAGGATGCCAATCGGGAGCCTTCCCAGATCGATGAGATCGTGCTGGTGGGCGGCATGACGCGCATGCCCGCCGTGCAAGAAGCGGTGCGCAAGCTGTTCGGCAAGGAGCCGCACAAGGGCGTCAATCCCGATGAGGTGGTGGCGGTAGGCGCCGCCATCCAGGCGGGCGTGCTGGGCGGCGAGGTGAAGGACATCCTGCTGCTGGACGTCACCCCGCTGACCCTGTCGGTGGAGACCCTGGGCGGGGTCGCCAGCTCGATGGTCGAGCGCAACACCACGATCCCAACCGGCAAGACGCAAACCTTTTCCACTGCCTCCGACGGCCAGTCCCAGGTGGAGATCCACGTGGTGCAGGGCGAGCGCCCGATGGCTGCCGATAACAAGAGCCTGGGCAAGTTCATCCTGGACGGCATCCCGCCGGCGCCGCGCGGCGTCCCGCAGATCGAGGTGACCTTCGATATCGATAAAGACGGCATTATCAAGGTGACTGCCAAGGATAAAGCGACGGGGCGCAGCCAGCACATCACCATCACTGCTTCCTCGGGACTGTCTGATTCGGAAGTCGAGCGCATGCGCAAGGAAGCCGAGCTGCATGCCGATGACGACAAGCGGCGTAAAGAGCTGATCGAAGCGCGCAACCATGCCGACAACGCCGCCTATTCAGCCGAGAAGGTGCTGCGCGACCTGGGCGACAAAGTGCCCGGCGACCTGAAGAGCGAGGTGGAAGATCATGTAGCCAAGGTGCGCCAGGTATTGAATAGCGACGACGCCGAGAGCATCCGCAAGGAAACCGAAGCCTTGAGCCAGGTGGTGCAGAAGGTGGGCGCGGCGGCTTACCAGCAAGGTGCACCGGCAGGCGGCGAGACCCCTGGAACGGAATCTTCCGGTCCCGAAGCGAAGCCAGGTCCGGAGGGAGAGGACGTGGTAGACGGCGAGTTTCGCAACCTCTAGTGCAAGGAATCCACTGTTCGCCGGGAGAGCGGGCGTACCCAATCCCCGGCGAACTTAACCATTAAATGGCATCGATCCCGACATGACTCAGCGCGATTATTACGAAGTCCTGGGGGTGGAGCGCAGCGCCAGCAATGACGATCTCAAATCGGCGTTCCGGCGCCTGGCGCGGCAGTACCATCCCGATGTGAATAAAGCCCCGGATGCGGAAGAGCGCTTCAAGGAGATCAACGAAGCCTACGCGGTGCTCTCCGATCCCGACCGGCGGGCGGCATACGACCGCTTCGGACACGCCGGGGTCAAGGGTCCCGGCGGCGGCGCAGGATTTCACCGTCGATTTCAGCGATTTTGCCGATATCTTCAGCGACCTCTTCGGCTTTGGCGGCTTTGGGCGCAGCAACCGCCGGGCGCGCAACGCGCCGCGGCGCGGGGCTGACCTCTCCTACCGCCTGGACCTGACCTTCGAAGAGGCGGTCTTCGGCGTAGATAAAGAGATCGAGATCACGCGCGACGAGCTGTGCAGCACCTGCAACGGCTCCGGCGCCGAGCCGGGCACCACGCCGGTGCGCTGCGCCACCTGCAACGGCGCCGGGGAAGTGCGCCAGGTGCGCCAGACGATCCTGGGCTCGATGGTGCAGGTGGGCACCTGCCCGACCTGCAACGGGGCTGGCGAGACGATTGCGACGCCCTGCCACGACTGCCAGGGGCGGGGGCAGGTGCGGCGCACGCGGCGCAAGCAGATCGCCGTTCCGGGCGGGGTGGACAACGGAACGCAGATCCGCCTGGCGGGCGAGGGGCAGCCGGGGGTAAACGGTGGACCGGCGGGCAACCTGTACATTTCCATCACGGTCAAAGACCACCAGTTCTTCAAGCGCCGCGAGAATGACATCATCCTCAACCTGGACATCAACATCGCCCAGGCGGCTCTGGGCGCGGACGTCAGTGTGCCGACGGTGGATGGTCCGGCGACGCTGAAGATCCCGGCGGGCACGCAACCCGGCAAAGTGCTGCGCATGCGCAGCAAAGGCGTGCCGCGCTTACGCAGCAACGAACGCGGCGACCAGCTGGTGGTGGTGAACGTCGATATCCCCACCCGCCTGAGCAAAGAGCAACGCCAGCTCTTCGAGCAGCTCAGCGCCAGCCTGGGCAGCGAGGTGCGCCCACAAGAGCGCAGCTTCCTGGATTGGCTGAAAGACACACTCGGCGGGTAAAGCGGAGAGCGATCCATTTTGAGCGAACAAAGCTGGATAGAAGTCAGCCTGTTGCTGGACGGCGAGCTGGTTGAAGCCGTCTCGGAGGTGCTGGCGCGCTACGCTCCGGATGGGGTGGTGATCGAGAGCACGGGCGTGGCTTCCAGCCCGGACGATGCTGAGGGGCACGCGGTCGGTTTGCTGCGCGTCTGCGCCTACTTGCCGGTTGACGACGACCTGGAAGAGAAGCGCCGCAAGCTGGAAGAAGCGCTGTGGTACCTGGGACGCATCCGCAGCCTGCCGGAGGCGCAATACCGCACCATCCAGGACCAGGACTGGTCGCAGGCGTGGAAGCAGCATTACCGGCCGATCTTAATTGGAGCGCGGCTTGTGATCGTGCCGGCATGGCTGGAATTGCCGGCGCCGGAGCGCATTCCCATCCGCATCGATCCGGGCATGGCATTCGGTACGGGCACGCACCCCACCACGCAGCTCTGCCTGGAGCTGCTCGAAGACAGCCTGGCGCGGGTTGTTGCGCAAGATACGGATATCGTCGACGTCGGCTGCGGGTCGGGGATTCTGTCGATCGCGGCGCTGAAGCTGGGGGCGCGCAAAGCGGTGGCAGTAGATATCGACCCGCTGGCAGTAGCGGTGACGCGCGAGAACGCAGAGTTGAACGGCGTAAGCGCAGGGCTGGAGACGGGTGTGGGCTCGGTGGACGAGCTGCGCGGCGGGGCGTTTTCCGTGCGCAACGGGGGGATCGTCCTGGCAAACATCCTGGCGCTGGTGATCATCCAACTCCTGGGAGCTGGCTTTGCCGACCTGCTGGCGCCGGGAGGCGCGGCGATCTTCTCCGGCATCCTGGCGGAACAGGAAGGCGACGTAGCTGCCGCCTGCGAAAAGGCGGGGCTGCAGGTGACCGGCAGGCGCCAGAGCGGGGATTGGGTGGCTTTGCAGGTTTCACGATCTGCTTGATCTATTGAGTCTCCGCCCCCTTCATGCTACAATTAGCGCATGGCTGACGAGCAGTTCACCCCTCCATTCCGCGAACGCAACCCGATAACCACGCAAAAACACCGCCATGAAGTCTTCTGGCAAATTACCGTACCGGTGACGATTGGCGGAGTCTTGCTGCTGCTCATCGCCATCGGCGTGGTGATCGCTTACTTCACCGATACGGGCGATATCGCCAAGTGGGCGAACACGTCGGTGATCATCCTGCTTGTGCCGGCTATGTTCATCGGTCTGATCGTGATGGTGGTGAGCCTGGGCATGGCATACCTGGTGACGCGTGCCTTATCGGAGGCGCCGTACCTCGCCCGGCGCTTGCAGGATATCTCCTTGCTCATCGTGCTGCGCGTCAATAAAGTATCGGATACTTCAACTGAGCCGTTCCTGCGGCTGCACCAGTTCACGGCTGGCGTGCGCGCCCTGTGGCGGAGATCCCATTAAGCCCGTTTTCCATCCTGTTTGAAGAAAGGGTATTCAAGAATGACACAAATAACCCCGGCTGCTGAAGATCAACTCGAGAAGAGCATGGAGACCTGGAAAGTGAAAACGCTGGCGATCGGCGGCGTGCTCGGCGCCCTGGTCGGGCTGGCGGGCGCTTTTATGCTGGTGCAGAACGCTGAGAAGCGCGATATCCAGAAGGTGAACATCTCACCCAGCGAGGGTTTCCGGATCGGGGTGCTGGTCATTGGGCTGTTGCGGCAAATCTCGACCCTGCACGAAGAGTGATGCATGGAAGACCTGAAAGAGCTCAAGTGCGTCCCGTGCCGCGGCGGTGTTCCGCCCCTGGATGATCTGCAGATCGCCATCTTCAAGCCCCAGACGCCGGAGTGGCAGGTGATCGAGGTGGAGGGGATCAAGCGCCTGCAGCGCAGCTTCAAATTCAAGAACTTTGCCGAAGCCCTGGCGTTCACCGACCAGGTGGGCGCGTTGGCGGAGGCAGAGGACCACCACCCGACCCTGGTGACGGAATGGGGAAATGTGACCGTCACCTGGTGGACGCACAAGATCAAGGGCTTGCACCAGAACGATTTCATCATGGCAGCCAAGACAGACGCTCTGCTCGCTTGAGGCGTCTTGCCTGCGACCCTTCTTACCCGGCAGCGATCAGGTTGCCGGGTTTTGCTTTGCGCAGTGTTGGGATGGGAGCTAAAGCCGTTGACAAACACGCCGCGCGAATTGAACCGGCCAAAAAAGCCCACTTCTCCCGCAAACAACGTCTGGAGTGGATTTTAAGCACTCTAACGTATAATGAGAGTATGGAGTTCTCGATCGCCCCGTTTCTTAATCGCCGGGCAACTGCGGCGAGAATACGTGATCCTGCCCTCCAACCAGGCGATACTGGATGCGCCAGGAGGGAACTTGCTGTATGCGGGGGTGGGGGTGGCGGTTTGGGCGCCCGATCCGCCGCCGGCGGTTGTGGCACGGGTGGGAGAGGATTACCCGCCGGAGTGGCTGGAAGATTTCGCCCGGCATGGTTTGGATGTGCGCGGCATCCGTGTCCTGGCGCAGCCGGTTGACCTGCGCTCTTTCACTGCCTATACCAGCCGCTCCAGCTCTGCCAGCGATGATCCGGTGAGCCATTTCGCGCGGCTGGGAATGCCTTTCCCGCGCGAGCTGCTGGGCTACCGTAACCCTGCCAACCTAATCGATAGCCGGACGAAGCTGCTGCCCAACACCATCCGCCAGGCGGATATCCCGCCGGATTTCCTGGATGCGAGCGCGGCGCACATCTGCCCGCTGGATTACCTGACCCACACGCTGCTGCCGGCAGTGCTGCGCCAGGCGGAGTTCACCACGGTTACCCTGGACCCTTCGCCAGGCTACATGAATCCAACCTACTGGAACGAGGTGCCGGCGCTGCTCACAGGCTTGACTGCCTTTCTACCCTCTGAGGAAGAGCTTTGCTCGCTGTTTCAAGGGCAGAGCGATGACTTGTGGGAGATGGCAGAAGCCATCGCGGCGTTCGGCTGCGAGATGGTAGTGATCAAGCGCGGCGAGGGCGGGCAACTGGTATATGACGGCGCCCGGCGGGCACGCTGGGAGGTGCCGGCTTATCCGGTGCGAGTGGTCGACCCGACCGGCGCGGGGGACGCCTTCTGCGGCGGCTTCTTAGCCGGTTACCGGGAGACTTACGACGCCCTGGAAGCAGCCTTATGCGGCAACATCTCCGCCTCGCTGGTGGTTGAAGGCAGTGGTCCCTTTTATGCGCTGGACGCGCTGCCCGGGCTTGCCGAGGCGCGCAAAGAAGCCCTGCGCCAATCGGTGCGCAGGCTGTAATCATCTGTTCTTGAGAGCTGGTAAGTATCCCATGCATCCATCCCTGCTTGATCGTACGCTGGACATGGCGGTAGCCATCCAACAAATCCCAGCGCCCACTTTTAACGAGGGGCGCCGGGCGCAGTTCGTTTACGAACGGTTCCGAGAAGAGGGGTTGGTGGATCTGGACCTGGACAGCAGCGGCAACGTCTACGCCCGGCTGCCCGGGAGCGGATCTGCCCCGCCGCTGGTGGTATCGGCGCATCTGGACACCGTTTTCCCAGAGGAGACGGAGCTCACTTTGAAGCGGGATAGCGATAGGATTGCCGGACCCGGGATCGGCGATAATTCACTGGGGCTGGCGGGCTTGTTCTTCCTGGTGTGGGCGCTGCGCTCCATGGAGAGCGGCAAGAGCGAGCTTGCGGGCGATATCTGGCTGGCAGCAAACACCGGCGAGGAGGGGCTGGGCGACCTGGTGGGTATGCGGGCTGTGGTGGACCGCTTCGGTGAGCGGGTGCAAGCCTACCTGGCGCTGGAGGGTATGGCGCTGGGGCAGGTCTACCACCGGGGGCTGGGGGTGCGCCGCTACCGTATCGACGCTGAGACCGGAGGGGGTCACTCCTGGGTGGATTATGGCGCGCCCTCCGCCATTCACGCCCTGGCAAACCTGGTTACACGGCTGGCGGGCATCCCGCTGCCGCAAGAGCCGCGTACCAGCTTGAACGTGGGCATCATCTCGGGCGGAACCAGCATCAATACGATTGCAGCGCGGGCGTACTGCCTGCTCGACCTTCGCTCGGAGGAGCGGGACACGCTGAAATCCCTGGCATCCAACGTTGAGGCGATGGTGGGCGAAGCCAACCAGTCAGGCAAGGCGACGTTTAACGCCACCCTGGTCGGGCAGCGTCCCGTGGGGGCATTGCCCGCAAGGCACCCGCTGGTAAGGCTGGCAATGCGCTGCCTGGAAGCGAACGGCGTCCAGCCGTACCCGAATATCGGCTCGACGGATGCCAACCTGCCGCTCAGCCGCGGTTTGCCAGCCGTATGCCTGGGGCTGACCACCGGGAGCGGGGCGCATACCACCAGCGAGATGATCGAGACGCGACCGCTGCGCCAGGGTTTGGGGCAACTGCTCGATTTTGTGAAATCAGTGCATCATGTCTGAAAGGGGAGCGCGGCACCCCAACGGCGTGGCGCCTGGCTAATACGCCCGGCAAATAGCATTCTGTGTGGGGGGCGTAAAGACGCAGCCGAAGCGATATCCGTTGGCATATTTGACGATGACGGCGTATTCGGTCTCGTTGTAAGCGACCACCGGGCGGGTGATGGGGAGCTGGTCGGGATCGGTGGAGAGGCGCAGGCTGTACGCGCCGCTGGAATTCTGGAGGAACCCATCGACCGGCTTGAGCTCTGGCGGAAGCTCTTCCGAGCTGGATGCCTGCTTGCCTTGCTGGATCAATGTGTATGTCTTTGCCAACACCTGCCTACCCTGGCGCGAGTAGAGGGAGAGCGCCCCGGTGGCGCCTGCCAGCGTTACCACAAGGAGCAAGCTGAGCGCCATCCTGGGTATTGAAAAATTGGCATCTTGCAGCTCGCGCGACCATTCTGCGATCACCCAACGGATGAGGGCTGCCAGGGGTAGAAAGATGACGGCGCGGGGCAGGAAGGTCATGAAGAAGACGATCAGCGCACCGGCGATCTGCAGCATGCCTTGCTCGGTCAGGTAGATGTTGAGCAATGTAGAAGCTGAAATCCCGACCACGGCGCTCAACAGGACGCCCGGCAGGGCATCCTCGGGCCAGGCGGCGATGAGACCCATCAACCCGCCGATCAGGACTGTGATGAGGATCGTGTTGATTTTTCCGGGTTGGGGCTCGTAGAGCGGGATGCCCCGCAGGCTGAGCGAATTGATATTCTGCGCTACCAGGCTGTACGCCAATCCCATGGCAAGCCCGATAATGGTCCCAAGAATGCGTCTTGATTTTTGGTTCATCGTATGATCGAATTACCTTCCGAGATAAAGTATTGGAGAGCTCAGGCTCCCCAGCCTAGCTGGATGCTGGCAGTCTCCGCTGCATCCAGCGTGATACAGCAATCCGTCCCGTTCAGCTCGAACTGCGCCGGCGCTCCGTTGCAAGAGACCTGCTGTGGCAGGCGCGGCAGGCTGACCCAGATTTTACCGCGAACGCGCCCCGGTCTCCGCAGGCTGAAATGGAGAGCGTGCGGAGATGCCTCCCAGGTGTTTATCTCGAGACCCTGGGAAACGTGCAGGTCGCTGCCCAGGTATTGGGGCGCTCCTGGGTTCAGCGGACGCAAGGCGCAAAGCGCCGTTCCGTGAGCGGGCAGGCTGCCCAACTCGAAGCGCCCGTTCGCGATGACGCCAGCTTGCCCGCGCCAGAATTCGCGTAGATGGTACGGAGCGGTGGGATCGAGACCGAATGAGGATAGATCGAGCTGCATCTCCTGCGCCTGGTCCTGCCAGTTGACCAGAGCCAACAGATGCCACATACCGCTGCTGTTTTCCAGATCCAGGCGCAGCCGAGATGGCGTGTGCTGATCCAACCAGTTGGGTATGCGCGCAGCCTGTCCGATCAGGGGGAGCAGGCTCTCGGCGATACGCAGGCGTTCGGGCGGCAGGGCAGGCAGGTCGTCCGAGAGGAAGAGGCTGCCACCGCTCAGTGCAATAACGCTTGCCAGAGTGCGGATCTCCTCGAGGGTGAGGCGAGTTTCGGGGCGCAGCAGCAGGCAGTCGGGGTCGTTGATCCACCAGCGCTGGTGAAGCGGGAGGCGGCACAGCACATTCTGCAGGGCGTTGCGCACGGATGGCATGTGCGGCTCCGCCTGGAAGAAGAATTTTTGACCGCGGTAGGACGGCGTCCAGCCGACATCGACATCGCTGCTGATGCGCATGGCATCCACGAGACCGATCGCCGGACCGAGCGGGCAGCCGCAGCCGAGGAGCTGCGCCTCCTCGCCGGCAGCCTGGCGCACGTCCTCCAAAGCGCGGCGCAACACCTGGGCGCGCGTGCGCGTAGGATCAAAGCGCTTGCCGGGCAAAGAAGCGGCAAAGAGGAAGTCCAGCTTCAGGTATGAGAAACCCCAGCGCTGCACGGCGGTGTGGATCACTTCTCTCACGTACTCCTGGGCAGGCGGGAGGGTCAGATCGAGGGCGGTAGTAAAGGTATTCCACAAGAAACCGGCGTTCACGGGGCGGTTGAAGGCGCCGCGCAGTAGCCAGTCCGGATGCTCTGCAGCCAACCTGGAGCGTGGATGGACGATAAAGGGCGCCAGCCAGAGTCCGGGTGAGAATCCGGCATGGCGGATCTCTGCCGCCAGGGGCGCCACGCCCTGCGGGAAAGCGGGCTGGAAGGCGAGCCAATCGCCAACCTGGGCTTCGAAGCCATCGTCGATCTGCACCAGGTCGAGGGGCAGGTCTGACCGCATGCGCTGCAGCGACTGCAAGTTGCTGCGGATCGATTCTGGGTCGATCTTTTGGAAAAAATGATACCAGGAGCACCAGCCGGTGGGTGATGGGCGAGGCTGCGCCGCGACGCCATGCTCGCGGGCAACGGCATCCAGGTAGACGCCAAGGGGGTCTGGAGCATCCGGCTGGACCAGCGCCAGGCATGCCCAATCGGTGAACATCTCGGCGCCAGCATCCAGCCGCGCCTGGTCGCCGTTCGCCCACATCCGGAGACCGAAGCCGGAATCTTGCACCCATGCCTCCAGCGAGCCAAAGTGCTGGCGCTGGGAGATGAAGCCAGCCAGCACGGCAAGGCGGCTGCGGCGCTCGCCGAGCACAGCGAACATATCACTGGAGAAATGTCCCGCCCGCCGGGTGTGAGGCGTTTCCGGGTTGGTGTTGGGCGGCTCCTGGATAAAGCCGAGGCGCGTGCGCCGCTGGCGCTCTTGAGCGCCATAAACGCCGCTGTAGCTCCAGGACTGCCAGCCATTGGAGAAGAAGGCAAGCTCACCAGGAGGGAGCGCGGGGTCGCTACCTGCCAGATCCAGGCTACCGCTTTTGAACAGATCCAGGCTATCGATGCGCAGCGGCGCCTGACCCTTGTTTGCCACCCCGATTCGCCAAAGCAACAGGGGTGCGCCTGCGGGTAAGGCGAAGTCCAGGCTGTACTCGAGCCCGTGCTCATTTTGTCCAAACTTTAGCTGGAGCAGGTGGAGGTCGCCCTGGGGTGAGGCGCTCACTGCCGACTGGGAGTATTCTGCGCGGTCCAGGGGTAGGGTCACCCGGAAATGCTGGCGCTTGAGCCGATAGCTCGCCCCCAGGCGGGCGCGACGCACCAGCGGCTGCCCGCTTTTGCCAGCGGTCAGACTCCAGCTATCGCCCTGCGCCGGGTCGATAGCCAATTGGAAGAAAGAATTTTCCAGGGTTGCAAGCATAGGCTCACCCGCTCTGAAAGAATACGATGATCGGCTGTGTTTAGTTCAAACCAGGAGACAGCCATGATCAGTAGGAATCGTTGTGTAATCATCACGGTAAATACCAATGAGCCTCACTATAGCACGGCGGTGCGCGGTGGTCAATATGATACAATTTTCCCGCCGGTCCTCCTGGTAACTTTTGCGAGAAGGATGCATCTAATGAGTAGCAGTAAGCCGAGCGAGACATTTTCCCTGGACGCGCTGCGCAGCGGCGATCGAGCCGAATTTGCACGGATGGTTGAGGCTTATTACGCCATGATCTATCGGCTGGCGATCCGGATGGTCGGTAATACGCAAGACGCCGAGGATATTTTGCAAGAGACCTTTATCAAGGCATATCGCTACTTGAAAGACTTCGACGGGCGCTCAAGCCTGTCGACGTGGCTCTACCGGGTGGCTACCAACGAGGCGCTCATGTTCTTGCGCCGCAAGCGCCCGGATCAAATCTCGATCGATGAGCCTGTGAGCACCGATGAGGGCGAGGCGGAGCCGGTGCAGATTGTGGATTGGTGCTGTCTGCCGGAGCAAGAGCTGCTTTCAAGTGAAGCCCGGCTGCACCTGGACCGGGCGGTTGATGAGCTGTCACCCAGCCTACGCGTCGTATTCGTACTGAGGGATATCCAGGGGCTATCGACCCAGGAGACGGCTGAAGTGCTCAACCTGAGCGAGACCGCTGTGAAGACCCGCCTATCGCGCGCCCGGCTGCGCTTGCGGGAGGAACTCTCGGGTTACTACAATGAACACCTGGTAGAAGGAAAGCAGGTATGAACGATCATCAGGATTGCCATCATTTACTTGGATCGCTGTCTGATTTTCTGGATGGCGACTTAGAGACCGATCTGTGCGCTCAAATCCAGCAACACCTGGCAGATTGCCCGAATTGCAAGGTGGTGGTGGATACGCTGCAGAGGACCGTTTCGCTTTACCACACCGTCTCGGAGGAAGAGATCGTGCCGGATGGTGTGCGCGAGCGCCTGTTCCGCCGCCTGGAGATCGACGACCTGCTGGATAAAGGGGCGTGAACAGCCTCCCGCCCGAGCCACGGATGGATGGCTACGACCTGCAGCCCCTGGCAGTAGAGCCGGGGAGCGGGTCGGCGAGCGAGCTGCGCGCCGGGGATATGTGCCCGTTCTGCCATGTGGGGCGGATGGATTATGATGGACTGCTAAACCTGGTTTGCCCGCTCTGTGGCTACACCCATGCAGGCTGCTTTACCTGATAAATCAAATGCCAAGTCCCGTGAGGACGGCGAGGAGAATTGAATGGAAGCAAGATTGTTGAACGATGATATCACCGCGCAGGTGCGGCAGGTATTCGCCCAATTGGTGGAGCCGGTGGAGGTGCTCTTCTTCGGCGCGAAAGACAATTGCGAATCCTGCGAGGATACGCTGCAGCTTGTGCGCGAGGTGACAGAGCTGGATGACAGGCTCAGCCTGAGCGTGTACGACGTCGAAGCCGATCGGGATATGGCGGAGCGGTACCGCGTGGATAAGACGCCGGGTCTGGTGATCGCGGGGCGTGATGGCGACCAGTTGACCGATTTCGGCATCCGCTTTGCAGGCATCCCGGCGGGGCACGAATTCAGCTCGCTGGTGCACGACCTGTTACTCGTTTCCAGCCGCGATTCAGGGCTGAGCGATCCGACGCGCGCGTTTTTGAAGGGCGTCTCCAAGCCGGTGCTGCTGCAGGTCTTCGTTACCCCCACCTGACCTTATTGTCCGCAAGCCGTGGTGCTTGCTCACCGCATGGCGCTCGAGAGCCCCATGGTAGAGGCTGAGATGGTGGAGGCGAACGAGTTCCCTGAGCTATCGATGCGTTTCAACGTCAGCGGCGTGCCGCAGACGACAATCAACAGCGGAGCGGGCAGGCTGGTGGGTGCTGCGCCGGAAGAGCACCTGGTGACAGAGATCCAGAACGCATTGAAGAAAGCCTGAGAAACGAGATGGCGAGTCAGAAGCGAGGACGAGGCGAGAATGCCAGGGTCATAGCTCTTTTTCTGGTGGGAGCAGGGCTGCTGGCGCTGGGTGTGGCTGCTTTCTTTATGCTGCCCAAACAAGATGCAAATGCCAGCGATAAGCGCTCGGCAATACCGGTTCCGGTCGAATTCCCTGCGCCCGAACTGGAGCTGACCGATCTTGAAGGCAACGTCGTCTCCCTGGCAGATTACCATGGTCAGGTGGTGCTGGTCAACAACTGGGCAACCTGGTGCCCGCCGTGCAAGGCGGAGATGCCGACCTTGCAAGCTTTTTACGAGGACCATAACGAGAAGGGATTTACGATCATAGCGATCGACGCGGGCGATCCGGTTGCCGATGTGGCGCAATTTGTCAAGGATTACGGATTGAGCTTTCCCGTCTGGGCCGACCTGACGCAGAAAGCCACGGTAGCTTTCCGCAACCCCGGTTTGCCCAGCTCGTACCTGATCGACCGGCAAGGGGTGGTGCGGTTGGCGTGGACAGGCGCCATCAGCCGGGGGATGTTGGATCAATATGTCACGCCGCTGCTGGATGATTAGCCTTTGCTGGAGGAGTAACCTTGGATGCAAAAGTGACCTGGAAAGGACGCATGAGCTTCACCGGCTCGGCGGATACCGGATTTAACGTGCCGCTGGGGGCGGAGGCTTCTGTGGGCGGGGATGAGGATGGCTTCCGCCCGATGGAGCTGCTGCTCACCGGGCTGGCAGGCTGCACCGCCATGGACGTGATCTCCATCCTGCAGAAGAAGCGCCAGGATGTGACAGCCTTTACCGTGCAGGTGCACGCTGAGCGGGCAGAGGAGCACCCCAAAGTAATCACCCATGCGGTGCTCGAGTACCAGGTGAGCGGGCATGCCATCGATGAGACCGCCCTGCTGCGCGCCATCGAGCTTTCAGCCACGCGCTACTGCCCGGCACAGGCGATGTTCAAGGCAGTGTTCCCGATGCGGCTGCAGTACACGATCTTCGAGGATGAGGGCGAGGGCAGGTCGCGGTTGGTGAAGCAAGGCGAGGCTGCGTTTCCCGGTTAAGGCATCCCGTTAAGTACTTTGAGTAATTCCTGGGGGGTGTGGACCAGGTAATCAGGCTCTACCCGGTTGAGGTGCGCCTCCGATTGGTGACCCCATGTGACGGCAATGCAGATCAGACCGGTTTCGCGCGCCGCGCGCACATCGCTGACGGCGTCTCCCACCAGGTAAGACCTGCCATGGGGGGCATCCAACGCTAATTTGATTTGTTCCAGCTTATCGGCTCTTTTTCCGGGAGCGTCCGATGCCAGCACCAGGCTGAAGCACGCCTGCAGGTCGTGCTGGATCAGGAAGCGGTTTACAATGCGGGAGGTGTTGCCGGTTACGATCGCCAGGCGGTTATGCTGCGCCAGAGCGTGAACTACCTGCACCATCCCGGGGAAGACGGGCGGCGGCTCAGGCAAAGCAGCGAAGCGATCGAAGCTGCGCCGCGCGAATTCGTCAGCCAGGCTGGCAGGTATGCCGAGCTGCTTGCCAAGCTCGCTGAATTCCATGCGTTCCAATGCATCCAGGTCGGCAGGCGATGGCTGGCAAGGATAGCCCATCTCGGCTGCTACCTGCGCGGCGATGCGCAGCATCACATCCAGCGTGTTCCCCAGTACACCATCGAAGTCGAAGACAATGACCGGAGTGGATTGGAGTATCTCGTAGATCCAATAAACCTGCCCGTGACGAGAAATTTCCTCCCTCAGTTGCATCCCGAGCTTCTCTGCTACCCGTTTGGAAGCCAGATTGCCGCTGCGGATCAAGCTGATCAGCCTGGGCAGCTTCAGCTCCTTAAAGGCGTAGTCCCGAACAGCGATTGCAGCCTCCGTGGCATAACCGTTGTTCCAGGCATCACTGCGAAAATCATATCCCAGCTCTGTCTCCCCTGTTCCTTGGAACACCATGTTTTCCAGCCCGCAATCACCAATCAACTGCCCGGTCGATTTCAAAATCACCGAAAACAAGCCGTAGCCATACTCCGCCTGGTGCGCCAGGTTGCGCTGGAGCCAAATTTCCATCTGTTCCCGATCGTAGAGCTGCCCTCCAAAGGATGCCATCACCTTTGGATCGGTGAAGATTTCGAAAAGGCTGGCGAAATCTTCTGCCTGCATGTTTCTCAGGAATAATCGCTTTGTTTCAAGCCCTATCTGGGATTTCATACCACCGCCTTCAATACTTTTAATGCCCTTAAGGTGACCCACTTATTGGGCTGTTTCTTCACGCCAAAATCCACCCAGGTTTTTCCGGTATACTCATACTCCAGGGACCAGCGCCCGAGGTCATCCTGCTTGTCTGTGATGAGCTGCAGGGCGTTTGCCAGGCGGGGGTCATGCCCATAGCCCAAGGCGACCAGGGCTTCGACGATTTGCAGGATATCGGTAATGTAAAATACCGGGAAGCCGAATTTCCACCAGTTGCCGCTGGGTTTCCCTGTACCTCCGCTGGGATAATCTGCCAGCGCGGGATCAACGCTGAAGAGAAAGTCCACGCCTGCCTGGATCGCGCGCTCGATGAGCGGCGTGCGCGCCGCGACAGGCAAGCGGCTGAACGCCAGCATGACCTTGGCGGCGCCCCAGGCGCAAGACAACCCGTAATTTGCACCGCAGGCAAACAGCGGACCGCATTTATAGGCGTAATAGCGCAGCGAGGCGGTCTTATCTTCTTGCGCTGCCACGCCTTCGCCGGTCACGCTGCGCGCCATCCATTCATAAGCAGCTTCCAGGCGGGGATCAGCGAAGCCCAGCTCCAGTAAAGCCCAGCAAAGATTGCCCTGCAAGCAATCGATGGTGGTGGAGGGCGTTCCCGAGGTGCTGAGCTGTCCCGCGGGCGAGATGGCGTGATCGACCAGGTGGCGGCAGGCGTGCTCGATGCGCGCATCTTCCTGGATGCGCCCGCCCAATTGGGCGAGCAAAATGAGCGACCAGACGCCGGAGCGATACTTGGGGTTGTAACCTGCGCCCGGCTTGACCCAATACCCGTCAGCCTCCATCTGCGCCAAGATTTCAGCGATGGGTCCCTCGTGGTGAGCGGCGCGGCGCGCGGCGGAGAGCTGCGGATCAGCGCCCGGCAGGTCGAGCAGGTCGCGCAGCGCCAGGTAGCGCACGCCGGGTGACTCTGGCTCGAGCAGCCAGGGCAATGGATCGCCTTTGATTTGATCTTGCCATGCCATATTCCCCTCCTATACCGCACTGCTCTGCCGACCCAGCGCACGCAACTCCTGGGAGATGCGCTTGAGAGCGGCGTCTCGCTCCGGTGAACTGGGGCTGCCCAGCAGGCGGCTGCGGTCGTCCAGTAATGTTTGCAGGCGTTCATGTCTCTGGCTGCCAGCGGCGGGCAGGGTATCTTGATCCGGTAGGAGCGTCTCCGCATCGCGGATGACGGGCACCAGATAACCGCTGATTCCCACGCCGGTCGCCAGCAAGCCGCATAAAATGAAGATCAGCGCCATCCCTGCCCCGGGGTTGGTGCCGACCAACCAGGCGAAGGAGGCGGAGAGCGCGCCGCCCGATCGCATCGCCGGCTCGAAGGCGCGGTCGGCGAGAGGACCGGCGATGAGCATAGAAATGGGGGTGACGAACCAGGCGATGAGGCGGCGGATAGAGAACACACGACCCTGCACATCTGGGGCGACCTTGACCTGCCAGATCGCCTGGTTGGAGCCGTTGATGATGGGCACGAAGAGAGCGCCGGTGAAGCTGGCTGCCACCCAGACCGGCAGGCTACGCCCGACGCCCATCAACACCAGCCCGAGCAGGCTGTTGAAGATCCAACCGGCAAGGACCCCATGCACCCGCCGCTTGGGACCGCCCCAGGCGCTCATGGCAACGCCGCCGATCACAGCGCCGATGGCGCCCGCGGAGGTGACTGTGGCGTAGCTGATCTCGTTGTTGTTGGTGGATGCCAGGATCAGAGGCGCCAGGATGACGAAGGGGATGCTATGGAAGAAATTGCCCAAGCAGGAAAACAATTTGCAGACCCAGCAGGCTGGGTCGCTCCAAGATGTAGCGGAATCCATACGCCGATTCCTTGAGCAGGCTGCCCTGACCTTTTCGCCCTTCCTCGGTGACGCGCGGCTGGGGGATGTGCACTACCAGCAGAGCGCCGATAGCGAAGATGAAGGAGAAGATGTCGATGCTCAGAATGCCGGTCAGACCGATGATGCCCATCAGCGCCCCGGCAAGGAGGGGAGAGAAGATATTCGAGCCCGATTCGGCGAGGGATAACAGCCCGTTGGCGCGGCCATACTGCTCTTTGGGCAGCATGGTGGTGATGGCTGCCGAATAGGCGGGCCACTGGAAAGCCTGGAAGGTGCCCTGGATGGCGCCGGTGATATACAGGTGCCAGATCTCAAGCCGCCCGGTGAGGTAGAGCACCAGGATTGCGATAGTCGCCAGACCGGAAGCCAGGTCGCTGACCATCATCATCAGCTTGCGGTTGGAGCGATCAACGATCGCCCCCGCCAGCGGGCTGATGACCAGCATCGGGGTTACAAAGAAAAAGCCGACCAGCGCCAGCGCAGTCGCCGAGCCGGTGAGCTCGTACGCCCAGATGGTGAGGGCGAAAGCAGACATATTGGTGCCCAGCAATGAGATCAGCTGTCCGATCCAGACGATCACAAAGCCGAGCATCCCGGAGGGGAGTTTTTGCGGTGAGGCGTTACTCGATGAAGATCTCGATGTGCTCACCATCTTCCTCGTCCAAGACGTCTATGATCTTGCCCTGCGCCCCCTCGTTGATCGCTTCGATCAGCTGGTCGAATGCCACATCGGGGGCATATTGCGATGCGATATTCAGCCCGGCGTCTACCAGTCCGATGGGCAGGTTGACTGTGGCTTTGGGCTTGCCGGTCACAGTATCGGTGACGCGCACGCGCAGCCAGCGCGTGCCTGTTCCCTGCCCGCCCAGCGCCGGCTTGCGGGGGGATTTGCGGCTCTGCGACAGGGCTGCCAGCAACTTGGCTCCCTCCTCGGCAGAGATCTTGCCCTCATCGATCATTTTTAGGATCTTCAGGCGTTCCTCGCTCAATGCCATCTCATCTCTCTCCAGTCACTCATTATAGTTGATGCGCAGTTCGCCAGGCAAGGCATCTCCTTGATGGTCGCTAACGATCAGCCAATGAAAATTTGCACGCGCTCACCGTGCTCACCTTCATCTACTTCGATAAACAGCGGGTTCTCTTGCGATGTGTTTTCTTCGAGGGCGCGCAGGATCTCATCCACAGCCGGCTCCTGCAGGGAGGGGATCCATGTCTTGAACGTGCGGACGAACCAGGCGAGTGGAGCTACGGGCAAGCTGATGGCGATCCGCGGTGGCCAATCGCCAGGGCGCTGGTCTACGCGCAGGTGCACCCAGCGCTGTGTGCGGCTTTGCCAGGCTAACGCAATCAGGAGAATCCCCACCAGGAAGGGCAGCCAGGCGCAGAGGAAGAGCAGCCCGAGCCCGTAAGCCTGCTGCGCCCAGTACAGCAGCAAGGCGCCGAGGACGGTGATGATCACGCCCGCCCAAAGGGGGTACTGCCACCAGCCGCGCCAGCCGGCTGCCACGGGAGGTGTGGGATGGCGCTTGCTGTTTATTTCAGGTCCAGGGCTGATGCCTGCTCCGGCGGCTTCTTCTCCAGCTTCTGCGCTGCTGGGCAGCACATTCTCCTCTTCCGGATACTGGTCTTGGGCAGGGGAGAGGGCTTTCAGCAAGCCCAGCCCTTCCTCGGCGGTGATCTTGCCGCTTTCGATCATACCCAGGATCATGCCGCGTTCGTTATCAGTGGTCATATGGGCTCCTCAGGCGCCGTCGCCTTCCAGGGCTTCCAACAATTGCTGCGCCTCAGCCAGGCTGATCTTCTTCTGCTCCAGCATGCGCAGGATCATCAGGCGCTCCTCATCGCTCGCCTCGCTCTGGCTTTGCGCCGGGGTGCGTGAGGTGGGCCAATCAAAGCTCCAGGTGCGCTTTGGCTGCTCTGCATTACGCCCAGCGGAGGCTTGCTCACGCTCCTCAACCCTGCGCTGAGCGGCAGCCAACTTTCTATCCAGTTTTTCCCGAGCGCGCTGCAGCTTCTCCTGAGCGCGCAGATTCGCCCGCTCGCTCGACTGTTGGGCGCGGCGCAGGATGCGCTCTGCCTCGGCGGGTGGAACCCCGGCGCGGGTGATGGATTCGGATAAGCGCGCCATCTGCTCATCGAGTATTTTCATCTGTGCATCGAGCTGCGACTTTACCTCGCCGCCGATCTGCTGGCTGAAATTTTCGGCTGCCCTGGCAAAATCCTGGCTGGGGTCCTGCTCACCCGGCGGTTCGGCTACGCCGCAACGCAGCGTGACGCTCCCGCTGGCGGACAGAGAGACGGCAGGCGGTCCCAGCCCCCAGGGTGAGCTCGTGGGTCCTGGCCGCCAGCCGGCGGTTGCCATCCGGCAGGCTGAGGGTAATATCCCGGTTCCTGCTGGAGATGCGCACTGTGGCATCCAGAGCATTGGTTGCGCTGAAAATGATGTTGCCGCTGGCTTCAAGCTTGTAGGTTGTTCCAGACGGGTTTTCGAGCCACACCTGGACGTCACCGCGTGCGGAGGCGCGCAGATCGCCTGCGGCTCTGCGCACATCCAGGTTGCCCGAGACGCGCTCCAGGGATGAGCTCCCCTTGACATCTTCGACCCAGGCGTTGCCCAGCACCTGGTCGATGGTCAGGCTGCC
Source organism: uncultured Chloroflexia bacterium (assembly GCA_963702535.1). Taxonomy (GTDB): domain Bacteria; phylum Chloroflexota; class Anaerolineae; order Anaerolineales; family UBA4823; genus CAVPDG01. The sequence continues at coordinate 192,103 of CAVPDG010000010.1, read as the reverse complement.
TTCTACGCCCCTGGCAAGCAATTCTCCGTAAACGGAATCGACCTGCGCTGCACCCACCTGGTCAAGCGCCAGGGAGCCCAGCACCCTGTGGATCGTCACGGGGCTGTGAACTTCCTTGATGCGCGCGCCGCCATGCACGCTGGCGATCGTGAGTCTGGCTTGATAGGGCAGGCGGAGCAAGCAGTCGCCGGATGCCTTTAAGCGGATGATTTGTCCATCTTGCTTCAGGGAGGCAGCTTCCTCGCTATTGGATTGCAGCAGGATTTCGGGGCGCTCCCAGCCTTCAACTTGCAGATCGCCGTAGACCGAGTCGGCAAGCACCTCGGAATCGGGACCGGCGGCGAGAGAATGCGGGCTCATGTTGAACCTCCTCGCTCCTGCAATAATTGCATGGCTTGCCTGGCATTGATACGCCCCTTGTCGAGGTCGTCCAGGATGCCCTGGCGCTCTTCATCCGAAAGACCGCTGGATTCTTCACCACCCCCCGGCTCGTAGCCCAGAGCGCGAATCACCTCGTGCAGGCGGTTGCGGATGGTAGGGTAGGAGAGACCGAGCTCATCTTCCATGCGGGTGATCTTGCCTTCGCAGCGCACGAAGAGCTCCACAAAGGCAAGCTGATCGGGAGTCAGCAGCGAGAAAGCCCCAGCGCTGAAGCGTCCTTCGAACGAGGTATCGCATTCACGGCAATGCAGGCGGGTGATGGCGATCTCTCCGCCGCACAGCGGGCATTTTGAGGGTAATTTGTTCATGGTTCCCTCCTGGTTCGATTGCAAATCTTGATGTATGGCGGGTGCCCCTTTGCAAGGACGACCCCTGGTTTAGCTCTGCGGTTGATTGCAGGAATGTTTATATTGTAATTAATATAATCAAAATGTCAAGGATAATAAATAAAAATAATTGATATAACATTCAATATTTATCATGCAAACGGAGCCGTATTGGCTAAGCGTTTGAGCACCGCAAGCGAATAGTCCCTGCGGACTTTTGGCTTACGCGGCGCTTTGCCACTCCCGGCTTTGAATGACCGGGGCTTATTTCTTCGGATCAGAACTCGATGAAGCTTTTTTGGTTGGAGCAATCGCAGGCGGTGACGACTTGCGATTGGCGTGTGAGGGTGCCCAGGTAGGGAGCGTTGCCGTTATGGGGGATCCAGTCTTCCATCACAAAGGGCAGCGTCCAATCGGCTTCAATCCACTCGCCGTTGTACTTTCTCGCCATGTGGATGTGCGTGCCGGTAGTCGTTCCACCTTCGCAGGAAGGGTAGCCGACGGGGTCTCCGGTCTCTAATACTGCGCCGAGAGGGGCGCGACCGACCGTAGCCACGTGCAGGTAAAAAATATTCCAACCGGTGCGCTCGTCGCCATCGCCATCCAGATCGAGCATGATCTCCCCATATTCGGAGCGCGCCACCACGCCGGGGGCAACCGCAGTTGCCCAGCGCTCCGTAGGAGTGCAGCCGCTACGGTTAGCGGCGGGGCGAAGTCCAAAGCAGCAAAAGGCTCGCCATTGCCCCAGGCGGTATGAGGTCCGCCAGTATACGCCCATACTTCTCCGGGGTTAAAGGGCAACTTAAGGTAAGGCTGCTCCAGGCTGCCCGGGATATGCGGCTGGTCGGCTGCCCAGGGGTCGCCGAAGAGAGCCGCGTAGGTCAGCGCAAGCCCTTGCGGGGAGGTGGCGATCTCATACGCATCTTTAGCGAGGAAGGTGTTGAAGAAGTTGTGCAGGCTGACCGTGGCGGCGTTTTGCCAGGGGTCGAAACGCGTTTGCCGCCCGTCGTCAAAATCGATGGATATAAGCCTGCCCGTGCGCCAGCCATAGTAGCCATTGTTGAGCAAATTCGCTGTCCAGAGGAGCTGGGGGTAGAGACCTTTGCGATCCCTGCGAGCGGTAGCCGAGAGGGTAGGTCTTGTCTGACCTCGGTTGCCTCGGGCTGAGTCAGCGCGCCCGACTGGTATTCAAGCAAAGCCAGGAAGAGCCTGGGGCTGACGCTGAACTTGAGCGCCACCAGATCGATGATCTCGGCAGCGCTGCGATTGGCGTCGGCGGCATATTCGCTGTAATCTTTTAGCCAGCCCGGCTGGGTGCTGACGAACTTAGCCGTATCGAACCCGACCTGCGCCGGACCATTGATGAACAGGCTGTCGGGTATGATCTTGAATGAAGTACCCCAAAAAGGCGAGTAATAGATGGGGATTTTCATCGGCATGCCGGGGGGCATGGTAGTTGCGGACTGCGGGATAAACGTATTCGCCTGGCGGATCTCATCCACCGAGGTATTGAAGCGCAGCGCCAGGACGGGCAGCGTGTCACCCGTTTGCGCGGTGTAGTCCACCAGCTCGCCGGGCGAATAAACCGGGCGGGTAGGCAGGGGCGTGGGTGCAGGTCCTGCAGGCGTGGCTTCTGCCTGCTGCGGGGCAGCCTGCTCGGCAGCCACGCCGGATGAGAAGGATGCCACCTGGGGCTGGCAGGCGCTGAGCAGCAGCGCAATCAGCACCAACGCCATGCGGAGGCGGAGCGAATGAGGGGGACGTTGTGGGTACATTTTACGGTTTCACGATCTGCGTCTGGCGCGACCCATTCGGATGCGCCTCGAGAGTGGTTTTGCCCATTGTCAGCGTGCCTTTGTAGGGGGCGTCCCCGGCATGAGCCGTCCAGCCGCTCAGGACAAAGGGCACAGGTCCAGCGGCTGCCATCCACTCTCCATTATACTTGCGCGCTACGTGGACATGGGTGCCGTTGGCGCGCCCGCCCTCGCAAGAGGGGTGCCCGATGCGGTCGCCGGCTTTCAAGTAGGCGCCTTTTTCCACACGCTGGCGATCGGCGACATGCAGGTAGAGGATCGCCCAGCCGGTCTCCTCCAGACCGTCGATCGGTTGTTCTGCCTGGCTCAGATACAGGTCCTGGACGACCACACCGAGCTCCGAGCGCACGACCAAGCCGTCTGCCATGGCAACGACCCAGGCATCGGTTTGCACACAACCGCTGATCGGGACGGCGGGGGCAAAATCCAGGGCTGCCTGGGCGCCCATCGTTCCCCAGGCGGGGTGCGGACCGCTGCTGTAGCTCCACAGCACGCCCGGCTCGAAGGGCAGCTCCAGCACAGGCTGGGCGAGAGCGCCAGGAACCAGGACGCCGCTGGCAGCAAGCGCGCTGCCAGGGATCGCCGAATAACTCGAGAACCAGGGCAGGCAAGCCTGAACCCGGATCGATGGCGGGCTGCCAGGTGTCCGCACCCTGAGAGGCGCTGAGCGCCTTTTGCACAAAATAGTAAGCTACGGCTACGCTACCCGCGTTCAGCCCGGGCGAGGGGCGCATCATTATACCATCTGTACCTGTGAACTCGATGAGAGCCCCGGAGCGCCAACCGTAATATCCCTCGGAGAGGCGGTTGGCTGCCCATTCGAGCTGGTGATAAAGCCCTTTGTTGCGGTAACCCGGCACGCCCAGCAGGTAATCCGGGTCGGCGCCCGGCTTGAGCGGTCCGCGCAGGCAGCCACATTCGTACTCCAGGAGGGAAAGCAGCAGTCTGGGATTGATGGAAAATTCCCGCGCCACGCGGCTGACGATCTCGGCAGAGCTGTTCCAGCCTGTGCTGCGCAGGTACTCGCCATGCCCTGCAAGGTAGCCGCCTGCTTGCTGCACGTAATGCGCCACATCGAAGCCTGCTGCCGCGGGCGAGTAGACTACCTCACTATCCGGTAACAGGGGCGCATCAGGGTCTCCCGGCGCGGCAACGCCGGGGAAAAGCAGCTTCAGTCCCGGGTAGAGGAAGCCGGTCTCTAGGAGCACGGTATCCGGCTGGATGGCGTCCACCGGCGCCTGGAAGCGCCGAGCGAGCGCGTGCAGCGTATCGCCGGACTGCACCTGGTAACTCGGTGACCGGTGGCTCAGTGGGAATAGGCGGCGCGGTTGGGGGTGGGGTTTCGGCTGGCTGCGGCGGGGTCTGCAGCGGGGAGGGAATCGTCGCGGTGGGAGGCGGAGGGGTAAGGGTCGCTTTCAAGCGGATAGGGAGAGCGCTGCACCTGGAACTCTCCCTGCGGATTGGCAGCGGGCGAGGTGCAGGAGGCGAGCAGAACAAGGATGAGAACCAAGCCGCTCCGGGCGGGGCTCATGCGTCCGGTTGAGTGGGGGTACCGGCGGGTCATTTTTCTGGCTTTCGCGCAGGCTCAGGGCGAGGGGTCGTCGGCTGTCCGCTGGATGATCGTCTGGGCAGAGCCGCAGGTGCAGGCTTCGATGGCGACGTCCCCGCGAGTCAGGCTGCCCTTGTAGGCTGCCTCGCCGGCATGCGCCTCCCAGCCGCTCAAATTGAAGGGAATGGGACCGTCCGCTGCCATCCACTCGCCATTGTACTTGCGGGCGATGTGGATATGGGTGCCGGTGGCCATGCCACCCTCGCAGGAGGGGTGCCCCAGCCGGTCGCCAACGTCCACCCAGGTGCCGATGGGGACGCGTTTTTCGTTGGATACATGCAAATACAGCAGCACCCAGCCGGTCTGCTCCTTGCCATCGCCGTCCAGGTCGAGAACGACCACGCCGTTGCCCGAGCGGACGACCAACCCGGAGGCGGATGCCGTCGCCCAGGCGTTCGATTCCTGGCAGCCAGGTTCCGAGCTGGCGGGGGCAAAGTCCAGGGCGGCGTAGGAGCCGTCGTGCTCCCATGCGCCGTGCGGTCCGCCGGAGAAACTCCAGGTGCGGTTGAGATCAAAAGGCAGGATCAGGTTGGGCTGGGTGAGTCCGGGAGGGTAAAGGGGCTCAACCGATTGAGCGCGCACCCAAGGGCTGCCGAACATGCGCGCGTACACCGCGGGGAGCCCGTTCTGCTCACCAACGGCTTGCAGCCAGCGCTCGCCGTCGTAAAGCTTCGAGAAATAATACTCAAGCGCCACGCTCCCGGCGTTCTGATCCGGCGCCAGACGGGCGGTGATGCCATCTGAGAACTGAAGCTCGATGAGCCGCCCTTCACGCCAGGCGTAGTAGCCGATGGAAAGCTGGTTCACCGCCCAAACGAGCTGGCGGTACAGCCCCTTCTCATTCAGGTCGACCAAGCCCATCGGATAATCGAGCTGGGCGAGGTTGCTGGGCTGACCGGTTACCCAGCCGCTGTGGTATTCGAGCAGCGCCAGCAGCAGGCGCGGGTTGATCGAGTTCTCCTGCGCCACGCGGGTGATGATATCCGCGCCAGTGGTGGTCTTGGTGCTCTGCAGCCACTCCTCGTAGGTGCTCAGGTAGCCGCCAGCCTGCTTGACATACGCCTGCACGTCGAAATCGGTGGAAGAGGGCGAGTAGACCACCTCGCTATCGGGCAGCAAGCGCTGGGAGGAAGCCGTGTTCGAGAGGCGGCGCGGGATGAGCAGGAGCTGGTTGGGCGGCAGCAGGGCAGTCTCAGGCAGAGGATCGGGCGAGGTGATCTCAGCCGGCTGGACGCCGAAGCGCACAGCCACCACAGGCAGCGTGTCTGCCGCCTGGGTATAGTAGAGGATGGGTGCGCTGTTGACGAGCGATCCTTCAGGGGTGGGGGTGGCTGTATCGACAACAGGATCCTGCGGGGCGGGCGTTAGCGGCGCCCCGGCGGTTTCCAACACATCCACGGGATCGGGCTGCCCGGTTTCCGGCGGCGGCTGGAGCAGGAAAGCGATCTCAGGCGGAGGTGTGGGGGTGACGCTTTCAGCCTTCCAATACCCGCCGGTCGAACAGGTAATGGTCAAAAAGCTTAATACAATGCCCATCAAGACCGGACGCAGATAAGCTGCCAGCTTTTTTGATCTAACGCTGAAGGATATTTTCTTGCCGCAAACCCGCATACGCCTCGATGACATGCCCATTCCGTTCCAGGAATCCATCGTATTCTTTACCAGCCCCACGCGAGACCCAGCCATCCAGCACAAACGGCAGGGTCTGGTCTGCAGGGATCCATTCACCATTATAACGCCGGGCGAGGTGGACGTGTGTCCCGGTGGTGACCCCACCTTCGCAGGATGGGTGACCGATGCGCTCGCCCGCCTTTAATTGGGCGCCCGGCTTGACACGCTCGCGACCTTCGATGTGCATGTAGAGCACCACCCAGCCGGTCTGCTCCAAGCCGTCGCCATCCAGGTCCTGGATCACGGCGCCATCGCTGGCGCGCAGGATGGGACCATCTGCCACAGCCACGACCCATTCGTCGCTCTGCACGCAGCCCAGGGCTTCGATGGGAGGGGCAAAATCCAGCGCAGCCCAGGCAGAGCCATCACCCCAGCCGCCGTGCGGACCGCCGGTATACGCCCAATCCTTGCCCGACTCGAAAGGCAACTGCATGGGCGGCTGGCGCAGCCCGGCCGGCAGCAGCGGCTCGACAGCCAGGTCGAAGGGATAACCGAACATCTGGTTATAGACGGCGTAGAAACCCTCGGGTGAGACGATCTGCTCCCACTCCTGGCGCGCGTAGAGCGCGGCAAACATGGACTGCACGCCCGCCGTACCGGCGTTGATTGTGGCGGCGATGGGCACCACGCTGCCGTCGCCCAGCAGCCAGGTGGAGATGCCATTGACCCGCCACAGGTAGTAGCCACGGTTGAGGTTATTGGCTGCCCAGGCGAGCTGCCTGTATAAGCCTTTGCGCCACTCCTCGCGCACCCCCATTGGGTAATCGACCTTGCCTTCGGGTAGGTCCGTCTTTGATAGCCAGCCACTCTGGTATTGCAACACTGCCAGGAGCAGGCGGGGGTTCACCGAGAAGTCACGCGCCACCCGATCGATGATCTCAACCCCGGTCAGGGTTTTGCCATCCACTTCTTCTTTGTACTGCGCCAGATAGCCGCCCTGGCTGTTGACGAATGATTTCATATCGAAGGAGGCGGCTGCCGGACCGAATACCAGCTCTGAGTCCGGGATGATCTTGAAGTCGGGTCCCATGCCCAGCGGCGTGGGGACGGGGACCGTCAGCTCTTGCCCCACTTCCAACAGGTCGGCATTCTTAATCTCATTGGCGGTGATCAGTTGCTCCAGGGTGACGCCATAGCGCTGGGCGATCGTGCCCAGCGAATTGCCCGCCTGGACGACATATTGCAGCGGCTCGCGCCTGATCTCTGGCATGGGGTGCGGCTCATCGGGCGTTGGGGTCAAGATGGGGGCGCCGGGGAGACGAGTGGCAGGCAGGAAAGGAGTGGAGGTGGGGCCCTACCAAGAGGGGGACGCCTGTTTCTCCACCCGGCACACGCCATGCCGGATCGTCCACAGGCTGGACAGAACGCGCACACGCCAGCAGCGTCCCCGCCAGGATGCATACCCGCTAATAGTAACCTGCCCTCTAACGATCTTTTCGACTGGATACCCATTTTAGACCGCTGAGATTCTACCTTGAAACGAAGGCTGCCGACAAGATAAACATAACAAGGTGTTAATCTTTTGCCAGAGAGGATCAAAGTTTGGCGAGAGTATAATTGCAATATCTATGCCGCCGGAGTGACCATGAGCCAACCGATTGTAGAATGTATCCCCAATTTTTCTGAAGCGCGCCGCCCGGCTGTAATCGATTCGATCCGCCAGGCGATCAGCAGCGTCCCGGGCGTTACTGTGCTTGACCAGCACTCCGACCTGGACCACAACCGGACGGTGATCACGTTCGCCGGCGCTCCGCAAGGGGTGGAGGAGGCTGCATTTCGCGCCATTGCCACAGCCGCTCGCCTGATCAACCTGGATGAGCACAGCGGGGCGCATCCGCGCATTGGTGCCAGCGACGTGGTGCCCTTTGTGCCGATATCGGGTGTGAGCATGCAAGAATGCGTGGAGATTGCCCAACGCGTCGGTCGCCGAGTGGGTGGCGAGCTGAACATCCCGGTGTACCTGTATGAAGAAGCCGCTTCCAATCCGGAGCGGCGCAACCTGGAAACGCACCGCCGCGGACAATATGAAGGGCTAAAAGCCGAGATTGAAACCCATGCAGAACGGGCGCCTGATTTTGGTCCCAGCCGCCTGGGACCTGCCGGAGCGACGGTGATCGGCGCCCGCCACCCATTGATTGCCTACAACATCTACCTGACGACTGCGGATGTGTCCATCGCCAAAAAGATCGCCAAAGCAGTGCGCTACTCTTCCGGGGGCTTGCGCTATGTGAAAGCGCTGGGCTTGCTGGTAGATGGGCGCGCCCAAGTCTCCATGAACCTGACCAACTACCATGCCACACCCCTGGCGCGCGTGGTCGAGCTGGTGCGGCGCGAAGCCGGGCGTTACGGGGTGGAGATCCAGCACAGCGAGCTGGTCGGTTTGATCCCGGAGGACGCCCTGGTGGATGCGGCAGTCTGGTATACGCAGCTCGATCAGTTTGAGCCGGGGCAGATCCTGGAAAGACGCCTGAGCCAGGCTTTGAGCAGCGAAGAGAAGCCACGCCGCCCACCCCCAACTTCTTAGACGCCCTGGCAGCCGGTACGCCGACCCCTGGCGGCGGCTCGGCGGCCGCCTACAGCGGAGCTGCCGCAGCCGCGCTGACAGCGATGGTCGCCCGCCTGACCCTGGGGCGTAAAAAATACCTGCCGGTCGAAGAGCTGATGGAATCTGTCCTGGAGCAGGCTGAAGCGCTGCGCGGCGACCTGACCGTCGCAGTGGATAAAGACGCGGCTGCCTACCAGGCGCTGATGGCAGCCTACCGGCTGCCCAAAGAGACCCCGGCTGAAATTGAGCTGCGGGCGCAAGCCATCCAGGCTGCCACGCTTGCCGCTGCGCAAGTACCGCTGGAAGTCGCCAGAGCGTGCGCGGATGTCCTCGATCTTGCCGTGCAGGTGGTAGAGCATGGCAATATCAACGCCTTGAGTGACGGCGCTTCGGCTGCCGCCCTTGCGCAAGCCGGGCTGACCTGCGCTGGCTATAACGTGCGCACCAACCTGATCAGTTTCGAAGACCGCGAGACCGCAACTCCCTACCTGGCTTCACTGGCGCAGGTCGAGAGCCAGCGCCGCGCAGCGCAGGAGAAAATCCAGGCGCTGCTTATTAATCGAGGAGGAATAACGCCATCATGAACCGATACTCGAACCCTGTTGTACCTGGGGGGTAGCCTGCTTGTACTGGTAGGCTTGTTGAGCTGTTCATTGGTCAATCTGCCGGCGCGCAATGCGGCAGAAACCCCTCTCACGCTTGAAGCGGCTGTAACGGAATGCGCCTCCGGAAGCGAGACCGCCGGGTCGTGCTCGCCAGGGGAGATCCTGCCCAGTGCGACACCGGAATCTCCAGCCCGCCCGCCACACAGGCGCCGACTGAGCCGCCCGTCGAGTGAGCGCCCACGCAGGCGCCTGCCAGCCCACAGGCAGGCGGCTCCACTTCCTGTGATGAGGAGGTATGTATCTTCTCCGGCGCTTTCCCAATGCAACGCCCGATTAGCGTAGACTACCGAGAAGAGATCGACCCCTCTTACCGTTTCGGTACGAGCAATAAGGGCAAGCGCGATCTCCATACCGGTGTGGAATTTCTCAATCCAACGGGAACCCCCGTCCTGGCAGCCGCTAAGGGCGATGTGCTCTTCGCCGGGGACGATCTGAAAGACCAGGTGGCACCATACCGCAATTACTACGGGAATTACGTTGTGCTCCAGCACGAGATTCCCGGATTTGACGAGCCTGTCTATACCTTGTATGCCCACCTGTCGGAGATTGACGTGGAAGAGGGCGACGAAGTGAAGGCTGGCGACCCTATCGGGCTGGTAGGAATGAATGGAGCTGCCACAGGCGCCCACCTGCACTTCGAGGTGCGGTACGGCAAGAACGAATTCTACTCGACCGTCAATCCCGAGCTGTGGCTGAAGCCGCTGCCGGGTGATAACGGCGAGCTGCGCGGCGCAATCGCCGGGCGCATCCTCAGCCCGGCTGGTAAGCTAATACCCATGCCCAATATCGTCATCTCGCGCCTGACAGGTCCGGGTCTTCCCGCTCAGGATACCTATTACATCAATACCTATGAAGAGGCGAAGCTGGTAGGCAAACCGCCATGGGGCGAGAGCTTTGCGATCAGCGACCTGCCTCCTGGGCAGTATAAGATCTCTTTCATCCAGAACGGCTACCAGAACTCGCTTGATCGATGTGCAGCCTGGACAGCTGAGCCTGATCACCATCCAGCTCGAGAAGTAGGGCGAGGGGATGACCAGGCGGGGTGTGCTGCTGGCTTTACTGGCGGTTGGGCTGTTCGGCTGCAGCCTTCTGGCGCCTGATAGCTCCGGCTTGCTTCAAGCGCTTCCCCGTACGCCGACATTCACACCTTTCCAGCCCCTGCCCAGCGCCACGCTGCCAGGGGCTGCCACGGCGTACCCTGTGCCGAGCGCTGCAGCCGCCACGGCGCAGCCATTGCCTACTGCATCCTCGCCTGGGGAGGTCCCCGCCCCACAGGGAAACCTGCCGATGGTGTGGATCGATCCTGCCCTGCCGCCTGCCTTTCGAGCCAGCGATCGCTCTACCGGCGAGCTATATCCCCGGCGGGGCGGCGCAAGGAGCTACCCTACGCCTGGAGGTGAGCGAGGCAGCGCCGGTGAGCCGCTGGGTGTACGCCCTGGTGGCGCCATTTCCCAGCGTGGCGAGCGGCGTCTCGGCGCAGGAGGTCAGATCTGCCTGGGCAGGCACGGCGGGCGACAAGCCGCCCCTGCTGCTGGACGAGAGCACCCTGGCGGTTTTCTCTGTGCTATGGGGGGCACCGGCGCCTGGGGCGGTGGAAGTGCTGCCCGCCGGCGAGCTGCTGGAGCGCGCCTGGAGCCGCGGCCGCGCCTGGGCGCTGATCCCCTTCGAGTTGCTCGAGCCGCGCTGGAAGGTGCTGGAAGTTGATGGCGCCTCCCCGCTGCACAAGGACTTCGACGCAAGCGCTTACCCACTCAGCGCGCCCATATCGCTGATCGGGCAGGTGGCTGGCAGCCCTGCTCCCGAGACCTGGATCCCGGCGACCAACCGCGATCCCTCGCGCCTGACGATTGTGGCGATGACCGGCGTGACCGCCCTGGTGCGCGCCACGGCGTTCACCATGGAGCAGCGCGGCATCCAATATCCGGGCAAGGACGTGGGCGACTGGCTGCGGGCGATGCCGATATCACCCACATCAGCAACGAGGTGCCCTTCGCCCGCGATTGCCCGTATCCTAACCCGGTGCAGCCCGACATGCGCTTCTGCAGCGACCCACGCTATATCGAGCTGCTGGAGGATGTGGGCACAGACGTGGTTGAGCTGACCGGCGACCACTTCCAGGATTGGGGCAGCCAGGCGATGCTGCTCACCCTCGACATGTACCGCGAGCGTGGCTGGGGTTATTACGGCGGCGGCGAGGATCTGCAAGATGGGCGCAAAGCGCTGCTCATCGAGCATAACGGCAACAAGCTGGCATTCATCGGCTGTAATGGCAAGGGCGGCAGCTTTGCCCAGGCAGGAGCGCACCATGCGGGGGCGGTGGATTGCGCCGGAGATTGGATGCCCGCCGAGATCACGCGCCTCAAGCAAGAGGGATACCTGCCGATCGCCACGTTCCAGCACTTCGAGTATTACACCTACCGGGCGCAGCCGGACCAGGAGCGCGATTTTCGCGAGGCTGCCCGGGCGGGGGCGGTCATCGTCAGCGGCAGCCAGGCGCACCAGCCGCAAGCTCTGGAGTTCGTGGGCGATACGCTGGTGCATTACGGGCTGGGCAACCTGTTCTTCGACCAGTACGACGTCTCCGAAGCCTGCCGCCAGGCATTCATCGACCGGCACGTGTTCTACAACGGGCGCTACATCAGCACCGAGCTGCTGCCCATTCTCTTCGTAGATTACGCCCGCCCGCGTCCCATGACGCCGGAAGAGGCTGGCGACCTGCTGCGCAGCGTGTTTAGAGCCAGCGGGTGGTAAAATAAGGGCACAAGCGGACTCTTATACAATTCATCAGGGAGATTCTCCGGATAAAAAAGGTGTGAGCGAGCGTAGGCGCTCACACCTCCTGTATCCGGGGGTTTCCTGCACATATTCCATGATTGGAGGGTATCTATGGGTCTCAAGCCCGATCACTGGATTCGCAAGATGGCGCTCGAGCAGCGCATGATCGAGCCGTTCGAGCCGGGACAGGTGCGCAACGGTGTGATCTCCTTTGGTGTCTCATCTTACGGCTACGATATCCGCGTGGCGGATGAGTTCAAGATCTTCACCAACGTGCACTCCGCCATTGTCGACCCCAAGAACTTCGATCCGAAATCCATGGTGGATTTCCAGGGGGAGGTGTGTGTCATCCCGCCCAATTCCTTTGCCCTGGCGCGCACCATCGAATATTTCCGCATCCCGCGCAACGTGCTGACCGTGTGCGTGGGCAAGAGCACCTATGCCCGCTGTGGGATCATCGTCAACGTCACTCCCTTTGAGCCAGAGTGGGAGGGCTTCGTCACGCTAGAAATCTCCAATACCACGCCGCTGCCCGCTAAGATCTATGCCAACGAGGGTATCGCCCAGGTGCTATTCTTCGAGGGCGACGAGCCGTGCGAGACCTCCTACGCTGATAAGAAGGGTAAATACCAATCCCAGCAGTCCATCGTCCTACCCAAGTTGTAAGTGGAGACCCTATGCCTTTCTCAAACCGTGTCGTCGATCTGAAAGAAGAAGGCGCGTATACCATGCTGGCGCGCGCCCAACAGCTAGAAGCGCAAGGCAGGCAGATCCTGCACCTGGAAGTGGGGCAACCCGACTTCGATACCTTCGCACATATCAGCCAGGCAGGTATAGATGCCATCCAGTCCGGCAAGACGCGCTACAACCCGCCAGCCGGTTTGACCCCGCTGCGCCAGGTCATCGCCGAGGACGCCTCCGACCGCCAGGGCTTCGCCGTGAGCCCGGCGGAGGTGGTGATAGGACCGGGCGCCAAGCCGGGCTTGTTCTTCCCGACCCTGGCGCTGGTCGAGCCGGGCGACGAGGTGATCTACCCCGACCCGGGATTTCCCACCTATTCCGCCATGATCGCGGTGGCGGGGGGCGTACCTGTACCGGTGCCATTGCTGGAAGAAAAGGGATTCTCCTTCGACCTGGAGGCCTTCGACGCCTGCCTCAGCCTGCGCACGCGGCTGATCATCCTGAACACGCCAGCCAACCCGACAGGAGGCGTGATCCCCAAAGCCGACCTGGAGCACATTGCCGCGGCAGCACAAAAGTACGACGCCTGGGTTATGGCGGACGAGATCTATGCCCGCCTGGCTTATGACGGGCTGGAAGTGCCGCGCATCGCTGCGCTGCCCGGCATGCGCGAGCGCACCGTCATCGTCGACGGCTTCTCCAAGACCTACGCAATGACCGGCTGGCGCCTGGGCTACTCGATCATGCCCCAGCCGCTTGCCGAGCGCGTCAGCCTGCTGCTCAACCACTCGGTGGGCTGCACGGCGATGTTCACGCAGTACGCCGGCATCGAGGCGCTCACCGCCAGCCAGGAGATGGCTGAGGCGGTGGTGGCAGAGTACCAGCGCCGGCGCGATCGCATGATCGCCGGTTTGAACGCCATCCCCGGCGTGAGCTGCCTGAAACCGCAGGGCGCGTTCTACGCCTTCCCCAACGTCAAAGCGTTCGGCGTGCCGGTGCGCCAGCTCGCCATGCGCATCCTGGAAGAGGCAGGGGTGGCGCTCCTGCCGGGCGTCGATTTCGGAGCTCACGGCGAGGGCTACCTGCGCCTGTGCTACGCGGTCTCGCCCGAGCAGATCGACGAGGCGCTGGAGCGGGTGGCAGGCGTCCTGGCGACCATTCCCCACCATTAATATCCTATTCCCGGAGGAAACTTATGGAACATTCCGTACCGCAGACGATGGGCCAGCAGTTCGGGCGCCGCTCCTGGGCAGAGCCCTGGAAGATCAAGATGGTCGAGCCGATCGAGATGATCAGCCGTGAAGCGCGCCAGAAAGCGCTGCAGGAAGCCGGCTATAACACTTTCCTGCTGCGCTCTGAAGATGTCTACATTGACCTGCTCACCGACAGCGGCACCAGCGCCATGAGCGACCGCCAGTGGGCGGGCATCATGCTCGGCGACGAAGCCTACGCCGGCAGCCGCAACTTCTACCACCTGGAAGAGGCCATCCAGACCTACTACGGCTATCCCTACATCGTCCCCACCCACCAGGGGCGCGGCGCCGAGCACCTGATCAGCCAGGCGCTGGTCAAGCCGGGGCACACCATCCCGGGCAATATGTACTTCACCACCACCCGGCTGCACCAGGAACTGGCGGGCGGCACCTTCGTGGATGTAATCATCGACGAGGCGCACGACCCGGCGAACCTGCACCCCTTTAAGGGCAACATCGATCTGGACAAGCTTAGGGCGCTGATCGACAAGGTGGGCGCTGCGAGCATCCCCTATGTGAGCCTGGCGGGCACGGTGAACATGGCGGGCGGGCAGCCGGTCTCGATGGAGAATGTGCGCCAGCTACGCCAGCTCTGCGACCGCTACGGCATCCGCATCTACCTGGACGCCACGCGCATGTATGAGAACGCCTTCTTCATCCAGGAGCGCGAGCCGGGCTACCAGGGCAAATCCATCGCCGAGATCCTCAAGGAGTTCTGCAGCTACACCGACGGGGCGTGGATGAGCGCCAAGAAGGATAACCTGGTCAACATCGGCGGCTGGCTGGCGGTGCGCGACGCGGAGCTGTTCGAAGACCTGCGCAACCTGGTAGTCATTTACGAAGGGCTGCATACCTACGGCGGCATGGCGGGGCGCGATATGGAAGCCTTAGCCATCGGTATCGCCGAGGGCGTGCAGGATGACCAGGTGCGCGCCCGCGTGGGGCAGGTGCGCTACCTGGGCGAGCTGCTCACCGATTGGGAGATCCCCATCGTCCAGCCCGTGGGCGGGCACGCCATCTTCCTCAACGCGCGCGGTTTCTACCCGCACATCCCACAAGCCCAATTCCCCGGCCAAACCCTAGCTGCCATGCTCTACCTGGATTCCGGCGTGCGCTCGATGGAGCGCGGCGTGGTCAGCGCCGGCCGCGACCCGCAGACGGGCGACCACCGCTACCCGAAGCTGGAGCTGACGCGCCTGACCATCCCGCGGCGCGTCTACACCCAGGCGCACATGGATGTGGTGGCTGAATCGGTCAAGGCGGCATACGACCAGCGCCAGCAGACGCGCGGCTTGCAGATGGTCTACGAGCCGAAGTACCTGCGCTTCTTCCAGGCGCGCTTCGAGCCGGTTAAGGGGTAGAGAAGGAGGCAACCATGTTCACCCAGCTTCGCCAGGTCTTTCGCTATCCCTTCCAGTCCTCCGATGGACAGTCACGCTACTGGATCGGCGCCGGGCTGATCTTCCTGGGCTTTATCATCCCCATCGTGCCCCTGCTCTTCGTAGGCGGCTATTTCATGCGCGTGCTGCGCAGCCGCAGCCGCGCTGAGGAGCTGGCGTTGCCCGCCTGGGACGACTGGGGCAGCCTGGCGCTGGACGGGCTGCGCCAGATCGTCGTGTCTGCGGTCTTTCTGCTTCCAGGCTTCCTGGTGCTCTTCGGCGGGCAAGTTTTGTATTTGATCTCCTTCTTTGGAGCGACGATCGCCGCCGGCGCCGGCGATGCGAGCAGCGCCGCGCCCGTCCTGGCGATGTTCGGCAGCATGGGGATCATGTTCGTGTCGCTGGCGCTGGGCATGTTATTGCTGTTTCTGGGCGTCATCCCCTTGCCGATGGCTCTGGCGCACTGCGCCGCCCACGAGAGCCTGGGGGCAGCTTTCCGCTTCGGCGAGTGGTGGCGCTTGTTGCGCCGCAACGCCTGGGATTACTTCATCGCCTGGGTGGTGATCGGCGGATTGGCGATGGTGCTGATGACAGCCCTCAGCCTGGCTTACTATACGCTGGTGCTGATCTGCCTGATGCCCTTCCTGGGGGCGATCGCCGGATTTTACATCTTGCTGGTGTATGGCAGCCTCTTCGGGCAGGTGTATCACGACAGCCTGCAAATGGTCAATCTCAGACGAGGAATTTCTTCAACTGCCTGAACAGGACAACAAAAACCGGAGAACGCCCATCAAATTTGCAATCCGCTCTGAGGCGCCGTTCATTTTGCCGTATACGGTATATAATTGAGCAGTGCCCGTCGAATTATTGTTTCACCGCAGGGCTTTTCGTATGATCGCCGGGTTATTGGGGAGTTAGGGGGCTCATCCAATCTCACGTGCATCTCCACGGGAGAAGAGACATGGACAAGATGCACGTCCTCATCATCGAAGACGATAAAGACACCGCCGGCTTTTTCAGCACGGTGCTGCAACTGGTGGGCTACGAGTGCGAGATCGTGCTCTCGGCGCGCGATGCCCTGGCGCGCCTGGCGGGAAGCGTCCCCGACCTGATCCTGCTCGACCTGCGCCTGGGGTTGGAAGTGGGCGGCGAGCAGATCCTCTACCAGCTGCGCTCCAACCCGCGCTTCGACGGCACGCGGGTGATCGTCATCACCGCCTACCCCAACATGGCGCAGCCCATCTCCGACCTGGCAGACCTGGTGCTGCTCAAGCCGGTGGAGGTCGACCAGCTGCGCACCCTGGCGGAGCGCCTGGGCTCCTTTGAAGTGCGCCCCAAGCACCTGGCTTTCCGCGATCCGATCTCCGAGCTGTTCACGCGCGAGTTCTTCGACACGCGGCTGGAGCTGGCTTTCGAGCGCGCCCGCCGCCGCAGCGACTTCTACTTTGCCGTGCTGGTTTTCACCCTGCACATTGAAGGACAACCCGACCCAGATGCCATGGTCGCCATCCTGCGCCAGGCAGGAGAGCGCCTGCGCCACGCCCTGCGCCTGACCGACACCATCGCCCGCTTCTCCGGCTGGAAGTTCGCTACGCTGCACGAAGAGCTGAAGAAGCCGGAGGATATCGAGGTGGTGCGGAGCCGCCTGGCAGAAAAGCTCAGCGAGCCGTACCAGGTGGGGGAGGAGGAGTACGCCGCCGCCGTGCGTTTTGGGGTGGCGGTGCACGACCGGCGGTATGCGTCGCCTGCGGCGCTGGTGGAGGCGGCGGAAATGGATTTGAGGGCAGGGCCGAGGGTAAGGACGAATGAAACGCATCCTCTGTTACGGCGACTTAAACACCTGGGGTTATAACCCCGTCACGCTCGACCGCTTCGACGAGCACACGCGCTGGACGCGGTGCTGGGCAAAGCGCTGGGCAATGGCTACGAGGTGATCGAAGAAGGTCTCAACGGGCGCACCACGGTGTGGGACGATCCCATCGAGGGCTATAAGAGCGGCAAGGAATACCTGATCCCCTGCCTGGAGTTGCACAAGCCGCTGGACCTGGTCGCCATCCTGCTCGGCACCAACGACCTGAAGACGCGCTTCGGTCTCTCAGCCTACGATGTCGCCGAGGGGCGCGCGTGCTGGTGGGCATGGCGCAGAGCAGCCTGACAGGAGTGAATGGGCGCCCGCCGCCGGTGCTGCTGCTGGCGCCGCCGCCCACCACCACGCTCAATGAATACGCCGAGATGTTCAACGGGGCTGAGGAGAAATCGAAAAAGTTCGCCCGCTACTTTGCGCAGATCGCACAGGAGCAGGGCTGCGCTTTCCTGGATACGGGGACGGTGATCGTCTCCAGCCCGCTGGACGGCATCCACTTCGAGGCCGACGAGCATCGCAAGCTGGGGCAGGCTGTGGCGGTGAAGGTGAGGGAGCTGCTGGGATAAGCAGCTTAAGGTGCGCGATGTGCGCCTGGCAAGAACACCTCAAGGGAGACCCGCTGCCCTGGCTGCTGGAGGCGGAGAACCCCTCCGTGCGCTACTGGACGCTGGTCGACATCCTCGACCGACCGGCGGATGATCCTGATGTGCTGGCGGCGCGCCGGCGCCATCCCAGAGCAGCGGCTGGCGCAGGAGATCTTCAGCCTGCAGCACCCCGAGGGCTATTGGGGCGAGGACGAGACCAAGCCCTACACGGCAGCAGGGCGCCGTCGCTGCGCTCTCGCTGCTGCACATGCTGGGCGTGGAGCCGGACGAGCGCACGTCCGCCGGTTGTAACTCCTTCTTGAAATTCTGCCAGAACGCCAGCGGCGGCTTTTCCCTGACGCGTACGCTGCGCAGCGGCATCTTCCCCTGCACGACGGGCGAGCACCTGCCCTTCCTGGTCTATTTCGGCTTCGGCGATGACCCGCGCGTGCGCCAGGCTTTTGCCTTCGTGATCGAAGACATGTCAACGGCTGACGCCCTGGATTGCGGGCGCTACGCCCACCGGGATTGCCTGTGGGGCGCCATCGCCGCGCTGAACGGGTTGGCGGCGCTGCCGGCGGATCTGCGCACATCCCGGTCAGATGGTGTGGTGAGGCGCCTGGCGGACACCTTGCTGGACGCCGATTATGATTTCCAGGGCGAGCACAAGCGCTGGCTGACCTTCGGCGTGCCGCGCGCCTGGGATTTGCTCAGCGCGCTCAAAGCCCTGGCAAGGAACGGCTACGGCGGCGACCCGCGGTTCAGACCGCTGCTCAATCTAGTGCTGGAGCGCCAGGATACGGCGGGTCGCTGGATTTGTGGATCGACCTCGCGCACCTGGAGCGTCGAGCCGCGCAACCGCCCGTCGAAGTGGGTCACGCTGGATGCGCTGCGGGTACTCAAACGGGCGATCTAATGAGCCATCATCTGCTGTTGATTCTTTGCCTGCTGGCGCTCACCACTTTACCTTCCTGCCAGCCTTCGACAAAGGCACCGACTGTCCCAGAGACCTATCCGTCATCCGCTTCGCCTACCAATTTCCATGAAGGAACTCCGGATTCCAACCCGGAGCAGGTAGTCTTAGCTGCTTCTCTCGGTGTGGCTGCCAGCCGCCTGGAAGCCCTGGCTACACCTCAGCCAGTGGTGATCGATCAGGTTGATCACCGGTCAGCTCTGGAGCGGGTCGGCCATGGGGGCGATACAGAATATTCTGCCTATCCCGATGACCTGCCAGTTTGGCTGGTCGTTTTTGAGGGAGAGTGGAGTATCACCGCGCCGACGGGCACAGCCTTACCCCCTTTCCATGGCTGCGTCTTCGCCATTGTGACAGCAACGGAAGGACAAGCCAGCCAGGTCGGTACCTGCGATTGTAACGTCTGCATTCCTCGCCAGACGAAAACCGAAGCACCGGCGACCACGCCGCTTCCTGTTTAACACTTCCCACGACAAACATCCCTTCTCCAACAACGATGCCTTTTATAATCCCGACGCCAACCCCATTCTTCACACCTTAGATTCCGCAGGCGACGCTGACCGGATTAGCGACCCTGGATGCTTTTGTCACCCAGCACCCAGAAGTGGGAAAATACTATTCGCGGGAATGCACCATCTACCCTTGTTACACTCCAGGACTCGGTCTTTCACCGAATGGTCTATGGGCTGTATTTTTCTCTGTATCACCGGAGGGGACAGTTGGTCTTACGATTGCCAGTCTGAACGATTCCAGGAAGTGGGAGATTGATTTTTCTGAGATTTCCGGAATTTCTTGTCCGCCATGTGGAGATGCACATGTATCAATTGAGCACTGGTCTAATGATGGTCGGTATTTATACCTTTCCCCACAAGTACGGATCGGATGGCGGTTATGATTATTTCTGGCATAATAATCCAAACTTAATACGTTTGAATTTAGAGAAGGGATATTGGGTGAATACAAGAATGGGCCGGGCTTATTCATTCTCTCCAGATGACAAGTATTTGGCTTATCGTTCAGCAGATGGTATACGCGTGAATACACTCGGTACAAATAATGAAAAAGTGATATCAGTGCCTGAAAAATATCTCGATTACGGACGTATTACGTGGTCGCCTGATAGCAGGAAAATAATCTTCGTAGCGACTGAGGGTGACTTGATGGAAAGAGAAAACGGCTTTTCCGCGTTCCTGATCGATTTGGAGAAATCTACACTGGTCGCAATATTTGAGGATAATATGAGGTACATCTACCCAATTGAGTGGCGAGATCCAGATCGGATAATATTTGATAGCTTATTTGAGGATTTTCAATACTTTCAGTTAGATTTAGAGAAGAACGAGATCGTACCGATTGAACCGCCATAACTCCAGGCAAATTGATATAGCCTCCTGCAGATTGTTCACTCCTCAAGGATTGATAGTACAAACTTTTGTGTACGGAAAAGATACCATTCAAATAAAGGCGATTGAACCAATCCAATTCTTAGGGTGCACTGCGAGTGTAGAGTATCTTTGAACCATGGAAGCCATAATGTTCACTGGCATTCAGGCGGTGGGTAAATCCACTTTTTACAAAGAGCGCTTCTTCGCCACGCACGTGCGCATCAACCTGGATATGCTCAAGACCCGGCAGCGGGAGCAACTGCTCCTGCAAGCCTGCATTGCCGCCAAGCAGCCCTTCGTGGTGGATAACACCAATATCTTCAGGCGCGATCGAGCTCGTTATATTGAAGTAGCCAAACCGGCGGGATTCCGCATCGTGGGGTATTATTTCCAATCCAGCCTAAAAGATGCTCTGCAGCGCAACCGGCAGCGCAGCGGTACGGCTCGTATCCCCGAGGGTGGTGTGGTGGCGAAATACCAGCGCCTCGAGATCCCCATCTATTCTGAAGGCTTTGACCAGCTTTATTATGTGGTGATTGACCCTTCTACCAGCCAATTTATCGTCCGGGAGTGGGAAGATAAAGCTTGAGGGTCTCGACTTTGCGCGAAGGGTGACCCCTCAGACGGGGATATGCTGTGGTCCGCATCCACAGCTTCGGGAAATCGTGTAAAATGCTCTTGATCTAGACATTCGCCCGAGCAGTTACTCTGCTCCCATTCTGCCCGGTAGGAGGGGACGCCATGCAGAAGCAGCACTTTTCATTGTCTCATGTTTTTCTAGGCAGCCATCGCACTGTTTGTGCTGCTCTCACTGAGCTGCTCGCTCTTCAGCCGGGCAGCCTCACCAACATCTCCACCAGAGCTCGAAGAGAATATTACTCCCCACACTTCCCCCGGAGGCGCCACCCGCCGAGACGGAGGAGGCTGGCTCTACCACCGCCGCCGGCGGGGTGCAGGTGGATTACGTCTACACCTCCAACCTGATCACCATCATCTACCCGCTTTACGGGTCGATCCTGGATGATTTCGTGGTGGTCACGCTGAGCAACCAGGGGGAGAGCCCGGCTGAAATCCTGGTATCCAGCGAGATCAGCGGCTATACCTCAAAGGCGATGGATACTGTCACCGTCCAGCCGGGCGAGACCCTGGAGGTGCGCCAGAACCCGCTCCTGGCGCCGGAGAAGATCGAGGAGCTGAACGTCGAAAAGCCAGCCCAGTTCCACATCCGCGTGGCGCAGCTCGAAAACGGCGAAGAAAAGACCCTGCTGGAAGAGACCGGCGAAACACTGGTCTACGCCCGGCGCGATTTTCCCTGGTCTATCCCCGGTTTCAGCGATCCGGAGGTCTTCGAGCTGATCGCAGCCATGTCCACGCCGAATGACCCGGCGGTGGAGGCGCTGATCCGCCAGGCGGCTGAGTACACCTCCTCCGGCATCATTGTGAGCGGTTATGGCGATCATATCAACGATGATAATGGCGCCGTCTGGGATCGCCTGCAAGCCATCTGGCAGGCAGAAGAGCGGGATTACGACCTGACCTACATCAGCACCTGGGTCTCCTTCGCTCCGGGAAGCGTGCAGCGCATCCGCCTGCCGGCCGAAGTGCTGGAGCAGCGCAGCGGCAACTGCATCGAGCTGGCTTTGCTCTACGCCGCGGCGGCGGAGGCGATGGACCTGGAGGCTGCCATTGTCGGTGTGCCGGGGCATGCCTTCGTTGGCGTGCGCATCGACCAGGAGAACGCCGATTACTACTTCATCGAGACCACGCTGATCGGCCGCGCCAGCTTCGAGGAGGCGGTGAACCGTGCCAGCGAGGAGTTCAAGGAAGCCCTGCCCCACCTGGAAGCAAAAGAACCGGGTTACGGCTGGGTGACTATCTGGGATGCGCGCCAGAAGGGCATCCTGCCCTTGCCCTGGCGCTGATATGGCTCCCCGCGCTCTGCTTAAGATACCGCGCGGGCTGAGATGGTGATCTCTGCCCGCGGTAAGGTAACAAGGTGTCGTTCTGGCGCCAGGCTTAGCGGGTGATGCTTTTGGTTAGCACGCTGTTCGCGGCGTCGAACGTGTAGCCGTTCTTAGCAACGCCGGTCACAGTGAGGGTGTAAGTCCCACGCCCTGAGCGCACCGAGAAGGACGCCACGCCGCTCGAGTTGGTCAGCGCGCTTTGGGCGAGGCTGCTGCCGTTGGGCAGGCGCCAGGTGATGGCTACCGTCGCCCCGCTGACGGCTGACCCGCTGCTGGTGCGCACGGTCACACGCCCCGAGGCGGTGATGCTGGAGCGTCCGGTAGCCGAGAGGGCAATGCTGGTCACGCGCATGACATTGCTGGCGGAGGGGGTGACATTGACCGATATCTCGGTTTGCGTCCAGTTTCCCAGGGTATCGTAGGCATACGCCCAGACAGTGTAGGTCGCCGGGGTCAGGCTGCGAGTGTCCCAACTGACCGTGAGGGCGCCGGCGTTTGAGACCGAACCGAGGATCACTTCCTGCCCCAGGTATTGGTTCCAGTAGCTGATTTCCAGATACTCGACGGCGACGTTATCGCTCGCCTGCGCCGAGACGCTGACTACCCCGGATAGCGTAGCGCCGTTCGCCGGTGTGAGAATGGTTACAACCGGCGGCGTGGTATCCAGAGGGGTCGCCGGGGATGTCACAGTCACCGAGTTGGACCAGGCGCTTGCCCCGCCCAAGCCGGTGGCACGCACCCGGTACTCATAGGTGATGCCCACACCTACCGTCGTGTCGGTGTGGCTCGTCGTTGTGCCGGGCGGGGTGAGGGCAAGCTGCGTCCAGGTGGCTGAACCCACCTGGCGGCGCTCCAGCTCGTAGCCGCGCGTCAGGCTGCTGGTGTTCTCCCAGGAAAGGTTGATGGCGTTGAAGGGCTCCATGCGCGTTGCAGGGTGTGAGACGCCCTGCAGGTTCGCCGGGGCGCTCGGCGCGGGCAAGCTGCCTGCCGGGGTAAGCAGGACGCCGCCCGTCTCGCCGCTGGTCGAGTTCCTGGCGACTGTGGCGACCATGCGCTGGTCGTTGATGTGCGCCCCGTTACCGGTGATTGCCCAGCCTGCCTGCGTGTACGCCGGGTCGAGCAGGCTCCACAAGGCGTAAACGCCGAGACCATCCAGGTAAAGACCGGCGCCCTGCTCGCCGTAGCCGATGTCGCCGAGGTTGTTGATGCTCGTCGCCACGGTGTAGCGGCTCGAACCGGCAATGAAACGCCAGCCTGCCGCGCCTTCATAGCGGAAGACGGAGATGATGTTCAGGGAGGTGGAGCGGAGAGAGGCTGTGCCAACCACCATGCCGTTGTTGTTGATGGCTACGCCGCCGATGGCGTTATAGTTCGACGGCCCATTACCGATCACTTCCAGAGCGCCTGTGTTCAAGTCGAGGCGTTCCGTGCCGCTGATCAATTGACCGTTATCGTTGATGGCGTTGGGGACGGTCCACAAGCCGTAGCGGGTGCTCAGGTCTATCACACCGGTTGAATCGCTGTACAGCCAGCCCGAGCCGGTGGGCACGTAACCCAAAGCCCGCCGCGCCCCGATGATCTGCCCGAGGTTATTGATGCCCGTGGCGTAAGAGGACGTATCGCCAGCCAGCCGGGGCAGCACCTCCACGGTGTATGCGCCGCCCGCCGGATTCCAGCGCACGGCTACCGGGTTCCATTGCGTATCGAAAGATACGCCAACAATCACCCCGCTGTCGTTCACGTCGGTGGGGAAGGTGCTCATCGCTCCGGCGGGGGATGGCAACGTCTGCCATGCGGCTCCGTTCTGAGATACCAGCGGCTCATAATTGTTCCCGCTGAGCCTGGAGCCAACGACCACGCCGTTGTTGTTGATGGCGGAGGGGGAGCCGGATCCCAGGAATTGCAACTGGTAGACGGGGGGGCTATCGGCTGCCTGGGCTGGCGGCGCGGCTGCCAAGACCAGCAGAGCGACCAGCAAGGTGAGAAGTCTCTTCGGTTAATACTCAGGAGCCGGTTGAGTTTTCCTTGTTTCTTCTGCTTTTCATTTGTGTATTCCTCCTTGCTTAGATCTATGACGGGAAACAGGCTCGCTGACCTTCCCTTCCCGGGATGGAAAGTCAGTGCGAGAGATACGGACAGGTTGGCTGGGGCATTTCCTGCCTCGATCGGCAATCAGTGTACTTAATTTCACAACTCTACTGATTAGAATATCAAATTATCGGAGTTTTGTCAGTGACCCAGGTCACCGAACGGCAGAGCAATTTGCTTCAAGCCCACCGGATCGAGCACGCGGATCCAGCCACGGTCGAGCTGGACAAGCGCCTGGCTCTCGAATTCTTTCAGCAGGCGGCTGATCACTTCCCGCACGCTGCCCAACTCATCCGCCAGCATCTGGTGCGTCTTGTGGATCTCGGGACCATTACGCACCAGGGCGCTTGCCAGCCGGGCATCCAGCCTTTGAAAAGCCACTTGCTCGATAAGCGCCATCAGGAGTGTCAACCTCTCGGCAAAAAATGCGAAAACGAACTGGCGAAAGTCGGTAGATTCAGCAACCATCCGGTCGAACAGCGCTTTGGAGATGACGACGCCGTTCAAGCTCGCCCACCGCGCTGCCGCTTGCGGGGTAGAGGGCGTTCCCGAGCAGGCAGCTAACGGTGAGGATGC
This sequence comes from uncultured Chloroflexia bacterium, assembly GCA_963702535.1. GTDB lineage: Bacteria > Chloroflexota > Anaerolineae > Anaerolineales > UBA4823 > CAVPDG01. Next base: position 167,510 of record CAVPDG010000010.1, on the reverse strand, counting down.
AGCTATCACCCGGTTGCACGCGATAGAGCTCGATCTCGCGCCCGCTTCCGCTGCCCACTGCGACGCGGATTGCCCCACTTGTGACCATGACAAAGCTGTTGCACACATCGCCGGGAGCGAACAGGCTCGTCCCGTCTGCGGCGCTTACAGCCTGTCCCTGCCTGCTGAGGGCATCCTGCAGGTGGCGTGAGAGATGGGTAACCACCGGATAATTTTCATGCATTGCCTGGATATGGCTGGCTTCAAGCATCGTCCTTATTCCCTCCCCCCTGAATAATTGGGGATATCAGGTCGGTTTTGTTGGATACCTATCCATAAGACGCTTTCAGCGCAATGATGTGACGCCAGACGATGGAATAATTTTCTCTTTACCGGCAATTTACACTGAACTAAGCCTGTTGACCAATCCGCTCTTGCGCCAACGCCACATACTCGGCGCTGGTCTCGTAGCCCACGTAACGCCTGCCGGCTTTGATCGCCGCCAGCGCGGTTTGCCCGCTGCCCATGAATGGGTCGAGCACAACCTCGCCGGCGTAGGTATAGAGCTGGATCAGGCGGTAGGGCAGTTCGACAGGGAACGGCGCCGGATGCCCCACCCTACGGGCGGATTCAGCCGGGAAATTCCACACGCTCTTCGTCCATTCCAGAAACTGCTCGCGGCTGATGGTGTTGACCTTGTCTGCGCTGCCCGGTCGGCGGAAGGAGCCTTTGGAGAAGACCAGCACATACTCATGGACATCGCGCAAGGTGGGGTTGGAGGCAGATTGCCAGCTTCCCCAGGCGGTGGAAGCGCTGGCTGAAGCCGCCTTGTTCCAAATGATCTCGCCGCGCATCAGGAAGCCGACCTCCAGCATATCCTGTGCAATGAAAGCATGCAGCGGGATGTAGGGCTTGCGCCCCAGATTTGCCACGTTGATGCACGCCCTCCCGCCAGGAACGAGCACGCGGTGCACTTCCTGCCAAACGCGCCTGAGAAAAGCCAGGTAATCCTTCAGCGAAAGGTCTTGATCGTATTCTTTGCCTACATTATAGGGTGGGGAGGTGACCATCAGGTGGACGCTGCACTCCGGCAGGTCTGCCATGTGCTCGCTGGAGGCGCAGAGGATGCGGTCGCGCAGCTCCTGTGGGATCGGATTCTCGAAGTATGCGACGGCGTCCTTTGAGTCCAGATCCGTGTAGAGCTGGCTGGTGTAAAACGAAGAGGCGTCGTGGCTTACCCGTCCCGGCGAGCCGAAAGCGCTGGTGGATGTGCGTGTACGCTTGCTTTTTTTGCCGGGCATTGTTTAGGGCGCCTCTCCTACTGTGATGAGCTCTCTGAGCTTCTCGAAGGTATCTGCTCCCACGCCGTCTACCTTTTGCAGATCTTCCACACTGGCAAAGGCGCCGTTAGCCTCCCGGTAGGCGATGATGCGCTGCGCCAGCACCGGTCCGATGCCCGGCAGGCTTTCCAGCGCCTCCTGCGTGGCGCGGTTGATGTCGACCAGCGCGGCTGGCGCCAATGGACTGGCATCCGTCGCCTGCGCCTGGGCGTGAGTTGGCGCAAGGATGCGCTGCCCATCTTTGAGCAGGGCTGCCAGGTTGAGCGCATCCGGGTCCGCCTGGGGCAGAAATCCGCCGGCGGCTTGGATGGCGTCCTGCACGCGGCTGCCCGGGGATAGCTGGTACAAGCCGGGATTCACCACCGCCCCGCTGACATGTACCACGAGCGGTTGTGGGCTGGGCGGCGGTACCAACCTCACGGCTTCACCCTGCGGCTGCCGGCTGACCAACAAGAGCACCCCTGCTGCCAGCAGGCTGACGACGGCTGTTAATGCAATAGCCCACCAGGTTTTCATACCCGGTCCCTTGCCCGGCTAGACCCGGGGAGATGAGAAATGCCTTTTACGCCTGGAGCTTCAAGCTCAGCCCTAAGCGCTGCCGGTTAGCGTCTACGTGCAGGATGCGCACCTGCACCGGCTGCCCTTCCTGGAAGGACTCGAGCGGGTTGGTAATTTCTGCACCCATCTCGGATACGTGGATCAGCCCGTCCAGTCCCTCCTCCAGGCGGGCAAAGGCGCCAAATGGCAGGATACTCGTGATGACCGCGCCGGTCACCAGCCCTGGATAATAGCGCTCCTCGGCTGTCTCCCAGGGGTTCGGCGTCAGGCGCTTCAGGCTCAGGGCAATGCGCGCCCGCTCCTGATCCACCCCAATCACGTACACCTGCACCGCTTCCCCGAATGTCACCACGTCGGATGGATGGCGCACCCTGCCCCAGGAGATCTCCGAGACGTGGATCAGACCCTCCACGCCTCCCAGGTCGACAAAGATACCGAAATCGGTGATGTTGGTCACCGTACCCAGGACGCAATCGCCGTTGCGCAGGCGTTGTAGGAGCAGGTTGCGGCTGCCGGCTTCCGCCAGCGCCGCCCGCTCTGAAAATACCACCCGCCCGCGCTCCTGGTCGCATTCAATAATCTTCAGCCGCAGGTCCTGACCCAGGTAAGAAGCCAGGAATTGTTCCTGGTCGGTCTCACTCTTACCTGCCGGCATCTTGACCAGGTGAGAGATCGGCACAAAACCCTGCAGGTGATCTCCATCGACCAGCAAGCCGCCCCGATTGTGACCCACCACCTGAAGCTGGACGACGCTATCACACTCGAACTGCCCCTGCGCCCATCCCCAGTCCACCCCGTTCTGGGGGGCAGAATTGTGCAGCGTTTCTTGCGCGGCAGCCGGAGCGTGCACGGGACGGCTGGCAGCGGCGCGCGGGCGAGACTCTTCTTCCGCCAGGATTGCTCCCCACCAGGATTCATCCTGCGGCGGTGGTCCCCCCTCGGATACAGCGACGATTTTTGGATATTGCTTGTTCACCATTAAGCCCACCTTGTGTGTTCTTGTCTGGCTCTATGCTTTGAGTTCGATAGCTAACGGCTCGTGCTCGATAGCCTGTTTTTCCATCTCAATAATGGCTTCAGCTACTGCCTCGATTGCCACGCGCTGCTTTGCGGTACAGATCTGCTTCTGAGACTGCCAGGCGCATGGCGACCTCGCGGACTTTATGCCCCTCCAGGAATTTAAGCTCTAGTATATTATATAATATCCACTCCCCGGTAAAGCGCCTTTCCCCTTCTGGGCGCACTTGTTCGATTGCCTGCCGCAAAATCGCGCGCAGGGCATTGGTTGGGTTCCCATCATGTTCATCCATCGCCTGCTGCACCACTCTCAATCTGATCAGCGGGCTCTGGGTTAGCCTGGGACCGCCCCAATAGTGGGTGAGGGCGTCTTTAACCCAGGCGGATAAGTCGCCCTGATCGATCCCTGCGGGAAAGGTGCCGCGCGTCAGGACTTCCGAAACCGAATCCTCCCCCTGGTAGCTGGTAGCCGCACGCAAGCTCTGGATCAGCTCCACTTCGGGCGTGAGGGCTTCCAGGGAGGTGAACACCTGCTGCTGGGTGCGCCGGTCTTCCAACGCCATAGCGGCGCGCTCAGCCAGGATTGTCAACGCCTCTGCTTGCTCAGCATCGATGACCTCTGCAGGAGTGCGCAATACCCCCAGCAAGCCAAGCAATGTGCCATGCCCCTGGAGATGGTCGTAGAGGGGCACCACCCAGTAATCCCCCCAGACGTACAGGTCTTCCCCCATTGAGTTATTGGAAACATCTTCAAGCAGGTCTGCCGATAGCTCCTCCTTCTCCAGGGATTTATTCTCCCCGATTGTCACAAGGATATCCATGCCGCTCTCACCCAGGGTGGTGACGAAAGCCGCCTTGGCTTGCATGCGGTCGCAAACAGCGGCGAGGACGGATTCCAGGAATTGGCGCAGGTCCCCGCGCGTGAGCATGCGCTCTTCCAGCTTTTGGACGAGCTGGATATCGTCCCGGTCGCCGCCATGGAAGAGCCAACGCTCCCAGACGGGCGCAGCCAGGGTGATGAGGTGCTCCATCACGAGGATGATGGTGACCATCAAGATGGGAATGATGGCAGGGTAGCTCAGCCCGAAGGCGAGGCTCCAGCCTGCGTACCACAGTTGTGATCGCCAATACGGTGGAAGCGGTTACCGGACCGCGCATCAGCCATTTGAACAGCCTGCGCTTGATCACCCGGTCGGGCCAGGAGACGCCGAAGAATGCGACAGCGTAAGCCATAATGACCAGGAATATCGACACGAGGATGTTACTGAGCGTGGCTGCCAGCCAGAAGCTGAGCTGGTGCAGCTCTGCAAACTCAGACCCAAAGAGCAAATACGGGAAAGAGCCCAAAGCCGGCGCCAGGGCTCCGACGATCAGGTAAGCCATGCGCCGGCGGCTGGCGCTGGTGACTGTGCGCCGGTAAGCGCGGAAGAAGTTAGCCCCCGCTACCAGCATGCTGCCGGCATAAAAAATGGTGAAAAGCCAGGTGAAGACCGTGCGCTGCAGGTGCGGCGCAGGCGCTTTGTTTTGCACCAGCGGTCCCACCAGCAGCGAGAGCGGCAGCAGGAGCAAGAAGCCGGCGGATATGAGATAAGATACCCGCACGGCGAATCGCCGCCGGCCGCGGGATGGCTTTCCTGTTGTGGCAAGAATCGCATCTGAGAAATGCAGGTAGGCTGCGGGGAGGAAGACGATACCCACCCACTGAATGCGCAACCAGAAGGATAGCTCGGCTGCAGATGCGCTAACCGAGCCGATGGCGTCGCTGACAAAGACCAACATGACGCAAGCCAGGATGACCGCGAAGGAGCGCGCCACCCGGTCGCGCAGGTTGAAGGACAGCGCGTACATCAGCAGGGAGAATGCCGTGATGGCAATGCCCGCTGTTAGCAGCTGGTTCAGAGTACGCAGGCTGGTGATCAGCGCCGAATACATTGAATCATCAACCGGTAATCAACAACAAAACTCTTATCCCGAATCCCTTTGGACTGCGCCGGTCAGCAGTAAATCAGGGAAGAACCCCAAATGCTACCTACATTCTAGCGCAATGACCTTGCGAAGAAAAGAGCAATGTCGTGATTGGTATAGTAAAGGTCGTTGTAGCCGCACAGGTCGAAGCCGAGCTTCTGCGCCAGGTGAATGGCGGGGTAGTTCTTGGGCTGCATTTCAAGGACAAGGCGGCGGCAGGCGTGGTTCTCGCCCCATTCCTGGGCGGCCAGGACCAGGGCGCTGCCGATCCCCTGGCGGCGCAGGCGGCGCACCACGACTAAATCGGTCGTCCAGGCGGTATTGGGGGCGATATTCAGCATCATGCTGATGTAACCCACAACCTCACTGTTGTGGATTGCCACCAGAAGACCGTGCCGCTCTGTCCAGTTATCTGCCAGGAGGCGGGCTGGCCGCGGGTAGTCGACGCGCACAGAGCGCGGCAGGTGGATCTCGCGAAAGCTGATGCCAATTCTACCCTCTTCAACCTGCATTTCCATTTGCCAGACGTAATCGCTGGAGTAGGTGTGGTCGATCGCTACCAGGGAGGCGATATCGGCTGCGATCGCCGGGCGTATCTCGATCTCGGGCATGGTATTTTCCCTCCTAACTTTTAAGGCTGAGGTGTACCGGTAAGGTTGGTCACCCTCACCTCGATGGTACAGGGTATCAATGACTGACCTGTATTGTCAGCCGCCACCAGGCTGAGCTGGTGGTTCCCTGGAGACAGCAAGCTGGTGTTCCAGGAGCCGAGCAAGCCGTTGGTTTTTGGTTCATTCCCCGCCAGGATGGTCAGCCAACTGCTCTCTTCTACCCGCTTCATCTCCAGCTTATAAAAACCGAAATTTGGGATATCCACCGTTCCGGTGATCTGCACCACCCCGCTGATCTCTGATCCATTCAATGGCGCAAGGATCTCAACCTGACCAGGAACGCAGCCGGTTTGCGCCGTTGCTTCGGGAGAAGAGGCGGCGGCAGTATCTTGCAGCCCTGGTAGAGCGCTGGTTGTCGGTTGACCAGGGGGCAGGGTCGTGGTGGGCGTTGCCAGGACATTGAGCGTGGCTGTTGGCAGGGGAATGGCGCCGGGCACTGCCGGTGCAATGAAGGAGACGAGAACCACTTCGGTTATTGCCATAGCTAAAATGATCACAAGAATGCTGGCTGCTTGGTTAAGGTGCGCTTGAGCATTATCGCGCTCCAAACCAAAAGCAGCATCGCGCAACTCTTGCCAAGCATGGATGAACTTTCGGGCATAGAACAATCCCCCCAACGCCAGCAGCAAGTAGATCCATACTTCGTAAGCTCGGAAAAACCGGAGTGCTTCTTCCATGCGTGCATCGAACGCCCGGCGGCACGCTGCCAGATGCCGGGCTGATACCTACCATTTTATTGGGATCACAAATTTTGCAGCACTCCCCTGATGAGCGTCACGAGCTTGGGAACAATAACCCGCCCGGCTTCCAGGACTTCGGTATGCGTTGTGATCGTGCTGCCGTCCAGGTTGGCTTTATTGCTGATACCGGAGATGCCCAGGACGCGCATCCCGCCATGCCGGGCGACGGTTACCTCGGGCACTGTTGACATCCCTACCGCATCTGCACCTGCCATTCGCAAGAAGCGCAGATCTGCTGGAGTCTCGAAAGAAGGTCCAGCCAGGCATACATACACACCTTCATTCAGATGCAAGCTTTGTTCCCTGGCAACGTTGCGCGCCAGGCTGCAGAGCTCACGGTCGTAGCTCTGGCTCATATCCGGGAAACGCGGTCCAAGCTCATCCAGGTTGGGTCCACGCAGCGGGTTCAAACCAGCCATGCCGACCATGTTGAGATGGTCGGTGATCAACATTAAATCGCCGGGATTGAAGCCTGGGTTAACGGCTCCGGCAGCGTTGGTGACGATGAGTATCTGGATGCCCAGGCGCTGGAAGACGCGAACGGGCAGCCCAACCTGGGCGATGCTGTACCCTTCGTAATAGTGCGCTCGCCCCTGCATGACGAGCACGGTTTTATTTTCCAGCTCTCCGACCACCAAACGTCCCTGATGCCCCGGGACTGTAGAGACTGGCCAGAAGGGAAGATCCTGGTAGGAAATGAGCTGCGCTCCTCCTACCGCATCTGCCAGTGCGCCTAAACCGGACCCCAGGATCACTGCAACCTGCGGCTGGCGCGAAATTTGCGAGCGCACACGGTCAGCGACCAGGTCGATCTCATCCAGGGTAAAGAAATCTTTCGGGGTTATTTTTTGAGTGTCCATACACCTTGCTTTCTGGGGAAAATAGCCGGGCAACCCAATTAGGGAGCACTCAAAAGTTGTTAGGATATCTCGGTTTTGGTGGTGCGTGCGGGCGTACGCCCGCCCGCACCACCAAAACCGAAAACAACCTTTTAGTGCACCCACAAATTATAACATGTCGCTAAATTTGTAAATCTGTTGTACAATTCTCGGAATTCGTGCAAGGCGCCGCCATAAACACCGCCCTTATTAGCGCCAGAGGTAATGACTGCCACATCTCGTTCGCTAGATTATCTCGTTCAGGGAAAAGAAAGGTATCTCCTTTACCCGGCCGCGATCATTGCATCGGTAGCTGGCTTGATCGTTATGGTTTTTGGCTTCTCGGGGCTGGTCGAGGCGAACCAACGCGCGCGGATCCTGGTTGCCGGCGCAGGAATCATTGTTTACGCCTGGCTTCTTTCCCTGACGCTTGTCTTTCCCATGGGGCGCAAGCCAGCTACCCGCTGGCTTATTGCTGTGCTCAATGCGGCGGGTATGCTTGTACTATTTCGTCCTGCTGCCTCTCGGCTTGCGCCCGTTCCAGTACCTGGTGTGGATCGCTACGATAACGCTCTCCTGCATCGTCCTCGGTCGCTGGCAGGTCTATCTGATGATCGCCATTTTTACCGCCGCGGTGATTGTTATGATGCAGCCGCTGAGCTTCGGTTGGGAGGACATCCTGATCATCAGTATGACCGGGGTGCTGTTGAACGAAACCCATTTCCGCCTGGGGACGGTAGTCGCCAGAAAAGTGCAGCGAACTCGAGGCGATCAACCGCATGTCGCGCACGATCAGCTCCTCCATTGAGGTTGAAAAGGTCATTTCTCTGGTCTGCGCCTCGGTTCAGCAAGCGTTGTTGGCAGATACCTATTATGTTGGACTGGTAAACGGCGGCAATATCCGCCTTGAGCTCTTCTATGACGATGGGGATTTCTTCCCTCCGATCGAGATCCCGGTTGAAGACACACTGGCAGGCTGGGTGATCCATAACCGGAAATCTCTATTGCTCCGCGATATGCCCAAGGAGCTGTCGAATGTGGGTGTGAAGGCGCGGGTCATCGGCAAACCCCGCTCCAGCCTCTCCTGGATGGGCGCGCCGGTTGCGGTTGGTAAACGGCTACACGGCATCGTGGCGATGGCATCCTATCGAAAGAACGCATTTGATCAGGATGACCTGGAGCTATTAGAGAGCATGGCGCAGCAGACCGCATTGGTGATCGATAACGCCTATCGCTATGCCGAGGTTGAGCGCCTGTCGCGCCTGGATAGCCTGACCCAGGTCTACAATCATGGCCAGTTCCTGGCATACCTGGAAGAAATGGTGCAATCCTCGAGCGTCAGCAAGACGCCTCTCAGCCTGATCATGCTGGATGTGGATCTTTTCAAGCAGTACAACGATAATTATGGGCACCTGGCAGGCGACCAGGCGCTGACGCTGCTCGTATCGGCGCTGCGCCAGAGCGTCCGCAGTCGCGACCTGCTGGGAAGGTGGGGAGGGGAAGAATTTGCGATCTTATTGCCGGAGACGAGCGGCAGTCAAGCTATGCAGGTCGCCGAGCGCATCCGCATGAATTTGCGTTTGCTGGCAGTTACGACGCAGGATGGGAGATCCATCCCGATGCCAACCGTCAGCCAGGGGATCGCGATCTTCGCAGAAGTCTCCGGCGGCGAACAACTGGTCGACCTGGCTGACCGGCGCCTTTACCTGGCAAAAGCGCGCGGTCGTGATCAAATTGAGCCTCAGGCTGCCTATTGGAGCCAGGCAAATCCGACAGGCGCCTTTCCACCAGGCTAATTCGCGATCGCTTCGCCCTTGAGAACGCTGGCGAATGCCTGGACGGCCGTATCCACATCGGCGTCGCTGATCCAATAGTGCGTCACCAGGCGAAAGCGCCGCTCTGCCACAGCGCCGACACGCACCCCATACCGGGCGAGAGCAGACACCACCTGCGAGGCATCCAGGGGCACTTCATCACCCAGGGCGCAAAACACCATATTGGATTGCGGCATACCCATATCCAGGAGGATGCCGGGAATGCCACCCAAGCCCTCAGCCAGGCGCCGCGCCCGGGCGTGATCTTCTGCGAGGCGAGGCGCCATCTGTTCCAGTGCGACGATGCCTGCCGCTGCCAGCACGCCCGCCTGGCGCATACCGCCTCCCAGCTGCTTGCGGATGCGGTGGGCGTGCGAGATGAACGCTTCGGTGCCACACAGCACGGAGCCGACCGGCGCGCATAACCCCTTGCTCAAGCAAAATGTAACCGAATCGACCGGGTCAGCCAGGTCTTTTGCCGGGATACCCTGGGCTGCAGCAGCGTTGAAAATGCGCGCTCCATCCAGGTGTAGCTTGATCCCCTGCTGGCGCGCCAGCTCGCTAACGCGGCGGGTGTAGGCGGCGGTCTGGTAGACGCCTCCGCAGCGGTTGTGGGTGTTTTCCAGGGTGATCAGGCGCGTGACAGGGTAATGAGGATCGTCCGAGCGGATAGCAGCGCGGATATCCTCCAACGCCAACGAGCCATCCGCCTGGTTGGGAACCTGGTGCGAGTGCACTCCACCGAGGGCGGAGATGCCGCCAGCCTCGAACAGGAAGGTGTGGGCTTTGTCTCCCAGGATAACTTCATCGCCCCTGCCGCAGTGCGCCAGGACGGCTGCCAGGTTGCCCATCGTTCCGGAAGCGACGAAAAGACCGGCTTCTTTACCCATCAACGCGGCAGCCATTTCCTGTAGCCGGTTGACTGTTGGGTCTTCGCCGAATACATCGTCTCCGACAACGGCTTGAGCCATTGCCTCTCGCATGGCGGGCGTGGGATGCGTGACAGTGTCTGAACGAAGGTCAATGAAGTCCATCTGCAACTCCTGGGAGGCTATTCTCCCGCAGTGACTGCGAGCACCGCAACCAGCTCCTGTGGGAGGGGCGCTTCGAAATGATGTGGTTCTGCCTGGCGGGGCAATACAATGCTCAGGCTGGCGGCGTGCAGGAAATGGCGTTGCAGCGGTACGGTCGATTTTTTCCTGCCGTAAACCGTATCGCCGGCAACCGGGCAGCCGATGAATGCCAGGTGAAGCCTGATCTGGTGCGTGCGCCCGGTGATGGGGTGCACCTCCAGCAAGGTATGGCGGGGAAAGCTTTCGAGGACCCTGTACTCGCTGACCGCCTCTCGACCTTTGTTCTCTGCGGTCACAGCCATCTGCTTGCGCTGCGCCGGGCTGCGCCCGATAGCCGCCTCGATCCTGCCGACGGGGGTGGATGGCTTGCCGTCCACCAGGGCAATGTAACGCTTGGAAACCCGGCGCAGGCGGAACTGTTCTTGCAGCCAGTGGTGGGCGGCATCGTTCTTAGCCAGCAGGATGATCCCGGAGGTGTCTTTATCCAGGCGGTGCACCACGCCGGGGCGTTTTTCTCCGCCGATGCCCTGCATCTCCGGAGAATGCGCCAGAGCTGCGTGCACCAGTGTGCCGGTGGAGTGCCCTGCCGCAGGGTGGACAACCATCCCAGCCGGCTTGTTCACAACCAGCAGGTCGTCATTCTCGAACAGGATATCCAGTGGGATTTGCTCAGCCACCAGCGTAGCAGGCTCGACAGGTGGGATGGTGATCTGCAGAACGGCGCCCCTATCCAGCATTTGCCCTGCCTTGCGGGCGGGCTGTCCGTTCACCAATACATATCCGTCCTTGATCAATCCCTGCAGCCGGGAGCGTGAGAACTCGGGGAGCTGGGTGACCAGGAATTTGTCCAGTCGCTCGGCGGGTTGCTCGAAGTGCAACTCGACCTGGCGCTCACTCACTCCGCATCTCCTCCGGTTTCTGTATCTCAGCCGGCTCGGAGCCGGGAGGGGCCGGGTGAGATTTTTGTTCTCTCTCTTTGAGCCACATCGCCAGGATCAACAAAGCCACACCGATAGAGATCGATGCATCGGCAACATTGAAGACCGGAAACCTTCCCACCGAGACGAAATCTGTAACATAGCCCTCCGTGACCCGGTCGACCAGGTTGCCCACCGCGCCTCCGAGCTGCAAGGCTAACGCCAGGCGCAGGAGCCAATCTTCGCGCGGGACATGCGGGAAGTAATAAATAATGACACAGGAAACAACGATTGCCAGGATGGTAAAGACCACATTCATCCCCTGGAGCATACCAAATGCGGCTCCCGTGTTTTGGACATGGATGAGGCGGGCGTAAGGAAGTAGCCAATCCCATGGCGCCCACGCCTCTCCATACTCTAATTGCGTGCGCACCCATAGCTTGCTCAATTGATCCAGCACGACGATGGTTGTCGCCACCAGAAAAAGGAAACCGTAATCACGCAGATATTTTCTCAAGATGATCTATCCTTCCGGGAAAAAGCACTGCAACCATTTTACCTCATTGTCTGACGTCTTGGCATCCGATACTCCACGGCGCTGATTGGGCGGGCAGGGCGTTCTGACCACCTGGCAATTCAGGGTATGCTGCTGGGGGGCGATTTCAGATGCAGCCTGTTCGAGCCTTTCGCCGGTGAGGCGCAGGTCGAGAAGAGGAAAAGCCAGCAGGTGCGCCGGGCAGCTACGGCGGCAATCGCTGGCGCCCAGACCGCGGGCAGGGAAATTCGCTCCTGGGAGCAACTGCAGGGTGGCTACCCAGCGGCACTCCAGGTGGACAGGCAGCGTGGTGAACCAGAATCCAACCGGTTGCGCCAGCGGAAGGAAATCATCGATATGCCAGTGGCGCTTTCCCGAGGGATGCAAATGCCTCCCCAGGCGGGCTTGCAAACCGCCAGGACCGAAAGCGCTGCCAACGTAGACGTACTCGCCCGGCTGAAAGGAGAAGCTTCCCAGCTTTCCGATCTGCGCTGTGCTGGGAGTTGCCAGGTGCAGATGGAGGGCGTAGGTGCCGGGTGCGGTGGGTAGAGAAGATTTCCAACTTATCCTGGGTATTTGCCGAAGAAATCGATCTGGTGGGCGATGTAAACGAGCTCGCCGCGCTCGACCTGGGCGTGCCGCTGGGCGACCCACTGCGCAAACTGCAGCGCATCCAGCTCGGGATGACCTGAGAGAGCGTTCTGGATGGTGTGGATGATGAAGTGCAAAAAATATGCCTCGTCTGCCGGGTATCTGCCCTGCTGAGGGAAAACCACCCAATCGGAGGCGCCTGCCTGCAGCACCTGTGCGCCGGATTGCTGTAAGTGGGAGAATAAATGCCGCCCCGTGCGGCTATCGCCGGATGGGGCACCGTGGAGGGCGCGGCTATCCATGGTCTGGTGGTAAAGGTGCATGATGCGCTCGTCAAGATCAGGGTCGAGCGCTGGCTCGAGGAGCGTCAGACCGTCGAAGTTTATCGTGAAATAAAAGAGACCCCCGGAGGTGAGCAGGCTGAAGAGCTGGGGGAGGGTGGAAGGAAGGTCTAATAAGTCCAGCACGGCGTGAGCAACCAGCAGGTCCCAGGTGCGCTTACCGGCGTTACGGCGGGCGAATTCAGATACGTCGATCGCCTCCATTTCCAGAGAAATGAGCGCATTTCCTTTCTTCAAGGTGGCGCTGAGCGGGGGCGCATCTGTAAACTCCCCCCAGGTGGCAAGACGCTGGCGCGCCAGGAGCAGGTTCTGCGGCTCCAGATCGATGGCAGTGTAGCTCGCGCTGGAGAGCAATTGCCATTCAACCATACGCTGCAGCATTGTGCCGATGCCCGCGCCGACTTCCAGGAGGCGCAGCGGAGCAACGATGCGCCGATCAGCCAGCTCGCGGCGCAGGGCATCCCAGGTGGGGCGGTGCAGAGCCCGGTCATCGATAGTCTTCTTCGCTTCCAAATAGCGAGTGAATGAATAGCTGAACTTTTCCAAAGTTACGCCTCCTGAAAACTCGCCAGGAATCCGCGGATAAGCCTGCCCGTCTGTTCCCAGCCGGGATGGACAGCAAAGCGCTGGCGAGCCGCCAGGCTGAGGGCGAGCAAGCGCTGGCGGTCGGCTGAGAGCTCTCGCAGGTAGTCGCTCAATGCCCGGACGTTGCCTGGCTCGATCAAAAATCCGTCCCTGCCGTGAGTGATGATCTCCCCGGCGGCTCCCCCCGATGTGGCGATGGCAGGCAGACCCCAGCCCATGCCTTCCAGGTAAGCGATGCCAAAGCCCTCGTACGAGGAGGGGACTACGAGGACGTGACTGGCGCGCATCTGCTCGCCCAAAGCCTCATCAGCCAGCGCTCCCAGGAAAGTCACTTGCCCGGATAAGCCTGAGCCGGTAACCTGGCGGCGGATGGATTGCATATAAGGACGGTCGATATCCAGGCGACCGGCGACAAATAACTGCCAGGCGTCCCTGGAAAGCACGTTGAGCGCGGCAAGCAAGGTATGCAGCCCCTTGCGAGGGATGACGTTTCCCAAAAAAAACAGGCGCAGCGGACCTGGCTGAAAAGCTCGCCGGGCGATCTGCATCTTCTGAGATGTGCGGGGAAAGCCTGTCGCCAGCCGGGAAGGCGACTACGAAAGGTTTTGCTCCCTTGACCAGACCCTGGACGACGCCGCGGGTGGTCTGGCTGTTGAAGATAAATCCGGCGACGCTAGCGAGATAGCTGCGCTCGATCTCAGCGGTAGAAAGCGTTTTGCCAGGAGGGACGGAGCTCGCTACTGCGCAGGTGGTGGACGATGGATACGATGGGAACTGCGCCATCCAGGCGGCGGTTGACCCAGAACAGCGAGGGGTGGTTGAGCTCATCCTGCAGCAAGACATCCACGCGCAGCTGATCCAGTTGCTTGAAGAGGGAGCGCGCCAGGTTATCGCATAAGTGCCGGGCGTAATTACGCCAGGGCAACGAGATGATCTCGACCTGGTCGCCCTGGCGTTGCAGGTACTCGACCAGCATGCGGTCATAAAGATAGCCGCCGGAGATCGTCTCCAGGCTGCCGTAGATCAGCAGAGCAAGGCGCATGGCGCTACAATCACAAGCCTGTTGTGCGGGATGGTTATGGTGAGGTTCCAGCAACCGCCCGGTAGGCTGCCCAGGCAATCTCATTCTCCCACAGGCGGACGGTCACAGCCGTAATGTTGGCGGCGAGGATATGAGCAGCGAGCGCCTGGCAGAGTATGCGGCTGAAATGCTCGATACTCGGATTCAGCCCGGAGAATTCGGGGAGGTCGTTGAGGGTTTTATCCCGGTAATGGTCGGCAAGCCTGTCCAGCCTGGCTTCCAGGTCGACGATGTCGATCAGGTAGCCGTGGCGGTCGAGCTCTTCCCCTTCAACCTGCACCTCGATCTGGTAGTGGTGAGAGTGCCGGTGGTTCTCGGCTCCCCAATCTCCGCCGATCAGGTAATGTTGTGCGACGAAATCACGCCGGATGGCAAGTGAATACATATACACCTCAGTATGGATAGGTGAATAAAACCTGGATAGCCTCGTGGGGCGATCCATCTAAAAGCCGGTAGGCATCTAAAGCGCGCTCGATGGGATAACGGTGCGTGATCCAGCGCGCCGGATTGGTTTGGGCGATCATCTCCCAGGACAGGGAGAAACGGCGCGGCTTATCCCAGCGTCCGGATAACTCGGGCGAGATACTGCTGACCTGGCTGCTGACCAGGCGGATGCGGCTGCGGTGGAAACGCCCGCCCAGATCCAAACCAGCCCGTTTTGAGCCATACCAGGAGCCAACCACCACTCTGCCTGAGAACCCGGTGATACGGATGGCGTGATCCAACGCGGCGGGGGCTCCCGAAAGCTCATAGGTCAGGTCTGCCCCGCCCGGCAGCAATTCTTGCAACAGCCTGTTCACATCTTCTGCGCCTGGATCCAGGCTGGCGGAGGCGCCGGCGGCTTGTGATGCCTGGCGACGGTTGGTATAACGGTCCAGGGTCACCAGGCGCGCCAGCGGAAACCGCGCCAGCAAGCTGGTGGTCAGCAGACCGACGATGCCCTGCCCGAAAACCGCCACCCGCTCGCCAATCAACGGGGCGCCATCCATCACCATGTTAACCGCGGTTTCCATGTTGGGCAAGAAGCAGGCTTGCTCGGAGGATATTCCCGGAGGCACCGGGAGCAACGCCTCGGCGGCAGAGATGAAATGACTGGCGTGCGGCTGGAAAGAAAAGACCAGCCTGTCCTTCCACGCCGGGTCGACGCCGGGACCCAGCGCAACAACGCGCCCGACAGCCGCGTACCCGTAGGAAAGGGGGTAGGCAAAGTTTCCGGAAAGCGCTTCAATCGTTTCGTCGACTGCCATATCCCTGGGAAAAAGCCCGCGGTAGATGAGCAGCTCCGTGCCGGGACTGATGGCGGAAAATTCGGTCTTAACCAACACCTGCCCCGTTCCCGGGGCAGGTAACTCTTCTTCTTGAATGGTCACTTCTTGGGGATTCGTGAACACCAGGCAGATGCGTTTCATGACGATATTATACGCTGGAGTCCAGACTTCCCCATAAAATCAGGTCGTTTCCCATCTGCTCCACCCCCATCTCTTGCAGCCGGGGGTAAGAGCTGGCTGTGAAGAGGTCTTGCCCCACGGCGCGCAGCCCGCCGAGGAAGAGCGGCGCGACGGTCAGCACAACCCGATCGACCCGGTTTTGCTGCAGGAATGCGCTGATGACCCTTGCGCCGCCTTCCACCATCAGGCTATCGATTCCCAACCCGGCGAGGCGCGCGAGCAACGCCGGGATAGAGACGCGTCCGGCGCTATCGGGTGGGACAGGCAAGAGAAGAGCTCCCAGTCTTTCTAACTCGGCTGCTTTTCCGGCGTTGGAGGTTTCCAGGCAGGCAAGCCAGGGAGGGCGAGGGTTTTGGAGCAGGCTGGCTTCGAGTGGGATGCGCAGATGGCTGTCGAGTACGATGGGTTGTGGATCCCGACCCGGCGCATGGCGCACGGTCAGGCGCGGGTCATCCGCCAGCAAAGTGCCAATGCCGACCAGGATGGCGTCGTGCATGGCACGCAAGCGGTGCGTCAACTGCAGCGATTCTGGACCGCTGAGCGCCAGCCTTTCACCTGCCCGCGCGGCAATGCACCCATCCAGGCTCTGGGCGTAGCTCAGGGTGACGAGCGGTCGTCCGGTGCGAGAGCGATGTTCTGGCGCGCCAGCCAGGAGCCGATCAAGCGGAACCATTTTTGCGGTTCAGCATGCCCATTGGAAAAGCGTCCAGATCGAAGAGATGGTTCATGCGCAGCGCTTTCGTGAACAGGTACTGAGCATTGTCCGCATAAACGGTTGATTCAAGAGGCACGCGCTCCGTAACCACCACGCCAAGCTCAGCGAGGTGCTCGATTTTGCTGGGATTATTGGTGATCAGGCGGACCGTCCCCACACCCAGGTCCGCCAGGATGAGGGCAGCCACGGTGTAATCACGCTCATCGGCATGGTGACCTAAAGCCAGGTTGGCTTCTACGGTGTCGTAGCCGATGTCTTGCAGGTTATAGGCGCGCAGCTTATCCAGCAGACCGATGCCGCGACCCTCCTGCCGGAGGTAAATGATCACGCCGCTGCCCGAACCGGCGACCAGCGCCATCGAGCGCTGAAGCTGCTCGCCGCAATCGCAGCGCCGTGAGCCGAGCACATCCCCGGTGAAACATTCGGAGTGCACCCGCACCAGGACATTATCCATGCCGCGCACATCCCCCATGACCAGCGCCAGATGTTCTTTACCATCTGTCGTGTCTGCATACAGGCACAATTGAAATTCGCCCAGGTCGGTGGGGATGCGGGCGCAAGCCATACGTTGAATACTGATGCCGTTCATACGCTTCCTTTTTATGATCTATCCGTAAAGAGCAGCACGATGAGGGTTAGTTCGACCAGCTTGTCGATATAGCCGATGGTGTTCCTTGATCCGATAGCCACCCAGCCGATGATGGTCACCGCGGTGAAGGCAATAAACGCCCAACGCACCAGATTGCGATGATCCCTGGCAACGGGTAGCGGCAGGTAGTAAGCTGCCAGCAAGACCAGGTAGCCGAAGCCATTGAGCAGGAACATGATCAGGGTGGTCATGTCTCCCAGGCTCAGGGCGTAGAACGCCAGCCCGATATGGATGATGGCTGTGGCTATGGTCAGAAGAACGATGCTGATCTTGCGCAGGCTCATTTGAGATTTTTCCTGGTTCATCGCCTGTCCTCCATTAGATGCTTCGCCTGGCTGTACTCAACCAACCGGCGCGCCTGGGTCGTGATCGCCTGGGTGAGGTGAGCAGGATCATTGGATCCGGGAATATCGGCGGGTGAAAACACCAGGCGCGCCGTCACTGGTTTGTAGAAAGGCAACGCTTGCTGGATCAGGATCTGGATGGCGGCGCCCATGCGCTCGCGATCTTTTTGTTGCCTGCGGATATGGGTAATGCGAGCCTGCGTGGCTGCGGGCCACAGCACGCCGCTGACGATTGCCACGACGATCTTCACCTCGGGCACCAAGCGGCTGAAGAGGGCAATGCTCTCTGACCAACCGGCTAACGCCTCAACCGCCCCGGGCATGGAAACCGGATCTGGCTCGATCTGCCCGGCGGGGAAGGTGAGGATCGCCCCACCCGCGCGCAGGTGGCTGACTACGGCGCGCACAACTGCCATACGACCCCCATCCTGCTCCGGGACATAGATTAGCCGGCGGGAGACGTTGGGCAAAGCTTCCAGGAAGGGGCGCCGGGCAGCAATAACGCGCAGGTCTGGGCGTTTTAAGCTGGCGAAGAGCAGGAGTGTATCGGTCATGCCGGGGTGATTGGAAAGCACCAAGAGTGGACCGGAAAGGGGGATGTTTTCGCCGCCTTCGACCTCCAGGCGCTGCACGTAACCCGGCAGGATCTCCCGCGATGCCAGGTGCAGACCCAGCTCGCCTACCCGCTGATCGTACCTGACCATCTGCCTGGCGAAGCGCCGCGAGGGGAGCCAGCAGAACCATTCCAGCGCTTTGCGCGCCCGGCGCAGGTTTTCCAAGCCAAGGGAGGAAAGGAAATCCTGCGTGTTGATCGCAGTGAGCGACTGTAATTGGGAAGCCTGGAGCGATAAGCTTTGGTCGATCGTCGTCATCGGAACACCATCTTGCCTGCCATTGCGGGCGATTTTACCATTTATTAAGATTATTTAGAGTATGATACGCATAAATACTTAATCTGGATTAACCAATCCAGCGAATCATCCAAATGGTTGACCGGCATACGCACCTCAGTACCGGAGTTTCTTCTGTTTCAGTGAGGAGAAGGGGGCGTTACAGGTCGCGCCGGGTGAAAAAGCGGATTGCCAATCCGAGAGCCAGGGCAGCATACAGGATGGCGTAAGCCACCATCAATGGACTGGGGACGGTGGCTGAAGAGAAAGGCGAAATGCCCATCGCCGCCACCAGGGGCGACTGCATCTCGTACGCGGCGCGCTTCCACAGGGCTTCGGAGGGCAGGATCAAGCTGCACAGGATGCCGATGTTAATAGCGGTTTGGTTCTGTAACAAAGCGCCGAACTGTTCGATCCACCCCCCGATAAATGCCAGCCCGTACAAACCGAAGACCAGCGCGCCATTGGCGAGAGTCGAGAGCACAGCCCCGCCCATCAGGGACACGCTCAACAATAGCAGCACGTTGAAAGCCATCACGCAAACACCCAAAAACGCGTTCGAGGGCAGATAGCCCGCCAGAAGGTAACCGCTCGCCAGCACGCCTCCAGCCATCAGGAGCAGGTAGAGCAGCAGCATGGCGGCAAACCCCAGCCATTTCCCAAGCACGATCTCCCAGCGCTGCAAGGGCTTGCTTACCAGCGTATGGATGGTGCCGGAGGCGATCTCGCCCGAGAGCGTGTCCACGGAGGTGAGCACCGTCATGATCGCGGCCAGGAAGTTCACCGCATACAATCCTGCCATGACCATGAAGTTATAAAACTCGTTGCGCTGCACCCGCGCCACTTCCCCAGCCCGGCGCAGCATGTCTTTGTGAATCTCATTAAACCCGATGGCGTAAACCGCCAGGAACACGATTCCCAGCAGCAATGCCATCCACAATATCCAGCGCCGAGACGCCTCACGGAAGGTCAGGCGGGCAATGATCAAAGCGCTCACCACCCTTTACAGCCCTCCATCCGTGCCGACGATCTGGATGAACAGGTCTTCCAGTGAAATGCGCTGCGGCTGGAACGCATACACATCGACTCCTTGTTCAACAAGGTAACGGTTGACGGCGGGCAAATCAGCCTCGCTGGATAGGGTAAGGCTGAGGTGTTCGCCATCCATGCGCACCTGGCTGCTCCAGCGCTGCAAGCCTGCGGCGACCTCGGCGGTCAGGTTCCGCGCAGCGGACCTGGACGGTGAGCTCGCCATTTACCAGATTTTGCAGCCGGCTGACCTGCAAGACCTGCCCGAATTTGATGAACGCCACACGGTCGCAGGTGATCTCCACTTCGCTGAGCATGTGCGAGTTCAGGAAGACGGCTGTGCCGCGCTGGCGCAGATCGTGGATGATATCGCGCACCAGGCGGCGTCCCACCGGGTCCAGCCCCGAGGTGGGCTCATCCAGGATGACCAACTCGGGCTCGTTCAAGAGCGCCTGCGCCAGGCCGATGCGCTGCAGCATCCCTTTCGAGAACTGGCGCAGCTTCTGGTTGGCATGCTGCGCCAAGCCAACCAGCTCAAGCAGCTCGGAGATGCGCCTGCCCGAGAGATGGGGCGGGATATGGTACAGGTCGGCATGCAGCCGGAGGAACTCGGCGGCGGTGAGCCAGTCGTGGAAGCGAAAATGCTCGGGCAAGAAGCCCACCCGCTGGCGACCGGCCGGGTCGCCCAGCCGAACGCCGAGCAGGCGACCTTCTCCGCTGGTAGGGGTAACCAACCCGAGGAGCATTTTTACGGCTGTGGTTTTACCGGCGCCGTTGGGACCGAGGAATCCAAAGACCTCGCCGCGCTCGACTGTCAGGGAGAGATCGGCAACGGCAACCTTGTCGCCGAACTCCTTGCGCAGGCTGCGGACCTCAATGGCGGGAGAGGTATCTGTTTTGTCTATTTCAAAGAATTCCCGATTTCTAATGCGATCTGGGCATCTCCCTGACCGCTGAGAGCATAGACCATACCCTCCTTTACCCAGAAGAGCAGATACTCAAAATCTCCTGGCTGCTGGATGAGGGCGCCGGTGACCCCATCGACTGCCACCTCCTGGTAGACTGGTCCCGTAGCGCGGGACGGGCACAACGAGGGTGGTCGCCCAGTCGACGTTGCTGGCAAAGCTGGCAGCCTCTTCAGCGCTCATCCCCAGCACCTGCAAGTAAGCCTGTCCAATCGCGGCAATGTCCAACCCGGGTGGAGCGGAGATAGATGGGCTGGGCATCTGAATCAGGGTCGTGCAGTCGGGACCGAATGTAATTGCGGATGTATCCGGATCATGACCCAATTGAGGCACGGTTTCTTGTGTCTGCGTGCAGGCGCCGTATTGGGTCATCACGCCTGCCGGCAGCTCGATGCTGACCGCGGCGCCATCCAGATCGGCGGGCAGGCGGATATCCGCGCGCCCAACCTCATCCAGGATAGCGTGGATGCGTTGCAGGTCGACATCGAATGCCGCACTGGCAGCCGGCTGCACGGTTATCCCCGCCAGGTTATCCAATCCGGCAGGCAGGCGCACGGTATAGCCAGCCAACTGCTCGGCTTCGGCGGCGGTAGCCACAACCTGTTCCTGCCCGCTCTCCTGAACCTGCAAGCTTTGGGAGAGCAGAACCTCGAACTGGGAGGAGGAGCTCAGGCGCTCGGGCAAGTCGCCGGGATTGACCGCGACATAAGTGACCTGCTGGATGCGGAACAATCCCAGAAAGCTGTTGGCGATCGCGCCGACGGAGGGGATGGTGAGGGCAACACTCAAGATGACAAGCAAGACCAGGGCAGCCCAGGCAACACGATAGCGCGGGCTGAATATTTTTTTCCACATGTCTGTTTTCTCCTTTTGTGTAATGCGTACCTGTAAATGGGCAAAAGCCGCCCCCACGGGTGGCGCCGGGCGGACAGGCTCCAGGGAGCTCAGGCGGTTGCCCACCTCCTGCGCCCGCCCGGAGAGCGCCTCCAGGCGCGAGCGGCAGCGTGCGCAGTTTGCCAGGTGGGCAGCCATCTGTCCGGTTGCCAGCCTGGCTGGCTGGTGGTCGTGAAAGGCGCGCAGTTCTCCATCCGATAGGTGCATCTTCATCCTCCTTCCAGGCGGCGGTAGCAGCGCTCGAATTCGGCTTCGGCGCGAGCCAGCAGGGTGCCAACGGAGCCTGGCGCCACGCCCAGCGCCTCGGCAATCTCGGCGTAGGACAGATCCGAGTAGCGCAAGACCAGCAGACGGGCAGAGCGTTGCCGCATACTCCCGAGCGCCGCCTGCACGCGCTGGCGTTCCTGGGCTTGCTCCACTGCTAAAGCCGGGTCCTGGGGTTTGCTCTGCTCGAGAGCTGAGATCGCGGCCTGTCCCTCGTATTGCCGGCGCCTGTGGCGAGCGCGCAGGGCATTGAATCCCAGGTTGGTCGCCACGCGGTAGAGCCAGCCGCCCAACCTTGTTTCATCCAGGTCAGGGGGGCGATTGTACAGGCGCCAGAAGGCCTCCAAAGCCAGGTCTTGCGCTTCGTCGCCATCGCCGACCAGGCGGAAGACCACCGCGTATACTCGCCCCCAGTGCTGGCGGAAGGCCGCTTCAAGCCAGGGTTCTGATGCTTCTGCAGTTTTCGGCCGCGCTCGATCTGCTGTCAATGCCACCGGCAACCTCTGGACAATCCGGGATGGGAGTGTCCTCTAATAATATAACACCGCTCGAGGAGATTATCTGACTCTTCAATGCAGGAGGCGCATCGAGGATGGGGCGCGCCACCTTCCCGAGAACATCTTTCAGGCGGGCTTAAAGACACCCAGGACGACGCCGCGGATGAAAAAGTTTCGGGCAGAGTCGGTGAAGGGGAACGGCTGGTGGGTGGGGTTGGTGCTGCTCGGTTCCAGGATGATCTTGCCGTTCTTGCGCAGAAAGCGCTTCAGCGTGGCTTCGGTATCCACGTTTAATGATCTCGGCGGCGACGATGTCCATCTGGTCGGCGCTGCTCTGCTGCCTGAGCAGGACATAATCGCCCGGGTCGATCTGGTCGGCGTTCATGCTATCGCCCTTGACCTGCAACAGGAAATAGGAGGCGGAAGAGACCAGCTCGGTGACGCCGGGAGAGCCGCGCAGGTTCACCAGGCGGTGCGGCTTGTTGCCCAGGAAGAACTCCTGCTGGGAAGGTTCCAGGCGCAGGGTTTCGAGGATGTGTGGATCCATGCCGCTGGGCGCGAAGCCGCCTGCCGGGATCTGTCCGACGACGCGGATGCTGCGGATGTTGCCAGAATAGAGGGTGGAAATGGGCAATTTGAAGGGCGAAGCTGGCGTTGGCCGCGGACCGGGGGCTGGCTTGCGCGGCGGGCGGACGCTTCCGGCGGCTACCACGCGCTCGATGCCCAGGCGCATCTCAGCGCAGCGATCGCGGTACCAGTCGGGATTGCCGCTGGACTCAGCCCCGAACTCGGAAGGCCAGGCTACCAGGTTGGTGAAGGCGTCCAGGCTGGTCTGCCAGGCGGCGACGGCGGCGCTGTGCTGGTCGGGCATTTCCAGGAGCAGGTTGCCGAGCATCCAATGGGCGATGGCATCGCAGTGCTTGTAGGCGCTATCGTAACCGGCGCGCGGGCGCAGGAGATCGATGGCATCGTCCAGCTCCTGCATGGCTTCGTCGTTGCGGTTAAGGTTGTAGTTGGCGCGGGCGCAGTGCAAGCGCACACAAGCCTGCACGAGTGGGTCGGCGATCGTAGACGCCGTTTCCTTGACTTCACCCAGCAAGGTGAGGGCTTGCTTGGCGTTGCCCTTCTCGACGGCGGCGTGCATCTGCTGGATGTACATCGCCAGGGCATGCTGCGGCAGGGCATGCTCGCTCACCTGCAGCCACTGGTAGGTATTTTCAAGGGTGTCCATGGGCGTTTTTACCCTCCCTGATTCAGAAGCCCTTTGGTTGACTGATCCTTGTTATTATAACCGCATCAGAATGGGTCGCACCCTCGCCTGTGGAGGGCAGAATCAACTTTTGCGCTGTGCAAGCATCAGCCATTAACACTGAGGGCGCGCATGCCGACCAGGATCCACAATCCGACCACAGCGGCGATCATCTCCGGCGGTGACGTGACCAGGGTGATCAAAGCCCCGGACCAGGAGTGGAAAAGGACGTGCGGGGATAGGCAGGGTGAGGCAGCCATGGCGTAGCGCGGCTCGCGGCGGCGGATGGCTGCCACCGTCAGGACCAGACCGACGGGGATAGAATAGGGCCACAGGCTGGCGTTCCAGTAGGTGGTGAATTCCGTCGCCTTGAGCATGTTGAGCGGCCAGAGACCGAATACAGCGAGAGAGACGAGCAACACCAGTGTGACAGGGGCGAAGACGCGCACCACCTGGCGCAAGCCGCCTGCCCGCCAGGCTTCGACCAGCCAGAAGAGCGCCAGGATGCTCCCCATCTGGGGCTTGACAGCCAGGAAGAACAGCCCCCACATGGGCGGCATGCTGAAGCCGAGCAAGGGCAGCCAGTCCAGGTTGGCGTTCAAGAGGCAATGCCAGACGGGAGGGGAGAGCAAGAAGACGACCAGCGTGAGCGGCCTGGCGCCCATGCGGATGGCGGCAAGGGCAAAGGCAACCAGGGAAATCCCGAAGAGGATGCCCCGCCCGGCTGACTCCGGCAGCAAAGCCAGAGGCAGGAGGGGTAGCAGCCCCCACGGCGCGCCGGCGTAGGGGGCTTTCAGAGCCTGGTCCTGGTAGGGGGAGCGACCCGCCAGCAGGTCGAGCGAGGCGGGGCGGAACGTCCAGCTCCAATCCACCCCGCCGGGGATGTACTTGCCGGCGAAAGCCAGCAATACGAGCAATGCGGCAGAGGCGAGAATAACCAGCCAGTGCTTGCGCTCCAGGTGGATGGCTTTACTCATGCGTTCCTTACGCCCTCCTCGAAGCGGGGTGATCCTGAAAAGAGGGTGCAGCCTAATCTGCACCCTCTTTTTCGATTAATTGCGCAAGACGCCCAGGATGAGCTCCTGCCCGTCGAGGTTGTGCGCCTCGTTGTAAGCCTGCGCGGGGGCTGCTTCCATGACCAGGCGTGTGGTGAGAGTCTCGGACATGATGTAAGCCTGCCACTGCGCAAAGACGGCTGCCAGCTCGCTGCCGCACTGGTAGAAGGTGGTGATGCGGTCGGCGATGTCGAAGCCGGCTTCTCTTGCGCATGGCCTGGATGCGGCGCACGACCTCACGTGCCAGCCCCTCGGCTTTCAGCTCGGGCGTGAGAGTGGCATCCACCGCCACCGTCGCCAGCTTGTCGGAAGCCACGGCGAGACCCTCGGCGGGCTGGGTGGTGACGATGATCTCATTGGGCGCCAGGTCTACGGTTTGACCATCCACTTCAACGGCGAGCGGGACGCCCGCGGCGACGCTTTCAGCGACACGGGCGGGATCCAGGGCGGAAAGGGCGGAGCGCACCTTGGGGAAGAGCGCCCCGAAGCGCGGTCCCAGCGACTTGTTATCGGGCATGACGCGGTAGGTGACCAGGCGGCTGGCTTGCTCGACGAACTCGAAGCTCTTGACGTTCAGCTCGTCGGTGACGATCTCGACCAGCTCGTCGCGAAGGCGACGCTGCCCACCGGCGTAAACCAGGACACGCGAGAGCGGCTGGCGCACCTTCAAGCCAGCGGCATTGCGGGCGCTGAGCCCCAGGCTGGCAATCGCGCGCGCCAGCGCCATCTGCTCCAGCAGGCTCTCGTCCTGCACGGCGGAGTCAGCCTGGGGCCAGGCGGTATGGTGGACGCTCTCGTAAGCCTGCGGCCGGACGGAGCGCACCAGGTTCTGGTACATGACCTCGGTCATGAAGGGGATGAAGGGCGCCAGCAGGCGGGCCAGCTTGACCATGACGTGGTACAGGGTGGCGTAAGCCACGTCCTTATCGGCGTCGTGCTCCGACTTCCAGTAGCGGCGGCGGCTGCGGCGCACGTACCAGTTGCTGAGGTCCTCCAGCAGGGCTTCCAGGGCGATGGTGGCGGAGAGCGTGTCCGAATTCTCCAGGGTTTCAGTGACGCGCGCTCACCACCTGGTTGAGGCGCGCCAGGATCCAGCGGTCGAGCAGGTTGTCGCTGTGGGGAGTGGGCCCTTCGGGCACGGCAGGGTCGAAGGGTGGGCTGGCTCCCAGCCATCCAGCCGGGCGTAGGTTGCCAGGAAGGAGTAGACGTTCCACAGGGGGATGAGGAAGCGCTTGCGGGCGTCCTCGCCGCGCGTGTAGCCGAAGAGCAGCTCGTTCTCCGGCTTGTGGGCGCAGTACAGCCAGCGCATGGTATCCACGCCCATCTTATCGGCGGCCTCGTTGAACTCGATGGAGTTGCCCCAGGACTTGTGCATGGGGCGCCCATCCTCCGCCAGCAGGGTGGCATAGCCGAAGTTTTCCAGGAATGGCGGGCTGCTATCCACCACGGTCGCCATGGCAAGCAGGCTGTAGAACCAGTTGCGGAACTGACCGGGGAAGGATTCGCTGATCCACTGGGCGGGGTACCAGGAACGCCAGAACTCACGGTCGTGGCGGTACTGCAGGGTGCTGAAGGGCACGATGCCGGCATCCAGCCAGGGGTTGCCCACGTCGGGGATGCGGCTCATCGCGCCGCCGCAGTGGGGGCATTGCAGGCGAACGGCGTCGACGTAGGGGCGGTGGGGGGTGTGCCCGGCGAACTCGTCCCAACCGGCGACGGCGCGCGCTTTCAGCTCCACCTCGTCGCCGATGACCTCGTACTCGCCGCAGCCGGCGCAGACCCAGATGGGCAGGGCGAGACCCCAGTAGCGCTTCTTGCTGATCATCCAGTCGTGCATGTTGCGCAGCCAGTCCATCTCGCGCGAGTAGCCAAACTCGGGGATCCAGCGGATCTGGTCGACGACGTCCATGATCTGGTAGCGCAGGCTGCGGTCTTTTTCCTCGGCAGTGAGCTGCTCGCGGGGCTTGTCGTAGACCTCGCCCATGCTGATGAACCACTCGTCGACCAGGCGGAAGACGAGCTCGGTGCGGCAGCGCCAGCAGGTGGGGTAGCGGTGGGTGTATGGCTCGACGTGGTACATGAACCCCTTGCGCTCCAGCTCGGCGAAGATGGGCGTGGCGACTTCCGAGACGTGCATGCCGGTAAGCCAGCCAAAGCCATCCACGAAATGACCTTCGTCTTCGAGGGGCGCGACCAGGGGGAGGCCATACTGGCGACCGAGGAGGAAGTCCTCGGCGCCGCAGCCGGGGGCAATGTGGACGATGCCGGTGCCCTCGGTCTCGCCGACCTCATCCCAGGGGATGACCTGGTGGGCTTGCGCCGCCGACTGCCCGATATCACGCGTCAGCTCGGTGAGGTGGGTGTGCCCGCCGGGCGACTGGGCGGAGGGCAGGTCGTCGAAGGGACCGTCATAGGTCCAGCCGACCATCTGGCTGCCGGGCAGCTCGCCGAGCACCTGGTACTCGCCGCGCAGCATGTGCAGCGTGCCTTTGGAGAGGTAGAAGATCTCGTCGCCCTGGCGCACTTTGGCGTAGGTCAGACCGGCGCCGACGGCGGCGGCGACGTTGCTGGTGAGCGTCCAGGGGGTGGTGGTCCAGACCAGGAGCGATTCAGGCAAGCCGGTGGCGGGATCGCGGCGGCGGGGGCTGCCCAATCCGCCCTGGCGCAGGGGGAAGCGCAGGGTGACGCTGCGGTGGGTGAGCTCGGCGTAGCCATCGGTGACGATCTCGTGCTGGCTGATGCCGGTGGCGCAGCGCGGGCACCAGGGCATGACGTCGGCGCCGCGGTAGAGCCAGCCCTTCTCCCAGCACTTCTTCAGGACATGCTCCAGATCATGTAGTTGTTCTCGTTGGAGAAGGTGAAGTAGCTGCCGCCCAGCTCGGGCAGACCGAGGCGACCGACGATCTGCTCGACCGTATCGGTGACGGGACCTTCGGGACCATCGACGGTGATGACCTCCTGGGGGAGTCCATCAGCTTCTCCGCCAGCCAGCGCAGCTGGTCGGGGTCGTTCCAGTCCATCCAGTAGCCCAGGCGCACGGACTGGCCCGTCTGCACGGCGGCGAAGCGCAGGACGCGCGCTTTGCACATGCGCACGAACTGCTCCAAGCCGTAGTCCTCGATGTCCTTCTTGGTGGTGAAGCCCATCTCCTTCTCGACGTTGACCTCCACCCACAAGCCCTGGCAGTCGAAGCCGTTCTGGTAGCGCAGCTTCTTGCCCTGCATGGCGCGGAAGCGCTGGAACAGGTCTTTATAGGTGCGCCCCCAGCCGTGATGGACGCCCATGGGGTTGTTGGCGGTGATGGGACCATCGATGAACGACCAGTGGGGGTCGTGCTGGTGTAACTGGCGCAGCTTCTCGAAAGAGCGGCTCTCCTTCCAGAACTTCAGAAGCTGGCGCTCCTGTTCTGGAAAATCCACCTTGGCAGGCACTTCTGTAAACGGCATAGCTCCTCCATAAAAAATAAAACTCCCGTCCCCGGACAGGGACGAGAGAAGATCTCCCGCGGTACCACCCTGGTTCCCGCCATAGCGGGCGCCTCAGACAGGGACGCCAATCCCCGCGCTCTGGATAACGGGGGGCGAACCCGGCGCACTTACTCCCCTAAAGGGTTTCGGTTTGCGGCTCCGGAAGGATTTTCAGCCTGCTGGTCTGCCCCGGCTCGCACCATTCCCGGGTTCGCTGCCAGACTTGCAACGGGCTTACTCGTTTCCATCACGGCCTTTTTCAATCGGATGGCGAGATTATGCCACAGAATGGGGTGGAGGTCAACAGGGTATGAGGCAAGCTACCGACTAAGGTGCTGGAAGCATCCAGCCAGAAACCGCCGCCAATTCGGCTACCTGCGCAGCGACCTCACGCTCCAGATCAAGCACCAAAACATTCGTGCCAAAAAACCTGCCTTCCGGCTTTTTAACCGGGTAGGTGACGGCAAGGCCCTTCCCATCCGGCGACCAAACGGGAGGAAACGATTCACCAAAAGAGCGACCCGGGTATCCTGCTATGCAATAGTTCGTCACATTTCCGGTGAGCAAGTCAGCAACAGCCAGGCGCTCGCCGGGATAGGGGCTGGCCTCGATGGTCAGCCAATAGGCGATATAGCGACCATCCGGCGAGAGCGACATGGCGCCAGGGTGGGCTACATAAGTGTTTGTCAGGTAGGTCAGGCGTTTGAGTAAGCCATCCCGGCTCATGCCCATGAGCTCCTCACCTCCTACTGAGGACTCGCCGGGCATATTGTCGATCTGGTTGCCATACGCAGGGCTTGTGTATATCATTGGCGCAATGACAACTACCTGCGACCCATCCGGCAACCAGACCGGTGTGTTACCATAATCCACACGACTGTATATTCGATTGATCTCACGATTTGACAATATGTCCCAAAGGATAATCGGTGGTTCGTCACTAATTCCAAATGATGGATAAACTAACCTCGTGATAGATGGATCCAATACTATCCGTGAACGAAGCCAACCTACAGCACCTGGCTCTGGATGATTAACAATATTTGGATAATCCTCGGGCAAAAACTCCTGGTGATCCTTTGTAACAGGATTGAATATCACTAAAGCGGGAAGCTTATCCTCCTCGTAATCAGATGTTTCTCTTTCAATTTGTAAAAGAATTTGATCGTTATCTAACCACCCAATAATGTTGTCATTTGAGGAGATGGGTCCAGAATTTCCAAAAAATGTTGCCAGCGACCTGTTCTGTTCATCTGCTACTATTAATGAGTTAGAACTTAATGGCTGATACGCCAATTTTCTACCATCGGGTGAGACTGCCATATCCCATATATTTCCAAGGAGAAGCCTTGTTCCATTTTTCAGATTTAATAGATAGTCATCACTTTCGGATGAGCGACTATTTATTGCAAGAGTACCCTCAAAAGAAGCATCTTGCGAAAGTGCAGGTGCAATATCGACACATTGGTAAACCAGTCGCGGGTCAGGCGTGCTTGTGGGGGTTACTGTGGCAGTGGGGGGCGTAGTAGAAGTTGGCGCTAACGTCGCTGTTGCAGTGCTTAGTGGAGTCGTGGATTGAAATGCCATCTGGATCGTCGGGGTGCCGGAGGGTTGTGACCGGGGCTGCGAGCAGGCTGCGAGCCAGCAAGCAAGAATAATGAAGATGAATTTGCGTGAGAATTTGGGCGCCATTCTGTTCGTCCAAGTCACTGGTTGGGTGGTTCTGGTAAGGTGTGAGTAAATCTGTTTTGAGCCGGTGAGGACAAGGTCTCCTGTTGGTTGCGCCTGGATATAGTATAGCATTTTTAGGGGTCTGGGTGTGATGGTTGGTTGGGGTGCGTGTTGTGGGATAAAATCGGTTTTGAGAGAGATGGGCTACCTAACCCCCCGACCCCCTTCCCGACACGGGAAGGGGAGTCTCCCCTTCTCTCGCCGTTTCGGAGAGAGAAGGGGTTGGGGGATGAGAGAGGTACAGAAAATGACGCCCAAGAATATTGTCATTGGACAAAAAGTCGATCCCAAAAAGGCTGCCCGCGCACGCGAACTACGCCATAATATGACCGATGCCGAGCGTCTCCTGTGGCAGCATCTGCGCGCCAACCAGCTGGGCGGCTGGCATTTCCGCCGGCAGCAAGTGATCGCGGGCTACATCGTCGATTTTTACTGCCACGCGGCAGGGTTAGCGGTTGAGCTGGACGGTGCGGTGCATGAGAGTCGAGCTGATTATGACGCCGAACGTGATCAAATATTAACCCAGCATGGGCTACGAGTGTTGCGTTTCAGAGAATCGGGAAGTTATTGAGGATTTAGAAAGAGTCTTACAGGCGATCGTGCGCTGTTGCGAAGAGAAGTGAGCATTTCGGCTAAACTGGAGATGTTTATCGTTGCATGGAGGAGGCTCAGATGAAATACGGTTTTGTCTTTCCAGGCGGGGAGGCGCGCACGGCGGCGGAGTTCGCCCAGGCGGCGGAGGAGGCGGGCTGGGACGGGTTCTTCGTTTGGGAGCCGGTGTGGGGCGTGGACGCGTGGGTCTCGCTGGCGGCGGCGGCGATGGTGACGCAGCGCATCCGCCTGGGGACGATGATCACGCCGCTCTCACGCATGCGCCCGTGGAAGCTGGCTTCGGAGGCGGCGACGCTCGACCGGCTCTCCAACGGGCGCGTGATCCTCTCGGTGGGGCTGGGCGCGCTGGACAGCGGCTTTGCAGCGTTTGGCGAGGTGACCGACCGCGCAATGCGGGCGGAGCTGCTGGACGAGGGGCTGGAGCTGCTGAGGCGCCTGTGGGCGGGGATGCCGGTGCGCTTCGCGGGGAAGCACTACCAGGTGGATGTGAATGAGGAGAACTTCCTGACGCCGCCGCCCCCGCCGCCTGTGCAGCAGCCGCGCATCCCGATCTGGGTGGTGGGGGCGTGGCCACAGCAAAAATCGATGCGGCGCGCCCTGCGCTACGATGGCTTGCTGCCGAACGTGATGGGTGCAGATGGGAAGGTGCGCATGTCGCCCGCCACGCCGCAGGAGGTGAGTGAGATGCGGGCTTATGTCCAGGCGCGGCGGGGAGAAACGACGCCCTTCGATATCGTGGTGGAGGGCGAGACGCCGGGCGAGGACCCGGCTGCTGCGGCGGTACTCGTGCGACCGTACGCCGAGGCGGGGGCGACATGGTGGCTGGAGGCGCGCTGGACGGCGCCGGATCTGGCGCAGGTGCTGGAGCGCATCCGCCAGGGTCCACCCGGATGGCAGGAGGATGGACGTGGATAAGAAGATCACCATCATCGGGGGCGGGCTGGCTGGGCTGACAGCCGGGACGCTGCTGGCGAAACAAGGCGTGCGGGTGCAGCTCCTGGAAGCCAGGGAGAAGACCGGCGGGTGCTGCGCCACCACGGACGTGCAGGGTTATACCTTCAACGATGGGGCGCTGTGCCTGATCTTGCCCGCTGTGCTCGACCATGCGTTTTCACGGCTGGGGCTGGAACGGGAGGCCTGCCTGCCGCTGCGCAAGATCAAAGCCAGCCATACGACGACTCTGCCGGATGGGGCAACCGTGACGATGGGCGAGGGGCTTGACGTGCGCGTGGAAGGGGGTGGCGAGGACGTCGATGAAGACCAACTGCGCGGCGAGCTTGAGCGGATGGTGGCTAAATGGTCGCCGGTGCTGGATTTTTTCACGAAGGAGGCGGCTTTCCACCCCTTCTCGCTGGGGCGGATGGCGCTGCGCGGGTGGAAGCATCTGCCCAAGCTGATCGGCAGCGCCGACGATGAGCTGAAAGCATCTTTCAGCAGCCGGGCGGTGCGGGCGGCTTTCTCAGGCGCGCTGCTCTTCAACGGCGTACCGCCGGAGAAGATGCCGGTGACGATGGTCCTGGGATTGGTCTCGATGCTGCGGGATGGCTACTACCTGCCGGAAGGCGGGATGGGGGCGATCACGGAAACCCTGCGCGAGGCGTTTATAAGGAATGGCGGTGAAATCAGATTGAATGCACCCGTCGAGCGGATTATCGTGAAGGGTGGACGGGTGACCGGCGTGGCGGCGGCAGGGGTGGGTGTTATCGAATCTCCGGTAGTGCTATCCACCACCAGCGGCATGGCGACCATCCTGTCGCTGTTGGATGCCGCGGATGCGCCAGCCCGGATGCGAGGCAAGGCGCACAAGGCGCCTCTTTCACATCGCTCTTTCGTGCTGCAACTGGGGCTATCCAATGCCATCGCTGCGCCCAGCCACTTCATGGATGAGCTGCCCTTCATGGAGGAGCAGGATAGGCTATTTTCCCAAAGCGGGGAGGCGGGCGACTGGCTGACCTACACCGTGCCGACGGTGACCATGCCGGAGCTTGCCCCGCCGGGTGGAAGCATCATCGAGCTGTACCTGCCGGTGGAGGCGGGCATACCCTTATCCGCCTGGGACGAGAATGCCAGGCAGCGCACGGCGGAGCGCGCCATCGCGAAGCTGAGGCGCCGCTACCCGCTGCAGATCGCGGCGATGCGCCTCATCAGCCCGCGCGACTTCCAGGAGCAGATGCACCTGTACCAGGGGGCTTTGTACGGCTTATCTCCGGCTGCGGGTCCGCTGGCGATGTTTCCGCACAAGACGCGACTCCCCGGGCTATTCCTGGCTGGGCAGACCACTTACCCTGGGTTTGGGGTGGTAGCGGCAGCCATGTCGGGCGTCTTCGCGGCAGATGCGATTTTAGGGAGTATCTAAGAAGTTTCGAAAAAAGAGTTGCAAGATGGGCTCAGCCCATCCTGCAACTCTTTTTTCAGCTTCTGTTATCAGGTCATTTGCGTGCTAAAACGACCAGGGCGCGGTCATCCTGGCGGGGGGCGTCGCCGGTGAAGCGGTTGAGGGCGCTCATAATGGATTCCAGGACGGCGCTGGCGGGGCGCCCATGCTGTGAGCGCAGGGTGTCCATCAGGCGATGCTCGCCGAAGAAATCGCCGTAGCGGTCCTGGGCTTCGGTGACGCCGTCGGTGTAGAGCAGGAGCAGGTCGCCGGACGCCAGGCGGGCGATCTTCTGCCCCCAAACGGCGGACTCCATAACGCCGAGGGGGATGCCGGTGCGCCCGAGGCGGTCGAGGGGCTTGCCCTTCTGCGAGCTGAGCAGCATGGGGGGACCATGCCCGGCATTGACGTAGCGCAGGCGACCGATCTCCGGCTCGAGGACAAGGTAGAAGGCAGTGACAAAAATGCTGCCACGCGTGTCGGTGAGGATGCGCTCGTTGACCGAGCTGAAGGCGAGCGCAGGCAGGGTGGGGTAGCGGGCGGCGTAGGTGCGGATGAGGCTGGAAGCGAGCGCCATGAAGACGGCAGCGCCCAAGCCCTTATCGGTGACGTCGGCGACGACGATGCCGAGCTTGTTGTTCGGCAGGGGGATGAAGTCGTAAAAGTCGCCGGAGGTCTCACGCGCCGGCTCGAGGCGGGCGGCAATATCCCAGCCCGAGAGGGTGGGGGGCTTGTCAGGCAGGATACCAGCCTGGACACGCCCAGCCCATTCCAGCTCGGCGCGAGGCGCCGGCGCGGGTGGGGCTTTCGGCTTTGACGAGGCGGGGAGGATGCCCAATGCACCCAAGATGGCAGAGCTCAGCTCTTCTGCCGATGCGCTTTCACCCAGGTAGCCGGAAGCGCCTGCCTGCATGAGCTGCGCCTGGCGCTCGCCGGTGCGATCCGGATCGAGGATAATGACGCGCATGAAGGGCCAGCGCTGGCGGATGGAGGATAACATGGCGATGCACTCCACCTCGTGGCTGCGCAGAGAGAGCAGCGCCACGTCTGGCTCGAGCATCTGGCAGAGCTGGAGGGCTTCTTCGCAATTCTCAGCTTCGCCCACCATACGCAACTGGTGGTGGAGGCGCACCAGGTCACCCAGCCGGCCACGGGCGGGCGGGTGCGCATCGACGATCACAACCCGGATTGGGCGTCCATCCTGCATGAAGGAATCCTTTCCCGAACTCGTGTTATTTTAGCAGGAAATCGCCTTCGTGACTGAGAGGTTAGCGGGGTTTGCGTTTCAGGCGGGTGGCTTGAGCAGAGCTGCCAGGTCGGAGGCGGCGGAGGCAAGGGCTTTGAGCTGCTCGAGGCGAGCGGCTTGCGCCTGGCGCACCATCTCCATGTGGTAATTCCATAGGGCGGGGTCGATGGCGCTGGCGTCCTCGGGGATGACGAGCTGCGCCTCGCCGCCGGGCTGGAGCCGGGTGAGCAGGACCAGGCGCGCCCCGCTGACGGATTGGGCAGAATAGCGCACGCCATCCATGTCCTGGCTGAGGTAGGTGGAAATTTCGAGCGGCTCAACTGCCTGCAGCGATTTCTCAAGGACATCCAGCAACCTGTGAATGCGGCTCTGCAGGCTATCTTGCGCGCCGGACGGCGCCTGCGCCAGGCTGTCCCGCGGCGCAGCCGGTGCAGGAGACGCCGCGGGCGGCGAAGCGGGTGATGTAATAACGACCGGGCTCAGCTCGGGGCGCGAGGCGGAAGGCTCTCCGACGGCAAGGCGCACCGCCGGGTCGCCGATGATGACGTAGTTGCGGGCGTCGTTATTGGCGGTCCACATCTGGGCAAGCTTGCGATCATCCGGCTTTTTAAAGAATTGCTTGATCTCGACCAGCTCAGCGCTCAGGTCGGAGGAGAGCTCGGCGTAGCGGTTGTTGAAGACCTCCAGGGCGTAGCCGATGGGGTAGTTGCCCTTCATCAGGCGCTCGAAACAGTCTTCGAAGACCTGGGTCTGTGAGCCGGCGCTGCCCCAGTAGAAAGAGACGCCCCAGGCGCGTTCCACGTGACCGACGACCGCCAGAGCGCCGCCCTTCGGCAGGCTTAACATGCGCGAGGGCAGGCTGGCGACGAAGTCGTGGGGGGCGATATTCGTCCGCTCGGGCTGGTCGCGCCAGATCTGCGGGGCGAACTCGTCGAGCTGGGGTGTGCCGGCGCCGTAGCAGGCGAAGAAGAAGGCGATGCTGCCCAAGAGGTTGAAATCTTGCGAGAGATCTTCGCCGGCGAAGTAGAAATCGCGCGGGATCGGCTCGCGCCAAAGCTGCGGACCGGGCCAATCCTGGCAGATGAGGGCGCCCTGAAATGGGATCTGGAGGGGATCGCCGTTGGGGAAGCCGAGCCCGTGGCTGGCTGAGAAGAGCAGGGCGGGCGCTCCGTTGCCGCTGAGAAGGGAGAGCCAGTCGGGCTTTGGTGGCATCGTCTTTCAAGAGAGTCTCCACCTGCCAACTGGGTACCTGCTCGCTCTTCGACTGGGTGAGCCACTGCGCCTGCCTGGCGGCGATCTTCTCCGCCAGGGGTTTGACCAGGAACTCAGAGCTCATGCTCGTGGCGCGATCATCGCTGTTGCCGACGCCGAAGAAGGCTGCGCGCGGCGGCAGGCGAAAGCCGCTCTCTGCCTGGCAGACACTCTGGGCGTAGCGGGCGTAGTCATCGATCTGGTCGAAGTGGATGCGTCCGACGGCATACTGGACATCCAGCTGGTACTGGAAGCGGTAGGGGATGGCGACAGGGTCGCTGATGATGAGCAGGTAGTAGGGCACCTTATCAGGATTGGCGGGTCCGGGTCCCATGCCGTGTCTTTCCAGGAAATTCGTTCTTGCTCTCGCCGGGGCGATAGCCATCGGCGCCGGCAAAGATCTTGAAGCGCGAACCGGCTTGTTCCTTGCGCAGGGAGAGCAGCGGAGACAGGGCTTCCTGGAGGGCAGGGTCGGCGTCGTAGGCGAAGATGGCGCCCCAGCCAGTGGCGCTCAGGTCGCGGGCGTCAGCTTCGACGCCGGCGTGCGGATTCTGGATGTCGAACTTGCGCTGTTTCAGCTCGTCGATGGCAGAGCGGTCGAGCGACTGCCCCTGCGCCAGGGCGGATACCTGGCGAGGGGTCATCTCCGGGAGGAGATAGCCGCCGGTGGAGGCGTCCAAGCCGTTGAAGACCCAGGTCTCATCCGGCGTCAGCGCAGGGTTGGATTCCATGAACTAGTCTCCCTCGGGGAACTGGTCGCAGGTGAGGTGGTAGGGCTGGTCGGGGACGAGCTGGCGCCACTCTGCCTGGCTCAGGTTGCGCTCCGCCAGGCGACAGTTGCGCGCCATCCAGGAAGCGGGGTCAACATCCCACTGCAGGACGCTGCCGCTGAAATCGCCGGAGAGCAGGCTCTTGCCGTTCCGGGGATCATAGCCCAGGCTGAGGATGACGCCCGGCGAGCCAGCCAGGGGTTTGCCGACCGGCTGGTAAGAGGAGAGATCCCAGAGGGTGAGGCTGCGGTCGGTGGCGCCGGAGGCGAGCGATGCGCCATCCGGGGAAAATGCCAGGCTGGCGATCGGAGCTGGGCTACCGGAGAGGGGAATGCCAACCGGCTGCCCTGAGGCGAGGTCCCAGAGCTGGATGGTGAGATCGTCACTGCCGGTGGCTAAAATGTTGCCGGTAGGGTCGAAAGCCAGGGCGCGTACGGCGCCGCGATGACCGGTGAGCCTGGTTTGAACATACGCAGCGCTCTCGTCGACATCCAGGCTGGCTTGGAGCGCGCCGCTGGCTACATCCCAGAGCAAAATTTCGTTACGGATGCAGGTGAGCCGGCTGAGGGTATCATCGCCGCCAGCCAATTCCAGGCACTGGCTCGAGGCGAGCTGACTGCCCTCCGGGCTGAAAGCCAGGCTCAAGATGGGGTTCTTCGAATTGGCGAAGGAGCGCAGCTCTTGACCGCTGGCAGCATCCAGCAAGCGCACGTCGCCATCTTTTTCACCCAGTGCAAGCAGGCTGCCATCGGGGCTGAAGGCGGCGGCAGTGGGGATGTACGCCAGGGCGGTTTTAGCTTCCTGATCTCCCTGGATGCGCCAGATTGCCAGCCCGTTCTGCGTCCTGCCCGCCAGGAGCAAGGCGCCATCCGGCAAGCTCACCAGGCTGATGACTTCCCCCTTGCCGGTGGTTACCTCCTCGCTCAACGGCTGGACGATGTTGATATCGAAGAGGGTAATGGAGTTGTCGTAGCTACCGGCGGCTAACTGGTAATTCCCCTGACCCGGCTTGAAGGCGACGCTGGTGACCCCGTTGAGGAATCCGTCTTCAATGCCGCGTGATGGGCTTCAGTTTTTCCAGGTCGAAGAGCATGATGGCGCGGTCATCGCCGCCGGAGGCGAGCACTTTGCCATCTGGGCTGATGGCGACGCTATTGATCGGACGGTCGCCGTGCAGCTTGAGGGGCGGGATTTTCGGCTGACCGGTGGCGAGATCCCAGAGGATGATGGTGTTATCGGCGCTGGAGGAAGCCAGCAGCCTGCTGTCCGGCGCCCAGGCAAGGTCGAGCACGCCCTCACGATGACCGCTCAGGCGGCGCATAATCGACCAGTCCTCGGTGTTCCAGACGGTGAGGATCCTGCGCCCGGTAGCCAGCATCTTGCCATCGGGCGACCAGGAGACGCTCTGGATGAGGAAGAATTCCCTGGGCAGGTTGCGGACAACCTGTTTGGTCGCCAGGTCCCAGATGGTGACCTGGGTGCCCACCGCGGCTGCCAGGCGGTCGCCTTGCGGGTTAAAGCCGAGGGACTGGACGGTGTTGACCACGCCCTCCAGTTTCTCGGTCTTGCGGGTAGTGATATCGGTGAGGTAAATGGCAGCATCATCGCTGCCGGAGGCGAGGATCTTGCCATCCGGGCTGAAAGCCAGGGCATTGACATTGTTCTGGTGCTGGATGCGGAACTCTTCTTTGAACTCCAGAATATTCCAAAGAACCACCCAACCGTCAAAAGTGCTCCAAGCCATGTGCTCGCCGTCTGGGCTGTATACGACTTTGCGGATATCGTTCTGCTCGGAGGGGATGGACGGCTTGACCTCGGCCGCGATCAGGCTGATGGCGTTCTGCAGGCGCTCGAGCAGGACGCTGCGGGCTTCACGCGTTTGGGCGGTGAGGTATGCCTCGATGCCCAGCAGGGAGGCGAGCTCGGGCTGGGAACTTTGGTAACCCTGGGCGAGGGCGGCGAGCTGGCGGGATGTGGCCAGGCTTGCCTGGCGCTGGGCTTCTGCATAGTTTGCCTGGGCGGTGGCGCGCGCACCTTCAGCAGCAGAGCGCTGCACATCCGCTTCGCGGGCGGAGTTTTGAGCGTCGAACTGCGCCTTGACGGCAGCTGCCCGGTCGCTGATGGCGGTTGCTTTGGCGGCGTCGGCAGCGGCGGCGTTAGCCTGGGCAGTGCCGGCGTTGGCAACCGCCAGCGCTTCGGCAGACTGGGCAGTAACTGCCAATTGGGCGTTACGGTCGCGCTCCAGGCGATTCAGGTAGCCGGTGTAGAAGGCAGAGGCGGCAAAGATCACGGCGGCTACCAGGGCAAGGGTGGCGAAGACCAGGCGCTGGCGCAGCTTGCGCGCTGAGCGCGCCTGTTCTTCGATCTTGACAGCCTGCTCCTGCAAGGCGCGCTTCTCCTGCTCGCGCTGGTGGGATTCCTGGCAGGCGCTGAGGAATTCCTGATCCACCGGGCTGAGCTCGTCGGTATGAGCGGCAGCCCAGGCTTGCGCCTGCTCCAGGGCTGACTCGCGCAGCAGCAGGTGCTCGGGGTGGTCGTTCTTCTCCCATAGGGCTGCCTGGCGCTGTAGCAGGCTGAGATTTGCCTGGTACCAGGCGTCGTTGCTGCTGCGCACGGGGCGGATGAGGCGGTCGTGAGACAGCTCGAACCAGGTTGCGCCGCGCCGCTTCTCAGCCCGCACCAGGTGGGCATTCTCCAGCAGGCGGATGGCGGCGTTATCCAGCCCCTCGCTTTTCTCCGGCGCCATAAGCACCTGGCCGCGGATGCCTTGCTCGGTGATGAGGTGGTGTTCGAACCAGTCACGGATGAGACGCTC
The DNA here is from genome assembly GCA_963702535.1 of uncultured Chloroflexia bacterium. GTDB lineage: Bacteria > Chloroflexota > Anaerolineae > Anaerolineales > UBA4823 > CAVPDG01. The sequence goes on along the minus strand of CAVPDG010000010.1, from coordinate 129,160 downwards.
GCTCACCCCGCTTTCACTGGCGACGCCAGCCACGCTTTCGCTGTAATATTCGCGCAAAGACTGGCTCACGTCTCCCATGGAAGCCAGGTCGTCATCGGTGATCTGCTTCTTGTCGGGGGAGATGTGCTGCCAGAGACGGAAGCAGACCACCTGAAGCTGCACCGGCTCGACGTACGGACCGAGCTGGTCTTCCAGGACGCCATCGGCGCGCTGGACCTGGACCTGGCGCAAGTCGTTGACCAGCTTGGTGACGGCTGTGGAGGCATAGTCAACGCCGCTATCGCGGGCGGGCTGGCGGATAGCCTGCTGGGCAGCTTCGACGCCGAGCAGGTCGAGGCGAAAACGGTTACTGAGGCGGGTAGGGATGGGACGGAGGTACGGGTCGAGAGCGCCGACATAGTCTTCTCGCAGGGAGAAGATTGCCCAGCGGTTGCGATCGCGCAGAACGGCGCCAACCTGGGCGAAGAAATCGGCTTTGCCGTCCTGGTCGGTGGGGTCGAGGGTGAGGATCTCCTCGAACTGGTCGAAGATCAGCAGCTCGGAAAGCGGCTCAGCCTCGTCTTTGCCATCCCCCTGGCTGGCGCGCGTCTGCAGGTAGCCTGCCAGGTCAAGCCCGGCGAGCTGCTCCTCCGGCAACTGCTGGTCCTCTGGATAGGCTTCTTCCAGGGAGAGCAGGGTGCTGAAGAGGTAACGATTGATCGGGCTCGTGGAGGGAGCCTCTTTTTTGGGGGAGGCAACCGACGGCAGGCGCTTCCTGGTTGACGCGGATCACCGGCAGGACGTGGAACCCCTCAGCCTGCATTTGCGGGATCAACCCTGCCTGGAGGAGAGAAGATTTTCCGGCGCCAGAAGGAGAGTAAAGCAAGACAATGCGCTCGGCGATCAGCAGGTCGAGCAGATCGCGCAGTTCATGGTCTCGCCCGTAAAGCTTCTCGCCAGTCTGGAAGGAACGGGGACCGACATATGGATTGGGTCGTGCGCTATTTTCCGGCATAAGCAATCCCTATGAGGCGGCGCGGACAGCGCCGCCCTTTACGGAGTAGGCGTGGGCGTGGCGGGGACGGGCGTCTCCAACGGGAACTGCTCACAGGTGGGACGATAGGGTTGATCCGGGAAGAACTGCCTCCACTCCATCTGGGTCAGATTACGACCCGCCAGCTCGCAGGCGATGGCTTGCCATTCCACCAGGTTCCAACGCAGGAGTGTGCCTTTATCGCTGGCAGAGAAGAGCGCGCTGTTATCGGCGCTGAACGCCAGTCCGGTGACGGCGGCATCCGCGCCAGCGATGGGATCGCCGATGATCTGGGGCGGGCTGAGATTCCACAGGGCGATGAGGTTGTTCTCGCTGCCGGAGGCGAGGATATCGCCATCCTGGTGAAATGCCAGGCTGGTGACGGGTGCGCCCATGCCTACCAGCGGCAGACCGACCGGCTGGGTTTGTGCTATATCCCAGAACTGGATGGCGCCGTTGCCGTAACCCACGGCGAGCGAGTTGGGATCCTGAGGGCTGAATGCCATGCTCAAAATGGCGCTAGCCTGGTTGACGGGGATCTGGCGGCTGAGGGCGCCGGTAGCGACGTCCCACAGGAAGATGGCGTTCTGCAGGCAGCTCTGTGTGACCTGCGCGGTCTGCGGGTCGGTGACCTGGCGGCTGTTCGTACAGGCGCTACCCGCCAGGATGGTTCCATCGGCGCTGAATGCCAGGCTATCGATGACGGCTGGCTCCTGGGTGGAGGAGCTGCTGCCGGCGGCATCGACGATATCGACCGCGCTCTCGGGGATGGGCATCTTCTGGATTTCCGCGCCGCCAATCTCGCTGACGTGGATCTGCCCATCGGCTTGAATTGCGGCAAGGTGTTTCCCATCCGGGCTCAAGGCAAAGCCGGCGTTTGGCAGCGTTTCACCGGAATTGATCTGGGTCTTTTCTCCGGAGGATGGGTCTATTTCCCAGAGGGATAGCGCGCCCGCAGTATCTCCGCCTGCAACCAGCTTGTTATCTGGATTCATCGAGAGCCGGGTAGGGCTGCCCAGACCTTCAGCCAACTGGGTGTTCAGAGATTGGGGGGCGAACAGGTTATTGAGCAGGATCGTCTGGTCGAGGCTGCCCGTGGAGAGCAACAGCGCCTCTTCGAAGGGGCTAAACCCCAGGGCAGTAACCACCTGCGAGTGACCGGAGATCATCTGGTTGATCTCCTGGCGGTTGAAATTCCAGACGGCGACGTCGCCGTTGTCATACCCGGTGACCAGGGTCTGACCATCCGGGGCAAACGCCAGAACAGACACATCCTCGTTCATGCCCTGAAAGACGGTCGGCGGCTGCTGGGTCCAGGCGGAGGTATCCCACATCAAGAGCGTTTTGTCCTTGACGCCGCCCTCGTTGTCCTCACTGCCGGAGACCAGCCATTTGCCGTTGGGCGAAAAAGCCAGGCTGGTGATCGGTCCTTCATAAACCTGGGTGAAGGCGTTATCAATGACCACGTTCTTCAGTGTTTCGATTTCGAGACCGGTGGAAGTATCCCAAATGTGGACGACGCGGTCCGGACCGCCGCTGGCAAGCAGCTTGCCATCCGGCGACCAGGCGATGGCGGATGCCTCGGCGACCTCGCCTTGCCGGATGCGGAACTCCTGCAAGCCGCCTGTGGCAAGGTTGCGGGTGTAGATATTGGGCTCGGTGCCCTGGGCGGCGCCGGAGTAAGCCAGGGTAGCGCCATCCGGGCTGTATGCCAGGTCGGAGATCGAAGAAACGTTGGACTGCAGGCTCCTGACCTTCTGACCGGTCTGGCTATCCCAGAAGTCCAGTGCGCCGGAGGAATCACCGGTGACGATGATCTTGCCATCCGGGCTGTAGCTCATGGCAGTGACGTTCGCTCCGGTGGTGGTGATGTTCCGCCAGGCGTAGTCTTGCTTCTCCAAATCCCAGACTTTGAACAAGCCATCGGTGCCACCCCACGCCAGGCGGCGCCCGTCGGGGCTGGCTGCCAGGGAGTAGATGCTGATCTCTTGCTTGGGGATGATCTGCCCCGATTTCTCGGCTTTAAGGCTCAGGTTGCGCTGCAAGCCGCGCAGCAGGGCATCCAGCGCCTGACCGGTATCGGAGATATTGAGGGCTTCTTTACTCAAGAGCAGGGTCAGAGCGGTATTCTGCTTGAGAGACGAGAGGGCGACAGAAGCCAATTCACGCGAGCGGGCGAGGTTTGCCTGCTGGCGGGCGATCTGCTCCTGGGCTTTAGCGACCTGGGCATTGTACTCGGCGGTGATCTGTTGGGCAACCGCGGCGGTACTGGCAGCCCGGGCGGCTGCGGCGTTTGCTTCGGCTTGTTGGGCGTTGTCATAAGCCAGCGTGCTGGCAGCCTGCGCCGTAGCAGCGTTGGCTATCGCCAGATTGCCGGCTGCTTGCGCTGTGCTGCGTTGCTCATCGGCGCGGCGGGCATTGCTGCGGGCAGCCTGCTGGTTGATGACCGCCAGGAATGCCATGAGGACGGCAATGATGAGGACGCCAGCCAGGATGAAGGCGCGGCGGCGCAGGCGAGAGGCTGCCTGGGCTTGTTCTTCGGCGCGCAGCCTTTCGGCTTCAGCCAGCTTGTTGAGCCGCTTCCAGCTTGAGCTGGCGCTCGCGCTCGACGGCGGCTCGAGCGGCTTCTTCCCGCGCCCGCAGCTCCAGGGATGCGTCCAGGAACTCGCGGTCGACCTGGCTGATCTCGTCCGGATGCGCGGAAGCCCATTTTTCGGCTTCGGCTAATGGCTCATCGCGCAGGTACAGGGTTTCGGAGCGATTTTGCTGCGCCCAGAGGCTTGCCTGGCGCTGGAGCAGGCTCAAGTTCTGCTGGAACCAGACGGCGTTGTTGGAGCGAGCGGGCTGTATGAGGCGGTCATGCGCCAGCTCAAACCAGGTGGCGCCCAGGCGTTTCTCGGCGCGGACGAGGTGCGCATCCACCAGCATGCGGATGGCGGCATTCGCTAGACCTTTGCTCGCCTCGGTTTCCATAAGCACCTGGCCGCGGATGCCGCTCTCTGTGATCAGCTCGTGCTCGAACCAGTTGCGGATGAAGCGTTCTTTGACGTTGGCTCTGGCGGCTATGGAAGCCACTTGGGTAGCGTAATAGGTGGCCAGGGATTGGTCGACGCTGCCAATGGAAGAAAGTTCGTCTTCTGTGATTTGCATCTTATCAGGGGAAAGCTGTTGCCAGAGGTGAAAGCATACCACCTGGAGCTGGACGGGCTCGACATGGGGACCCAGGCGGGTCTCCATGCTGCCGTCCGGCAATTGCACCTGGATCTGGCGCAAATCGTTGATCAGCTTGTCCACGGCGGGCTGGGAAAAATCGACGCCGCTGTGCTTGACTGGCTGCTGGATTGCCTGGCGGGCAGAGCTGACGCCGAGTAAATCGAGGCGGAAACGGTTGCTGAGGCGGGTGGGGATGTGGCGCAGGTAAGGATCCAGTGCGGCGACGTAATCTTCGCGCAGGGCGATGAGCGCCCAGCGGTTGCGGTCGCGCAGGGCAGCGCCGAGCTGCGTGAAGAAGGCTGCCTTACCCGCCTGGTCGGTAGGATCCAGGGTGAGGATTTCCTCGAACTGGTCGAAGATGAGCACCTGGGAAGCTGGCTCACTGGAGCCCTGGCCGGGCTGTTGGGAGAGCGGACGCTGGTCGAGGTAATCGAGCAAGCCCAGGGAGGGGAGGCGGCTGGCGTCCGTACGGAGCTCGGGAGGCTGTCCCTCCTCGAGGGAGAGCAGCGTGCTGAAAAGGTAGCGGTTGGGCAGCGAGCCTTGCGGCGGCTCCTGGCTGACCCGAATAACCGGCAGCACCTGGAAGCCGACTTCGCGCAGGCGCGGGACGAGCCCGGCATGGATGAGGGAGGATTTACCTGCGCCGGAAGGGGAGTAGAGCAGAACGATGCGCTCGGCGATGAGCAGGTCGAGCAGATCACGCAGCTCGTGATCGCGACCGTAGATGGTCTCGCCGGTTTCGAAAGCGCGCGGACCAACGTATGGATTGGGGCGTGGGTTGACGAGGGTCATTGGAGCATCTTATGCCGGGTGAGTCTGCCAGCGAGATTCAAGCTCGGTGACGAAATCGTCCACACTGCCCCAGAAGAGGCTGATATTGGCGCCGCGGGCGAAATAGGTCTCCAGGTAGCGGCGAGCGCGCTCCGGCTCAAGGATGCGACCCTCTTCTGGCTCGATCTGGGCGGCGATGTGCGGATAGCGGCCGCGCCGCTCTCCGCCCTGCTGGGAGAGGATGCTGCGGAAGAGGACGCGAAACTGCCAGTCGTCCAGGCGGAAGCCGAGGAAGAGCAGGGCAGTATCTGCCAGGGCGCGGCGTACTGCGCCGGGGATCAGGTCTTTATTGCGGGTGACGCCGATCAGGAAGTCGAAGTAATCGTCTTCGGTGAGCACGACCGTATCCGGATCGTCCAGGCGCCCGAACAAGTGGTAAACGAGCGGGCGGTCGGGGGTTGGCTGGTAATCCGGCTCACGGTCGTAGATGGTTTCCAGGTTCTCAACGTAATCATTCCAGGGGCAGAGCACCACCTGCGGGTCTTTCTTGGCTTCCTTCAAGGCGACCGCCATGAGGTTGTTGTAGTTGGTGGTGATGTAGACGGGGAGGGGAAGCGAGGCGAGCACTTTGTAGGCGTCGTGAGGGCTATTACGCTGTACTTGCAGACCCAGCGCCTCTATTATCTTATCCAGGGGAGTGTTGTTGTTCAGCACATCAGGAGGCAGTTTATCGGCGTGCCGCTTGCGCAAGTCGTCTGATAGAACTTCGGCAAGCTCGTCATACGGGGCGCGCTCGTACTGGTTGACGGTAAGGTATTGGGCGACCTGGGGGAGGGATTCGCGCTCCTGAGGCGCCATAGGATAGTGGTACGCTTCAGCCCAGCGGCGGGCGATATCGGCTTGCGAGCCCAGGACGAACTCGTACAGGGCAGGACCGAGGATAGGCGTGCACTGGCCGCGGTTGATGGTGCGCAGGATGGAAGGCCATTTCTCGAAGGCGCTGCGCTCATCGCCGAAACCGGGGACGTACCAGATGCGCCCGCTCTTGAGGCGCAGGAAGAGGGCGGGCATCCAGTAATCGGGGCGCTGGCGGACGGCGCTGCGGGCAACGGAAAGGGCGCGGTCGACCAGACCATCGCGCTGCAATTCGGTGAAGAAGACGGGCATGAAGCCGGCGATGGTTTGCAGGCTGATGCTGCCCTGCATGGCAATCACGGCGGGGATGCCCGCCTGCGACATGCGCGGACCCAAAGCGGTGAGGGCATCGCCCATGGTGGGATTACCGGCGCTCTGGCAGGACGCCAGGACAACCAGGCGGGGACGGCTGCTCAAGCCGCGCAGCACGCTGACCAGATCGTCGCCGGAGGTAATGCCAACCTTGCCACTATCGTCCTGGAGCCACAGGAAGGGGGCATCCTGGGAAATGGCGCCGTGGCAGACCAAATAGAGGATATCGTGAGCGCCGTCGCGCAAACGGGCGGCAATATTGTTCAGCGTAGCGTACGTGTCGGGGGCGTCTGGATCGGGAAGGAGGGTCAGCGGGATGGCTCCCAGGGCTTCACGGGCGCGCCCCAGCTCGCCTTCGACGTCGATGGCAGCCAGGTTCTGGTACTCAGACAGGTTGGAGGGGTTGGCGATGACCACCAGGGCGCGCATATCGGCTTTGGGGCGCAGGGGTACGGGGCGCCAGTCCAGGCTGGAGAGGTAGCGAGAGAAGAGCAGATTTTCGCCGCTGGCGAGGGGCGAGTTGTCCTGCGGGTTGTTGAGGGTTTCCCAATGCAGGGATTGGAGCTCGGGCGCGCTGGGACCGATGAGCAGGCGCACCCGCAAGGGCAGGTTCTGCGTTTGAGCGCTGGTGAGAGCCTGGGCAAAGGCAGTCTGGACGGCAGGATCGGTGAAGAGGCTCTTGGTGAGCGCCTGGCTGTATTCCTGGCTGCCAGGCTGCATTTTTTCCAACGCCGGGAGGTCAAAACGGGCGACGCCTTGACCCAGGCGAACGTCTGTGTCGCTATCCGGCTGGTTGAAGCGGAAATCGACAGCGTAACTATCGCTGTCGCGACGGTGGAGTCCAATCTCTAAATCAGCGCTCGTGCTCATACTTACTCCTGATATGCGATTAATGGCCTTCGGGCCACTGGGGGCAGGTCTTGCGGTAGGGCTGATCTGGTAAAACCTGCTGCCACTCAGCCAGGGTCATATTACGACCGCTGGTGCGGCAAGCCAGGTCGATTAAATCTTGGGTGGCTGGCAGCCACAGACGGACGACGCCATCCTGGTTGGCTGTGGCTACTGTCTTTCCATCCGGACTGAAAGTGACTGCTAAGATCTGATTTCTCCCGGGCAGGCGGCGCGGATTGCCAGCCGGGTTGTTTGCCGTCATATCCCACAAGAAAATCGTGCCTTCATCGCCGCCGGTTGCCAGCCAGTCGCTATTGGGGCTGAAATCAACCGACCGGATGCGGCGTAGATGACCAAGAAGGCTGATTGATTCGCTGGCGGGATCAACACTTTGCACGTTAAAAAGCTGGACGGTATAAATGGGATTCTCATCATCGCCAAGATTGACGCCTGCCGCCAGCCAGTGGCTATCCGGACTGAAATCGAGGGAGAGGGCGTTTTGATTGACGTTTTCAACATCCAGCAACCGGTCATAATCTGAGGTGGGGTCGGATTGGGTCAGGTCGTACAGGTGGACGCTGCCGCCGCCCCCGCCGCTTGCCAGCCAGCGACTATCTGGGCTGAACGCGAGGGCATTCACCTGTTTGGTGTGACCGATCAAGGGAATTGAATTGTAAGGTGGGTTCGATGGTGACATATCCCACACATAGACTTGCCCATCCAGGAAACCTGCGGCTAACCAGCGACCGTCCGGGCTGATTTTGATAACCGTAACGTCGTTTGAGTGGTCGGTCAGGTCAATGTGGCTTTCTGTCCCAATCGAGGTCGAAAGGTCCCAGATGCGGATAATGTCGTTCGTACCTCCAACAGCCAGGCGATTTCCGTCGGGACTAAAAGCCAGTGATAGGATTTTATCACCAAGCGGCAACGATGTGGGGCTGGTAATAGGGCTGGTGGCGGTGACCTGCCAGAGATGGGCTACGCCATCCAGACCGCCAGCCGCCAGCCAGCGCCCGTCTGGGCTGAACTCCACAACGCGCATGGATTTGCCCGGGCTGGTGAGGGTGGTTGAGAGCGGGATGGCAACAGACAGGTCCCAGAGACGGGTAGAGCCGTCCTGGCTGGCGGTGGCAAGCCATCGCCCGTCCAAGCTGTAATCCAGCGCATTGATATTGCTGGCGGCGCCGGGCAAGCGGATAGGCTGGGCGGCGACCGATTCAGTGGCAAGATCCCAGAGGCGGGCAGTGTTATCCATGCTGGCGGTCGCCAGCCAGTGACCATCCGCGCTGATGGCAATCGAGCGGATGGTGGCTTCATGCCCGTAGAAGATTAGAGGCCGGTCGGCGGGATCGGGTTTAGCCAGGTCCCAGGCGCGGGCGGTGAAGTCTGTTCCGCCGGTTGCCAGCCAGCGGTTATCCGGACTGAACGCCAGCGTCAAAATCCCGCCTTCGTGACCGCGCAGCACGAGAGAGTTGATGGTGGGATTTTCCTGTAACAGGTTCCACAGGCGCGCTGTGCGGTCCAGGCTGCCGGAAGCCAGCCAGTGACCATCGGGGCTGAAAGCCAGGGCGCGTATCTCGTTCAAGTGACCTGCCATGATCCACGGGCTGGCGGCTGGATCAGGTCTTGATAGATCCCAGAGACACACCATCGCATCTTTACTCCCCGAAGCGAGCCAGCGCCCGTCAAGGCTGAAAGTGACTGCCAGGATGGACGGATCGGCATCCTCCTCCGGCGGTGGGTTCTCAGGATGACAATCCAGGACCAGCGGGTCAGCGCCTGGAGCAGCAGCGCTGATATCCCAGACGCGCGCGGCGCCATCCTTGCTGCCGGTGGCGAGCCAGCGCCCGTCGGGGCTGACGGCGACGGTGAAGACATCCTTCTGGTCGCCGGTGAGCAGGGTGGGTTCGCCGGCAGGACCGTTGGCGCCCATATCCCAGATGCGAGCGGTGCCGTCGGTGCTGCCGGTGACCAGGCGGCGACCGTTTGGAGTGAAGGTGATCGAGGCAATATCTGCCCCTTGCTCACCGAGGAAGATGGAAGATGCGGCAACATCCTCCGACTTTACATCCCATAAGAGGGCGGTGTTATCCCGGCTGCCAGTGGCCAGCCAGCGCGAGTCCGGGCTGAACGCCATGGCGTCGATAGGACCTTTATGCCCTTGAAGGATAAGCGACCTGGCGGAGGGATCTAACGTCCGCAGATTCCATAAGCGAACGGATCCATCGCGACCGGCAGTCGCCAGCCAGCGCCCGTCTGGGCTGATGATGTTGGTGAGCAAGCCGTCGGTGTGACCGGTGAGCACGGTCCCGCCGCTGTTGACCAGGGCGTTGACCAGCGCCTGGTTCGCCACAGGCGAGTCCTTTTCTCCGGCATTCTGTGTGACGAAGATTGCCCTCAACGGCAGAAAGCAGGCTGCGCTGTGGGAAGAATTTCTGGGCTTCCAGCGAGTTCAGGGCAAACTGGTTGGCTAATGCCAGGCGCGCCTGATAATCCGCAATTTTCTGGGCGGATTCGGCGGCAGCCTGCTGGCTAAGAGAGCGGTTCCGATAATTGAATGCCAGCACACCCAGAACGACTACGGCTGCCAGAGCGACAAGTGTGACAGCCAGGATACGGCGCAGCCGGCGAGCGGAGCGGCTTTGCTCCTCGGCGCGGGTGCGCTCCGCATCCGCCAGCTTTTGGGCAAGCTCCAGCTTCTGCGCCTGTTCCTGGCGCTCGCGCTCTGCCTGTAGGCGGGCTTTGCGGCTCTCGTCCAGGAAGTCGCGATCGGCATCGGTGAGCTCGCCGGCATGCGCCTCCGCCCAGGCTTCTGCCTCCAGCAAAGCCTGGTCGTGCAGGAGCATGCCTTCGGGTCGATCCTCTTTCAGCCAAACCTCTGCCTGGCGCTGGAGCAGGCTGAGGTTTGACTGAAACCACCCGGCGTTATCCTGGCGCACGGGGCGGATCAGCCGGTCGTGGGCAAGCTCGAACCAGGTGACGCCGCGCCGCTTCTCGGCGCGCACCAGGTGGGCGTTCTCTAACAGGCGGATGGCGCTATTGTCCAGCCCTTCGCTTTGAACCTGACCCATCAATACCTGGCTGCGGATGCCGGTCTCGGTGATCAGCTTGCGCTCGAACCACTCGCGCAGCTTACGCTCTGATACGCCAGCCTGCTCAGCGGTGGAGGCGACTCGCTCAGCGTAATAACCGCGCAGCGACTCGTTGACATCGCCGATGTGAGCCACATCATCCGCGCTAATCAGGTTGTCATCTGGCGCCAGGTTGCCCCACAGGCGGTAACAGACAACCTGAAGCTGGACTGGCTCCACGTAAGACCCCGGCTGCTCGGTGATGCTCCCATCCGGTTGCTGGATCTGCACGCGGCGCAGGTCATCGGTCAGCTTGACTGCGGCCTCTGCATCGAAATCGACGCCCTGGCTCTGGGGCGGTTTCTGGATGGCTTGCAGGGCGGCGTCGACGCCCAGCAGATCGAGACGGTAGTGGCTGGCGAGGCGGGTGGGGACGGAGCGCAGGTAGGGATCGAGGGCGGCGATGTAATCCTCGCGCATAGAGAAGAGCGCCCAGCGATGGCGCGAGCGCAGCGCTTCGCCAACCTGGGCGAAGAAGATAGCCCGAGCCTCCTGATCGGTAGGATCAATGGTCAGGATCTCCTCGAACTGGTCGAAAATGAGCACCTCGACCTGAGGGCGATCTTCCTCGCCGGGCGCACGCTCGGGCAAGGGGCGCTGGTCGAGGTATTGCGCCAGGCTCATCCCGGCGAGCTGCTCTAGCGGCGCCTGCTCGTCAGGAGGAATGCCTTCTCCCAGGGAGAGCAAGACGCTGTAGATATAGCGGTTGAAGCCCGTACCCAATTTTTCTGGGAGGGCAGGTGGCGGCTCCAGGTTGACGCGCGCCACCGGCAACACGTGAAAACCCTCTTCGCGCAGGCGGGGGATGAGACCGGCTTGAACCAGGGAGGTCTTGCCGGCGCCGGAGGGTGAGTGCAGCAGGACGATGCGCTGCGAGATCAGGAAGAGCAGGAGATCGCGCGCCTCGCGCTCGCGACCGTAGAGCTGCTCACCCGTCTCGAAAGCGCGCGGACCGACATAGGGATTGGGACGTGGGTTACGGATTTCCATAGTCGCTCATGCCGTAAACTTTTGCCAGCCTGCCCACATCTCAGACGTAAAGTCTGCGGTGCTGCCCCAGTACAGGCTGATCTCGGCGCCTTTGGCAAAATAATCTTCCAGGTACCTGCGGGCGCGCTCAGGTTCAAGGATACGCCCCTCTTCCGGCTCGATCTGGACGGCGACATGCGGGTAGCCGCCGCGCAACAGGCTGCCCTGCTGGTCCAGCAGGCTGTGAAACAGGGCACGGAACTGCCAGTCATCGAGCTGGAAGCCGACGAAGAGCAAAGCCGAATTGACCAGGGCTTCGAGCACATCTTTGGGGATCAACTCGCGATTGCGGGTGACGCCGATCATGAAGTTGAAGTAATCGTCCTCGGTGAGAACGATGGAGAGCGGCTCGTTCATGCGACCGAAGAGATGGTAAACGAGGGGACGCTGCGGCGTGGGCTGGTAGCCCAGTTCCAGGTCATAGATCGATTTGAGCTGCTCGGTGTGCTCGTTCCAGGGGCAGATGGCGACCTGTGGATCCTTGCCGGCTTCTTTAAGCGCCAGGGCAAGCAGGTTGTTGGAGTTGGTGGTGATGAAGATGGGCAGGGGAAGCTGCGCCAGTACCTTGTAGGGCTCGGCGGGCTGTTTCTGGCGGCGCAGAGCGCCGGCAGCCGCCATCAGGTCGTCGAGGGAGGTGGTGTCTTTATTGATCTGTGGGGCAAGCTCGGCGCCGAAGCGCTCCCAAATCTCGCCTTTCAAGTACTCGGGGAGCTCGTCATAAGGGGCGCGCTTGTACTGGTTGACGGATAAGAATTGGGCAACCTGCGCCAGGGATTCGCGCTCGTGCGGCTGCAGAGGGTAGTGATATGCCTCCGCCCAGCGCCGGGCGATCTCACGCTGCGAACCGATCAACGATTCATACAGACCGGGACCAATGATCGGGGTGCAGCGCCCGTTCTTGATGGTGCGAAAAACAGACTTCCACTTCTCGAAACCGCCCTGCTCTTTCCCAAAGCCGGGTACATACCAGATCAGCCCGCTCTTCAGGCGCATGAATAAGGCAGGCATCCAATGGTCGGGGCGGTCCTGCACAGCGCTGCGCGCCACCGCGGCTGCCTGGTCTACCAACCCTTCCCGCTGGATCTGCTTGAAGAAGACCGGCATGAATCCCGCCAGCGTTTGCAGGCTGATATTGCCCTGCATGGCGAGCACGGCGGGGATGCCCGCCTGCACCAGGCGCGGTCCGAGGGCGGTGAGGGCGTCGCCCTGGGTGGGGCTGCCGGCGCTCTGGCAGGATGCCAGCACCACCAGCCTGGGGCGCTGGTCCAGCCCGTGGAGGCGAGTTACCAGGTCTTGCCCGGGTGTGATGGCGGCTTTGCCATCCTCGTCTTCCAGCCACAGGTAGGGCTCGTCGTCTGAGAGCGCCCCGTGGCAGACGAGGTAGAGAATATCGTGCGCCCCCTGGCGCAACTGTTCGACCAGGTTATTCAGGGTAGCGTGCGGCTGGCTTGCGCCTTCTGCTGGCTGATCTGGAGGCAGGGACGCCACCGGGATCGATCCCAGACTCTGCCGGGCGCGGTCCAGCTCGCCTTCGACGTCGATGGGCGCCAGGTTCTGGTAGTCCGAAAGGTTTGCTGGGTTGGCAACGACTACCAGAGCGCTCAGCAGGCTCTTGGGTCGGAGATGGATGGGACGCCAGTCGAGGCTGGTCAGGTAGCGGGAGAAGAGAACAGTTTCGTTTGCGGCGAGAGGGGATTTCATCCTGCGGGTGAAGCAGGGTCTCCCAGTGCAGGCTGTGCAGCTCGGGGGCGCTGGGACCGATAAAGATGCGCAGGCGCAGGTCTAATCCCTGGGACTGGGCGCTGGCATAAGCCTGGGTGAAGGCGGATAGGACCGCCGGGTCTGCAAACAGGCTCTTGGTGAGAGCTTGTGCGTACTCTGCGCCTCCCGGGGAAAGCTGCGCCAGGGCGGCGCTATCAAAGCGGGCGATGCCCTGTCCGATGCGGACCTCCGCATCGCTCTCGGGCAGGCTGAAGCGAAACTCGACTGCAACCGTCTCCGCTTCGCGGCGATGCAGTCCAATCTCAAGCTCGGCTATTGGGTTCATTCAGGTGCATGCCATCCTAAAAAGCCATACTTCCTAAATCGATCTTTCCCCTCAGACGTGAAGTGCTCGGACCCGAGTTATTTGTTTGGCAATGGCTGTGACGCAGGGCTTATGGCTGTATCCGAGCCCGAGAGCCCCATTTATTCGTATATATTTTACATTATTTATCCGGTATCCAATGGTGATTTCGAGACGCGCGAACGGGTGATGGGGAATCACCCCGCTCAAGATCACCGCAGAGCCGAGCGTGGATTTTTCTTCACCGGCTGCTTTTGGTATACAATTCAGGCATGAGCCTCAGAGAGTACATCCAACGGTTGGAAGATGAAAAACGGCTGGTCAAGGTCGCCGCGCCAATCTCGCGCAGCTACGAGATCGCCGGGGTATTGAAACAGCTCGAGCCGGCAGCGGCACTGTTCGAGAATGTGCGCGAAGTCGGATTTTCGCGTCATCGGGAACCTGTTCTGCTCGAAGGCGGCGTTTGCAGACTATTTCGGCATCCCGGTGGACGGGATCATCCCGATGCTGGCGAGCGCCATCGAGCGGCGCTCGCCGCCGCAGGTGGTGGAGAATGCGCCGTGCCAGGATGTGGTGGTGGATTACCCAGACCTGGACCGCCTGCCGATCCTGCGCCACTGCGAGAAGGACGGCGGCAACTACATCAGCTCGGGCGTGATGATCGCCCGCCACCCGCACTACGGGCAGAACGCGGATTACCACCGCTGCATGCAGTTCTCTGCCACGGAGATGGCGGTGCGCGTGGTGCGCGGGCGGCACTTCGACGCCTTCCTGCAGGAGCTGGGGCAGGTGGATGTGGCGATCTGCGTGGGCAACCCGCCGAATGTGCTGGCGGCAGCCGCTACTTCGCTGGAGATGGGCGTGGATGAGCTGGAGGTGGCAAACGCGCTGGAGCCGCTCAAGGTGACGCGCGCCAGAAGCGTGGACATCAGGGTGCCGGCGGAGTGCGAGTTCGTCCTGGAGGGCACGGTTTATCGCGAGCGGAGACATGCCGAGGGACCGTTCGTCGACCTGACGGAGACGTACGATGTGGTGCGGAATGAGCCGGTTTTTGTGCTCAAGACGATCACCCATCGCAAGGATGCCATCTGGCAGGCGCTGCTGCCAGGCGCCCTGGAGCATAAGCTGCTGATGGGCATGCCGCGCGAGCCAACGATCTACCGCAAAGTGAACGATGCCGTGCGCTGCCTGGATGTCAACGTCGATCCCGGCGGGTGCTCCTGGCTGCACGCCATCGTGCAGATCGACAAGCGGGCGGAAGACGACGGCAAGAAAGCCATCCAGGCGGCGTTCGAGGGACATCGCTCGTGTAAGCATGTCTTCGTGGTGGATAGGGACATCGACATCTACAATCCCCAGGAGGTGGCGTGGGCGATGGCGACCCGCTTCCAGGCGGACCGCGGCTTGGTGGTTAAGGAGCGCGAGCCGGGCTCCAGCCTGGATCCTAGCGCCGAAGCGGGTACGCACCTGACGACAAAGGTCGGTTTCGACCTGACGATGCCGCTGGAGACGACGGGCAAGACCTTCGAGCGCGCCCCCTTCCCGCAGGTAGACCTCCAGCGGTTGATTACCAGAGAATGAACCGTTTCGCATGATTCAGCGAGGAGAGATCGGATGCAGCTAACGCAAGAAGAGCGCCGGATGCTGGATGGCGAATATGGACGGGCTTGCCGCAAGGCGATGGAAATCCTGGCGACCCTGGGGGATATTTACGGGGCGGAAAGGACGGTTGCGGTTACCTCCGTGCAGATCGCAGGGGTGAGCTATGACAACCTGGGGGAAGCCGGGCTGCAGTTCCTGGACGAGATGGCAGAGGGAGGTGGAAAGGCGCGCGTATTGACGACGCTCAACCCGGCGGGTATGGACACCGAGAACTGGCAGGTACTGGGAATCAGCGCCGAGTTTGCCGAAAACCAAAAGCGGGTGATCCAGGCTTTCGCGCGCATGAATGTGATTACCACCTGCACCTGCACGCCGTACCTCTCCGGAAACGTGCCGCACTTCGGCGAGCACATCGCCTGGGCGGAGAGCAGCGCGGTGTGCTACGCAAATTCCGTGCTGGGGGCGCGCAGCAACCGCGAGGGCGGTCCGAGCGCGCTGGCGGCGGCGCTCACCGGCGTCACACCTGCGTACGGCTACCACCTGGAGCGGGAGCGGACGCCAGACGTGACCGTGCAGGTCAGCGCGGGGCTGGAGGGCAGCGCTGACTTCGGCGCGCTGGGCAAGGCGATCGGCGATCGGCTGATGGAAGCGGGAAAGAAAGTGCCCTACATCCGCGGCGTGCCAGGAGCCTCGCTGGAAGAGCTGAAAAGCCTGAGCGCCAGCATCGCCACCTACGGCGGCGTGGCGCTCTTCCACATGGAAGGGGTTACGCCGGAGGTGTGCCGGGTTTCCGCGCACAAGGACAATCTCGAGATCCGGGCGGCTGACCTGGAGCAGGCGCGGCAGAGCATGAGTATGGCAGATGCGGGTGAGATCGATTTCGTCACCCTGGGCTGCCCGCATCTCTCGATCAAGGAGATTGCGCGCATCGCCGAGCTGCTGGAGGGGAAGCAGGTGACCAGGGATTTCTGGATCACCACAGCTCGTCCGACCAAGCAGATTGCCGACCGCATGGGATACACGCAGGTGATCGAAGCCGCCGGGGCGCGCCTGGCTGCGGATACCTGCTGCGTGGTGGCGCCGATCCGCGGGCGCTTCCGTGCCATGGCAACCGACAGCGCCAAAGCATGTTACTACGGATCGGCGAAGAACCGCTTCAAGACGGTATTGAAACCCTTCGATGAAGTGGTGATGGAGGCGCTGAAATGAACCTGCAGGGGCGCAAGATCTACCCCGGCGTGGCGGTGGGCGAGGCGCTGGTCACGCGCATGGGCATCTCCTTCTTCGGCGGGGTGGACCCCGACAGCGGAGTGGTGACGGAGGCGGGGCACGAGCTGGAAGGACAATCGATCGCCGGGAAGGTGCTGGTCTTCCCCACCGGCAAGGGCTCGACGGTGGGCTCGTACACGCTCTATCGGCTGAAGCACAACGGGCTGGCGCCGGCGGCGGTGGTGAACGTTTCCTGCGAGACGATCACGGCGGTGGGCTGCATTATCGCCGAGATCCCGTGCGTGGACCAGATCCCGGTCGAGCGTATCCAGACGGGCTGCAGGGTGCGGGTGGACGGGGAAGCGGGGGTGGTTGAGGTGCTGGAGTAGATTTCTTGGCGCGGGTGCGGCCGGGCGTGGGCGCGGCGAGGAGATTCTAAGCGCGGGCAGGTATTATTCTCGCCGCGCCCCTACGATTTCTTTGCGTCAGTACGGTTGCGATTATTTTTCGAATTCTTCCTTGCTGATGAGCTGACCGCCTATACCTGGCTGTCGTTTAACTTCCGCTTTTCGTCAAAGTGAAGGGAAACCTCGATCTGCTGGAAACAGCGGGAGGTGCCCATGATCACCTTGCGGCAGTAGAAGCCGTTTTTCGAGTCATCGTAGTCGAGGCTGAGGTCGTTGTAGAGGTCGATGCGCGCTTTGAGCACCTCATTGCAGCGGTTGCAGCGGGCGTAGATCCAGTAGCTGCGCTCGTCGCCGAGTGCCGGGGAGGGGAAGAGGCTGGTTAGTTTTTTGAGGAAGCTCATCGCGTGTTTTGTCCGACTGATCAAATTCCGTGGAGCTGAGAAATCCGTTCTTTATAGGTATGTGTCTTTCTGGCAATTATAAATTAGCGATTTGAGATTGTTATCTCCCGCTTAATTAATGGCAGATACACCAAATCCTCACCCATAAATTCATCAGCACCGATATCGTAGCCGGAAAAACTGGGGCGCGTATCGCCGTCAATATCCCAAAGAATACCCGAAGTAACGCCAGAGTTCGATCGTGGCGCTATCAGAGCTTAGATGATAATTTCCGAAATCTGGATCTACAAACCTGGGATCGCCCCAGATGTTTACCGTGCCACTGATCAGATTACCCAGACTGTACCAGTCTCTGCCATTTGCCCATGGCCCACTACCCCAAAACGTTCCCTCAAGCCGTGCGCTGCTTTCGGAACCAATCAGAAGGATACCACTGGTCTGGCTCACGAGAATTGTGTTCGTAAGGGCAATATGGCTGTTCGATGCGATCATGAGCCCATCGCCGATTATGCCCTTGTTCCGAGCAATCGTGTTGTGCAGCATGCGACCAACTCTTACGCGATCGATCAGTATTCCACTTCCATAATTTGCGCTGTAGTTATCCACAATTAGATTATTGGTCATGGTGAAATTGCTGCCATCCATGACCATCCCTCCGCCCCATAACTCGGTTGTAGAGTTGCCTGAGAAAAGGTTCCTGTCCAGGGTAATCGGCGTATCTAATGCGTAAATCCCTCCTCCCATCGATTGGGCATTGTTGGCGGTGAACTCATTTCTTAGAAGGTTGGCAAAACTGAACCTCAGATATAACCCTCCACCCTGCCCAGAGGTATTCCCATGGATAGTGTTGTCCACCACTACTATGGTGGAGTAACTTGAATATATTCCTCCGCCATTCGCATTGTTCATTACAAAGATATTGGATCTAACCTGGGCATTACTCTCCTCCAGAAAAAAACCGCCGCCAAGACCGCTGGTATTCTCAGCAAAATAGTTGTTGAAAAACAATGCGTTGCGTTGCCTGAGTAACATCCCTCCTCCACCGTTTCCAGTAAGATTTGAGATGAAGAGGTTATTAAGGATTAAACTGGTATCGCTATTGTATCGAGTACCGACTTCACGCAAGAGGAGAACAAATTGGATTTCCTGTCATAGTGGCCATAGGGAGGTCCGTTGAATACTCCGCCTCCGGAAGATCCGGAGGTATTGCTAATGATCTGGCTGTTGATCAGGTGGAAATTACCCCCGTTATGAAAAATCCCGCCGCCATAATACTGTGCTGTATTACTGATAATCTGGCAGGCGCTGATGATGGCGCTTGCATCCAGGATGAATATGCCGCCGCCATCCCGGTTGGCGGGCGCTCCGCTTGCGTTCCCATGAAATACGTAGCCCCTCCAATGAGGCTTTCATTCCTGACAGGAATATAGCTCCCCCTGGTGAGGGCATCGACAACGGCGGGATGGTTGATGAAATCCGGCGTTGTCCAGTTTGTCAGAGTGTAACCGCCGCGGCAGGGTGACCGTTTTGTTGATGTACACAACCTGGGGGTACCCGCCGCGCATATTGAGATCGCTATAGACTCCCTGAGCTAAACGAATCTGTCGTTCGCTACTGCCTGGTCCACAGCATATTGCGGGGTGCGGCAGGGGATTGTTGGAGCAAGACAGTCTCCCTGGTCTTCACCGGTCGGCGCTACATAGCGGATGGAGGCGCGTCCGTTGCTCCGGAGATTGGGTGACTGCCTTCCGCCAGGCTGGATTGCAATCCCGCTACCAGCAGCAAGCCGATAGCCAACCCGAAACCGATGCAGATAGGTAGGAATGCGCGCAGGATTCTCATGGCAGAGCTGTAGACGCAGAGGCGAGGGTAGAGCAAGCCGGATGCGATATGGAAAAACTCTTCATCAATTGTACCAAACTACTCCATAACCCCCTTGACCGGGTTGGTATAATAGCAGTTTGGCTCGATTGCCAGAAAATACTCCTGTAAATACTAAAACATATGTGCTACAATTGCTTTTATCCTTACCGCTTGCGTGCAGCCAGGGGAGGCGTTTTATGACTCAAAATATGATCCGCGTGGTGGGGGCGCGCGTGCATAACCTCAAGAACATCACGGTCGAGATCCCGCGCGACCGGTTTGTGGTCATCACCGGGCTCTCCGGCTCGGGGAAATCCTCCCTGGCGTTCGATACGATCTTCGCCGAGGGCCAGCGGCGCTACGTCGAGTCGCTCTCGGCGTATGCCCGCCAGTTCCTGGGGCAGATGGACAAGCCGGACGTGGATGCGATCGAGGGGTTATCCCCGGCGGTGTCCATCGACCAGAAGGGCGCCTCGCACAACCCGCGCTCGACGGTAGGGACGGTGACCGAGATTTACGATTACCTGCGCCTGCTGTACGCCCGGGCAGGCATCCCGCACTGCCCGGAATGCGGGCGAGAGGTGAGCCGCCAATCGGCGCAGGAGATCGTGGAGGCGGTCGAAGCGCTGCCGGATGGGTCGCGGCTGGTGCTGCTGGCGCCGCTGGTGCGCGGGCGCAAAGGCACCCACCAGGCGGTGCTGGAAGAGATCCGCAAGGCGGGCTTCGTGCGGGCGCGGGTGGACGGGCAGGTCTACGAGCTCGAAGAAGAAGTGCAGATGGACCGCTACAAGATCCACACCATCGAAGCGGTGGTCGACCGGCTGGTCATCCGCCGCCAGGAAAACGCGCAGGAGGCGGATGCCTTCCGCTCGCGGCTGACCGACTCGGTGGAGACGGCGCTCAAGTTCGGCGACGGCTACCTGACCATCCAGGATGTCACCGAGGCGGAAGCGCCGCACGACCTGCATTTTTCCGAGCACCTGGCGTGCCCGGAGCACGGCTCCGTGCTGCCGGAGATCGAGCCGCGCACTTTTTCCTTCAATACGCCGCACGGGGCGTGCCCCGAATGCCAGGGATTGGGCGGCAAGCTGGAGATCGACCCGGAGCTGCTCATCCCGGATGCGGATTGCGCCCTGAATGAGGGGGCGATCGCCATCTCCGAATGGAGCGGTCCCAGGGAAGAGGGCGGCTACTACTGGCAAATGCTGGAGGCGGTGGCGCGCGAGTACCATATCGATCTGAACGCGCCGGTGCGCAGCATTGCGCCGGAAAAGATGGCCATCGTCATGTACGGCACGCAAGGTAAATCCGTGACGGTGCACTACCACAACAAAGATGGGCGGCGGGCGACGTTCAGCACGCCCTTCGAAGGCGTGATCACCAACCTGCAGCGCCGCTACAACGATACCAACTCGGAGTACATGCGCGACAAGATCTCCGAGTTCATGAGCGAGCGCATCTGCCCGGTATGCAAAGGGGCGCGCCTGCGCCGCGAAGCGCTGGCGGTGACGATCGACGGGGTCAACATCGTCGAGCTCACCGATTGGCCCGTGGCGCGCACGCTGAGCTGGGTGCAGAAGCTGGGGGGCGAGCAGACGCCCCTGACTGGCCGGCAGCAGGCGATCGCCGAGCGCATCCTCAAGGAAATCCACGACCGGCTGGGCTTCCTGGTGAACGTGGGGCTGGATTACCTGACCTTGAAGCGCTCAGCAGCTTCGCTTTCCGGCGGGGAGGCGCAGCGCATCCGCCTGGCGACGCAGGTGGGCTCGCGCCTGATGGGCGTGCTGTACGTGCTGGACGAGCCGTCCATCGGCTTGCACCCGCGCGACAACGGCCGCCTGTTGAAGACGCTGATGGGGCTGCGCGACCTGGGCAATACCGTGCTGGTGGTGGAGCACGACGAGGAAACCATCCGCTCTGCCGATTGGGTGCTGGACCTGGGACCCGGGGCGGGCGAGCATGGCGGCTACCTGGTGGCTGAGGGGACGGTAGAGACGATCATCGACAGCCCCGCTTCGCTCACCGGGGCGTACCTCTCCGGGCGGTTGCAGGTGCCCATCCCGGAAAAGCGGCGGGGCGGGAACGGCAAATACCTGCAAGTGCTAGGGGCGCGCGAGAACAACCTCAAGGATATCGACGTGCGCATCCCGCTGGGCAGGCTGGTGTGCATTACGGGCGTATCCGGCTCGGGAAAATCGACGCTGATGGTGGAGATCCTGTACAAAGCGCTGGCGCGCCACCTGCATGGGGCGCATACTCAGCCCGGCGACCACGAGCGCATCGAGGGGCTGGAGCACATCGATAAGATCATCAATATCGACCAGTCGCCGATCGGGCGCACGCCACGCTCGAACCCCGGCACGTACACGGGTTTGTTCGACCAGATCCGCACCCTGTTTTCCGATTTGCCCGAGAGCAAGGTGCGCGGCTACAAGCCGGGGCGCTTCTCGTTCAACGTGCACGGCGGGCGCTGCGAAGCCTGCCAGGGACAGGGTCAGTTGCGCATCGAGATGCAGTTCCTGCCGGACGTTTACGTGCCGTGCGATGTGTGCCACGGGGCGCGCTTTAACCGCGAGACGCTGCAGGTGCGCTTCAAGGATTACAGCATCGCCGACGTGCTGGATATGACGGTCGACCACGCGCTGCAAGTTTTCGAGGCATTCCCGAACATGGTCAGCCGGTTGCGGACGCTGCAAGAGGTAGGGTTGGGTTATATCCGCGTGGGGCAGCCGGCGCCCACACTCTCCGGCGGGGAGGCGCAGCGGGTCAAGCTGGCGAAAGAGCTCTCCCGGCGCGCGACCGGGCGGACGCTGTACGTGCTGGATGAGCCTTCGGTGGGTTTGCACGCTGCGGATGTGCACAAGCTGATCGAGGTGCTGCAGCGGCTGGTAGACGCCGGGAACAGCGTGCTGATCATCGAGCATAACCTGGATATCATCAAGGTCGCCGATTACCTGATCGATCTGGGTCCGGAAGGCGGCGATAAGGGCGGCTGGGTGGTAGCCGAAGGAACCCCCGAAGAGGTCTGCGCCAATGACCAGTCGTACACCGGCGTGTACTTAAGACCTTTTGTGTGCGATCGTTAGCGGGAGGGGATGACATCTACCGCATTAACGCCCAAAGCAGCCAGATCAGACCGCCCAGGAAGGCGGCGCCGCCCAGGGCGATCACCAGCACCAGCAGGGTGTTGATCCCATGACCGCCGGAGGCTTCTGCGGCAGTGGCTGAGGTGGGCTCGGCCGCGGTCGATAAGGCGACCGGATGCTGGCTGGAGCCGACGAGCTTGAAGTGCTGCTGCACGCTGCCCAGGGCGATGAGCGGCTGCCCTTTACGCAGCTCCCAAATGCGGTAACGCAAGCCTCTGCCCCAGGCAGAGCTGGCTTGCAAGCCCAGGATCTTCAAAGCTTCCTCCGCCTGTTTGATCGAGGCGAAGGAGCCCTCGCCCAACAGGTTCAGGTCGAGCTGGTCCGGCGCGACCCACACCACGCCGGTGCCGTCTTCGAGTGAGAACTCGGTTGCCAGCACACGGTCCAACACCTGCCTCCAACCCGCCTGAGGCTCGCTCTCCTCGATCACCAGACGCAGTACAGCCAGGGGGTTGTCTACGTTCTTATCCAGGGGGCGCGGCACCTGGGTGATGATTCCCTTCAGCTCAACCAGACCACGCCCTGGCTGCAGGTCGGCGATGTTCAAAACGGCATTGATTTCCTGGCTGGTTGGCTGGGAAGTTGTGCTCATATACAACCCTAGTCCGAGCAAGATGAGGCCGATCAGAGAGACCAGGCCGGGTGGGATCAACCGTCCCAAGCCAGGTGATGAGGCGGGGGCGGCTCGCGATTCAATTATAACCTCATTCGGCGCGGCGGCTTCCACAGCGAGGGGCGCAGGCGCCTGTTGCGCCTGTCCGAGACTGCTGGACAGGACGATGCCAAGCATCACCTGCGATTCTGCGGAGGCTGCGCCCGGGGTGGGGACAAATGCGGTGGCAGCGGGCAAGGGGGTGAGAGGGGGAGCAATATCTTCATCTCCGGCGATATCGGTATCAATCGGCATCCTGAAAGGGGTCGGAGGTGACCAGCGGGGTAGGGGGCGGCTGTGTGGCAATGCCGGTTTCCTGGGTCGGCAACTCTGCCAGCAAGGTTTGCTCCGATTGCGGCAGCGGCATTCCTGCCAGGGCGGTTTCCGCTTGCTGGGCGGAAGGGATGGTTGGTGTACTCTTGCCGCCACAGCCACAGAGCAGCAAGACTGGCAGGAAAAGCAACAGGCATCGTTTTAGCATAAAAAAATCCTATCCAGACCGATCCCGTTTAGAGATGTAAAACACATCTTCCCCTGCCAGGTGGCGGGTTAACGAGCCGCGTTGCACGTGAAGGACCCGGCTGTTGGCAAAGTAGGCGAAGCTGAAGCCGGTCAGCTCGCCAGCCGATTTGCCGGGCACCGGCATCAAACGGGCGGTGAGCGGCTTATCCAGGCGCTGGGCGAGCACGGCGACATCTAACAAGATGCCGGCAAGCTCGTCTGCGGAGATATCGCCGGGCAGGGGAACTGTATCCAGCCCGGCGCCGCACACGGCTGAGAAGAGGAGCAGATCCTTGACACCCAACGACCCCTCAGCGGCGCGTTGCGCCAGGCGAGAATCTTCCAGCACGGGGAGCATCAACCCGTTGAAGCCGGCCTTGCGAAAATGCGCCCGGTCGATTGCCTCTGCCAGCAGGGCAGCGGAAGCCAGCGAACCATGCTGACCCAGCTGCGGGATGCCCAGCCATTCGATCGCTGCGCCGAGGGAGATGGCGTCGTCGGGGAACGGAGCGGGCGAAAAATCGATCCCGCCGAAGCGAAAGCCGGATTCTCGCTCCAGGGTCTGGGCGGTTTGCTCTAACCGCCGGGCGTGCGCCTCGAGAGACTCCACCAGCGCTTCACGCGCTTGATCCAGGGAGGCGCCATCGCCCGACCGGAAGGCTTCCACCGCCAGGTCGGCGGCTTCGGTTGCCAGGGCAAAGGCGGGCAGCGCGCCGCTATGGTAGGCAGCGGGGAAGAAGGGCGTGCCCGCCGGAACGTTCGCCAGCGCGGCGAAGCGCAGGTTTGTGAAACCATCCGGCGACAATCCGGAAACCCGGGCGATGATCTCGGCGCAGCCGCGCACGGCAGGCAGCGAGACGCCCCCGCCATCCAGGGTCATCAGCCCGGTGAGGAAGACGCTCTGGGTGGCAGCCAGGATTTCTGGGATGAGATCGAATGCCGGGAGATCGCCGGGCAGGGCGGGTCCGAGGGAGAGATACTCGAAGCCGCTGGCGCCTGCCGCGGCTTCCAGCTCGCTCACCAGGCGCAGGGCAGACGCGGATGCGCTTGCCGGGAGCCAGGCGGCAAAGGGCGAGGTCGCCAGGCGCACGGTCTGGACAGCGAACCCGGACGATTCGTAAGCCTGCCGGGCTGCCGCCGCAAACGCGCCGGCAGCCTCGACGGCGCCTTTTTCCAGGGGAGAGTGAATAAAACAGGTGATCGAGCGCAGCTTCATCGTTTGCCTTCTATGCCTGGCGCTGGCGGACGACCTCGAAGAGCAACAGGGCGGCGGCGATGGCAGCGTTGAGCGACTCCATGCCGCCCGGCATGGGGATGTGGACGCGCTCCGGCGCCAGACCGTAGGCGAGGGAGCTGGCGCCTTCAGCCTCGCCGCCGATGATCAATGCCAGCGGGGGGAGAAAATCGGCGCGGGTGTAGGGGATGCCAGCCTGTACGTCTGCCAGGTAGACTTTCAGCCCGTCTCGCTTCAGGATATCGCGGATCTCCCCCCAGGGGAGGGATTGGACCGGAATGCGGAAGTGGGCGCCCATACCGGCGCGCAGCACTTTGGGGGCGTAGACGTCGACTGTGCCTTCCGGCAGCAAGACGGCGTCCACGCCCGCCGAGGCGGCGGTGCGCAACATGCCCCCCAGGTTGCCGGGGTCTTTCACGCCATCGGGGATGAATACGAAATCCATTTGCCCCGGCAGGGGCAGGCTGCGCAACGGCAAGACTGCCAGAATCCCCTGGGGGGTCTCGGTGTCGCTGACAGCCCGAAGTACCTCGGGGGACACCTCTTCGATAGCGGCGCCCTGGGATGCAAAACCCTGGACGACCTTCTGACCACGCTCGTCCAGGCTGCGCTCATACCAGCACCAGGCTGGCAGGCCAGCCGGCGTGCAGGGCTTCCTCGACCAGGCGCACACCTTCGACGACAAAAGCCTGCGCTTCATGACGCTGGCGTGAGCGAGATTGCAACCTGCGCACTTCCTGGATCTTGGGGTTATGGACTGAAGTGATCATCGCGCGAGCAGCCTGGATCAGAAATCGGCTTTGAGACCCAATGAGGACCAGACCTGCAAGAACGCTTCCAAAGTGGGCTGGTCGAAGAGGGTCAGGCGCACCAGCTTGAGATGGCTGCAAGCCGGGGAAGTGAGGAACTCCCGCACGGTTTTCAGGATGATGCGGGCTGCCCGCTCCTTGGGGAAACCGAAGATGCCGGTCGAGATGGCAGGCAGGGCGAGCGACTCCAGCTCCAGGCGCTCAGCAAGGGCAAGCGAGCCGCCCACCGCTTTTCCCAGCTTTTGGTCTTCATCTCCTTCTCCCCAAACGGGTCCGACGGCGTGGATCACATAACGACAGGCAAGCCGCCCGGCGCCGGTATACGCCGGTTGGTCATGGGAGACGGGACCATGGAGCTGGACCCAGGTATTACTTTCGGATTGGATCTCGGGTCCGCCGCGGCGCAGGATTGCACCTGCCACACCCCCACCATGCTGCAAATGGGAGTTGGCGGCGTTGACAATGGCATCGACATTTTCTTCGGTCAGGTCGCCCTGGACAATCTGGATGCAGCCACTACCGGGGAGCTGGAACTCGCGTAGCACGGTATTCATCGCATCTCTCTCCCATCTAGCCCTGTGGGGCTGATTGTACTTTCTCTCACGGCAGGCGTCAACGCGCTGCGAGGATTGCGAGAAATGGAAGCCGGGCGCGCCACACCCGGCACCCCGGTTTTCGCCAGCAATCCCGTTTCTGAGTTTATAATCAACCTAAATCAAGAAAAAGGCGGCGAAATCATGGATAGTCATCGCAGGACGAACTTGCTGGGTGGGATCGTGCTGATCCTGGTCGGCGGCATTTTACTGGCGGCGCAGCTCTTCCCTGGGCTGGGTTTGACGCTCAACATCACCTTCTCCTGGCCCTTGATCCTGGTGGGGGTGGGGATATTTCTGTTTCTACTTGGCTTGCTGGTCAACGAGCCCGGCATGGCTGTGCCAGCCTGCATCGTGGCGGGGATCGGCGGGATCCTGTACTACCAGAACGAGACCGGCGACTGGGCAAGCTGGGCATATGCCTGGGCGCTGATCCCGGGCTTTGTCGGCGTGGGGACGATCCTGGCGGGGCTGTTCGGGGGTGAATTTCGCAAGTCGTTGAGAGATGGCGGCACCTTGATCCTGATCAGCGTGATCCTGTTTGCCATCTTCTCCTCGCTGCTGGGCGGGAAGAGCTACCTGGGAGTTTACTGGCCGGTGCTGATCATCCTGCTTGGGGTGTGGCTGCTGATCCGCCCTTTGTTTAAATGATCCGGGCGCTGATCTTCGATTTCGATGGGTTGATCCTGGATACGGAGACCCCCGTTTACCGTTCCTGGCAGGAGTTGTACGCGGCGCAGGGAGGCTGCCTGACCTACGAGGAGTGGGCGCAGGTTGTTGGAACGGTGTCTACGGAAGCGGAGCATTTCGCCAGGTTGGAAGCGCAGATCGGGCGTCCGCTGGACCGCGAAAACGCTCGGCGCGCAGCGCCGCCAGCATGAAAGCGAGCTGATCCTGAGGCAGCCGGTGCTGCCGGGCGTGCGCGAAATGCTGGTCGAGGGGAAGCAGAGAGGCTTGAAGATCGGATTGGCTTCCAGCGCAGGATGTCCCTGGGTTGTGGGGCACCTGCGGCGGCTGGATTTGCTGGAGCACTTCGACAGCGTGCGCGGCAGGGATGACGTGGAGCGGGTAAAGCCCGATCCGGAGCTATTCCTGACCGTCCTGGCGGACCTGGATGCTCAGCCGCAGGAAGCGGTGGTGTTCGAAGATTCGCCCAACGGCATCCGGGCAGCCAAGGCTGCCGGGCTGCTGTGCGTGGCGGTGCCAAACCCGGTTACGCGGCAATACTCCCTGGCGCAGGCTGATTTACGCCTGGAATTGCTGGCTGAGATGCCGCTGCTCTCCTTGATCGAGAGAATAGAGAGAGAATTTCTAAAATAACGTAGCTCGAGAGCGGAAAGTACGCTTTTTTGGGGTTATCGTGCGACGCAGCCGCACGATAACCCCAAAAAGCCACTTATCCCGAACCACGTTATTTCTAGCAGGACTTATGACCGGTCTCAGCGCTAGTGGGTTTCCGTGACTTTGAGCAAGGCGCGCGGGCGGTCTGGGTCGTAATTGCGGATGGAAGCCAGGTGCAGCGAGAGCAGCTGTCCCGGGACGACGGCGGGGATGGGCGAGAGCCATTCGGGCACGCTGACCGGCAGGCGCAGGGGGATATCCGCCATCTCTAAGGTGGATGGATCATCGCTGATCGCCAGGATCTCGGCGTCGCGCTGCTTGAGGGTCTGCATGAAGCGCTGCATCTCGGGTAGCATGGCGCCGGAGGGGGCGATAGTGATGGCAGGGAAGCCGTACTCGATGACCGCCAGGGGACCATGCAGGAAGTCGGCGCTGCTGTAAGCCTCGATGAACGTATAGGTCAATTCCTTCATTTTGAGGGCGATCTCGAAGGCGGTGGCGTAGTTGTAGCCACGCCCGATAACCACGCACTCGCGCATGTAGCGGTAGCGCTGCACGATCTGGGCGATAAGCGCTTCAACGCCCAGGGTCTGGGCGACAATCCCGGGGATGCGCTCCAGGCTCTCCAGGCGTTCCGGCTCGCCGCTCAAAACGGCGCTGAACAAGGCGATGGCTGCCAGCTCGCAGATGTAGGTCTTGCTGGCAGCGACCGCCCGCTCCGGTCCGGCATGCAGCTGGATGACATGCTCCACTTCCTGCGCCAGGTCTGAGCCGGGGGTATTGGTGAAGGCGGCTGTGAGGGCGCCCTGGCGGCGGGCTTCGGAGAGGACGGCGACGATATCGGGGCTCTTGCCGCTCTGGCTGATGCCCACGACCAGGGCATTCCCCAGGCGGGGCGGCTGGTTGTAGATAGAGAACAGGCTGGGGGTCGCCAGAGCGACGACCAGGCGGTTGTTGGCGCCGAGAATGTATTGGGCATAACGAGCGGCGTTATCGCTGGTGCCGCGGGCGGCGATGAGCACATAATCGACCTGGCGTCGTTTTACCTCCTCCACCAGGCGCTGGACGGCGGGGCGCTCCTGATTGAGAAGCTGTTCCAGAACAAGCGGTTGTTCGTGGATCTCGCGGGAGAGATGGGTTTCATTCACATTCATCGGATTGTCCTCAGGAGGATTTCTCGTACACGATCTTGCCTGCAACTACAGTCAATGCAACATTGAAGCTGCCATCCAGCAGAACCAGGTCTGCGTCTTTGCCCGGCTCCAGGCTGCCTTTACTGGCGGAAAGCCCGATAGCCCTGGCGGCGTTGAGGCTGGACATGCGCCAGGCTTCCTGCAGCGACTTACCGCTGTTGCGGATAATATTCCCCAAGCCTCTTTCGAGGGTGAGCACGCTGCCAGCCAGGGCGCCGCTGGGCAGGCGCACCTGCCCGTCGCGGATGGTGACCGTGCGGTCGTCCATGGGATATTCGCCATCCGGCATGCCGGTGCCGCGGATGGCGTCGGTGATCAGGATCACGCCATCACAGCCTTTGACGTCCACCAGGATCTTCTGCGCGGCAGGGTGGACGTGGATGTTATCGGCGATCAGCTCGCAGCTCACCTCGGGGAGCGCCATGGCGGCGCCTACCGTGCCGAGGTCGCGGTGCCCCAAACCCTGCATACCGTTGAAGCAGTGCGTCACCTGGCTCAGCCCGTGGGATACGGCAAGCTGCATCTCGGGCAAGCCGGCGGTGGTGTGCCCTGCGGCGACGGCGATGCCACGGCGCACGCATTCGTCGATCAGCCAGATGTTCTCCGGGAATTCAGGCGCTAACGCCAGCAGGCGCACGGGACCGGCATCCAGAAAGCTCAGCGCTTCATTGCGATCGGCGCGGCGGATGCTGCGCGTGTCCTGCGCGCCGCACTTCTCCGGGTTGAGGTAGGGACCTTCCAGGTGGACGCCGAGCAGGGCGGCGCCGCCCGGGATCTCTCCATAGACCTGGGCAGCGGCTTGAACGGCAGCCAGGATGCGCTCGCCGGGTGCGGTCCAGGTGGTGGCGAGGAAGCCGGTTACGCCGTGGCTGGCGTAGTAGCGCGCCATGGCGCGCAAGCCATCCGGGGAGGCGTCCATCGCCTCGTGACCGATAGCGCCGTGAACATGCAGGTCGATCAAGCCCGGCAGCAGGCGGCGCCCGCCTGCGTCGATGCGGCGGGTGATACGCCCGGCTTCGAAATCGGGCGGCTGCCCCGGTCGCATGGCGTAGATCTTGCCATTTTCAACCAGCAGCCAGCCGGGCTGCCACTCGCCAATGGGTGTGAATACGTGAGCGTTGTGGATGAGGATGTGGTCAGTCATAAGTGAGTTGGTCGTTGAGAGTTTGTGGTTGACGGAGTGGGTGGTAGACATCTTCAGATATGG
Source organism: uncultured Chloroflexia bacterium (assembly GCA_963702535.1). Classification (GTDB taxonomy): domain Bacteria; phylum Chloroflexota; class Anaerolineae; order Anaerolineales; family UBA4823; genus CAVPDG01. The sequence continues at coordinate 99,663 of CAVPDG010000010.1, read as the reverse complement.
GAAGAAAGCCTGGCTATTTGCCAGGCTCAATTCTACCTCAAGTACCTGCTGAACTCAGCGGATTGGTGTGGTATTATCTGGGTAGCAATATTCATGGGCGCCTGCTGCCGGGCAGTGTGCAGGGCGGCGGCGAAGCCAGGCAAGGAGCGCTCGATCATGGCATCGTTGGCAGTGAGAGAGATGCGGAAGTAGCCGGGCATCTCGAAGGCTGCGCCCGGCAGGCAGTAGATCTTGTGCGCCATCAGCAGGCGGGTGAAAGCCAGGTCATCCACCAATGGGCGAGCGCGGCATCAGGTAAAAGGTGCCTTCGGGCGAGTGCAGATCGTAGCCCATCTCGCCCAGGGAGTTAACCAGCCGGTCGCGCTTGCGCTGCAGGTGTTGGATATCAATCGAGAGCTTTTCCAGCTCCGGGAGGGCGTACTGCAGGATGGCGTTGGGGAAGGCCTAGCCGAGTAGGAATTGGGAAGTGAGCAAGGCGTTGCGCACTCTGGCGGTCCGGCATGTCAGGCGGGAGGGCGATGTAGCCGATGCGCTGACCAGGCGCCAGCAAGGTCTTGCCATAGGTGTAGATCAAGAACGAATAAGGGTAGAATGCTGTCGGGCTGGGGTAGCGGCGCTCATCGTAGACGATGCGATTGTAGGATTTGTCGGAAAGCAGGTAGATGGGGCGCTGTGTGCGCTTTTGAGCGGAGGTGAGCAGGCTGGCGAGATCGGATAAAACCTGGGGCGAGTAGATCTTGCCGGTGGGGTTGTTGGGGCTGTTGACGATGATGGCGCGCGTCCGGGGCGTGATCGCAGCTTCCAGCGCAGCGAGGTCCGGCTCGAAGGTGCGGGCGTCCACCTTGACGCGCACCGGCTTGCAGCCGGCGCCCAGGATGAGGGTCTCATAGAAAAACCAGGGCGGGCTGAGGAAGATGACCTCGTCGCCGGGGTCGACGACCGCCGTCAGCGATAACGCCAGTGCGGCGAAGGCGCCGGTGGTCATGGTGATATCTTCAGGCTGGTAGGCGATCCCCTGCCTGCGCCGGAGGCTTGCGGCGATCACTTCCTGAGCTTTAGGCTCGCTCATTTTGTAGGCAAACCAGTCTTTGTTTTGCGGCTCGACCTGGCGTTGCAGGGCGGCGGAATAACCCGGCAGGGGCATCTCCTGCGGATTGCCGAGCAGGAAGTCACAGCTTTCTGGATCGTCGTTGCGGCTGCTGATTTGTGGGTCGGTGAGCACAAGCATTACGGCGCCCAGGTGCTGTTGGACTTCGATTACCTTTTGCGAGATGGTGGAATTGGGCATAAACAAGCTCCTTGCAGGTTATGTGTAGATATGGGGAGATTGAGGAAGTGATAATTGGATATATAAGATAAATTATATCATTATATGGCTCGACAAACCTTAGCTGGCATAAGGAACGGGTGCACTAAAAGGTTGTTTTCGGTTTTTGAGGTGCGGGCGTGCGCCCGCACCCCAAAAACCGAAATATAAACAACTTTTGAGTGCTCCCATAAGGAACCGTTGGGAATCGTGAGGCTATTTTGTCACTTCGGGACTAAAATAAACCACAATATGACGAACAAGATCACGATCTACCTGGAAATTGGAAGCCGCCGCACTTTCGCGGCAGCGCTCGATTGGCCTGGCTGGTGTCGCATGGGTCGCGATGAACCCGCCGCGCTGGCAGGCATTATTCGATTACGGCCCGCGCTATCTGAGCATTTTGCGCCCGGCGGGGTTGGAGTTCCAATTACCCGGGATGTATCGGATTTTGTTGTCATCGAACGATTAAGCGGCAATGCGACCACCGATTTCGGCGCGCCGGACCGGGCGCCTTCCGGTGATGCAGCACCTGTGGATGATGCGGAGCTGCAACGCCTTGAAGCCATGCTGAAAGCCTGCTGGCGAGCCTTTGGACCTCACCGTGGAGATGGCGGCTGGGAAGACCCTGCGCAGCGGTCCGCGCGGTGGAGGGCGAACCCTGGACGGGATCACCCGACATGTGCTGGAGGCTGAGCGGGGCTATCTCTCAGTGCTGGGCGGCAAGGCAGCGCCGCCTGATCCCGGCCGGTCGCCGGCAGAACAAACTCGCAACTCTATACTAGAACTTTAGCGGCATCGGTGCATGGCGATGTTCCGGCGCTAGGGCCGAGGGGCGGGAAGCGCTGGGCACCCCGTTACTTCGTGCGGCGGGAGACCTGGCACGTCCTGGATCACCTTGGGAGATCGAAGACCGGTTGGCGTAGCGTAGAATTACCCTGCCTGCCTTTCCAGGTCCTGCGCGCGTCGACTGCGATGTGCTGAGAGAGCGCTTTTACAGCGGGCGCATTAGGGCGAGCCCCATCCTGTTCATGTGGATGAATTCGCTACACTGGGAGAAGGTTTTGTTGCGGGGGCGGGGGCAGCCGTTGGACATCGGCGGAAGGTTTTGCATGTTGACACAACCGACTTTAGGCGTTAGACTATGCACGCCTGTAGAATACACTGGGTGAGTGGTTTCCAGATATTCGTATTGAAGGGGATGTAGGATATGCTACGCACACTGTGCTATAACAAGGACGGGACAGTGCGCGCAGATGTCCCGCTCGCTGAGGTCAAGGCGCTGTTAGAAGACGCGAGACGATCCTGTGGATGGATTTCGAGGATACGCTCCCGGAGCAAGACGAGCCGATCCTGCGCCAGGTGTTCAATTTCCATCCCCTGGCAATTGAGGATGCGCTGCAGCAGTCCAATGTACCTAAGCTGGATGATTGGGATGACTACCTGTACATCGTGCTGCATTCCATCGTATTTGGGAAAGATGTCGATGGAACCATAGATGCGCCTGAGCTGGATATCTTCCTGGGGAAGAACTATATAGTCACCCACCACGACGATAAGATCCCGGCGCTGGATCGGGTTTGGGAGAATATCGTGCGCGACCAGCGCCATGTCAAAAACGGGGCTGACCGGGTGCTGTGGCGGCTGATGGATGAGGTGGTTACCAGTTATCTGCCGGTGGTCGAGGAAATGGATGTGGCGATCGACAAGACCGAAGATGAGGTCTTCGATAAACCCACGCCAAAGACCCTGGAACGCATCTTTACCCTGAAGCGCGCCGCTCTGCACCTGCGGCGGGTGGTCGGTCCGCAGCGCGAGGTGCTCAACCGGTTGGCGCGGGATGATTTTGCCGTTGTCGACCCGCGCACGCGAGTGTATTTCAGGGATGTCTACGACCACCTGGTGCGCATGCACGACATCACCGAGACCATCCGTGACCTGGTGGGCGGGGCGCTGGATACTTACCTCTCGGTGATCAACAACCGCATGAACGACATCATGAAGACATTGACGGTGATCACCACGATGTTCATGCCGATCTCCTTCATTGTCGGTTTCTTCGGCATGAACTTCTTTGTTGCTGTTCCTCCGTACTCCCAAGTGGACGGAGCAGCCGGTGTTTATTTTGATGCTATGCCTGATGGTCGGTCTTCCGTTTAGCATGCTCATGTGGATCCGGCGAAAGGGCTGGATGTAGCCTTGGTTCAGGCGGCATTGAAAGGGAAGCAGAGGATGATGGATAGGAATTTGAGCGCCAGCGCCCAGAAAGTGCAAGATGCGCTGAATCGGCTGGGTTTTCCCATGCAGGTGGTGGAGCTGCCCGCCTCGACGCGTACGGCAGTCGAAGCAGCCCAGGCAGTGGGGTGCAGTGTGGGGCAGATCGTCAAATCGTTGATCTTCAAGGGCAGGGAGAGCGGACGCCCGCTCTTGCTCCTGGTGAGCGGGTCTAACCGGGTGGATATGGAGAAAGCCGCCACGGCGATCGGGGAGGCGCTGGACAAAGCCGACGCTGATTTCGTGCGCCTGCATAGCGGTTTTGCCATTGGCGGCGTGCCGCCCGTGGGGCATGCTGAAGCGTTGGATACGTTGATCGATGTCGATCTACTGCAATACAGCGAGGTTTGGGCAGCTGCAGGCACGCCGAATGCAGTATTCCGCCTCTCGCCGGCAGACCTGGAGCGCGTGACCGGGGGGCGCGTGGTGAAGATCAACTGACTAGCGGCGCCTAAGAAAGATTATCCCCGCAAAGCCAAAAACCAATACCGCAGTCAGAATTGGCAGCAATCCAAATGACCTTAGAGGCTCAACCCGGAACGAGACGAGACGCACCGCCGTTGGGTTAACCGTTGTTGCCTACCGCCCAATCCGAGAAGGCGGTCACGGCTGCTCGGCTGACGATGTTGAACGGGGTAGTCGAAAATGTATTGGCAGCGCAGTCCCATACATGCTGGTTAATGTAACGGCACACTTTGTCGTTCGCATCTGGTGGAAATTGAGTGGGCAGGGTGATGGTTGCGTTGAAAGTGCCGTTAGCTCCGGTGTTGGGCGTGAGGGTGAAGTATTCGTCCCAACCCACACCGTATCCTCCCCGAGAGCCTGTGCTCCCAGGGTGATCGCCGGCTGTTTCCATTACGGTCAGGTTTGCCAGGGCGCCTTGATTGACTACCTCTACCTTAACTTTCGTCGGTCCAAAGGTGTAAACACCTGGGGCGGTGATGGATTTTATGACGACATGGCTGTCGGCAAGTTGTAGCTCGAGGGACCCTACGTCGCATACCCAATCCTCGCGCGGCTGGCCACGCTGGTCGAGGTTATTCACCCGTGCAGCTGCACAGCTGGAGTTATCCCCGCTGTCGATAGCTGGGGAGCCAGGCAGCAGTGTGAAGGTTTGGGTGGGGCCTCCGTTATTCCCCAGGGCGCCGAGCATGGGGTCAGGGCTGGGGTCGCCTGCGAAGCAATTGCCCGTCTCGATCAGGTTGTTGAGTAACAAGCCCCATGGTCCGAAATCATTATAGCAATCAACGCCTGTCGGGCTGTTTGCCAGGATGGTGTTGATCAAGCTCACGCTGCCGCCCTGACTGTAGATGCCCCCTCCGCTCGTGGGGCCTCCAATCGAGGCGCTATTGGCTGAGAATGTGTTGTTGATCAGGCTCAAGTTGGCACTACTGTTGTTAATTCCACCCCCGTTAAGGGCGCTATTGGCTGAGAATGTGTTGTTGGTCAGCTCTAAAGTTCCACCGGCGCTAAATATGCCCCCCCCTAAGCCATCTGTGCCGTTAGCGGAAAACGTGCTGTTCATTATCCTATCGGTAGTGCCGAGGCTAGTATCAGAAACACGGTTAATGCCGCTGCCTCTGGCCGCGTGATTGCTAGCGAAGGTACTGTTAATCACTGTCAACGTATGGGGATGCTGAGGGTCGACGGTGGCTCCGCTACCCCAGCGGATAGCGCCTCCATAATCAGAGGCGGTGTTGTTCGCGAAGGTGCTATTGGACACTAGGAGGGGTACGTCGGCTGCCTCGATTGCAGCGCCATCATAAGCAATTCCGCCGTTGAAGCTGCTGTCCAAAATCGTCAGTCTACCCTGATTTTGATAAATCGCTCCACCCGAGTTACCAACGCCAGCCAGTGTCCTGTTGTTGGTGAAGATGACATTATTCACCGTCAAGATGCCGCCAAAATTGAATATTCCACCGCCATTTTCAGCACCGGCATAGCCATTGGCGATTGTCAAACCGGAGACATTGACAGTGACCGAATTCGCGGGGATCGAGACGATATTGAAAATTGGCACGGCGTTCCCTCCGTTGATCGTCAGGCTGGCCGCGCCCGGACCAGTTATGGTTAGATCCTTGTCAATGTTGATTTGGGAGAGGAGTGTGGATCGTCCCTGTCACGCTGAAAGTGATCGTATCGCCGGAGACAGCATCCAGCGCCGCCTGGCGCAGAGTGCCGGGACCGGAATCTAGCCGGGGCTGGTTACATCCAGGGTAGCAGCCTGCACTGGTATGGGAAAGGCGGCGCTGCCCAGCAAAGTTGCCAGGAAAACTTGTGATTAATAACAAGTGATATATAGCTCTCAGCCGGATCTCTTTTCATGGTTAGACCTCTCTTCTGGATGCCACAGGACAATGAGGTTTATGCCCCAATTTTTTATAAAGAGTGCATAGAATTGCGTCTAAATTTGATAAGCCGACAGGGCTTCCAAATTTAATGTTTTATCTGCAACGATTGAACGTTATCATGTTTTTTTCGTTACATATCCACACCCTGGTTTTTCGTGTATAATTATGAAATATATTATCAATATTCGAGATCAGTTGATCTGCTTTTTCGTATTTACCGGTAAATCCTTATGGCCATCGATCGTTTTGGACGTGACATCCATTACCTGCGTATCAGCCTGACCGATCACTGCAACTTGCGCTGCGTGTATTGCATGCCCGAGGACATGACCTTTCGTCCGAATGCGGAGTTGATGCAGGACGATGAAGTGATTGAGCTGGTGCGCCTGTTTGCCAGCCTGGGATTCGATAAATACCGCCTGACCGGAGGAGAGCCGACGGTGCGGGCGCATATCGTGGAGCTGGTGGGCGAAATCGCCCGCGTGCCGGGCGTGCGTTCGCTCTCGATGACTACCAACGGTGTCTTGCTCCCCCGCCTGGCGCTTCCGCTGGTGCGAGCAGGGTTGCAGCGCGTCAATATCAGCATCGATACGCTGGATGCCGATAAGTTCAAGCGCCTGACGCGCTGGGGTTCCCTCGATGACGTCTGGCAGGGCATCCTGGCGGCAGAAGAGGCGGGATTAGCGCCGATCAAACTCAATGCGGTGGTGGTGCGCGGTTACAACGAGGCGGATGTCGTGATCTGGCGCGGCTGACCCTGGAGCATCCCTGGCAGGTGCGCTTTATCGAGATGATGCCCTTTGCCGGCGCGACAGACCTGCAGCTCAGCCAGGTGGTAACGGCGGCGGATATCATGATGACGCGTCGAAGCGCAACTTGGGTCGCTGGAAATTGCCAACGGCGGCGAGCTGGATGGAGAGGCGCGGCTGTATCAGTTGCATGGGGCGGCGGGGACGGTGGGATTTATCTCTTCGGTGACCGTGCCGTTCTGCGCGGCGTGCACACGGGCGCGGCTCACCGCCGACGGGCGCCTGCGCTTGTGCCTGCTGCGGGAAGGCGAGGTCGACCTGCTGACCCCGCTGCGCCTCGGCGCCAGTCTGGATGAACTGCGCAGCATCATCCTGGACGGCATCTGGCACAAGCCGTGGGGGCATGGGCTGGCGGAGGGTATAATACCGTTGAACCGGGTGATGAGCGAGATCGGGGGGTAAAATTCCGGCTGGTAAATTGACCACCAAGGATCTGTATCAAGTGGTCTAAAATTTTGGAGGGTTTCTTGACAAGTGAGCTTAACGCCTGGAAGGGCAATTTCCGGGCGGTTTTGTTTGACCTGGATGGCACCCTGCGACACAGCCATCCGACCTTCATGCAGACATTCCTGCAGACTGCAAGCAACTTGCAGGTAGCGACGACTGTGCAAAACAGCCGCCGGGCGAATCGCTGGCTGCACTATTACTGGGCGCAATCGCCCGAGCTGCTGGCAGATTGGTCTACCTACCTGGAGCACCCCGAGCTGTTTTGGTCTAACCACGCTCGCCTGCTCCTGCTCGCCATGGGCTGCGGCGAGGCTGAAGCCGGCGCGACCGGCGCTGAGATCGCAAAGCATATGCAGGAGAGCTTCAAGCCGGAGGACCGCGTGTTCCCCGACGTACCCGCGACGCTGGCTATCTTGAAAGACGCTGGCTTCCGCCTGGGGGTGGTTTCGAACCGCAGGCAGCCGTATGAGGAGCAACTGGCAGCGTTGGGCTTGCTGGATTATTTTGAGCTGTGCCTGTACGCGGGAGAGTTGGAGCGATGGAAGCCCAACCCGGAGATGTTTGCTATTGCTCTGCAGCAGCTTGCGCTAGCCGGCAGATGCGGTGATCTACGTGGGGGATAATTACTATGCGGATGTCGCCGGCGCACTACGGGCAGGGTTGCATCCCGTTCTGCTGGACGAGGATGGTCTTTTCCCGGAAGCCAATTGCCCGGTGATCCCTCGGATGGCTGACCTGCCGGGACTATTGCAGCAGCCGGTAGTAAAGACCAGCCGCCAATAAAGCGCCGGTCAGCGAGCAGAGGAAATTCACCCAGTCGTTCTGCAGCCAGCGCCAGCCGCGCCTCTGGACGGTTTGGGCGCCGCAGGTGTGCGTGGGGTGGCGCTCGGTCTCCTTCTGGCAGGTGGGACAGAAATAAATGGCTTGCAAGGTAGCGCCCAGCAGGGAATCGAACGTGGCGCCACCGACGCCAGCCAGGGTGATGATGGCGGCGAGGGTGAGGGGATTTCCGGAGGGTGTAAAGAGGGCAGCAATCACAGCAATTAAAGCGCTGCCGCCCAGGGCTGCCAGGTAGCCGAGGGCGATGACTCCGCCGGACGTGCCGGATTCCACTCTGCGACCATTTGTGATCAGGCGAAGCGGCACGGAGCTGAAAAAGCCGATCTCGGTAGCCCAGGTATCGGCGTTGACAGCCGCCATGGCGCCGGCAAAGGCAATCCAAAGCCAGCCATACTGTGGGAAGATCCCATAAAGCACGGCAAGCGCCGCGCGAAGACCCGTTCGCCAGCACCTGACCCCAATCACGCTGCGAGCCTTTTGAATACTCTGCACCCAGGGCTGCTTTTCTGCGAGAGAAGACCTGCGATAGGGCGCTGGAGGAAATGAAGAACGCCAGCAAGAGGGCAGCCCAGGGCAATCCACCCAAGCCGAAGACCAGCCCGCCGGAGACGGCTGCTGCAACCGCGCCACTTGGCTTGAGCGAGCGCGCTCGCCAGGCGACAAAGGCAATCAAGGCGCCCAAAAGCATGCCGAGAAGAAGCTGGAGTACATTTTCCATCAGCCCGCCTGTAAAATAATACTACTGCCAGCAGGAAGAGCGCCGAAGTTACAGCGGCGCTGCTCCAGAGTATGTAAGCGATGGTGCGCCCCGGGATCAGCCAGATGGCGCCAGTAAGCGGATGGTCGGTGGTTGGCTTTCTGTGCGGCGGAAAAGGAATAACCCAACAAAGAAGTCGATGAGGAAGAAGAAGCTACTGATCACCGGCAGCAATAGCAGGCGGATGGCGGGCACCGGCTCACGACCGGCGCCGAAGCCGAGGGTGACCTGCCCACGCGAGGGGGCGACCAGGATGACGAGACTGAGGGTGATCAGGTCGAGCAACAAGCCGACCAACAGCAGGTAACGCGCCGGCGGGGTCTGCCACAGGCGGGCAAGCAGGAAGCCAGGGTGTACGGAGCGTGCGGGGGGGAAAGGCTGCCCATCTCCATAAAGCCCTGATAAGCTTGTAACAAAGCCTGGGGGTCCTCAGGGGATATGGCAAAAATACGGTCGGCGGCAGCGATGAGAACCAGGCGACTGGGGCGCGAGGCTAAGAATTCCACCCGCTTCCCGCCGGGTGCATTGCGTGCGCCAATCACGGCACCTGGCCAGTAGAGCCAGGGTAACTTAAGCCTGTAGCTTAACTCGCTGGAGGGTAGCACCCATTCGATGGTGTTCATGGGGATATCCTCTGCGCGCAGACCCCAGAGCAGTTGTATGCCATCGCGCTGCATGATATATCTGGCGCCTCGCAGGGCGTACACACGGTATGCCAGTAACGGCGCCAGCCCGATTGAAATCAGGGCTGGTGTGAGGTAGAAGAGAAATACAGGTCCTACGCTGGCTTCGGAAGCTCGCAGCAGTCCCCAGGCGCCCAACCCGAGCAATGCCAGGATGGCGATGGACTGAAAGACCAGCCCTGTGGTACGCGGCGGGAGGAAGACGTAGTGCTCATTCACCAGCGTATTTATACCATATCGGAGTCAGGCAATTGCAGGGAAGTCATCCCAAGAAACCAGAATGCAGGATAGGCTGCGCCCATCCTGCATCCCGGTTTCTCAGATTAACTTTCGTTTTACTGGATTTCGTAGCTCAGATAGACATCCAGCGTTATGATCAGCTGCCCGGTCGAGATAGGCACGGCTGCCTCGGCTGTTGCTGCGCCGCCTATGCCTAACTTATAGTCGTACATCGGTACTGGCGCCGATGGGCTGGATGAATTGATCGAGAGCACCTGACCCAGCTTGACGCCGGCCGCAGTAGCAAGCTCTTCAGCCTGCTTTTGACCATTAGCTACCGCCAGTTGGCGGGCTTCGGAGAGCGCAGCTTCGCGGTCTGCGACGTCGAACTGGATGCTGTTGATGGAATTGGAGCCCGCCTTGACCACCGCATCGAGCAGCTCACCAAGCTTATCAATGTCACGCAGGGTAACGTAAACAGTGTTATCTACCACGTACGTGATGCCCTGCGGTTTCCCTTCATTGTCGTATTGTTGTTGAGGTAGATGCTGAAATTGATGGTTTGGATGTCTTTGGGATCGATCTTGAAGGCTTTCAAGGCATCCACCACTTTTTGCGCCTGGCTGGTGTTACTCGCCACCGCCTCGGCGGCATCTTTGCCTTCGGTGTGTACCCCAATCGAGACATAGGCGATATCAGGTGTGAGGGTGACCTTGCCTGTACCGGTAACGTTGATGGTGCGCTTCGCGGGCTCAGTGGCTTGCGCCAGGGCAGGCTGTGCCCCAAGCGCGCTCTTGCCGGCGCTCAAAAAGAGGGAGGCGACCAGCAGGACGAGAATGATGAGCAGAGATTTGTTGCGCATAGGATACTCCTTGTTTGAATATTGTGTTGGGTGAACATGCCGGTTTACCCGTACGGCATTCCACGTTCAGATTACTCTGTTAGACGTCCAACCTGTGCGGCTGGTTCCCGGAAAACGCCGTCTTTCTGACATATTTCTAATACGCTGCCGGCTCATCCTTAATCTGCAGGATGTTATAATCTTAGAAATCAGGCAATTCATTGAAGGGCGCACCGAAGACAAGGGGTGTAGGTCGCCCAACTCCCCTTGTTGTGGGTAATTAGCCTTTCAATTGTCGCTGTAAAGGAAAAAATCCTATGATGAGATTTGATCGTTTTACCGAGCGGGCTCAAGAGGCCGCTCAACGAGCGGCTGAGATCATCCAACGCTACGGTCATAACCAGATCGATACCGAACATATCCTGTTGGCTTTGATCGAACAGCCGCAAGGTGTGGTTCCGCAAATATTAGACGTGTTAAAGGTGGATAGCGCCGCGCTCACCGAGCGATTGGATTACATCCTGCGCACCAGCCCGAAGGCGAATATCTTCGGCGGAGGAGCAGGGCAGATTTTTATCACGCCGCGCGTCAAACGCATTATTGACCTTGCCAATGAAGAAGCCAACCGCATGAAAGATGAGTACATCTCCACGGAGCACATCTTCCTTGCCATCTTGAGCGAGCGCAGCACGCCTGCCCGCGCCTGCTGGAAGGCGCGGGCGTAACCCGTGACCGCGTTACGAAGCAGTGCAACAGATCCGCGGCGGGCAGCGGGTGACCGATCCCCAGGCTGAAACGTGTTACCGCACACTGGAGAAATACCGCCGACCTGACCCAGGCTTCGCGTGAAGGCAAGCTGGACCCGGTCATCGGGCGAGACACGGAGATCCTGCGCGTGATCCAGATCCTCTCTCGCCGCACCAAGAACAATCCGGTGCTGATCGGCGAAGCCGGTGTGGGCAAAACTGCCATCGTGGAAGGGCTGGCGCAGAAGATCGCCAGCAACGATGTGCCGGAGATCCTGGCGGGAAAGCGAGTGATTGCTCTGGATCTGGGAGCGATGATCGCCGGCTCGCGTTTTCGTGGCGAGTTCGAAGAGCGCTTGAAAGCTGCTATCGAAGAAGTCCAGCGGGCTGAGGGAGAGGTGATCCTCTTCATCGACGAGCTGCACACGGTGGTGGGCGCCGGCGCAGCGCAAGGCGCCATGGATGCCTCGAATATGCTCAAACCGGCGCTGGCGCGTGGCGAGCTGCAGTGTGTCGGGGCAACCACCCTGGATGAATATCACAAGCATATCGAGAAAGATGCCGCCCTGGAACGCCGCTTTGCGCCAGTGTATGTGGAAGAGCCAAGTGTTGAGGATACGATCAAGATGCTGCACGGTCTGCGCGACCGTTACGAAGCCCATCACAAGGTGCATTTCTCCGATGAGTCGCTGGTGGCGGCTGCCCGGCTATCCTCGTGCTACGTCACCGACCGGCATCTTCCCGACAAAGCCATTGACCTGATGGATGATGCCGCCGCCAGCTCGCGTGGCACTTTCTCTCTGCCGCCCGAGTTGAAGCTGACGAAAAGCGAGATCGATCGTCTGGCAGCAGAAGAAGAGCAAGCGGGGCTGGAGCGTGATTACGAGCGCGCCGCTCAAAAGAAGGCGGAGCGTTTGCGCATCGAGACGGAGTTCAATGAACGGCGCGACGCCTGGGAATCCGAGGACGAGCTGGAGGAGATCGTCGATGTAAATGATATCGCCGAAGTGGTGGCACAGTGGACAGGTATCCCGATCAACCAGATGATGGAGACTGAGTCGGAGAGACTGTTGCAGATGGACGAGCGGTTGCACGAGCGCATCAAGGGGCAAGACGAGGCCGTCGGCGCCATCTCGGATGCCATCCGGCGGCGCGTTCCGGTATGAAGGATCCCCGCCGCCCGATCGGCTCATTTATCTTCATCGGACCTTCTGGCGTGGGTAAGACCGAGCTGGCTAAAGCCCTGGCGGAGTTCATGTTCGATGACGAGGATGCCCTGGTGCGCATCGATATGAGCGAGTATCGCGAGCAGCACACCGTATCGCGCCTGTTCGGCGCCCGCCAGGCTATGTGGGTTACGAGGAGGGTGGGCAGCTCACCGAGCTGTGCGTCGCCGCCCGTATCGCGTCATCCTGTTCGACGAGATTGAAAAGGCGCATCCCGAGGTGTGGAACGCTTTATTGCAGATCATGGATGATGGGCGCCTGACCGATGGTCAGGGGCATATCGTTGATTTCCGCAATACCGTTTTGATCATGACCAGCAACCTGGGCACCCAGTTCGTGCGTAAGTCCGGCAGCCTGGCTTCTTCAGCGCACGGGTGACGGCGAGGAAAGAGCTGCGCAGGAGAAATCGAGAAGGCGCTGAAGAGCACCTTTAGACCCGAATTCCTGACCGGATGATGAGATTATCACTTTCTCGGCGCTGACCGCGAGCAGATGCGCGAGATCGTGGATCTGCAAATGAGCGAGGTACAGGAGCGCTTGAGTGAGCACGGACTGAACGTGCAGCTCACCGAGCGCGCGCAACTGGCTGGCTGAGGTGGGCTATGATGCGGATTTCGGCGCCCGCCCGCTGCGGCGCGCTACCCCAGAAGCACGTGGAAAGCCCGCTCTCGGTCAGCGTATTGAGCGGTGAGTTCAGCGATGGGGGTACCATCCTGGTGGATGTGGACCTGGTTAAAAATCAGCTTGTGTTCCGCTCCATCCGCCAGGATATCCCGGCTGAAACGGTGACGCCGGTGGATGCATAAGTCCGGTTATCCGGCAGTGTAAATCGCAGAGGGCGCCTCGAGGCGCCCTCTTTTTCCGTTGCTGCGATTGCCTGGATAAATATCCTGATTCTTTAGATGATTTGTATCGGTGGTTTGATGATTTTTGCCACTAGAAATTTTGACGTGATGTAGCTAAATTCTATAATGAAGAGAAAGCTACCGAGGATGCCAAAGGACGTTTTCGATGAACTCCCACTGTTTTATCGATTTAAGCCCAGCACAGCACGAGGCGCTGCGCCCGCTGGTTCTTCGCGTGCGATTGCTACGGCGGTACCGAGCTCTTCCGGCAAGGAGATGCTGCCGAATACCTGTATCTGGTGGTGGGGGGAGAGGTGCTGATCACCTACAAGCCCGAGGATGGACCACCCATTACCATCGCCAGGGTGGGATCGGGGGGTGTAGTGGGCTGGTCTGCGGCGTTGGGTAACCGGTTGTACACATCATCTGCTGCCTGCACAGTTTATACCCAGATGTTGCCGCGTATGTGGTGAGGAATTCCGCGACCTTTGCCGGCACGACCCTGATACTGGCGTCATCGTCCTGGATCACCTGGCAACGATCATTGCCGAGCGATTGCGCCATACCCATGACCAGGTGATCTCGCTGCTTAAGCAAGGATTGATCAGCAATGTCTAGTTACCAAGAGGAACAAAAATGATCCAAGCCAGCTACGAAGAAAGCGTGCACGCCCTGATCGAGCAGATCAGCGCATACGTCGAGCAGTTCCACGGCGGCAAGGTTGAAATGGTCGCTTTGGAGGAGAACGTTCTAAAAGTGCGCCTGGGAGGCGCCTGCCTGGGTTGCCCGCTCCTGCCAGCCACACTTCACGGCTGGGTAGAAGGAACCGTGCGCCAATTTTTCCCGGAGATTGAGCAAGTGGTGGATGTGAGCTGATATAAATACCCCAGAAAAAAGGGCTCAAACAACGCAGACGCGCCGCTTGAGCCCTCTTTTTGTTGAGCAAGGGGTGGCTATTTTTATATTATTTGAACGCTGCTGCCACGCTGGGTCTTTTTTACCTCGATGCGGTTGGGGAAATGGTCTTTGAGCTCGTCAATATGAGTGATAACCAGGATCTTGGCGAAATCCTGGCGCACCAGGTTGATGGCTTCCACCAGGCGTTGGCGACCTTGAGCATCCTGGCTGCCGAAACCTTCGTCGATCACCAGGGTCTGCAACCTGGCGCCGGCGCGCTGGGCGAGCGCCTCGGATAGCGCCAGGCGGATGGCAAAATTGACGCGGAAAACCTCGCGGCCTGAGAACATTTCGTAGTCACGCAAACCTGCGCCGTCGCTGATCTGGATGTCGAGCGTTTCGCGCCGGTCTTCTCGCCGGGGATCTTTATATGCCGGCCTGGGTGGTAGAATCGCACCGACATGCTTCCGGCGCTGAGACGGTTCAGGATCTCGTTAGCCTTGGGAACCGATCTGAGGCAAGGCTTGCTCGATCAGCAGAGCAGGGACGCCATCCTTGCCGAAAGCCCTCTCCAATTGCTTGTACTGACCTACCAGGCGGGCGCGCTCTTCGCGCTGCGCTTCCCAATTCTTGCGGCGCAGCTTCAAATCGCCTAATACATCTACCTTTTGCTGGGCTGCGCCTACTTCCAGGCGCAGGCGGTTTTCCAGCTCTTTTAGTGCGATCAATTCGCGCTCGATGGCATTCACATCCGGCGCCTGAGCCTGGGCGGTCTCGAGCGCCTGGCGCGCCTGCCCGGCGGAATCCTGCTGCGCAGCGGCTTCTGACTTGAGCTGCGTGATGTGGGCTTCCATCTCGGCAATCTCTCGCTCCAGGGGCGCCAGCGCGGCGCGGGCTCTTTCCAGGGTGCGGAGCGCCGCCTCAGCGGAACGACCCTGCGTCTCGGCGCGCCGGGCAGCATCGTGCGCCGCGGCATCGTAACCGATCGCTTTCAGCTCGAGGTCGATCTCTGCCAGGCGCGTCCGCGCTTCTTCGGCGAACAAACCCTGCTCAAGCAAGGCGTTAATCTCCTGCAGGCGAGGGGCGCCCTCACGCTGCCAGGCGCCTTGAATCTGGGCAAACTGTTCCAGGCGAGTGGAGTAGCGGGTTACAAGCTGCGAATGTTCCAGGTATCGGGCATCCGCCTCAGATAATTCCTTGATTTGAGCGGTAAGCTTGTTGGTGAGCTGCTCCGCTTCTCGCAGGACACTCTGATTTGCGCGGTAGCGATCACCCATTTCTCTGCCTTGCGCCTCGAGATCCTGGATCAAGCGTGGTGATCTTGCGGGCTCGAAGGGCTGCCCGCACAGTGGACAGAGCGCACCCTCGATATCGGTTATCTTGTCGATGTGCTCTCGCAGCCATCCACTGAGCCCTCAGACGTGGATTCTCGGCCCTGCCCTCACACCTTTTCATGTCGCCTTATCGCGTGCTCTGATCTCCAAGCGCTCAGTCGCGCTTTCCTCTAAAGCTAATGTCACAGCCGCCTGTGAGGCTTCTAGCTCTGAGCTGGATGGCGGCTGTTTCGAGCAACTGAGCGTTGACAGCGGTTTCCTGGTCCAACAATCCCTTGCGCTCTTGTTCCAGGCGGGCGTGGCTGCGTTGATCTCATCCAGCGGCGCCTGGCGGCGTTTTTCCCCATCCCGGAAGCGAACTGCGATCTCATCCCAATATTCCACGTCATGGCGAGCCTGCTGCCATGCCTGGTAGGCTGCTTCAATCTCCCCCGCCTGGGTCAGTGTCTCTCGGAACTGCGCTTGTTCCTGCTGGCGAGCAGTCAGGCGTGCCTGGTCTTCAGCCACCTGGCGATCAACGTTTTCGAGCTGTTTTTCGAGGGCTAAGACGAGCTTGCGCTGCTCTTCGATTTGGGCGGCGCTCCGCCGCGCCTGCTCCAGAACGGCTTCCTGGGCGAGGCGTGAAGTGGAAAGGCGCTCTAGCTCGCCCCGCAGCTCCTTCAGGCGCGCTTTGCGAGCTGCTTCTTCTCCCAGCTCGGTATTAATCTCTTCCAGACGCCCGTCCAGAGAGGTGATCTCGGCTTCGACAAGCTTGCGCTGATCGGTAGCAGATTGACGGTAGTCCTCCCAGACCTCCAATCCCAGGATGCTGCCCAGGATGCGCTTGCGGTCGCCTGGGCGCTGTGGTTGAACTGGTCGGCTTTGCCCTGCAGAAAGAACGATGCGTTGACAAAAGTCTCGTAGTTCATGCGCAGGGTGCTTTCGATGCGCTCCTGGGTTTCGCGTAGCGTGCTCCCGGTAAGGGGCTTCCAAGTTCCCGCGGTGGGCCAGTGCAGGCGTCCTTTGCCATCCGTGGGTGCGATCGAAGGGTCGGATTGGAAGATCTGCAGCTCTAGCTGTGTGGTCTTGCCGCGGGCAGCGCGGGCTGGACGTGATAGATATTGCCCTCGTAGGCGAAAACCAGGCTCACCTCTGCAGCGCTGGACTGGGCGTTGACCAGCGAATCATCGTGCTTGTGCCTGCCTGACCGAAGAGCGCCCAGGTGATGGCATCCAGGAGAGAAGATTTACCGGCGCCATTCGTGCCAGGAGATACAGGCCAGTTCGAACCCAGTGAAGTCCAGTCGGCGCGCTCACGGTAGGATAGGAACCCGGACAGGGATAAGCGAAGCGGGATCATATAAAGGATTTATTTGCACTATTGATGGGCAGGTAGGTCAAATCTGTCTGCCCCGAGGGCGTCGAAGCGCAGCACCCGGCTGTTATTCGAAATCGCTCACATACAGGTTGCGCTGGCTGTCTACGAACACGGCATTTGGGTAATCCAACCCATACGAGAAGGGCGGTTTTGGCGTAAGCTCACTGGTGAAATTTGGCTGCCCGATGACTTCATCTGAGTTAATCGGCGGGGTGCCGCTCAACGGAAGTATAGAATAGCAGCACCCTGTCGAATTGTACGTCAGAAATATACAGGACGCCGGAGTTATCAACGAAGACGCCAATGGGATTACAGAGGTTGTTTGCCGCAGAACCGTCAATATGCAGTACTCGACGTTGGCGGTGAGGCTTTCCTGACCGAAGACGCGAGTAGCAGCATTACCATTCGCATGTGGTGGCAGAAAATCCCAGCACTCTGTAATTGGCAGTATCGGCGACATACAGGTTACCGGCTGAGATCTACGGCGACGCCTTGCGGCTGCGTTCAAGCTGCGCTGCCGTCGGCGGGTCGCGAAACGTGATGTAATCAAAGTCCGGCTGACCGATCACCAGATCGGCGTTCATTGGTGTTGTATCTGTCAAGGGAGTTGTTGAAAATCAGCAGGCGGTTATTGGTCGGTGTCGGCTACGATACAGGTTCCCCCCGGTATCGAGCGCCAGACCGTTCGGGCAGGTTCAGGGTGTTGTCGCTGTGGCCATGCCCCCATTGTTGTCAGTAAATGTCAATGAAGCTCCCGTCCTGCCCGAAAACCGTGTCGGCGATCGTGTCGTTGGATGGCGGGTTATTGAAGCGCAGGATGCGGTGGTTCTCTGTGTCGGCGACGTACAGGTTGCCCTGGCTGTCGACTACCAAGCCACCCGGTCTCGTGCAAGCTATTCGCGCTGGCGTCCGCCTTTGTTGGCGGTATTGGTTGTGAAGATGTCGCCCTGCCCAAAGACCATGTCTGCGGCGGCATGGCTGGCGAAGCTGGCTGCGTTCGGCCAGCTCAACACGCGGTTGTTGAACGTATCGGCGACGTATAAGCGTCCGCTGGCCGGATGCGACGGCAATCCCGCCGGGCTTGTTGAGGCTTTGGGCGCTGATCCCGCCGTTATTGGCCAGGCATGCAGATAAAATCGGGCTGCCCGAGCACAGCATCGGCGTAGCGGTCGAAGATGGCTGCCAGAGCGCTGCCGGACATCATCGTGGTAAGAGTCAGATAACAGCAATACCAGACAGAAGGATCCAGAACTTATGTTTTATCGACATTGAGATGGCCTCCCTGGATGAGCCATCGATAGCAGGATTTATATTGAGAAAAATCCTGCCACACGGGAACTTTTTCGTCAGTACATGCGGCGTCTAATGACCTGAACCCGAATCCCTGCATGGGGAATGGATCGTATAGATGTGAGTATAAACAGCGTCGATCAATCCGTAAAGGCTAAGACGCAATGTTTCCTAGAGAAGCGGTACGATGTGATCAGATTCAACACTAAGACACAAGGAGATACGACGATGAAATGGATCGGCTACTGTCTTCTTCTCAGCCTGGCGGTCGGTCTTGTTGTCGGCGTGCGCTCCGGCTTCGCAAAGCTGGTGAGGCTGAACAATCCAGCTATGACCGCAGGAGTTGGCTGCGGCGCCCACGCCGCGACCAGGGCGTGGTGGCGGTTCCCACTGGAAACGCCTGCTGAGAGCCAGCCAGCTGAAGCGGCGCCCTGCGCAGCCAGGCGGTTACGACGAGGCGGCTGCGCCGCTCGTCCAGCAAGCGCAGGAAGACCTGGCGCAGCGCCTTGGGGTTCCCCTCGATCAGATCAGCGTCGTTTCGGTGAGTGAAGTGGTCTGGCCGGATGGCAGCCTGGGCTGTGCGCAGCCAGGTCAGGCGTATACCCAGGCAACTGTGCCCGGCTACCAGATCGTCTTAAGTTACCAGGGTCAGGATGTATGACTGCCATTGCAGACGCCAAGCAACGCTTTCTTGTGTGAAAGCACCATCCCAGCTGAGCTCACGTGGTGAAGAATATTGCGCCGGAAGTGCCGAGCTGGTCAACCTGGCGATGGTCGGACCTGGCGCCAGCGGCTTGGCATGCCCACGGAGAGAGATCATCCCTGATCCGATTGACGCCAAGAAATGGACCGATACCAGCCTGGGTTGCCCGCAAGCGGGGCAGACGTATAACCCGGGCGATATCACCGGTTATGCGATCACACTGAAAGTCAAGGATCAGAACGATCAGGAGGTAAAGTACATCTACCATACTGATCTGGAACGGTTTATTTTTGAGAGCCCTGACCCATCGTTGGGATGAGATGACGGTCAGCCACTGCGGCTGACCGTCATCATTAAAACTTAGGAGTATTATCGGTTAAGGGAGGAGAAGACCTGAACCGATTCTGATTCGCTCTCGATCTCAGCCTGGCGATACATGACCAACAAGCCGATCTGAGAGGGCCAGGCTGTATCTCCGCCCGGCACTTTGGTGACGGTCATTTACGGCATCCTGTGCGGGGATCGTCGGGGAAGATGTTATCGACGGCGTACTTGGGCATACCCATGGTATAGGTATGGTGGTAGCGCAGTCACCCGGCGAGCAGTCGGTAAAGTTGCCGGTGAACCAGGAGTCGCGAGCCAGAACCTGGAAGTTGAACGCCGTCCCGGGAATCATGCCGATGGCGCTGGCGGGGATGGTCGACCAGTTCTGGGTATTGAAGCCCGAGTCAGTGTAGAAGTAGGCGCTGCAGCGACCTGTGGTGAAGTTGCAGCAGGCGACTACATTCTGCCCCGAAGCTCCGAAGCCACTCAGCTCCGTGTTGTAGACGTAGTAGTCGTCCGTCCCGTTGCGGTCTTTGTCGATGAAGACATAGAACTGAGCGGGGTACTGGCTGGCGCGGTATGGGCTATCCCAGAGGGTGATGCCGAACTCGATGTAGGCATTGTCGAAGTCACGAACACCGACCTGCTTCAGGTCGATCATCGTCTGGTTGCAGCCCACGCCGGGAGCGCCGCCGGGGAACATCCGCCGGTGCAGAACCGATGAAGCTCAGATCGTCGAACACCTCATAGTTGTAGATGTTCGGGCTGTTATCTACCAGGGCGAAGACATCCGCGTCGGCATCCTGGTATTGAGCGCGGTTGTGGAGCTTCAGCAGGGTGGTGTCATCGGACTTCAGGTCGAGGAAACGCGGTGAGTAGGCCACGCTGGCGGCTTTCTTGGGCAGGACCTGCCACGCCAGGTGAACGGTGTTGTTCTCGCCGCCATCGATGTTGATGTAGCCATCGTATTCCTGGTTGGTCAGCAGGGTGCCGCTGTTGCCGGTTGCGCCCTTGTTCAAAGCGCTGTTGCCGAAGACCGGCCACTCTTTCAAGGTCTCGGCTTTGATGGTGATCTTGACCTTGAAATTGCCGTCTCTCCCCCGGGGACGTAGAGCCGGCGTGGGGTGACCTTCAGGGTTACGCCTGCCGATTCGTCATTGGCATAGCGGAAAGCAGCCGAGAGGTCATAGGTATGGCCTTCGCTGTCCATGTTGGCGATTGTGCCCAAGCGCAGCGTGGTATAGACGCCGGTGACCGGCTGGTAGCCAAAGGACATACTGCCGGTGTTGTAGCGCGGGTCTTTCCAGCCATCCGTGCTGTCCCAGGCGATGGTCTTGGAGTTGAAGGCGCTCAGCACGTCAACCCGACCGCCACCGATGCGGGTGATGGGCGCCAGGCTGCCGCCGTAGTAATCCTGGTACACCGTGGTGTTGGCGGTGTTCATCATCAGGACCTTGTAGAACAGCGGACCGAGCTCTTGTTGGATGGAGGCCGGCATGGCTTTATACTTCTGCACCAGCAAAGCAGCCGAGCCCGTGACCATGGGGGCTGCGCCGGAGGTGCCGCCGAATGGGGTGGTTTCCGTGCCGGTGCCGTACTCAGCCGAGGTGGATCCGCCCGGTGCGCCGATATCCGGCTTGATGCGGTTATCGTGGTTGCGCGGACCGCGCGAGGATGTGCCGACCATGGTGTCGAGCAGCGGCAACCCCATGTGGGATCCATGGTTACGTTGGTGCCGGCGTCTTGAGCAGGGTGCCATCCGCCTGGGTGACGGAGAAGGCCGGGGTGGTGACCTCGCCGCCGCCATAGGCGAACGGATAAGGTGCGCCGGCGGCGATCATGGCAATCAGCACCATGCTGGCGCCTGCGGCGTCAGCGTTCGCCACTTTCAAGCTGGCAGCGCAAGCGCCGCGGTCGACCAGGACTACCTGGCCCGTGAAGGGCGTGCCTGTCCAGGGGCTGCTGCCGTCTGGATTACACCCCAGCCGGGTGTCATGCTTGGTGGTGTCGTAGGCGATATTGCCGGTGATGGCGCCACTCACGCTGGGGATGGATGGACCAGCTCAACCAGGCAGTGTTGGTGACCACGCTGGAGTGGGGGCATTGATTGTGATGTAGTACACCTTGTCCGAAGGCACGCTGGTCTGCGCCACGCTGATGGCAGCCGTGGCGGTAGATGCCGAGCCAACGATGAACGGCATATCCGAGTTGTTGCCGGCGGAGATGACATAGACGCTACCGTAGGCAACCGCTTCGTTGACGAAAGCCGTCCAGTCGTCTTCCGGCTGTCCATAGCCAGAACCGATGGAGGCGTTGATCACGTCGGCGGGGTCATAGGTCGCCGGATCGCCATCCAGGTCGGCTGCTGCATCGGTACCCTGGAGCAATGCGATACCGGAGCATGCCGTGCTGACCTCGGAGCAGACCTTGAAGGCATACAGGTCTGCGCCAGGCGCCACGCCGGGACCCATACGATTGGGGGTGTCATCCGTCAAGGACAGCGCCCAGGGTGTTATTTGCCACCAGGCCAACTGCAAAGGCCGTATAGATCTTGCCAGCTGCCAATGCAATGCCTGGCAGAGGCAGAACGACTGTGTTGGTTCCAGCCAGGCGGACTTCCAGATCATATGTGCCGGCTGGAACAGGCAGATAGTCGCCAACGCCCTTGAAGGCTACGTTGGGGAAGAGCACTGCGCCGCCTGCCAAGGCAATATCCACTGCTGGCGCATCCGGCGAAGCGTGCACAAAGCGCACGTGAGCGTTACCAGCTGCCGGAGCGGCATTGTTGTCCAGCCAGGACAAGTGGTTCAATGCTGGCGAGGACATTCACGGCAGCAACGGTGTAGTCTTTGCCAGCAGCGAGTGTCAGATTTGCCTCGATAACGACAGGGGTGGTGGCTCCAGTTGGAACAACCTTGACGTTATAGGTCCCAGGCATGAGGGCCGCGTAGTCACTCACCTCTTTGAAGGCTACATTTGAAAATGCAACCATATCATTGACGAGAATGTCCACTGCAGGGGCATCCGGAGAGAGATGCGCCACGCGCACGCGAGCCTTTGTGCTATCTGGAGTGGGGAGACCGCCGATGATATCAGCCACGTGCGTGCCGTGGAAGCTCAAGGCGATCGGGTCGGGATCAGGGGTCTCAGGGATGGTGGAGCCGTCCCAGGCGCCTGTGAAGTCGTAACCGCCCACGATCTTATCATTTGGGAAGAAGGGGCAGTTGGCTTCGCCGATGACGGTAGGATCGTCAGCGCAGGCTTCGTAAGCATCCACGTTTCCGGGGCCACCTAGCTTGGCATGGGTGTAGTCGGCGCCATCATCCAGCACCGCTACTTTGATACCCGTGCCATCGAAGCCCATGTCCTGAACGTCTGCCGCACCGATGAACGGCACGGTGTCGTTCAGGTCGAGCTCATAGGTGCCGATGCGGCGTACGGCTGCGACATTTGCCAGGGCGCGCAAATCCTGCACGCGGGAGGCATCGATGCGCACCGCCAGACCGCTGGACAGGGTTTTAAACCGGCCGAGCACCGTGCCGCCCAACGCCTCGACCTGGGCTGCTACCTGGTCTTGCAGGGCAGCAACTTCGGCAGCATATTGGACGCGCTCAGCGGCGCTCATGAATTTCCCGACGCTGGCGAGGGATGCCTTGTCCAGGTGGACGACCACCGAAACCGGACCGCTTACCGCAGCCTGGCTGGCAACGTCCGTCGAGGCGTCCCCTTGCACCGGGACTGCACCGTGCGGATTACCGCCGGTTTGGGCGAGAGCCGTCGTTGATGCCAACAGGCTCAAGATCACGACAATCGCCATCAACAAGTATGTCTTTTTTTGCATTCCAATCCTCCTCAACAAATGGTCATTTGGGTAATACAACGATTAAGTTTGGACCTGACACAGGCTGAACTGGTCATTTGATCACATCTTGTTCGATTTCACCACCTCCCTCTCATTGTTAAGCCGGTATAACCCCTAAAAAAATGATCATCCTATCCACCGGACAGCTATTCACCAAGGATGCTGACTGCGATGGTCCCACCGCCGCAAGGGTTATCTTCTAAGTAGAGTTGGCGGAAGCTATGCTGCCCGGAGGGCAGCCGTGGGTCGATAATTGATGCATTGGTGTAGTGCTGGTACTGCAGGTTGGTGAGCCTGCCCTGCGCGTCGCGGACTGTGGCAATGATCCAGACGATATCTGGCGGATTTGCCACGTCGGTATGCGCATATTTGCCGGTTACCTCGGTAAAACCGGCGTCACGGGTGGAGGTAAACTCGACGATGCTTAGATCGGAGCGCGGTGTAGTGTGGACCGGCGGCGTAATCCAAAGAAATGTCGTAGTCGGTGAAAGTAGACCGGTCCAGAGTGGTGAGCAATGCAAACGGAATCGAGCTGTTTGCAAAAACAGCGTAGTTATTGGGGATATCGAGGAAGATGTCGTCGGTCTGGATCTCACGGGCGCCATCGTAGATCTTGACATCCCAGTTCAAGATATCGACCGGGATCGCGCCGTTATTGACGATCTCGCCGAAGATATATAAATCGTTGTTGCGCGTATCCACGCAACCCTGGTCGTTGCGGATGAAAAGGGTGCCGACCTCGCCGGTCGTGATTGGGGAAGGCGTCTGGTTGGTTGGGGTAGCTGTGACCGTCTGGGCGGTACCCAGGGTCGGAGAGGGTGTGGCAGTGCGGGAGGCTCCAGAGCTTGAAGGGGTGCGGTTCGATTGGCTTGTGGAGGCTGGAACGCCAGATTGTAATGGGGCGGAGGCTGTTGCCGATTGGGAGTCCTGACCATCTGCAGCGCCGGTTGGGGCTGGCGCCATGGTAGGCGGGATCTGGGTAGGCACCAGTGGAGTTACTGCCTGTGATGTCAGGTCTGCCTGGGACTCGGCGGTGGATTGACCGCTGACAATGGGCAAGAGGACAACCCCTTCCTGCTCTCCTGGAAGAGGGGAGGAGGTGGGCAGCGCGGCGACCGGCGCTGAATTCTCCCGAGATGCTACCCAGAACAAGACGGCTATCATTGAGATGAACGCCAATACAGCAATAACCCCTATGAAGTACAGCCCCGCATCAGGACCACGAGTAAACCGATCTGCTTGCGGGTTTGTGGTAGACTGACCGGATGGTGGTTGAACATCCGTGCCCATTATTGAGTGCGTTACCTAACCTGTATAAAAACTCGCCTGATTTCGCCCAATCTTGTTACGGTATTAAGCCCATTAACGCAAAGCGCCGAAGGCGAACTTCGGCAGCCTGGCGGTCTGCACACCTGCAGACCCATGACTTTGCGCCCCCACCTCACGATGGGTTTACCTTTTCGGGATGCTCAACCTATCGGATTCGGATTGTATGTACCGCCAGCCCTGGTGCCTTGTGCAATGCAAGAATACCCACGTTGTCTCTGCAATCAATACAGGCGCTGCTCGGTAGCCTTACTGTTTGTTGCTACCTCTAATTTTACGCTGGCTCGCCGATAAATTTCCTTACAGAATTCTGACAGGTGTTATCGATACCACTAAGACCATGTAAAAAGATTATAACAAGGAAATCCCTCGATTTCAACCAACCTTAGTACTAATTACCTAAGCTTAACAACGAGCTTAACCGCAGCCGGTACCAATTTAATGTCTCCTGGGTGGCATCCTCAATGACTTCACTTGCCAGCTTCAGCAAGGAAGGCAACTCTTCTTCGCTTGAATGGCTGGCGCGCCAGTAGAGATCGAGCAGCTCAAGCGGGGCAAGGCTGCCAATCGTTTGGTCGCCAGGCAGGCGGATGCGCGTTTCCATGATGGGACGCCTGACGAGATGGAAGTCAAACGCCCGGGCAATATGTTCCTGAAGTGCGGTCTCATCGATCAGCGTTTCCCACTCGCGCGGGTACTCGAGGATGAGACGGACAATGGCTCCATCCAGGTCTTGCGGCGGGGGGAGAGCGGCGCGCAGCGCGTCGCTGACGCCTTCCTGGATGGTTAGCTTAAGGCGGCGATCGATGAAAGGGCGGATACCGGTCAGCTTGCGCCACTCAACCTGCGTCTCGCCACGCGTGACATGGGCGATGACAAAATACTTCTCGTCATTGCACTCCCCCCAATCGACGCGTTCGATGGAGCCGGGATAGATCACCGGCGGATGGCTGCCTGGGTTGAGGTCCTGGGGTTTATGGATGTGTCCAAGCGCCACATAGTCCAGGCGCGGGTCTTTCACCAGCGAGCCGGGCAACACCAGGTCGCTGCCCAGCATGACGGTGCGCTCGCCGCCATAGCTGGCTCCGGATACCGAGGCGTGTGCTGTCATCACGGTGGGCAGGGAGGGATCGGCTTGCTCCAGCCAACCCTGGATGAGCTGCGTCAGTAGTTCTTCCAGCTCTTCATATACCTGGCTCAGGTCGGCGGAGGGGGAATCGCGCTGCGCCAGGTAGCCGGTGCGGGAGATCCAGGGTAATGCGAGCACCTGCAGGGGCAGGTCGAATAGGTCGGCAGGTCTCAGGAAAGCAGGCCGGTCGATGACGCGCACCCCCGGCACCTCGAGGGTGTCGAAGCTTTCCAGGGCATGGGCGCGACCCAGGGCGGGCGAGAGATCGTGATTGCCGATCAGCAGCAGCGCAGGGATGCCAGCATGGGAGAGGCGCATGATCCGCCGCCCCCACTCGCGCTGGAAGGTTGGCGCGGGGCTGCGGTCTTTGTAAGCATCTCCGGCGAAGATCACCAGGTCAACCTTTTCGTCGATGGCGGCGTCTACGATGGTATCCAGGGATTTCAGGAAATCCACAACCCGGATGGGCAGACCGGTTTGTGGATCGTGGCGACCGTAGTTCGCCATATCGATATGGGCATCGGCGAAGTGCAGGATAGTAGGCATCAGGGAGCGGCTCCAAGCTGGGCAAGCATATCGTACCCGGGTGTGAAATGGGGGTTCAGGCGCACCGTTTCACGGAAATCGGCGATGGCGTCTGCTGTTTGACCGAGCGCCCAGTATGCCATCCCGCGCCAGTAAATGCTTTCTTCCAATGTGGGCTCGGAGATGGTGTCATTAAGGGTGGTATTAGCCAGGTTGATGGTATCCTGGTAACGACCGGAGTAGAAGTAGGCTTTGTAGGGTCCGGTCTGGTACCACAACATGCGGTAAGGGCGCTGCGTATTGTCGTCCCCCAATGTGGAGTAAATCTGAAAAGCCTGGTCGTAGGCGGCTGCGGCTTCGGGATACTGGGTCAGGTTGACATGGCTTGTGCCTTTATTGAACCAGGCAAAGAACTGGTCGATGCCGGTCAGGCTGGCTATCTCTTTATCGGCGATCTCCAGGGCGTGCTGGTTTGCCCAGGTGGGGTCCGCCCAGGAGCCTAGAATCGAAAAGACCTCAGCCTCGCGCTCGGGAGGATAGACCACCATAAAGAGGTAGTCGAAAGAGCGCCAACCTTCGATAAAGGTTGGGTAATCGCTTTTCATATTTTTACCGGGTTTTAGATAGGCATCCTGGACGATAAAATTGCCAGACGCGTCGTCATAACCGGTGACGAATAAATAGTGCCCCATCCAGGCGATCTTACCGGTGTAATCGGCTTCGTAATAGCCCTTCTCGATCAGCACCGGAAATCCGGCGGCAATCAGGCGTTTTACCAGGTCGATATCGCCGCCGGAACGGACGACGACGTTGAAGTCGGTATGGTCGGCGACGAAACTAGCCATCTCATACGGCATCACATTCTTATCAAATTTGCCGCGCTGGATGTAATCCAGGCTTCCGTCGCTGAGTATACCCGGCTTGACTACATCGGCTACGTCATCGCGGTCGCCGGGCCAGCCCCAGAACTTGAGCGCCATGGTTAGGTTGGCAGGACCGCAATAGTTCCAGCGTCCATGCTGGTCCACGTACACCACACCGTCCAGGTTGACGGCTGCCGGTGGGGGTGTGGCGGATGGCGCCGGCGTGCTGGTGGGGGCGGGCGTGAGCGTAGGACCCGGGATGGTTGGGGTGGGCGGGGCAGGAGTAAGGGTAGGTGTGGGGGTCGGCTGGCTTGGGGTGGCGTTTATCGTGCCCTGCGGGACGAAAACCGCCTCATCCGGCGGGTTGATGGCATACTGGATGCGCGCCTGCAAGTCATCGATGCGCCAGGAAAGCCGGTCTTTGACCGGTGGAAGGCTGTAGATAAATGCTGCCAGGAGCAGGCAGGCGGGGATGGCAATAGCCAGGAAGATCAGGTTTTTTCGCATTTTTGTACCGCCAATTTTTCAAGGCGCCGGGACGCCGAGACGCTCGAGTGCTTGATAGCCCGGTGTAAAATTCGAATTCAGCTCAACGGATTTCTTGAAGTCGGTGATAGCGCCTTCCAGATCACCCAGTTGTTCACGTGCCATGCCACGCCAGTAAAAAGATTCCTCCAGGACGGGTTTTTGCATGTACGCTAGCGTGGTATTTGCCAGGTCGATCACGTCCTGGTAGCGCGCGGTGTGAAAATAAGCCTGGTACGGACCCACCTGGTACCACAGCATTCGCCAGGGACGCTCGTCTTCAGGCAGCCGGGCGTACTGGGCAAACGCCTGGTCATACGCTTCTGCAGCAGCGGCGTAGTCTTCAAGCAAGGACAGGTTGGTTCCCAGGTTGAACCAGGCAAAGTACAGGTCACGCCCTGAGAGCCGTTTCTGTTTCCTGTGAGGCTATTTGAGCTGCATGCTGGAAATTTGCCTGTGGGTCGGCTTGCGCGCCGAGGATGGAGAGCACCTGCGCTTCGCGCTCTGGCGGGAAGATCACCAGGTAAATATAGTTGAAATCGCGCCACCAGTGCTCGGTAAGCTGGTCGTAGGGCACGGGAAAATCCGCCATGATGTACGAGTCCTGCGTGGTGAAGCGCTGGCGGGCGTCATCATAGCCGTTGATCACCTCAAAATGCCCCATCCAATCTTCCTTCGGGGGCTGGAATCCCTTCTCGATCACCACCGGGAAACCAGCAGCAACCAGTCTTTTCAAGATGTCCAGGTCGCCGCCCACGCGCACCAGCGCCTTGAGACCGGTAAATTGCTCTACGTAGTCAGCCATCTCAGCCGGCATGACGTTTTTATCGTCCACCGTGGCGAAATTGGGGCGCAGGTATGCGCGGGTATCGCGCTGGTCGCCCTGCCAGCCCCAGAAAGAGAGCGCCATGGCGAGGGTTGCCGGTCCACAGTTATTCATCTGCTGGTATTCGTGCCGCAGACCGGACAGGATCAACGCCTGCGGAATGGGTGTAGCAGTATGCGTAGCTGTCGGAGAAGGCTGCGGCGTGGGTGTGGCTCCCGGTTGTGTGGGAGTGGCAGAGGGTGCAGGCGTGGGGCTGCTGGTTGCTGCCGGTAGCATTGCCTGCATGGTGGCTTCAACAATGGTCGCCACCTGTCCTTCCTGGGGTACGAAGACGGCTTCCTGGGGCGGATTCAGGGCGTAAAAAACCCTGGCTTGGGTTTCGTTCACCAACCGTGCCAGCTTGTCGTTGATACCTGCGGCGCTGAAAAGCAAGAAACCCGCCAGGCAGAATAAAGTCCACTGCCAGAGCGGTAACCAGGATCCACTTGCGCATTTGGAGGATTATAACATTCCGAGGTTTTCAGGAATTTTAGGATAAGCAAACCTTAATCTCGGCTGGCGGGCTACTCGCGTTGCTCCTCTACTGGCGGAGCCGCCTGCCCATAGTCCAGGATCTCACGCGTGCCGGTGGCAGGGTCGGGGGGACCGACGATGCCTTTGCTCTCCATCGTCTCCACCAGGCGGGCAGCGCGGGTATAGCCGATGCGCAGGCGCCGCTGCAACATGGAGATAGATGCCCTGCCCTGCCGGCGCGCCAGGTCCACAGCCTCCTCGAACAGCGGATCAGCGTTCTCATCGGCTTCGAAATCGTCCCATAAAGGCATTTGCTTCAGCGGCACGCCGGGCGGTGGCGCATCAACGATGCCGCCCGTAGCCGTGGGGGCGGGTGTGATCACCCCGGCGAAGCTTTGCCAGTATCCCACCAGGCGCTGGATCTCGTCGTCGGATATGTAGGTGCCCTGCAGGCGGACCGGAGCAGCCGCGTCGGGCGCCTGAAACAGCATGTCGCCACGACCAAGCAGGCGCTCTGCGCCAGGCTGGTCCAGGATGACGCGGCTATCCACGCCGGAGGCTACGGCAAAGGCGATGCGGGCGGGAAAATTGGCTTTGATGAGCCCGGTGACCACATCTACCGAGGGGCGCTGGGTAGCGATGACCAGGTGGATGCCCGTGGCGCGGGCAAGCTGAGCCAGGCGAGTGATGTTGCGCTCGGTCTCATCTGGGGCAAGCATCATCAGGTCTGCCAGCTCATCGATGATGACCACCAGGTAGGGGAGCTTGCGCTCTCCACGTTCGGCAAGCCTGGCATTGTAGTCTTTCACATTGCGGCAACCCGCTTGGGCGAGCTTGTGATAACGCTGGTCCATCTCGCGCAGCACCCATTGTAAAGCGCCGACGACGCGTTCCAGTTCTACCACCACCGGCGCCAGCAGGTGGGGTATGCCATTGTAACCGGTGAGCTCGACCCGCTTGGGATCGACCATCAACAGGCGCAAATCGTCGGGGGTATTGTTGAGAAGCAAGCAAGAGATCAGGGAATTGACGCAGACCGATTTACCGGAGCCTGTGGCGCCGGCGATCAGCAGATGGGGCATGGCGGCGAGGTCGGTTGCGCTGGCGTTTCCGGCGACATCCTGCCCGAGGGCGAAGCGCAGTGGCGATTTCAGCCGGCGGAAAGCCTCGGATTCGATCACATCTCGCACGGCGACCAGGGCGATCTGGTCGTTAGGCACCTCGATGCCCACGTAGCCCTTGCCAGGGACAGGCGCCTGGATGCGGATGGTGCGGGCGGAAAGGGCGAGAGCCAGGTCGTCGGCAAGGGAGGAGATCTTGCCGACGCGCACGCGCATGCGCCCGCCGCGCGACTCGATGAAATCGGGCTCTACGCCAAACAAAGTAATCGTCGGTCCGCGGCTGATCTCCACCACACGGGCGGGCGCGCCGAAAGAGGCCAGCGTCTCTTCGATGACACGCGCACGCTGGCGATCGAAATCATCGTCGTGGGCTACCTGGCTGCCGGCGTCCAGGATCTGGCTTGCATCTGGCAACACCCAGGCGCGGTGACCGGCTTCCCAACCGGGTTGTGCGGATGGAAGTATTGCCGGTCTATCCTCAAGCCCGGCAAAGGCTTCGGCGGGTAACTCCGGGATGCCCTGTGCAGGCGCCTGTACCTGGGGCTGGCGGTTGGCGGAGGCTGCAGCACCGCCGGAAAGGCGGCTGCGCTCCATGACATCATCCCAGAAATCCCGCGCTTTTTCGAAAAGGGGCGGAGCCCAGCTGAACATCTCTGCCAGGGTCAGATCCAGGATCAGGATGAGAGAAATCAAGAATAACGCCAGGATGGCAATTGAGGCGCCAACTGCGCCCAGCAGCATCTCCAAAAAGGCGTACAGATAAGCGCCGATATAACCGCCGCCCTGCCCCTGCTGAGCCGTTTGCAAGCCCTGTTCAAGCGTCTGGGGGGCGGTGAGGAACTGCAGGAAAGCCAGCAGCGTCCCGTAGAACATGAGGATCCCGGTGATGCGCTCGATTGAGATGCGCGGGATGCGCTCGAAGTTCCGGAGAACGAGCCACAAGCCCACCGCTATCATAGCAATCAGGCAGCAGGTAGGCTCCCCAGCCAAAGAGCTTGGCGAGGTAGGTGATGATATCCTGTGAGCCAGGGCTGCGGCTGGAGGAGATGAGCACCAGCAAGATCAGCAATCCTACAAGCGCCAGGACAATGCCGGTAATGTCCAGCTTGCGGTCCAACGATAAGCCGCTGCTGGCTTGAGGGGCGTCCCTCTCCGGCGCCGTCTTTTTTGCTGCTCCGGTTTTCTGAGGTGGTTTGGGCTTGCGCGTGGATGCCGCAGGCTGCTTCTTCTTGGGGGGCGCCTTGGTCGTTTTCTTGCTGCTCGTCGCGGGCTTTTTTGCCATAGGAGCGTCTCTGCCAGGTTGCACTTTGGGCTGCCGGGTTTACCTGGCACGACCCGCTTGAATTATAGCACGGATGGTCTGGTAACCGGCGATTTCTACTGGATGGGGCAAGGTGGGGTAAAATGGTGCTGATAGGGTGCGCTGCCCACTGTGCTCTGTCGAATCTTCCCCATCCGGCAGGTTAGCCATTGTTTGAGATCGTATTCCTCGGCACATCAGCCTCAGCCCCATCCGTCCATCGCGGACTCTCTGCACAGGTGGTGATGCATGATGAGTACCGTTTTTTGATCGATTGCGGCGAGGGCACGCAGCGCCAGATCTTGCATGCCGGCATCGGCTTCAAACGGTTGAACCATATCCTCATCACGCATGGTCACCTGGACCATATTCTTGGACTGGCGGGACTGCTGTCCACATTCTCACGCTGGGAGGCGATCGACGAGCTGAATATCTATGCCGGGCGTTGGGCGCTGGACCGCATCCATGACCTGTTGTACGGAGTTGTGCTGCGCGGGGCAAAGCCTCCACTCACAATCCAATTCCACGAAGTGCAGCCGGGGGTCATCTTCACCGGCGATGGTTTTAGCGTCAGCGCTTTTCCCGTTTACCACCGCGGTCCAGATTGTTTCGGCTATCTTTTCGAAGAGCGAGCGCGGCGCCCCTTCCTGGCAGAAAAGGCTCAGGCGCTCGATATCCCCCTGGGACCCTGGCGTCGCGATCTGGTGGACGGAAATCCGGTCACTTTACCAGATGGGCGCTTGATCACGCCTGACCAGGTGTTGGGCGAGCAACGCCCTGGCACCCGCCTGGTGCATGTGGGGGATGCCGGACGCACGAATGAGCTTGAAGAGGTATGCCAGCAGGCAGACACGCTGGTTATCGAAGCGACCTATCTCGAGGAAGAGGCGGATATGGCGCGGCAGTTCGCCCACATGACGGCTCGCCAGGCAGCCGAACTGGCGAGGCGGGCGCAGATCAGCCACCTGATCCTGACGCACATCTCGCGCCGCTACAGGGAGCGCGATGTATGGGCTGAGGCAAAGGAAGCCTTTGCACAGACCTACATCGCCCGCGATTTCGACCAGTTCCAGGTGCGGCGCGGCGAGTGCGTCTTGATGAGACCCCCGGCCGGGAAGCGCATGGAGGCGCCGGCGGAGGGTGCGGACACTGACAGGTGAACCAGGAATGACAGGTCAGGGATTACCCCTTCCCTGGAAGACCTGCACCCCCGCATAAATAGCAAAACCGGCTGTCATGAGCAGCCACACGGCAATCTCCACCGGGCTCCTGGCAACCAGGCACATCCCCAGGCAGAAGGCAATGGCTGCCAGGGCGAGCGCAACCTGATAGCCAGGCAGCCTGATCACGGTGAGAAACCTCTCCCGGCGTGAAGAAGCCTCCCAACTGGCGTGGCTGACGGTTGCCAGGGCGGCGGCGCACCCCAGGATCCAAAGTAAATTTCCCACCAGGCTGATTTGGTCCATCATGGCTGGCTGGCTCCACGGCGATTCCCACTGAACCCTGGTTTCATGCGCTCACTCCTGTGAAATTGAAGCAGGCGAGTTGGATGGCAGGCGCCCGGCAGGCAATATTTCCATATTCGGATACCAGCAAACGGGTTTCACGACCGATCGCGACAACGTTATTGAATGCCTCAACGTAAGACTGAGTAAAGCGTAGGTTTTTTACCGGATAGGCGATCTCGCCATTTTCGATCCAGAACACGCCATCGCGGGTCATACCTGTAGTCACACAACCGCGCGGGTGAACCTGGCGCGTGTACCAGAAACGGGTGATGTACAAGCCTTTTTGTGTCGCTTTGACCATGCCTTCCAGATCGGACTCGCCTGACGCCAGAAACAGATTCGAGGCAATGGGGCTGAGAGCATGCATGGACGGATGCAAAGCATGCCCGGTGCTTGACAGCCCAGCCTGGCGCGCCGTGCGCCGGTCGTAGACGGGGGCTGTCGCGACACCTGCCCTGACAATATCCACGCGTTGTTTCGGTACTCCTTCATAATCGAAAGGCGCCGGGATACCTGCCAGGTCCAGACCATCATCCCAGATGTGGATGCGACTGTCCATGATCTGCTCCCCGAGATGCCCGTTCATCCAGGAGCGTCCTTCCTGGAGGGTTTGGGCGCCCATGCCATGCATATTGAGCATGGCGAGTATATCCTGGGCGGCATAAGGATCGAGGATGACGGGGTACTCACCGGGTGGGATTTCGCGCGGATTCCTGCCGAGCTTCGTCTTGTAGATTGCCTCACGCGCCAGCGCCGCCACCGGGAGATCGGCAGATCGCCATGCGCAGGCGCGGGCGTGCCCAGAAGAATCTGATCCCATTACGACGGTCTGAAATTCAGCATGTGTTGAGGCATGGCAGGCAAAGATGCCGAAGGTGTTCGCAACAGCCAGGTGGCTGGCGCCGTTTGAAAGCGCCCCAAATGCATTCAGATCTTCTTCGGCTGCAAGGCTGCAGGCAATACGAACCTGCTCGGCGCGCTGCCGCGGCGATAGCTCTGCAGTAGAAGGATCAAATGCATCCAGCGCGGGGTAGGTTGCGGCTTCCAGGAAGCCCGGAAAAAGGGGGTCTTCTGGTCCGGTTTGTGCGTTCTGCCGGGCGCGGTCTGCCAGCTCAGATAGACCGGCGCTGTCGATCCGATTGGTCGAAGCCGCGCCGATGCGGCTGCCCACCAGGATGCGTAGATTCAGCGTAGCGCCATCTTCCGATACGTTCTGGTGGATGGTGTTGTTAGCAAAGCGAGTCAGGGCGTTATTGATTAGAAACCACCAGAACCTCAGCCGGGTACGGCTTGCATTTTTCAAGCGCTTGCTGGCACAGGCTATACAGCCCTTCACGAGTGTTCAAGGTCGCAATCACTTCAACACCCCCACACGCACGTTGCGGAAACGCGCCGGCGCGGCGCCGTGACTGGTATGGGCGATCTGTGAAGGCTGCCCTTTGCCGCAATTTGGGGTGCCCCACATATTCCAGTATTTTTCATTGCAAATCGCATCGCAGCTATTCCAGAATTCGGGTGTCAAGCCGGTGTAAGTGGGATTGCGCAGCATGCGCCCCAACTTCCCCTTTTTAATTTCGTAGGCGATCTCGGTGCCAAACTGGAAATTATAGCGGCGGTCATCGATGGACCAGGAGCGGTTGGTTTCCATATAGACGCCTTCGTCTGTATCGGCGATCAGGTCGTCAAAGTCCCATGTGCCCGCTTCCAGGCTGACGTTGGTCATGCGCACGATCGGGATGCGGTTCCAACCCGATGCGCGCATGCAACCGTTCGATTGCTTGCCCAGGCGTGAGGCGGTCTCGCGCGACATCAGGTAACCGACGAAAACCCCGTCACGGACGATAGGGGTCGATTGCGCCGGGATGCCCTCATCGTCCCAGCCGAAAGTGCCCAATCCGAGCGGTCGCAGGCTGTCCGCCGTGATATTGACCACGGGTGAGCCATAGCGAAAGACGCCGAGCTTTTCCGGAGTGAGGAACGAGGCGCCGGCGTAGGCAGCCTCGCTGCCGAAGACGCGATCCAGCTCAATCGGGTGACCGCAGGATTTGTGGATTTGCAGACCCAGCTGACCGCCGCCCAGGACGAGGGTAGTGGTCAATCCGGCGGGACAGGCATCTGCTGTAAGCAATGCCACTGCCTCCGATGCGATCCGGTAGGCATTGCCGGGAAGATCCCATGTCAGCACCGCCTCCCAGCCGCCGGTGACCTGCTGGCGGGCAAAAGAATTGGGGTAGGAGCGCACCTGGACCTCTCCGCCCGCTACGGCAGTCGCCTGGATGCCGCCGCCACTTTCGACCAGGGTTTGCTCGGTCAATGCTCCTTCCGAATTGGCAAACCATTTCTGCTCACGGACGAAGTTCAGGTTGCCGCGCCGGACGCGCACGCCGTCTACACGGCGCATCTCTGCATCTGCTGCCAGCAGCAGCCCCAGCTTGTCAGCCAGGGATATCTTGAACGGATCCAGCTTAACCGGGGTCTGGTAGCTGCCCTGGCTGGTGACGGCTTCACCAAGATCGGTACGCTCACCCGCCACAAGCGCAGAGGCAAGAGCGGTCTCGATAGCCAGCCCGGTGACCCGCTCGATCTCATCCTCCGAGAGCCTGTCACTGGATGCGAATCCCCAGGCGCCGTCTACCAGGGCGCGCACGCCGAAACCCATCGTTTCGGATTGGCTGACCGTCTCCGGTACGCCATCCTTCACGCTAATGGTTTCAGTCAGGTTGTTTACGATGCGGATGTCTGAGTATTGCGCGCCTTTGTGCTCCGCGGTATTCAGGGCGCGGTACATCAATGGGTTCATAGTTGCTGGCTCTAGAGTGTGAAGCTCGCGCCGGGATTCAACACGTGCACTTGCACTCCCGTCTCGCTTTCCACGCGCCGCCTCCAGGCTTGGGCATCCTGCCGGATCAGGTCCCAGGTGTTGTAGTGGGTCGGGATGACGTGTTGGGGTTGCAGCAGCTTCACGGCGCGCAAGGCATCCTCCGGTCCCATGGTGAAGTTATCGCCGATCGGCAGGACCGCCAGATCCAGACCGGTCTCTCCGATCAAGCGCATGTCGCTGAATAAACCGGTGTCACAGGAGCAGTAGATATTTTTGCCGTCCAATGTGGTGAGCAGGAAACCGACCGGATTTCCGCCATCCGAGCCATCCGGCAAACCGGAGCCATGCAGCGCCAGGGTAAACTTCAAGTAGC
Source organism: uncultured Chloroflexia bacterium (assembly GCA_963702535.1). Lineage (GTDB taxonomy): Bacteria > Chloroflexota > Anaerolineae > Anaerolineales > UBA4823 > CAVPDG01. The sequence continues at coordinate 63,723 of CAVPDG010000010.1, read as the reverse complement.
CGAAGGGGTGCTGGTGACCGCCGCCAATGTGCTGACCGTGGGTCTGGATGCCCTGATTTTCCAGCCAATTGGCAATCTCGTGGTTGGTGATCACGGTTGCCCCGCAGCGCCTGGCGATGGAGACAACATCGCCTACATGGTCAAAGTGACCGTGGCTTAAGAAGGATATAGTCGGGCTTTACTTCGTCTGCAGTTGTGCTGGCAGCAGGATTGCCGGTAAAATACGGGTCGACCAGGAGCTTATACCCAGCCGTCTCCAATCCGAGCGTGGCATGCCCGTACCAGGTCAGGGTGACACTCATGTTAACCTCCTGAGAGATGATTTTCAAAAACAGCCTTGCAGGAAATCAGGAACTTCAATGACGAGGGTTCCGGGTCAAGTATAGACGGTTTTATGGTCTTACGTCAACCGGCTGAGCGCCGGCAAAGTAATGAAATTGGTTGCCGTCTGGCGTAAGCATTCTATGCGTGCTCACCAGTTCGGGTAAAATGAAAATGCAAAAATGTCCCGAGTCTGATTTGAGAGAGGAGCGCAATGGAATTCGTTGAAATCCTTCATGCTGGAATGGCGAGAGAAGAAACATTTATCGTAGCGAGCGAGCACCTGGCAGCGCATGTCGGCAGCGGCTCGGCGCGCGTGCTGGCTACGCCGTGGATGATCGCGTTCATGGAGCGCACAGCCCGTGACCTGCTGGCGGAAGCGCTGCCGGAGGGGTATTCCAGCGTGGGTGTGCATGTCAATGTCCGGCACCTGGCGCCATCGCCGGCGGGCAGCCGTGTGCGGGCGCGGGTTGAGGTGGTAGAGGTGGAGGGCGCCAAAGTTGATTTCACCGTCAACGCATGGGACGAGCAGGAGCTGATTGGGGAAGGCACGCACCAACGGATGGTGATTGACGAGGCGCGCTTCTTGAAGCGGGTGGAGCGTAAGCTGGCATCCCAGACCGGGGAGCAGAGCGTGACATCCAAGCGCCTCATCTTGTTCGATGGCTGGTCTTTGGTGCACCATCCGGATGGACTGGCAGCCGGGCACCTGCTCACGTTATTGACCTGCCAGCCTGAAGACGTTGAGGTCGTCCTGGCGCTGCCGGGAGAGCCGCCGGAATGGCTGGCGGGCAAGTATAACATTGTGTCTCACTCCATAAAGGCTGGTATGCGCCAGCGTTTCATCTGGGAGCAGCAAAGATTGCCAGGATTGGCAAAACAGGTACATGCTGACCTGGTCCACCTGTGCAATGCAACCCCGGCGTTATTTACGGGCGCCCCCAACCTGCTCAGCCCGGTGGATGTTGAAGAACCGGCATCGCCCTGCCGGCGTTTACTCGCGGGCTGCGCCAGGCATTTTCGGCGGGAGGGATGTCCCGCCTGGCCGGGCTGGTCTGGCCCTCCGATATCCCCGCGCCTGCCGGGAATACGCCTGTATTTCGGGTCAATCCCGCCCCTCCGTTTAGCTGGCACAATGCTGATTTTGATGTGCCTGAGGATATCCAGCGGTTGGGATTGCCAGAAACGTATGTGCTGTGTCATGCTCCCGGTCGGCGGGGTGGGCTGGCTACCCTGTTGGAAGCCTATCAGTGGGTCTCCGGCTCAGCCGGGGAGAATTATCCGTTGCTGATACTGGGATTGGATGAGGTGGGGCGTCAGCAGCTAGCGGACTTGCTGGCGGATTACGGCTCGCGGCAGTTTGTTCGCGCTCTACCGCCCATCTCCACAACCTCGCTCCCCTGGCTGTACCGGAAGTGCTCTGTCGTGTTCCACCCGGCGCCCATCGCCCCATGGGGCAACCCGTTGCGCAATGCGCTTGCTTGTGGCAAGCCACTGGTCGCGGGCGAGACGGCTCAGGCTGGCGCGCTGGTGGGACCGGCTGCTTACCTGGCGCCCCTGGATAGACCCCGGGAGCTGGGTGCGGCGCTGCTGACGGTGATCGTTGAAGAAGAGCTAGCCAGCCAGCTTGCGGGAGAGGGCTTGCGGCGCGCATCTGCCTGGCAGGTAGAGCCTTACCGTCAGGGATTGGCAGAAATTTACCGTAAAGTGTAAGATAAACCAGGCGGGGAGATCAGCTCTAACGGCGCAAGTAGCGCCCGGCAAAAAGCGCCAGGGCAGCCCCCACCAGCAGAAGCGCAGCTCCAATAATGCCAAAGATGGGCGAACGCGCCCTTTCTACCGGTTGCTCAGGCGCGTCGACCTGTGTCTGGGAGTTGGGTTGAGCCCCGAAATCCAGGTAGGACGTATCCCCGGCGTTCAGCTCTAATACGTAACTGCTCGGCGTGGTGGGGTTATAACCGGTTGGCACGGCTACGGAGATGGTATAGCGGTCCTGCGGCAGATCTTCAAAACACTGCGGATCAAGTCCAGACTTGGTCGTTTCCGTCAAAGACACCTGGCTGGCTTGCCCGGTAATGCTGATGGCGCTGCCCGCGATAGATGGCTCGTCTTCCTGGCGGATCGAGTTGCCGTTCTCATCATAGTAGAGCAAGATGCACAGCGTTCCACTGCCGGGTTGGGTGGTGGGGGTGGGCACGACGATGGTTGGGGTAGGGCTGGGTCCTGGAGTGGGCGTCACCTGGGATGGACCGCCCAATCCTAGAAGCAGCTCCTGCCCAACGATGATGTTCTCTCCGATAATGTTATTCAAGCCGCGCAGCTCATCCACGGAAATGCCGGCGATCAAAGAAATCCGCAGCAGGGTGTCATTGGGCTGCACGATGTAAATAATCCTCCCGTCCGGTCCGGGAGTGGGAGTGGGGAATGGCGTGAGCTGGTAAACTGGTGCAGCATTGGACGGGGAAGCGCAAGACTGCAAGTGCGAAGAGGGGCAGCAAGAGCACCAGGAATAAAAGCTTGCGAGTAATAAGGATGCGTTTCATTTCTCCGGTGATTATACTGGAATAAAACTCTCAGGATAAGGGAGTTTGCCTCAGCGGGGAGTCTCTGCGACATGCTTTTCACCAATGAACACGAGCAGCAGCAACGCGGCGAGATCCAGGAGAGGGTGGCTAAGCTGTTGAAGAGGATGCCGCCGGTATACAACTGGGCTGCCAATAAGGCGCCTGCGGCGCGGCCGATGGATAAGCTGGCGGCGTTGCTAGCCATGAGGGTGGCGCGCGTGGCGGGCAGCAGCTCGGTCATCAAGGGGATGGCGCTGACGAGAGTGAACTCGAAAGTGATGTAGAACAGGAATAGCCCGAAAATCGCTCCGGGCAGGCTGCGTCCCAAGAAGGGCAAGGCAATAACCGCCAGGCAGTTACACAGGATGCCTGCGCCTACGGCGCGCGGCTTGCCCAGCCGATCTGTGAACAATGCGGTCAAGGTCTCTCCGCTCAGCTCTGCAAGACCGATCGCCGCCGCTGCAATGCCCAACGATGCAATTTGCAAGCTGTAGGCGTCTTCCATCCAAAGCCCAAACACCAGGTTGATCATCTCGTTCGCCGCGCTGATCAATAAGCCGATTGAAAGACCGAGCAGGGCGGTTTTGCTGGTGAGGACAGAGTGGAAATTGCGCCGGATGCCGGGTCGCTTGCCATCGGGAAGGGGATCTTTCGGGAGCAATCGCGCCAGCGCCAGAAATACCAGCAGCCCGGCAAGCGCCAGGGCTGGGTAAGGGGCGCGCCAGCCAAAGCGCGAGATGAGATAACCCATGATTGGGATGCCCAAAATGAAGCTTAGCGACCAGCCCATCTCCGTGATAGCGACAACACGCCCGCGCTGCTCGTAGGGGATGCGGTCGCCAAGGTAAGCTTGCATGGTTGGATCGAAGATGTACTTGCCGAGCATTCCCAATACCAGAGCGATGATGAATGCCGGGAGGGTGGGTACGAGCAAGACCAAAACTGCGCCTGAGATGAAGATCGCCAGCCCCAGTAACATGCCGGTTTTCCGCCCGCGGCTATCCGCCAGGGACGCCAAAAGGGGACCGAACACACCCAGCAGCGAGCGGAAGGTGAGAGCGTAAGCCATCACACCCACATCCACACCCAGGCCGCGGGCGAAAACTGCCAGGAAGGGATACACCATGCGGTGCATCGTGTTGAGCACGATGCGAGCCAGGGTCATCACCAGGATTTGGGCGTGCAGTTTTGGCAAGGTGGCTTGTTCTGACCAGCCGGTAGGCTGGCTATTGGGGTAATGCTTCTGCGTGCGCCTGTCTGCCCGGCTTATCCAGGCGGTAAACCCACAGGGCAAGCTGTGCTGCAGCCAGGAAGGTGAGCAAGAGCAGCCCGGCAAAGAAGAGCTGGATACGCCAGGCGTCTGAGCTCAAAATTGGGGAGGAAGGGTGCATTACTTGTTCTGTATTCTGCAAGGCGAGGAAGAGAGCGAGGCAGAACACCAGGTTGGCAGCCGATGCCCAGGCGGGCTCTTCGACCAGCGTCAGACCAATTTGCAGCAGCAGACCGCCGATTGCAAAGACCAGCGCCACACGCCAGCGCGGCTCTGCCAGGAAAAGACCATTCCAGTTGGTTTGCATCGCCCATATCGAAATCGGCAGGTAAGTGATCCAGAAGATCAGACCCGTGCGCCCGAGCGCTCGTGACCAGCGGTGCAGGTGCTCACGGCGCAGGAGTAACCCCGCCATGCCGGCTACCGCCGCCGCCACAAATGCAGCCAATGCAGCCCACACCCAGGCGCCATGCAGGTAAACCACGCGAACATTGGGACCGAGTGATTTTTCGGGGGGTCCCAGGAGAGTCACTCCGGCGATGGCTGCCAGAGTCAGGAAAAATCCTAGCAAGGGGTTGTAGCGGCGCATGGCGACGATTTTACCTCAAACAAGCCAAGGCTGAGATGCAAAAGAAAACGGGTTACCGTTCAATATACTGAAGCGGTAACCCGATACCAAGCCAATTTGTCGGAGGGTCGTTCTACGGAAGATAATCCCAGGGGTTAACCTTGCCGCCGTTATACATCATCTCGAAATGCAGGTGCGAGCCGGTGGAATTGCCGGTGCTGCCGATGGCGCCGATGACATTGGTCTGGTATACGCTTTGACCGCACCCGACGTTATACGCGGTCAGGTGAGCGTAGAGCGTCTGCCAGCCGTTGCCATGGTTGATGACCACCACGTTCCCGTAGCCCCAATTATTCCAACCGGCGTAGACGACAACGCCGTTATCGACCGCATAAACTGCATCGCCGGTATTGCCATCGACGTCAATACCGCGGTGGTTTGCACCGGGAGCATAATCAAAGCCTGAGAGGAAGTGGTTGTTAGCGGGCCAGATGAATACCCCGGCGCCTACCGCGCCATCGGCGACAGCGCTGCAAGCTCCCGGTCCAAGCACAGAAGCGACACCGGGATTATCGCGCGGGATTGCCGGCGCGCTCCAGGTCACAAACTCGCGCTCGCCTCCGGGAACGATCAGCCATGTGCCAGCGGCGATGTTCGGATGGGCATAGTCGCCGATCGATTTCTGGCGAGAGGTTGTTGCCCGGGTAATTGATGATGTCTTCGGGCTTGACGCCGAAATATTTCGAGACGCCGTTCAAGCCGTCGCCTGCCTGCCACTTGTAGTACGTGCCGTTTACCGGCAGGATGTTCAGCTCTTGCCCCTCGCGGAAGTTATGGGGGTTATCGCCCAGCACGAACTGGTTGCCCCACAGGATCGTTTCAGGCTTAAGCCCAAATTTTTCGGCGATGCCGAAGACGGTGTCCCCTTTCTTGACGATATACTTGGAGATCTCGGCGTGCGGGCGGGTTGGGATGGTGGTGTGCAGCATCACGGTGCGCGGGATGCCCATCACAGACACGGATTGTACCGGGTAAGGCGGGAGCTGGGCAGAGGCTACTGCGGGTGTGGGGGTAGGCAGAGCAGCAGCCAGGGCAGCGTCATTCGGCGCCTGCTCCGGTTGGGAATAAGAATAAAACTGGCGCATCGCCCAGGCGACGATCAGGATCAGGGCGACCAGCAGGATATTGGTACCCAGGCGAACGGTCGTCTCCCCCAGACCCGCCTGGGAAACGCCCTCCAAAAGCGAATAGAGATTACTCTTGCCACTTGTTGCAGCGGCAGCCGCGGGGATTTGTAACGGCTGCGCGGGTTCATCCGAAAAATTGTCTTCTATGAGGGAGCCCTCGTCGAGGGATTGATCCTCCGGCATTTGTGTCTCCACCTGGCATAATATCACCGCCAGTATTCTATGTCAACCGCGCCAGAAAACTGAAATATACAAACAACATGTGTCCAGAAAAGGACTCCGGCGCTGGGAAGCCGTATTATACCATCCTGAGATTAGGGGACGGTTAGGCTTTGCGTTGCTGCTTCGGCTGCTTTTTGCGGCGTATTCTCTTGTTTCAACACCTCGACGGTTGCTTTCTCCAGGGCAGGGGCGAGGCTGTTGAGCAAATCTTCGGCAGGGTAAAGCTGCGCAGAGCTGAGAACCTGGCTGGCAAGCGCCTGGATGCCGGCGTCTTTCCAGCTCGCCAGGGCGCTGGCGCGCGTAGGCAGGTAGCCTGCCGCGGCCGTCCACATTGCCATGAACTCGCTGTCACTCAAGAACTCCGCCAGCTCCGTGCTCAACTCTTGCTTTTGAGCGTCCGGCGACGCCAGAGACCATACCCAGCCGGAAGCCAGTGTATAGTCGTTTCCGTCCAGCGTCGGGATAGGTGAAGCCGCCATGTCGGGTTGGAGCTCATTCAAGAAGCGGGACATCCAGGTGACGACCATGGGCATTCGCCCTTCCTTGTACGCTTGCCAGGATTTGGCGTCGTTCTGGAACTGCGTGAGCCAGAAGGGGGTCAGCAGCGACTGGGAGCCATCCTGGTAGAACGTCAGCACCTGTTCGAGTGTTTTGGTGTCCAGTATCGGGCGCCCCTGCTCATCGCGCACATTGCCTCCAGCCGCCTGGTACAGGGCAAGCGTATAAAGCGCCTGCGGATCGGCGGCGGGGAATCCCAAAATACCGGGGGATGCAAGCGCGGAGGTCAGATCATCCGGCGGCGCGCTGATCACCGAAGGCTGGTAAACCAGGGTCATAGCGTCCCCGGCGAAAGGCAACCCGAAGATGCTATCCTGCAAGCGGGCAAGCTGGCGAGCGTACGGGTACCAGTCTGGCTCGTCGATCGGGCTGCTGAGGTTTTGATAGGGGTGGACCAGCCCTTTGAGCGCCGCCGTTTCCATGATGGGGCGCGGCAGAGCCACCAGGTCTGGCAGCGCCAGGGGCGCCGCGGCGCTGGCAGTGGTGAGCGAATCGAGCAGCCCCCCCGGACCATCGGGGGCTTTGATGCGCACATCGATGCGCGTTCCGGGGCGGCGCTGGGTGAACTCCTCCAGGCGGGTTTTGAGCAGATCCCCCGCCGGGCTGCCGGAGGATGGATCGAACTCCGGAGGCAACCAGAGGCGGAGCGTTAGTGGTCCATCCGGCGTGGCAGTGATCGCCTCCGTAGGAACGGGGCTAGGCGTTGAGGAAGGCAGTGTTGGTGGGAGGCTGGTCGGTCCAGTCGAAGGTATGGCAGTGCACCCCGCTGCAAACAACAACAGGACGAGAAGCAACCGTTTCATTGGATTTCGATGGGGTCCCTCAACAGCTCTACCAGCAAATTGACTGCATTTTCGACGTCGGAATAATCCACCATCTCAGATGGCGAATGGATGTAGCGACAGGGGATCGATATGCACCCGGCTGGCACGCCCTCGCGGGAGAGCTGGATGGCGCGTGCATCGGTGGTGCCGCGCTCCAGGATTTCCAGCTGGTAAGGGATCTGCGCTTTGCTTGCCGTGCTAACCATCCAGTCGACCAGGCGCGGATCGGTGAGCATCCCGGAATCGCGCACTTTGATCGCCGGACCCTTGCCAAGCGCCACGTCCATCTTGATCCCCTTCGGAGTGTCGCCGGTGTCGGTGACATCGATAGCGATGCCGAGATCGGGATTCAACCCATAAGCCGCGGTAGCTGCGCCGCGAATGCCCACTTCCTCCTGCACGCTGAAGACGAAGTACAGGGTATGCGCCGGCTGCTGGATGCGCCTCAGGGTCTCTATCAGCACTGCGACGCCGATGCGGTCGTCCATCGCCTTCGAGACCAGGCGATCTCCAAAGTCGGCAAAGGGGCGGTCAAAAGCGGCTACATCCGCCAGGCGCACGGGACAGTTTTGCCGGTCGGTACCCAGGTCGATGAACATCTGCTCCATCGCTGGCGATGACCCGTTCTCGATCTCCCGCTCCTGTCCGATCACGCCGCGGGCGCCGTTCAAAAAGCGCACGCGGCTGCCGGGCAGATGACTTGCCCTCACCCCGCCCAGGTTGGTAAAACGGGCAAACCCTTTCTCGTCGATATGCGTGACGATTACGCCGATCTCGTCCATGTGGGCAGCCAGCATGATCTTCTTGCCTGCCTGTCCCTTGCGGGCGATCAGGTTTCCCAGGGCATCCACCCGGATTTCATCGGCAAAAGGCGCGATCTCGGCGCGGATGACGTCACGGATCTGCAATTCGTAACCGGAAGGACCGGTGGTCTCGACGAGTTTTTGGATCAAAGATTTCATAAAATCTCCTGCAATAGGTTCTGGCAAGTGGTTGGCGCCGCTCATCCAGGCGGATGTTGACCGCTGAGCGACCGGTTAGCGTTCTGCTGCGAGCAGCTGCGGAGTGATGCGCTGCAGCACGTGATAGACCAGGGCGAGCGTGTTCTCCCAGTCGGCGATGCGGGCGATCGAGGCGGCGGTGTGGGCGTAACGCCCGGGCACCGAAACCGAGATGCTGGGGATGCCGGCGCGCTGCTTGTGGATGGCGCCGGCGTCTGTGCCGCCGCCGCCGGGCTGGCGGATCTGGTATGGCAGCCCCACCTGCTCCGCAGTTTCCATGAAGAGGCGCACCAGGCGCGGGTCTGAGAGGGTGGCGCCGTCGGCGATGTAGATTGCCGGACCTGCACCCAGCCGGGTGTTATAGCGCGTGTTCTCCGCCCCATCCCAGGCGGGCAAATCGTTAGCGGGCGTGCTATCCAGCACGATGGCGACGTCCGGATCGAAGGCATAGGCTGCCACCTGGGCGCCGCGCAACCCGACCTCCTCCTGCACCGTGAAGGCAGCCTGCAGGTCGATGTGGGCGGGGGCGTGTTTCACCAGCTCGATCAGCGTGGCGACGCCCAGGCGGTCATCCAGGGCTTTGGCGATGCATGCTGGGTCCGATGCGGGCGAAGCTCGTGGCGAAGGTCGCCCGGTCGCCTACTTTAACCCGGGTGTTACCTGGACCGGTATCGATGCGCAGGCTATCCTGGGAAATACTATGGCTGCGCTCGTCTTCGGTTGTCAGGTGGATGGGCTTGGCGCCGATGACGCCGTAGACATGCTCGCCGCCGATCCTCACCGGCTTGCCGGGCAACTGGCGCACGTCGATGCCGCCCACGTTATCGAAGCGGAAATAGCCATCCTCCTCATCCGAGACCAGAACGAAGCCGACCTCGTCCATGTGGGCGGCGAGCATGACTTTCAGCCGCTGGTCGCCCGTGCCCGCTTTTCGGGCAAGGACATTGCCTAATGCGTCTACCGACACTTCGTCGACATGGGGGCGCACTTCTTCCAGGACGAGCTTGCGCACCTCGCCTTCGTCGCCGGAGACTGCACAGGCGTTACACAATTTTTCCAGGAGGCGGAGCTGCGCGGTTCTGATGGCAGGCGCCCCGAGTTTCTTGTCTTGCGCAGGTGTCATACCGTCACTATCCATTCATCAATCTTTGAAAGAGAGCGCTTCAAGGCTGTGCTCATCCAGGCTGGCAGCGAACTCGGCGACCAGGCGTCCGGTTCGGGTGATATCTTTGAGCGAGACGATTTCCACCGGGGTGTGCATGTAGCGCAGCGGGATGCCCAGCGCCATCGTCGGTATGCCTTCGGCGGAGACCTGCACGGCGTAGGCTTCAGTCCCGGAACGGGGTGGCATAATTTCTACCTTATATGGGATCTCAAGCTGATCTGCCAGGTCTTTGAAGGCTTTGTGCAGGGCGGGCTGGATGTTTGGACCATACCCCAGGGTGGGACCTTTCCCCATGGGGAAGGTGCGGTGGCTGGGGCTGCCCGGGCTGGTGGCAAAGGTCACGTCGATGACGACTGCCAGGTCGGGACGGGAGAGGAAGGCTGAGGTGTAAGCGCCGGCATAGGTCTCTTCCTCCTGGGTGGTCGCCGCCGCCCAAAGGTCCCACTTCAGCTCCCTGCCCTGCAGGGCGCTCAAGCACTCGGTAAGCGCAGCCAGCGAGGCGCGGTTGTCGAGGTAGCGGCTTGCCAGCGTCCCGTTTTGCATTTCAACCGGCGGCTGCGCAAAAGAGATCAGGTCGCCCGGTCTGACCAGCCGGGAGACCTCAGCCGGCAGCAGACCGGTATCCACCAGCAGGTTGCCCAATTTTACCGGACCGGACTGGTTATCCGGCGGGAGCAGGTGGGCGGGCGGTTGGACCACCAATCCGGGTATGTCTTTTCTTCCATGAACGGTGACAAGCTGCCCGGGCAGCACGCGGTGATCCAGACCGCCGACCTCTGTCAGGCGTAGAAAGCCATCCACGATGCCGGTGACCATCAGCCCGATGATATCCATGTGGGCGGTGACCAGCAGGCGCTTGCGCGGCTCGGCTCCGCTGCCGCGCTTGATGGCGTGCAGGCTGCCCAGGCGGCTGACGGTCATCTCATCGGTCAGGGGACGCCAGGCAGACTCAAGCTGCAGGCGGATGGGAGCTTCGTAGCCGGAGAGACCCGGTGTTGTGGTCAGACTTTTAAGGAAGGGGAGGATTTCAACCATTTAGATTAATATTCCGATGGAATGGATAGCCCATTAAGGGGAGGGTGTGCCGGAGTTCTCGTCTGGCGGCTGCTCGGTGTTCGTTGGGGTTGCCGTATCCGCAGGCGGCGATGTTGGGGTGGGCGTGCTGCTGGGCTGCGGTGTGACCGAGGCTGTGTAGGTGGGCGAGGGGGAAGCGGTGGGCGAGGCGATAGCCGTTTGGGTCGGCGTTGGCGTGAGCGTGGGTGTGGCTGACAGCGTGGGTGTGCCGGTTGCGGCAGGGGCGCTGGCGGAGAGGGTCAGGCTCGGGAAGAGGGTCATGGTGAGCGTGGGGGTGGTGGTCACGGTGCTGGTTGGCGTGCCGGTGAGCGATAAGCCGCGATCGGGCGCCAGGCTGGCTGCAAATAACCCGAGACAGTAGCAGGGGATTGTGGCAAGGACAATCGAGATTAAGACAAGGCGAATCTGCCTGCGTGAATTCGGGTTGGACGGCATGGATCATCCTTTACGAGGCTAGATGATAACACCAGGCGCCACTCGTGGCAAGTACAATTGAAGAAATCACATGTTTGTCTAGATTTATGGTAAAAATAGCGCATGGAATGGATCTATTTCTCGCCTCACCTGGATGATGTGGCGCTCTCCTGCGGGGGGCTGGTTTGGGAGCAGCGCCGCGCCGGGCAACGCGTGAGCATCTGGACGCTGTGCGCCGGCGACCCGCCTCCCGGGGCGCTCTCGCCGTTTGCCCAATCCCTGCACGCCCGCTGGGAGACCGGGGCAGACGCTGTTGCGCTGCGCCGCCAGGAAGACAGCGCCGCGTGCGCCGCGCTGGAGGCGGATTACCGGCACCTGAACGTGCCCGATTGCATCTACCGGCGCGGAGAGGTGAGCCGGCAGGCTTTGTATGCCTCCGAATCCGATATCTTTGGAGAGCTAAAAGCGGAAGAGGAGCCGCTGGTCGACCGGCTGAGCGCGATGCTCCAGGAAGAGCTGCCGGAGGCTGCGGCGCTGGTATGCCCGCTGACCGTAGGCGGGCATGTGGATCACCGCCTGACCCGGGCTGTCGTCGAAAAAGCGCAGCATGCCGGCTGGGAGCTGTGGTATTACGCCGATTATCCCTACATCCGAAACGAGGCGCAGGCGTTGGCACACCTGGCGCCGTCTTTGGCATGGAACATGCACACGTATGCGCTAAGCGAGGCTGGCTTGCAAGCCTGGCTCCGGGCAGTGGCAGCCTACATCTCGCAGATCAGCACATTTTGGCAGGATTTCGATACGATGAGAGCAGAACTGAGCGCATACGCTCACCAGGCAGGCGGCGCGCGCCTGTGGCAGCGCAAGAATCTCTGAGCGAACAGGCGTTCTAATCTTGCGCTAGGAAAACACTTGTGTTAAAATCGGCGTGCGGCGAAGCAGGAAGCAAGTTTTTCCCCAGCGCCGCGTCTCGTTTTCATCGGACAGAATAAAAGCCCGGTCATAACGATACAATCATTTGAGGCAGGATGGGACAATGCCCCCTTCATTTTTGACCCGAGAGGGCTATCTGAAGTTACAGGAAGAGCTGGAATACCTGCGCACGGTCAGGCGCCAGGAAGTTGCCCAGCGTTTGCATGAGGCAATGGAAGGCGGAGAGCTGATCGAGGACGCCGAATACGAAGCCGCCAAGAACGAGCAGGCTTTCGTTGAGGGGCGCATCCAGGAGCTGGAGATGTTGCTTGCCAACGCCAGGGTGATCGAGGCGACGAACCACGCCGACCTGGTCACTTTAGGCGCGACTGTAACCATCGAGGAAGAGGGCGCCGAGCCGGAGGTCTACACCATCGTCGGACCGGCGGAGGCAAACCCGCGCAATGGGCGCATCTCCAACGAGTCGCCGCTGGGGCGGGCGCTGCTCGACCGCCGCCCGGGCGACGTGGTGCGTGTGGATGCGCCGGGCGGGTCGTTCACCGTGCGGGTTGTCAAGGTGGGATGATCTTGGGGCTAGATGATCAGCCCCGCGCAGGCATTCCTTGCGCGGGGCTTTTTTCTTAACGGAGGAGAAGCAGAAGCCATGCCGGCAGACTATACGAGTTTAGAGCAAATTCGCCTGGAGAAGATGCACGGATTGCGGGCGGAAGGGCACGAGCCCTACCCGACGCGCGCCGAGCGCACGCATACCAGCCTGGAGGCGATCCGCCTCTTCGAAGAGAGCGAGGCGCAGGGGGTTCGAGCGGCGGTTTCCGTCACCCTGGCGGGGCGGCTGCGCTCGATGCGCCCGATGGGCAAGATCACTTTCGCCCACATCGAGGATGGGGAGGGGAGGGTGCAGCTCTTCCTGCGCGCCAACGAGGTGGGCGAGGAAGCGCTGGACCTGTTCACCCGGCAGTTCGACCTGGGAGATTTCATCCAGGCGTCGGGGGAGATGTTCCGCACCCGCACCGGCGAGGCGACGCTGCGGGTGAGCGTCTTCCGCATGCTGGCGAAGGCGATCACGCCCCTGCCGGCGGCAAAGGATGAGATGCAGGACGGGCAGGTCGTCCGCCATGCCACGCTGAGCGACGCCGAGACGCGCTTCCGCCAGCGCTACGCCGACCTGGCGATCAACCCGCAGGTGCGCCAGATCTTCCGCACGCGGGCGGCGGTGGTGCGGGGCTTGCGCAGCTTCCTGGACGAGCGCGGTTTCCTGGAAGTGGAGACGCCCATCCTGCAGCCGCTCTACGGCGGCGCGGCGGCGCGACCCTTCATCACGCACCACAACCAGCTCAAGCAAGACCTGTACCTGCGCATCTCTTTCGAGCTGTACCTGAAGCGGCTGGTGGTGGGCAACCTGGAGCGGGTGTACGAGATCGGGCGCGATTTCCGCAACGAGGGCGTCGACCGCACGCACAACCCGGAGTTCACCCAGCTCGAGTTCTACTGGGCGTACGCCGATTACCTGCAGGTGATGGCGCTGACCGAGCAAATGATCGCTTACGTCGCCGACCAGGTGCTGGGCAAGCGTACGCTGACTTACCAGGGCGTGGAGATGAGCCTGGAGCCGCCGTGGAAGCGGGTGGAGCTGCGCCAGGGGGTGCTGGAGACGAGCGGCATCGACATCACGGAATATCCGACGGCGGAGAGCCTGGCGGGCGCCATGCGCGCCCACGGCATGCAACCCGACCCCGGGGCGCCGCGCGGCAAGCTGATCGACGCCTTGCTCTCGGACTACCTGGAGCCGACCCTGATCCAGCCCACGTTCGTCTACGATTACCCGCGCGATATCTCGCCGCTGGCGAAGAGCAAGCCGGGCGACCCGACGACCGTGGAGCGCTTCGAGGGCTTCATGGCGGGCATGGAGCTGTGCAACGCCTTCACCGAGCTCAACGACCCGCTCGACCAGGAAGCACGCTTCCTGGAGATGGGCCGCGATTACGATGCGGAGGACGAGGAGCGCCACCCCATGGATGAGGACTACCTGCGGGCGATGCGCTACGGCATGCCGCCGCAGGGCGGGTTTGGCATGGGGATCGACCGCCTGACGATGCTCTTCACCGACAGCGCCAATATTCGCGAGGTGATCCTCTTCCCGCATTTGCGCGAGCGGGAGTGAGGCTTGACAGGTATCCTGCCTCAGGTATAATCCACGCAATCAAAAAATCCTAGATGCAATAGCATGCACGGAGACGAGTAAGCTCATACGGTATGCAGAGAGTTGCCGGAAGGTGCGAGGCAACCGCCGCTGAGATGAAATCCACTCCGTCCGCCGCCCCCGCAGGGACGCCGTCGTAAGGGGGTCCGGGTTCGCCCGTTAGCGCGAAGGTAAGGCCGTCTTTGCAGCAGTGCGGACGGTGAATGCAGGTGGCACCACGGGCGCCCCACTCGTCCTGCGAGGAGTGTGGGGCGTTTTCAATTCTTTGGAAGAAGAGGTGCAGCCATGATCGATATCAATCTCATCCGCGAGCAGCCGGAAATCGTGCGCCAATCCATGCAGCGGCGCCAGATGGACCCATCCCCGGTGGACGCTGTGCTGGAGCTGGACGGGGAGCGGCGCGAGCTGATCCAGCAGGTGGAGAGCCTGAAGGCGGAGCGCAACCAGGTCTCCAAGGAGATCGGGCGCAGCCAGGACGCAGCGGAGCGCCAGGCGAAGATCGAGGCGATGCGCCTGGTCGGCGAGCGCATCGCCGCGCTGGATGAGGAGCTGCGGGGGATCGAGCGCCGCCTGGACGAGGCTACGGCGGTCATCCCCAACATCCCCGACCCGCGCACGCCCACCGGCAAGGACGAGAACGATAACGTGGTGATCAAGACGGTTGGCGAGCCGCGCGCCTTCGATTTCCAGCCCAAGGCGCACTGGGACCTGGGTCCCGAGCTGGGGATCATCGATTTCGAGCAGGGCGTGAAGATCACCGGCTCGCGCTTCTACGTGCTCAGCGGGGCGGGGGCGCGCCTGCAGCGGGCGCTGATCTCCTGGATGCTGGATTTGCACATCCGCCAGGGCTACACCGAAAAATACACGCCGTTCATGGTGAAGAGCGCCACGCTGTTCGGGGCGGGGCAGCTGCCCAAGTTCCAGGATAACCTGTACAAGGATCACGAAGAGGACCTGTGGATGGTGCCCACCGCCGAGGTGCCGCTGACGGGCTTGCACATGGACGATATCCTGGAGGAGGCTGACCTGCCGCGCTACTATACGGCTTATACGCCCTGCTTCCGGCGCGAGAAGATGAGCGCCGGGCGCGATGTGCGCGGCATCAAGCGCGGGCACCAGTTCGACAAGGTGGAGATGTATATCTACTGCAAGCCGGAAGATTCGCCGGGCGCTTTCGAGAAGATGGTGGCGGATGCCGAGCAAACCTGCGCCGAGCTGGGCTTCACCTACCGGGTGAAGCAGCTCTGCACGGGCGATATCGGCTTTGGCTCTGCCATCACCTGTGATCTCGAGGTGTGGGCGCCGGGCTGCGGCGAGTGGCTGGAGGTCTCTTCGGTCTCCAACGTGACCGATTTCCAGGCGCGGCGGGCCAACGTGAAATACCGCCCGCAGGACGGCGGGCGTGTGCGCCTGGTGCACACGCTGAACGGCTCGGGACTGGGCATGCCGCGCACGCTGATCGGTGTGCTGGAAAACTACCAGCAGGCGGATGGCAGCGTGGTGGTGCCGGAGGTGCTGCACCCCTGGATGGGCGGCATCGATGTGATCCGCCCGGCGAGCATGAAGGAGCCGGTTTGGGGCTTCGCCGGAAGCTCGCTGGATGGAAAATTACCCGGAATGGCTGCGGGTTTCTATCTTCGGCGTCACACAACTGGTGATGCTGATCGGCTTGTTTGGGCTGTTCGTGCCGATCTTTCCGGGGATCATGATCATCTGGCTCGCCAGCCTGGGCTATGGCATTGTCACCGGGTTCAATGCCTGGGCGATCTTCTTCTTCGTGCTGATCACCCTGCTGATGATCGCGGGGACCACGGTGGACAATCTGCTGATGGGAGCCGGGGCGCGCAAGGGGGGCGCTTCCTGGCTCACCATCGGCGTGGCGCTGGTGGCGGGCATCATCGGGACGATCCTTTTGCCGCCGTTCGGCGGGCTGATCGCGGCGCCATTGGGTATTCTTTTGTTGGAGCTCTGGCGGACGAGGAATTTGAAGCAAGCCTGGAACGCCCTGTTCGGCATGGCTGCCGGCTGGGGGCTTTCTGTCTTCGCCCGGGTGCTTATTGGCTTCGTGATGATGGTTGTGTGGTGGCTGTGGGTGTGGGTAGCCTGAGGGGCTACGCTCCGGAGGGGGCAAAATAAACCATACCGACGCCCATGCGCCGCAGCCCCTCATCCGCCCAGTATTCCATCAGCGTCGAATCTTCTTCCAATACCGCCATCAGGGCGGGGATGGCGCGCGGATCGCCGATCAGCGCCAGGGCGCGCACCGCTTCGAAGCGGGCGAGCGGCTTGCCATCCCGCAGCAGCTCGAGCAAGGGAGGCACCGCCGGCGTCCCGATGGCGACCAGGGCGTTGGCAGCCAGGCGCGCCAGCAGCGAATCGGGGTCGGACAGCAGCCGGACCAAGCCCGGCACGGCGCGCGCATCCCCATGCTGGGTGATTGCCAGGGCAGCGCACTGGCGCACCGAGACATCTTCATCTTCGAGGGCGGCGATGATCAGGTCGGGCGCCTCGTCCGTCGCCGAGCTCCGCCAGAATGCGGACCGCCCACCAGCGCGTGTCGACATCCGGCGAATTGAGCAGGGGCGTCAGAGCTGGCAAGAGGCGGCTGCCGTAGGGTTTCAGGCAGCCGATGCTTGCCTCGGCGCGGCGGTCGTCGCCGCTGGTCAGCTCGGCGATGAGCGCCTGCAGCTCCGGCGGGCAATCTGGGGAGGGGAGCGGAGCGGCGGTGTGGGGGTCAGGAGCGGGCAAGACGGTCAACCAGCCGGGGCGGGTATGGGCAGATCGGCGACGGCGACGCTGATCCACTTGTCGCCTTCGTCGATCAGCATGACGGGAATATCCTCGCGGATGGGGTACTTGCGCCCGCAATCCCGGCAGATGAGCCAGGTTTCTTGATAGTAGTCGAGCAGACCGTCTTTCTCGCGCACGCATGCCGGGCAGCGCAGGATTTCCAGCAATTCTTGACTGACCATAGTTCGTCTCCTCTCTTTAGGCGCACGGTTGTGCGCCCCTACGATTGATCAGGCGCATGGTCATGCGCCTCTACGAGCTTCTTGCACCGCATGCGGTGCTATTCGCCTTCGTTGGATATGTCTGTGCCCGGACCGTATTCATACACGGCGCGCCAGGGCAGGTAATGGGTGCTGAACTGATCCTGGAAGTATACCCCGCCATCCCGTGAAACGGTACGGTAAACGGTGACATCGGCGCCTTCGGCTTCCCAATCCACCTGGCGGACCTCGCCGCGCCCCAGGTCCGGATTCTCCTGGTAGAGTGGCTCAGGGGGCTTCAACAGATGTTCTGCAGACCCGTGGTCTCCCATTCGACCGTGCGCCCGTCCGTTGTGGAGTAGAACTTCCAGGTCAGCTTCCGGGCTTCGACGTTGACGTAGGTCTCCATGAGCAGCCAGTAGGGCGTATCGTTGGTGAAGCGGAAATCGACGACCGGGGTGAATACCGTGGCATCCAGCCCAGCCAGGTCGGGATCGACCTGGCCCCCGGCGGTATATTCGTAGTAGGAGACGCGGTAGGCGTGCGGGTAGCGCTCGACCACCGGGTAGCCGCCGAAGAAGGCGGTGCGGAAGAGGGTGGTGCTCACCTGGCAAACCCCGCCGCCGACGCCCTTGATGGTGCGGTTGCCGTAGATGATCAGCGCTTCAGCATAGCCGGTATCCAGGCTGACATCCCCCAGGGCGTCGCCCATGGAGAAGGTCGCGCCGGGCGGCACCAGGAGGCCGTGGAAGCGCGAGGCGGCAGCCTTGATGTTCTGGATGCGCGAGGCGCTGGAGCCGTAGAAGTAGGAGGCTTGCACGCTGACCAGCTCGGTGATGCCCAGCTTTTCGGCGCTTGCGTCGTCGCCAACGGCGGGGTTGGTGAGATCGAAGACGAGATTGACGTTGTGCTCGCCCTGGGCGAGGCGCGCCTGGATCTCCTGGAGCGAGGCTGCCACGTTCAGGCTGCGCCCGATGGCGGCGCGCTGGATGCTCTCGAGCTGGCGGGTCTCATCGTTAAAGATGAAGCGAGCGTTCTCCGGCTGGCGGACCAGGTCCGGGGCGAGGCTTTCCAGGTAGGCTTGCAGCCGGGCAGAGTCCAAGCCGACCTGGATCTGGCTGTCGGTGCGGGTGATGGCCAGCAAGCCAGCCAGGGTTTGGGCGTCGAGCTCCCACGGACCGGGGTCGCCCTCCTGCGCGTTGGCGATCTGCAGCAGGAGAGGGGCGCTCAGGATCTTGCGGGCGGTTTCCGCCTGCGCGCTGGCATCCAGAATGGAGGGCGGCGTCTCGTGGATGACGAGCGGGATGGCGCCGTCGCTCAGGGTACGCAACCTGGCTTCCAGGGGAAGCAGTGTTGCCTGGATATCCAGCTCGCGCCCCACCTGACCCGGGGTTGCGGTTACCTCAGACCCGTTCACCGCGAGGGAGGCTTCGATGGTGGGGCGGTTCACCTGCGCGGCGATGGTGCTGAGGTATTGGCTGGTGACGCGCTGGTCGTAGACCATGAGCGGCGGCAGGTCGACGCCAAGGTACCAGGCTTTGAACAGGGCGATGGGTCTCAGGAAGATGTTTCCCTGGCGACCCAGGCGGTAGGCTGCCCAGGCGTTCATCTGCGGGTCGAGGTACAAGCCCAGGTCGGCGGGTTTTGCCACCCAGACCTGCTCTCCCTGAAAGGCAATCCTGCCGGTCTGGGGGTAGGTGAGGGATCCGGCAAGCTTTGCGGCTGCCTCGTCCGGAGCTGAGTCCGGAGACATTCACGCCTGCCACGGAGACGCCGGGATATACCTTGCCGGCGTGGGAGACGCCGAAAGCGGTGAGGGCTGCCAGCAGGAGAAAGATAAACAAAACAACCCCGCCGCTCAACGCCAGCAAGGCTTTGAGCACCGGACCGGCGGTGGGGATCGCCATGGGTTGTCGGGTAGCTACACGGGAAGTCATCGGGTCACCGGTAAGTTTTCTTGCAAGTTGCGCACCATGTTATTTTACCAAATTCGCGATTGCTCTTCGGATTTGTATTGATAAGCGTTTTGCGCGGCGGGCGGACATGCCTCTACAGGTATTATATGCTCGCGTCATTAAGCCAGGATGAGCGCCGCGCTTTTGCTAAGACAAAGGTTGCAATTCCTGCGGGCGATCTACCTTAGACAAACGGCGGGATTTTGTTCGTGTATAATCCCTTTGGAACTCCAATAACCTGAAAACCGTCTCTTCTGGCAGGAGAGTGTTATGTTTCATAATAAATTGTCCTCATTTACAGTTCAAACTCGTCTCAGCCTGATCTTGTTCCCACTGGCGCTGATTTTCATCAGCATGGCTTGCTCGATGCCGGCGATATTCCGCCGCGCCACGCCAACCCCCACGACGACGCCGGCGCCCAGCGCCACCCCAGCGCTGCCAACGCCCACGCCGCAGACTCTGCCGCCGGCTATCGTCGAGACCGACCCGATGCAGGGGGTGGAGCTGGGCTTGAATGGCTCGATCATCCTGTATTTCAACCAGCCGATGGACAGGCTCTCTGTTGAATTGGCGCTGAAATCGCAGACTTCCCTGGTGGGAAGCTACACCTGGATCGACGATACGACGCTGGTGTTTACCCCTGACCAGCCGCTGCCGCCGGATAGCGATGTGACCATCGACTTGGGGAGCGCAGGCGCGCTCGGGGCAGGGTCTTGCGATCGCGCAACCGGTCAGTTACAAGTTCCGCACCGTAGGCTACCTGCGTCTGGCGAACTCTCTGCCCGAGGCGGATACTACGGATGTCAACCCGACCTCGGCTGTGGTTGCAGCGTTCAATTACCCGGTTGTGCCGCTGGGGGCAGACCCGGCCGGTCTGCCGGCGGGATTCACGCTGGAGCCGGCGGCGCAGGGCAAGGGGGAGTGGCTCAACACGAGCACATACATCTTTTACCCCGATCCAGCCCTGGAAGGCGGAAAACCGTACACGGCGAGGGTCAATCCTGAGCTGCGCGGCGTCGATGGCAGCCCGTTGCAGGAAATCGAAAGCTGGACTTTTACCACCGCTGCGCCGCGCCTGGTGTCGCTGGAGCCATCCACTGAAACGGGACCCTACCGCCTGGATGCCAAGTTGGTGCTGACTTTCAACCAGCCCATGGATCCTGCCAGCGTGGAGTCGCATTTTGCGTTGATCGGACCGCAGGGCGCGCCTGTCGCCGGTCAAACCAGCTGGGATGAGCGGACTACCGTCATGACCTTCACGCCCGATAACCTGCTGGAGCGAGATGCGGAGTATATCATCCGCCTGGATGCAGAAGCGCAGGGGCGCGGCGGAACGCCGCTCGGTACATCGTTCGAGGCGCTGGTCATTTCAACCCCGCAGCTTGCTGTAACGAACAGCACGCCGGCTGAAGGGGGCGTCAAGCGGACATATGAATCTGTTTTATTGAATTTCTCAGCACCAGTTGGGACCGACGACGTCAAGCCGTACATCAGCGTCACGCCGTCCGTAACCAATTTCGAGAGCTGGTACAGCGATTACGACCACTCGATCAGCGTGATGGGTGATTTCCTGCCGGAAACCGCGTACAGTGTGCGCGTCGATCCCGGGTCTGCCCGACCCGTGGGGCGGCACCCTGGGAGAGGAATATGTGCTCAATTTCAGCACTGAATCCCTGCCGCCGGCGATTTTCATCGCCAGCGGGTCGGACGTGCTCTTCCTGACGCCTCAGGACACGGTTATCCCGGTGCAGGCGACCAATTTCTACAACGTCCCGACGACGTCAGGCAGCACAAGCCTGCCCGATTTCATCCAGATGGTCAGCTCGGATAACGCTTACAACATCCGCCAGGCGTACTCGGCGCAGGACGAGCGCTCCTGGACGCAGGCGCTGGACATCCCCTCCAACCAGATGACGGAGGCGCCACTGGCGCTGGCGCCGGATGGATCTGCATTGGCTCCGGGGCTTTACTACCTGAAAATCGACCTGCCGCAGGATGAAGTCCGGGCTGCAGGTTTATCCGATCGTGGTCAGCAACGTCAACCTGACGTTCAAGCTCAGCGCGACGGAAGCGCTGGTATGGGCGGTGGATCTGCGCGATAACCAGCCGGTGCGCAACGCGCCCATCTCGATCCTGGATAAGAATGGCCAATTGCTGGCATCCGGCTCCACGGACGAGCAGGGGATTTACAAAGGATCCATCCCGCCTCAGTCAGGAGATGTACTCGATGTATTTCGCGGTGCTCGGGCTGCCCGGTGAGGACACTTTCAGCATGGCGCTTTCCTCGTGGACGATGGGCACTTCGCCGTGGGACTTCGGCATCAACGCCGATTTCAGCGGTCCGGCGCTGAAGGCATACCTGTATACGGACCGACCGATCTACCGTCCCGGGCAGACGGTTTATTTCCGCGGCGTGGTGCGCCAGGCTTATAACGGGCGCTACACCATCCCGGATATCGCCAGCCTGCCGCTCACCCTTTATAAAAATTACGGCGAGGAGATCTCCAGTTTCGACCTGCCGCTTTCGTCTTACGGCACCGTCCATGGCGAGTACACCTTGCCGGCAGACGCCCAGCCGGGGGATTACCGCCTGGCGAGCAAGCTGAACGAGTATGCGATCACCATCAATTTCCAGGTGGCGGAGTATCGCAAGCCCGAGATCAACTTGCAGGTCGACTTTACCGGCGACCAGGTCCTGGCGGGGGAGACTTTAACCGCTCAGGTGAACGCCCGCTATTTCTTCGACGCCCCGGCAGGCAATGTGCATCTGCGCTGGGCATTGCTCGAAGAAGGCGAGCCTTTTTACCTTCCGGGCTACCAGGTTGGTGTGCTCGACACGCGCTGGCTGGATGCTTTCTACTTCCCGCAATACGGGTTTAGCAGCCAGGTGGACTCGGGAGAAGCCACGACCGATCCCCAGGGATTGCTGACCCTGGAGCTGCCCACGAAAGCATCCGAAGCACGCAAACGCTATACGCTCGAAGTCACGGTCGTCGATGAGAGCGGTTTTCCGGTCAGCGGGCGTGACTCCATCGTGGCTAACCCGGCGCCGTATTATGTGGGTGTGCGTCCGGATTCGTGGGTGGGCAGAGCCGGGAAAGAGATAGGCTTCGATATCCTGGCTGTGGACTGGGAGCAACAGCCTGCCGGCAGCCACAACCTGCGCGCCGAATTTCAAAAGGTCACCTGGGAGCGGGATGAGTTTAAGGTCACCGACCCCAGGTTTATCTACCCTGAATTCATCGCCAAGTATACGCCGGTGGCGAGCACCGATTTCAAGACCGGTGCGGATGGCAAAGCGCGGATCGCCTTCACGCCGCCTGAGCCCGGCAACTACCAGCTGGACGTGTCCGGAGACGGCACACGCACGCAGTTCCTGTTGTGGGTGGGTGGAGCCGGGCAGGTCGTTTGGCCGAACCTGCCCAACCAGCGCCTGCGCCTGACGGCGGACCGCCAGGAGTACAACCCTGGCGACACGGCTCAGGTGTTCATCCCCAATCCCTATACGGTCGATTCGCCCGCCCTGGTGAGTATCGAGCGCGGCACGCTTTTGCGCGAGCAGGTCGAGACGATCCCGGCGGGGGGCGGCACGATCGACCTGCCGCTGAGTGTGGATGACGCCCCGAATGTGTACGTCTCTGTGACCCTGCTGGGGCGGGACGAGCAAGGATATTCCGATTACCGCCAGGGGTACCTGGAAATCCCGGTTGCCCCAACGGAGCAGACGTTGAATGTCCAGCTCACCAGCCAGCCTGAGCGCGCCGGACCCGGCGAGCAGGTAACTCTGGCTGTACGGGTGACCGATTCCTCCGGTCAGCCGGTGCAGGGCGAGTTCTCGCTGGCGCTGGTCGACCTGGCGGCGCTGGCTTTGGCGGATCCCAATGCGCCCGATATCGCGCCGGCGTTTTATGGTGAGCAGCCTTTGGGCGTGCGCACCGGCTTGCCCTTGGGCGCCTATCCCCAGACGGAAGCGCGCCAGCCCGGCGGCATGGGCGGCGGCGGGGGTGAGATGACCCTGCCATTCGTGCGGGAGCGATTCCCGGATACCGCCTTCTGGAACGCTGAGATCATCACCGGCGCCGACGGGCGCGCCCAGGTGAGCCTGGCGTTGCCAGACAACCTGACTACGTGGCAGGCGACCACGCGCGGCGTGACGGAAGACACGCGCGTCGGGCAAGCCGAGGCAGCGATCATCACCAGCAAGGAGCTGCTCATCCGCCCGGTGACGCCGCGCTTCCTGGTGGTGGGCGATCACGTCCAGCTTGCCGCAGTCGTTCAGAATAACACCTCCCAGGCTTTGCAAGTGACTGCCGCCTTGCAGGCGAACGGGTTGGCTTTAGATGACCCAGCGGCAGCTAGCGTACAACTGGATGTGCCTGCCAATGGCAGGCAACGGGTGGAATGGTGGGGCAGCGTACAGGATGTGGACAGCGCCGACCTGACCTTCTCTGCCAGCGCGGGGAGCTTGCAGGATGCAGTACGCCCCGGCGGCGGAGGGATACCGGTACTCCACTACTCGGCGCCCCAGGCATTCGCTACCGCCGGGACCCTGGATGAGGGTGGAAAGCGCATCGAGCTGGTCAGCCTGCCGCGCTCGTTTGACCCGCAGGGCGGTGCGCTGCGCCTGGAGCTTTCTTCATCTTTATCCGGCGCGCTTTTCAGCGCACTGGATGTGCTCGAGCTGTACCCCTACGAATGCACCGAGCAGACGCTCTCGCGCTTCCTGCCCAACCTGGAGCTCTACCGGGTGTTACAGGAATACAACGTCCAGTCGCCCGACGTCCAATCTCGCCTGGAACGGACCCTGGGCGAAGGCTTGAAACGCTTACAGGTTTACCAGAATCAGGATGGCGGCTGGAGCTGGTGGCAGGGCGGCGATAGCGACCCGTTCGTCAGCGCCTATGCCTTGTTCGGGCTGGTGCGCGCCCGCCAGGCTGGGTCGCAGGTGAGCGAGGACGTGATCCAGCGCGCGATCAATTACTTGAGCGCAACCCAGACAGCGCCACAATCGATCAGCGAGAGCTGGCAATTGGACCGCCTGGCATTTGTGGATTTCGTTCTGGCGCAGGCAGGCTCCGGCAGCCCGGCGCAGAGCGAGGCGCTGTTCCAGGTGCGCGACCTGCTCAGCCCCTGGTCTCAGGCGCTCGTGGCGCTCACCCTGGAGGGTTATGCCCAGGGGAATGAGTCGACGCGCACGCTGGTCTCAGACCTCGAGGCGTCGGCAGTCCGCTCGGCGACGGGCGCCCACTGGGAAGAGCAGGAGGCGGGTTATGCCAACATGAGCACGCCGGTATCGACGAGCTCGATCGTGATCTTCTCCCTGGCGCAGCTCGACCCGCAGTCGCCGGTGCTGGTGGATGCCATGCGTTACTTGATGGCAAACCGCCAGGCGGACGGCGGCTGGGGCTCGACCTACAGCACGGCCTGGACGGTGATGGCAGGCGCGGAATACCTGCGCGCCACGGGTGAGCTGGCAGGTGATTTTGCCTACTCTGCGGAGCTGAACAGCTTGCCGCTCTCCAGCGGTGTGGCGGGTGGAGACGGGGCGCCGGTTTCCTCGGAAGTGCCTGTGGCGAAGCTCTACCCGGAGTACCCCAACGCCCTGAGCATCCAGCGGGCGGATGGAGCGGGTCGCCTGTACTATTCTGCCGTGCTGGATGTCAAGCGCCCGGTGGAAGAGGCAGCCCCGCTCGACCGGGGGATCAGCATCTCGCGGGCTTACTATCCCTATGGTGAGACCTGCGTCCAGGTTGAGGACTGCGCCGCAATCCAGGAGGCTACGGCGGGCGAGCTGGTGAAGGTGCGCCTGACGCTGACACTGAAGAATCCGGCTTACTACCTGCTGGTGGAGGATTACCTGCCCGCCGGCGCCGAAATCCTCAACACCGGTCTGAAGACCACCCAACAGGCATTGTTACCGGAAGGTGAGACCTTGCCGCTGTTCGATCCGGAGCATCCCTTCGAGCAGGGCTGGGGCTGGTGGTTGTTCAGCGCGCCGCGCATCTTCGACGACCACATCGCCTGGGCGGTGGACTACCTGCCAGCCGGCACGTACCAGCTGACGTATTACCTGTCCGTTCTGCAACCGGGAGAGTACAGGGTATTACCCGCCCGCGCCTGGCAGTTCTACTTCCCAGACGTACAGGGCAACAGCGCCGGCGAGCTCTTCGCCATCAAACCGTCGAATTAACCTCTTCAGGATCGAAAACCACTTCTTCCTTGCCGGTCAATTTCTCCTGGATCTTGCGGGCGACAAGATCCAGGTGACTGGTATGGGCGACGTAATCCAGGTCATCGGCAGGCACGGTCAGCACCGGGCACAGGCTGAAGCTCTGGATCCATGACTCGTACAAACCGTTGAGCTGGGAGAGGTACTCCGGCGAAATTTGGCGCTCGTAGTCGCGGCCACGCGAGGCTACCCGCTTGAGCAGCGTTGGAACGGACGAGCGCAAGTAGACCACCAGGTCGGGAGGGGGGAGGAAATCACACAATACCTGGTATAGCTCGCGGTAGGAGGCGTAGTCTCTTTCGGAGATAAATCCCTGGAGGTAAAGATTGCAGGCGAAAACCTCTGCGTCCTCGTAAACCGTGCGATCCTGGATTGCGGATGTGGGGTGGTCGAGAAGCTGGCGGTGCGCGCGCAGGCGGTGGGTGAGGAAGAAGATCTGGGAGTGAAAAGCCCACAGGCGCATATTTTCATAGAAGTCCGCCAGGTAGGGGTTTTCGGCTACCGGCTCGTAGAAGGGCTGCCAGCCCAGCCGGTTGCATAACAGACCCACCAGTGTGGATTTGCCAACCCCGATATTCCCTGCCACAGCAACGAATTTTTTCATATACCCTCCGTACAGCTCTGCAGGTGATCAGCAGCCTTAGCTTGCTGGTAGGCTAATGACGGGCGGCGGCTCAGTCTGCTTCCAGGTAAGCCACCGTCAGCCCGGCGTCGTCGTCCATGACCAGCTCAAGATGGTGCGCGAGACGGAAATCGGCTACCCGGATGAGGCGGATGCTTTCGCGCCAAGCCTCGCTCTCCGGCAAGAAATCTGCCAGGTGATTGGGCGTGTTGTAGAAGAAATCTCGGTTGAAGATCACACCCGGGTCTTGCAGGTAAATGGCGAGCGGGTAGATCGCCGATTCCATCAAGTCCTGGAAGAAATGCGTTCCGAAAGAGGCTTCCGGCGCAGAGCCGATGTCCTTGCCTGTCAGCTCAACCAGGGCGCGCATATGGTAGATATCGCCATAACCCACGCGAACGCCCAGATCCGGATTGGAAGTTCCCCAACGACCGGGAGCCACACCGATGAATGTCTCACCAGCCAGGGCAGCATTCAAGCGACCGATGACCGCGCTCAGCTCGGCGCGGGCAGCCTGGGTGGGCAGGCTGTAATAGCCCTCAGGCGTGATGAAGAGCACATAGCGAATACCGCTTCACATGCCCCTCAGGCGCCATGCGCGGGGATGAGAAGAGGATATCTTCTGCCTGGAGATTTTGCGGCAAGCGGACTTCGCTCTCCTTGATGTGGCTTTGCGGACGGCATTGCAGCAGGGTGATCTCCACCTCCGGTTGGAGCGCCTGGGGGTCCAGGATACGAGCGGTAAATTCCGTGTCGACCGGAGTGTGGTAGCTCTCCTCCAGAAGCTGCAACATTTTGCGCAGCCGCACGGCAAATGGGGTGCGGCTGAGCAAGCCATCGAACGTCAAGACGAGCTGGTCGGGTTGCGCCTCCACCATCCGGCTGTGCAAGTGCGAGAGATAGCCGTTCTCATCGATCTGGGCTAAGTAGCGTAGCATGGGGTAGCGCGAGCTGATCACTTCCTGGACCGGCAGTGTTGTAAACAGCGTTCTCTTCCAGATCGATCAAATCGACAAAATGCTGAGAATAATGGCGGATGTCTTTCGGCGAGGCGCTGGGATGGAGCTGGGGATGGCTGAGCGCCACCAGCCTGGGATAGTCATTGCCTACACGGTCAACGGCGCGCGTCCCCAACCCCCACACCAGCCGCACAAAGCCGTCCTCGCGGCGGATCTGCGGCGACCAGCGATACAAGTTGCGGCTAAAAGCCACCCCCGAGGCGTGCGGCAGGTAGTACTTTCCATAGCGCTCGCCCTCAACGACCTGGATGAGGATCGCCATGCGCTCGTCGTAATCCTGCAAGCCCTTGGCGCGCCGGTAGAGCAAGGCATCTGGGTTGAAGATGCTGGCATAGATGCGGATGATCGCCTCGGTCAGGCGCGCCAGGTTTTTATCGGGGGAGTCCTGGTTCGGGCAGAAGTGGCTTTCGTATTTCCCGGCGAAGGATGTGCCGAAGTTATCTTCCAGGAGGCTGGAAGAGCGCACGATCAAGGGTTTGCGACCGACCAGCTCGAGCAAGCCGCGCAGCTTGTCCACAAACTCGGGCGGAAACTCGCCAGACAGGAACTCCTGCTGCAGGTGGGGATATTCGGCGCGGATCTGCTCTTCCGATTTGTATTTCTGGTCCAGCCAGTGCATGAGCTTGTTGAGGCTCATGAACTCGTAAGTCATGTCTGCGCCGATGAAGTATGAGTTGGGGATGCGCAGGCTGGAGCGAATATCGTCATCGCCGGCTTCGATCAGGATGCGCGCTGCCAGGAGCATGCCTGCCGATTTGCCCCCGATCTTGCCCTGTCCCACTTTGCGCTCGCGGATATTGTCCAGGTCTGAGATGGTGAACCAGTCTTTGGCGACGTTGACGTAGGCGAGCTGATCGCTGATGAGGGTGCGGATCAGCACCACCTTGATCTCTCGCAGGCGAGCGTCTGCCTGGGCGCGCTTCTCGGGCGGCATGCGCTCGATCGCCATGGCTTGCTCGAATAACATGCTTTGCGGGGCGAGCTCCGGGTTGAAGGAGACCTGGCGCCTCCCTTCCTTCAGCCCCGCGTTCGGTTAACGCCTCGCGCACGAGCTGCTCGAATAATTCATAAGGCAGGTTATAGGCGAAGTAGAAATCGGTGAGGTGGTCGCGCACGCGCGTCAGGCGCAGCTCCCACACTTCCGCCGGCTCCTCGGTGAAGGGATTGCGCACGCCTTCGGTTGCTTGCGAGCGCACGGCTTTCTCGCGCGCTTCGGCCTCAAACGCCTGGGGCGTGATCACCCCGCGCTTAAACGAATTCGCGCCGCATGCGGGCGCGAATGCTGGCGCTCAGGATGGGATATTGAGCCAACGCCAGGTAAATATTAAGAGTTCGCTCTGCAGAAAGCGATGGTAATGTCATAACCGGAAGCAGTTGTGCAATGCAAGGCTGGCATGGTCTAGCGGATGCCAGGCTGCGGCGAAGCGCGCGGATTGTAGACGGGTCAGCTTCCCAGGTGCATGGGCATGATCACATGGGTGAAGTTGTCTTCGCCCACCGGGCGCACCAGACCGGGATTGGTATCGCCGGTCGTCTCCAGCGCCACGTTCGGGGTTTTGATGACATCCAGCACCTCGCGCAGGAACTTGACATTGAAGGCGATGACCTGGTTGTTGCCCTCGATGGTGGCATCGATCACGGTCTGGTTGAAGCCGGTTTCCTCAGATTGCCCGGAGATTTCCACCTGACCCGGTTGCGTCTCGCCCGCCGATTCAACGCTGATGCGGGCGATGTGCGAGCCCTCGCGGGCGAAGATCTCGGCTTGCTTGCAGGCTTTTTGGAAAGCAGAAGTGGAAAGCACCGCCCGGGTGTTATAGCGGCGGGGGATGAGCTGCTCGAGATCCGGGAAAGAGCCTTCGATCAATTGCGAAACGAGCTCCACATTCTTCGTATGGAAGATCACCTGCCCGCGACCGGATGGGAGCACCATGGTGATGGTTTGGTCGCCGTCTGCAGAGATGCGCGCCAGCTCGGTAAGGGCTCGGGCGGGGATAACCGCGCTGATCGGGCGGGGCACGGGAGAAGATAGCTCAGCCCGGCGGATGGAGAGCCGGAAGCCATCCGCGGCGGAGAGGGTGACCTTATTATCGCGGACGGTGAACAAAACCCCGGTCAGGATGGGACGCGCTTCGTCCGTGGAGGCGGCAAAAGCCACCTGCTGGATCATCTCCTTAAGATCCGTAACGTTTATCTGGATGCCGTTCTCCAGGTCGGGGACCGGGATGGGGGGGAATTCCTGAGCATCGATACATTTGAGATCGGTATTGGATGTGCCACAGCGCACGTTCAAGGATTGCGTGCGCACATTAAGGCTCATATCCACCTGTTTATCGGTCAGGGCGGTGACCAACTCGGTAAACGTGCGCGCCGGGACGGTTGTTGAGCCCTCTTCCTGGATTTTGGCGCCGATCCAGCAAGTGATTCCCAGCTCAAGGTTGGTTGCGGAGAGGCGCAGCCGCCCATCATCCGTGGCGACGAGCACATTGGAGAGCACAGGCAGAGAGCTGCGCGTGGACACAGCCCGCGAAACGATGCTCAAGCCGTGAGCGAGGTTCTCTTGAAGCACTGATACTTTCATCCTGACCAATCTCCTCAAAGGGGATAGCAAGAGTATACAACGAGGGTGTAGTTTTGCCAATAGCAATCGGGAGCTATTCCAAGGGGAGAGGCAGCGCGGGATTGGCGCTCACCCCACTAAGGATGCACCATTTATGGGGTATACTTTTGTCCACTGACCCAAAAGGATGGAGGCTAACAGGTAGATTAAGAATGGTGCGCTGGATAGCTCGTCTTGTTCTGACCGTTTTTTAATACGATTGCTGTGGTTGATGTCACCGGCATGGAGAATATCCCCACCCAGGGCAGTTATGTGGCGGTGTCCAATCACCTGGGGCGCCTCGATCCGGCGCTGGTGTATTACATCCTCCCACGCAAAGACGTTTATCTCATGGTAGCGGAAAAATATCAGAAATATGCATTCGTGCGCTGGTTGGTGAAACATCTGAACGGGATGTTCATCGACCGGTTTAACGCCGATTTTCGCGCGCTGCGGATGATGCTGGAGCGGCTGCAGGCGGGTGGTGTGGTGGCGCTGGCGCCGGAGGGCACGCGCAGCCGCAGCGTGGCGTTGATCCAGGCCTGGCCAGGCGCCAGCTACCTGGCTGCCAAGGCGGGCGTGCCGGTTCTGCCAGTGGCGGTCACCGGTACCGAAGACGTGGTGGTTAAAGACCGGCTGCGGCATTTCAGGCGCATCCACATCCACTTGCAGATTGGCAAACCTTTTATACTGCCTGCGTTGACCCGGCAAGAGCGCGATAAAATCCTGCAGCAATCCACCGACGAGATGATGTGCCAGATTGCCGCCCTGCTGCCGCCTGCCTACCGTGGTGTTTACGCCGACCACCCCCGGCTGGCTGAGCTGCTACAGAGCACCCCTTCCCAGGCTTGAAAGGTGTATGCCCCATTACGATTGGATTGACGATGGCTATTTCGTCACCGAAACGCGCGATCTGAGCGGGATCCGCCGCGTTTTGATTGTGACGATGCTGCTGAACTTCCTGGCGATGGGCGTCAAGATGGCAGCCGGCTTGCTCACCGGTGCTATCAGCGTGGTGGCGGATGCCCTGGATAGCTTATTTGACGGGCTATCGAATGTGGTGGGGTTGGCAGGGCTTTACGCGGCGGGCAAGCCGCCCGACGCCGGGCACCCCTACGGCTATCGGAAATTCGAGACAGCAACCGCGCTGGTGATCTCTTTTCTGCTCTTCCTTACCTGCTGGCAGCTTCTGCAAAGCGCGTGGAGCCGGCTGTGGCAGGCGTCGGCGCCGGATATCAACGCCTGGATGATCCTGGCGATGGTGGTCTCGATCGTGATCCAGGCAGGCACCAGCTATTATGAGCTGCGCGCTGGACGGCGATTGAAAAGCGAGCTGCTGGTAGCCGACGCTCTGCACACCCGCGCCAGCATCCTGGTCTCGTTCTCGGTGCTGGTGGGTTTGGGATTTGTGCGCCTGGGCTTTCCCAGGGCTGATCCCTTGTTCGCCATGTTCGTCGCTGTGATGATTGCTAAGATTGGGGTGGATATTCTCAAAGAGACTTTGCCTGTCCTGGTGGACCGGGCGGCGATCGACCCCCAACGGATTGCGCAGGTAGCCGGATCTGTGAATGGCGTTGAGTCTTTCCACCGCGTGCGCAGCCGGGGAGCGGGTGGGAGCGCGGCGGTTGATCTGCATGTGCGCGTCTCCCCCGAGAAGACGGTGCAGGAAGCGGATGCCATTGCCGGCGAGGTGCGCAGGCGCTTGCTGGATTTGGATGGGGTCAGCGATGTCACCGTTCATATCGAGGCGCAGCGTGCATCTGGTGCAGATGCTGCGGATATCTTCGCCACGGTCAAGCACGCGGCGGAACAATCCGGGCTGACCATCCACGAGTCCTGGGCTCACCGCACAGAAGGGCGGTTGTATGTTGAGGTGCATGTGGGGGTTGATCCCCATTTGACGCTCGGCGAAGCCCATGCCCAGGTGGACGAGCTGGAACGCGAGCTTTACCGGCGCTTGCCCGAGGTGTATGAGGTGCACACCCACATCGAGATGGCAGCCCGCCAGGTGGAGGAGGGCGACCGCTTGCCCCCCGAATTGGAGCAGCGGCTCACGCGTGCGGTGGAGCAGATTGTCGGGCAAATGCCGCAACTGGAGCAGCCGCATAATATCGCCGTGTGGCGTAACCGCGATAGCCCGGACGGATACTACGTCTCCCTGGAGTGCCTGATCGCGGCAGACATGCCGGTCGGCGAAGCGCACCATCTATCAGAGGTGCTGGAGGGGGAGCTGAGCCGGCGCCTGGAGGGGGTGAGTGGAGTTTTCGTCCATCTGGAGCCCGCTGAAAAAAGAGCGTAAAAACTCCCCGGTACCTGCTGGTACCGGGGAGTTTTGATTTCAACGGCTCAATGCGCTAAGGTCGTGGTGTCTTTTTGATATTGAGACCCAGGCGATGCTCGATCTGTTTCCAGTTCATGCCCTGGCAGTACCAGCTCATGATCTGGCTGTAGGAGACTCCCGACCGGTTGGCAAGCGAGGCGGCTGTTGGATTCGTACCCGGCGCGGGACAGACGGCGTTAGCGGAATTGCCATTGTTCTTGGGCTTGGTCTTGGGAACCTTGGTTTTATCAGGCTTATCCGGCTTACCAGGATCGACCGGCTTGTTACCGTTTCCGGGTTCTGCAGTTACGGTCTCCGTCACGGGCGGGGTAGGCGTGATCATGCCGTTGCGCAGCGCCTTCTTGATATTGCCCCAGCCCATGCCGCCAGACTTCAGGGCGAAGATATCGGCTACGGAAACACCGGTCTCATTGCTAAGCCCATACGCCAGGTCGATCTCGCCGAAGCCAAAGTGCTGGCAGAACCACCCCATGATCTCCTCGTAGGAGACGCCGTAGCGGTCGGCTAGCTTCTGGCCGGTCGGCTGGGGGTTGGCGCCCACGCAATCTGTGACCAGGGTAGGTGTGACCGTTAGCGTGGGAGTTACGGTGACAGTCGGAGTAACAGTAACCGTGGGTGTGACGGTTACCGTGGGCGTGACGGTTGTGGTGGGAGTTACGGTTTCCGTTACAGTGATCGTCTCGGTGGCGCTGGGTGTTTCGTCGGAGCGTTCCTCTAAGGATTCGATGCTCAAGGCTACCCAATCCTCGCCAACGACCATGAATTTAACTTCAACGCTATCGCCGATCATGAGGTCAGCGTCGATATCCGTGTCGCTGGTTATCTTCAGCTCGGCGCCGCTGACAACCCAGGTATCACCGTCCATATCTTCCAAGATACCGGTAAACTCGTTCTTCTCTTCCTTGGGCGGAGATACCTCCACCTTATCGGCGATCCACTCGCCGCCGCTGACCAATCCTTCAACTTCGACGAAAGATCCAAGCGCCGGCTCGCCTTCGATCGAGGTCTCAGATGTGACTTTAAAGGTCACCCCACTGACCGTCCACATGTCGCCTTCCATGCTGGAGATCGTGCCTTTGAGCTCAAACTGGTAGCCGGTCAGGAGAGCGGGATCGCCTGGCTCTGCCGCGGTGGCTTGCCCGGCAGCCAGCATCACTTCACTGTTCTGGCTGCTCACCAGAACCTTGCCGGTATCCACTGCAAAGCGGGTTTTGCCATCTTTATCGACGGCGACGCTAAACACGGTGCCGTGCACGCTGGCAGCGCCGGAAGGCGTGAGTACCAGGTATTTGCTCTCTTTGCCGCGCAGCGGGACGACGCTGTGGCTGGTCTTACCGGCATGCTGGTCGAAGACGACACGCAAGGTTCTGTCCCAGCTGCCATCCAGAGTCGCCAGGGTGACGTCTGCATTTGCGCTGAGGGTGGCGCGGCTGCCTTCGAAGAAGACCAGGGTCACGCCGGCGGCTTCGCCAGTGCGGATGCGCTGACCGCTGCGCACGGCATCGCCTTCTTGCAGGGGTTTCCATTTCGTGGAGGCGTCATTGGCTGCAACCTCGACCCTGCCGAGGACGTCCATTGCCACGGCAGCTTGGGCATTGCGCGGACCCACCAGCCAGAAGCCCCCGGCAAGCAAGATTAGCACCGCGCCGAACACGGCTACCACCGCCAGGGTGGGACGCAGCCAGTTGAAGGCGGGCTGCGCCTGGTGGGTGTGATTGTTCCGCCTGCGGGCAGCGCTGACCAGTTGCCGGGCAGTGCTGCCATTGAGAGAGGATTGCGGGTGGGCGACCTCGCGCACGGCTGACGCCAGCTTGACCAGGGGGATAAGCTCCTCTGCCTCCGGTGGTAGATCGGTAAGCACCTGGTCAAGGCGTTTGCCCTGCTCCAGGGCTTCGAGTTTTGCTTGCAATAGATTGTCGATCTCAGACATAATGCACCTCCCAATCGGCGAGGATCTCGCGCAGCGCGCCCAGGGCGCGCCGCTGCAGACTTTTAATGGCATCTTCGCTTTTATGAAGCGTTTGCGCGACCACGGAGATCGGCAGACCGTTGACGAAGCGCAGCACGATCACATCGCGCTGGATATCGTTCAATCGCGCCAGGGCGCGCCGCAAGTGTTCGTGGGTCAGGTTACTCTCCACTGTCTTGTCGATATCCTGATTTTCGCCGATCATATCGTCCTCCAGTGGGAGATGGTTGCGGATGACAGCCTTGCGGTGGTGGTCGATAGCCAGGTTGCGGGTGATCTGGTACAGCCAGGCTTCGAAGCTGGCGCCTTGAGGCCGGTACCCATCCAGCGCGGTGATCATGCGCAGAAAAACCTCAGAGGTGAGGTCTTCGGCTACCTGCGCATCGCCCACGCGGTAATACAGGTAGCGGAACACACCTGTGCGGTACTGCTCGTAAAGCGCAGTGATCACAGCGGGGTCGCCGGTTTGGGCGCGGGCTATAATCTCGGGTGTGGCAGCTTCAAGCATCGAATCTCCGTGAAGGCTACTTGCCTTCTCTGTCTGCTAGGTATAACGCACGATAGGGGAGAAAGAGTTATGAATTCTGGTTAAGCCAGGTTAAGGTCTTCTAAAGGTGATCCGATTGTCCAACAGGCAAACAAATAGGGCCGCCTGAAATGATTGGGTCACTGATACAGGCCGGCCCTATCTTGGATGACTTGCCCCCATTTTCTAAAGGGATAAACGGGCGGGACCTGGAAATGTTACACACGCTGAAAACGTTGAGCATCTCACGTGTATATTTCGGTTGTGAGGGTGTCAAATTCGCTGAACAACAACACAGGTTATGGAAGCAGGTTGACAAAAAAGGGAAACCGGGTAAAATAAGCGCGCATGCCGAAGTGGCGGAATTGGCAGACGCGCTACGTTCAGGGCGTAGTGGGGGTTCCCTCGTGTGGGTTCAAATCCCACCTTCGGCACAGGAATTGCAACCTCTCCCAGGTATGATGGGAGAGGTCAATTTTTAATCACTTGCAGCAATGGCAAGGGTGCGGTAAGATGAGAAATATGAAGCGCGTGAATTTCAGCTGGAAGTACGCAGTATTGATCGTGGGACTGGTGGTCATCGGCTATCTGGTGATGAATTTCAACAACCGGATCGCCAACCTGCGACGCCTGACCATCCAGCGGGATGCGGTTGCTGCTCGCTTGCAGGGGTTGGAGAGCACCAACGCCATCCTGCAAACTCAGATCGCCCGCGCTACCTCTGAGGCGGCGGTGATCGAGTGGGCTTACCAGGAGGGCAGCATGGTGCGCCCAGGCGACAACCCGGTGGTGCCGGTGCCGCCGGAAGGCAGCACGCCGGTGCCCACACCCACGCCTGCCGTGCCCCGCCCGCAAGTGAAGCCGTGGGAGATGTGGCTGTGGCTATTTGTGGACAACGGCGCGCCTTGACGGCTGATTGGCGGCGTGCTATAATGTCGGGCGCTCTGGAAAGGGCAAACGATGCGGGGTGGAGCAGTGGCAGCTCGTCGGGCTCATAACCCGAAGGTCCTTGGTTCGAATCCAAGCCCCGCTACTGGAAAAGGCACTTGAAAGGGTGCCTTTTTTCGTTTCAGGTATACGTTAACGGATTTGGACCTGGGATGCGCAGGTTGTTGGCCCGAATGGCCGTTTGGGTAAAAGCAAGGGATTGCCGGGAGGCATGCTACAGACCCGAAACAAAAACGTGGTTACCTGGCGGTTTATCTGAAGGTGAAAGGGTTTCGATTTAGCAAACGAGGAAGAATCGCGCCTGTTGATATCTGATTTTTTTGTACCCCCGCCAGGATTATCAAAATAAAAGCAATAGATTAAGATAAGGCGATAAACCTATTGCTCAGCCCGATTGAATTTGATGGACGGTAGAACCTAGTGGGTCACTTGGCATGAGTGATGCCATTTCTGAAGCAGACTGGATCTAGGCCGAGAGGAACGGCGAACACAAGCACCCGAGCCGCCCAGAGCCAAACGACGAGTTCGACTTCGTTCCCTGCGTGCAGCTCTAGCACCACCCCATTCGAATGGGGTTGGATCTTGGTTCCAGGCCCTTGCCACTGCCTCTAACCAAGCAATGATTTGTTCAGGCGCTTGTGGGTTTTGCCCAGAAATGGCTCTCCGGACCAAAATGCGTTGAATGGACTCGGCCATATTCAACCAGGAGCCGCCTAATGGGGTGTAGAGTAGCATTACGCCATGCGCGAACAGCCACAACACCAGTTCGGGCGTGTAATGACCTTGCAAGTTGTCCCAAATGAGTAGCATCCGTAACGGCGGCAGTTTCTCCGGCAGGGTAATCCGCACAGATAAACCGAGCTGCCAAGTTTTCCACGCCTGACGGTTGGTTTCTTCATCCAGGATGGGCTGTTCAGGGAGTGTTTTCAGGATTTCCTCCACCTGCTGTTGGATCCATGGATGCAAAATGGCATTGGTCGATTGGGTGACCCCTTTGACCCGCACTTCGCCACTGGCAGGATGAAACAAAGTCAGCATCTTGGCCGTTCCATTTCGGATGTATTCATGCGGCTGATGCACTGGCTGGCTTTCCGGCTGCCAGCTTTCGCCCGGATAGGGGACCGTTTGATACGGTCCAGCTTCATCTTCTACCCACACCGCCAATCCCATTTTTTCGCCTTCGCGATACGCCGTCTCAATCAATTCTTTTTTTGTGCCGCATTCGGATCCGTCACCATCACCATACCGCGTTTTCGTTTCCTGGCTACCTGTCCCGTTTCGCACCAAGTCCGTGATTTCTGCCAGCGAAAACCAGCTTCCTGTAAAATCACCCAGATCCGTTCAGTGCTGATCTCCGGCACTCCATCGTCTGCTTTCCACAGGGCTTTCTGTAACGTGGTCAATGACCAGGTGTTCGTCCCGTCCTGCTCCGCATCCGGCTGGCGTCGCGCTTCTTGCAGCACCCGCTCCCGCTCAACGGCTGTGTATTTGAGTTTTGGCCCGCCACCATGTTTAGGGTGGATGGCCGCCAGCCCTTCCCGGTTAAATCGCTCCACCAATTGAGCTACGGGATCTCCGCATTTTCGCCCAGCCTGTTGAGCTGCCTCCGTATAATTGTAGCCATCTGCTACAGCTAATATTTCTTTCGCTCGCACAACATGACTGGCCGGTTCACTCTGCGATCGACTGATTCGTTCCAGCCATTTCCGCTCTTCTTCTGTCAATGTACGCAGTGGGTCTTTCTTTCGTCCCGTCATCGCCTCGTTCCTGCCTTTTTTGAGTGGTTTCCTTTCCACTCATCATGGCAAGTTTCATGCCAAGTGACCCACTAGTGGTCTGTCAAACATGAATAACAGGATAGAGGTGTTTAACTTGATGCGAGCATCAGCGGTGGTAAACCGCCAATCGACTTTGACGACTTTGGCATTGCGATCCTTCTGCCAGGCTCGGACTTCATTCTCCAAAGTCGTCTTGTCAGGAATACGACGAGAAAGACATTGGCGGATCAAGACACCTAACTCGATTTCAGCCATATTGAACCAACTGCCATGTTTGGGAGTGTAATGGAACTCAAAACGTTCGATCAAGCGCTGGGCTTCTTGCGGCTCGAACGTTTCATAAAAAGAAGCTGGGGAATGTGTGTTGAGATTGTCCATCACCACCACAATTTTCTTAGCCAGTGGATAAAGATAATCGGCCAGCTCTTTCATAGCCTACGCCCAGTCTTTTCTGGTACGCTGATCGGTGACTTTGACAAAGCGCTTGCCCAACAGAGGCTCAAAGAACATAAACAAATCGGCTACCCCTTCCCGTTTGTATTCATAATCTACTCGTTGCGGATGTCCCGCTTTAGCAGGCAAGGGATCTCGCACATCTGCAAGCAACTGCTTGTTGGTCTCATCCATGCAAACCAAAGGATATTGAGGATCTTCCGGACGGGTGTACACTTCCAAAACGTCTTCCATGTTGCAGACAAAAGCAGCATTGGCTTGAGGTGGGATGCAATATTCTTCTTTCAGCCAAGGCTTAATCTCCTTTTTTTGAGCGTGGTGCGAATGGTCTCGTGCGAGACATTGCTCACAATCTCTAATTTCACAAAACGATCCTGCAATAAGCGCAATGACCAGCGTTCATATCCGTCTGGCGCAGCCCCACAAGCCAGCGCAATCAGGTGTGCTTCCGCATTCCCATCCAGAGCGTGTTCGTATTCTCGCTCCGGTTTCTTGCGATTGAGGGCTTTCTCCAGCCCTCCTTCGGCAAAGGCTTTGCGGACATTCGCCACGGTCATGGAATTGACATCCAACGCATCGCAAATGGCTTCGTATGACCAATTCGGCCCGCCTTCGCTGCAATCCGACTTGAGCAATATTCTGGCCCGACGCGTTTTCCGGGCTGGGGCATTGCCCGATGATACTAATTTTTCAAGGTACTGGCGTTCTTCGGAGGTGAGTTTGACAAAGTATTTTTGGTACATTTCCTTCATCCTTGGAGTGAGATTTCCTTCAGGGATGCAAGAACCATGCCTGTTTCGACCTTTATCTTTGACACACCACTAGCCACCGTGAAGAATGGGAATTTGCCATCCATCTCAATCAGATGATCTGAGTACTGGGCTGCAGGTAACCTTTTCTAGTTATTTCTGATGAAATCTGCATGGCGGATGTCGATAAAACCCTTCTTCAAACTAAGCTGCACCGACCGCATGTACCGCATGATCTGGTTGAGCGTGCACGGTTGGTAGAATGGCTGGACAACGGCATTGACCACCCGCTCACCCTGGTCTGTGCGCCGGCTGGTTATGGTAAAACCACTCTGATATGCACATGGCTTGAGCGCATGGCTGCTGGTCGGGGGGAGGGGGCATCTTCCCTGCCTTCAGCCTGGCTTTCGCTGGATGAAGATGAAAGCGACCTCAACCTCTTCTTACGCTATTTCATCGCCGCACTGCGTACAATTTTTGCGGATACCTGCGAAGAGACGCTGATGTTGCTTCAAGCAGGGCAGCAGCCACCCGAGCAGGTCCTCTACACCACATTGTGTAATGAGCTCGCAAAGCTCCCGGGTGAAGTAATTCTTGTCCTGGACGACTACCAGTTCATCCGCGGGAAGGCTGTGCATGGCCTGCTCGTTGAATTGGTGCGCCATTGGCCAAAACCTCTGCATCTGGTGCTGGTTTCGCGCATCGACCCGACCCTTCCGCTAACCAGTCTACGTGCGAAGGGGATGCTCCGTGAGATTCGCACCCAGGACCTGCGCTTTACACCCGAGGAGACTGCTACCTATCTGAGCCAGGCGCAGTTTATTCGTTTGAGCCAGCCCACCCTGGACCTCCTGGAAGAGCGTTTCGAAGGCTGGCCCGCCGGTCTGCATCTGGCTGCTCTTTCTTTGCGTTCTGCAGGCAGCCAAGAATCTGTTCAGTCTGGCTTTATCCAACGAGAATGCCAACATAACCGGATACCTGGTGGATGAGGTGCTGACCCACCAATTTCCGGCGATCTACTCGTTTTTGTTGAAGACTTCCATCCTGGATCGCTTTTCCGCTGCGCTGTGCGAAGCAGTGATTGGAGAGATTGACACCAACTGGAATGTGCGCGCCTGCCTGGATTGGATTGAACGCTCTGAACTGTTCCTTATCTCCCTGGATAACCGCCGGGAGTGGTATCGCTACCACCATTTATTCCAGCAATTTTTACAGCAGCGATCGTCAGCCGAGATGACCCCTGGGGAGATGAACAACTTGCACCGCCGGGCTTCAGCCTGGTTCGAAGAGCATGGATTGATCGAAGAAGCCTTGCAGCACGCCCTGGCAGCCGGCGACCTTGATCTGGCCGCACGCCAGATGAGCTGCCGGGCTGCGCGATGTGCTTAACCGCGAGGATCGACCGACCCTGGAACGCTGGCTGAGCATGCTGCCGGAGGAGATGATCCAGCACCGTCCAGAGCTGTTGATGCTCCGGGTCTGGGCGCTGCAGTTCATCGTGGCGGCTTAACCTTCAGGCACAAGTACTCAAGCAGGTAGAAGAGCTGTTGGATTCAGGTGCGGGTGCGTCGTTGCCGGCGGATGACCTTCAACTCCTGCGCGCTCAAATCCTCCTGTGGAGAGCGCAGCAGGCGTATTTCGGCAACCAGCCCATGCGGGCGATCGACTTTTGCCAGCAGGCATTGGCGCGCCTGCCCCTTTCGTGGACCTTCGGGCGCGGCGCAGCGATGCTTTTCCTGGGCTTTTCCATGCAAGCCACCGGCCAGGCACAGGCAGCCGAACGGCTGCTGCTCGATGAATATGGGTCTCACGGCGATAAGACCGATACCTTCGCCCTGTTAGTCCTGGAATCGCTGTGTTTCATCTACCTTCATACCGGCCAGCTTGAGCAAGCCAGGCAAACTGCGCAGGTGCTGGTCCAGGGATCAACCCGCAGTGGGATTGCATTCATGAGGAACTTAGGGGACTGGTATCTCGGCCTGGTGTGTTATCAACGCAATGAGCTAGAGGAAGCCGCGCAATACTTTACCCAGATCGTCGAAAATCGCTTTACAGCTCAGATAACTACTTATCGGGATGCTGTTGCTGGCCTGGCGCTGATCCACCAGATCCAGGGGGAGAGCGCTGAAGCCTGGCAGATGGTGGAGTCGATCAGCCAGTATGACCTGGAGCAAAGGGGTAGTGAAGACACCCGGACACGCTCCCTGCGTGCCCGGTTATACCTCTTGCAAGGCGACCTGGAAGGTGCCGGCCGGTGGGTTGACACATTAACCGATCCGCCGCCGGATCAGCCTCTTTTATGGCTGGAAGAACCGCAGGTCACCCGGGTGCGCGTCCTGGTAGCCAGAGGCACGGATTCCGACCTGCGCCTGGCACAGGAAATTGTAAATAAACTGGATGAGATTGCCGACCGGACCCATAATCTCCGCTACAAGATCGAGATCCTGGCATTGCGCGCCCTGACGCTGGATGCCCAGGGGCAATCCAGCCAGGCTGACGCCGTGCTGAAGCAGGCGGTGGACCTGGCATGGTCGGGGGGCTTCATCCGGGTTTTCGTCGACCTGGGAATACCCATGCAGGCGATGCTGCACCGGCTTGTGAAGCAAGGTCATCCAGTGGAGATGATTCGTCGAATTATGGCAGCATTTCCAGCAGATGATAAAAAATGGGTTGGGAGCAATAGCCTGGCACGCCAGCCGTCTCTGGGTGCATCGACTTTAGCTGAGCCCCTGACCCCCCGGGAGCTGGAGGTCCTCTTCTTGTTGCGAGGACCGTTGAGCATCAAAGAGATCGCCCTCAAGCTCAATATTTCCTACACGACTGTAAAAAGCCACACGATCAACCTGTATGGTAAGCTGGGCGTCAACGGACGCTGGAATGCCGTAGCCAGAGCAGAAGAATTGAACATTCTCCCCCCTCGCTGACCCCCACTCTGTTTCACTCCGGAATGGGCGCAAACCTGCTGGATGCCACTGCGCCTGCGCGTACCCTGCAGGGTTGCTGATATCCTTCCGGAAATCCAGCAGGGCATTATTCCCTAGGTAAAACCAGATCGTTGCTCCACCTTAATTCAACCTTTAGGTGGAGGTGTTGGGCAGAAAAATCGTCTATGATCTATTCATGGTGAGAATACCGTTCTCGAATGCAATCCCTTTCGATCGTCCCGGCCACTTACCAGATTCGTGTGCAAGGCCGGATCGACCCAAACTGGGCTGGCCTTATGGCAGGCATGACACTTCGCCTGACCACAGAGCAGGCGTCCCCTCCGGTCACTACCCTGGAAGGCGAGCTGAGCGACCAGGCTGCCCTGCTTGGCGTTCTGAACACGCTATACGAGCTACATCTACCCATTCTTTCAGTGCTTTGCCAATCCCCCATAACAGCAAGCGATAAGGGTGGATTAACGGAAATACCCTCTCCATAAACAAACCATTTTCAAAAAAGGAGTATGTAATGCTGATGATAAAAAACACGAGTTTCACAGTTGCTTTGATTTTGGTGATGGCAACAGCCTTGATATTAGGCGCCTGTGCCCCAGCGCCTACAGCGGCACCTACCCAGGATACCGCGCTGATCCAGACCCAGGCTGCCCAAACCGTGGTGGCGGAGCTAACCCAGAACGCACCGCCTCCCCCGACACAAGTCCCTCCCCCGACGGCTGTACCGACCACGGCGCCGCCTCCGGGACCCACCCCGGACCCGAACATCCCGGTGGCGGTGGTTCCCACGGCTGCGCCCGGCGGGCCTTCGGCAATCGCCAACTACAACACCACCATCTACAGCGGCCCTGGAACGAATTATGTCGTTTATGCAACTTTCCTTGGCGGTCAACCGCCACAGTAGTGGGCAAGAGCGAAGACGGCTTGTGGTGGGC
Organism: uncultured Chloroflexia bacterium; assembly: GCA_963702535.1. Classification (GTDB taxonomy): domain Bacteria; phylum Chloroflexota; class Anaerolineae; order Anaerolineales; family UBA4823; genus CAVPDG01. The sequence goes on along the minus strand of CAVPDG010000010.1, from coordinate 21,373 downwards.
GATTAGCGTGCCAGTTGCCCCAACCGGATCCGGCTGGGTAGATGCCGCCTGGGTGACGGTGAGCAATGCGGATAGTGTTCCCGTGCTGCCCACGCCGCCAGTTCCCCCCACGGTCGAATTGGTGCCGCCAGGTCCGGCGGACCCGCAAGCCACAGCCTTAGCCAACGTGTTCTTGCGCAGCGGCCCTGCCACGAATTACCCGGCGTACGGCATCGCCCCGGCGGGCGCTACCGGCAGGGTGATCGGCAAGAGCGAAGATGGCCCAGTGGTGGGTTGTACGTCTCGATCCGGAGAATGTCGGAGCCGGTTACGGCTGGGTGATGGCGCAGTACACCCAGGCGAGCAACGTCGAAAGTGTACAGACCATCCAGAACCCGGATACCTACACCGTTGTGCCGCCAGCTCCTCCACCCTCGGGTGTTCCTGCAGCGATGGCGGTTGAGTATGTGAACGTGCGCACCGGTCCGGGCACAAACTACCCGGTGCTGGGCGTGGCGTCGCCAGGAGCTTCGGCAGAAGTGAGCGGCAAGAGTGCAGACGGCGTCTGGTGGCAAGTGGTGATCCCGGCTCAGTATTCATCCAGCGGATATGGGTGGGTTTCAGCCGACTACGTGGTCACGCAGAACACCGACAGCGTGCCGGTGGTGGATGCACCGCCCCCGCCTCCCACCGTGGAGACGACGCCTCCGCCTGCGCCTGCCAGTGGTACGGGCTGTGTGCTGGTCTCGCAATCTCCGGCAGACGGCACGGTTTATCCCGCGGGATCTGGATTCTCCACCACCTGGGTGCTGCAAAACACCGGCTCAACCAAGTGGGATCAGAGTGAAGTGGATGTGCGCTATGTCGGCGCAGTAGCCAATATACCCCTGCACCAGGGCTCGGATGTCTACGACCTGGCTGCGACAGTGCAGCCTGGCGATACCTACAACTTCAGCGTATCGATGATCGCCCCCTATGAGCCGGAACGTACGGTGAGATGTGGGAAGTCGGCATGGGCAGCCAGGTATTCTGCCAGTTCTACATGTACATCAACGTACCGTAACCAGGTCAGAGATTGATGCCGGTGAGGTCTAAAAGACCTCACCGGCAATCAGAAAGGAGCGTTGCATAGGAGAAGAAAATGAAAAAAGCACCTGGAAACCGCCACTCGGCGGAGCAGGCGAAGACAACCTGCAGGTTCGAGGTTGAAATCGACCTCAGGTATGACGATGTGATCACCCTGGCGGTGGCAGTGTGCATCGATGAGATGGCGCACGGCGGGCGCTAGGCAGGAGAACTAGCAATTCTGGAAATGGCTGCCTCCCAAGACGGCCATCCCAAAACATTCCAAATTTGAATTCACTGTTCAGGAGGAGTATCCAATGTGTTGTTTCTTTACTGCCCTGTTTTTCTTTGGTCCCCGGTTGGGATTCCTGGTCTACTGGCTGATAGCGCCGATGCGCGTGAGCGCGGCCCTCAATGCTTTCAACTTCCAGTGGCTGGTGGGCATCCTGGGCCTGATTTTCGCCCCATGGACAATCCTGATGTACGTGATCGTCTTTCCCTTGAACGGCTTTGACTGGATCTGGCTCGGGCTGGGCGTGATGGCAGACGTCGCCAGCTACTTGGGCGCCTTCCATAAACGCCAGCAGATCCCGGGTTATCCAGAAAACGACCCAATCGAGAATATTTAAGAACCTATCCGTAAAATTAATAGGTTGTGTGTAGTTGGGCGGTATTCACCGCTCAACTACACACAACACCACCCTACCACCGACCTGGTAGATCCTGTTGCTTATGAAGTAAGGAGAATTCCAATGACCTACGGTCCAATCGATTTTCTCGCTCTTGAATTCAAAACCGACCAGCTCAAAGGTGAGATCCTGCCAGAAATGGTCGAGCTGGTCAAGAACAAGATTGTGCGCGTGATCGATCTTGTCATTATCCAGAAGCATGAAAATGGGCATCACGAGGCGATGGAAATGCAGCAGCTGGCCCCCGACCTGCTGGCGCTCTTCGATCCGCTCGAGGTCGAAATCAGCGGCATCATTCAAGTTGAAGATATTGCCAATGTGGCTGAGACGATGGAGAACGGCACCAACGTCGCACTACTGCTTTTCGAAAACCTGTGGGCGGTCAAGTTCAAGGACGCTGTGCTCAGGGCTAATGGCCGGCTTTTGGCGCACGAACGGATCCCCTTCGAAGTCGTGGATGAAGCGCTGGAGATTTTGCTAAAGCCGAGTCGGCCGCTGAATTGACCGCTAAGTTTGAGACCCTAACCGAAAAAACCAGGAGGATGATATGTTACGCAGAAGAGCAATGATAAGAAGACCGGTAGCTCGCGTTGCTACCGTTGCGGTAGGCACGGCAGTCGTCGCCGGCACAGCCGGTGCAGTACACCACCACCAGCAACAGAAATATGCGCAGCAAGATGCTGCTGCGCAGCAACAATATGATCAGGCTTATCAGCAGGGCGTAGCCGATGCACAGGCACAGCAGCAGACCTATGCGCCGCCCTCACCCGAGCCCGCTCCTGCAGCGCCTGGCTCCGATCTGACAGCCCAGCTTCAGCAGCTCGCCCAGCTTCACGCTGCGGGCGTGCTGACAGACGAAGAGTTTGCAGCTGGCAAACAAAAACTGCTGGTAGGCTGATCGTTTGCACCCTATTGGCGTGAGGGCCTCGGATTGAGAGAGGAAAGATGGTTGAGATGGTCGAATCCGCTTATAATTTTGCCGGGGCAGGCATTCTGGCCCTGGTGCTGGTGATAAGCCTGCTCGCCAGACAACCCGCTCATGCGCCGGTTACCTTACGAATGAGAAATAAGAAGCGCTGATAACCTCAGCAGCCTGATCATACAAAAGGGATCGATCATGGTGAGTTGCAGGCTGCCGGCTTGCCATGATCGATATGTAAATCGGGAGATTCTGTGTCGACAACACAAAATAATATCGCCAAACGCCCATCTGGAATCACACGTTGGATGCCCATCCTGTCCTGGCTGCCGAGCTATGACCGTTCCTGGCTGCGCCTGGATATCATCGCCGGGTTGACGCTGTGGGGGCTGATCGTACCGGAAGGCATGGCTTATGCGGGCATCGCTGGCTTACCCCCGCAAGCGGGTCTGTATACGCTGGTGGCAGCGCTGCTGATTTACGCGTTGCTGGGCACATCCCGCCACCTGGTCGTGCAAGCCACCTCAGCCACGGCCGCGCTGCTTGCTTCAGCGGTGGCGGCGGCATTGGTGGCTACGGCGGCGGCGAACGCATCCGATCCCGAAACCTACCAAGCCTATGCGTCTGCCTTCGTCCTGGTTACTGGCCTGGTCTTTCTGGCGGCGGGTCTGGCACGGCTGGGCTTCATCACGCAGTTCCTGTCCAAGCCAGTGATGGACGGCTTTGTGATGGGCCTCGCCATCTTTGTGGCGGTGGGACAGCTCAATAAGCTCTTCGGTGTACCTAAGCCCGAAGGCAATACGGTGGAGAAGCTGCTGGGGATACTCAAAGAGCTGCCCCAGGCGAACTGGGTAACTTTTGCCATGGGAGCTGCAGCTCTGGCGCTGCTCTTCTTGCTGCCGCGTTGGAACAAAAAGATTCCCGCTGGTCTGGTGGTGCTGTTCGCCGCCATCGGGTTGAGCGCGGCGCTCGATCTCAACGGCAAGTATGGGGTGGAGATTGTGGGCACACTGCCGCAGGGGCTGCCCTCGCTGACCTTCCCCAAGGCGCCACTTGTGACTTATCTGGCAATGATACTGCCAGCCATGGGCGTTTTACTGGTGGCGTATAGTGAAGCCCTGGGCGTGGCACACGAGTTTGCCGAGAAACATGGCTATGAAGTTAATGCCGATCAGGAGCTGAACGCCCATGCGGTGGCGAACCTGGTGAGTGCTTTGTTCGGCGGCATGATTGCGGGCGGTAGCATGTCCGCTTCAGCCGTCAAAGAAGGCGCAGGCGCTCGCACCCAGGTCACCAATCTCGTTGCCTGGGTCGTGACGATCATCACCGTGCTTTTCCTGACCCCCTTGTTTACTACACTACCCGAAGCGGTATTAGCCGCGTTAATCATCCACGCCGTCTGGCACATCATCGCCTCGCGGAAGCTGCAGAAAATACGCATGGCCTCGCGGGTCGAGTTCTGGTTTGGTGTGCTGGCGCTGGCGGGTGTGCTGTTGATCGATGTGTTGGAAGGAATGATCATTGGGGTGCTCGCTTCGCTGGTATTTGTTATCTACAAAACGAGCAAGCCGCATGTCGCCTCGCTGGGACGCGTCCCCGGCGTGCCCGGCGCTTACTCTGACCTGAACCGGCATCCCGAAAATACTCCTGTCCCGGGCGTTTTGATCGTGCGCCTGGATGCACAGCTGTACTATGCTAACGCGCTCACCGTCAAAGATCGTGTAAAAGCTATGATTGCTGAAATCAGAATCAACTCCCCGGGCTGTGATCCTTGACTCCAGCGCTACGGACCAGATCGATGTAACCAGCACGGAAATGATCAAAGGACTGGTGAAAGAACTGCATGGGAATGGCATCGATATCTACCTGGCTGACGTGCATGCCCCCGTACTTGAGCATGGGCGCAAGACTGGCTTACTTGAAGCCATCGGCGAAGATCATGTGTTTCCGACCGTGGATCTCGCCGTACGTTCTATTGAAGCAGAAGTGAGATAATAAAGACAGAAAAAGGAGAAAACTCATGGCAATCAAGACCTACAAAGATGGAACCCCCTTTACTGGCGTCATTGGCCGCACCACCGAAGAGTCATCGCCGGCCTGGCCAGACCCGCCGCGCCCTTCCGAGGGTGCGCCTAATGTGCTTTTCTTCGTGCTGGATGATGTTGGTTTCGGTCAGTTGTCCTGCTTTGGTGGGCTGGTCGAGACGCCGGTGCTGGACAGCCTGGCCGCCAACGGCCTGCGCTACACCAACATGCACACCACCGCGCTTTGCTCGCCGTCGCGCGGCTGCATCCTGACCGGGCGCAACCACCACTCACTCGGTTTGGCAATGATTACCGAGTTTTCAACTGGGTACCCCGGCTACAACGGCATCCTGCCATTCGACAGGGGCATGCTCAGCGAGATGCTGCTGCCGCAGGGATACAACACCTTCTGCATTGGCAAATGGCACCTGACGCCACCAGAACACGCAACAGCAGCCGGACCCTATGACCGCTGGCCGCTTGGGCGCGGCTTCGAGCGCTTTTATGGTTTTACGGGCGGCGAAACTAACCAGTGGTTTCCGGAGCTGGTCTACGACAACCACGCGGTCGAGCAGCCCAAGTCGCCGGAGGAGGGCTATCACCTGAGCATCGACCTGGCCGATAAAGCCATCGAGTTCATCCAGGATGCGCATGTCACTGCTCCGGATAAACCTTTCTTCCTGTATTATGCTACAGGCGCCGGCCACGCCCCGCACCACGTGCCCAAGGAGTGGGCGGACAAGTACAAGGGCAAGTTCGACTTGGGCTGGGACAAGTACCGCGAGATCGTCCACCAGCGCCAACTCGAGATGGGCATCATTCCATCTGGGACGGAGCTGTCGGCGCACGACCCCGACGTGCCGGTTTGGGAGGCACTGCCAGACGAGGCCAAGCGGCTTTATGCCCGGTTCATGGAAGTCTATGCCGGCTTTGTCAGCTTCACCGATTACCACTTCGGACGCATTCTCGATTTCCTGAGGGAGATCGGCGAGCTGGACAACACGCTGATCATGGTCATCTCCGACAATGGCGCCAGCTCTGAAGGGGGGCCGGTGGGCTCGCTGAATGAGATGTTCTTCTTCAACAATGTGACTGAGAAGCTCGAAGACAACCTCAAGATGCTCGACAAGTTGGGCGGCGTCGAGACCTGCAACCACTATCCCTGGGGCTGGACCAACGCCGGCAACACGCCCTTCCGCCGCTGGAAGCGTGAGACGTTCCGGGGCGGCACGACCGACCCGTGCATCGTTTCGTGGCCCAACGGCATCCAGGCGCGCGGCGAGGTGCGGATGCAGTACGCACACTGCATCGATCTGGTCCCGACGGTTTTGGAAGCTCTGGGGACTGAGGCGCCGGAGAGCATCCGCGGCGTGACACAGGCGCCGGTCGACGGGATCAGCTTTGCACACACTTTCAACCAGGCGGCTGTACCCGGCAACCACCACACGCAGTACTTCGAGATGATTGGGCACCGCGCCATCTATCACAATGGCTGGCGGGCGGTGTGCCCGTGGCCGGGGCCGAACTTCACCGAAGCAGCCAAGAAGGGGCGGAAGTTTGGAACTCCCATTACCAACGAGGTGCTCGTAGACATCGATGCCCATGACTGGGAGCTTTACCATATCGATGAGGATTACTCCGAAACTCACAACCTGGCTGTGGAGCGGCGCGACAAGCTGATCGAGATGGTTGGTCGCTGGTATGCCGAAGCAGGCAAGTACCAGGTGCTGCCGATCGATGGAAGCGCGTTTGAGCGCATTAACGTGGAGCGTCCATCCATCGCAAAGCCGAGGAACAGGTATGTCTATTACCCCGGTGGATCACCGGTTCCGTTTACCGCCGCGCCCAGGACCTACAATCGGCCTTGGAGCATCACGGCCGATGTCGTGATCCCAAAGGGCGGCGCAGAGGGGGTGCTGCTGGCCCAGGGCGGCAACACCGGTGGATACACTTTCTTCGTAAAAGATCAACAGCTCTATTTCCTGTACAACTGGCTCGGGCATGACAAGTTCTGGCTTAAGTCCAACGAGGCCATACCAGAGGGCGAAGTCGAGCTGCGCTACGAGTTCGAGCCGACCGGCAAACCCGACGTTGCCCAAGGGAAGGGGGTCCCGGCACACGGCCAGCTGTACATCAACCGCAAGCTGGTGGCCAGCATCGATATGCCTTACTCGATTCTGAATATGTGGGGAACGGAAGGCCTGACCTGCGGCTATGACGGCGGAGATCGCGTGGCAGTAGAGGAATACGGCGATGTGTTCGCCTTCACTGGGACCATCCAACGCGTCACGCTGGACCTGTCCGGCGAGCTGATCCCGGATAGCGAAGCCGACATGAAGATCGCCATGCGGCGGCAATAATATAATCGGGATAAACACAAGAGGCAGGTCTCCAGGTCGACAACCCTGGATTCCTGCCTCCCTGATCATCGAGAAGCTCATCGGGAATTGAATAAGTACATAATGAGGAAATAAATATGAGACAAAAGAATAAAGGATGCTTGTCAGCCTTTGTTGTCGAGATTCAGAAAGTAAATCCGAAGATTGAAAGCAGGAGGAAGACGAATTGACGAACAGTGACCCTATGTCCCTGCCGGCGCCGGTATTTATGGGCGGAACGAAGGCGATCACCCTGACCCCGGTGGTCGGTACGCCGCATCGGGAATATGCCGAGATGTACATCCCGGGCGAAGAGCAGCTCGAAGACGGCGAGCTGCGCGTGACCGTGCTCGGAAGCGGCAATCCCTGGAATACGCGCGCTCAGGCTTCAGCCAGCATCATGGTCGAGGTCGGCAACCCTGAGCGCGACATCTTTGTTTTCGACATCGGGAGCGGCTCCCTGGCAAACTACGCCAGTCTGAAGCTGCCGGTCAACAAGCTCAACAAGGTGTTCCTGACTCACCTGCACGCCGACCACACGGGCGACCTGATCACGCTCTCCGGCAGCTGGTCGAAGGTGGGACGGGCTGACGGGCCCGTCTACGTGTGGGGTCCCAGCGGGACCGAGCCTATCCTGGGCACGCGGCACTTCGTTGAAGGGATCGAGGAAGCCCTTGCCTGGGACACCGCATCCGGGCACGGCGCCATCAACCCGGCTAGCATGAAGATTGAAGTCTCCGAGTTCGACTTCAGCCAGACCCAGGTGGTCTACAACGAGAACGGGGTGAAAGTGACCTCGTTTCCCGTCGTCCACGCCCTGAGCGGCGCCGTCGGCTACCGCCTCGACTTCGCTGGCGCATCGTTCGCCTTCTCGGGCGACACGCGCGCCTGCTGGCCCCTCGTGCGCGCTTGCGAAGGCGTCGACTTGCTCATTCACGAATGCTTCCCGCCCGCCGCGGCGCTCGCCGCTGCCTCGGGGCTTTCCATCGAGCGGGCGACGATCGCGCTCAATGCCGCCCACACCTCGCCTAAGGCTGCCGGCAAGGTATTCGGGCTGGTGAAGCCACGCGTGGCCGGCCTCTACCATACGCTGCTCTCGCCCCAGGTCATCAACATGGTGTTCTCGGAACTTGGCAGTGTGTATAGCGGCCCCGTCGTCCAGACCCAGGACCTGACCGTGTTCAACGTGACGAAGGAGGCTGTGGTCTCGCGCCAGGCGAAGCAGTTTGACCAGTTGCCTCCGACGCCGGGTAAGCAGCGCGTGGCCTTCACGCCCGTCGCGGTAGCGCCTCCCGATTGGTGGGCAGAGGCAATCATCCCTCTCGATTGAGTCCTGGCATCCAACGAACGCGGTGTATGAGGAATTCCCATAACTGCGACTACGCTGACTGGACTGCAGCGCTGCTGATTTTGCCTGGCAGACAGCAGTCCAGTCAGGAGATCCCCAGCCTATAGGCTGACCTGGACAGGAGGGAACGATGGGTCAAGAAAAATCGATCATCCAGGCGAGGGTGACGACGCCGCGCGCCGCGGCGATTGCCGGTATCCTGTTTTCGATATTGCTCATCGCCAGCCTGACGCTGATCAGGATTTCTGTCCCCGCCGACCCGCAGGACGCCGGGACCTGGCTTTCCGGTGGTTGGAGCAACGTTAATCTCGCCTTGAACATGCTACCGTTCGCGGGCATTGCCTTTTTGTGGTTCATCGGGGTGGTACGCGACAGGCTCGGAGAGCATGAAGATCGCTTCTTTGCCACCGTGTTCCTGGGGAGTGGGCTTCTTTTTCTGTCCATGCTGTTCACCTCAGCGGGGATAGCAGGCGGCATAATCAGCCTTTACGGTGTTACCCCTGCTATGCTTGTCGATTCGAGCATGTACACTTTCGGGCGCACGGTAACCTACGAGATTATGAACGTCTATACGATGAAGATGGCGGGCGTGTTCATGATCACAACCTGCACCCTCTCGCTGCGCACGGGGATTGTCCCGCGCTGGATGGCGTTCCTGGGCTTGGTGCTGGCGCTCTTTCTGCTCCTGAGCACTGGCTCCTTTTACTGGGCTCCGCTGGTCTTTCCGCTGTGGGTGCTGCTGATCAGCGTGTACATCCTCCTGGCGAATTTACGGAGATCTAAAGATCAACCCGTAGCAACAGTTTTATAATGGTAAGGGATCCTGGGTGATGGAGAGATATAAAATTGACGGAGCAACCCGCCACGCGAAACGGTTTTCAATCGAATAAGGAGTGGAAATGATCGACCCACAGGCTAAACCGGGACCGTATATAAAACTAATGGCGCTCGTCGTCGTGCTCGGCTTGATCAGCGCCCTGGTCACTTTTGCGTTTATGGCACTGGTTCACCAGGGCACAGGCCTGGTCTGGGAACAAATCGCCGAGGCGTCAGGGCTGGACCCACGCCTGTTTACCGTCCTGGTATGCACGCTGGGGGGCTTGCTGGTTGGGTCTGCTGGTAAAGCTCTTCGGCGATCATAACGCGATTTTTGCCGACCTGATGATCGAATTCGGCAAGACTGGGCGCTTCGACTACCGCGCCGCCCCGGGGATCGTGATCACAGCTTTTGTATCGCTCATCTCCGGCGCCAGTCTCGGACCCGAAGCGCCGCTGGCGGACGCCAGCGGAGGGATTGGTACCTGGATCTCCGACCGGCTCAAGCTCGACGAGAAGGAAACACGGACGATGGGCTATTCTGGCGTGAGCGGCATGCTGGCTTCCTTCATCACAGAGCCATTCAGCGGGGCGCTGTTGGGTTTGGAATCGGCGCAGGGCAGAACCAGGGGCATGCAGACGTATTTCTGGGTGCTATTTCCCAGCCTGCTGGCATCGGCCGTAGCCACGGTGGTTTTCGTCCTGCTTAGCGGGACCTTCTTCGAGACGTTGTACAAGTTCCCTGCCTATATTCCCCAGTTGAGGGATCTCGTATATGCCGCGCCGCTGGGTCTGGTCGGTGGGGTAGTTGGCTTGCTGTTCATGCTTACCCTCAGACGCCTGCAAGATCTGTTCCTGCCCATGAAGGGACATGTGGTGCTGCGCGGGCTGCTCGGGGGACTGGGTATGGGGATCATCGGCGCCCTCCTACCGCTGACTCTGTTCTCAGGCGAGGCAGAAACGCTTGACTTGATCACCCATGCAGCAGAGATTGGCGTGCTGATGCTGATCGTGTTAGGGCTGGTTAACTTGTTCGCCACCTCCCTGCTGCTCGCCACCGGCTGGAAAGGCGGCTATATCTTCCCCATCTTGTTCGCCAGCGTCGCCTTGGGATTGGCGGTCAACCTCTTGTTCCCCAGCATTCCGGTGGCGGTCACCGTCGCGGCGACGATGGCGGGCGCCCTCGTCGCCGCCATGAAAGCGCCTCTGTTCGCCGCGCTCTTTTCGATGGTCCTGGTACAGAAAGAGACGGCAGCCGTGATCGCTGTGGCGGTGGTTGTCAGCGCCTTACTGACCGCACTTCTGGCTTTGCGCCGAGCCCGCAGCCTCGCAAGCCAGGCGGAATCTCTCCCGGCTACAGAGTGAACCATAAAAGTTAGAGGTGACCTATGAATAATCCAGCCCCGCCGACCACCGGCATTGCCCGCTTCATTCCTGGTGTAACCCTTTTTAAGGGGATATCTTCCACGCTGCTGCGCACAGAATTCGTGGTGGCGATCACGCTCTTCGCCGTGCTGGTGCCATCGGCGATGGCTTACGGTGATCTGGCAGGGGTCACGCCGGTTGCAGGGCTGTATGTAGCGCTTGGCGCTATGGTGATGTACGCGCTGTTCGGCACCTCCAGACAGGTTAGCATGGGACCCGAAGCGACGAGCGCCATCTTGACCGCCGCAGCGGTCGCACCGCTGGCTGGTGGCGACCCGCTGCGTTATGCCGCTCTGGCGGCGATGACCGCCATCCTGGTAGGCGTGATGGCGCTGCTCGCCCAATTGGCGCGGCTGGGTTTCATCACCGACTTTCTTTCCAAGCCTATCCTGGTCGGCTACATTTTAGGCGCGACGCTGATCGTGATCGGCAGCCAATTGGGCAAGATGTTCGGTATCAGTCTCGAGAGCGATAAGTTCTTCCAGCAGGTTGCAGAATTAATCAGCCGCCTGGACGAAGCGCACCTGCTCACTGTCGCCATTGGCGTCGTCTGCATGGCGGCGCTGCTGATCATGCGCCGTGTAAATCGCAAGATACCCGGTCCGCTCATCGTCGTCGTCCTTGCTATTATCGCCTCTGCCGTGTTCGATCTGCAGGCCAAGGGCGTGAAGGTCGTCGGCGAGGTGCCAGCCGGGCTGCCAAGCCTGGCAATCCCGGCGGTCAGCCTTCAAGATATCTTTGCCCTGCTGCCCGCCGCCCTGGCTCTCACCGTTCTGATCTACGCCGACGAAATCCTGACGGCGCGCGTCTTTGCGACAAAACACGGCCAAAAGATGGATGCCAATCAGGAGTTCGCTGCCATCGGCATGGCTAATATCGGGGCGGGTTTCTTGACCGGGTTCCCTGCTGCCCTCAGCGCCTCGCGCACAGCCGTCTCCGACCAGATGGGCGGCAAGACGCAATGGGTGGGGCTCATGGCTGCCGCCCTCACGATCATCTTCCTGCTCTTCCTGACACCGTTGCTGGCGCCGTTGCCCACGGTTGCTCTGGGCGCCATCATCATCGTCGCTTCGCTTGGGTTGATCGACATCGCCGCCTTTCGCTTCTTGCGCAAGGTGCGCCGCTTCGAATTCTGGCTGGCGGTGGTAACAACGTTCGGTGTGCTCACCGTCGGGGTTTTGCAGGGCATCCTCGTGGCTGTGATGCTGTGCCTGATCAACGTCATCTATCATATTTCGCGGCCGCACGATGCGCTGCTGGACGAGCTGGACGCCAGCGGCGGCACGGTCTATCGCGGCGTGACCGACAAAAACACGGCGCTGACCGAGCCGGGTTTAATGGTATATCGGTTTGATGCGCCGCTGGTGTTTGCCAACGCGGCGTTTTTTACCGAGCGCATGGATGAACTTGTCTCTAATGCCGGTGAGGGTTTGAAATGCGTCATTCTAGACGCTGAAGCGATCAGCGATTTCGACTCGACGGCAGCGGAGGCGCTGGATAATATGGATCGGAGCCTGGAGCGACTAGGCGTCGAGCTGTGGATTGCGCGGGCGAACCAGCCATTGCGCAATCTGTTACTTGTGACGGGATTGACGGAAAGGATTGGTGAAGATAATATCTACCCATCGGTGCGCGCCGCGGTATTGGCTTATCAGACGCGCTTTGGTACTCCAGTGCGTCTCTCGTAAAATTCACGGGATGGATACTCAAATAATGGTGGGCTCATACCGGATTGTCTGGCTGTTGGGGTGTGGTCCGAGATATGGAGAGATCAGGAGATGATGATGGATAACAAAGATCAGAAGGAGGATTACATTATTAGAGGTGTTGACCTGACCCTGGCTCTGCCAGCACCCCAACCCCGCCGCCCCACATACGGGGAAATCGAGTTCACTGCGGAGGATTATCAGACTGCCTTGCGCCTGCTGGTAGGGGCTGCGCTCGAGGTAAACGATGAGCTCCGTTATCGCCTGAAAACGTGGCTGGTGACCATTCAGAATAGGGAGCGGGAGAAAGGCGCGGCAGTATCCGAGCTGGAAGGTACGGGCGGAAGCCCGCTGCTCTATACAGTCTTCGGGCTCTTGGTTGAAACAGCGCATACCGTGAGCAAGGGCGCATCCACTACGGTTCATGTCGCAGGGCGCGCCACCTCATTAGTCTCCAAGATAGCAAAGCCAATCACACACAGCCGAGTTCTGCGTCCCGTGCGGCGGCGCTACCATGCCCTTGGGAGGCGTTGGGAAGCTGTGGTTACTCCCCTTGAAGAGACCGGTCGCGCCAAAGCGCGTTCCAGCCGCCTCCTGGTCCGCCAGGAGCTTAATGAAGAAATGGTAGAAGAGCTGCTGGTTTATCTGGTGGAAAGGTCGAAAATGCGGGAGATGATCGTAGAAACAAGCGCCGAGGTGGGGAGTGATGCATTGACTGAAGTCCGCGGGCGCACCGCGGCGGTCGATAGCTCGCTGGATCATGTGATCGATAATCTTCTGAGGCGGCAGAAGCCCAATCCGCCTTCCTCCGGCTCAAACGCTTGACCTACGACACCCGGGAGCTTGATAGCATGGACAAACAACCCTTTAATACAGGCAGCGCAAAGCCTGCTGGCTTCTTCAGCCGTCTGATGGCTTTCATGCTTGACATCTTCCTGTTAACCTTCTGGGTCTGATGTCTGGAGTGGTCATTTTTCTCGTATTACGTTTTTTTCGAATTAAACAAATCCTTGATTTCATAAAATCCTTGCTTGGCGTGGAAGACCAGATCGGGCAGTTTATCGGCTTAATCTCACCCGTCCTCTTTTTGATGGTACTCATCTATTTCGTATTCTTCTGGACTTTAGTTGGGTATACGCCCGGGAAGGCGTTATTAGGCTTGCGCGTCACGCGCCAGGACGGCAGGCCCCTATCGGTGGGCCGGGCACTTCTTCGTTATCTCGGTTACTGGGTTTCGGCAATCCCACTTTTCTTGGGGTTTATCTCGATTTTCCTCGACCGCAAGCATGAAGGCTGGCACGATAAGCTTTCGAATACTCACGTGGTGTATTCTTAAGCGAACGTGCGAAACTCAATCAGTGATTTAATAGTGATCTAATCGCTAATCCATGGATTCTATATGGAGCTAACATGTCCGGAGTTATTCTTGAAGTAAGCCTGCCAGAATTAACCACAATACCCATCCCACCCCAAACCCATGTGTTGCGCTTGGACGAGCGCACAGCAAGGGCAAAGCGCTGCGCTATACTGCGCCACGCTATGCGCAGGCATAAACGAGGATTCTCATGGCACAGGTAGCGCCTAAACTCCGCAAACCGAGCAATGCTTACAATATCTTTATCCTCGTCCTCACCGTCCTTTCTCTGGCAGTGATGGTGGTCATGCTGCTGCCCATATCGGAGCCAACCCTCCATTTGCTCTCCGTTTATGACAACGTGATCTGTGTCATTTTCCTCATCGATTTCTACCTCAACCTACGCGGGGCATCCAAGAAATCCGATTACTTTATCAAAGAACGCGGCTGGCTTGACCTGCTCGGCTCGATCCCCTCATTAGGGCTTCTAACGAATGTCGGCAAATTTGCTGGCCTCTTCCGCCTGGCCCGCTTGAGCCGGCTGGCGCGGATCATGCGCCTGCTGCGCGGTGAAAACAAAAAGGCTCTGGTGAAAGATGTCCTCGAGAACCGCAGCCGGTATGCCATGTTTATTACGATCCTGTTGGCTATGATAGTCCTGACCGTTGCCGGCGTGTTCGTGCTCCAGTTCGAAAGCCAGTCGCCGGATGCGAAGATCACTACCGGAGCGGAGGCGTTATGGTATTCGATGGTGACGATCACCACGGTGGGTTATGGCGACTACTATCCAGTCACTACGGGGGGTCGTATTACCGCTGTGTTCATCATGATCGCCGGCGTCGGCATCATAGGCGCCCTGGCAAGTATTCTCGCCAGCCTGCTGGTCGGGGGATCGCCCCCGGAGGAAAGGAGGAGACCCCGGCGGCAGCACCTGTACCCACGGTCGAAGAAGAGCTCCAGACTATCAAGGATGAGCTGGCTGTCTTGCATCAAATGCTGGAGAAAATAGGGGCCGGAGGCGGTACAAAATAATTAGGAAGATCTAAATGTGGACCTGCAGCAACAGCCCCATAATGACGGTAATGGGATCCTTTACAGTGGGACCATCGGTGCTATCTTGTTGCTGACTCCATTGTCGGGTGAGTCGGAAACGACCGAGCCTGTGGAGACGGAATAGTGCATTGCTTGAGGAGTGTCCTATGAGAACCCGCGCTACCAGAAGAGCCGCAGCCCGTTACAAATGGGATCGCCTGAAGGTGAGCTTCTGGTTCGCCCCCGTGGTCATGTCCCTGGGAGCGATCCTGCTGGCCTGGGTGATGTATTGGGTAGATGGTCTCATCCCCAATGAAACCTTGCAGAACAGCCGTCTCATCCTCTCGGGTACTCCAGGTGAAATCCGCACAATGTTGGTGAGTATGGCTGGTACTATCCTGGCGACCGCCGGGGTGGTCTTCACGCTGCTCACTCTGCCGCTATCAACGGTAGCAGCGCAGTACGGCTCTCGCTTGCTGCGCGTCTTCCTGGGCGATCGCACCACCCAGTTCGTCCTGGGTATGTTTGTGGCTACCTTTGTCTATTGTTTGGCAGCTGCCCTTTCCATCCCTCCCGCCGATGTAGAGCCAGAAGGACCTCAACTTACTGCCACGGTTGGATTGTTCTTGATGCTGGCAACCTTTGCCTCCCTGATCTTGCTGGTCCAGCATGTCAGCACGATGCTGCAAGCCCCCAATATAGCCGCGGTGGCGGGGGCGGAGCTGCGGGATGTAGTTCTCGCGGAGATCCCGGATGAGGTCCGCAGCGGGGAAGAGCATAAGGGCAGATTTGAAGCCATCCCCGACTCTCTGGTAGAGACAGATGGCTATGCGGTGCGGGTGAGAGAGACCGGTTACATCCAGTACATCGATCCAGATGCCATGTTTGACCTGGCAAAAGAAAAGAATCTGGTCATCCGCTTGCTGCACAAACCGGGGTATTTTGTCCGGCGTGATGTGGCGGTTGCCATGGTCTGGCCCGCCGGTCCCCGCCAAGAACTGGCGGAGTTGCGCTCAATTGATAAGGAGCTGGAGAGACAAATCCGCCAGGCCTTCCAGATTGGAAATGTACGCACCCCTACCCAGGACGTCGCTTACGCGGTCAACCAGCTGGTCGAAATGGCCGTACGAGCTATGTCTCCGGCGATCAATGACCCTTTCACAGCCATGACCTGCCTGGATTATATCGGCGAAGGCCTGGCATTATTCATTCGGCAGGGTGAGAAAGACCCTCATTTTTACTGTCAGGATGGCAGGCTGTGCCTGATTTTTGAGCCGGTTACCTTCGAAGGGCTGTTCAGCAGTGCATTCGATATGCTGCGCCATTGCAGTTGCGACAATGCCAGCGTCCTGCAGCACATGTTGGAGGTGATCGATGCCATTAGCCATGAGGCGGGCTCGCCTAAGGTAAAGAACTCCCTTAAGGTGCGTCAGGAACTGCTGCACCAGGTAAGCCTGATCCAGGCGGAAAGTCAGGCTGGTGAATTGATTGAGCAGGATCGCCAGCTCATCCATCGCGCCAGTGAAGCATTGACAATGAAGTTGCAAGAGACGCCTTGAGAACCAACACCTGTCCAACGACTGATCGACTGCCGATGTGGCGCTGTAGGCGTGCGGCGTACCCGCGGAAAGGTGCAACCTAATCTGGAGGTCACTCATGAATGATCGATCCGGCCGTTTGGTTATTTACCTGGTTGGGGCAGCCAGCCTGTTCGTGATCCTTTTTGGGATCCGCGGTCTGGCTTCGGTGATCAATCCAATCTTGCTGGCGCTGGTGATCACGATCACCGTATTGCCCATCCCTGGCAAGCTCACCCGGCGAGGGCTGCCGGGCTGGCTGGCGCTGGTACTGACCATCCTGGTGGTGGTCCTGCTGCTTAGCCTGGTTATCCTGACCGTTTTCTTCTCGATTACCAAGCTATCGGTAGAGCTGCCTACCTACATGGCAGAGGCGACCCAGCAAGCGGCTGTGGATAGCGGGGTAGAGACAACCACATCGACTACCGAGCTAACCATCCAGCTCGGACCAATTGCTCAAGGGGTGATATCGACCACCCTGGACTTGTTGGTCCAGTTTGGTTTTGCCCTGGTGATCTTTTTCTTCATGATCAGCGCGGCAATGGCATTGCCCGGAGCGGTGCGCCTGGGGTTGGACCCGAATGCTCCCATGATTGGGCGGATCTCCCACCTTACACAGGACATCCGCCGCTACATGTCCATCCTGACCGGCATCAACTTCCTGGTAGGGCTGGGGGATACGGTCTTCTTGTTGTATCTGGGTGTGGATTATGCCGTGCTATGGGGATTACTGGCCTGGTTCATGGGCTATATCCCCTCCATCGGTTTCATAATCGCTCTGATCCCGCCGGTGCTGATGGCTTACGTTCAATACGGCTTGCAGACTGCGCTGGTGGTCCTTCTTGGATATATCTTGATCAACGGCGGGGTACAGAATTTCATCCAGCCCAAGATCATGGGCCAGGGATTGAAGATATCGCCGGTGGTTGTGTTCGTTGGCTTATTCGTGTGGGGTTTCTTGCTGGGAGGCATCGGCGCAATTGTAGCGGTGCCGATGACGCTGCTTGTGCTGATGATCATGGAGAATTTCGAAGGCACGCGGATGCTGGCGGTGCTGATGCGCTACACGGGTGAGGAGAAGAAAGAGGAAAGACAAGAGGCAGCACAACATGTAAAAGGCCTGTGGGGAAAAGTGAAAGGCGCTGTCGATCTCGATCATGAGTCAGAGGACAATGTTGAGTAAACCATAGGGAATAAAACCTTGGAAACGAGCAAACCGAAAAACAAGCATCTGACTGCCGACTTGCTGGCTGGTCTGACCTTTGCCCTGGTGAACATTCCTCAGTCATTGGCTCACGCCATGCTGGCAGCCGTCAACCCTGTGTTCGGCCTGTACACGCTGATGCTGGCGACCCCAGTCGGGGCGCTATTCACCAGTTCAGTGTTCATGAACGTTTCAACGACCAGCGCCCTGGCGGTCGCAGCTGGTGATACGTTGACCACCTATCCGTCGAGTGACCGGGGAACAGTCCTGGTGACCCTGGTGTTGTTGATCGGCGTTTTCCAGATTATCCTGGGTGTGCTGCGCCTGGGCTGGGTGACCCGCTTTATCCCGTTTTCGGTGATGACCGGTTTCATGACCGGTGTAGCTGTGCTGATCATTATCGGTCAGCTTGGTGATTTCACCGGTTATTACAGCTCATACTCGGGCAAAATTGCTCAATTAGCTGACCTGGTGCTGAACACAATCGATCAATTGGGCAACTCTGGCTATTGGCCTGTTGACGATCGCCCTGATCTACTTGTTGGGATCAACACGGCTGTCCAAGTTTTCCCTGATCCTATCTCTCCTGCTGACCTCAGGTTTAGCCCTCATTCTGAACGAGGTTTTTGCGACAAACATTAAGTTGGTGGGAGACATCGCTGATATACCGCGTGCCCTTCCACAACCGGTATTGCCGGATCTATCGCTCATAGGCAAGCTGATCGTGCCTGCGATCTCGATTGGGATCATCGGCATCGTGCAGGGTGCGGGCGTCAGCCAGACCTTCCCTAATCCGGATGGGAAATTTTCGAATGTCTCCCGAGATTTTCTGGGTCAGGGAGCCGCTAACCTGGCAGGCGGCTTCTTTGGTGGCATTCCGGCCGGCGGATCCAGCTCAGGTACAGCGTTTATCATCAGCGCCGGTGCCCGCTCCCGCTGGGCAAACATATTTGGCGGTCTTGCGGTTGCCATCGTGGTTTTGTTGTTTGCCAATCTGGTAGAGCTGGTCGCCATGCCGGCCCTCGCCGGGCTGGTCATCGTAGCCGGTATTCAAATGGTCAATGTAAAAGCTATCCAGACAGTATGGCAGACGAACGCGGTTGCCCGCACCATTATGGTGATCACCTTTGGCTCGACGTTGGTCATGCCACTTCAGTATGCTGTGCTCCTCGGGGTTGTGATCTCAATCTTGCTGTTCGTATTCCAGCAGTCAAATACGATAAAGGTTGTCGAGTGGGTGACCCAGCCGAATGGGTGGCCCGTTGAACGGCCTGCGCCGAAACAATTGGAATCAGGCAAGGCGACTTTCCTGTTTGTTTACGGCAATCTTTTCTACGCTGCGGCTTCGACGTTAGAGAACAACTTGCCTGACGTTGAAGGCACCTCCCGGGCGGTTGTGATTTTACTCCTGCGCGGAAACGAGGATGTTGGCAGCACGGTGAACGAAGTATTTCGTCGCTATGCTGAAGCGCTGCAAAGCCACTCAGGCAAGCTGATCCTGGCGGGCGTTTCCCCGGCACTGCATAACCAGCTTGAACGGACCGGTTTGATCAACATTATCGGCCCAGAAAACATCTTTCCTGCCACCGAAACAATCGGTGAAGCAGGCAACACAGCACTTAAGGCTGCAACCGATTGGCTGGCGGAGTCCTCATCGGAGCAGGATGCTGCCGGGTAGCTGAAAGAGATCAAGGAGCCGCTCGATGAATAAACCGCCATCGATCAGAAATTTTATTAAAGAAATTTACCAGGCATGGATCAGCGAAAAGCCCAATCAATTGGCGGCAGCGCTGGCATATTTTGGGATGTTCTCCTTTGCGGCGGTGATTTATCTCGCCTTTTTATCGCGGGGATTTTTATCAACGAAGCGGCAGCCACGGAGCGATTGTACACTCGCATTGAGGCAGTCTTGGGATCGGAAACAGCATCATTTATCCAGGATTCAGTAGCTGCCATTTCTGCCGCCAATGAAGGTGGATCTTGATCATATCCGCAGTGAGCCTGATCTCACTTCTGCTGGCAGCAATGGGGTTGTTCTTGCAGCTCAAGTATGTGTTGAATAGAATTTGGGGAGTCCCGCTCATACAGATGGGGAACAGAATAGCAATCATCCGGCAACGGTTGTTTGCATTTATCATGGTGATAGCGTTAGGGTTATTGGTCATCCTCGCTACGGTGGTCAACGTGGTGTTTGCCTGGTTCGGATCCATCGTTAAAGAATTCGTTGGCGCAAGCAACCTGCTCTCTATCCTCAATATCCTTGCGCTGCTGGTCGTTGCCATCCTGGCGAATGCATTCGTTTACAAAGTGCTGCCAGATGTCAAAATTACCTGGCGGGATGTCTGGCTTGGAGCGATTGTTGCTACCCTACTCATGGCTGTTGGAGGCCGGTGATGGGGTTGTATTTCAAGCTAGGTGGGATCGGCTCCGCTTTCCAGGCGGCTGGCTCGGTTGCTGTCATATTGATTGCGATTTATTTCTTTGCGCAAATCTTTTTATTTGGCGCCATCATCACCAGGACATACGCTCAAAGATATGGCTCGCAGCGCGAGTCGCCATAGCATCTCGCGTTCATCTTTGTTATCCACTCCGAAAATTATCCTTCTCGACCAGCTTGGGAAAGAGAATGTCTATCGGACATCCTTCATTTTGGATTAATCCGCCCTGAACGCTTTTTAGGATGCTGCTGTGTGGCTAAAGCAGGCGAAAAACGAAATAGATTCATCATGTCGCGGTTAGCTGGTAAGGGAAATTCATTTTTGAGGCATCCGGTTTCTGTGGACGATAGATCGTCGGGTTCGCTGGATTGGATGGGTTTCACAGCCTGAGCCCCCGTTTTCAGGATTAGAACTTATAACCCGAAAGTCCTTGGTTCGAATCGAAGCTCCGCTACTGGAAAAGGTACTGTGAGGTGCCTTTTTTCTTTTGCAAGAGCGAATGGATATCAGAATCAGATGCCCCCCAAGTGGGCTATTGACTTACTCCAGAATATTCAGAACGCTTATTGTTTTCTAAACCAAAATCAGATCACTTGGGGGTAAACTTAGTGGCATATCCCCGGCAAATTTGCTCGAATTTGACAAATTGACTTGTGCACGGGTAGAAAGCAGCCCTGGCAATCGTGTTCAGGTGGCTCAGGTCTGCCATGTTTCAATCAGGAGTATTCTGTGGAAAATAACAAGAGAATGTCCAGGCAATTCCTGGCGGCTGGATTGGTTCTGTTCGCACTGGGTCTGGCAGCCTGCCAGTCCAGCATCCCGAACCCACCAGCACGGTCATCCCCACGATTGCCTTCAATGAGGATGTGGCGGAAGTCGCGCCTCCTGCCAGCGATCTCAGCGCTCCAGAGGGTCCGGCTGTAACTCCCACTCTTTATGTGCTGCCGGCGTGACGACCACCTCGACGGGCTTGCAGTACCTGGAGGAAAGCGCCGGCAGTGGTGAGACGCCGAAGGTGGGCGAGATCGTCAAGCTGCATTATATTGCCAGCCTGACAGATGGCACCGAGCTGGTGAATACTTACACCATCGGCGAGCCGATCAGCACCGTGTGGGGTGCGAACCGGCTTCTGCCTGGTTGGGAAGAAGGGGTCGGCTTGATGAAGCCCGGTGGTAAGGCGAAATTAGTGCTCCCGGCGAACCTGGCTTTTGGCGAGCAGGGCTATGGCAACTGCGCCACCCAATTCTCAGATCGTTATGGAAGTTGAGCTGCTGACGGTAGAGCCCGCCGCCCGTGCCCACTGAGGTGGCTGCCGATCAGTTGACCAAAGACCGCCAGCGGGTTGCAGTATTACGACATCAACGTGGGTGAAGGGTTGACAGCCACCCAGAACAGCACGGTTTCCACGAATTACATCAT
>CAVPDG010000009.1:0-30479 GCA_963702535.1 uncultured Chloroflexia bacterium | reverse complement strand
CAGAGACAGCTTGCGCCGCCAACTGGCAACCCTGGCGCTTTCCCGCAGGCTCTTCGCCATGGGAACGTCGTCCAGACCCACTGGGCATGCCTGCTCTTGTGGCGGTGCTTCATCCACATCTCCGCTGCAATTTATTTGCTGAAATTTGAATGAAATCACTATAATTGGATCAGTTTTCTTTGTCGAAAATGTCTACAGCCCTGCTGGAGTTGGGGGGTTCTCAGTGTGGTGTTAGGACGGACTCGACCTTCTCTCAGGATCAGCTTGTAATGACGAGCGTCGCCGAGCTCGCAGCCGGCGGGCGGCTGTTGGGATGCCCGAGTGGAGCATCTTAGGCGATGCGCTCGTGGATGCTAGCCTGGTTTCGGTGCACGAGAAGCTCGCCCGGCTGGATGCCTGGTCGGGCGAGCAGCCGTCTTAGCTCAAGTTCGTCACTATCCTCTTCACGGCATCGTCGGTTTCACGGAGATCAGCCAGTGATTGGATTTTGAAGATACCCTGGCGGTGATGGATGTGGCGCTGCCGCGCTCCGGTGCCGTGGCGAGCGCCATGGGGGTCGTGTCTTGCGTTACCAGGGCGATGGCTTGATGGCCATCTTCGGCGCCCCGCTGGCAGGTTAGGGCGACGCCGAGCGCGCGGTTCACGCCGGTCTGTTTTTTCTCGATGAAGCCAATCCTATGTTGTTACCGACCAGGAGCGCTGGGGCTTGGTGGACTTTAACAGATCGTGTGGGGCTGAATACCCCGCAGGCGATGGTGGGCGCCGGAGTTGAGGCCGAAAACACCGGATGGGTATGGCGATCAGACCTGCCGCCGCGGATGGAGAGCTCAGCGCCGCCCGGTCGCCTGTCGATTTCCCACGACACCGATCGCCGAGGTGCGCGGCTTGTTCCATGTCCAGGCGCAGCCTCCCCTGTCGGTCAAGGGCAAAGACGAACCTCTGCAAACCTACCTGGTGCTGCGCGCGACACCGCGCAGCGAGCAGACCTCCCGGCGTGGGGTCGCCGGTGTGCAGACCCATCTGGTGGTGCGGGACGCCGAGCTAAAGCCTGCAACGGGCTTCCCGGAGGTGATTGAAACGTGTGAGCGGAGCCGGTCACGATCGTGGGCGAGCCCGGCATTGGCAGAGCCGCCTGGCAGCGGAATTGAGCGTTGGGTCGACCTCCAGCCGCTCGGCGCCTGCCGGTTTCATGTCGTCGCCGTGAAGGCTTGTCCGGAACTCCTGACGCTCTGCTGCGCGACCTCTCCGCCTTCT
Source organism: uncultured Chloroflexia bacterium (assembly GCA_963702535.1). Lineage (GTDB taxonomy): Bacteria > Chloroflexota > Anaerolineae > Anaerolineales > UBA4823 > CAVPDG01. Next base: position 29,225 of record CAVPDG010000009.1, on the reverse strand, counting down.
CGATTCTGGAAAGCCATAGCGCTGCCCAGGCGCGCCAGAAGCTCGAAGAGGACTCTCTGCACACCTGGAAGATGACGCCGGGGTATAAAGCGCATGTGATCGGCGCCCTGCTCGGGTTCGAGGCTGCCGGGCAGACGGAGAAGGATGATCCCCAGCAGTTGCGCCAGCAGGCATTGTTCTACCTGCAAGGATATTTCACGGCATTGGCAGAAGCCTCGCCCTTGCTCCTGGTCTTCGATGATATCCATTGGGCAGATGGACCCTCACTGGATGCCATCCGCGAGCTTGTCCGTCGTTGCCGCGGCTCCAGGCTGGCGGCGCTCTGCCTGACCCGCCTGCGGCTGTTCGACATTCACCCCGAATGGGAAGGAGCGCAGCCCGGCGAAAACATCGTCCGCTCGCGCCTCGATCTTGCCCCCTTGAGCGCAGGCTCAAGCCGGCAGCTTGCCGCCCAGGTCTTGAGTTGCCTGGAGTCTGCCCCTCCGGAGCTGAGCGAGCTGCTCGTGGAGCGGTCGGATGGCAACCCGTATTACCTGGAAGAGCTGGTGAATATGCTCATCGATGAGGGCGTGATCGTCGCCGAGGGTGATGGCGGGAGTTGGCAGGTGGATGCGCAGCGCCTGCATAGCGTGCGCATCCCACCCACACTGACCGCTGTGATCCAGGCTCGCCTGGAGCTCTTGCCCGCCGAAGCCCGCCAAACATTGCAGGGTGCATCGGTCGTCGGGCGCAATTTCTGGGATTCGCTCCTACAAGCCATCAGCAAAGAGGACAGCCCGCCGGCGCCGCAATTGGCCCTCCTGGCAAATCAAAAGATCGTCAACCCTGAGGCGATCTCCCAATTTGCCGGCTCGCAGGAGTACAGCTTCAACCACGCCCTGTTCCAGGAGATGGTGTATCAGACCCTGCTCAAAGAGCAGCGGCGCTTGATACACGCCGGTGTGGCGCGCTGGCTGGCGCAGGCAGCCGAGTCCAGCAAGCGTGTGGAAGAATTTGCCGCCCTGGTCGCCCGGCATTACCTCCTGGCGCAGGAGAAAGACCCGGCGGCAGACTGGAGCATCCTGGCAGGCAAGCGGGCGATCTCCCAGGGTGCTTATCCCGAAGCGCGCCGCTTCTTCGACCAGGCGCTGGAGCTGCTTCCGCCCGCCGACCTGCACAGGCGCTGGCAGGCGCTTTTGGGTCGCGATGAAGTGCTTGGCGTGCTGGGAGATGCCACCGCCCGCCAGGCTGACGATTTGGCGCTCATCGACCTGGCGCGGCAGATGGGGGATGAGAACTGTCTTGCCCAGGCATACGCTCGCCAGGGCTACTATCTCGCCGTAACCGGCGAAGAACGTCTCGCCCTCCAGGCTTACACCGCCTCCGATCAAGCTGCCCGGCGAGCCGGGAACGTGGAGGCTCAGGCAGATGTACTTGCCATGCAGGTGGTCAGCCTGACTCACCTGGGAGAGCTAGAACAGGCTGCCAGCCTGATGCAGGCTGTCCTGGCGCTTCTGCCGCAAATCGGTGATGAGATCATCCAGGCGAGGGCGCTGACGAACCTATCGGTATATTTATCCGGGACCGGCGACCTGTCGCGCGCTGCGCAGCTCATGCAGCAGACCCTGGCTATCACGCGCCGCCTGGGTGACTCGGCTGGCGAGACGATCGTCCTCAATAACCTTGGCTACTACACCGTGGTCATGGGCTTGCCTGAGCAGGGTCGAGAAGCCCTGCAGCGCGCCTTGCTGATCGCCCAGAAGATCGGCTTCACTAAAACGATCATCTATTCGCAGCTCAACCTGGGGCTGGCTCACTTGCGGCTGGGGGATGGCTCAGCCGCCAGGCAGGTATTGGAGCAGGCGCTCACCGGCGCTGCCGGGGTGGATCACTTCGCCTTTGCCGTTGCATCCACCTACCTGGGTCTGGTAGCCGAAGCAACCGGCGAGCCTGCCGCTGCCCGCCAGCATTTTGCCGAAGCCTGGCAGCGCCTGGATGCGCTGGACATGCCCGGGAATGGTCAGGACGCCCTGGCGGGGCTGGCGCGCAGCTCTCTCTCCGTGGGAGAGGCGGCTCAAGCCCTGGAATACACCCGCGGAGTTTGGGAATACCTGGTTGAGAACGGCGCGCAGGCGCTGGAATTCCCCATCCTGGCTTACCAGACCTGCGCGCAGGTGTTCGCTGCTGCCGGCGACCCAGCCAGCGGAGAAAATGCCATCCGCCGCGGCTGCCAGGAGCTGCAGGAGCGCGCTGGCAAGATCAGCGACCCTGCCTGGCGGGAAGCCTTCCTGGAAAATATCCCTGAGCACAAGGTCATGGCTCGCTTGTGGGCAGGGATGATGAGGTTATGAGAAGCGCGCCGGTTTTCAGCTCGCGGCGCGGATAATTCAGCCTGCGTTTTATGGAGGAAAAGATGCCTAAAAAAGTTGGATTTGACACAGAAGGTGTGACCGTCACCATCCCCGATCAGAAGCGGAAGATCGGCGTGCGCAAGCTGGCATTGGGTCAGCCAGAAAGTATGCCCTCCGTCAAAGGCGGCTTCCAGCCTGCCCGCCTGGTCTTGAATTTTGAGCTCTTCGATGAAGACCAGCCCGACGCTTACCTGGTCGAGTTCGAGCAGCCTTTCGAGCTCAGAGTGCGCTACACCCGGGCAGACCTGGAGCGCGCCGAGCGTGAAGGCGCAGCGCTGGCGCTGGGCTTCTGGGATGGAAAATCCTGGGTGCGCTTCACCGCGGAAAAGCATGGCTTCCACCTTCTGCCGGATGCTAACCCTGCTAAAGGGGGCTTTGGTGTGGTTTCCATTCGCGAGTGGGGCGACCCTCCGGTGGGCTGGGGAAAATGACGGTCGGAGAACCGCAAATCGCGCAGGAGCAGGTCGAAGCCATCCTGGCACAGGCGCCGTTGTTTCAATCCTTACCGCCGCAGGAGCTGCGCTACCTGGCGGACCACCTGCGGGTGGTGGAGCTACCTCCCGGGGCGCTGTTGTTCCGCGAGGGCGAGCGCGGCGAGCATCTCTACATCGTGCAGCAGGGATTGCTCGAGATCGTCAAAGCCCTGGATACGGGCGAGGCGCGCCTGCTCGGTCAGCGTGGTCCGGGTGAATTCATCGGGGAGATGAGCCTGTTCGATCTGGAAGGGCTGCGCACCGCCAGCGCGCGCGCCGTGCTGCCCGCGCGCCTGATCGAGATGAGCCGCCAGGAGCTGGACGCATTGCTCACCCGCCAGCCGCGCCTGGCTTACCAGATGGTGCGAGTGCTCACCGTGCGCCTGAAAGACTTAGAGAATGAATTGATCCGCGATCTTAAAGCCAAGAACCAGCTCTTGCAAGCGGCTTATGACGAGCTGAAGGCGGCTCAGGCAGAGCTGGTCGAGAAGGAAAAGCTCGAGCGTGAGCTGCAATTGGCACGCGATATCCAGATGAGCGTTCTGCCTGGGGCTCTGCCGGTTGTAGCCGGCTATGAGTTCGGGGCGCGGATCGCTCCCGCCCGCGCCGTGGGCGGTGATTTTTACAACGTCTTCCCCGTGGGTCGCAACCGCATCGGGGTGCTGATCGGGGATGTCACCGATAAGGGCGTGCCGGCAGCCATCTTCATGGCGCAGACGCATGCCTTGCTCCAGTCCGAGGCCGCCCACGGTCGCTCGCCGCGCGATACGCTGCTGCGCGTCAACCACCAGCTCCTGCGCATGAACGCCCGCGGCATGTTCGCCACCGTTCTCTACGGCGTGCTGGACCCCCGCAGCGGCGAGTTCTGCTATGCGCGTGCCGGGCACGAGCTGCCCCTGCTGTGCCAGGAGGGCGAGGTCACCCTGCCGCCACGCGGCGCGGGACAGCCGCTGGGCATCTTACCCCGCCCTGAGCTCGACCAGCAAATGCTGCTCCTCTCGCCCGGCGCCACCCTGTTGCTCTATACGGATGGCGTTACGGATACGGCGGGTCCGCAGGCGGGCGCGTATGGCTTGCCGCGCCTGCGGCAGGCGCTCATAGCTGCATCCTCAAGCAGCGCTCAAGCCTGCTGCGACGAGATCTTTGGCAGCCTGCAAGCCTACCAGGCGCAGGAAGTCCAATTCGACGATATCACCCTGGTAGCGGTCAATTGCCATGCCGGCTGAGATGCCCGGGATCAGGGCTTTTCACCCCTCGCCAGCCGCCGGTTGATGTCTTCGACCACCCCAGGCACATCCGCGATCGAATTCGACGACGTAATGGGCGCCCGCCCGCCGAAGCGTCTCACGCGCCTTGCTCAGCAGCGCTTCGAGCTCGGCGGGAGAGGCGGCGTTGGAGTCTTCCAGGCTCAAGCCCACCTCGTTGCCCGTCTTGGCTAACCCGACCGCCCACGCCCCGGCATTCAAACCTTCAGCGATGCCGGGCGGGGTATCATCGACCTTAACCACCGCCGCTGGCGGATAGATACCCAGGTTGACCATATTCTGGATCAGCATCCACGGCTCGGGACGCCCCGCCCGCACCTGGCTGACGCATACGTTGCTATCGGCAATGTAGCCTTGCCGGGCTGCCGCTTCGACAACCAGCTCCAGCGCTTCCGTGAAGTACCCGGTGGTCGTCCCGATGCGGATACCTTTGAAGCGCAGGGCGGCTACCGCTTCCAGCGCGCCGGGGATCAGTTCGGAGTAATCCGCCAGGCACTGCATCTGGATCGGCTGGAACTCGCGGTACATCTCCTCGATATCCTGCGCCCTCACCGCACTGCCGCGGGCGCGCTGCCAATCGCTTGCCACCTCGCTTTGCTGGCAGATCGCCTGGATGTGCTCGCGCTTGCCCAGTCCCATCGGGCGGCGGGCTTGCTCGATACTGATCGTCACCCCGTTACGGCGGAAGACCTCGACGAACGCCACCGCCGGGGCGATGCAGCCATAGTCGATGGTCGTCCCTGCCCAGTCCAGCACAACCAGTTTCACGGGTCCCTGATACAAGTGTTGGTAAATGTGCTCCATCCCATCCTCCTCAGCAACGATGCGCAGGCGGTCTCAGCCTCCCAGCGCGATCAAGATGATGCCCAGCGTGATCGTCACGGCAGCCATGATGCGCAGATGGGGAGAGGCCTCTTTGAAGTAGAATGCCCCGACCGGCACTGCAATCACCAGGCTAAACTGGCGCAGCGCGGCGACGTAGCTGGTCTCCGTGCTGTACTGGTAAGCCACCAGCACCAGCGTGTACGCCATGAAGAGCAGCGCCGCCATCACCGCCGGCCATTTCCAATTCTCCAGCCCCCTTTCCAGGCTGACCGGCTGGCGGGTAAGCTTCAGGAAAATCCAGAAGGTGATCAGAGAGACGGTCAGCGCCAGGACGTGGTAACGCAGCACGGGTGCGATGCCGGGGGCGAAGCGGTCGGCAGCCTGGTTATCTGCCAGGGTATAGCCCACCATGCCGGCTGCCGTGAGCAGGATCCAGATGGTGGTGCGGTTCAGGTAGGTGGAGAGGTGGATGCTGCGCAGCGATTCCAGCGGGCTGGTCATGCAGCCGATCGCCACCAGCAGGATCCCAGCCCAGCCGATGGCTGTGGGCGGGTTGCCCAGGGCGATATCCGCCAGGGCGAGCGCCAGCACGGGCAGGGCGCGCGCCAGCGGGTAGACGACCGAGAACTCGCCGCTCTGGTAACCCTGCGTCAGCCCCAGGAAGTACACCGCCAGGCAGATGCCGCTGAAGGTGAAATTGACCCACACACCTTGCGGCAGCGGCGCCGACCAGACGCCCGCCAGCAGCACGGGGAGCAAGCCTACGGCGGCGATGAGCAGCGGCACGCGCAGGAAGATATTCCCACCGCGGTATTTGCGCGCCAGCAAATTCCAGCCGGCGTGAAAGAAGGCGGAGACGAGCGTGAGAGCAGCAGCCAGTGGGGACACAGGGGGATCCGGATTGGGCTTAGAACCTATCCGAAAATAGAAGTGAAACCCGATTTTGGGGTGTGTGCGGCGAAGCCGCACACACCCCAAAATCGGAGCTCCTCAAATTTTCGGACAGGTTCTTAGTGTTACACGAGCGCCAGGGTTTGTCAAGGCGCAAGCGCAGCACATCCAGATAACAAATACTATACAAATACGCTGCAATACCTTGACAAACTAAAGGGTTCCCGCTATAATACCCAACATTGAAAGAAATAAACCAGGCTTTTAGCCTGCCGAGTGAGGTGCAAAAATGTCTTTTTACCTGGCAATCAAAGAAGTATGGCGCAATAAAGGGCGCTTTTTCCTCTTCAGCCTGGTGATCGCTCTGATCACCATCCTTGTTTTGTTCATCGCCGGGCTGGCTGAAGGCTTGGCGACCGCCAACCGTGAGTACCTTGCCAAGCTGGATGCCCAGCTGCTCGTCTTCCAAAGCGACGTGCAGCTTTCCACGCTGACCAGCCGCCTGGGCAACGACACGCTGACCAAAGTGCGCCGCGTACCGGGCGTTGAAGCGGTTGGACCGGTTGGGCTGAGCAATGCGACGCTGGTCTTCACGAACGGCACCGAGGACCTGGATGTATCGCTGGTGGGTTACGAGCCCGGCAAGCCGGGCGGGGCGCCAGCCCTGCAAGGGCGTGACCTGAGAAACGCCCGCGCCTACGAAGCGGTCATCGACGGCGCCATCGCCCGCGAAGCCGGCGTGAAGGTCGGCGATACCATCACCCTGAAGTCCATCCAGGGTACGGAAGAGGAATACTATGACCTGAGAGTTTCCGGCATCACCGACGGTCGCCAGTACTTCTTCCAACCCTCCGTCTTCATCCCCCTGCAGGTTTGGGACAAGGTGCGCCCCCAGGGGACAGCCAGCAACGGCGACGAGCCGCTAACTTACAACATCCTTGCCGCCAGGCTCAGCCAGCCGGCTGCCCAGGCGGAGATGGCGCAGCTCATCCAGAGCCAGGTCCCCGATGTCGAGGTGGCAGACGTGGTCACCGCCTATAAGGCTTCGCCGGGCTACTCTGCGCAGCAGAGCACGCTCAACACACAGCGCGGTTTTACCCTGCTGATCGGCATCCTGGTCATCGGCGGCTTCTTCCAGATCCAAACGCTGCAAAAGGTGCCCAATATCGGCATGCTCAAAGCGATTGGCGCTTCCAACCCAACGATAGGGCTGGCGGTGATCATGCAGATCGTGGCGGTGACCATCTTCGGTGTGCTGCTGGGCACGACTGGCACGCTGCTCCTCGCCCTTGGCTTGCCGCAAGGCATCCCCATCCAGTTCACACAGCAGTCATTGGCAGCCGCCATGCTCTCGCTGATGATCATCGGACCGATCGGCGGGCTGGTGTCGGTGCGCCTGGCGCTCAAAGTTGAGCCTTTGATGGCGCTCGGGCTTTCTTCCTGAAGCATTCATTCCCTGTAATCATAATTGGAGAACCTTCCATGCAGAACATTGTTGAAACCCAAGCAGTGAGCAAGATCTACCGCACCAACGAGATGACCATCAAAGCCGTAGACCAAGCGGATATCCAGGTGCGGGCGGGCGAGTTTGTCGCCCTGGTCGGTCCGAGCGGCTCAGGCAAGACCACTATGCTGGCAATGCTGGCTGCCCTGCTGGCGCCCAGCGAGGGCAAAGTGCTCATCGCCGGGCAGGACCTGAGCGGGATGAAAGAGAAAGACCGGGTCGTTTTCCGCCGCGAGAACATCGGCTTCACCTTCCAGGCGAACAACCTGGTTCCCTACCTGACCGTGCTGGAAAATGTGGAGCTGATGCTGCGCCTGAACAAAATCTACGACAAGCAGAGCCACGGGCGCGCCGTGGAGCTGCTGGAGCGCCTGGGGCTGGGCGATCGCCTGAACAACCTGCCCAACCAGCTCTCCGGCGGTCAGCGCCAGCGTGTCTCCATCGCCCGCTCGCTCATCCACGACCCCAGCCTGGTGCTGGCGGATGAGCCTACCGCCAGCCTGGATACCGAGCGCGCCTTCCAGGCGGTGCAGATCTTCTCAGACCTGATCCACGAGCAGAATAAAGCCGGCATCATGGTCACCCACGACCTGCGCATGGCGCGCTATGTCGACAAAGTGATCCAGATGATGGACGGGCGGATTGCCAATGTGATCGAAGACTCGGCGGCGATCGCCGCCCTGGCAAGCGCCGGGGTAGAAGAGCATTCGCAGATCGCCATCCCGGTGCAGCCTGCCGAGCTTCCCGCCGCCAAGCTGCCGATCTTCGTGGGACGAGCCAGCTTACCCGCCGTTGGGGATTAGGGATCCCCATACCGATTGACACACCGGCGCCCCGCTCGGATTGCGAGCGAGGCGCCGGATTGTTTAACTGAGAGGCGGCGAGCGGTTGGCGCTACGCGCGGGTAAGGTCGAAGCGGTCCAGGTTCATGACTTTGTTCCAGGCGAGCGACAAAGTCGTGGACGAACTTCTCCTGGGAGTCAGCACAGGCGTAAACCTCCGCCAGGGCGCGCAGCTGGGAGTTGGAGCCGAAGATCAGGTCGACACGCGTGCCGGTCCACTTGAGCTCGCCGGTGTGGCGATCGCGCCCTTCAAAACATTATCATCTTCGGCGGTTGGCTTCCACATTCGTGCCCATGTCGAGCAGATTGACGAAGAAGTCGTTGGTCAGCGTCTCGGGTCGTCTGGTGAAGACGCCATGCTGGGACTTCCCATAGTTGGCATTCAAAGCACGCAACCCACCCACGAGAACCGTCATCTCCGGCGCGGTGAGCGTCGAGAAGCTGGGCGCGATCCACGAGAAGCTTCTCTGCCGGACGGCGTATTTGTGTTTCAGATAGTTCCGGAAGCCATCTGCAACCGGCTCGAGCACGGCGAAGGAAGCCGCATCGGTCTGCTCCTGGGAGGCATCCGTGCGACCCGGGGTGAAGGGAACGGTCACAGGGTAACCGGCATTCTTGCGCAGCCTGTTCGACGCCGGCGCAGCCAGCCAGGACGATCACGTCGGCAAGCGAAACCTTCTTGCCGCCCGACTGGATGCGCGTTGAACTCTTTTTGGATCTCCTTCAAGTGTTTGCAGCACAGTTTTGAGCTGTGCAGGCTGGTTGACTTCCCAATCCTTCTGCGGGGCGAGGCGAATGCGCGCCCCGTTGGCGCCGCCGCGCTTGTCGGAGCCGCGGAAGGTCGAGGCGGAAGCCCACGCAGTCGAGACGAGCTGCGGGATCGTCAGCCCGGAGGCAAGGATCTTCGCCTTGAGGGCGGCGATATCGGCGGCATCGATCAAGGGGTGGTCGACGGCGGGGACGGGGTCCTGCCAGATCAGCTCTTCGGCGGGGACCTCCGGACCGAGGTAGCGCGCCCGGGGACCCATATCGCGGTGGGTGAGCTTGAACCACGCCCGGGCGAAGGCATCGGCGAACTGGTCCGGATTCTCGTAGAAGCGGCGGGAAATCTTCTCGTAATCAGGGTCGAAGCGCAAGGCGAGGTCGGTGGTGAGCATGGAGGGCGGGAGACGCTTGGACGGGTCCGCTGCGCATCCGGCACAGAATTGGCGCCGGCGCCGTGCGTGGGTATCCACTGGTGCGCGCCGGCCGGGCTCTTGGTCAGCTCCCAGTCGTAGCCGAAGAGGTTCCAGAAGAAGTTGTTGCTCCACTTGGTGGGCGTGGAGGTCCAGATGACTTCCAGACCGCTGCCGATGGCGTCGCCGCCCACGCCGCTGCCGTATTTGCTCTTCCAGCCGAGACCCTGCTCCTCGATGGGAGCGGCTTCCGGCTCCGGACCGACCAGCGTCGGCATCGCCGGCGCCGTGGGTCTTGCCGAAGGTGTGACCGCCGGCGATCAGGGCGACGGTTTCTTCGTCGTTCATCGCCATGCGGGCGAAGGTCTCGCGGATATCCCGGGCGGCAGCCAGCGGATCCGGGTTGCCGTTCGGTCCTTCGGGGTTGACATAGATCAAGCCCATCTGCACGTTGGCGAGGGGATTCTCGAGGTCGCGCTCGCCGGAGTAGCGCTTGTCGTCCAGCCACTTGCTCTCGGCGCCCCAGTAAACATCTTCATCCGGCTCCCAAACGTCCTCGCGCCCGCCGCCGAAGCCGAAGGTCTTGAAGCCCATCGACTCCAGGGCGCAGTTGCCGGCGAGGATCATCAGGTCTGCCCAGGATATTTTCTTGCCATATTTTTGCTTGATGGGCCAGAGCAGGCGGCGCGCCTTGTCCAGGTTGACATTGTCGGGCCAACTGTTGAGCGGGGCGAAGCGCTGGGTGCCGCTTCCCGCGCCGCCGCGGCCATCGCCGACGCGGTACGTGCCGGCGCTGTGCCACGCCATGCGGATGAAGAGGGGACCGTAGTGACCGAAATCGGCGGGCCACCAGTCCTGCGAGTCGGTCATGATGGCGTAAAGATCCTTCCTTCAATGCCTTGAGGTCAAGCTTCTTGAATTCCTCAGCGTAGTTGAACTCCTCGTCCATCGGATTGGATAGAGAAGAGTGCTGGTGGAGGATGCCTGAGGTCCAACTGGTTCGGCCACCAGTCCCGGTTGGAGGTGCCCTGCTGGCTGGTCGTGTGTGAGCCGTGCCCGTTGCCGGGGACTTGCTATCGTCCATCATATTACTCCTTCATTGGTTGAACATCGGTTTGCGTGGCTGGCGAACCCCCTCTGACGAGGCTAACAACTGGTTCGCCGCATCGGATTTGGGTAGTGAGGCTCGCAACGGCGTGCTTGGCGGATGGTGGCGAGTTATCACTGGGTCTTCGAGACCGGCTCACCTCCTTTAACGCCTAACAGCCTGGCATTCGGGGCAGACGCCGTAAAAGTCGAGGCGGTGGCTGACGATGTGGTAGCCATAACGTTGGGAGAGCTCTTGCGAGAGGTCGGCGAGCAGACCGAGGTCGGGATCGAGGATGCGCTGGCAGTGGAGGCACACCAGGTGGGGGTGCGGGTAGGGCTTGCGACCGTCGTAGCGGCTGCCGCCGCCGGCAAAGCCGAGCTCCAAGATCTGCCCTTCTTCCTTGAGCAGCGCCACGGTCTTATAGACGGTCGCCAGGCTGGTCATGGGGAATTCGGCGTGCAAACGATCGTAGACCTGCTCCACGGAGGGGTGCCCGTCGCTTTCGGCGAAGATGCGCAGGATGGCCATGCGCTGGGGAGTGATGCGGCAGCCGCGCTTGCGCAGTGCAGCGACGAGAGAATTGAGCCTGGGTTCTGGAACCGCCATACGGGGTAGCCTCGGTGATATTCACTCGCAAGAGAGAACGATTATCTATAAAGATTGTAACACGAATACAATCCTGCGACAAGTCCCAAGCGGTCTTGTTCGATCAATAGGGGATTATGGGAGACGAGGTCTTATGTTGTGGACTACGGCGACAAAGCGGTCCAAAATCACAACAAAAACACACAGAGGCGAACGCGCCCTACTAGCCATCTCATACTCAATCGGATGGGCATTTGCTCAAATCAATCGGCCCTTGAGTTGGCAATATTAATTCATTGATCATGAGAAGTATATCACCCTGATCGGGTATGAATATCCCATCCTCGGTTTCATATAGATAACCCATCCCAATGGGTAAGATAAATCTTCTGATGATTTCTTTACGTTCTGAATCTCGTGTTTCATAGAGTAACGGACCCAAAACCTCAAGTTCTTCACCTATTTCTGCATCAAAGAAAATGAGTTGATCCTCAGCAAGGGGCTTGCGTAACGCCATCAAACGTAGGCTGTCCGGCTCCCAATATAGCGAATGATATCCACTATTCGATTGTGGCGAAACCCAAAGCAGCGATCTATCGGTGTTCGATCCGACTCCTAGAATTCCAATACCGGGTTCAGCATTTTGCTCCACCTTCTTTCTAAAAGCTGAAAAGGCCACTTTCGTGCCATCAGGAGACCATATCAAATCAGAGATTTCCCAATTACGCATCTCCGCACCAAAATTCGATAGCTGGTACGTACGTTCTTCCTCAATGCCATAGACCAAAATCTGTACAATACCATTCTCATCGAAATCGCTAAACGCCAAGTGCTGACCGTCTGATGACCATACCGGCCCAGAAAATGGTCCTCCACCATTCGATGTCAACATGGCTGGTTTTGAACTACGATTATCCCGAAAATCGATCAAGCCCACATCCAGGAACTCCGCATCAGCAGGTCCTCTGCCTCCCTCCCCGGACCCAACCATGTATGCCAGAAAATCCCCGGTCGGCGACGGTAAAAAACCAAACACTTCACCCGCAGTCTCCAGGTTTTCGTCATAGGAGATTGATTTGGTATCTAATACTTGACCCTTAAGGGTGAGTTTTGATACCTCAGCGTACTGATCATGGACCCATCCGCTAAAAAGAAAACAGCCGCTTGGATCGAAAGCAAGTCCGATATACCGATCTTCAATCATCCAAAGAACTTCATCGTTAGAGTCAAGGAAAACAAGTTGATAGGGCTCATCGACAATTTTGACACCGCTAAGAATTGAACTAAGATAAGAGTTTTTACCATGCTGAGAGGTGCGCACTATGAGTGTGGAAGTGGGAGTAGCACTCGCTAATACTACCGTTGGGGTAGGAGTTTTTATCCCGCTGGCTTGCTGTTGAGTTGATACAGAAACTGCGGTTGTCGTTAATTCAGTCAGCACGGGGGTATGGTTAATGCTCCCGAAAGAAGGAGTAGGTTTTTGGTACTCAAATTCACAGGAGCTCAACATAGTTATAAATATAAATGACCAAATTAGCATCTTTCTCAATTTGTATTGGTTTTGAGGATGAGTATTCATACTATCTCCATCCAGCTTCGATTATCCACTTGGAATATCCCCCAAATCTCGATGAAATATCTACCCACCTGGTATCAAGTTCAAACAGGGAATTCGCCCAATAACTTCCTGACCCTGTTGGGAAACTGGAATAATTGCCAGATTCATCCATATTCACACCGGCGGCTTTTCTCATCTCATAGTGTAAATGCGCAGCCTCTTTACTTCCAATACCAATCAGACTGCCTTTGCCTACCGGATTACCTTCCGCCACCAATATCTCTCCAACATGAAAGTAAACAGAGTATATCTTTTCCCCATTGAAGATGTGTTCGACAATTATTTTGCTACCTCCGTTATCATCCCATCTATCAATTTCTATTGTTCCCACCACTACACCATCATAAACAGCATATAAATTGAGGTCACTATTTTGATAATGAATATCGACCCCAGCATGTAAACCGTAATCTTCGAGAAAATCCGGTAGGCAAACCTCATTATTGCTTGTTTTCACGCTACTACAGTCTGTTTTGACTACGTATTTATTTGCCTCGAAGGTATTAAGATAACCGAATTTTGCCGTGACATTACCGTTGGCTGGGAGCCCCATGACATTGACAATGCTGCCACTGGTTGTTCCCCCAGACGATCCATTATCCCCATTCGTTCCTCCCTCGGAATCGCCGTCATTACTGTCACCGCCTAAGTCGTTGCATTCTGGAGGTGACCAGTCGAACCCACAAGCTGAAGTATGCCCAGTAGGGTCAATATACTTGAGGGGGTTGTTCAGGACATAGGCGAAACGGTCCCAGGCGCGTGGATCGCCGGGATTGGGCACGAGGGTGTCGGGTTGGATAAAACGCGATAAAGCTGGGTCGTAGTAGCGGGAGCCATAAAAATATAGCCCATCCAGCCCGCCCAGTTGGACTTCCTGGCGCTGCCCGGTATACCTATATGTGGTGGGGACGGCGCTGGATCCAGCCGGGAAGCGCTTTTCACCCCAGGCTTTGTAGCGCAGCTCGCCATCCGTCAGGGCTGTGCCATTGGCGTTGGCAGCCCGGCTGGTGCTGCCGAGGTGGTCTCCGAACAGCCAGTTCAAGACGGGGTTTTGATCCGGGCTGCCGCCGGTCTTCACCGCCACCCGCACGCTCCCGGCATAGTAATAGCGCTTCATCGTATCGGTAGTGCCAGTCCACTCGAAATGGTTGCCGATATAGGTGGTCGACAGGCTGCCGACAACGCCCTTTACCCGATTACCATCGCCATCATAGGTGAAACTGGCGCTCAACCCGCCCCCGCTCACCGAGATCAGGCGGTTTTCGGCGTCATAGGTCAGGTCATATGTCGTTGCCCCCACGATGCGCCTGATCATATTGCCGTTGGCGTCGTACCAGTATTTCTGTACCCATTGCCCGCCGATGTTGAGGTGGGTGACGGCGTGTTTGTGACTGGCATCATTATATTGATAATCCGTACCAGCTTTGCTCCCCATGGCGCCGGTATCCGTTCTGTAGTTGTAATACTCCACTGAATACGTACCGCCGGAGCCGCCGTAAGCGACAGCGTCAACCAGGCGGTCCAGGTTGTCATAATGAAAGGTCTGCGTCTGGGTGAGGCCTGGAAGGGTGTTGTAATCCTTGATCCAGTTCACGTTTCTGACGGCGTCGTAGTTGTACTCGAAGGATTGAAGGTTGGCAGGATATAATGGCGTGCCGGTCTTGAGATACTGCAAGCGCCCGCCCTGTCCCTGGCTGGTCCAGGGGAAGTAATCGTAGTCGGTCTTCAAGATCGGGCTGCCCAGGCTCAACCCTAACTCGCGCACATCCACTCTGCCAAGGGCGTCGTATCGGGTGCCTTTGACGTAGGTGTCGCTGCCGATGACGCTGTTTAGCAGCATCTGCGGATGATATGCATACGTGACCGTCTCTCCCAGGTTGCCGCTGGCATCCGCCGGGTAGCGCATGGTGAGCGGCAGGTCGGCGCTGTTGTAGGTGGATTGGGTAACAAAGATACCCGAGCCGCTGATGGATTTGCTCTCCTGGGTCATGCGCCCGCGGGCATCATACGTCCAGGTTGTATAGAAACCCGTGCCATAATCCATGCGCGTGCGCTGCCCGATACCATATGTTCCCTGGTCGTAAGTATAACTCACATCCGAGGTGGAATCGCAGGTGCCGGGACCGGTGTAGGTCTTGGTTGTTAATCGGTTGAGCTCGTCGTAACCCAGCGTGGTAGTGCAGCCACGCGCGTCGGTCTGCGTCGACAGGTTGCCCAGAGCAGAATAGGTGTAGCTCCAGCTACCCATATCCGGATCGACCATACTAATCTTGCGACCGGCCAGGTCGTAGCCCAGGGTAGTTTCCATCTGCCATGTACCGTCGCCAGCGCCGCTCCGCATCTGCACGGTCGTCAACTGGTCGGAGGCGTTATAGATATACCTCGTCCAGGGATCTAATGGAGCATGCACTTCGACCGTGCGCCCCCAGACATCCACCACGTTGCGGGTGACATGGTCTTTGGCGTCTTTCACCTGCGTCTCCAGGTCCAGGTAAGTATAACGCGCGGTGAGGGTGTTGTCTGGGGCAGTGACGGACAGCGGTCGACTCAGAATGTCATAGACCGTGGTAGTCTTCGGCTGGGTCGCAGGCGTGCGGTAACCGCTGCCTGTGACGACATCGTAGGGTATGGACCTGGTATAGACGTTGCCGTAGGCGTCATAGGTCGAATCCACGAGGATATCGCGAGCGCTGCCATTGACGATCGCACCGGCGGTCTGCGTCTGGATCAACTGTCCCAAGCCGTTGGAGAACTTGCGCACGATGAGCTTGTTGCTGCCTTGGACCAGTTGCTCCGCCTGGGTGTAGAAAGGCAGGGTGATGCCCCCAGCGGCATCGTCGTCGTTGTAGGCTATCGAGATGGTGGGCGTGCCGCTCTCGTTACCCGGGCGGCGGACGGTCAGCAGGCGACCGAACGTATCGTAGGTTGCAGTGATGGTGTCAGCAGCATTTGGACCATCCTGGCTGAGTGGGATGCCGTGGTTCTTATCGTAAGTCCATGAGGTGCTATGATTGAGAACGTTCTTCTCCCAGACCGGGTAGGTGCGGTACGAGTTGTCGTTGCAGCCGCTAAGTCCTCCCCCGCCAAAACAGGTCTGGGTGGTATGCAGATCCCCCAAGCCGTAAGCGCTGTAATTCCCATAACTTGTGTAAGCCGTCTGGGTGATGCGGTTGCCCCAAGTGTCATAGGTATAAGCCGCGTCGATGAAATGCTGCCTGGTTGTCGAGTTACAATCGGGCAGATCGCAATAAGCCAGGCTGCGCACGCCGGTCAGCTTGCCAGAAACGGGGTACACGTTGAACATGGTATTCCCGTCATACAGATACCAGCTGGCGGAGGTCATCATGCTGTCCGGCGGGCTAGACGGATAGTCGCTGGAGCATGCGCCGTTAAATTTGTTCGCCGGACAGGGGTAAAACTTCTCGACAGCCGGCAGACCTACCAGGTAGGTACCTGTGACGTTCATGTAATAGATGGTACGCTTCAGGCGGTAGTCGCGCCAGGCTTGCTGGGCAGGATCCCAGGCGGATTCCAGCACACGCGTAAGGTTGCCGTACTGTCCATTGCCGCTTGCCAGGCGCTGCTCGCTCTCGTTGTACTCGTACGTGGTGCGCTTGCCAGCCCAGCCGCCGTCGCCTTCAAAGGTGATGGCGGTATCGGCGAAGGTGCGCGTCCACAGAAAGCGCAGGTCCAGGTAGCCATCCAATTCGTTGTATAGCGTGCGATCTAATGTAGCCGCACTATCCTCCCGGATGGAGAGCGTGTAGCTGTTGCCTTCGCTGTATTCGTCCAACCATGCGGTTCCGTTGTACGACTTTTCCAGAAAACGCCAGTTCATACCCACCTGGCTGAGCGTCTCCTCATAGTAGGCGCTGTTGGATGGGTCTTCCCGTTTCCAGACGCGCAAGGCGAACTTGTCGTCGTCCACCGACAGGTGCAATACGTACCACTGCCCGCGCTCGAAGCTCGATAGGATCACCTGTGCGTCGGTGCAATTCCCCGGCGCCCACCCGCCCGTGCATTGGTGGGTGTACAGGCTATTGCCGATCTGTTTGATCCCCCAGCGCTTGTAGGCGCTGCCTGACCCGCTGGCTACCGCAAGGACGGTCTGCGTGCTGAGCGTGTCGCTGACCACCAGGAAGCTCACCACCAGGCTTTCACCGTTGCTCAGGCTGGGGGTGGTGGGATTGCGGTAGAGGCCGACATCCCAATCGCTATCCGGATTCGTGATCTTGGCGGCGATATCGCCGCGCAAGCGCTCGAATCCGGGCAGGCTGGTGTTGTAGCCCCACTCGCTGCTGTAATCGTTCCAGGAAGTGGTGTTGAACTGCTGCCGGTAGCTCTGTTTTTCGACCAGGGTGACGGAGGCGCGACCTTTCAACCCGTCATCCTGGTGGTACCAGGTGGTGGTGATGCGGCGGTTACCGTCGCTGCCGGTCGGGCCGATCTCGCGGCTCATGGCATTGCCGCGGTATTGGGAATAAGGCGCGGCGTATAGGTCATCCACACCGCCAACCTGAGCATCCACTGCGACTGAATGGTCGGGATCGTTGGTGGCGGCTTCGTCGTATTCGTAGTCGTAGGAATAGGAGTTGACCGGCGCGCCGGGGATGCTGCTGTCGCTGACCGTGCGGCGGGTCACGCGGTAGCGGGTGGGCAGCAGCCTCAGTTCTGCCCGGTTGATACGGATCTTGTTGTTTCCGTTGCCAGTCACCACCCACTTCAATTGCGTTGCAGTTATTGGAATTGTGACTGTAATCTGGCTGCTGACCGTCGTTGATTGTGTAATAGGCCCGTACGGTATTACCGTAATTACATTATTGCTATTCTTATATTGTAGTTTCGCCTCACCAGCACGCGGATATTGCGTATCTGTGTTCCTTAGATCGAAGCGTAGGTGATACATTCCGCCAGGCTGCAAATTGGGAAATTGATATGTGGCTGTCCCGTGAAGATAAATCCAACCCGCCTGCTCGTCATAGTATTTGTCCCCACTCCAACCAGCGTATTTATCGGTCTCTGAATGTGCATAGTCGTCAAATGTCGTTACATCTGCCCAGGGGGTTGTCTCGTAGGTAAAGGACACGCCGCCGCCGTAGCCGTTGTCTACGCCTGTCAGGTGCATGCCATCGGCGTAGCTGAAAGTCGTTGGGGGGCGCTTCGTGGAGCTGTCCGAGCCGGTCTCCTGGATGCTTGAGATGGAGAAAGTTTGCCCGCCCATGTGCCATTCGTAGTTGGGGAAGATGGTGGCGTTGTAGCTGAGCTCATAGGTGCGCACGGTTGTGGGAGTTCCATACGGATCGTGAATAATGAAGATCTTCTTCAGTCTGTATTTGTTGAAGAAAACGCGGTAATTCTCCTCGTCCCATACATCGTGGTAATCGCCTCGCAGAGGATCTCCGAGATCGTCATCAATATCGAACTCTATCTGGTAACGGTCATTAGGGTAGGTGATTGTCGCCGGATAAATCGCAAGGTCAACCTCCTCGTCCTCGGCGTTCAAATCACACGGATTGGAAACAGCCTTGGGATCCTTTTTGGTATAGGTGTAGGTCAGCTTTTTATTGAATTTGTTTTCGACCTCAGTAAGCATAAAACGCCAGGTTACGTTGTCAACGCTGATAGGGTTGCAATGGAATTGAGGAAACGTTGCCCGGCTGGCTTCGTCTTTGCCGAATACGTATTTCGTGCCTTCCTTGTCCCACACCGTCCAGGTGTCGCCGCTCAGCTCGATCTTCCAGTAATTCTCGTCCGCCAGGTAGTAATGGGAAGGGGTGCTGTCATCCCGCAGGATGCGGCTGCTGACGCCGTTGAGCACCAGGTTGAAGGTGTCGTCCGCAGAACTATCCAGTTTCTGGTGCGTGTCGCGTTCGATATAACCGGTGTCCAGCGACCAGCCCATGCCCACCCAGCCCCCCTGGTTGAGTGAGCCGACTGAGCTATCCACAATCTGGCTGTTATAGGTCAGGCTGAGCTGCGGCTGCAAGCCGCCCGGTCCCGGCGGCGTCCAAATGGGGTAGGAATAGGTCGCTGCGCCGGTCTGGGCGGCTACCTGGGCGGCGTCTACCGTAGGCATCTCAGCCATCTGCCATTCGTTTATATCCGTGTCGAATACCGACAGGTGATCGCTTTGGGCGATCAAGAGACCGGCTTTGCGGTCGTAATAGGTGGGCAAAGGCAACCAATCTTCTTTCTCATTGGCGTAATAGAAGACGGAGAGCTCGCGTGTGCCGGTATAGACTACGCTGATGGTCAAGGGCTGTTCGAACTGGTGGACCTCCGCTTTGCTCGACTGCCCGCTGGCGACTATCTCGAAGGGCTCGCCGCTCAAGGAATAGGGCGGCATGTTGGCGGCGATCGGCGCGTGGATGCGCACATCCAGCGCCTCGGCAGCGGCTTTCTCGGGGAACGTGACTGCGACCCGCCCATTCAGCCCGGCAGCGACGCCCCCTTCGAGCGACACCTGGGTGAGGCCGGTTTCTTCTACGCTGACCTTCTGAACGGCAATCTCCTTGCCGTCTTGCACCAGCCTGGCGGTCAGGGCGTATGGACCGGGCAGGCCGGGGGCGATCTGCCAAAATACGACCCCGGAATTGACCCTGGTCTGCAGGCTGACGGTGTTGCTCTCTGCGTCGTAATCCAGATCTTCGCTGAGCAGCGGAGTCAGACCGCTGGGAGCAGACATTTCCAGGATCATGCCCTGGGCAACCTCACTCCAGCCTGCCACCTGCCATGAAATGGTCAACTCGCCGCCCGGCGTGGCAAGGGTATCGCCCCCGCTGAGCGCCAGGCTGATGGGCGTAATCTCGATGGGCGGCGGCGTAGGAGTTGCGGTTATGGAAGGCGTGACGGTCGGCGTGGGCGGCGGCAGGGTGACGACCGCTGTGGGCGTCGCACCAGGAGGCGCGGGGTATGGCTCACTGGTGGGCAAGGTATCGGTAATGACGGGTGTGGCGATGGGCGGCTCTTCCGCCGCGGCGAGCGTGGCGGTGGGCGTGGGTTCTATTGGAATGGGCGTTTCTGCGGATGGGCGGTGTGACTTGCGGGTCTATCGCGGCGGTGACGTCCGCGGCAGGCGGCAGGGGAATGATGAAGGTGAGCAGGATTAGAAGGCTAAGGAGACGGTTTAAATGCAGTTTGAATTGCCCCCCCCCGGTCGTGAGCAAAGGTTGTTGCATGTGCGCCATTGTCGAACCCTCCCCGATGAACAAGAACGACGGCTGTTATGTAATCCCCCACATTGATAGTATAAGAATTCACGAGGGATGTCAATTTAGAGATTTGGTTAAGGGATTTCACGAATAACCCTCTTTGCCTGGCAATGAGCGCCGCCGGTTAGCAACGCATCCGCACATTCACCCCCCAATCGCCGGTAACTCGCCGATTTCCAAATTTGCCCGCCTGAACTTTGACATTTCATCCGGCGCAAGGTATAATCTCCTGTCGCGCTGGAAGCGCGGTAAATCGTCACTATTCCCCCGGGTTTTCATCCCCAACCGGCGGGTTATACAGGAGAAGAGCGCCATGGAAAACGATGCGGTAGCCAATCCGGAGAGCGCACAGTCAACCGCCCTTGCGGAGATCAAGCGCAAGGACCAATTTACAGGAACCGTAGTCAAGACAACGCTGGCAGGCGCGCTGGTCGATATTGGGCTGGATGTGCCGGGCGTGATCCATATCTCGCAACTGCAGGAGGCGCACACCAACCGCGTCGAAGACGTGGTGCAGGTGGGGCAGACGGTGGATGTGTGGATCAAGCGGGTCGATCCGAAGAAGAAGCGCATCGACCTGACGATGATCAAGCCGCTCGACCTGGAGTGGCGCGAGATCACCAAAGGCATGACGGTGAAGGGCAAGGTCATCCGCCTGGAGAAGTTCGGGGCATTCGTCGATATCGGCGCCGAGCGCCCGGGGCTGGTGCACATCAGCGAGATGACGCACGGCTACGTCAAGACGCCGGGCGAGGTGGTTAATGAGGGCGACGAGGTGGAAGTGCAGGTGCTGGAAGTGAACCGGCGCAAGCGGCAGATCAAGCTGAGCATGAAAGCCCTGGAAGAGAAGCCCGCCCCGGTGGTGAAAGAGCCCAAGCCGCGCAAGGAGAAAGAGAAGCCGGAGGTGGAGGAGGGCGAGAAGGAAGAGCCCGTGCCGACGGCGATGGAGATCGCCATGCGTGAGGCGATGGACCGCTCGCGGTCAACGAGGCGCCGCGCTCGAAGAGCAAGCGCAAGCCATCCACCTCCAGCGACGAGCTGGAAGACATCATGGAGCGCACGCTGCAACACAAGTCGCGCAGCACCAAGCGCTAAATCACAGGAAAGACAATCGTCCCGCAGCCCATAATCTGCGGGACGGTTTTTATTAATCTCACCACAGAGACACAGAGATCACAGAGAAATATCTTATAAAGACTCTGTGCACTCTGTGTCTCTGTGGTTTAACTTGTTTATCCGGAACGGCACAGGCTCATTCGTACTTGAGGGCGTTGACGGGGATGAGGGTGGCGGCGCGCAGGGCGGGGTAGAGCCCGGAGATCAAGCCGATGACGATGGCGAAGACCAGGGCGAAAGCCGGCAGCCAGGGCGGGGTGTAAACCACCACGGAGGGCGGGGGCATACCGCCCTGCTGGTTGGTCGCCTGCCCGGCGAAATAAGCCAGGGCGAGCACGTTGATGATCTGCGCCGCGACCCAACCCAGGAGCACGCCACCCAACCCGCCGATCAGCCCGATGCCGCCCGCCTCGCCCAGGAATACGCTGAGCACGTCGCGGTTGGTGGCGCCGATGGCTTTCATCAAGCCGATCTCGCGCGTGCGCTCGAGGATTGCCATGGTCATGGTGTTGGCGATGCCGATGGCTGCCACGAGCAGCGAGATGGCACCCAGCCCGCCGAAGATGACCTGCAGGACGGTATAGAAGGAGTTGATGGGCTGCAGGTACTGCATGGGGGTATAGACCATGTAGCCCATGGCGGTGATGGTATCGGCGATATCCAGGACTTTCTTGGGGTCCTCCGCCTTGACCATCGCCGTGGGGAAGCCATCCTTGCTGCGGTTGATGCGCCGCCCGGTGATCCACTCGTTGTAGGCGGTGACGTCGGAGAGGGCAGGTAGAAGGTGTAATCGGCTTCGCCGCCGGACTCGGCGATGACGCCCGCCACGCGCAGCGGCACGGTCTTGCGCACCTCGGTGCCATCCTGGGTGTACTTGATGAGGGTGAATTTCAGGTTGGCATTGTACAAATTGGGCGGCGGGGGCGGCATCTGCCCGGGGCGCAGCTTGGGATCGTAGAAATTCTGGTTGGCGCGGGCGCCGATGATGGCGGTGCCCTTCTCTAGCTCGAGCGTGCCGGAGATGGGGCGCAGCCCGAGCACGCTCAGGTCAGCCAGATCGACGCCCATGATGCTGGGGTACCCCTCCAGGCGCTTGTAGTTGAGCAGCGTGCCGCCGTAGATGTAATCGCGCGGGATCACCGAAACCACGCCGGGGATCTGCGCCAGCTCGCGCACGGTATCGGGAGTAACCAAAGTTTGCGAGAGGTTTTGACCTCCAGAGGACTGCACCACCACCCCGCCGCCGGGTCCCTGGGGACCGCTGTAATTGGGCATGACCTGGATGCTTGTCAGGTCGCCGATGCCGTAGAGCTGCTGGTTGGCGTTGCGCTGCAAGCCGATCGCCAGCGAGACGAGCACCACGATGGCAGCCGTACCGATGACAACCCCGATGGCGGTGAGGGCGACGCGCGCCTTGCGCCGGTTGAGGTTATCGAAGATCAGGTAGAACAGGTCGGCAAAAGCCATGCCCTATCCTTTGGGACCCTGCACCGGAACGGACACCGGCTCGGTGGGGATGACCTCGCCAGGGAAGGGCGTGGGCGTGACGACGCCGCTATCCAGCCCGAAGAGACCTTTGACAAAGCGCACGACTTTCTGCCAGAAGGTTTCCGGGGCGGCGGGTGGGGGCATCTCGCCGCCGTTCATGCCGCCCTCGCCGGGTATAGGCTCCATGGGCATGGCATCCATCACCTCGACCGTGAGCGTGTCGGTGATCACCCCCGGCTGGCTGAAGTCGTCGGTGTAATTAATCGTGATGAGCAGGTCCAGCGTGCCAGCCTGCTGCGGGATGGCGTTGACATCCAGGGTGTAGTAGCCGCCGACGTCCAGCGGTCCGATGAGCGCCTCGTTATTGGTCAGGTCCGCCGTGGGGCTGGTGATCTTCATCGTGCCCAGGACGACGGCTTTGCGCCCGATGTTGACGACCTGCATGGGCAGGATGCCGGGCTGTCCGACGAAGAGGGGATCGGGCGGGCGGTAGAAGTTGACGTCGATCTGCGGCACGGAATACACGAGCAAGGTGACCACCTGGTCGTCGGTATAGACGATGCCCTTGTTATCCAGGTAGGTGAAAGAGATCCGCAAGGGGTAGGCGCCGGGGTTGGTATTGGTATTGACGATGAGGGCGGCGCTGGCTTGCAGGCTGCTGCCGGCGGTCATGTCGCCCAGGAACTGCACGTTGGATGAGCCAACGGGGGCGAAGACACCCAGGTCTGCGCTGCCGCCGGAGACGCCGCCCGGCTCCGGGGTGCCGGCGCCGCCGGAAGAGCTGCTGCCGCCGCCGATGATCATGGAGACCTGCAGGGCAGTGGCGTTGCCCTTATTGGTGACATCCACGCTCAGGGTAAACTGGTTGCCGGGCTGCAGGGTTTCAACATCCGTCTGGACGCTGGTGATGACGAGCTGCGGGCGGGTAGGCGGGATGGGCGTGAGCGTGGGGGTGGGGGTAGCGGTGTTGAACGCCCCGGGGCGCGGGGGAGAGGCGGGCACGTTCAGGTTGAAGGTCTCGCTGTAAGCGACGCCGTTGGGATCCGTGTAAGACACCACCATGACAACGGTGGCGAAGGACTTGCCGACGATGTCATAGCTGGCGGTGACGGGCTGGGTGAATTTCTGCGTGCCACCGGGGTCGATCTCGCCGGCAGCCAGCACGCCGCCGGTGCCAGTGGGGATGAAATCGCCGGGGGTGAACACGGCGACGACGTTCTTGGCGAACGCAGCGCCGGAATTATTCAGCCTGACAACCAGGTTATAGCCCTTGCCAGCCACAACCGGCTCGCCGCCGGCGGAATAAGACTTGACCACCAGTACCGGGCGGTTGCCGAGCGGCGCGCCTGTGGTGGCGGTAGGCGAGGCGACGGTGAGAGCGCCAAGCAGGGAGACGCTGGTCGAGTTGGGATTGATCACGGTGACGGTGTAGACGCCCGGATCGATGCCCTGCGGCAACAGACCGGTGAGCACGGTGGGACTGACAAAGCGCGTGACCAGCGCTCCGAAGTTCTCGACAACCACCACGGCGCCATCGATGAAGTCGGAGCCGGTGACCACCAGCTCCACTGGCGCCAGACCGGTGACCGTACCCGGTTGGACGCCGGAAATGGAAAGCTGGGCGAGCACCGGCAGGGGGTTGGCGAGCAACAGCCCGGCAAGGATGACCAGCAGGATGAACGAGCGAGCGAGGCGTTGAAGCTTATGCATGGGCGAGCACCTGTTCCTAAGAGGATGTGGATGGCAGCGCGTTGAGCGCCGTCTCATCCACGATCTGCCCGTCCAGGAGCTGGACGGTGTGCGTGGCGACCTGGGTCATGCGCACGTCGTGGGTGACGACGACGATGGTGCGACCGGACTGGTGCAGCTCAGAGAGGAGCTGCATGACGCCGGCGCCGCTGGCGCTATCCAGGTTGCCGGTAGGCTCATCCGCCAGGATGAGGCGCGGATCGTTGATCAGCGAGCGGGCAATGGCGACGCGCTGCTGCTGCCCACCGGAAAGCTCGGTGGGACGGTGCAGGGCGCGGTCCTCCAAACCGACGCGGCGCAACACATCCAACGAGCGCTGGCGGCGCTGGCGGCGCGGGTAGCGGGCAAAGCGCAAGGGGAACAAGACGTTCTCCATGGCGCTCATGCTGGAGATGAGGTTGAAAGACTGGAAGATAAAGCCAATCTCGCGGCGGCGAAAGACCGCCAGCTCGTTCTCGTCCATCATCTCGAGAGAGTTGCCGTCGACCTCGATGTGCCCCTGGCTGGGGCGGTCGAGACCGCCGAGCAGGTGCAACAGGGTGCTCTTGCCTGAGCCGGAAGGTCCCATCACCACCAGGAAGCTGTTGGCGGGGATCTCCAGGCTGACATCGTTCAAAGCGTGAACGGCGACGCGCCCCATATTGTAGGTCTTCCGCAAGCCCTGCACGCGGATAAACGGCTGGTCCATAAACGCTTCCCGGTTTAGAAGAAGGGGCGAATGACGTTCAGGCTGCTGAGGCTGGAGATGAGGAAGCCGATCAACGCCTGGAGCGCCAGGAGCAGGAGGACGGTAAAGAGCACGCTGCCCACTGCTTTGACCTTGCCCAGTTTTGTGGAGGCGAGGACGCCAAGCACGAGCAAGACGATGTTCCAAATGACGTAGATATCCAGCAGGCGCAGGAGCTGACCGAGGAAAGCGGTCCAACCAGTGGCGCCGGCGGGGATGAAGCCGGAGAAGCCCGGCGAGGTGAGCAACTGGCGGGAGATGAGCATGAAGACAGCGCGGACGAGATCACGCACGACGAAGGGTATTCCCGACCAGGCGACGATATTGAGGGTGGAGCCGGTGTCGCCGCGCCCGCCGAGCAGGGTGAGCACCAGGTGCAGGATGCCCGTGACCAGGAGCCAGCCCAGCCACACGGCGCCCAGCGAGGTGACGGCGGGAAAGACGTACAGGAAGACGGGGCTGGAGGTGGCTTGCTGGGCTTGCATGTACTGCGCCTGCATCTCGGGGGGCATGTACTGGAAATCGGGCGGCAAATTGGGCGTGCCGCTCAACGCGGCAGCTTGCTTGATGGAGCCGGCAACAGCCACGCTTGCCAGGGCGGCAATGGAGAGCAGCAGCAAGGGAACCAGCCAGACGCCGGCAGTTTGGGCAGCGATCTTGCCAAACGTGCTGCGCGGCTTGAAGAGGACCGGCAGCAGCCATTCGAAGTGCAGCCGCCGAGGTCGCTCGAGCTGGTCCAGGTTGTTTGCTTCGGTCATAGACAGAATCTCCATTTCGATGAATGTGCAGAGCCTTCTATCCGTTCAAAGCCCGATTGTAACACACACCCGAAACGGGCTCAGGGCAGGAGAGCCGCCATCTGAGCAGCCTGAGCTGCCAGGTCGCTGCGACCCTGCAGGCTCCACCAGCCGCTGTAGGCTTCCATCTCAGATTTTGCCTCCGGCATTCCTTGCAATAACGGCAGGGCATCCTCATAGGCTCCTAACCAGACATAGTTATAAGCCAACGCTTTGCGCGCTCCCCGGTGTTCGGGCGCAAGCTGGAACGCCAGCTCGAGATGCTGGCGGGCGGCGGGAAAATCGCGGCGCAGCGTGTCGATCAAACCCAGCCGGTAGTGCGCCGGGAAATCATACTGATCCCGGGTGAGCGCCTGCTGCAGGAGGGCTTCAGCCGGGGCGAGCTGCGGCAGGAGGCTGTCACTCTCCCACTCGCCGGTCGGGAAGCCCGCCAGCTCGGAGCGATCCATCTGCAAGGCGCCCAGGTTCTCGGACCAGGCGCCGCCGCCGGTACGGACGAAGACGAACGCCAGGTATGCCAGCAGAACCACGCCGAGGGCTGCCCAGCCCCACCAGGCTTTGCCTCGCTTGAGCAGCGAGCGGCGCCGGCGGCGGGAGCGCACCTCGGTGAGCGCCAGGGCGACGGCAAACCCCGGCAGAAGGAAGAGCAAGGGCGTGCCACGCTCGGCGTACAGCGGATCGTCCACCAGACCGTGCAGCGCCATCACTACCAGCCCCGCCAGGACGGCGCCATCCAGCAGCCCGGAGCTCTCGCGCCCGATGATCAGCCAGAAGCTGGCGCCTAATATATAGACGAAAGAGAGCAGCCCGATGATCCCCTGCTCGAGGGCTAAATCCAGGAAAAGGTCATGTGCGTAGCCGAAGAGGAAGACGGGGACGCTCATGATATAGCGAGAATACAAGCCGGGGAAGGAAGCCAGACCGCCGCCGGTGAGGGGAAAGTCGCTTACCAGCCAGCGGGTGTTGGTATAGATCTCCATGCGGCTGATGGCGCTGTTGGGACCGGGGAGGCGGTTGACCAGGCTGGCGATGCCGCCGGGGGAGATGGCGCCCAGGATGAAGAGCGCCACAAGCGCCAGACCCGCCGCCAGACCAAACCAGGCAGCCGGGCGCAGGCGCAACCTGCCATTCAGGGGACCGCAGGCAAGCACCCAGAACAACCAGGCGCACAGGGCGAGCGCCAGGGCGAGCCAGGCAGCCGCGCGAGCTGGTGAAGAGCAGCCCGAGCAAGAGCAAAACTGCGGCTGAGAGCGGCAAATATGCCGAGACCAGCGTCCCGCTCGCGCCAGGCATGCAAGATCAAGGCAAGGGAGAAGGGGGCAAGCATGGCGAGCAGCCCGCCGACCTTGTTGGGATGGAAGCCGTCCAGCGGCAGGGAGGGGCGGATAGACATCCAGCCGGACCCCAGGCGGTTGATGAGGGCGAGATCGGCAGGTTGGGCTGCCCAATCATGGGAGAGGAGGAAATACAGCGCCAGGAAAGCGCCCAGGATGCTGACCGCGCCCGCAATAAGCCACAGGTTCTGGCGCGGCTGGCGAGCGAGGGCATAGTAGAGCAATACGGCGCTGAGGACCATCCAGAGCTTAGACAGGGCGGCGGAGGTATCGTAAGCAGCCCAGGCGCCCACCAGCGCGGTCGCCAGGAAGATCAGGACGGGGATATCCAGGGGAGTACGCTGCAGGAACGGCTGGCGGGCAAGCAGCCGTAGCAGCCAGGGTAGCAACGCCAGGAGCAAGGACAAGCCGCCAAGTTGGGGCCAGACAAAGCAGGCTACGCCGCAAGAAAATACGAGCGCCAGCTCCGCAAGTGGAAACCAGCGCCCTTCTAAAATACGGACCATGCCCTTATTCTAAGCGATTTATCCCTGGATTGGCGCTCCAGTATCGCTCACCTGCCAGGTCAAATGCTGCCAGCCGACGCTCAAAGCCGATTTGATCGTTGATGGCGACGAGACGAGCATCTTCAAGTAGGTCAGCATCGGTCCGGGGCGGAATGCCCACTCGCGGAAGGCGCGCTTCTGCCAGTAGAGCAGGCGCTCGGCGCTCAGCCCAGGGTAATCCAGCACCGTGCCCTTATCCATATCCACCTGCTCCCAGCGCGTCCCGGGGCGGAACCAGCCGTTCTCCACCACTTCGAAGAAGAACGGCGTGCCGGGGTAAGGCGCCGCGACGTGGAACAAGGCGATATCCAACGGCAGCTTCTTGGCAAAATCGATCGTCTGGCGGATGGTCTCTTCCGTCTCGCCGGGCAGCCCGATGATGAAGTAGCCCCAGTTCTTGATGCCGGCCGCGTGCGCCCATTTGAGCGCTCGCTCGGCTTTATCGGGGTAGGCGCCCTTGCGGGCGTGCTTGAGGATCTGCTCGTTGCCGCTCTCGATGCCCCAGGAGATGAGCCAGTTGCCGGCGTGACCCATCATGGTGAGCATCTCTTCGTCCACATAGTCAACCCGGCTGTTGCACGTCCAGCGGATGTTGATCTTCTCCGCAATCATCCGCTCGCACAGCTCCATCACCTGCTCCCGGTTCACCGTGAACAGGTCGGCGTACATGTGGATGTTGTTGATCCCCAGCTCCTTCAGCCGCCACAGCTCTTCCATGATCAGCTTCGGCGAACTCACCCGCGCACTGTACTGGTAGCTCACATGCTTGATGCAGTATGTGCACCCTGCCGGACAGCCCGCGGCTGGTCACGATAAACGTGAACGGCCCTTTGATCAGCGGCTCCCGGTACTTGTGCAGCGGCAGCAGCTCGTGCATCGGCATGGGCAGATCATCCAGATCGGCGATAAACGGCCGCGGCAAGTGATCATGCTTCACCTCCCCCTTCTCCCGGTAGGCGATCCCTCGGATCCCCGATAGCTCTGCACTCCCGTCCTCATTCAGCGACGGCTCGGTACCCAGGATCGCACTTCTCCAGCATGTTCTACAATCGCCTCCGGTCGCTCCCCAATTTCCTCTCCAGGTGGTCCATCAGGTCGCGCAGCGTGAGATCTGGCTCCCCCACCAAGGCGTAGTCCAGGCTCGGGTACGGGCGCATGCTCTCGCGGGATCGGCGTCACGTGCGTCCCAAACGCGATCGTCTTCGCCCCGCGCGGCATGCGCCAGAAAACAGCCATACATGTCATTTTCCAACGTCGGCGCCGTCATCTGCGTCACATAGTACTTCGGCTGCCAGCGATCCAGCTCAGCCGGAACGCTTCCCACCCCATGCGCTCGGCGTTGGCATCGATCACCTTCACCGTGTATGCCGGGTGCAGCAGCGCAGCCATCTGCGCCAGGCACACCTGAGGCCACACCATGTTCTCGCGGTGCGCCGTCCACCCGGTGCTGCGTCCGGATCCAGTAGCCCCCATCCGGCGTCGGCGGGTTTACCAGCAAGACATCCACCGCATCCGCGCCGGCCCTGACGAAAGCAGCCCCTGCCGCACGATCTCATCCGCATTCGGAAAGCCTGACATACGCAGCTTAGCCAGCCGCCGC
>CAVPDG010000008.1:0-57302 GCA_963702535.1 uncultured Chloroflexia bacterium | reverse complement strand
GAGGCCGTGGTTCTTATCGTAAGTCCATGAGGTGCTATGATTTAGGGGCCACCTTCCTCCCCCAGACCGGGTAGGTGCGGTACGAGTTGTCGTTGCAGCCGCTAAGTCCTCCCCCGCCAAAACAGGTCTGGGTGGGATGCAGATCCCCCAAGCCGTAAGCGCTGTAATTCCCATAACTTGTGTAAGCCGTCTGGGTGATGCGGTTGCCCCAAGTGTCATAGGTATAAGCCGCTGTCGATGAAATGCTGCCTGGTTGTCGAGTTACAATCGGGCAATATCGCAATAAGCCAGGCTGCGCACGCCGGTCAGCTTGCCAGAAAAAACGGGGTACACGTTGAACATGGTATTCCCGTCATACAGATACCAGCTGGCGGGATGTTACTGCGATGCTGTCCGGCGGGCTAGACGGATAGTCGCTGGAGCATGCGCCGTTAAATTTGTTCGCCGGACAGGGGTAAAACTTCTCGACAGCCGGCAGACCTACCAGGTAGGTACCTGTGACGTTCATGTAATAGATGGTACGCTTCAGGCGGTAGTCGCGCCAGGCTTGCTGGGCAGGATCCCAGGCGGATTCCAGCATACGTGTAAGGTTGCCGTACTGTCCATTGCCGCTTGCCAGGCGCTGCTCGCTCTCGTTGTACTCGTACGTGGTGCGCTTGCCAGCCCAGCCGCCGTCGCCTTCAAAGGTGATGGCGGTATCGGCGAAGGTGCGCGTCCACAGAAAGCGCAGGTCCAGGTAGCCATCCAATTCGTTGTATAGCGTGCGATCTAATGTAGCCGCACTATCCTCCCGGATGGAGAGCGTGTAGCTGTTGCCTTCGCTGTATTCGTCCTGAATGATGCGGTTCCGTTGTAATCCACTTTTCCAGAAAACGCCAGTTCATACCCACCTGGCTGAGCGTCTCCTCATAGTAGGCGCTGTTGGATGGGTCTTCCCGTTTCCAGACGTGGAAGGCGAACTTGTCGTCGTCCACCGACAGGTGCAATACGTACCACTGCCCGCGGTCGAAGCTCGATAGGATCACCTGTGCGTCGGTGCAATTCCCCGGCGCCCACCCGCCCGTGCATTGGTGGGTGTACAGGCTATTGCCGATCTGTTTGATCCCCCAGCGCTTGTAGGCGCTGCCTGACCCGCTGGCTACCGCAAGGACGGTCTGCGTGCTGAGCGTGTCGCTGACCACCAGGAGCTCACCACCAGGCTTTCACCGTTGCTCAGGCTGGGGGTGGTGGGATTGCGGTAGAGGCCGACATCCGAATCGCTATCCGGATTTGATCTTGGTGGCGATATCGCCGTGCAAGCGCTCGAATCCGGGCAGGCTGGTGTTGTAGCCCCACTCGCTGCTGTAATCGTTCCAGGAAGTGGTGTTGAACTGTGGCCGGTAGCTCTGTTTTCTACCAGGCCGACGGGAGGCGCGACCTTTCAACCCGTCATCCTGGTGGTACCAGGTGGTGGTGATGCGGCGGTTACCGTCGTGGCCGGTCGGGCCGATCTCGCGGCTATGGCATTGCCGCGGTATTGGGAATAAGGCGTGGCGTATATGTTATCCACACCGCCAACCTGAGCATCCACTGCGACTGAATGGTCGGGATCGTTGGTGGCGGCTTCGTCGTATTCGTAGTCGTAGGAATAGGAGTTGACCGGCGTGCCGGGGATGCTGCTGTCGCTGACCGTGCGGCGGGTCACGCGGTAGCGGGTGGGCAGCAGCCTCAGTTCTGCCCGGTTGATACGGATCTTGTTGTTTCCGTTGCCAGTCACCACCCACTTCAATTGCGTTGCAGTTATTGGAATTGTGACTGTAATCTGGCTGCTGACCGTCGTTGATTGTGTAATAGGCCCTACGGTATTACCGTAATTACATTATTGCTATTCTTATATTGTAGTTTCGCCTCACCAGCACGCGGATATTGCGTATCTGTGTTCCTTAGATTGAAGCGTAGGTGATACATTCCGCCAGGCTGCAAATTGGGAAATTGATATGTGGCTGTCCCGTGAAGATAAATCCAACCCGCCTGCTCGTCATAGTATTTGTCCCCACTCCAACCAGCGTATTTATCGGTCTCTGAATGTGCATAGTCGTCAAATGTCGTTACATCTGCCCAGGGGTTGTCTCGTAGGTAAAGGACACGCCGCCGCCGTAGCCGTTGTCTGCGCCTGTCAGGTGCATGCCATCGGCGTAGCTGAAAGTCGTTGGGGGGCGCTTCGTGGAGCTGTCCGAGCCGGTCTCCTGGATGCTTGAGATGGAGAAAGTTTGCCCGCCCATGTGCCATTCGTAGTTGGGGAAGATGGTGGCGTTGTAGCTGAGCTCATAGGTGCGCACGGTTGTGGGAGTTCCATACGGATCGTGAATAATGAAGATCTTCTTCAGTCTGTATTTGTTGAAGAAAACGCGGTAATCCTCTCGTCCCATACATCGTGGTAATCGCCTCGCAGAGGATCTCCGAGATCGTCATCAATATCGAACTCTATCTGGTAACGGTCATTAGGGTAGGTGATTGTCGCCGGATAAATCGCAAGGTCAACCTCCTCGTCCTCGGCGTTCAAATCACACGGATTGGAAACAGCCTTGGGATCCTTTTTGGTATAGGTGTAGGTCAGCTTTTTATTGAATTTGTTTTCGACCTCAGTAAGCATAAAACGCCAGGTTACGTTGTCAACGCTGATAGGGTTGCAATGGAATTGAGGAAACGTTGCCCGGCTGGCTTCGTCTTTGCCGAGTCCGTATTTCGTGCCTTCCTTGTCCCACACCGTCCAGGTGTCGCCGCTCAGCTCGATCTTCCAGTAATTCTCGTCCGCCAGGTAGTACTGGGAAGGGGCGCTGTCATCCCGCAGGATGCGGCTGTTGACGCCGTTGAGCACCAGGTTGAAGGTTCGTCCGCAGAACTATCCAGTTTCTGGTGCGTGTCGCGTTCGATATAACCGGTGTCCAGCGACCAGCCCATGCCCACCCAGCCCCCCTGGTTGAGTGAGCCGACTGAGCTATCCACAATCTGGCTGTTATAGGTCAGGCTGAGCTGCGGCTGCAAGCCGCCCGGTCCCGGCGGCGTCCAAATGGGGTAGGAATAGGTCGCTGCGCCGGTCTGGGCGGCTACCTGGGCGGCGTCTACCGTAGGCATCTCAGCCATCTGCCATTCGTTTATATCCGTGTCGAATACCGACAGGTGATCGCTTTGGGCGATCAAGAGACCGGCTTTGCGGTCGTAATAGGTGGGCAAAGGCAACCAATCTTCTTTCTCATTGGCGTAATAGAAGACGGAGAGCTCGCGTGTGCCGGTATAGACTACGCTGATGGTCAAGGGCTGTTCGAACTGGTGGACCTCCGCTTTGCTCGACTGCCCGCTGGCGACTATCTCGAGGGCTCGCCGCTCAAGGAATAGGGCGGCATGTTGGCGGCGATCGGCGCGTGGATGCGCACATCCAGCGCCTCGGCAGCGGCTTTCTCGGGGAACGTGACTGCGACCCGCCCATTCAGCCCGGCAGCGACGCCCCCTTCGAGCGACACCTGGGTGAGGCCGGTTTCTTCTACGCTGACCTTCTGAACGGCAATCTCCTTGCCGTCTTGCACCAGCCTGGCGGTCAGGGCGTATGGACCGGGCAGGCCGGGGGCGATCTGCCAAAATACGACCCCGGAATTGACCCTGGTCTGCAGGCTGACGGTGTTGCTCTCTGCGTCGTAATCCAGATCTTCGCTGAGCAGCGGAGTCAGACCGCTGGGAGCAGACATTTCCAGGATCATGCCCTGGGCAACCTCACTCCAGCCTGCCACCTGCCATGAAATGGTCAACTCGCCGCCCGGCGTGGCAAGGGTATCGCCCCCGCTGAGCGCCAGGCTGATGGGCGTAATCTCGATGGGCGGCGGCGTAGGAGTTGCGGTTATGGAAGGCGTGACGGTCGGCGTGGGCGGCGGCAGGGTGACGACCGCTGTGGGCGTCGCACCAGGAGGGCGGGGGTATGGCTCACTGGTGGGCAAGGTATCGGTAATGACGGGTGTGGCGATGGGCGGCTCTTCCGCCGCGGCGAGCGTGGCGGTGGGCGTGGGTTCTATTGGAATGGGCGTTTCTGCGGAGGGCGGTGTGACTTGCGGGTCTATCGCGGCGGTGACGTCCGCGGCAGGCGGCAGGGGAATGATGAAGGTGAGCAGGATTAGAAGGCTAAGGAGAGCGGTTTAAATGCAGTCCGAATTGCCCCCCCCGGTCGTGAGCAAAAGTTGTTGCATGTGCGCCATTGTCGAACCCTCCCCGATGAACAAGAACGACGGCTGTTATGTAATCCCCCAGATTGATAGTATAAGAATTCACGAGGGATGTCAATTTAAAGATTGGGTTAAGGGATTTCACGAATAACCCTCTTTGCCTGAAAATGAGCGCCGCCGGTTAGCAACGCCTCCGCATATTCACCCCCCAATCGCCGGTGGCTCGCCGATTTCCAAATTTGCCCGCCTGAACTTTGACATTTCATCCGCCGCAAGGTATAATCTCCTGTTCGCGCTGGAAGCGCGGTAAATCGTAACTATTCCCCCGGGTTTTCATCCCCAACCGGCGGGTTATACAGGAGAAGAGCGCCATGGAAAACGATGCGGTAGCCAATCCGGAGAGCGCACAGTCAACCGCCCTTGCGGAGATCAAGCGCAAGGACCAATTTACAGGAACCGTAGTCAAGACAACGCTGGCAGGCGCGCTGGTCGATATTGGGCTGGATGTGCCGGGCGTGATCCATATCTCGCAACTGCAGGAGGCGCACACCAACCGCGTCGAAGACGTGGTGCAGGTGGGGCAGACGGTGGATGTGTGGATCAAGCGGGTCGATCCGAAGAAGAAGCGCATCGACCTGACGATGATCAAGCCGCTCGACCTGGAGTGGCGCGAGATCACCAAAGGCATGACGGTGAAGGGCAAGGTCATCCGCCTGGAGAAGTTCGGGGCATTCGTCGATATCGGCGCCGAGCGCCCGGGGCTGGTGCACATCAGCGAGATGACGCACGGCTACGTCAAGACGCCGGGCGAGGTGGTTAAAGAGGGCGACGAGGTGGAAGTGCAGGTGCTGGAAGTGAACCGGCGCAAGCGGCAGATCAAGCTGAGCATGAAAGCCCTGGAAGAGAAGCCCGCCCCGGTGGTGAAAGAGCCCAAGCCGCGCAAGGAGAAAGAGAAGCCGGAGGTGGAGGAGGGCGAGAAGGAAGAGCCCGTGCCGACGGCGATGGAGATCGCCATGCGCGAGGCGATGGACCGCTCGCGCGTGAACGAGGCGCCGCGCTCGAAGAGCAAGCGCAAGCCATCCACCTCCAGCGACGAGCTGGAAGACATCATGGAGCGCACGCTGCAGCACAAGTCGCGCAGCACCAAGCGCTAAATCACAGGAAAGACAATCGTCCCGCAGCCCTTAATCTGCGGGACGGTTTTTATTAATCTCACCGCAGAGACACAGAGATCACAGAGAAATATCTTATAAAGACTCTGTGCACTCTGTGTCTCTGCGGTTTAACTTGTTTATCCAGAACGGCACAGGCTCATTCGTACTTGAGGGCGTTGACGGGGATGAGGGTGGCGGCGCGCAGGGCGGGGTAGAGCCCGGAGATCAAGCCGATGACGATGGCGAAGACGAGGGCGAAAGCGGGCAGCCAGGGCGGGGTGTAAACCACCACGGAGGGCGGGGGCATGCCGCCCTGCTGGTTGGTCGCCTGCCCGGCGAAATAAGCCAGGGCGAGCACGTTGATGATCTGCGCCGCGACCCAACCCAGCAGCACGCCGCCCAACCCGCCGATCAGCCCGATGCCGCCTGCCTCGCCGAGGAAGACGCTGAGCACGTCGCGGTTGGTAGCGCCGATGGCTTTCATCAAGCCGATCTCGCGCGTGCGCTCGAGGATTGCCATGGTCATGGTGTTGGCGATGCCGATGGCTGCCACGAGCAGCGAAATGGCGCCCAGCCCGCCGAAGATGACCTGCAGGACGGTATAGAAGGAGTTGATGGGCTGCAGGTACTGCATGGGGGTGTAGACCATGTAGCCCATGGCGGTGATGGTATCGGCGATATCCAGGACTTTCTTGGGGTCCTCCGCCTTGACCATCGCCGTGGGGAAGCCATCCTTGCTGCGGTTGATGCGCCGCCCGGTGATCCACTCGTTGTAGGCGGTGACGTCGGAGAGCGGCAGGTAGAAGGTGTAATCGGCTTCGCCGCCGGACTCGGCGATGACGCCCGCCACGCGCAGCGGCACGGTCTTGCGCACCTCGGTGCCATCCTGGGTGTACTTGATGAGGGTAAATTTCAGGTTGGCATTGTACAAATTGGGCGGCGGGGGCGGCATCTGCCCGGGGCGCAGCTTGGGATCGTAGAAATTCTGGTTGGTGCGGGCGCCGACGATGGCAGTGCCCTTCTCCAGCTCGAGCGTGCCGGAAATGGGGCGCAGCCCGAGCACGCTCAGGTCCGCCAGGTCGACGCCGATGATGTTGGGATACCCCTCCAGGCGCTTGTAGTTGATCAGCGTGCCGCCGTAGATGTAATCGCGCGGGATCACCGAAACAACGCCGGGGATCTGCGCCAGCTCTCGCACGGTATCGGGGGTGACCAAAGTTTGCGAGGGGTTTTGCCCGCCTGGGCCTGATTGCACCACGACCCCGCCGCCGGGTCCCTGCGGACCGCTGTAATTGGGCATGACCTGGATGCGTGTGAGGTCGCCGATGCCGTAGAGCTGCTGGTTGGCGTTGCGCTGCAAGCCGATCGCCAGCGAGACGAGAACCACGATGGCTGCCGTACCGATGACAACCCCGATGGCGGTGAGGGCGACGCGCGCTTTGCGCCGGTTGAGGTTATCGAAGATCAGGTAGAGAAGGTCGGCAAAAGCCATGCCCTATCCTTTGGGACCCTGCACCGGAACGGACACCGGCTCGGTGGGGATGATCTCGCCAGGGAAGGGTGTGGGCGTGACGACGCCGCTATCCAGCCCGAAGAGACCCTTGACAAAGCGCACGACCTTCTGCCAGAAGGTTTCCGGGGGGGCGGCCAGGGGGATCTCGCCGCCGTTCATGCCACCCTCGCCGGGAATAGGCTCCATGGGCATGGCATCCATCACCTCGACCGTGAGCGTGTCGGTGATCACGCCCGGCTGGCTGAAGTCGTCGGTGTAGTTAATCGTGATGAGCAGCTCCAGCGTGCCAGCCTGCTGCGGGATGGCGTTGACATCCAGGGTATAGTAGCCGCCGACATCCAGCGGTCCGATGAGCGCCTCGTTATTGGTCAGGTCCGCCGTGGGGCTGGTGATCTTCATCGTGCCCAGGACGACGGATTTGCGCCCGATGTTGACGACCTGCATGGGCAGAATGCCGGGCTGCCCGACGAAGAGGGGATCGGGCGGGCGGTAGAAGTTGACGTCGATCTGCGGCACGGAGTACACGAGCAAGGTGACCACCTGGTCGTCGGTGTAGACGATGCCCTTGTTATCCAGGTAGGTGAAGGAGATCCGCAAGGGGTAGGCGCCGGGGTTGGTATTGGTATTGACGATGAGGGCGGCGCTGGCTTGCAGGCTGCTGCCGGCAGTCATGTCGCCCAGGAACTGCACGTTAGATGAGCCAACAGGGGCGAAGACGCCCAGGTCTGCGCTGCCGCCGGAGACGCCGCCCGGCTCCGGCGTGCCGGCGCCGCCGGAAGAGCTGCTGCCGCCGCCGATGATCATGGAGACCTGCAGGGCAGTGGCGTTGCCCTTATTGGTGACATCCACGCTGAGGGTAAACTGGTTGCCGGGCTGGAGGGTCTCGACATCCGTCTGGACGCCGGTGATGACGAGCTGCGGGCGGGCAGGCGGGATGGGCGTGAGCGTGGGGGTGGGGGTAGCGGTATTGAACGCCCCGGGGCGCGGGGGAGCGGCGGGAACGTTCAGGTTGAAGGTCTCGCTATAAGCGACGCCGTTGGGATCCGTGTAAGACACCACCATGACAACGGTGGCGAAGGACTTGCCGACGATGTCGTAGCTGGCGGTGACGGGCTGGGTGAATTTCTGCGTGCCGCCGGGGTCGATTTCGCCGGCAGCCAGCACGCCGCCGGTGCCGGTGGGGATGAAATCGCCGGGGGTGAACACGGCAACGACGTTCTTGGCGAACGCAGCGCCGGAATTATTCAGCCTGACGACCAGGTTATAGCCCTTGCCAGCCACAACCGGCTCGCCGCCGGCAGAATAAGACTTGACCACCAGGACCGGGCGGTTGCCGAGCGGCGCGCCTGTGGTGGCGGTGGGCGAGGCGACGGTGAGAGCGCCAGGCAGGGAGACGCTGGTCGAGTTGGGATTGATCACGGTGACGGTGTAGACGCCCGGATCGATGCCCTGCGGCAGCAGACCGGTGAGCACGGTGGGGCTGACAAAGCGCGTGACCAGCGCCCCGAAGTTCTCGACAACCACCACGGCGCCATCGATGAAGTCGGAGCCGGTGACCACCAGCTCCACTGGCGCCAGACCGGTGACCGTGCCCGGTTGGACGCCGGAAATGGAAAGCTGGGCGAGCACCGGCAGGGGGTTGGCGAGCAACAGCCCGGCAAGGATGACCAGCAGGATGAGAGAGCGAGCGAGGCGTTGAAGCTTATGCATGGGCGAGCACCTGTTCCTAAGATGAGGTGGATGGCAGCGCGTTGAGCGCCGTCTCATCCACGATCTGCCCGTCCAGGAGCTGGACGGTGTGCGTGGCGACCTGGGTCATGCGCACGTCGTGGGTGACGACGACGATGGTACGACCGGACTGGTGCAGCTCGGAGAGGAGCTGCATGACGCTGGCGCCGCTGGCGCTATCCAGGTTGCCGGTAGGCTCATCCGCCAGGATGAGGCGCGGATCGTTGATCAGCGAGCGGGCAATGGCGACGCGCTGCTGCTGCCCACCGGAAAGCTCGGTGGGACGGTGCAGGGCGCGGTCCTCCAAACCGACGCGGCGCAACACATCCAGCGAGCGCTGGCGGCGCTGGCGGCGCGGGTAGCGGGCAAAGCGCAAGGGGAACAAGACGTTCTCCATGGCGCTCATGCTGGGGATGAGGTTGAAAGACTGGAAGATAAAGCCAATCTCGCGGCGGCGAAAGACCGCCAGCTCGTTCTCGTCCATCATCTCGAGGGAGTTGCCGTCGACCTCGATGTGCCCCTCGCTGGGGCGGTCGAGACCGCCGAGCAGGTGCAACAGGGTGCTCTTGCCTGAGCCGGAAGGTCCCATCACCACCAGGAAGCTGTTGGCGGGGATCTCCAGGCTGACATCGTTCAAAGCGTGAACGGCGACGCGCCCCATATTGTAGGTCTTCCGCAAGCCCTGCACGCGGATAAACGGCTGGTCCATAAACGCTTCCCGGTTTAGAAGAAGGGGCGAATGACGTTCAGGCTGCTGAGGCTGGAGATGAGGAAGCCGATCAACGCCTGGAGCGCCAGGAGCAGGAGGACGGTAAAGAGCACGCTGCCCACTGCTTTGACCTTGCCCAGTTTTGTGGAGGCGAGGACGCCAAGCACGAGCAAGACGATGTTCCAAATGACGTAGATATCCAGCAGGCGCAGGAGCTGACCGAGGAAAGCGGTCCAACCAGTGGCGCCGGCGGGGATGAAGCCGGAGAAGCCCGGCGAGGTGAGCAACTGGCGGGAGATGAGCATGAAGACAGCGCGGACGAGATCACGCACGACGAAGGGTATTCCCGACCAGGCGACGATATTGAGGGTGGAGCCGGTGTCGCCGCGCCCGCCGAGCAGGGTGAGCACCAGGTGCAGGATGCCCGTGACCAGGAGCCAGCCCAGCCACACGGCGCCCAGCGAGGTGACGGCGGGAAAGACGTACAGGAAGACGGGGCTGGAGGTGGCTTGCTGGGCTTGCATGTACTGCGCCTGCATCTCGGGGGGCATGTACTGGAAATCGGGCGGCAAATTGGGCGTGCCGCTCAACGCGGCAGCTTGCTTGATGGAGCCGGCAACAGCCACGCTTGCCAGGGCGGCAATGGAGAGCAGCAGCAAGGGAACCAGCCAGACGCCGGCAGTTTGGGCAGCGATCTTGCCAAACGTGCTGCGCGGCTTGAAGAGGACCGGCAGCAGCCATTCGAAGTGCAGCCGCCGAGGTCGCTCGAGCTGGTCCAGGTTGTTTGCTTCGGTCATAGACAGAATCTCCATTTCGATGAATGTGCAGAGCCTTCTATCCGTTCAAAGCCCGATTGTAACACACACCCGAAACGGGCTCAGGGCAGGAGAGCCGCCATCTGAGCAGCCTGAGCTGCCAGGTCGCTGCGACCCTGCAGGCTCCACCAGCCGCTGTAGGCTTCCATCTCAGATTTTGCCTCCGGCATTCCTTGCAATAACGGCAGGGCATCCTCATAGGCTCCTAACCAGACATAGTTATAAGCCAACGCTTTGCGCGCTCCCCGGTGTTCGGGCGCAAGCTGGAACGCCAGCTCGAGATGCTGGCGGGCGGCGGGAAAATCGCGGCGCAGCGTGTCGATCAAACCCAGCCGGTAGTGCGCCGGGAAATCATACTGATCCCGGGTGAGCGCCTGCTGCAGGAGGGCTTCAGCCGGGGCGAGCTGCGGCAGGAGGCTGTCACTCTCCCACTCGCCGGTCGGGAAGCCCGCCAGCTCGGAGCGATCCATCTGCAAGGCGCCCAGGTTCTCGGACCAGGCGCCGCCGCCGGTACGGACGAAGACGAACGCCAGGTATGCCAGCAGAACCACGCCGAGGGCCGCCCAGCCCCACCAGGCTTTGCCTCGCTTGAGCAGCGAGCGGCGCCGGCGGCGGGAGCGCACCTCGGTGAGCGCCAGGGCGACGGCAAACCCCGGCAGAAGGAAGAGCAAGGGCGTGCCACGCTCGGCGTACAGCGGATCGTCCACCAGACCGTGCAGCGCCATCACTACCAGCCCCGCCAGGACGGCGCCATCCAGCAGCCCGGAGCTCTCGCGCCCGATGATCAGCCAGAAGCTGGCGCCTAATATATAGACGAAAGAGAGCAGCCCGATGATCCCCTGCTCGAGGGCTAAATCCAGGAAAAGGTCATGTGCGTAGCCGAAGAGGAAGACGGGGACGCTCATGATATAGCGAGAATACAAGCCGGGGAAGGAAGCCAGACCGCCGCCGGTGAGGGGAAAGTCGCTTACCAGCCAGCGGGTGTTGGTATAGATCTCCATGCGGCTGATGGCGCTGTTGGGACCGGGGAGGCGGTTGACCAGGCTGGCGATGCCGCCGGGGGAGATGGCGTCCAGGATGAAGAGCGCCACAAGCGCCAGACCCGCCGCCAGACCAAACCAGGCAGCCGGGCGCAGGCGCAACCTGCCATTCAGGGGACCGCAGGCAAGCACCCAGAACAACCAGGCGCACAGGGCGAGCGCCAGGGCGAGCCAGGCAGCGCGCGAGCTGGTGAAGAGCAGCCCGAGCAAGAGCAAAACTGCGGCTGAGACGGCAAATATGCCGAGACCAGCGTCCCGCTCGCGCCAGGCATGCAAGATCAAGGCAAGGGAGAAGGGGGCAAACATGGCGAGCAGCCCGCCGACCTTGTTGGGATGCAAACCGTCCAGCGGCAGGGAGGGGCGGATAGACATCCAACCGGACCCCAGGTGGTTGATGAGGGCGAGATCGGCAGGTTGGGCTGCCCAATCATGGGAGAGGAGGAAATACAGCGCCAGTAAAGCCCCCAGGATGCTGACCGCGCCGGCAATAAGCCACAGGTTCTGGCGCGGCTGGCGAGCGAGGGCATAGTAGAGCAATACGGCGCTGAGAACCATCCAGAGCTTGGACAGGGCGGCGGAGGTGTCGTAAGCAGCCCAGGCGCCCACCAGCGCGGTCGCCAGGAAGATCAGGACGGGGATATCCAGGGGAGTACGCTGCAGGAACGGCTGGCGGGCAAGCAGGCGCAGCAGCCAGGGTAGCAGCGCCAGGAGCAAGGGCAAGCCGCCAAGTTGGGGCCAGGCAAAGCAGGCTACGCCGCAAGAAAATACGAGCGCCAGCTCCGCAAGTGGAAACCAGCGCCCTTCTAAAATACGGACCATGCCCTTATTCTAAGCGATTTATCCCTGGATTGGCGCTCCAGTATCGCTCACCTGCCAGGTCAAATGCTGCCAGCCGACGCTCAAAGCCGATTTGATCGTTGATGGCGACGAGACGAGCATCTTCAAGTAGGTGAGCATGGGTCCGGGGCGGAATGCCCACTCGCGGAAGGCGCGCTTCTGCCAGTATAACAGGCGCTCGGCGCTCAGCCCGGGGTAATCCAGCACAGTGCCCTTATCCATATCCACCTGCTCCCAGCGCGTCCCGGGGCGGAACCAGCCTTTCTCCACAACTTCGAAAAAGAACGGCGTGCCAGGGTAAGGCGCTGCCACGTGGAACAAGGCGATATCCAACGGCAGCTTCTTGGCAAAATCGATCGACTGGCGGATGGTCTCTTCCGTCTCGCCGGGCAGCCCGATGATGAAGTAGCCCCAGTTCTTGATGCCGGCGGCGTGCGCCCATTTGAGCGCCCGCTCGGCTTTATCGGGGTAGGCGCCCTTGCGGGCGTGCTTGAGGATCTGCTCGTTGCCGCTCTCGATGCCCCAGGAGATGAGCCAGTTTCCGGCGCGACCCATCATGGTGAGCATCTCTTCGTCGACATAGTCAACGCGGCTGTTGCACGTCCAGCGGATGTTGATCTTCTCCGCAATCATCCGCTCGCACAGCTCCATCACCTGCTCCCGGTTCACCGTGAACAGGTCGGCGTACATGTGGATGTTGTTGATCCCCAGCTCCTTCAGCCGCCACAGCTCTTCCATGATCAGCTTCGGCGACCTCACCCGCGCACTGTACTGGTAGCTCACATGCTTGATGCAGTATGTGCACCCTGCCGGACAGCCCCGGCTCGTCACAATAAACGTGAACGGCCCCTTGATCAGCGGCTCCCGGTACTTGTCCAGCGGCAGCAGCTCGTGCATCGGCATCGGCAGGTCATCCAGATCGGCGATGAACGGCCGCGGCAAGGTCAGTCTTCACCTCCCCCTTCTCCCGGTAGGCGATCCCCCGGATCCCCGATAGCTCTACACTCCCGTCCTCCTTCAGCGACGCCTGATACCCAGGATCGCACTTCTCCAGCATCCGCACAATCGCCTCTCCTCGCTCCCCCACCTTCCCCTCCAGGTGGTCGATCAGGTCGCGCAGCGTCAGGATCTGGCTCCCCCACCAAGGCGTAGTCCAGGCTCGGGTACGGGCGCATGCTCTCGCGCGGGATCGGCGTCACGTGCGTCCCAAACGCTATCGTCTTCGCCCCGCGCGCATGCGCCAGAAAACATCCGTACATGTCGTTCTCCAACGTCGGCGCCGTCATCTGCGTCACGTAGTACTTCGGCTGCCACCGCTCCAGCTCCAACCGGAACGCTTCCCACCCCATGCGCTCGGCGTTGGCGTCGATCACCTTCACCGTGTACGTCGGGTGCAGCAGCGCCGCCATCTGCGCCAGGCTCACCTGCGGCCACACCATGTTCTCCCGCGTGCGCCGCCCTACCCGGTGCTGCGTCCGGATCCAGTAGCCCCCATCCGGCGTCGGCGGGTTCACCAGCAAGACATCCACCGCATCCGCACCGCGCCCTGCCGAAAGCAGCCCCTGCCGCACGATCTCATCCGCATTCGGAAAGTCCGACATGCGCAGCTTCGCCAGCCGCCGCGTGCCCAGATTCTCCTTGTTATCCACTTGATTCGACTCCATACCAATACTCCTTTGTAACCAGAAGCCAGCATAAGCAATTGCGGGTCTGGGGTGCTCAAACCGTGTTGATCAGAAGACTTCTACTAAACCGCCAGCAGAGGTACGCTAACGGCAGGCGTTTCCGTGGGTATAATTGCCAGTATGCACCCGGCAATCTTCCTCGACCGCGATGGCGTCATCATCGAGAACCGCCCAAACTACGTGCGGCGCTGGGAAGATGTGCTCTTCTACCCGCAAGCCTTGCAAGCACTCGCCGGCACGCGTGGCAGCCCGTACAAGATCGTCATCGTAACCAACCAATCTGCGGTGGGACGAGGCATGATCTCGCTCGAAACAGCCCACGAGATCAACCGGCGGGTGATCGAAACCATCGAGGCGCACGGCGGTCGCATCGACGGGAGCTTCATTTGCCCGCACGCGCCCCAGGATGATTGCGACTGCCGCAAGCCAAAACCGGGATTGTTCCGCCAGGCAGCGGAAGCGCTCTCGCTCGACCTGGGTCAGTCTTACCTGATCGGCGACGCCCTGAGCGACCTGCTTTCAGGGCAGGCTGCGGGCT
Organism: uncultured Chloroflexia bacterium; assembly: GCA_963702535.1. Lineage (GTDB taxonomy): Bacteria > Chloroflexota > Anaerolineae > Anaerolineales > UBA4823 > CAVPDG01. The sequence goes on along the minus strand of CAVPDG010000008.1, from coordinate 43,093 downwards.
TGCGCCAGACGATCCTGGTGCGCACCGGGCGCGGGGCGGCGCAGGAAGCCCTGCCAAAACCGCAAGAGCTAAAACCCTTCTTAACGTTCGATACGCTGTCGCAGGCGCTGGCAGCGCTACTCCAAAACGGCTGACCGCATCTGCGCCAGGCGTTGAGCTGCCAGGGCGGCGATGGAGGTCAGGACGAGCAAATCTTGCAAGGCGAGCCTGCCCGGCTCGGGATGCGCCAGGGTGATCACGCCCAGGACGCGCTCCTGGTCCAGCAGAGGCACGCTGACGGCAGAGCGGGAGCCGGCGCCGTCGAGCTCCCAGGGCATGAGGCGCCAACGCGGGTCGTCATGGGTGCTGGAGATCAAGGCAGCGCGGCGGTTCTCCACGACCCAGCCCGCCAGCCCATAGCGCATGATCTCGACATGGCGGGTATCGGTCAGCATGTAGACCTCGCCGGCGTAAGCCAGCGCCATCTGCTCCACAGCGCCCATTTCACCGAGCAGCAGGATGCTGCCGCTGGAAGCGCCAAGCCGGTCGAGGCTTAAAGCCAGCAGACGTTCAACCATATCCTCTTGGGTTAAAGAATGCTGCACGCCCGAGGCCAGATCGCGCACCTGATCAAGCGAGGCAAGCGCCTGCTGGCGCAGCGCCTTGGTGATGAGATGCTCCAGCACGAGGTGCACATCTTCGACGAACTCGATGCATGTGCTGGGGACGTGGATGTTATAGTCCACCATGCCAGCCAGCAGACCGCCGTCAAAGCCGGTCATACCGACCGTACGCGCCCCCATGCGCCGGGCGAGCTCGACCGCCTTGATGACATTGGGAGATTTCCCGCTGGCGGAGATGGCGATAACCACATCCCCGGCGCGCGCCAGGCTGGCAAGCTGACCAGCGAAGACGTTCTCATAACCCTCATCGTTTGCCAGGGCTGAGAAAACGGGCATATTATCGCTCAGACCGATGACGCGGTAATTGGGGAAGCCCTGCATGCGCGTGTTCTTCGCCAGGTCGCAGACAAAATGCGAGGCGGTGGAGGCGCTGCCGCCATTGCCGAGGATGAAAACCTGGCGGTGCTCCAGGCGCGCCTGGGCGAGCAGATCGATCACTTCCTGGATGGCAGACTGAGGCAGCTCATCCAGCAATCCCTGAAGTCCGGTAAGGTAACCGTTGATAGCGTCCATTGCGATAGAACCTCCCTAGTAAGCGCCCCGCCCGCGCAGCACAGCGGGGATCGTTTGCAGGATCAACTGCAGGTCAAGCCAGAAGCTCCAATTGCGAATATAGTACATATCCAGGCGCACACGCTCGTCATAGGCAATATCGGAGCGCCCGCTCACCTGCCAGAGCCCGGTGAGACCAGGGCGGACGGTGAGGAGGTTGATATCCCATTGATTATACATAGCGATCTCCTCGGGGGAGATCATCCGTGGTCCCACCAGTGACATCTCACCGCGCAGGACGTTGAAAAATTGGGGGAATTCATCCAGGCTAAATTTGCGCAGGATTTTGCCAACTTTCGTGATGCGGGGGTCATCCTTCAACTTGTGATTCTGCGCAAGCTCAGCTTGCAGCTCAGGGTGATCCGCCAGGATCTCAGCGCCGTTGACGAACATGGTGCGGAACTTGAACGCGTCGAACTGGCTGCCGTTCATGCCCATCACGCGCCGGCGGTGGATCACCGGACCCGGGGCATCCAGCTTGATCAGGATAGCGATTGCCAGCAAGATGGGAGAGATAACGATCAAGCCGAAGATCGTCAGAGTGTAATCGAGGATGAACTTCATCACCTGGTCGGCGCCGGTAAGCCGCACCGGATTGACACCCACCAGCGGGACATAGGCGAAATCCTTGACGGTCAAGCCGGTGGTGATGATCTCGTACAGCCCGGAAGACATGCGCACGTTCACGTCGCTGGAGACGCCGTAGCGCTTGAAGATATCCAGGAGGCTATCCCGGGAGGAGATGGCGCTGGTGGCAAGGATGATCTCTTCCACGCCAAAGAGCTGGACGATGGTATCCAACTGGTCTACAGCGCCCAGGCAGGGTAGATCCTGGTGGGCGAGCTGCCCGGTGGGGATCTTCTTATCGACAAAGCCGATCACATGGAAGCCGGAAGTCTTCCACTTGCGCAACTGCTCTGCCAGGTGGCGACCCTCTTCATTGGCGCCGACGATCACGGCGGGGGAAAGGAAATAACCATGCTCACGGAGGTAATAAACCAGCCGGCGCAGGGCGAAACGCCCGAGGGAGACGAGCAAAAAAGCCGCCGCCCAGGCGATGATCAGCCAGCCACGGGCGAATAGAAAGACCGTGGAGAGGAAGCCAACCGCGATGACGATGAACATACCGATGGTGGTGGCATTGAACACCAGGGAATATTCACGCGTCCCGCCCAGCAAGTTCTGGCGGTTATACAACCCGATAACGGCAAAAACCACCAGCCAGATGGGGATCAGGATGAAGACCAGGAGCTGGTAGAAGGCGATGGAGGTCAACGCCTGCTCCTGGAAAACCGAGAGTCCCAGATCGAAGCGGATGAAATAAGCCAGCCTGAACGCCAGGCCGATCATCACAAAATCGTTTAGCCCCAGACCGAACGTGTATATTCGCCACTGCCAGTGGCGGGGGATGTTGCGAGACGCCTGGGAGATTTTCAGTGTGAGCGGGGTTGCTTCAAAGAGGGTTTCTTTACCCGGTGCAGTCGTTTGCATTTAATTTCTCCCCTGATTGCCGAGCAGAGTGCCGGATGAATATTATGAATACTATCAGATAAATCATAATAGGTCAAGGGAGGCGGAATTTAATAACCTTTTGTTAATAAAAAGCACCGCTCCTGCTGGAACGGTGCTTATTCTCGAATATTTTCCAATTACGCTTCGCGGAACACGCCTTCGACCACTTCACCCGTTTCCGGACCGGCGCTATGCCCGTTCCCACCGGGCTGTTGAGGCGAGGTAGCCTGCTGGGCATAAAGCTGCTGGCTCAAGGCGTGGAAGGCGTTCTGCAGCTCATCGTGCTGGCGCTTGATAGCGGAGGCGTCATCCGTCTTGGCAGTATCCCGTAAGGCATTGATGCGAGACTCGATATTCTGGCGCTCGTTGGCAGGCACCTTGTCGCCCAGGTCCCGCAGGACTTTCTCAGTCTGGTAGACCAGGGTTTCGGCGGAGTTACGGGCATCGGCCAGCTCGCGGCGCTTGCGGTCTTCCGCTTCATGCTGGCGAGCATCGTTCACCATCCGGTCAATCTCACCCTTGTTCAGGTTGGTGGAAGCGGTGATGGTGACCTTTTGCTCTTTGCCGGTCGCCTTATCGCGGGCGGCGACGTTGAGGATGCCATTGGCGTCGATATCAAAGGTGACCTCAACCTGCGGCAGCCCGCGCGGCGCCGGAGGGATACCATCCAGGCGGAAACGACCCAGGCTCATGTTATCGCCTGCCATCGGGCGCTCACCCTGAAGGACGTGGATATCTACTGCCGTCTGGTTATCATCGGCGGTGGAGAACACTTCGCTCTTGCGCACCGGGATGGTGGTGTTGCGCTCGATCAAGGCTGTCATGACGCCGCCGAGCGTCTCGACGCCAAGGGAGAGTGGGGTCACATCGAGCAGGAGGACGTCCTTCACCTCGCCGCCGAGGACTCCGGCCTGGATGGCAGCGCCGATTGCCACGACCTCATCGGGATTGACGCCCTTATGCGGCTCTTTGCCGGTCAGCGAGCGCACGAGCTCCTGAACCATGGGCATGCGGGAGGCGCCACCCACAAGCACGACCTCATCAACGCCGGCAGGCTTTGAGATTGGCGTCCTTCAGAGCAGCGTTGAAGGGATTGCGCAGGCGCTCCACCAGATCCTCGGTGAGCTGCTCAAAGCGGGCGCGCGTCACTTTCATCTGCAGGTGCTTGGGACCCGAAGCGTCGGCGGTAATATAGGGCAGGTTGATCTCGGTTTCCATGACGCTGGACAGCTCGATCTTAGCCTTCTCTGCCGCTTCGCGCAGCCGCTGCAATGCCTGGCGATCGGCGCGCAGGTCAATGCCGGAATCTTTCTTGAACTCATCCGCAATCCAATTGACCAGGGCTTGATCCCAGTCATCGCCGCCCAGGTGGGTATCACCGTTGGTCGACCTGACTTCGATCACGCCCTCGCCCACATCGAGGACGCTGACATCGAAGGTGCCGCCGCCGAGATCGAAGACCAGGATGGTCTCGTTCTTCTTTTTGTCCAATCCATACGCCAGAGCGGCAGCAGTCGGCTCATTGATGATGCGCAAGACCTCAAGACCGGCGATCTTGCCGGCGTCTTTGGTCGCCTGGCGCTGGCTATCGTTGAAGTATGCCGGGACGGTGATCACGGCTTTGGTCACCGGCTCGCCCAGATATGCTTCAGCGTCAGATTTTAACTTCCCCAGGATCATGGCTGAGATTTCCTGCGGGCTGTACTCGCGCCCGGTTGCAGGAAGCTTGACACGCGCATCCCCGGCTGCCCCCTGGATCACCTGGTAGGGAACCATGCGCCGCTCCGTCTCGACTTCAGAAAAGTGGCGACCCATGAAGCGCTTAATCGAATACACCGTGTTCTCCGGGTTGACAACCGCCTGGCGCTTGGCAGTTTGCCCAACCATGCGCTCTCCGTTCTTATTGAAGGCAACCACTGAAGGCAGCAGCCGCGAGCCCTCAGCAGTCGGGATGACGACTGGATCCCCGCCTTCCATCACAGCAACCACACTGTTGGTGGTTCCCAAATCGATACCGATAACTTTAGACATCGTAAGCTCCTCTCATCACACATCCTGGCGGATTGACGTACGCCAGGATTATCTTATTCTTCAATAGACTGTATCCGTCTTGAGCTTAAACGTACTCGTGATTTGCAAGAAAAGCGTTAACATCGTATCAGAGAGATGTCAACATTCTCCACACAGACCGGAAAAGGCGTGAAAATCAGATCAAAGAGAGGTGTCTCATCTAGGCGCGTGAATCTGGCAAAATGGCGATTCTCAAGACCTTGCAATTTTTTAAGGTTGGCAACGATGGAGGCGGCAGAGCTGAGTTGACCAGACATTTTCGACGGTACATGTAGGGGACTCGCCAGTGAAGACCGCCACAATTGGGTATGCAGCCACCCATGGCAGGTGTGCAATTTCAGCGCCGATTCAAGAAGCTGACAGGCGACACGGACTGCCATCCTTTAACATTCCCATACCTTAAAGTATTGGTTATTTTTAAGAAATCGTAGGTTAACCGTCTTGCAGTTCCAGGGTAATCTCTGCTAGAATGGAGCAAGCTTAAACAGAGATGTTTGGGGGACCGGTCGCCTCCCACAGGTGACCAGAATTCTAAAGGTACGCAAATTTTATAGAGCGGCGATCTTCCCTTTCCTGAAGTTTACGGCAAGGGTCAGGTATTCTGTCGCCAAAAACCGGCCGAGAGGAGAAAGGCACGATGAGACCAGATCAAGCCTGGCAGGCTACGCTCGGACAACTGGAAATGGAGATGCCCAAGGCAGCTTTCGACACCTGGGTACGCGAGACTGAGATGCTGGCGTATGAAGACGGCAGCTTCATGATCGGCGTGCACAACGCTTACGCCCGCGACTGGCTACAAAGCCGGCTCTCCAGCAAAGTGACCCGCCTGCTGACTGGGATCATGGACCGCACGGTGGAGGTCCGTTTCGTCGTCTGGCAAAACCCGGGGGAGAAGACCCCTGAGATCGAGTCACTGGGTAACGCCGAGCCAGAAGCAGCCGAGGCGGATGACAACCATTCTCACAACGCCGCGCTCTTGCAAACCACGCTAAACCCGCGCTACACGTTTGAAAATTTCGTCGTCGGAACGAGCAATCGCCTGGCGCACGCTGCGTCGCTTGCGGTGGCAGAGCGCCCGGCGCAGGCTTATAACCCGCTGTTCTTATACGGCGGCGTGGGGTTAGGCAAGACCCACCTGCTGCACGCCATCGGCAATACCTGCGCACAGCGGGGCTTACAGGTGCTTTACGTCTCCTCCGAAGAATTTACCAACGACCTGATCAATGCCATCCGCTCGCATACCACGCAGGCTTTCCGCGAGAAGTACCGGCGCATCGACGTGCTGCTGATCGACGACATCCAGTTCATTGCCGGTAAAGAATCCACACAGGAGGAGTTCTTCCATACCTTCAACACCCTGCACGGGCAGAACAAACAGATCGTCCTCTCATCCGACCGGCCGCCCAAAGCCATGATCACACTCGAGGAACGCCTGCGCTCGCGCTTCGAGTGGGGGCTGACCGCCGATATCCAGCCTCCCGATTTCGAGACGCGCATGGCTATCCTGCGCAGCAAAGCTGAGCGCAAGGGCTATTCTTTCCCAGACGAGATCCTGGCGATCATCGCGCGGCGCGTCCAATCCAACATTCGCGAGCTGGAAGGCGCCCATACCCGCATCGCCGCTTTTGCCGACCTGAGCGGGCTGCCTGTTACCCAAGCCCTGGTCGACACCGCCCTGGCTGATCTACTGCCGCGCCGCAAGGAAGTCAAGTCCGACGAGGTCGTTCGCAAAGTGGCGGATGTGTATGGCGTGACCGTCGAGCGCATGCTCGGTCGAGACCGCTCGCGGGAAGTAGCGCTGCCGCGCCAGATTGCCATGTTCCTGATGCGCGAGGAAGCCAACATCTCGCTGCCGCAGATCGGAGAGGCGCTGGGCGGGCGGGACCATACCACCGTGATGTACGGCTGCGATAAGATCGCCGATCTACTCGAGCGCGATGACCGCTTGCGGCGCCAGGTCGTGGAGATCCGCGAAGAGCTGCACGGCAAGACGCATTGATTCAAGGCGTGAAGCTTCTGCCCCGTGAAAGCGCTCCGCAGCGGCGCCCGCTGCGGAGCGCTTGATTTAACCACCGGTCTGATTAGCCAGCCCGTCCCTGGAACAAAGCACGAATACGCCGACCTGCAACGCGCAGCAAGGCTTCCACCTGGCGGAAGAACCGCCTCCAGGAGAAGCGCACCGATGACGCGCCATCCACCCGCTCGGGCCAGGGATCAAGGTCAAGCATCTTGCGCACGATGTAGCGCCCCCCCAGGCTGAGGGTAGCCACAACCGGCGCGGCAAGCACCAGACCCACCAGCCCGATCAGGTTGGCGGCGATGATGGCGGCTACCAGGATGGCGGCGGGGTGGACCCCCAGCGTATCGCCGATGATGCGCGGCGAGATTAACTGGTCGAATACCTGATCCACCACGATGGCGATGACCACAACCAGGATGGCAAACTGGTACTGCTGCAACCCAAAATAGTTGCCGCTCTGGAAAAATGCCACCGCTGCCAGCGTAGCCCAGGCGATAAAGGTACCGATATACGGGACAAAGCGCGCCAACCCGGCCAGGATGGCGATGCCCAGGGCATAACGCACGCCCAGCCCGGTAAGCAAGATCGTGTAGGTCACCATCACCAGCAGGACGACGGTGAGCTGCCCGCGCAGGTAGGCATTCCAGATCTTCTTGAGCTCGATACCCAAACGCTGCAGATCGCCAGTGTAGCCGGGGATCTCCATGAATGACAGGTGACCGGAAACGCGACCGGCATCCGCCAATAAGAAGTAAGAGATGACCAGCACAAAGATCGCCCAGCCCAAAGTGCTGATTGCGCCGGTAGCCAGGGCGCCGACCAGCGCTCCCAGGCGCCCGAGAATGGGCTGGACAACGGAGATGACCTGGTTGGTGAGAGCCTGAAGATCATACTGCTGCAGGCTAAACTGAAATGGACCGATCACGTAGACATGCGTGGACAGGTCAGCGACGATGGCAGGCAGGTTGGCTGTCAGCTGACCGACAAAATTGATCAGGCTTTGCACCTGCTGGACGATGGTGATACCGGCTACGGCGAGCAAGCCGCCAAAGATGATGGCGACAACCAGGTAGATCAGGTTAACTGAAGCACGCCAGGAGAGCTTGCTGAAAGTGCGGAAGGCTGCCGCCACCGGGTAGAGCAGGTAGCTCAGCACGATGGCGATGAGAAAGGGACCGACAAGCCCGCGAAAGCGCACCAGCATCGCCGCCAGGATGGCAACGAAGGTCATCGCGACCGCCAGCTTGGTCAGCGGACTCCACTTCGGCGATGGGGAGACGGGAGTTTCGGTATTATCCATTGGCGTTCAGACTTGCCAGACCAGCAATGATCTTTGCCAATTATTCTAGCTGGATTGGTACAAATTAGCAACAGGGGAAAGGGGGGAATTAAAGCAATCCAATATTGTGGGGTGTGCGGCTTCGCCGCACACCCCACAAAATTGGGACTCCCATCCATTTATCGGATAGAACCTAGGAGATGTTTATTTCAGGATGAAAGACAATGCGATCAGGATAATGATGAACGACCCTGCCAGGGCGCCAATCCGCTTGAGGTCTTTCTTGACATAAGAATAATCGGGGTTGAAATCCCGCTCGCTGGCGCGGGCGGGTGTGATATCAGCCACGGGCGCTGAGGTCATCACCGCCGGAGCTGGGGTGGTTGTCGCCTTGCGCGCCTGCCGCTTGGTTTTCTTGCTCATAACTCTCTCCTCCAGATGATCTTAGAGCCAATCCGCAACATCTGAGATGCTGCGCATTTGTGCACTAAGGACCTGCCCGAAATGCGATGGGCTCCAATTTTGCTCGGATAGATACCTAACTAACTATCACTGTCCTTTAAGCGGGCTACAACCACAATCCGCTGCTTATCTACCATATACGGATAGCACGAGATCAGCGTGACAATGGGCTGGCTGCCATGCGCCAGGACTTCAACATCGGTTGGCTCGACGATTTTCAATTCTACCACTATATAGTTATATGCTCGCTGATTGGTGAACAAAGTCACCTGATCGCCGGGCTTCAGCTTATCCAAATCGCGGAAAATCTCACCGAAAATGTCGTTGTGAGCGGAGAGGATCAGGTTGCCCGCTTCACCTGGATTGACCGAGCTGACATTCTGCCCCACACCCTTCTTGAGCTGCTCCCAGCCATCCCCCTGCACCACGGGAGCATCCACGGAAATGGCAGGCACCTGGATGCGAATGGCTTGCTCCGGACCGGGCGTAGGGATGGGGATGCTCGCCAGGGACTGGAGCAGGGGGCGCAAATGTTCTGGGATCTCGGCGTCGTTCGGGCGCGCCCCGCCTTCAGCGTTGGGCGGCGTGTGACCTGAAGGCAGCACCACCGCCATGATAAGCGGCGTGGGTGTGAGGGTGGGCTGCTCCAGGACAGAAGCCACCTGCTGGTTCAGGCTGCGCAGGATGTTCATGCCGTTGAAGAGCACGAAGACCAGCCCCACCACAGCCGCGATCTCGACCAGCAGGAGAAGCCCATCCATGAAACGCCTGCCGCGCGACTTACGCGCCGCTTTGCCGGACGGCTCATTCTCCAAAGCGCCGGCGCGCAGGTCGTCCAGGGAGGCTTCCGTATCAGGGGCAATCAGCACGGCGCGCCCGGTGCGGCGGTAACGCTCCAGCCGCTCCTGGCGCGCAGAACGGCGCTTCTCAACCAGCAACCAGCGCAACTCGTCGGCGCTCAGCTCTTCAGGGGATTTCTTCCTCGGCACGAGCGGATTATACCTTAATTTGTACCTGAGCTTTCTAACCCCCAGCAGCGCCCTCGCCGGCAATGCCCCCCTCGGTCAGCCGGCGCAGATCGCCCAGGGCAGCCTGCACTTCCTGCACCGTCACGCCACGGCTGCCATCACGGTGCTGCAGCTCCCCGGCGGCTGCCTTTTCTACAGCTACATCGCTCACGCTGGCATCCCGGCGCAAGGCTTCCTTGACCAGCGCCGCCCCGGCGGCATAACCGATCAGGGGATTGAGCACAGTGACCACGATGGTGTTCTTCTTCAGCCAGCCCTCCGCCTTTGCCGGATTCGCCTGAACACCGCGCACACACTTATCGGTGAAGGCGCGCACGGCGCCGATAGCGACCTGCATACTCTCGAAGAGATTGTGGGCGATGATGGGCATCATCACGTTCAGCTCCAACTGCCCGGCTTGAGAAGCCAGGGCGATGGTGAGATCGCAACCCTGCACGTGGAACATCGCCATGTTCAGCATCTCTGCCAGCACCGGGTTGACCTTGCCCGGCATGATGCTGGAGCCCGGCTGCACCGGCGGCAGGCGGATCTCATCCAGCCCGGTGGAGGGACCGGATGCCAGCAAGCGGAAGTCGTTGGCGATGCGGGTGAGGGTGACAGCCAGTGTGCGCAGGGATGCGGAGAAGTCGGCGACATCTGCCATGGACTGCATGCTTTCAAACAGGTTATCGGAGGTAGCCAGGCGCAGCCCGGTCAGCTCTGACAGGCGCTGGACCATGCGGGTATGGTATTCGGGATGGGCGTTCAAGCCGCTGCCAACCGCCGTGCCGCCGATGCCCAGGCGGCGCAGACCTTCGGCGGCGCGGCGGATGCGCTCGGCGTCGCGCTCCACTGCCCGGGCGTAAGCGCCGAACTCCTGACCCAGGCGCACCGGCACGGCATCCTGCAGGTGAGTGCGACCCGATTTAACCACGGGATCGAACTCATCCGCTTTCTGGCGCAGCGCCTGCGCCAGCGCATCCAGTGCATCCAGTAACTCATCCAGCCGCCACAGCGCGCCAAGCCGGATGGCGGTGGGAATGGTGTCGTTGGTGGATTGCCCCATATTGACGTGATCGTTGGGATGGACGCGGTACTCACCCAGCTCACCGCCCAGGAGCTGGGTGGCGCGGTTGGCGATCACCTCATTGACATTCATATTATGGCTGGTACCCGCGCCTGCCTGGAAAGGGTCAACGACAAACTGGTCATCCCAACGCCCGTCGCTGACCTCCTGCGCCGCCTGGATGATGGCGGCGGCGCGCCCTTCGTCGAGCAGATGCAGGTCGCGGTGCACCTCAGCCGCGGCGCGCTTGATGGTCGCCATGGACCAGATGAACGCCCGCCAGGGGCGCAATCCTGAGATGGGGAAGTTCAAGACGGCGCGCTGCGTCTGGATGCCGTACATCGCCTGGGCTGCGACCGGCAGCTCGCCAAGGGAATCGCGTTCGATGCGGGTAAGGGTATCCATAGATTATCCTGATTGAAGGTGAAAATAATTTGGATTATATCGGTCTGGATAAAAACGGACAAGGCAGTACGGGGCAAAGGTGCACTAAAGGTTGTTATCGGTTTTGGGGTGTGGGCGGGCGTATGCCCGCCCACACCCCCAAAACCGGAATATACTGTCAACTATTGAGCGTTCCCGGGGCGAACCAACCAGGAAGAGGTGTTGCCAATCCATGATTTGCATGGCATAATGCCCATAACAATCCCGCGGATACTAGCTCACCAATCTAACGCCCATGTTGATCCATTCTGCTTCCCAGGTGCTCACCCTCGCCGGCGGCCCGCAGCGCGGCCGGGAATTGGGCTGCCTGGGCATCATCCCCGATGGAGCAGTGCTCGTCACCGATGAGAAGATCGCAGCCGCCGGTCCGAGCCAGGAGCTGCGCTCCGCTTACCCGCACGAGCCCCTGCTGGACGCCGGCGGATGCGTGGTGATGCCCGGCTTCATCGATCCGCACACCCACGCCATCTGGGCTGGCGACCGCGCCGCGGAGTTCGAGATGCGCCTGGAAGGGAAAACGTACCTGGAGATCCTGGCCGCGGGCGGCGGCATCCTTTCGACCGTGCACGCCACGCGCACGGCATCGCTCGAAAGGCTGTTGAACGAGACGCGCCGCCGCCTGTGGAGCATGTTCAGCTACGGCACGACCACGGCGGAGATCAAAACGGGCTACGGGCTGCGCACGGCAGCCGAGTTGCGCATGCTGCAGGCGCTGATCAACCTGAACGGCGAAGGTCCGCTCGAGCTGGCTTTTACCTTCCTGGGGGCGCACGCCATCGCTCCCGAATTCAAGGATCGCCCGGACGATTACACCGACCTGATCTGCGAGACCATGCTGCCCATGCTGAAAGACTGGTGGCCTTCGCACGCCCCTTACCTGGAGGCGCCCTTTGTGGACGTCTTCTGCGAGACGGGGGCGTTCAGCCTGGAGCAGTCCCGGCGCATCCTGCAAGCGGCGCAGAGCCTGGGATTTCCGCTCAAGATCCATGCGGACGAGTTCGATAACCTGGGGGGCGTAGGGCTTGCCGTAGAGCTTGGGGCGGTTTCGGCAGACCACCTGGTGACCACATCTGCAGAGGAGATCCACGCCCTGGCGAAGAGCAATACGGTTGCCGTGGCTTTGCCAGCGACGCCATTCGGCTTGGCGGAAGGGAGCTACACCCCTGCCCGCCTCATCCTGGAAGCCGGACGGGCTGCTCGCCATCGCCACAGACCTCAACCCCGGCACGGCGTGGTGCGAGAGCATGCAATTTGCCATTGCCCTGGCATGCCGCTACCTGCGCCTGACGCCGGCGCAAGCCATCGCCGCTGCCACCATCAACGCCGCGGCGGCAATCAGCCGCTCAGGGCAGATCGGATCGATCGAGCCGGGCAAACAGGCGGACCTGATCATCCTCAACGCTCCGGACTACCGCCACCTTGGCTACCGTTTCGGCACGAACCTGGTGCAGACGGTGATCAAGAAGGGTAATATTTACCCGGTCTAGGAAGGGACAGCGAGGCAGCCTGAATGCTTACCCTGGAAAGAGCGCGCCACTGGTACCCGGCAGCCGATGGCGTGCACGGCTTCGACCACATCGAGCGGGTGTATGCGCTGGCGCGGCGCCTGGCAGTGGAGGAAGGCTGCGACGTGGAGATCGTCTCGGCGGCTGCGTTGCTGCACGACGCCGAAGGCAGCCATCCCGCAGACGACGCCGCCCGGCGCTCTCACCAGCACGCCTCAGCGGAATTCGCCCGCCAGGTGCTGCTCGAAGAAGGGCTGGCAAGAGCAGCGCATCGAAGCTGTGTTGCACTGCATCCGCGCCCACCGCTTCCGCGACGAGCGAGAACAGCCCCAGACCCTGGAAGCGCAGGTGCTTTTCGACGCCGACAAGCTGGATGCCATCGGCGCCATCGGCGTGAGCCGGGCGATCGCCTTCAGCCTGCAAGCGGGACAGCCCGTTTACAGCCCGCCATCGGAGCGCTTCCGGCAGACTGGCGCGCTGGAGCCGGGTGAAGCGCATAGCGCTTATCACGAGTACCTGTTCAAGCTGAGCAAGCTGAAAGACCGGCTCTACACCCCGGCTGCCAGGCGCATTGCCGAAGGACGCCACCAGGCGATGGCGCAATTCTTCGCCGAGCTGGCAGAGGAGCTGGATGGGCGTGCCTGACCCTTACAATTCTGTGTGTTCCTTGCTGGCAGCAGCGGAGGCGGCTACAATAAGGGGCATGAGCGTCCCACTCAACCCGGTACTCGTCGTCGAGGACGTTCCTAACATCCTGGAACTGCTCGAAGTCGCCTTGCGCTTCAAAGGCTACGCGGTGGTCACGGCGCGCAACGGGCAAGAAGCCCTGGAGAAGATCGACCAGCGCATGCCTTGCCTGGTGATCACCGACATCCTGATGCCCAAGATGGACGGATGGGCGCTGGCGCACAGGCTGCGGGCAAACCCCCGCCTGAGCCACATCCCGATCATCTTCCTCTCCGCAACGTATGTAACGCCAGACGACCGTGAGTTTGGCATGCGCCTGGGCGCGGTGCGCTTCCTGGAAAAACCCGTCGATACGGAGGTGTTCCTGCAAACCGTGGAGGAGGTGCTGCGCATGGACCTGCCCAGCATCCCGCCGCCGCTTCAGGAAGGCGATTTCTTCAAAGGCTACCGCGAGAGGCTGGAAGGCAAGCTGCGCCAAAAGAACGCACAGATCGCCCGCACGGCGCGCCAGCTAGAAACCCTGCCGGAAGAACAAAAACCGGCTTCCCGGACGCACCTGGCAGACTGCATCAGCCAGCGCGAAGCCGTTCAACACGAGCTAGACGATCTATACCACCTGTTGAATCTAACCCCCTGACCTTTATGGAACCAACCTTATCTGAAATTGAAACCCTGGCGAGAAACGCCGGAGAAATCCTTCGCGCCGGCTACGGACGGCGCCACCAGATCAACTACAAAGGGCTCATCGATCTGGTCACCGAGATCGACAAGCAGTCTGAAGCCTACCTGCTGGGGGAAATCCGCCAGCATTACCCTTCCCATCGCATTGTGGCAGAGGAAAGCGGCGCCTGGGATGGGCAGGAATGCTGCTTGTGGCACATCGATCCGCTGGACGGGACGGTGAACTACGCCCATGGCGTGCCGTTCTTCAGCGTCTCCATTGCCTACCAGGAAGGACCTCTGCTCCGGCTGGGCGCCATCTATGACCCGCTGCGCGACGAGCTGTTCAGCGCCGAGCGCGGGCAAGGCGCCTGGCTAAACGGCGAGGCGATCGAGGCGGCCGGGACGAGCGAGCTGATCCAGTCCTTGCTGGTGACCGGATTTCCTTACGATATCCGCACCACGCCAGAGAAGAACCTGAACAACTACGCCCGCTTTTCGCTGCGCTCCCAGGGCGTGCGCCGGCTGGGCTCGGCGGCGCTGGACCTGTGCTACGTGGCTTGCGGAAGGCTGGATGGCTACTGGGAGATGTCGCTCGGCTCGTGGGATATGGCAGCCGGAGCGCTGATCGCCGAGCAAGCCGGGGCGCGAGTGACCAAGGCAGACGGCGACCCGGATATCCTCAAGCCGCCTTACTCGATCCTGGCGGCTACCCAAGATGTTCACCCACAAATGCTGCAAGTGCTGCTGGAGAGCGCCAGCGCGTAGGCTCTAAGACTCAGCCTTCCGCAAGAGCTGGTCCAACACCTCCATCGATACCCGGGAGGTCATATCCACGCTTAAGGGGGTAACGGCAACCCAGCGCCGCACACGCAGGGCATGCACGTCCGAGTCCGGCTCGGCGGTATGCCAGTTATCGGCGGCGCGGTAGCCCATGGGTCCCGGCTCGTCCCAGGAGGCGCGTTGAGCAGGCACCGGGTCGTAATAGCTGACCATCGAGAGGCGCGTCACCTGCCAGGGTGTGTCGGGGGTGGCGTCGGAGGGGACCTCCACCTTGAGGACATGCACATCCGGGGGCATGCGTCGACCGGAGCAACAAGCGACCAAAGTAAGCCGTGAAATAGGCAGCGGTGCGGAAATCGACTTCAGATGAGTAGGAGAGATGGTTGGCTTGCTCGGTCTCCAGAGAGACCGCCAGGGCAGGAATGCCAAAGCCAGACGCCTCCAGGGCGGCGCCGACGGTGCCCGAGACGGTGACGCCGCTGCCGACGTTCTCGCCGTAATTGATGCCCGAGACGACCAGGTCGGGCTTGCCCGGCAGGATCTCCATGACCGCATGCAAGACCGCCTGGGCGGGCGTGCCGCCGACGGCGTGCACGGTCCAGTTTTTGCCGTTAACGCACACCTCTTCCAGGCGGATGGTGCCGTCGGAGGTGGAGGGGAGGCTGCGCCCGGCGCCGGAGGACTGGTCGCGCGGGGCGGCGACATGCACGTAACCGATTTCGGACAGGGCAGACGCCGCGGCCCACAAGCCGGGCGAGCGGATGCCGTCATCGTTGGTGAGCAGGATTTGAGGTTTTTTCTTTTTCATAAGGAGGACAAAACCAATCTCTCCCGCTATTTTTCGGAAGCGCCGTGGTTTGAAGAGCAGGTCAACCAACGCCGCATTCACTATCTGCTTGAACAGACGAAAGCGGTTCGCAAGAGTAAGGAGGCTTCTGCCTTGATCCTGGATGACACCTTGTGCAAACACGTTGGCAGTCTGTTTGAATATGTGGCCCGTCACTACGATCATAGCGATAACAGCTATCCTCTAGCCCACAATCCAGTCACCAGCCACTATGTGAGCGGCCCGGTGCGTTTTCCGGTCGACCTGCGGATTTATCGTCGGTATGAAGAACTGACCCGCTGGGAAGAATTTGTCCACAAGCATTTCCCCGAGCGGGAAATCCCGGCGAAAAAGAAGGAACGCAACCACCTGCATCGGGAAGCCGATCCGGTTTTGCTCGAAAAACCCAGAGTTTGCCGGGTTGCACGAGCAATTTCGCACCAAAATTGAGCTGGGCATCGAGCTGATCGAAGCGGCGATTGCTCATAAGCTGCGTTTCGGCTTGCTACTGTTCGATGGCTGGTACCTGGCCGAAGAGTTGATCCAGGTGGCTAAACGCCGCAAAAAGGACTGGATCAGCATCTTGAAGAAGAACCGCAACTTGGAAACCAACAGCTTTGCCTTGAAAGATGCGACCGGGCAACACGATCCAGATGGAAGGGCCGCATATCGCAGTGCAAGACCTGGTGACACTCATCCCCGCCAACGCTTTCCGAGAAGTCAAAGTGGGAGCGAAGAGCTACTGGACCTTCACAATCAGCGTGCGCATACCGACGTTAGGGAAAATCCGCATTGTCATCAGCTACGAAAATGCAGAGCTCAGCGGGAGCTACGTTACTTTGGTCACCAATCGAGTGGACTGGAACGCCCAAAAGATCATTGCCACATATTTGCTGCGCTGGCCGATTGAGACCTTTTATCAGGATGGGAAAGAACATCTAGGGTTAGATGAGTATCGCATGCGAGATGCTAAAGCCATTGGAAAACATTGGTGTCAGAGGTAAAAGGAGCGGTTTTACCGCTCCCTGGTAATTGGCGCCCCCGGCGCGACTCGAACGCGCGGCCCCTTGCTCCGCAAGCAAGTGCTCTAATCCACTGAGCTACGAGGGCATTTTTTGTGCAGGCGGGATTCTAATCCAGAAGCGGAATACGGTCAAGATGCCGCGCTCGACCTCGGGCACGCGCAGGCGGACCCATAAGGCGACGACGAACAAGACCACGGAGCCTGCGATCACGGTCGCTGGCTCGCCGATCTGCTCGGCAAGGCGACCGGCAATGAACGAGCCAAACGGCATCAAGCCGAAGAATGCCAGGGTATAGATACTCATCACCCGGCCGCGCAGCGCGTCCGGCACGTGGGTCTGCACCAGGACGTTGGAGGAGTTGACCATCACCATGAAGCCCCAGCCCACCCCGGCAAGACAAAGCAGCGAGAGCGGCAGCCAGCGCAAGAAGGCGTAAACGAACAGCAGGACGGGAAAAACCAGGTTGCCGATGGTGAACAAACGCCCCCTGGGGTACATCCCGGCTGTCGCCGCCAGCATCAAGGCGCCGACCAACGCCCCCATCCCGCGCGCCGATTGCAGCAAGCCGTTGGTGGTGGCGTTGCCGCCCAGCACATCCACCGCCCAGGCGGGCATCAGGGTGACAAAACCCATGCCGAACAGGCTGACAATGCCCAGGTTGAGGATGATGGTGCGCACCCGCCGGTCGGCGGCGGCATAGCGCACGCCGGAGCGGATCTCAGCCAGGGCGGAGGCGGCGCGCTGAACCGGCTCGAAAGGCTTCAGGCGCATCATCAGCAGCGCAACGATGACAGCAATGAACGAGAGCCCATTGATGGTAAAGCACCATGCCGGACCGACCGCGGAATAGGTGATGCCAGCCACTGCCGGACCGATGGCAGTGCCGAGGTTGAACATGGTGGCGTTCAAGGCGATGGCGTTGGTTAAATCTTCACGGTCAACCAGCTCCAGGACGATCGTCTGGCGCGCCGGGGCGTCGAAGGCATTGGCAATGCCCAGCAGGAACGCCAGGACCACGATATGCCAGGCTTGCACGCGCCCGGTGAACGTCAGAGCCGCCAGCAGGAATGCCAGGATCATCATGGCGGTCTGGGTGAACAGCATCACGGTGCGCTTCGACATGCGGTCGGAGATGGCGCCGCCGTACAGGGAGAACAGCCAGGTGGGCAGCCCGGAGGCAAAACCCACATAGCCCAGGTAAGCTGGCGATCCGGTGAGCTGGTAGACCAGGAAAGCCTGGGCGGTGGACTGCATCCAGGTGCCGACCAGCGAAACCATCTGCCCGGTGAACCACAAGCGGTAATTGCGGTAACGCAGGGAGGCAAACGTGCCGGATATACTGAGCTTGCGCGCTTTGGGGCTGGCTTGAGAGGGCGCTTGAATAACCTCGCCAGGAAGAGTCGATTTTGCCATAACCGTTATAGAGGCTGGCGCCCACTAAAGCCGGCGTCGACATCGTGCCAGTACGCCACGCTTTTTTCTCCATAGCGCCAACATAAATAGACTTCCCGCCCTTCGCGCCAGGCGGGAAAATCCAGAAGCCCGATGCGGGTGTCCTTGACCAGCACACCCAACGCCTGGATTTGCTGCACCAGCGCTTCCATCTCCCCCATCCACATGCCCACCTGGCTGGCAGGGCGGTTGCCGCCGTTGCCGCCTGCCTTCTGCATGGCAGGCAGGACGCCCGTTTGCTCGGCGGCGATCTTCTGGTAAAGATCGAGCATCCTTTCTACCAGCGGCTCGAGCACCGGCAGGGTGGCGTTGGCTTCTTGAGCAGTAAAGTAATGCGGCATGGACCAGTCAATCTCCTGCAGGGTTTGAAACGCCGGTTAAACCCAACCGCGGTAGGCGCGATCGAGGACTTCCAGCGTATGCCAGACGGGAAGCGGGCGTCCCTGGCTTGCCAGGTGATTACGCAACTGCACCAGGCAGCCGATGTTGCCGGTGGCGACAACCGTCGCTCCGCTGGCGTGGATATTGCGAGCTTTGCGCTCACCCAGCAGGCGAGCCGTTTCGGGCTGTTCGAGATTGTAGCTGCCAGCCGAGCCGCAGCATAGATCTGCCTCCGGGAAATTCACCAGGGTCAGGTTGGGGATGGCGGCAAGCAGGCGGCGCGGCGCGGCAGTCACCCCCTGGGCGTGCGCCAGGTGGCAGGCATCGTGATAGGCGATCTGCACAGGCTCAGGCAAAGGATGGCGGCGCTTCGAGCCCCAACTCATCCAGGAAAACGCTGATATCCTGGACGCGGGCGGCGAAATCTTGCGCCTGCTTCTCCCACTGCGTGCCCTTGAAGAGCAAGGGGTACTCTTTCATGCCAGAGCCACAACCCGCCGCATTGGTGAGGATCGCATCGACATCGATAGAGAGAATCTGCATATTGTGCAAGGCTTGCCGGCGCGCCAGGTCGGTTTCGCCCATGTGCAGCGCCAGGGCTCCGCAACAGCCCTGACCTCCCGGGATGACCACCTCCACGCCATTGCGCGCCAGGACGCGGCAGCGTAGCCCAGTTGATCTCCGGCGCCAGACCTTGCTGGACACATCCCGCCAGCAGAGCCACGCGCTTTCTGCGCCTCCCCTTGCGCCGGGAAGACTTCGGGCAGCGCTTGCGCATCGGGAAGCGACTCGGGCAGCAGATTGAGCATGGCGCGCAGCTGACCTGGCAGCAAGCCCTGGGCGGGCTTGACCAGGTTGCCGGAGAGGGCTGCCAGGCGGAATTTAGCGGGATAGGGCAGGGTTTCCAGCACCAGGCGGCGGGTAGCCTTGGCGGAAAGGGACCGGCTGCGGCGCTCCTGGGCGTAAGCGCGAAACGGCATGATCAGCTCGCCGTAGGAGACGCCGGACGGGCAGGCGGTGACGCAGCCCAGGCAGCCGAGGCAGCGGTCAATGTAGGGCAGGGCATCTTCCAGCTCGACCTCGCCCTCGAGAACGGATTTCATCAACACGATCCGGCCGCGCGGCGAGTCCATCTCATCGCCCAGGACCGTATACGTGGGGCAGACGGGCAGGCAAAAACCGCAATGCACGCAGGCGCCAACGGCATGCGCCATCGCCTCGCCCATCACTCCCAGGGATTCTACGGGAATATCATGCTGCATTGAATGGCTCCAGGGAATCTTCCTTGCGGATCGAGAGCCTGCTTGACGCGGCGGGCGAACGCCTCTCCCGAGCGCACGCCCAGCAGCGGGCTTGGTGGCTGCACCGCGCACGAGCAAGGCGGAGAGATCGAGGCGGACGAGAAGGCTATCCAGCGCGGCGAGGTCGCCGCGCCAGGCGACCCAGGCAAGGTTGGCGCCAACGCTGTAATGGCGGATCGCCCCCGCGGCTGCCAGCGCTTCATCGAGAGCGAGCACGCGGCGTGGCGTGATGGGCACTTTCACCAGGCTGTAACCGGCTGGCGCCCAGGTGAGCTCGGTCTCAGCCTGCCAGAGCTGCTGCTCGGGCTCGCCTTCCAGTAAAGAGATACTGCCGCTCGGCAAAGAATTCTGCATCTGATCTATGCGCTGCGGGAATGAGGCGGGGTTGCCTCCCAGGCGCAGGCGCAACTGGGCGCCTTGCGCGCTGCGGGAGCAGGTCCAGGGCGAAGAGCTCGTATGGCTGGCGGGTGAGGTGGGTGAGCGCCTCCAGCCCTTGTTCCAGCGCGGGATATTCCACCAGCAGGGTGGTAAAAGCTTCCGGGCGGGGGAAGACTTTGAAAGACAATTCGACCAGGATGCCGTACTGCCCGAGGCTGCCGATCATCAGCTTGGGGAGGTCGAAGCCGGCGGCGTTTTTCACCACCTTGCCGCCGCTGCTGACGAGCTGACCCTGCGCATCGACAAAACGCACACCCAGCAGGAAATCACGCAAGCCGCCATAGCGGTAGCGCCCCGGACCGCTCAAGCCGGATGCCACGCAGCCGCCCAGTGTGGCGCCTGCCCGCACCAAAGGCGGGTCGAAGGGCAGGAATTGCCCGTGCTCCGCCAGGGCGTGATCGATCTCAGCCAGGGGTGTGCCCGCCAGGGCAGTGAAGGTGAACTCCTGGGGCTCATAGGTTAATAAGCCTGAAATATGGCGCATCTCTAGCTGGGTAAACCCATCCTGGAAGATGAGCGCCGGCTTGCTCCCGCCGCCGCGCGGCGCTACCCGGCTGTTGGAGCAGACGATCTCCTGGATTTCTGATATGGCTGTGGGTCTCATGCTGATCAAGAGGGGAACACCTTACCGCGGTTGGAGATCTGCAACGGGTCGATCTGCAGGTGCAGGGCGCGCATCACATCCAGGTCGGCTTCGTTGAACATCACCGGCAAATAGCCGCGCTTCTCCACGCCGATGCCGTGCTCGCCGGTGATCGACCCGCCGAACTCCACGCACATCTTGAGGATCTCGCCGGCAATCGCTTCCGCCCGCTCGAGGGCGCCGCTCTGGCGACCATCGAAGAGGATCAAGGGATGCAGGTTGCCATCGCCGGCATGGAAGACATTGGCGATGCGGATGCCCGATTCGGCGCTCAAGCGCTGGACGCGGCTGAGAGCTTCGCTCAGGCGGCTGCGCGGCACAACTCCATCCTGGACGATGTAATCCGGGCTGAGGCGACCGACAGCCGAAAAGGCGCTCTTGCGCCCCTTCCAGATGCGCATGCGGTCAGCGTCGTCTTTGGCGATGCGCACCTCGTAAGCGCCGGAGGAGGAGATGATCTCCTGCAGGAAGACGAAATCCGCTTCGACGGAGGTTGCTTCGCCATCCAGCTCGACGATGAGCAGCGCCTGGGCGTCCAGCGGATAACCGGCATGAACGGCAGCCTCCGCAGCCTGGATAGCCAGGTTATCCATGATCTCGATTGCGCCGGGCAACAAGCCGGAGCTCACCACCTTTGCCACCGTCTCGCCGGCAAGCTCCAGCGAATGGTAAGCAGCCAGGATAGTCTTGAACGCTTGCGGCTTGGGCAGCAGGCGCAAGGTGACTTCCAGAGCAATGCCGAAAAGACCTTCGGAACCGACGTACAGCCCTACCAGGTCGGGACCGGCGCTCTCCAGCGATTCCCCGCCCAGGCTCACCACCTCACCGTCCGGCAGGACGGCTTTCAAGCCGAGCACATGGTTGCTGGTCATGCCGTACTTCAGGCAATGCGCGCCGCCCGAGTTGAATGCCAGGTTGCCGCCGATGGTGCAGATCGGCTGGCTGGAGGGATCGGGGGCGAAGTACAGCCCGTAGGGGGCTGCGGCTTTGCTGACATCCAGATTGATGACCCCCGCCTCGACCACGGCCAGGCGCTCCTGCGGATCGATACGCACGATGCGGTTCAGGCGGTTCAGCGCGATGACGATGCCCTCCGCTACCGGCAAGGAGGCGCCGGACAGGCTGGTGCCGCTGCCACGCGCCACAAAAGGCACCTGGTAGCGGTGGCACAGGCGCACGGTCTCGATCACCTCTTCTTGAGTTTCAGGAATAACAACGGCTTTGGGACGGACGCGATAAACCGTAAGCGCATCCGATTCATAGGGCACAAGCTGCGCCGGGCTGGTCAGCAGGCGCTCAGGCGGGTAGAGCTTATTCAAAGCGACAAGAAATGACGGATAATCCATCTCGACCTCCGCTGTGTATTATAACGTCAGTTCGGGATATGGATCGGGAGAGTGTATTTTTGAATACTGCGTGCGGCATCCCGCACCCAGCATTCAAAAATATCTTATCCCGAACACATTATGTTCTTGCATGCCCGGCAAGCGCAGGCGCGCATCCAATAATCCGCTGCTGGTCTGGACGGGGATCATAAGCTCTACCGGCAGCGGCTCTCCCTGCGCATCGAATGTCAGGTGGGATGTAAAGAGCGCGCACAAAGCCCGCAGGCAGCCTTCCAACCAGACGAGGTCTTGCAGCGTCGGCGGTTGGAGGTCCGGACCGGGCGCCCCGATGCGGGCGATGGAGGGGTAGGCAGTTTCACCCGCCACCCGCCAGCCGTAGCGGCGGATGGCGCCCAGATCGCCCTGATCCAGGTACTCTGCGGTCTCGTAGGTCAGCGCCAGCCAGCACAGCGCCCCAGCCGCCTCCAGGGGGTCCTGCGCCTGGTACATGCGCTGCAAGTCTGCCGGGCTATCGTAAACGCTGATACCGAAGGACTGCCCGGCGGCGCCCATCACAACCACCAGGCGCGCTTCAGGAGACCAGACTTCGATCACTTTTTCGCCCTTCAGGATCTTCCAGGGCTGGATCTCAAAGAAATCGGCTGCCGCAGCGAACAAGCCCTGCAATAACTGCGGCGTAACCCCGGCAACAGACAGCAGCGCGGGTGGGAACCAAAGCGCCTCGCTATCGTTCATTGATATTCATCCTTTCAGACGGTGTATGCTCGACGTTGTCTTTACGGACCACTTGCTCGATCAGCTCTTGCATGCGCTCGTAGTGCGATCCTTTCCAGTATACTTGCTGGCAATCGGCGCAGATGCGGAACTCTTCGAAATAGCGGCGGGTGAGCGGCTTGAGCTGGTGCAGCACCTGCTCTTTCTCAACCGGCTGCAACAACCCGTTACAGCGCATGCAGCGCCGGTAGGGTGCAGCCCTGGAGGCAAGATCATAACGGCGCACCACTTCCTCAAGCTGGACCTGCGGCGTTTTACTGCGCAGCCAATAGCCCCGCCTGACCTGGTTGCGCATCAGCAGGCGGCGGTCACGCGTGAGCAGGATGCGCTCCTGCTGGCTGGCAAGCTGCGCCAGCTCCTCATCCTGGAAATCATTGCGGTAAAGGGAATCGAAGCCGAGCATGCGCAGGTAGACCGCCAGCCTGCCGAGGTGATTATCCAGAATGAAGCGCGGCTCATCCGCCGGCGTCTCAACAGTCAGGGGATAGACTTGCACCTGGTCGCCATCTGCGACCAGGTAGCCAAAATCGACGAGAGCGCCGTTGACCTGGATCTCGGCGACTTCGGTATGGGGGATGCCCAGCAGACTCGACCAGGTGCTTGACCGACTGCCCGGGATTGAAGCTGCAGGCGATGGCCGCGTTACGCTGCTCCGGCGAGAGGAAATCGCCCAGCGCGCCGTCGAAGTGGAAGGTTGCCGTGAGAGTCAAGCTGCCTCGTTGCGGGAGAAGGAGCCGCGAATGATCAGCCCCCCTGCCCGGATTGGGAAGCATCTTCCGGGTCGGGCTGAGCGCTGCTGGGATCTGGCTCGACCTTCTCCACCACGATGGTCAAATTAGCCGCCAGGGCAGCGATAGCCCCGATGGCAGCCCAGACCGGAAGCAACAAGACGCCGACCACGCCGATGGTCAGCGGGATCTCGATCAACGTGTTGCCTTCTTCGTTCTTGATGATGAGCCGGCGGACATTGCCCTCGTGCAAGATTTCCTTGATCTTGGCAATGACGGCATCGCCTTTGACGCGAAATTCCTCTTTGCGTACTTTTTCGTCTGCCATGCTGATGCTCTCCTTTATCTAAGGATACCGAAAATTGGGGTAGCCCGGCAGTTATCGTCACTCAGAAACCAGTAAAGCTTTCCAATCAATAGACATGCACCGTCTTATACAAGCCGTGATCGTCATCCACGATGCGGAAATCCAGGTTACGGAAAATCTTACGCGCCAGCTCCTGGGTGGGCTTGCCAGGGGACAATTGCATCCTGCGTACCGTGATAGATGACCACCGGCGTATCCACCGCGGCGGGCAGGGAGGCGGCAAAGTCGGGCCAGAGCAGGGCAGGCGCCAGCAGGACAAGCTGCTCGACCTGGGCGGGACGCTGGCAGGCGTACATGGCCGCCATCAAGCCGCCGAAACTGGAGCCGACCAGCCTCCAGCCTCGCTCCTCGCCCAGGATATTGCGCAGGGCTTCCATTCGCGCTTCCAGAGGACCCGTGAAGTCGGGGGTGAGGATCGCAGGGAAGATACCGCGCAACAGGCGGGCTTTCTCGCCCTGGCTGGTGCCTTCGAGACCATGGATGAAGACCAAGCGGTTAAATTGTCCAATGCCAACCTTCCCGGGAATTCTCCCACTGAGTATTTTACCCTGCCAGAAGGAGGCATTAGGATGGTAAAATCGGGAGACTTTTCCATAGCGAGTGAGAATATGCCAGGCAAAGAGAACACCAACGCAACAGAACCCATGCAACGCGCGCCCAAAGCCACGCTGACGGCGGTCGGCTCAGGGCGGAAGATCGATTTACGCCAGACAGGGCTCCTGACCCTGCTGGTGTGCCACGGGCAGGAATCGGCGGACGAAGCAACACAGGTGCACACGGCAGTTCGCGAGAAATACCCGCTGGCTTCCACGCTGATGACGGCTTCCCTGGTCAATCTGAAGATCGTGCCCCGCATGTTTCGCGGCGTTGCCGAGGCAGCCATCCGCAAAGCTTATAACGACAACGCCGGAAAACTGGCAAAGGGACAGGATCCAAAAGATTACATCGTCGTCTTGCCAGACTGGGATGGGAGCGTGACGGCAGCTATCGGACTGCGCAACACCGCCAGCGCCGCGGGGATCGCTCTTCTGGATGGCGAGGGCAACTTATTGGAGACATACCAGGGAGCTGACCTGGCAACGGCGGCAGTAAGCCGGCTGGAAAAATACGTGGCTTAACCCAAACAGACCTCAGCCTTAATTAAAAGATAATCACAGCCTCCAACCTTTATGATATAAAAAATGCAGTTTTATCGATAAAGGCAAACAGAAAAGATTCCCTAAAGACGGGGGCTACCCTTGAAAGCTCAATTTGCGCTGGCCGCCAGCCTGCTGCTCTGCCTGGCTTTGACCATCCCGGCCTTCTCTCAATCCGGCGTCGAACCGTCAACCGCTCCTTTGTCCGTCCAGCCGCCCGTGCTGAAATGGCAGCGCGGCGGCTGCTACGCATCCTGGTGCGAGACGGGCTGGTACTCCTCGCCTGCCGTGGCTGACCTGGACGCGGATGGCACGCCGGAGGTGATCGGCTCAGCTTATTCCATCTTCGTCCTGAATGGCGCGACTGGCGCCCTGGAATGGCAGGTGGCTTCCGGCTACGACCGCTCCTCGCCCGGCGCCAGCAGCGTGGGTCGCACCTGGCCCGGCATCGTCCTGGCGGACGTGGACGGGGATGGCGCCCTGGAGATCGTCACGGCGCACAGCGGTGGGTACGTCTCCATCTATAACCAGCAGGGCTACTTCGAGTCCGGCTGGCCCAAGCGCCCCACCACCAGCGAGCTGCGCGGCCTCTCCGTATCCGACCTGGATAACGATGGCACGCTGGAAGTGATCGTCACCGCGGCCATCGGCAACCGCACCAACACCTGGGTATTGGAGCATACCGGCGCCACGCGCTCGGGCTGGCCGCAGCTCAACAACGACAGCGGCTACGCCTGGGGCGTCTACAACGCCAACGCCTCCGCCGGAGACCTGGACGGCGACGGCATGAACGAGATCGTCATCCCCTCGGACGTGCATTACATCTGCGCTTACGAAGCCAACGGCGTGCAGATGCCTGCCAACAGCATGTACGGGGCAGGCAAAGCCTGGGGCAAGGTGGGTGTGTGGGAGAGCCTGGCGATCGAGCTGCGCGGCTGGGGCACCTGCACGGACGGCGACCCGCGCGCCGAACGCTACCGCCCCAACTTCGCCGACGGCGCCAGCCTGATCGCCGATTTCAACCGCGACGGCGCCAACGAGAGCGCCGTGATCGGCAACGTGTACGATTGCATCTCCGGCTACCCCAGCAAGTATAACGGTCCTTTCCTGTTCAACGCCGACCGCAGCCGCTTCAACGCCTCAGGCTACGACTGGAGCAGCACGCCCGTGGATACCGGCGCGCCGCTCAGCCAGGACTACAACGTGATCGAGAGCAACGAGCCCAATCCGGTGGCTGCCGACCTGGATGGCGACGGCGCCCTGGAACTGCTGTACTCTTCGTACGACGGGC
The DNA here is from genome assembly GCA_963702535.1 of uncultured Chloroflexia bacterium. Taxonomy (GTDB): domain Bacteria; phylum Chloroflexota; class Anaerolineae; order Anaerolineales; family UBA4823; genus CAVPDG01. Next base: position 16,676 of record CAVPDG010000008.1, on the reverse strand, counting down.
GCGTGCACGCCTTCTGGCTGGATAAGACCGAGCACGGCGCCTGGCCCTACTCCGTCTACAGCGCGGCGGAGGGCACCCTACGCTTTGCGTCAGAGCCAACCGTCGCCGACCTGGACAACGACGGGCACGCCGAGGTGATCTTCGCCTCGTGGACGCAGAAAGGCAGCAACAAGACGGGCAAGCTGCATATCCTGGATTACCTGGGGCACGTCCTGCAGGAGGTCGCCCTTCCACCCGCTTTTGGCAGCCCGAACTGGAACGGGGCGCTGGCGGCGCCTACCCTTGCGGATATCGATGGCGACCCAGACATGGAGGTCGTGCTCAACACAGCCCACTCCGGATTGGTAGCCTACGACCTGCCCGGCACTGCCGGAGCGCGGCTATTGTGGCATACCGGGCGGGCGAATTACCAGCGGGATGCCTTCGTACCGCCAAGACCTTACCAGGCAAACCAGTCAATCCTCCCGCTCATTTGGAAATAAGTCCCCTACAAGACTGAGATGCAAGTCAGGCAGCGCTTGACCTGCATCCCATTTCTCGATTTACACAGTGATATAATCGAACTGGCGGACGAGGAGATCAAAACATGTTCGAGCTAAAAGCATAATCCCCTTTTTTCCAGCTAACGCATCTGGTCTTCGTAATCTTGCGAGATGGGATGAAGAGGAATTTTTAGTTACGCGGCGGCTCCGCCGCCCGTATCATCCAAAATTCCATCTCGTCACCACATAGAAGAATTACTCAAAGTCCGAGGGCGTTTGCTCTCGGTTTTTGTTTTTCAATGATGGCTTATGCTTACCGTTCAAAACATCTCTAAATCTTACGGGATCGAAACGATCTTAAAAAGACATCTCGTTCTCGCTCAACCCAGGCGAGCGCATGGGCATGGTCGGTCCGAACGGCTGTGGCAAGACCACTTTGCTGCGCATCCTGACCCGCCAAGAAACGCCAGATGCGGGCAGCTTCCACACGCCCCCCGGCGTGGCAATCGGGTACATGCCCCAAGGGCTGGAGCTGGATGGACACGAGACCGTGGGAAGCTTCCTGCAGCAAGAGAGCAGCGATCTATCTCAGCAACTGGAGAGCCTGGCGCTGGCGTTGGCGAAAGGACCCTGAGCATACAGGACTCCTCCAGGCATACGACCTTACCCTGCGCCGTTTGCAGGCAGCAGCGGAAAGCTCGGGCCGCCTCGCCGAGGTGCGGGCAGGTCTGGGATTGGACGGCTTCCCGCCAAAAACGCCGCTGGGCAACCTGAGCGGCGGGCAGAAGACCCGCCTCAGCCTGGCGCGCGTGCTGCTCGCCGAGCCGCAATTGCTGCTGCTGGATGAGCCTACCAACCACCTGGACCTGGAAATGCTCGCCTGGCTGGAGGGGTGGCTGGGACGCTTTCCGCGGGGCGGCTTTGATCGTCTCACATGATCGCGCCTTCCTGGATGCGGTCGCTACGGGCATCCTGGAGATCGACCTGCGCACGCACAAGGGACGTCTCTACCCCGGCAATTACAGCGATTACCTGGAAGCCAGGCAGGCGGAGCTGGAGCGCCACTGGCAAGCTTACCAGGACCAGCGTATGGAGATCGCTCGCCTGCAGGAGGCAGCCTCTCACCTGCGTCGCACGGCGCGCTTCCGGCGCGGCGGCAAGGCGGACACGCCGGACAAGTTCGCCAAGGGCTTTTTCGGCGACCGATCCAGCGGCACCGTCGCCCGCGCCAAGCACATTGAGCGGCGCTTGGAGCACCTGCTGACGGATGAGCGGATCGAAAAGCCGCAACAGAGCTGGCAGATGAAGCTGGACTTCGGCGAGACGCCCACCAGCGGAAGCTCAGCCTTGAGCCTGCACGACCTGGCGATCGGTTACGGAGAGGCGATCTTGCTCCAGGATCTACGCCTGCATGTATGGCAGGGGGCGCGCCTGGCGCTGATCGGTCCGAACGGCAGCGGGAAGACAACCCTGCTGCGCACCATCGCCGGATTACTGCCGCCCCTGGCAGGTGAGGTGCGGCTGGGCGCAGCCATCCGCCTGGGATACATGGCGCAGGAGCAAGAGACACTGGACCCGGAGCTGGATGCCTATACCAGCATTCGCAATCTGGCGCCATTCTCAGAGACCGAAGCGCGCGCCTTCCTGCACCAGTACCTGTTCAGCGGCGACGATGTATTCATCCCAACTGGACGCTTATCCTACGGCGAGAGGGCTCGCCTGCTGCTGGCGTGCCTGGTGGCGCAGGGCTGTAACCTGCTCCTGCTGGACGAGCCGATCAACCACCTGGATATCCCCTCGCGGGTGCGCTTCGAACAAGCGCTGGCGACCTTCGAGGGAACGGCGCTGGTGGTCTCCCACGACCGTTATTTCATTGAAGGTTACGCCAGCGAGATCTGGGAGGTAACGCGCTCTGCCGGGAGAAGGGCAGCAGCGATACACCATCAAGACCTGGACGGTATGAGCAAGGCTCAGTGGGATTTACCGTGATGATTTCCGGATTTTGGGGATCTTCAACAGCGATTGCCACAGAGCTCTTGAGAATAAAGACGATTTTCCGTCCATTTTGGCGTAAAATCTAGAATCTCGAATGAGGTGATTGAATGGGAATGCATGGAGGCGGTTGGTGGAGCTACCTGAGCGCCAGCGATGAGAAGCCCCGCGTGACCTGGGGCTTGCTGAGGCGCGTGCTCGGCTACTCATCCCCGTACCGCTGGCACATCATCGGCATGCTGGTGCTGATCCTGATAAGTACCGGGCTGACGCTGCTGACGCCGCTCATCATGCGCCAGCTCATTGATGTGGTGCTGCCAGCGAAGGACGTGCCGCGCCTGGTATTGCTGGCGTTCGCGCTGCTCTTGATCCCCGCCATCGGCGGGCTGATCAACGTGTGGCAGCGGCGGCTGAACGCCCAGGTGGGTGAAGGGGTGATCTATGACCTGCGCGTGGCGCTGTACGCCCACTTGCAGCGCATGTCGCTGCGCTTCTTCACCAACACGCGCATCGGCGAGCTGATGAGCCGCCTGAACAACGATGTGGTCGGGGCGCAAAACGCCATCAGCAACACCATCGTCGGCATCGTCACCAACCTGATCCAGGCTGTGGCGGTGCTGCTGGTGATGCTCTCGCTGGAATGGCGCCTGACCCTGATCAGCATCCTGGTGTTACCGTTCTTCATCCTGGCAGCCCGCCGGTTGGGGGCGCGCCTGCGGGATATCGCCCGCGAGGCGATGGATACCAACGCCCAGATGAACGCCATGATGAACGAAACGCTGAACATCAGCGGTTCGCTGCTGGTCAAGCTTTTCGGGCGTTACCGGGCAGAAGTGGACCGCTTCCAGGAGCGCGCCGGGCGGGTGCGCGATATCGGCGTGCACCGGGCCGTGCTGGGCACATCCTTCTTTGTGATTGTTGGGCTGCTCAGCGCAGTGGGCACGGCGCTGGTTTACGGCATCGGCGGCTACATGGTGATCCTGGGGAGTTTCACCGTGGGCACCATCGTGGCTTTCGGGGCTTACCTGACCAGCCTGTACAGCTCGCTGCAGGGACTGGCAAACGCCCCGGTCGAATTTGCCACGTCGATTGTCAGCTTCGAGCGCGTCTTCGAGGTGATCGACCTGCCGCTGGACATCCAGGAGAAGCCGGAAGCGGTTGAGCTAAAGAGCGTGGCGGGAGAGCTGGCTTTCGAGGACGTATCCTTCCGCTACGAGATCGGACGCGAGGGTGCAGTTGAGCGAGGTGCACCGCTTCGGGCGGATGGACAGCGTGACGGCGGTGCTATCTGGCGGCAAGAAGGACGGCGGTGGGGAGGCAGAAGCTGAAGCGCCAGCCCGTAGCCAGGCAAGAGAGAGCGCCCTGGAGCACATCAACTTCAAAGCGGCGCCCGGACAGCTCGTGGCGCTGGTTGGACCGAGCGGGGCAGGCAAGACCACCCTTACCTACCTCATCCCGCGCCTGTATGACCCGAGCAGCGGGCGCATCTTGATCGATGGTCACGACCTGAAAGACGTCACCCTGGACTCGCTCTCCGCCCAGATCGGCATGGTGACCCAGGAGACGCACCTCTTCCACGACACCATCCGCACCAACCTGCTTTACGCCCGGCTGGATGCAACCCAGGAAGAGCTGGAGGCGGCAGCACGGGCAGCCAATATCCACCATTTCATCACCGAGCTGCCGCAGGGCTACGACACGCATCGTGGGCGAGCGGGGTTACCGGCTGAGCGGTGGTGAGAAGCAGCGCATCGCCCTGGCGCGCGTCATCCTGAAAGACCCGCGCATCCTGGTGCTGGACGAAGCCACCAGCCACCTGGACAGCGAGTCGGAGCACCTGATCCAGCAGGCGTTGAAGCTTGTGATGGCTGGACGCACCAGCATCGTGATCGCCCACCGCCTGAGCACCATCCTGGCAGCGGACCTGATCCTGGTGATGGACCGGGGCAAGATCGTGGAAAGCGGCACGCACGCCGAGCTGCTGGCGCAAGGAGGGCTGTACGCCAGCCTGTACGAGACGCAGTTCAGCGGCGACCGCCCGCCTGCCTGAGCTCAACCGCCGCGGGGAAAGGCATTGGAAGAAGAACTTTCACCAGAGACCACTTCACCTGCTGGCGAATTCCTGGCTGGCTTACGGGATGAGCTGCCCATCCTGGTTGGGGTTTTCCCGTTCGGATTTATCTACGGGGTAATCGCCATCGGCGCCGGCTTATCCCCGCTGACCGCCCAGGCGATGTCGGCGATCGTCTTCGCCGGCTCAGCGCAGATGCTGATGGCGCAGCTCTACGGCGTGGGAACGCCCGGTGTGGTGATCGCGCTGGCGGCAGCCATCGTCAACCTGCGGCACCTGTTATACAGCGCTTCGCTGGCGCCTTACCTGCGAAAATTGAGCGCGCCGTGGAAGTGGCTGCTGGCTTACCTGCTCACCGATGAAGCCTACGCGGTCACCATTATCCGCTACCACAAGTCGCAGGTGGCGCCATCACCGGATTACCGGCACTTCTTCCTGCTGGGCTCTGGGTTGGCGTTATGGAGCACCTGGCAGTTGAGCACTGCAGCCGGCATCCTGCTGGGCACGCAGGTGCCGGCATCCTGGTCGTTGGAGTTCACGCTGACGCTCACCTTCATCGGGCTGGTTGTGCCGTCTCTGACAGACCGGGCAGGCGTGGCTGCCGCGCTGACAGCGGGCGTGGCAGCCCTGCTGGCTTTTGCCCTGCCGCTCAAGCTGGGATTGGTGATCGGCGCGTTGGCGGGCATCCTGGCGGGCTTGATCGTCGAGAGGCGGACATGAACATCTGGATCATAATGATCGCGGTGGGTCTGGCGACGTACAGCATGCGCCTGGCGTTCATCCAGGCTTACGGGCGCAGGCGCATCCCGGAGTGGATGAGGCGCTCGCTGCGCTACGTGCCGCCTGCCGTTTTGACCGCCATCATCTTTCCTGAGCTGCTGATGCATAACGGCGGGCTGGAGTATCTCGGCAGGCAACTTCCGCCTGGTTGCGGGGATGATCGCCGCGCTGGTGGCGTGGCGCACGAAGAACGTCATGCTGACCGTGGTGGCGGGGATGGCGGTATTATGGGCACTGCAGCTCATCTTTTAAAATTGCCACGGGGGCAAGATCTTCAGGCAACCCGCCAGGCTTTTGCGGCACGGATGAAAGGCTCCCCCGTCTCGCTATCCAGCTCCAATACCCCCTCCACCACCAGCGGATCGCGGCTGGCAAACTCCTGCCGGTAGCGCTGGTAAACCACGGCAGGGATCAGGATCTCCAGCTCGCCTTCCAGGTCTTCCAGGGTCATTGAATAAATGAACTCGTTGCCCACGGACTGCCTGCGCCAGCCCTGGCGGATGCCGGCCAGGCGCACGACCTGCCCGACCCTGGCAGCGGCTTCAACCGTGGAGAGTGCGCGCGCCTCGGCGATGCGAGCGGCAACCAGCTCCAGAGGATGTACCGAAACCGAGACGCCCAGGAGCGCTTGCTGGGCGGCGGCTTGCTGCTCTGGCGTCCATTCGGGCAGCTCGGGCGCCTGCACGGGGAAGAAAGAAAGCTGCCCGCCGCGGCTCTGAGGCGATTTTAGCGCCGTGAGCAGCCCCGGGATGCTGCCAAAACCCTGCAGGGCGCCGACCTGGACCAGGTTTTCAGCCTCCACCGGGCGAGGGTCAGCGCGTGATAAGAAATCGTCCAGAGACTGGAAGGGTCTCTGGCTGAGGATGCGCGCCTGCGTGCGGCGGGTCAGGTCGCGCACCTGGTCAAGACCCATAAATAGGACGGGACGCCCTTCCGGGTAGCTGACGCTGAACTCACGCTGGGAGTGATTGACATGCGGCGGGCGCACCACCAGCCCCAGGTGGCGAGCTTCCATCAGGTACCGGCTCTGCCCGTAATACCCGCCCCAGTTCGCCAGGACGGCAGCCATGAAGAGCGCCGGGTGGTGCGCCTTGCACCAGGCTGCCCGCCAGGAGACCTGGGCATAAGAGGCAGCGTGCGCCTTGGGGAAACCGTAGCCGGCGAAGGCTGCCATCAGCTCCCAAATGCGCCGGGCGACATCTTCCGCCACGCGGTTGCGGGCGGCTGCCCCGGCGATGAAGCGCTCCTGCAGGGTCTGCATCTGCTTGCCGGGGTCAAAATGGCTCATCGCCCGCCGCAGCAAGTCGGCATCCGCCAGGCTGAGACCCGCCAGCTCGTGGGCGATGCGCAGCACCTGCTCCTGGTACAAGATCACGCCGTAGGTATCTTCCAGCAGCGGCGCCAACGCCGGGTGCAGGTGCGCCACGGGCTCTTCGCCGCGATGGCGGCGGACGAAGGCATCTTTTAACCCCCCGGTCAAGGGACCGGGGCGATAAAGCGCCAGGGCGACCATCACGTCATCGATGCTGCGCGCTCCAATCTCACGCAGCGTGGCGCGCATGCCCGGGCTCTCGATCTGGAAGCAGCCCACCGTCCGCCCGTTGCGCACCAGGTCAGCGGTAGCAGGATCGTCATCCGGGATGGCGTCCAGCACGTCGAGCGGGGCGGTATAGGCGCTGGGCTGGGCGGCGTAGAGCGCTCCGGCGACATCCCCGACAACGGTGAGGCCGCGGATGCCCAGCAGGTCGATCTTCAACAGCCCCAAGCGCTCGATCGAATCGAGGTCGAACTGCGTGATCACCACCCCCTTGGGCGCCAGCTGCACGGGTACCAGGTCGGTCATGCGCCCGGGGGCGATGACGACCCCGCCGGGATGGATGGAGAGATGGTTCGGGACGCCCAGCAGGGCGTCGGCATCCCGGAAGATCTGCTGGTGGTGGGCAGAGCGGTAGCGCCCGGCAAGCTCGGCGTAAGGCGCGTCGCCCAAGACCTGCCGCGGGCGGGGACCATACCAGCGGTGAGGCAAGGCGTCCAGCATGGCTTTGATCTCGGCGGCAGGCAAGCCGTAGGCTTTGGCGACCTCGCGCAGGGCAGAGCGGCGACGGAAGCGGTTTGTGGTGCAGACCATGGCGACGCGCTCGTGCCCATAACGCTGGTAGACGAAACGGATCACTTCGTCACGCCGGCGCGAGCACAGGTCGGTATCGATATCGGGCGGGGTGGTGCGCGCCGGGTTGAGGAAGCGCTCGAAATACAGGTTGTGGCGGATGGGGTCCGGCGAGGTGATGCCCAGGCAGTGAGCGACCAGCGAGGAAGCCGCCGAGCCGCGCGATGACATGGGGATGCCGCTCTTGCGGGCGAAGGCGACGATCTCCTCCATAATCAAGAAGAGCGAGCTGTATCCCTGGGAGTGGATCACCGATAACTCATGCTCCAGGCGCGCCTGGATCTCGGGCGTCAGCGCGCCGTAGAGGCGCTGCGCGCCTGCCAGGGCTGCGAGGCGCAGGCGAGCGGAAGCATCCGAGACGCGCTCGCCGCTTTCGGCGGCAGCCTCGGGGTAGTGGGGCACACCCAGGGGGAGCTCAAGGCGGCAGCGAGCGGCGATCTCCTGGGTGGCAGCCAGCGCCTGGGGGAGGTCTGCAAAACGCTGCTGCATATCCTCCGGACTGAGAAAGCCCGCGTGCGGCGGCGCCTCGGCGGAGGGGGAAGATCGCGCAGGCGCTGGTTGAGGCGCATGGCAGATACCAGGCGCTGCAGGGGGCGCTGGTCTGAATGGAGGTAATATACATTGTGCGTGGCGACCAGCGGTACGGAGGCAGCCCGCGCCAGGGGAACCAGCCCTGCCACCCAGGCATCGTCCTGCGGGGCGTGGCGCTGGAGCTCGGCGTACAAGCGGTCGCCAAAGAGCTCCTTCAGCGCGCCGAGCATGCGCGCAGCCACGGCAGCCTGCCCATCCACCAGCAGGCTGGCAAGCGGACCGCTGCAACCTCCGCTCAGGCAGATCAGCCCGGCTGACTCTCCGGCGACGCGATCCAGGGATAAAGGCATTTCCAGGTCACCTGCCGCGCTCAGGCGCAGGCTGCTTAAGCGGCACAGGCTACCCCAGCCCTGCAGGTCGCAAGCGAGCAACGCCAACCTGCCTTGCACGGCTGGCGAGAGGGCTACATCGACCTCCAACCCGAGGATGGGCTGGACTGCGAAGCCCAGGCAAGCCTCGTAAAACTCGATCGCCCCCGCCAGCCCATTATGGTCGGTAAGGGCAAGCGCCGGCATCCCGGCGACCTTCGCCGCCTGCGCCAGGTCAACCGGCGAGGGCAGACCCTCCAAAAAAGAATAGTAGGAGTGAAGGCGTAAATGGTTGAACAAGGCTGAAGGGTTAGCGATCCAGGCGCCCGGGGAAGCGGCGCGCCTGCCAGGCGAGGTAAAGCGCAATCGATCCGGCGACCGCAGCGTTGAGCGAGGCGACATGCCCGCGCATGGGCAGGCGTAAGAGCAGGTCGCAAGAGGCGCGTACCAGCGGGCGCATCCCCTCCGCCTCGCCGCCCACTACCAGCGCCAGGGGTCCATCCAGGTGCACCTGCTCGGGGGGCAAAGCCCCCGCCCCGCTTTCCAGCCCAATCACCCATACACCGGCTTCTTTCAGGAGGTCGATCGCCTGCGCCAGGTTGACCTGGGCTACCAGCAGGTGCTCGCTGGCGCCGGACGAGGCATGCACCACAGCAGGCGTCACTGTTGCGGTACGCCGGAAGGGCAGTAAAACGCCGTGCACGCCAGTCACCTCGGCAGTACGCAGCAGGGTACCCAGGTTTTGCGGGTCTTGCAAGGTATCCAGGATCAAGACCAGGGGGGACTCGCCGCCTCTGGCAGCCAGATCGAGGATATCCGGCAGATTACTGTAAGGATAGGCGCTCACCTCCAGGGCGATGCCCTGGTTGCCATCGGCGATGGCATCCAGCTCAGGGCGCGGCAGGCGCTCGACCGGCAGCTTGAACTTGCGAGACAGGCTGATAATCTCCTGCAGACGACCCGTTTCCTGCACGCCCTGGGCGATGCGCAGGCGAAAGAAATGCCGCCGCCCGGCGCTGAGCGCCTCAAAGACCGGGTTGCGTCCGCTGATCCACTCGCGCATGGGTTAGGACAAGTGTGGAAGCGGGGATCAACCGCCGTTCAGACGGGCGAAGATCATCCGCCCGGCAGCCGTTTGTAGCACCTTGGTCACAATGACCATGACCTTGCTGTTCAGGTGCTCACGACCATCTTCGACAACGACCATCGTGCCATCATCCAGGTAGCCTACCCCCTGACCGACCTCTTTGCCTTCCTGGATGATGCTGACCTCCAGGGGTTCGCCGGGCAAGAGCACGGATTTGACCGCGTTTGCCAGCTCGTTGACATTGAGCACCGCCACGCCCTGCAGCTCGGCAACGCGATTCAGGTTGTAATCGTTGGTTAAGATCGGGCAGCGCATCTGGCGCGCCAGGATCACCAGCTTATCATCCACATCGCGGGCGCCTTCCACGTCGATATCGCTGATGCGCACCGGGATGGCGGTGTTCTTCTGCAGCGTGCTGAGCACTTCCATGCCGCGCCGGCCGCGCTGGCGGCGCAGGCTGTCCGCCGAATCGGCGATATACTGCAGCTCGTTGAGCACGAAGCGCGGGATGAGCAGCGTGCCAATCATAAAGCCGGTGCGGGCGACATCGGCAATGCGCCCATCGATGATTACGCTGGTATCCAGCAGGATGTTGCGGCTGAGGGCGGCGCTCGCCTCGCTTTCCCCACCCCCACCCAAACGACCGGGAATGTTCAGGCGCAGCACGCCAAAGATATCTTCCTGGCGCATGACGAAGACCGCAACGCCGAAATAGCCGAAGAGCAGCACCATCAAAAAGGGCAAAACGCTGCGGAATGGCTCGGGAAGCAGGGAAAGGGGCAGCGCCAGCAGGGCGGCGATGATCAAGCCCACTACCAACCCCATCAAGCCGGCGACTAAGGTCTGGGCGGAGACGTCTGCCAGAACACTGCGCAACGCGCGCGCCGGGCGGATGGTGATAAAGGGGGTCAGGATCAAGCCGGTCAGCGCACCCACCAAACCCAGCAGGACCGCATAGGTCTGGCTGGGTCCACCGGAGATATTGGCTAAATACGCGCCCCAATAGACGCCAATGATTGCAAAGACCACCATGCCGATCAAGCGAAAGACAAATTCAGCGCTCATGAGTAACTCCTGGCAACGAACAAAAAAAGCGCAGCTTGCCTGCGCTCAATTGAGGCACCCGCGCCTACGGAGACATTTCCCCCTCCGAAAGGATGTCGAGACCGGTGACCCAGGAAAAAAATCCGATAATTGCGATGTTTGTTCCGGCTGGGCGCCAGGCTCAAATGAGCAGGCAACTTTCCTGAAAAATGTCAACCCACGAGAAAATATGTATGATTTGTGGGTACAATCATTATAGCAGATAACCGCCAGGAATCGCAAAGCGAATTGACGCCCCATCCCTCTTGTTGTACACTGAATGAAGCCGATCCATCTTTATCCAATATAGTTTAGACGAACGGAGCACGGATTTGTCATCAACAGCAAACTCACCTCTGATCGTGACCGAACACCTGCTAAAGCGGTTCGGTCAAAAAGCTGCCGTCAACGATGTCAGCTTCGAAGTCCATGCCGGGGAGATCTTCGGCTTCCTCGGACCGAACGGCGCGGGAAAGACGACGACGATCAAGATGATCGTCGGCTTGCTGCAGCCCAGCGCGGGCACGGTGCGGGTGGCTGGCTATGATGTGCAGACCCAATCCCTGCAAGCCAAAGCCGCCAGCGGCTACGTGCCAGATACACCCAACCTGTACGCGAAGCTGACCGGCAGGGAGCTGCTGCGCTTCGTCGGCGACCTGTACGAAGTGGATAGCGTCCAGGTAGGACGGCGCAGCGAGGAGCTGCTCAAGCTGTTCGACCTGGACCAGGCAGCCGACGACCCGATCGACTCCTACAGCCACGGCATGCAGCAGAAGACCGCCCTGGCAGCCGCGTTGATCCACGACCCGAAGGTGCTGGTGCTGGACGAGCCGACGGTCGGTCTCGACCCGCGCTCGGCGCGCCTGATCAAGGACATGCTGCGCCAGATGGCGGACCGCGGCGCAGCGGTGTTCCTCTCCACGCACATCCTGGAGATCGCCGAGCGCATGTGCGACCGCATCGGCATCATCAACAAGGGCGAGCTGATCGCCGTGGGCAGCATGGAAGAGCTGCGCCGGCTGGGCAAAGGCGAGACCAGCCTGGAAGACATCTTCCTCAGCCTGACCGGCGGCGCTGAATACGCCGAGATCACCGAAGTGCTGAAATGAGCGCGGCATCCCTCACGCATATCCCACCCCACCCGTCGCTCTGGCGCTTCGTGTGGAAGCTGCTGCGCCTGCGCTGGGTGATCCTGGTCAGCGATTTTCGCCGCGCCAGCAAGCGGCGCAAGTTCGGCATGATCGTCCTGGGAATATTGATCGTGGGAGGCTTGGTCGGCGCCTTCGTGCTGAGCTGGCTGCTGCTGCGCTTCATGCGCTCGCCCGACCTGGCGCAGTTCGTGGGCGATACCCAGCCGCTGCTGGAGAGCATGCCCACGCTGGTGATCACGGGCGCCTTCGCGGCGATCCTGATCACCAGCTTCGCCGTTCTGCTGCAGGCGCTCTACCTGGCGGGGGATATGGACTTCCTGCTCAGCGCGCCGGTGCCGATCCGGGCGATCTTCATCACCAAGCTGCTGCAAGCCACGCTGCCCAACTTCAGCCTGATCCTGCTCTTCGGGCTGCCGGTGCTGTTCGGTTTGGGCGCCTCCGGCGGCTACAACCTGCTCTACTACCCGCTGGTCGTCATCGTGCTGGCGCTGGTGGCGCTGGCGACCGCCGGTCTCTCCAGCCTGCTGGTGATGGCAGTGGTGCGCATCTTCCCCGCCCGGCGCGTGGCGGAAGTGCTCGGATTTATCGTCGCCATCCTCTCCTTCACCTGCTCGCAGTCCGGGCAGTTCGCCCGCTACGCCAACATCTCCCAAGCCCAGGCGACGCAGGTGCTGGGCATGGCAACGCGCTTCAACACGCCCTGGTCGCCGCTCACCTGGGCGGGGCGCGGCCTGGTGGACCTGGGCGAGGGGCGCTGGCTGAGCGGGATCGGACTGGTGCTGCTGACGATCGGCGTCACCAGCGGCATCTTCGCCCTCTCCCTGGCGACCGCTGAGCGGTTGTATTACAGCGGTTGGGCAAGCGTGCAGGTCAGCCCCGGCAAGAAGGCGAGGCGGGCGGCGCGCCCGGCGCGGCTAGCCGGCGCGGCGCGTCCTGATCTGCTGCAACGGCTGATCCCGGCAGATGTGCGCGCCCTGCTCACCAAAGACTGGCTGATGCTGCGGCGCGACCTGCGCAACATGTCGCAACTGGTGACGCCGCTCATCCTGGGCGCCGTCTACGGGCTGATGCTGATCCGCAACGGCGGGCAGGTACCCGCCGGTCGTGGCGAGGCGCCGCCGGTCTTCATGGAGATCATGGGCAACCTGATGATCTACGGCAACGTCGCCATCTCGCTCTTCGTGAGCTGGTCGCTGCTCTCGCGCCTGGCGGCGATGGGCTTCTCGCAGGAGGGCAAGAACTACTGGATGGTCAAGATCGCCCCCATCTCAACCGCCCGGCTGCTGGCAGCCAAGTACCTGGCGGCGTTCCTGCCGACGCTCATCCTGGGCTGGATCTTCCTGCTGATCATCTCCCTGGTGCAGAAAGCCAGCCTGGAAACGCTGTTCTTCGGGCTTTTGGTGGTGCTGCTGACGATTGGCGGCGCAGCGGGGCTGAACCTGGCTTTCGGCGTGATCGGGGCGAACTTCAAGTGGGAGGACCCGCGGCGTATCTCGCAGGGTGGTATCGGCTGCCTGGGAGCGCTGAGCAGCTTCGTTTTCCTGGGCATCAGCATGCTGCTGTTCTTCGGACCGGCTGTGCTGCTCAAACTGCTCAACGTCCCTGCCGTGGTGGGTCAGCTCGCCGGTCTGGCGCTGGGCGGCGCGCTGTGCCTGGTGTGCGGCTTGCTGCCCTTGTGGCTGGTGCGCGGGCGGGTGGAGCGCCTGGCAGAGGATTGAGCGGGGTTTTCCCTGGGTCGGGAAACCCTGGGGGAAGCCCGACAACTGCCCTATGGCAAAGGAAGAAATGATTTTGGGGAGTTTGTAGGCAGCGTAGCTGCCTACAAACTCCCCAAACCCCTTCTTTCGAAGGTCATGGTGATTGAACGATTCATGGTAGGATTGGGGGAAACTGGAGACGGATGGCAAACCTGAGCGGCGCGGAGCGCGCCGATTACGTGCAGCATATGTTCAGCCGCATCGCCGGGCGCTACGACCTGATGAACCGGCTGATGACCGCCGGGCAGGATCGCGCATGGCGGCGGGAGGTGATCCAGCGCGCCGCCCTGCCGCCGCAGGGCGACCTGCTCGACCTGGGGGCAGGCACCGGTGACCTATCACGCGAAGCGCTGCAGCAATACCCGGGCTGCCGCCCGGTGACGGCAGACTTCACGCTGGCGATGATGCTGGCAGGCAAGCAGCGCCCCGAGTCAGCCCCTTTGCGCTGGCTGGGGGCGGACGCCCTGCACCTGCCCTTCCCGGACGAGAGCTTCGATGCGTCGGTCTCCGGCTTCCTGTTGCGCAACGTGAGCGACGTGCGCCAGGCGCTGGCTGAGCAGCGCCGCGTGCTGCGACCCGGCGGGCGCATCGTCATCCTGGACACCACCCGCCCGCAGCGCAACCTGCTGACGCCGCTGATCAACATCCATTTTCACACCGTCATCCCCACGCTGGGGAAGCTGATCACCGGCGAGGGCGAGGCTTACACCTACCTGCCCGAATCGACCGAGAATTTCCTGCCCGCCGAGCAGCTCGCAGAGCGCATGCTGGAAGCCGGCTTCCGCCAGGTGGGATTCCGCCGGCGCATGCTGGGCACTATCGCCATCCATTGGGGTACAAAATGAGCGCAGAATCACCCAAACCTTCTTCCCAAGCGCAGCGGCTGGTGGTGGGCATCACCGGCGCCTCAGGCGTGATCCTGGGCATCCGCCTGCTAGAAGTTTTGCGCCCGATGCCGGTCGAGACGCACCTGGTGCTCTCGCCGGCGGCGCGAGCGACGATCGCCCAGGAGACGGATTGGAAGGTGAGCGACGTGACGGCGCTGGCGGACGCGACTTACAACCACGCCGACATCGGCGCCGCCATCGCTTCCGGATCGTTCGCCACGCAGGGCATGGTGATCATCCCCTGCTCAATCAAGACCCTCTCGGCAGTGGCGAACTCTTACGCCGACGACCTGATCACTCGCGCCGCGGATGTGACGCTGAAGGAGGGTCGTCCACTGGTACTGGTGGTGCGCGAGACGCCGCTGCACCGCGGCCACCTGCGCCTGATGAGCCTGGCGGCCGAGGCAGGGGCGGTGATCTTCCCGCCCGTGCCGGCTTTCTATACCCGCCCGCAGAGCCTGGAAGAGGTGGTGGATAACACGGTGGGGCGCGTATTGGCGCGCCTGGGGATCGAGAACGCCGGGTACCAGGAGTGGCGGGGGTTGGGAGGGTGAGGGGAGTCAGCGAGTCGACGATTCAGCGATTCAGCGAGTTGGTGACTCAGCGAGTTGGAGGTTCAAGGAGGGATAGGAAGATGCAGCCTTATGATGGATGGGAGGCGGGTGTGCCCGAGGCGATCAAGAAAGAGGCGATCTGGAAGTTTGCCGGGTATCGCAAGGCGCTTTACCTTTATGACCTGATCTGGGAGGATAGCGAAAGCTGGGTAAAAGACGCTCGCGGGCGCTCCATTGCCTGGCAAATCCTGGATAGCTGCGGCTCCATCTCCGCCAATTTGGAGGAAGGCTTAGGGCGTGGTTATGGCAAGGAGATGATGTATCATTACCGCGTGTCGCTGGCTTCCGCACGAGAGACGAAAGGCTGGTTATACCGCTCGAAGTGCCTCAAAGCGTCATTGGAGCTAGATGAACGTCTGGCTATTGTAGATGAAGTTATTGCTTTGATTGTTACCGAGCTCAATTTCCAGCGCAACCGGCAACCCGTTCGCTGATTTGCAGATCGTTGATTCGCTGATTCGCTGACTCTCAATTCGCAACTATGCTCCTTCCTAAGGCTGACCTCTCAGAATTGCTCTCCCTTTCCTCCATGACTCTGGCGACAACCGGCGCGGACGGCGAGGCGCACGCCGCAGCGGTGTATTTTGCCGCGGCGGAGGACCTGAAGCTGTACTTCTTTTCCGCGGCAGACAGCCAGCACAGCCTGGACCTGAAGCTGCATCCACAGGCGGCGGCAGCCATCTACCCGCAGGCGACGGGCTGGCAGGCGATCCGCGGGCTGCAGCTGCGCGGCCGGGCAGAAATGCTGCCGCCCGGGGCGGAGTGGCAGGCAGCCTGGGAAGTTTACGCCGGCAAGTTCCCCTTTGTCAAAGCCTTGAAAGCCATCGTCCTCAGCAACGCGCTGTACGCCTTCACGCCGCGCTGGCTGCGCCTGGTGGATAACCGCCGCGGCTTCGGCTTCAAGCAGGAGTGGGATCTGCCGTGAGCGAGCGCGACCTGGAGAAAGCGGCGCTGCGCGGCGAGCCTTCCTACGTCTGGCGCGCCGGGCAGGAAAGGCGCCTGGAGATGATCCTGGCGGCTGCCGGGGAGCGGGCGCGCGGCAGGGTGCTGGAGGACGGCTGCGGAGTGGGCCAGTACGCGGCGCGCTTGAGCCAGTCCGGCGGGCAGGTGATCGGGCTGGAGTACGATTTCGAGCGGGCGGGCGAGGCGCGTGGGCGTATCCCGCGGGTGGTCAACGCCGCCGGCGAGGGGCTGCCTTTCCCGGACGGGAGCTTCGACCTGATCCTGAGCCACGAGGTGCTGGAGCACGTGGCAGACGACCGCCAGGCTGTGGAGGAGATGAGCCGCGTGTTGCGCCCTGGGGGGCGAGCAGCCATCTTCGCGCCCAACCGCGGCTACCCGTTCGAGACGCATGGCGTCTACTGGCGCGGGCGCTACCACTTCGGCAACATCCCGCTGGTCAACTACCTGCCGCGCCGCTTTCGCGACCGCCTGGCGCCGCACGTGCGCGTCTACTCCAGCGGCGACCTGGAGCGCCTGTTCGCAGGGCTGCCGCTGCGCCTCGTGGAAAAGACGGTGATCTTCGGCGCGTACGATAACATCATCGCCCGCTACCCGAGAGCGGGGCGCATGCTGCGAGCCGCGCTGCAGTGGCTGGAGAAGACGCCGCTGCGCGGGTTGGGGCTGTCGCATTTTTGGGTGGTGGAGAAGGGATGAGATGGCGCCAAAAAAGGGGCGAGAGTACGCCTCGCCCCTGTAGGGTATAG
>CAVPDG010000007.1:0-415004 GCA_963702535.1 uncultured Chloroflexia bacterium | reverse complement strand
GCCCCGCCCCTACACCCATTCGGTCATCATTCTCTTGCCCCGCCCTTCCATAATTTCTCTCCTGGTTCTCGGTGCCTGCTCAGTGTTTCTCAATCCCTCAGTGTTTCTCAATGCCTCAGTGTTCTCAGTGCATCAGTGTTTCTCAGTGCCTCAGTGTTTCTCTGTGTTTCAATTGCCTAATTCGGACAATTTCTATCTTGACTAAACTGAATCAATGTTCTAAACTATACCCCTCACCCGTCCTGGGCGCCAACACGGGCGTGTTTTCGTCCATTGCAGAATCCGCGTTCTCGGTCGCCCAGCCCGATCAAAGAAAAAAATCAGCGGTTTCTGCGAAATCTGCGGAAAAGCAGTTAAAAATCAGACCAACCCATCTGGAGCAACCCATGAGCCCAAAAAACGAAACGCAAAGTTTCACCGCCGAAGAGAAAGCCGCCATGAAAGAGCGCGCCAGGGAGCTGAAGGCGGAAGAGCGCATGAACAAGGATAGGGCAGAAGGCGAGAGCGCCTTGCTCGCCAAGATCGCCGAGATGTCCGAGCCGGATCGCAGCATGGCAATGCGCCTGCACGAGATCATCACCCCCAACGCGCCCGTCCTCTTCCCCAAGACCTGGTACGGCATGCCCGCCTACGCCCATGACGGCAAGGTGGTCTGCTTCTTCCAGAGCGCGGACAAGTTCGACGCCAGGTACGCCACGCTCGGCTTCAACGACTCGGCGAACCTCGACGATGGCGTCCTATGGCCCACCGCCTACGCCCTCAAGGAGCTCACCCCCAAAGAAGAAACCCTCATCACCGCGCTCGTGAAGAGAGCGGTGAGCTGAGGACAATCCCCCCCAGGAGCATCCCGTGACCCTCATCCTCACCCGTTCCGACGTCCAGCAGGTCCTCACCATGCGCGATTGCATCGAAGCCATCGCCGAAGTCATGCAGCGCTTCTCCGCCGGCGAGACCGTGATGCCCGTGCGCCTCGGCACCAAGGTGCCCGAGCGCGGCGTCCACCTCGCCATGCCTGCTGTGCTGCCCTTCGGCGGCGTCTTCGGCGTCAAGAGCATCACCGTCTTTCCCACCAACCCCTCGCGCGGCGCGCCTGCCATTCTCGGACTGGTGCTGCTCAACGACGCCGATACCGGTCGCCCGCTGGCGGTGATGGACGCCGGCTACCTGACCGGCGTGCGCACTGCTGCCGCTTCCGCCGTCGCCACCCGCCTGCTTGCCAACCCGGACGCATCCAGCCTGGCGCTCATCGGCGCCGGCGTGCAGGCTGCAACGCACCTGTGGGGTATGGCCGAGGTGCGCCCGCTGAAATCCGTCGCCGTGTACGATATCCTGCCCCAGGCGGCGGAGAGCTTCATTGCTGCCCAATCGCAGCGCTTCCCGGCGCTCGCCTTCCGCCAGGCGGACTCCCCCGAAGACGCCATCCGCGGCGCCGACCTGGTTTGCACCGTCAGCCCCTCCAAGACGCCCGTCGTCGATCGCTCCTGGCTCAAGCCCGGCGCGCATATCAACGGCGTCGGCTCGCACTCCCCGGACGCCCGCGAGCTGGACGGCGCTACCATCCAGGCGGCGCGCGTCGCCGTCGATTCGCGCGAGGGCGCCCTCAAAGAAGCCGGCGACTTCATCGTCCCCATCCAGGAAGGTCTGATCACCGCCGAGCACGTCTCCGACGAGATCGGCGAGCTGCTGGCAGGGCTCAAGCCCGGGCGCACGTCGCCAGACCAGATCACCCTTTACAAGTCGGTGGGCATCGCCGTGCAGGATGTCGCCGCCGCCCGCCTGGTGTACGAGCGCGCCCTTGCCCAAGGCGCCGGCGTGCAGGTCGACCTTTAATCACCCCCCAGCGGGCGCACAGTGCACGTGCAGCGTGGTCCAGTACGCTCAAAATTCATGTCCACCATGAGCTGGCTTACCGCCCATGCCGGGTACACCTCCCGGCAAGCCCGGCACACGTCATCCGTCCCCGGGTACTCGAGCACCTGGCAGCGATCGATCCCCAGCACCAGCTTACGCGGGCTGAATTCGATCACCGAGTATGCCGTCCGCCACTGCAGGTTGTAGCTGAGCTGCTCTGCCAGCATCTTGAAAGCCTGGTTTGGCGACGCCAGGCGCACCAGGTTGAGCATCACCAGAGACCAGCCCTTGTTCTGCTGGATCAGGGCGTGCAGCAGCATCTGCTCCAGCCAGCGCACGCCCTCCTCGCCCAGTCAGCTCGCGCACAAAGCTGAAGCCGCTCTTCGCCGTCCAGATCCAATTGGCATAGGCAATGCGGTACTCCTCCGCCGGCGTCGCCGTTACCGGCGTGCGCTCGCTGCCCTTCAGCCAGGTCTGCTCCAGCTCGTCAACCGCGATCCTCGCCCAGGTGAACCTCGGCGAACTTTTGCAAAACGCTGCGGTACAGCGCTGTATGTCTTACAACCGCTTCGAGCTTTTCTTGATAGGGCATCTCCTTTACCGAGATCATGGTACTCTCCTTTCGCGAACCTTTACAAAATCAATCCCTTTGGACTTCTTCTTAAAACATACGCCCGTGAGGCTACAGGACAGTACTGCTCACGGGCGACAGGCGCAATTGGTCCATATGCGGATTTCATTGTCCGGAGGCGGCAATGAGATCCGGTTTATCCAGAAAAGTAGCGATGGATATATCTCCAGCAAGTTCATCCTCAGCCTCTGCCAGTCGCCATGCTCTCCGGTTCGGGCATGGATAAAAACACCACCCCTGCCAGCCGGCTTAACGGAGGGGTGGTGATGGAAGGCTGCCTTGTGGCGCCCCACTGCAAAGATGCTGCGCTTAAATTATAGCATCAATTGCTCGAAATCGCCTCAGCGAGTTACCTCCTCAGCACGTCCAGGCGTGCAGCACTTCCAGCCCCGGCACGCTCGGAGACAGCCTGCAGGAGCGCATCTTTCTCGACCCCCTGCACCCGGATGGTGAAGTTCATGCGCTGCGGGTCGCCGGCATCGAAAGCCACGATGGAGGTGATGTTGCCGTTCACGCCGGCGATGCGCCGTTGCCACCTCGGCAAGCTGCCCGGGGCGGTTATCCACCTGCACCGTCAGGCGCAGCGAGCTGGTGCCGCCGCCCAGGATGGCAGCGAAGCGGCTGAAGATATCCGTCTCGGTGATGATGCCCACCAGCCTGTCATCCTCCAGCACCGGCAGGCTGCCGATCTTGTGCTGCACCATCAGGCTGGCGGCTTCTTCCAGCGGGCAGGTCGGCGTCACGCTGATCACGTTACGCTGCATCAGCTGGTCGACGCGGTGGTTGCGCTTCATCACCCCCGGCGACCCGGCTTTTACCAAAAACGTCTCCATATCGGTGCGGTCGACAATCCCTACCAGCTTGCCGGTCTCGTCCAGCACCGGCAGGTGGCGAAAGCCGCCCGCCTTCAATAATCCGATCGCCGCCACCGGATCGCTCTCCGGGCGGATGCTGATCGGGTTGCGCGTCATACAGTCTTGCACCAGCATTACAACCTCCGTTAGACTCTTCGCGGAACAAACCTCTCCAATTGCATAAAGTGCAATGATTATACAATCAGCGCCGATGATTAAGATCACCCCACATGCTGATAAAGAGCACCTTTTTCGTGAGGTACGCTTGCCAGGTAAAAGGGTTATAATCGGCTCAGGCAGCCCGGCAGGAGCTGCGTGCAGCCTGAACTGCCCCGCCAGGAGGAGGCTATGTCTTCAGTCCCACAGCATCACAGCGATACCCCGCTCTACACCTATGTGATCGCCAGCGGTGACATGCGCTATATCGAGATCAACCAGCGCAACCTCTTCCTGCGCCAGGACCCCAACCTGGGCTGGATCCTGCGCGGCGAGCTGCCCGGATGCGGCGCCGGCTGCTATGCCGACCTGAGCCAGGTGCTGCTCGAATACGCCATGACCTGCGAGGGCTGCAAAAGCCCTGAAGAAGCTTGCGAGTACGTCGCCACCTTCGCCCGCCGCCTGGGGGAGCTGCTTGCCCAACGCTTCTCCGAGGAGTATTCCACCCTGCCGGCGCAGGAGCGCCTGCCCGTCGCCATCGAGGTCCTGCTCAAATCGCTGGTGGTGCCTTTCACCAGCCAGTCCGTCCCGCAGCGCCTGGCGTACAGCCTGGAGTATTGCCCGCTCTGCGAAACCGGCAGCTCCAGCGGCATGGCGCGCGAACTGATCATGGCGCGCTACGGCTTTGCCGCCCTGTGCGCCAGCCTGGTTTCGAGCATCGCCCCCGCCTGGACCGTGGTCACGCCCACCCTGCAGGATGCGGAGCAGGCGCTGCTCGCTATCGTTTTAGAACACGCACCTGGGTAATCCAGCCGGTCAACTCCTGAGACCGCCGGCAGGGTGAAAGTGAACGTCGCCCCCTGCCCTTCCTGCAATTCCACCCCAATCTTTCCCCCGGCGCTCTCGATGATCTGGCGCACGATCGCCAGCCCCAACCCGGTGCCGGGGATATTCAGCTCGCGGGCATTCGGCGCCCGGTAGAACTCGGAAAAGAGCTTCGCCTGCGCCGCCTGCGGGATGCCGATGCCGCTATCCTGCACCTCGCCGCGCAGCATCTCGCCTTCCTGGCTCAAGCCGCACCTGCACCCTGCCCCCCTGCGGCGTGTACTTGATGGCGTTGGAGAGCAGGTTGGTCCACACGCTCTTCGCCTGGTCGGCTCCCAGGCGCACGGGCGGCAATCCCTCCGCCACATCGACGCTGATCTTAAGTTCTTTCTCTGCCGCGATTGCATCCAGCTCCCACAACACCCAGCGCAGCGCCACCTCCATTTGCAGCGGCTCCGGCGTCCCCTTGGGTTGATTTCCTTCAGCTTGCCGAACTCGAGCAGGTCGGAGATCATATCCAGCTCTTCTTTGGCGCGCGCCTGGGCGCGCTCCAGCGTCTCTTTCACTTCCTCCGCCGGCACGTAATCGTTCAGCAGCAGATCCAGGTAGGTCAGTATGGCGGACACCGGCGCCTTCAGCTCGTGAGTGACCAGCCGCATGAAGGCGGCTTTCGCCCGGTCCAGCTCTTCCAGGCGCTTCTTCTCCTCTTCCAGGCGCAACGCCTCCTTCTCGATATCCTGCAAGCGGCGCGCTTCCAGCGATAAGCGCCGCCGCTCCAGCCCCTGGTTGACCACCAGCAGCAGGTCGTCGGTGGTGAATGGCTTGGTCAGGAAGTCGTAGGCGCCCTGCTTGATGGCGCGCACCGCCAGCTCCACCGTGGCGTAGCCGGTGATGATGACGACCACGATCTCCGCATCCACCTGGTGGATCATGCCGATCATGTCGATGCCGCTCGTGCCCGGCATCATCACATCCAGCAGCACCAGGTCGAAGCTGCCGCTTCTGACCTGCTGCAAGCCTTCATCGCCGTTCTCCGCCGTAGCGACGAAATGCCCCTGCGGGGTCAACGCCCGCTTGCAGCCTTCGCGTATGCCCCGCTCGTCATCGATCACCAGGAGTTTGGCTTTGTCCATATCGATCCTTTCTATTCACCGCGGAGCTAAATCCCGACTGACTTTGAGGGACGCGGAGGACGCGGTGAAAATTGCTCTTGATTACCCTTGCTGAGTGCTAGTGATGCCCAGCAGCTTGACCGGCAGCTGGATGACGAACCGCGTCCCCTGGTTGACCTCGCTGCGCACCATGATCTGCCCGCGGTGCATCTTCACAATTCCATACACGATCGGCAGCCCCAGCCCCGTGCCTTTGCCGATCGGCTTGGTCGTAAAGAAGGGCGTGAACAGCTTCTTCAAATCCTCCGGCGGTATGCCCGTGCCGTTATCTTCGATCTCGATCGTCACCATGCCGGGCGGCTCCTTCAGCGTGCGCACCACCACCCGCCCGCCCTGCGGCATGGCATCCACGGCGTTCTCGATCAGGTTGACCAGCACCTGCATGATCTGGGCGTGGTCAGCCTGGATCTTGGGCAGGCCTTCCGCCAGCTCGGGGACGATCTCCACCGGCTTGCCCTCGTAGCGCTTCATCTCCACATCGATCACGTTGGAGACCAGCGCATTCAGGTCGGTCGGGCGCGCCACCACCTGGTTCTGGCGGGCGAACTCCAGCAGCGAGGCGACGATCGTCTTGCAGCGCTTGGTCTCCTCCACGATCACTTCCAGGTCCGCCTTCATCTGCGAGTCGGGCGGCGCTTCCTTGAGCAGGATATCGGAATAGAGCAGGATGGTGCCCAGCGGATTGTTCAGCTCGTGCGCCACGCCGGCAGCCAGCTGCCCCAGCGAAGCCAGCTTCTCAGACTGCACGAGCTGGTCTTGCGTGGTTTGCAGCGTGTCCAGCATCGAGTTGAACGAGCTGGTCAGCTCGCCGATCTCCCCACCCGCCTGCGTGCTCACCCGCACCGACATATCGCCCTCAGCCACCCGCCGGTTGGCAACCACCAGGTCCCGGATCTGCTCCAGCGGGCGGGTGATCACCCGCGAGACCGGCGTGGTCAGGATGAACGTAAACAGGATCATCCCCAGCGCCACCAGCACGATGCGCTGGTTGAATATATTGACCAGTGTGTAGAAAGATGCCTGCTTCGTCCCCACGTAGAGGATACCAATGCGCTTCCCGGAATGGTCTTCCAGCGGGTCGTAGCGGGTAATGTAGTTCTCGTTCACCACAAACGCCGGACCCGTGTACTCATCCCCCTGGTTCAGAACGACATCGCTAACCTCTTCGGAAAGACGGGTGCCGATGGCGCGCTCCCCATCCAGGGTCATCACATTGGTTGAGACCCGCAAATCGCCCAGGAAAATCGTCGCCGTGTCGATGCCGGCCATCTTCTTGATGCGATCCACCAGCGTGAAATCATTGTTGAAGAGGTGCATCGCCAGCACCGCGCCGACAACCTTTTTTTGCTCGTCCCAAATCGGTGATGCGCTCGCCAGCGCCAGTCCCGCAGTTCCTTCGCGGGTGTCGTACAGCTCGAGCGCCGCCTTGGGCGTATCCAGGATGGGGATGCGCGCCTGCTGGTCTAGTTCCACCTTCGCCAGCTGCTCGGCGGCGATCACTTCGGTGGCAGCCTGCGACTGCCCGCTGCTCATCGCTTTCTGGATGATCTCCAGGTTCTGCCAGCCATCCGAAGGGGTTACCTTGGAGAGCACCCCGCCCGTTGAGAGAAGCTGCCCTGCCAGCAGGTCGCCATCCTGGTCGATCACCGCGATCAGCCGGTTGCCGCCCAGCGCCGAGCCGATAAACTTCACCGCCAATTGCTGGTCGATGGTTTTTAGGGCGTTCGGGTCCCCCTGGCGGATCTTCCCCAGGTTCTCGCCCAGGGTTGGATCGCGCGAGAGGCGCAGGGTGGTGCCGGCGACCTCGCGCAGCATCAGGTCATAATCCGAGAGGGCGAGCTGCATATCGCGCGCCACCCGCTCGTCCATCGCTCCCGCCAGGTACTCGCTGATCGTGCGCGAGATGGTCCACGCGCCGACGATGATGGTCAGCGCCGCCACCAGGGAAAACGAAATCACCAGCACCAGTTGGAATGGCGCTGCATACAGGTCGTGAATGAACTTTCTCATGGCGCCTCGAAATTCTGCTGGATGGCGAGCAGCGCAGCCTCTGCCTGCTCGGAGGGGATAACCACCGTGAATGTCGAGGTCGATGTGCTGATGGCTTGGATGCTTATCTGAGCGCTGTGCAGCGTGCGCAGGATGGCGCCCCCCAGCCCGGAGCGGATGCGAAAATCGGGACCATAAATGCCCAGGCTGGCGACGCCGGTTTGCACCTGGCGGATGGCTAGCGCTTGGCGCTGCTCTAGCTCGCCCAGGATGCCCAGCGTTCGCGCCTGGTCGCGCTGCCACACCGTCAGGCGGGTGAGCTGGCTGCCATCTTCGCCTGGCACCTGCACCACCATGGAGACGTTGATATCTGCCTGTCCCAGCATTTCCAGCAGCTCGGTGATCGATAGGCTCCGCTCACCGGCGCTCGCCAGGCTGATCAGCGTCAGGTGCAGATCTTTTACAATTCCGCCGATCTTGATCTTAGACAAGCCGCATCAGCTCTTCGGCAGATACTTATTCACCTGCTTCATCAGCGCATCTGCCGAGAACGGCTTACTCAAGAAAGCGTTGATGTGAATGAACTCATCCGTGGGGAACAGCTCGGCGTAATCCGTATTGGCGATGGAGGTTACCATGATGATCGGGATCTCATCCAGCTCTGGATCGTCGTGCATGCGCTGGGTTACCGAAAGCCCGTCCAGCACCGTATCCATGATCACGTCCAGCACCACCAGCGCCGGGCGGTCCTCTTTTGCCCGCCGGTAGCCCGAATCTCCGCTGCTGGCGGCAATCACTTCGTGACCGTTCTTCTCCAAAACCATCTTCGTGGCGCGCACAAAATCCGGATCATCATCGACGACGAGTATTTTTGCCATACTCCGCTCATTTCGGCTCATTGTATTTTCTAGAGATTTAATTTCTCCCCACCCAGCAGCGCTTATTTTGGATGTGGTAATCATATTCTGCGCGAAACTGCATGATTGTAGAGCGCGCCGGGTTGACCAGGGCTGCGCCCATCGGGCAGAACGTGCGCCCGTCGATATTTTGGGCGAGATACAGGGCGCGCTCCACGTCGTCTGCCAACCCCTTGCCGTGTTCGATGCGCTCCAATGCTTCATACAGGCGCACCGAACCCACCCGGCACGGCGTGCAGCGCCCGCACGATTCGTGGGCGAAGAACTTGGAGATGCGCCGGGCTGCCTCCACCATGCAGGTATCTTCGTTCATCACGATGATTGCGCCGGTGCCCAGGGCTGTACCGGCTTTATCGAGCGTTTCGAACGCCATGGGGATATCCACCTGGTCGGCGGTCAGCATCGGCGTCGACGCCCCGCCGGGGATGATCGCCTTTATCTTCTTACCGTCACGCATACCCCCGGCGTATTCATAAATAAGCTCGCTTAAAAGCGTGCCCAGCGGCAGCTCGTAGTTGCCGGGACGGTTGACATGCCCGCTCACCGAGAATATCTTGGGTCCTTTGCTCTCCGCCGTGCCGATTCCGGCGAACCATTCGGCGCCGCGCTGCACGATGTGGCGGATGCAGGCCAGGGTCTCGATATTGTGCACCAGGGTCGGCGCGCCGAACAGCCCTACCTGCGCTGGATATGGCGGCTTCATGCGCGGGTTGCCGGGCTTGCCCTCCAGCGATTCGATCATCGCCGTCTCCTCGCCGCAAATGTACGCCCCCGCCCCCCTGTGCACCGACATATCCAGGTCAAACCCGCTGCCGAAGATGTTTTTGCCCAGGAAGCCGCCCTCGTAGGCGTCGGCAATGGCTTTGATCCAGCGCTTCACGCCCAAGAAGAACTCGCCGCGGATATAGACGTAGGCGCGGCTGGCGCCCACGGCGTAGCTGGTGATCAGCACGCCTTCGATGATAGAGTGCGGGTCGCATTCCACGATCTGGCGGTCTTTAAACGTCCCCGGCTCACCTTCATCGGTGTTGACCGCCACGTACTTTTGGATCTTGGGGTCCTTGGGCATGAATCCCCACTTGACCCCCGCCGGGAAGCCCGCCCCGCCCCTGCCGCGCAGCCCCGAGCGCTTCACCAGGTCGATCAGCGCCTCCGGCGAATATTCCAGCAGCGCCTTGCGCGCCGCTTCATACCCGCCGTGCGCCAGGTATGTGCCGATCTTCTCCGAATCGGGCAGGTTGATGTTTTGGGTAAGCACCGCTTCGAACATGCTGTGGGTCCATTTCCAGGGTACTGATCCGTATCAGCCCTGCTTCCTCAGGCTTTAGCGAGCATGGCTTCCAACAGCTCATCGATTTTTTCATCGGTGACGTTGCCGTACAGCTCATCGTTGATCTTGATGGCTGGCGCCATGTCGCAAGCTGCCAAACATTGCACGATCTCCAGCGAGAATTTTCCATCCGGCGAGTGGTTGTCTGCACCGATATCCAGCTTGCGCCGGATATATTCGACCACGGGCTCCGCGCCGCCTACCAGGTAGCAGGATAGCCCCTCGCACACCTGGATGCGAAAATCGCCTTGCGGCTCCAGCTTGAACATGGTGTAAAAGCTGGCGGTGGAATAAACCTGTCCCGGGCTCAACCCCAGGCGCCCGGCGACGCGCTGGATCGCCTCCGGGCTCAGCCAGCCGTACTGCTCCTGTGCTATGTAGAGCGCGGCCAGCAACCGGGCGCGCGTCTTCGGATCAGGGATATGAGGTTTGGTTTTTGGAGGCATAGCTCCCTTCTTTGCAATTACTCGACTGCCTCAACCTTCACGGCGCACACTTTGTACTCCGGTATCTTGGATACCGGGTCGAGCGCCGCAATCGTCAGCACATTGGCAGACGCCTCCGGGAAATGGAAGTTGGCGTACACCATCCCGGGCGGCACGCGGTCGGTCACCAGCGCCTCGGCTTCGATGCTGCCGCGCCGCGACGAGACGCGCACGCGCTTGTTGCCGTTCAGCCCCAGCTTTTCCGCGTCTTCTTCTGCCACCTCGATCAGCGGCTGGCTGTAGATCTCCAGCAACCCCGCCGCCCGTGCGCGACATCTCGCCGCCGTGCCAGTGGTAGAGCACGCGTCCCGTGCTCAGCACCATGGGATACTCGCCGTTGGGCAGCTCGGCCGGGTGCAACGTGATCCACCGCGGTGAACTTGCCCACGCCGCGCGCAAACTTGCCCACGTGCAGCACCGGTGTCCCGGCATGGGTCACGTCTCGCACGGGCCACTGGAAAGTCTCGCCCCGCCGCAGCCGCTCATAGGTCACCCCGGCGTAGCTGGGAGTCAGCGCAGCGATCTCGACCATGATCTGCTCCGGCGATGTGTAGTCCCAGGCGGAGTGAGGCGCTTCCTTCACCGTCCGCTCGCCCTGCGCCAGTATGCGCTTCGCCAGCTCGCTGGTGATCCACCAGTCTGCCCGCGCCTCGCCCAGCGGCGTGAGCGCCTGGCGCACCAGCTGGATGCGCCGCTCGGTGTTGGTGAATGTGCCGTCTTTCTCGGCGAAGGAGACCCCCGGCAGGAGCACATCGGCGTAGGGCGCCGTCTCGGTGGGGAAGATCTCCTGTAAGACGATGAAATCGCAGCTCTCCAGGCAGTGACGGATGTGCGTGGTATCCGGGTCGCTCATGATCGGGTCTTCGCCCAGGATGTAAAGCGCCTTGATCCTGCCATCCAGGATGCCGGGTATCATCTCGGTGACCGTCATGCCGACCTTTGCCGAGAGCGGTGCGCCCCAGGCTTCCTCAAATTTCAGCCGGGCGGCTTCCAGCGTCACCGGCTGGTATGCCGGGTACACATTGGGCAGCCCGCCCATGTCACAGGCGCCCTGCACGTTGTTCTGTCCCCGCAGTGGATTGACGCCGCCGCCGGGGATGCCCATATTGCCCAGCAGCATCTGCAGATTTGCCAGGTTCATCACGTTGTGCACGCCGGTGATGTGCTGGGTGATGCCCATCGCCCACAGCACCGCCATGGGCTTGTGCGTGCCCATCAGCTCGGCTGCCTGGTAAAGCTGTTCTACCGGCACACCGGTGATCTCCGAGACGATCTCGGGCGTGTACTTTGCCAGGTTGGCTTTGAACTCCTCGTAGCCTTCGGTGCGCTCGGCGATGAAAGCCCCATCTTCCAAGCCTTTTTCCAGGATGATGTGCATCAGCCCGTTCACCAGCGCGTTATCCGTGCCCGGCTTGTGCTGCAGATGGATGGTGGCGTACTCCGTCAGCGGGATGCGCCGCGGATCGGCGACGATCAGCGTCGCCCCGCGCTGCTTGACCGCCTGGCGGATGCGCATGCCGATCACCGGGTGCTGCTCGGTGGTGTTCGAGCCGATCACGAAATAGGCTTGCGCATCGTTGGCGACATCTTCGATCGAGTTGGACATAGCGCCCGAGCCGAACGTGGTGGCCAGACCGGCCACGGTGCTGGAGTGTCAGAGACGGGCGCAGTGGTCGATGTTGTTCGTCCCGATCACCTGCCTGGCGAGCTTGTTCATCAGGTAGTTTTCTTCGTTGGTGCACTTGGCGGAGGTCAAAACGCCGACGGTGTCTGCGCCGTGCTGGTCGCGCGCCGCGCGCAGCTTGCGAGCGGTGATCTCCAGCGCCGTGTCCCAATCCACCTCTACCCACTCGCCGCGACCTTCCGGGCGGGGAGCGCCATCCAGCAGGTATTTGCGCACCATCGGGCGCGTCAGCCGGTCGGGGTGGTTGACGTAATCGTAACCGAAGCGCCCTTTCACGCAGGTCCAGCCATGGTTGGCGGGAGCGTCCCAGGCTGAATTGACCTTGACGATCTTGTTCTCGCGCACTTCCAGCACGAGCTGGCAGCCCACGCCGCAATAGCTGCAGGTCGTCTGCACCCGCTTCACCTGCCAGGGTCTGCCCTTGCCCATCGACATCTTGGGGTAAAGCGCCGCCGTCGGGCACACCTCGGCGCAGCTCCCGCAGAACTCGCACGGGCTGTCCTGCATCGGCGTATCTGCCCCAAAGGCGATGCGGGCATTGAAGCCGCGGTAGACCACGCTGATGGCATCCACCCCGTTGACGTAGCTGCACGCCCGCACGCAGCGCCGGCACAGGATGCACTTGTTGCGGTCCACGGCGATGAACGGGTTCGAAAGGTCCACCGGGAAGTTGTGGTGCAAGCCCGGGGTACGGCTCGGTGCGCACACCGTACTCGTACACCAGGTCTTGCAGCAGGCAGTTGCCGGTGGCGTCGCACGTCATGCAATCGAAGGGGTGGTCGGAGAGCAGCATCTCCAGCACGAACTTGCGCGCCTCCACCACTTTTTCGGAACGCGTGTGCACCACCAGCCCTTCCGTCGCCGGGAACGTGCAGGCAGGCTGCAGCGAGCGCTGGCGCTCGATCTCCACCAGGCAGATGCGGCAAGCGCCTTCGGGCGGCAGCGCTGGGTGGTGGCACAGGATCGGGATGTGGATGCCCGCTTCTTGCGCTACCTGCAGGATCGTCTGTCCAGCTTCTGCCTGTATCTTTACACCGTCAATGGTCAGGTTGACTTTCATGTCTCTGCTCTCTATCTTACTCGATCTTAATCGCGTCGAATTTGCACACCGTGGCGCAGATGCCGCAGCGTGAGCAGCGCTCGATGTCGATGGTATGCGGCATGCGCTTGGAGCCGGTGATCGCCTCGCTCGAGCAGTTGCGCAGGCACACCATGCAGCCCTCACATTTCTCTTCGATGACCGTAAAGGTGATCAAACCCTTGCAGACCTTCGCCGGGCATTTTTTATCATAAATATGGGCTTCATACTCCTCGCGGAAGAAGCGCAGCGCCGCCATCACCGGTCCCGGGGTGAGCTGCCCCAGGGCGCACAGCGAGGCTTCTCGCATATTGCGCGAGATGCGCTCGATCTCCTCCAGGTCTTCGGGCAGTCCGTTGCCATCCGTGATGCGCGTCAGGCACTCCAGCAGCCGCTGCCCGCCGATACGGCATGGCACGCACTTGCCGCACGATTCCGCCGAGGCGAAGGTCAGGAAGTAGCGGGCGAACTCCACCATGCAGGTATCTTCGTCCACCACGATCATGCCGCCCGAGCCCATCGTCGCCCCGGCCTGCACCAGCGAGTCGAAGTCCACCGGCGTGTCCAGCGCCGATTCCGGCAGGCAGCCGCCCAGCGGACCGCCGGTCTGCACGGCTTTGAAGGTTTTGCCATCCGGAATGCCGCCGCCGATGTCGTAGATGATCTCGCGCAGCGGGATGCCCATCGGCACCTCGATCAGCCCGGTGCGGTTGATGTTGCCGGTCAGCGCAAAGATCGCCGTGCCGGGAGATTTCGGCGCGCCGATGCTGCTGAACCACTCCGCCCCGTGCAGGACGATCTGCGGCGTCATGGCGTAGCTTTTGACGTTATTGACGTTGGAAGGCTTGTGCCACAACCCGGAGACAGCCGGGAACGGCGGGCGTGGGCGTGGCTCGCCGCGCCTGCCCTCGATGGAAGCCATCAGCGCCGTCTCCTCGCCGCAGACGAATGCGCCGGCGCCTTCCTTGATGTGCAGGTGGAAGCTGAATTCGCTGCCCAGGATTTGCTCACCCAGCAGCCCGTACTCCTCCGCCTGGGCAATGGCGGTCTTCAGGTGGGCGATCGCCAGCGGGTATTCCGCCCGGCAGTAAACGTAGCCATGCTCTGCCCCGATGGCGTAGGCGGCGATCGTCATGCCCTCGATCAGGCTGTGCGGGTCGCCTTCCAGGATCGAGCGGTCCATGAACGCGCCCGGGTCGCCCTCATCGGCGTTGCAGATCACGTACTTGGGCGTGGCGCGGCTGCGGCGGCAGAACTCCCACTTGATGCCGGTCGAGAAGCCCGCCCCGCCGCGCCCGCGCAGCCCTGAGTCCTTCATCACGCCGATCACATCGTCCGGCTCCATCTCCGTCAGCGCCTTTGCCAGCGCCTGGTAGCCGTCCCGGGCGATGTATTCGTCGATGTCCTCCGGGTCGATGATGCCGCAGTTCTTCAAGGCTATGCGCACCTGCTTGCTGTAAAACGGCAGCTCGGTGTACGATGGCACTTGCGGATTCAGCAAGCTGATCTCAGTTTCCATTTCTCATCCCTCTACCACTAAAGTTACCACTCATCCGGCACATAGCCCAGCGTCCATTCGCTCACCACCTGACCCTTGAGCACGTGCTCCTCGATCAAGCGCGGCACTTGCGCCGGGCGCACGTTGGCGTACGTCACCCGCTGCGCCCCGGGAAGCTGGATATCTACCAGCGGTTCCTTGACGCACATGCCGATGCAGCCCACCGAGCGCAGCCTGGCTGCCACCCCGCACTTCGCCAGCTCGCGCTCCAGCGCCTGGAACGTATCCGCGGCGCCCGCCGCCTGCCCGCAGGTGCCCATCCCCACGGTGATGATAATCTCTTCTGCTTTGCGCTCCTGCATGGAGCCCTTCAGGCTCTCCCGTAAAGCCGCCAGCTCTTGCGCATTCGTCAATTTACCCATGGCGGCTACTCCAGCTTCTTGAGCTGCCGGACGAACGGCTCCGGCTTGGTCTGCCCGTAGACCTTATCGTCCACCACCGCCACCGGCGCCAGCCCACAGGAGCCCACGCAGTACACCAGCTCCAGCGTGTACTTGTAATCGGGCGAGGTGTCTCCCGGCGCTACCTGGAAGGCGTTCTCGATCGCCTGCACCGTCTTCGGCGCGCCGCGCACGTGGCAGGCGGTGCCATCGCAGATGCGGATCAGGTGCCGCCCGCGCCGCTTCAGGCGGAACTGGGCATAGAACGTCGCCACCCCAAAGAGCTGGCTGAGCGGGATCTTGGTCTTTCGCGAGGTCACCGCCATGATCTCTTTGGGCAGGTAACCATAGGCGTCTTGAATACGCTGTAAGATGGGGATCACAGCCCCTTTTTGGCCCTCGAATTCCGCCAGGATGGTCTCCAGCGGCGCCAGATCGGGTGGGGGCTGGCTGACGGGCGGCGTGCTTTGGCATGGGTGGGTTCGTCGCTCACCGGCATTACCTCCGTTGGTGAAATGCAAGCTCACGCGCTCCCTCCGCGCGCTTACCGGTTTTATTGTAGCAAAATGGCAGTCCTTACCCTAACGACGAATGTCACAAATAGCGGATACAATTTATCCTGAATGAAGCTGCGCCGGAAACAAGGTACGCAGGCGCCAGGCGCTGGACGGTTTTTCGGAATATAATTCGGTATCACAACCCATTCTTGGAGGCATTCCCTATGGCGCACCTCACCGGCTGGCAAGCCGTTGTAGACATCCTCAAAGCTGAAAACGTCAAATACCTCTTCGGCATGCCCACCAGCTCCGCCGACCTGTACGACGCCCTGTATGACGCCCCCGAGATCCAGCCCATCCTGGTGCGCCACGAAGGCGCCGGGCTCGCCCTGGCGATGGGTTACGCCCTGGCAGCCAACCAGCCTGCCGTGTGCTTCGCCGGCAGCGGACCGGGCGTGGCAAACCTGGCGCCCGTCATGCTCGAAGCCCTGGCGACCTGCGCCCCGGTCATCGCCCTGGCTTCCGCCGCCAGCGGGCAGATCGACGGCATGGGCGCCTTCCAGGAGACGGACCAGATCGGCATGATGAAGCCGCTCACCAAGTGGGCGGTGCGCGTCCCGCACGCCGAGAAGATCCCCTGGGTCATGCGCCGCGCCTTCTCCCTGGCGGTTGGCGGGCAGCCCGGTCCCATCTTCATCGAGCTGCCCAAGGAGGTCGGGCGGCTGCGCTACGATATTCCCCCATACACTCCCGCCACGCCTGCCATCCGCACCGCCGGCGACCCGCAGCGCATCGCCCAGGCCGTTACCATGCTGCGCCAGGCGCAGCGCCCGCTGCTCGTCCTGGGCGGCGGCGCCCGCCGCTCCGGCGCCCACGCCGTGGCGCGCTCGCTGGCGGAGCTGCTCGGCATGCCCGTGATGACCACCCCCTCCGGGCGCGGCGTCCTCCCCGAAGACCACCCCCTCGCCATCGGTCAGGTGGGGCTGTACCGCACCCGCCTGGGCATGCAGGCTTTCCAGGACTCCGACCTGCTCATCACCGTCGGCTCGCGCAACGAGGAGTTCCAGACCGGCGCCTGGAAGATCTTCCCTCCCGGCGCAAAGTTCATCCAGGTCGATATCGAAGCCTTCGAGATCGGGCGCAACTGGATCCCCGACCTGCCCATCGTCGGCGACGCCCAGCTCGTGCTTTCCGCCATCTACGCCGCTCTGCAGGAGCATCCCCAACCCGCCTGGCAAGAGCGCTTCCGCACCTGGCAGGCGGCGAAAGAAGCCTACGTGCAGGAGATCGAAGCCGAGTGCCGCACGGACCTCAAGCCCATCCAGACCAAATCCGTCGTGCGCCAGATCAACCACGTCTTTGGGAAAAACACCCTCCTGGTGCACGAGAACGGCGGGCAAGACCTGTGGACCTACTACAGCCCCTACTACCAGGTGCTGGATATCGATGGCTGTCTCGCCCCCGGCGAGCAAACTCTGATGGGCTGCGGCGTGATGGGCGCCGTTGGCGCCAAGCTGGCGCGCCCCGAGATGAAGGTGGTCTGCGTCACCGGCGACGGCGCCTTCCAGATGTACAACCAGGATGTGGTCACCGCCGTGCAGTACAATGCCCCGGTCACCTGGGTCATCCTGAACAACTATAGCCTGGGCTGGCCCAAATTCCACCAGAAGGAGGACGGCGGGCGCTACATCGCTACCGATTTCACCGTGCAGCCCGATTTCGTCGGCATGGCGCACGCCTACCAGTGCTACGGCGAGCAGGTGAGCGAGCCGGAGCAGGTCGCTCCCGCCCTCCAGCGCGCAATGGAGGCAAACGCCCGCGGCGAATCTGCCATCCTGGATTTTGTCATCGACCCCGACGATTTCTCCGAGGGGTTCCTGGCGTATTACAAATAAATAATCACCACAATCCGTGACTATCACATCGATCAATCGGAGCCAAAATGACTACCGAACTCAACCCAAACAAACCGGAAGACAAGAAAATAGAGATACACGCGCGTGGCGGCGGCTCAGACACCGTTTACGCCCTGGGCATCATCGGCGCCTGGGTCTATTACATCCGCCGCGCCGCCACCCCCCAGGAGAAAGTGATCGGCTTCCTCAAAGGCCTGGTCTGGCCCGCTTTCCTGGTCTATGCTCTCTTCGAATTCCTGAATAAAGAGTAGATTATTGACCGCTAAGGAGCGAAGGTCGCAAAGGTCGTTTTAATAAAACTTTGCGTTCTTGGCGTCTTCGCGGTGAGTTTATCACCTGGAGGTCTCTCAAAACATTGCGAGTATGAATCCATCCGAGATCATCACCCAAATCGTCTCTCAAAATCCCGCCACTCAACGAGGTCTACTTCGTCGCCTGCGGCGGCTCGCTGGTCGACTTCTACCCCGCCCACTACCTCATTTCCAGCGAGGGACGCCGCCTGCACAGCAGCTTTACCCCAGCGCCGAATTCCTCCACGCCCCGCCTGCCCGCCTGGGCGCCAATGCGCTCACCATCCTCTGCTCGCACAACGGCGACCACCGCTGAAACTCTCGGCGCAGCCGCCCTGGCGAAGGAGCGCGGCTCGACGCTGGTCACGCTGACCTTCAAGCCGGGCTCGCCCATCGAAGCGCAAGCCGATTACCGCCTTGCCTACCCCTGGGGACCCGGCTCGCTGGTGCGCCAGCAGCCCATGGCGCTCGGGCTGGCAGCTGGCAAGCGCCCTGCTCGCCTCTCTGGATGGCTATGCGCATCATGCGCCAGGTACTGGAAGGCATCGAAGCGATCGATTCCATCGTCGATCGCGCCGTGGAATCGATCCTGCCGCGCGCCCGGCAGTTCGCCGAGTAGTACAAAGACGAGCCCATCCTGTATGTCCTGTCCAGCGGCGCCAGCACGGCGCAGGCTTACAGTTTCGCCGCCTTCGCCATGAACGAGATGCAGCACAAGCACGCCGCCTCGGTCCACTCCGGCGATTTCTTCCATGGCGTCTTCGAGCTGGTCGATGAGAATACCCTGTTCGTCCTGCTGCTCAACGAAGGCAAGACGCGTCCCGTCGACGAGCGCGCCCTGCGCTTCCTGCAGCGTTACGCCGCCAAGCTCGAGGTGGTCGACGCCCGGGCGCTGGGCATCGGCGAGATCGACCCGGCGGTGGTCGATGTTTTCAACCCGCTGCTCTTCTACAGCGTGATGACCGCCTACCGCGACGCCCTGGCAGAAGTGCGCCAGCACCCCGTAGAGACGCGCCGCTACATGTGGAAGGTCCAATATTAACCGCAAAAATGGGGTGCGCTCACGCAATCCCCATTTTTCGGAATAGTCTGGGAGACAAAGCGATCGATGCGCAGAGTCCTTGGCTTTGGCGATAACGTCGTCGACAAATACGAGCACCAAAAATCATGTACCCCGGCGGCAACAGCCTCAACTTTGCCGTCTTCGCCAAACAGCTTGGGGCGCACGCCGCCTACATGGGCATCTTCGGCGACGATACCTGAAGCCGAGCACGTCATCGCCACGCTTCAGGCGCTCGAAATCGAGACGATCAAATGCAAGCAAGTGCGCCGGCGAGAACGGCTGCGCCTGCGTCACCCTGCTCGGCGGCGAGCGGGTCTTCCTGGGCAGCAACCTCGGCGGCGTGCGAAAAGACCACCCCTACATCCTGGATCGCTTCGACCTGGAATACATGCGCTCCTTCGACCTGGTGCACTCCGGCTGCTACTCCTACAGCGAGAGCGAGCTGCCCAAGATCAAAGCCGCCGGCGTGCCGCTCTCTTACGATTTCTCGGACGACTCCACCCCGCAATACATCGCCGCCGTCGCGCCCCATGTGGATTACGCCTTCATCTCGCTGGGGGAGTATGGGCGAGGAGGAAGTCGTAGAAACGCTGAGTGGATAACCGGCCTTGGACCGCGCCTGGCAGTCGCTTCACGCGGTGCGCAGGGTCTGGCAGCCTTCGACGGAGACGCAGGTCTACTTCCAGCCCGCCCTGCCCGTCGAGCCCGTCGATACGATGGGCGCCGGTGATTCCGCCATCGCTGCCTTCATGCTGAGCTATCTCGCTGGCGCAGAAATCCCGCACTGCCTGGAAACAGCCGCCACCTTTGCCGCCCAGACCTGCCGGGTGGCGGGATCGTTTGGGTACGGTGTATCTTACGAAAGATAGATAGACGATACCCTCCCTCCAAATCGCGAGGTTGAACCGATGCGCCAATTCGTCGAAGATCTTACCCTTCAAAATGCGTACATGCAGGCGTTACAGATCATCGAAAACATCGGTGTCCGCTTTCAAAGCGAAGCCGTGAGAGCGCTTTTCAAACAACGGGGTGCCCGGGTTGCGGGTGATCAGGTATTTATCCCCCAACGCTTGCTGGAAGAAGCCCTCGCAACCACGCCGAAACAAGACTACCGCCTCACTGCCCAAAAGAGGGTCGTCGCTGCCACACCCTTTAGCAACGCGCCGTTCATCCTGGATGACGATACCGGAGCAATCCGCCGCTGTACGATTAGCGACGCAATCAAAATGTACCAGGTCAACGAGACATCCGCCCTCTACGAGTGCGCCAATCCCGGCTGTGCTGACCCCGTTGACAATGACGCTCCGGATCAATTTATTTCCCAAGTCGCCATGGCGCTAAAATATTCAGATAAATACCCCAGCATTGGCTTGCGAGCCACAAGCAGCACATCCCTTAATGGTGACGTCTACAGCAGCGCCCGGCGCGCATTCCGCCTGGTTCGTGAATTTTACGATGTCTGGGACCAGCCGGTGATGACCCAGGGCATCTGCCCCAATCCTCCCCTGGCATATGACCAGGAATGCCTGGACAACCTGCGCGCCGCCATGGATGAGCAGCAAGCCATATCCTTATTTCCTTGTTCCCTGGGGTTTATGACCGGGCCGGAAAGTATCCTGGGGACTGTCATCCATGATTTCGCCATGTCCCTGGCGGGGCTGGCTTTCATCCAGCTTACATCCCCGGGGCATCCGGTTTCTTTATCTAACTTTTCTACCATCAGCAATGTCCAAACTCTGCAGCCGAATTATGGCAGCGCCGAATGTGTCTTTATCCAGGTCATCTATTACGAGCTGTGCAAATTCCTGAGCATCCCCTGCGTGATTTGCGGCGGCTACGGCGACGGTACTGCGGTGGATTACCAGGCAGGCATGGAAGCCATGCTGACCACGCTGCTTCCCTTCAGCCTGACAGAAGTAAATGAGGTGTGGTGTTATCCGGGATTATTGGCTGGCTTCGCCTGCGGAAGCTTCCACAAGGCGATCCTCGATGAAGAGATGATGAGATATTCCAACCGGATGCTCCAGGGGGTACAGATGGCAGTCGATCCTGAGCTTCCGGGTCTTCTTGCCGCCGGGCTGCAGGAGGGCAGTTTTCTCAGCCTCGGCTCCATGGCTGCTTACCGGCGGGATAATTATCTGACCAAAATATTCAATAAATGGGGCATCGCTCAAGCCGGTGATGCCGGGAAAACCGATCTTGCCCACAAGGTTCAGCGAGTTTTGGAAAGCAGAATAGCCGCCTATCAATTACCGGAACGCAGCGCTGCGCAAAAGAAGCTGCTGCAGCCGTATTTACCATCCCAGTGCCAGTATTAGCGATGTCGACTTTTACGCCACACCCCTCCAGCATTTGCCCATCCTGGAAATCCTCGCTCAGCACAAGCGGTCTCTGGTTCAAGCGGGTTGTATCCCGAATTTGTGCATCGTCATATCCCGGGTGGTGATCGCGCACACCCCGCCTCGCCTCCAGGAGGAATTCCGCTTCGTTCACCCTGCGCTGTCTCAAAGCAGCTGCAGCACTGGCTGCCCGGACCTGCCGTGTGGCGAGATCGCTTATGTATGGGAAAGCCTATAGAGTTACGCTACTCCACCATCACCTCTCCGATAATACCCGCAGCCAATCGATTGCTACATCTGTTGGATAGCGACCGCCCGGAAAACCCACTGATTGCGAGATGCCAATTGAAAATCCAAAGGGATAATCCGTGATCCGATGCCCCAAATCGACACTCGCAAGCATTTGTGTGCCATTCACATCCCATACCGTTGCATAAATGTTTCCCCCGGGCGATCCGCTGAGCATGAGCCGGTACCATGTGTTATCTGCAAAGTTGAAGGGCTTCTCACCACCGCTGCCGCTTATACTGCTCTCTGCCGTAATAAATCGATTTGCCCCGTAACCATCACTGGCTACAGATACCATATCGTAACGGGTTGAATCATTAGAATCAAAAATCCACAGTTCAATCAGTTGATCGATCCCGGTCTGTGAGGATTGCACCATCGTGTTAAATTGTGCCTCCACCCAGAATTCTCCAATCACCATAAGATAGCTGGAGTCACCGGAAACACTCCACCCCCGGCGCTGCTGGTCTTCAAGCCAATTTTGCATGCGAATCACAGTGTTTCCGTCCAGGTTATCGAAATAAAAATCCGAGGGTCCCTCGAAATAAGCCACTGCATCATCACGGTACCGGTATTTTGCCTCTGGCAACCACCCCAGGTAATTGTTACCCAGGCTAGGCCCGTTAAAATCGTCATAGAACAGGGTATTGTATCCCTGGCCCATCACAGGCTGTAAATAGTAACTGTTTGCATCCGCCTCAGGCGCATATCCGCCAAACCCTTTGTTAGATGTCACCTGCCACCAGCGCATACCCTCCGCACAGATCGGATATCCAGAAACGACTAGCCTGGCTTGATTTTGCATTTTTCGTACCAGCTTGGATCTACTGTCCGGCTCTTCGTAAATCTTAATTCCACCAACAATACTCGCATCTGTGTCCTGACCTGACCGGAACCGGGTAGGCTT
Source organism: uncultured Chloroflexia bacterium (assembly GCA_963702535.1). Lineage (GTDB taxonomy): Bacteria > Chloroflexota > Anaerolineae > Anaerolineales > UBA4823 > CAVPDG01. Next base: position 392,794 of record CAVPDG010000007.1, on the reverse strand, counting down.
CGTGCGTAAGCACATCTCCGTTGCTACCATCACTTCTCCCTGCCTCACTTCAACCGCCAGGTCTTGAACGCTTTTTGCACCCCTCGCCAGGATCACCGCGCCATTCGGATAATCTGTCGATAGCATCAGTCTGCCATCTTTTCCCACCTGAACTTCCATCCATCGCAGAAAATTGTTGTCATCACCGTAAGCAACCAGGGTTACTCTCTCGTTTGGGGCAAAGCCATACAGCAGTATACGGCTATCTCCCAGCCAGTACATATGCGCACCTTTGGGGGTGATGAATTTAATCGACCCCGTCAGTTTTGCCGTATTCCCCTGGAATGTATATTGAAAAGTACCTGTTGGATCATCCAACGAGGGCCGAAAAGAAGAGATGACGAATCCATTGCCATCCCCTATAGCTGTGTACGTCTGCGTTGCAGTCCTGTTATTGGGATACTTGATCGTCACTCGCACCTTTTCGCCGGCTTTCCAACCGCAGCTCACAATGACGGGATCTTCCATTAGCTCGTAATTGTGGTTAAACTTGGAATCGGCGTAGAAAGAAGGGAAACTCACTGTCGTGGTCCCTTCACACTCAAGACCGGGACCACCACCGCCTCCCCGGCCCCAGTTGATCATTTTCATCACATTTGGAGGTTTAGTGGAGCTACCAGAATTTGGGTTAAATTTTACCGGAGTAGGCGTTGGCGTGCGTAGTGGGGTGCGAGTCGGTGTAGCTGCCCGAGTGAATGGCGCTGAATATAAAATGCTTAAAAGCACTCCTGCCACCAGGATCAGGATCCAGAATACCCGACGATATTTGTTCATTTCAATTCCTCCCGCAGAGAAACCTTACATTTCCCTTTCTTTTTTCGAAAAAACTATTGGGTTGGAGTTGCTTTCTCCACCTCCACTCGATCCAGACTTTCCTGGAAAACACCTGCCCGTTCTTGGTCCAGGTTCAATTCCAATGCTTGCCGGTATTGTTGGGCTGCCTGCGTAAAATCTCCAACAAGCTCGAAGATCAACCCCAGGCGGGCGTGGGCTTCAGCAGCCAGTTCCTGCCTCACTTCATCCTTGCCCCCTTCGTATGCCGATATTACCTTAGTAAATTGCTGGATAGCCGGGTCAAATGACTCCTCATTACCGCTGACCAGAGCCTTGAAGTATGCCTGAGCAAAATATTCCTCTCCCAACCCATACTCGACCTTTTCTTGCACATGAGCCAGGTCGGGAGTTGTCACCCTAGACTGGGCTTGCTGTAAATACTCGATGCACTCCTGTAGTTTACCTGTGTCTACATCGGCAGGATTTTCAGATAGAATACTTGTCTGAAGAGCGCGCTGGTGGCAAACACTGCTCAAGCCAAGGTAGACGCGGGCGTAGTTTGGATCCAGCTTTTTTGCCTCGGAGTAGTATGACTCGGCTCTGTCGAGCATCTCTCCCTGTAAGCTGCTCTGGTAAATCCGGCTGGCGGCATTTCCCATCAACATGTACAGCAACTTCCCTGCGGCGGGATCCTGCCAGCTTGTTATATCTTCTTTCTGGGCAGCCTCCAGCGCCTGCAATGCCTTGTCATAATCAGCAGTGACAATCAATGACTCTCCGACAACAATGGATGCCAGCAGTTTTCCCCGCTGGATATTTCGCTTGTCCAGAAAATCCCTTCGCACAGAGCGTGGCGTTCCGGTTACCTCAAAAGGCGTGCCCAGATCGTGTTGACCGGTAACCTCCAACAGGTCTCTGAATTCGTAGTCTGATGAGATATAAAAGCGTGGCGTCACCTTCCACTTTTCTCCAAGCACTTCAACCTGACCGTACACAACGACATCAGCGTGAATATCCTTCGCGAGCTCCTCAGCAGCAAGGTCCAACTTCTCAAGGCTGGAGGCTTTCAGGCTACCTGCTTCCCGATCCTTGGGTCCCCAGATACCGATCTGTTTTTCCGTACCGGCTTCAATCTCTTGGAGATTGCGCTCCAGTTGACCACTCAACGTAGACGCGACGTATCTGCCAAGATTTTTCTCTGAGCTATCCCCGAGAACCTGGAAGCCAGCTATCGCCACGCAAAATTGGCACTCCTCCTCAAGACGAATATTGCGCTCGCGCGGCCAGGCCATATAGCCAATCACAGCTGTCGAGCCTAACAAGATCATAACCGCCAGCAACACCAATGCTCGCCAATTCCACACTTCGACCGGTTTTAGAACACGCGGCTCGGCAAAGATCGTCGCATTCTCCAAGCGAGTGAACAACACCGGCATCCAATAATCCAGTCTTCCCCTGACGTGGCCGCGCGCCAAAGTCATGGCGCGATCCACCTGACCATCTTCCTGGAGTACAGAGAAAAATACAGGCATAAGATCAGCCACGGTCTGAAGGCTGATATTTCCCTGCATGGCAACTACTGCCGGTACTCCCGCCTGGGCAAGGCGTTGACCCAGAGCAACGCGCACATCTGGCGCATCCTCAAAACCCGCACTCTGGCAGGATGCCAGGATGACGAGCAAAGGAGGCTCAGCTAACTCGGATATGCGCTGCGCGATCTCTTTGCCAGAAACCACTGCAGCCGTACCCTTTGGAGTTTGCAGCCACAGATAGCTGTCTTCTCCCTTCATTGCACCGTGGCAGACCAGGTAGAGAATATCGGGCTTTTCTACCCTCAAGTATTCGATGACTGTTACCAGGCTGGCTGGCTTATCCTCACCAAGCATCGTGAGCGGAATATCTCCCAGCCCTTCGCGGGCCCGAGCCACCTCCCCGGCCACATCAATTTTCTCCAACTTCGGGTAATCGCTGATGTCTGAAGGATTGGATACAACTGCCAGAGCCCGGAGGCTTTCTTTGGGATGCAAGCGAACAGGTCGCCAATCAGCGCTTTCCAGGTAGCGCGAAAAATATAGATTTTCTCCCAAAAACAACGGCGTACCATCTTCAGGATTGCACAGGAGCTCCCAATGCAAGGTCTGTAGCTCTGGCGCGTTTGAATCGATAAACAAGCGCACACGAAGCGGTTTATCCAACGCACTGATGCGCGCTTTGTCCATGAAATCCCAAACAAGGGGATCTGCAAAAAAGCACGCTGACAGGGTTTGGGAATAGACTTGTGAGTTTTGAATCTGGAAGTTGAGCTGGGTTACGCTTAGCTTCATGACCACCGGCTGGGACTGACCCACGTCGCTAACACTCCCCAGGTGGGTGTAATGCATGTCGATGACGTAGGTTCCCTCCTTCTCATCCTGTCGTCGACGCATCCGGAACTCGAGCACCGGTAATTCATTCATCGGGTACTCTCTTTTTTAATATTCTGTCGTAAAATCGAGCAGATTTTGATTTAACTCAGCTCAAAATAGGTGAGACTGGTGTTTTTCGGTAGCCACCTTGCCCAAAAACATCTCCTTACACAATTTTTGAGACCCCTTCTAGACACATTATTCCATAAATCTGTAAAATGTCAATTTAATCGATAAACGCATTTTATGCCGGAATAACGGCATTATCCCTGGTTTACACAGCTTATAGATTTGCGACTACTTGGAAAGCGCGATATAAATATCCGCATCCACCATTCGATCCCCATCGAAGATATAGTGGTTTCCGCTTGCTGTGGTCATGGCCAAACCCTCCCGTCGTTTCAAGGATTCTACCGCAACCGGCAAAATCACCCCCTTCTCTTCCTGACGACGCTTGACTCTCGACGGCTATTTTGGTAGTATGGTACTACCAATTCGAATTGGAGGCCAATCCATGAAAACAGCCGCCCAAGGTGGCACGCTGAACGTCCTTTCCGAAGCCGCGGTGGAGCGCATCCACTCGGCTTCCCTTTCTATCCTCGCCAATTACGGCGTCTTCAGCGAGTCCGACCTGATCCTGGATATCTTCGCCCGCAGCGGCGCCATCGTCGACCGCGAATCGCGCCGCATCCGCATCCCCCCCGAGATCGTCATCTCCGCCCTGCAGACCGCCCCCTCCTCCTTCACTTTCTACGGGCGCGACCCGCAGTACGACCTGCATCCATGCAGCAGGGTCCGGTCTATTTCGGCTCCGGCGGCTCCTCCGAGCCCTTCATCTGGGATTACAGCCTCGGCAAGCCACGCTCGCCCACCAAGGCGGATATGGTCGCCTGCACCCGCATCGGGCAGGCTGCCCGCCATATCGATTTCGTCATGGCGCTCTGCTCGGCGCGCGATTACCCCTCTGAGCAGATCTTCCTCCACGAGTACGACGCCCTCATCCGCAACACGCAGAAGCCCATCCTCTACTCCTGCCCCGACCGCTGGCACACGCAGGTCTTCATCGAGATGGCGGCGGCTGCCTGTGGCGGCGAAGATGAATTCCGCCGCCGCCCGCCGGTCATGTTCTTCAACACCGGCATTTCCCCCCTGCGCATCGGTACCTTCAGCGAGGGCATGGTCGACGCCATCGAATCGGGCGTGCCGGTCACCATCTGCCTCGGACCCATGATGGGCGCCACCAGCCCCGCCACCCTCGCCGGCACCCTGGCGCAGATCAACGCCGAAGCCCTCTTCGGCATCGTCTTTGCCCAGGTCATCAAGCCCGGCGCCAAGGTCGTCTACGGACCCCACGTGGCGGTGATGGACATGTCCACCGCCCAATGCACCTACGGCAGCGCCGAGCAGACCCTCGGGCGCGCCGCCGTCGCCCAGATGGGTCGCCATTACAACCTGCCCACCTTCGGGCTGGGCGGCGGCGTGGAAGCCAAGCTGCCCGACGCCGAAGCCTCCGCCCAGGCGATGATGGGCATGTTCGCCAACGCCCAGTCCGGTCTGACCCTTACCCAGTGCCTGGGCACCCTCGCCAGCGGGCTGTACGGCTCGCCCGAGATGCTGCTCATCTGCGACGAGATGGTGCACATGATCAAGCGCTTCCTCGCCGGCATCCAGGTCAGCGACGAGACCCTCGCCCTGGATGTCATCCAGGAATTGGGACCCAGCGGCAACTACCTCACCCACGATCACACCGCCCAGTGGTTCCGCAAGGAGCTCTTCTTCCCCGTCCTCTTCCGCCGCCAGTCCATCGATACCTGGGTGGAGGGCGGCGCCCGCCCGGTCGTCGACCTCGCCCACGAACGCGTCGAGGCGCTGCTCGCCAAGGGCGGACCCACACCGCTGCCCGCCGGCGCCGACCAGGAGCTGGAGCGCATCCTCAGCCGCAGCGTCCAAACCGTTGAGGGACGCCTCACCCCCGCCTGATATTGAATGTCCCAGGAGGATCCCATGCCCGCCAACTCACCCAACTTCGACCGTGTTTTGACCGCCTTGCGCTGCCAGGAGCCCGACCGCGTCCCGCCCGCCGAGATCTGGGTCGACCAGGAAGTGCGCGACGCCTATATGGGTTTCCCGGTGCGCAGCCTGAAAGACGAAGTGAATTTCTGGCTTACCGCCGGCTTCGACTTCGTCGCCCTGGATAACGACCTGTGGTCCATGCCGCAGATCCAGGGCAACATCACCTCCCCCATCCGCGACACCGCCCACATCTACTCCGGCGGGCGCGACGAGCGCGGCTGGGTGGACGAGCAGTCCGGCGTGGTCAAGACCTGGGAGGATGTGGAGCGCTTTCCGTGGCCCAAAGCCGCCGACCTGGACTATTCTAACCTGGTGAAGATCAACGAGTTCCTTCCCCCCGGCATGAAGGTCATCTGCACCTTCGGGCATATCTTCACCGCCGCCTGGCAATTGATGGGCTTCGAGAACTTCTGCGTCGCCCTGCACGACGATTACGCCCTGGTGAAAGACATTATCCGGCGCATCGGCGAGGAGTGCATCTTGCAGGCGGAGACCATCCTGACTTTCGAGAGCGTCGGAGCAGTCTGCTTCCAGGATGACATCGCCTATTCCAGCGGTCCCATCATCTCGCACAAGATGCTGCGCGAGCTCTTCTTCCCCTGGCTGGTAGACCTGGCGCAGCTCAGCCACGCCCACAATCGCCCGCTCATCTATCACACCGACGGCGACGCCACCCCGCTGCTGCCCGATATGGTCGCCTCCGGCATCGATTGCTTCCAGGCGATCGAGCCCAAGTCGATGGATATCGTCGCCGTCAAGCAAGCCTACGGCGACCGGCTGGCGCTGATGGGCAACCTCGACCTGGGCTACATGCTCACGCGCGGCACGCCGCAAGAGGTGGAGGAGAATGTGAAATTCCTGATCAAGCACATCGCCCCCGGCGGCGGTTTGCTGCTCGGCTCCTGCAACTCCATCACCAACTACGTGCCCATGGAAAACTTCAAAACCATGATGCGCGCTCTGTCCTCCAATACGGTCGCTACCCGATTAGTTTCTAGACACGGATCAACACGGAAAAGGCGGATAAACCAATTAACCAGTTCAGTAGAAATATTCTCCAGATTATCCGTGTTAATCCGTGAAAATCCGTGTCCAACAGGTACTCTATGACTAAACCCACTCGCTCCAAACCCCTGCTTGCCCTCGTCGTCACCACCTGGTCGCACGAGAGCGGCGCGGCTTACGCCCGGGAGCTGGTTTCGCTCTTCCCGCAGCATGCCCCGCCCGCCATCGATGTGCTCCCCTGCCCGATCCTGCTCGAATCCGAAGCCGATATCCCCGCCATCCGGGATTTCTTCGCCGCTCACAGCCCCGACGCCCTGTGCCTCATCCCCGGCAACTTCACCCTCGACCACATCATGCCCCTCCTGGCGCAGGCGCTCCGCCTGCCCACCGTCCTGTGGGGTTTGCCCACCCTGGAAGCCTGGGGCGCGCTGGTCTCGGTGCAGCAGACCGTCTTCCCCTTCAAGGAGCTCGGTCTTCCTTTCCGCTTCGTCACCGGTCGCCTGGATGATCCCCAGGTATGGGAGACGGTCGTCCCCTATGTCCAGGCAGCCTTCATCCAGCAGCGCCTGAAGGGCATGCGCATCGGCGTGATGGGCTGGCGCGCCCAGGGCATGTCGGACGTCATCTTCGACGAGCTCGCCCTGCGCGAAGCCTTCGGCGTGCAGATCGTCAACCTGGGTCTCACCACCTACAACCGTAACCTGCAGTCCGTCCCGGAAGATGCCGTCGAGCAAGCCTGGAGCGAGCTCAAGCCGCGTTTCGATACCGCGAATCTCCCCGAGCCGGTCGGGCGCTACGGCGTGCGCTCCTACCTCGTGCTCAAGGATTTCGTCGCCCAGAACGATCTGCAGTCCATCTCCCTGGAGTGCTTTCACGACCACCTCGGCGGACCCTGCCTGGGCTTCTGCCTGCTCAACGACCAGGGTATCCCCGCCCCGTGCGAGGACGATGTCCCCTCCGCCATCCTCATGGCTGCCGCCGGGATCGCTCACCGGCGCGGCGACCTTCCACACCGATATCGTCGAAGCCGATTACAGCGCCAATTGGGCGATCTTCCACCACTGCGGCAACCTGCCCACCAGCCTGGCAAGTCCCGCCGCCAAGCCGGGGCTGAAGCCCATCCGTGAAACCGCCGGTCCTGGGGCTTACGGTCCCACCATCCAGGCGACCATGAAGCCGGGTCCGGTTACGGTCGCCAACCTGGTCAATGGACGCTACGAGCTGCGCCTGTGCGCCATGCACGGCGAGGTGCTGCCCGTCCCCATGGGGCTGGGCGGCTCCGGGGCTAAGATCGCCTTCCCCTTCAGCCTGCGCCACGCCCTGGAGAAGATCGGCAATGAAGGCTACGGGCACCATTTCGTTCTCATCCAGGGACATATCAGCCCCAGCCTGGAAGCCTGGAGCGAGCTATCCGGGATGCGCTATACCGCCATCGATTGAAAGGGGTTTCCTTTATGAAGCTCTCCCTTGCCGTTCAAACCACCGAAACGCCGAACCGCTCGCCCATCTCCCTGCTCAGCGGCACGCTGGACGAGATGGCGCGCAAAGCCGCAGAATGGGGCGCGGATGGCGTCGAGCTGATGCCGGTGGATGTCTCCCAGCTCGACCCGGGCGAGATCGCCGCTACCTTCGCCCGCCAGCGCCTCGAGATCTGCGCCGTGGGCACTGCCCTGTTCGCCATCCTGGGCGGCATGACCCTGCTCGACCCGGACGCTGAGAAGGCTGAGCGCGCCCAGCAGCGCCTGCAGGACGCCATCCACTTCGCCGCCGCTGTTGGCGCTCCCCTGCTCACCATCGGCGGCTTTCGCGGGCGCTTTTCTGCCCTCGGCGCGGATGGGCGGCGTAAATTCATCGATATCCTGCGCCGCGCCGGCGATCTCGCCGCCCAGGAGAGCGTGCGCATCGTGCTCGAGCCGATCAACCGCTACCAGTCGGATGGCATCGCCAGCGCCGCCGATGGCCTGAAATTCCTCGCCGAGCTGGACCACGACTCGGTTGGCTTGCTCATCGACACCTGCCACATGACCATGGAAGAATCCTCCTGGACGGAGCCCTTCCGCCAGCTCTGGGCGGCTGGCAAGCTCTGGCACGTCCACCTGGCGGAGAGCAACCGCCTGCCGCCCGGCAACGGGCTGGTGGATTTCGCCGCCGTCCTCGGGGTGCTCAAAGAGCTGGGCTACGACCGCCACCTGACGCTGGAAGTCTTCGCCAAGCCGGATCCAGATACGGCTGCCCGCCAGGGTCTCGCTCATATTCGTAGCTTGCTCGCCTCCGGCTGAGAGAAATCCGCCTGTGAACAATCGCTCCCTGCCCCTGCAAACCGTTCGCCGCCTGAAGCTCAGCGATGAGATCGTGCGCCAGCTCGAGAACCTCATCGTCAACAACGAGCTGAGCGTGGGCGACGCCCTGCCCCCCGAGCGCGAGCTGGCAGCCCAGCTCGGCGTCAGCCGCAACATCCTGCGTGAAGCCATCAGCACCATGGTGCAGAAAGGCTTGCTGGAGGTGCGCCAGGGCTCAGGGACTTACGTGGCTTCTCCCAGCGTCGAGCTGCTGCGCGATTCGCTCTCCTTCTTCGTGCGCTTCAGCGACTCCGGGCTCTTCGACCTGCTCGAAGCCCGCTTCGCCCTCGAAGTGCAGATCGCCGACCTGGCTGCCCGCCGCAGCACCCCGGAGGATGTGTCGCGCATCGCTGCCTGCTACGAAGACCTCAAACGCGCTGTGGATAATCCCGACCGCTACATCGAGGCGGATATCCGCTTCCACGCCGCCCTGGCGCGCGCCGCTAAGAACGAGATCCTGCTCCTCCTGCTGGACTCGATCCGCGGCGCCCTGCGCGAAAACGTGCGCGTCCTGGTTACCCGCCACCCGCACGCCGTGGAAGACGCCATGTACTACCACCAGCGCATCACCCAAGCCATCCAGCAGGGCTCGGCGGCAGATGCCCGCGAGGCGATGCGCATGCACCTGGAAAGCGTGCGCCTCGGCTTGCACGAGCTGGAATCTTTGCGCTATGATCCCGAAAAATAGCTGCCCCACGCCGCTTCCTGTTTTCCGGCAACCCCTGCATGAGGAGTTCCGCATGACCAATACCCCCTGGCACACGAAAGACTGGTTCGTTAGCCCCTGGAACTTCTTGCCCGAAGTCACCTCCGGCTTCCAATTTCCCCAGAAGATCGAAGTCCACGATCTCACCCTGCGCGATGGCGAGCAGCAGGCTGGCATCCTCTTCCGCCGCGCCGAGAAAGTGCGCATCGCCGAAGCCATGGCTGAGCTGGGCGTGCAGCGCATCGAAGCCGGCACGCCTGCCGTCTCGAAAGAAGATGAAGCCGCCGTGCGTGAGATCGTGCGCTGCAAGTTCGGTCCCAAGATCTTCGCCCTGGCGCGCTGCATCGTCGAGGACGTGCGCCGCGTCGCCGATTGCGGCGTGGATGGCGCCATTGTCGAGATCCCCTGCAGCGAGCACATGCTCAAGTACGCTTACCAGTGGCCCCTGGAAAAAGCCATCGACATGTCCATCGCCGCCACGCGCGCCGCTCATGAAGAAGGCTTGTACGTCGTCTTCTTCCCCATCGACTCGACCCGCTCCGATATCGACTGGTACCTGACGCTCATCGAGCGCGTCGCCTCCGAAGGCTGGATGGACGCCCTGGCGCTGGTGGATACCGCCGGCGCGCTCTCCGCCCACGCCGTGCCCCTCATGGTGAAGCGCGCCCAGGAGCGCATCCACAAGCCGCTCGAGCTGCACTTCCACAACGATTTCGGTCACGGCGTGGTCAACACCATCGCCGGGCTGGCAGCCGGCGCCAGCGTGGCGCACATGACCATGAACGGCATCGGCGAGCGCGCCGGCAACACCCCCTTGGAAGAGACGGTGCTCTCGCTGCTCATCCAGTACGGCGTGGATGTCGGCTTGCACTACGAGAAGCTCTTCCCCACCGCCCAGCTCGTGCGCCAGCTCGGCGGCTTCCCGGTTGCCGATAACCGCCCGGTGACCGGTGAGCGCCTCTTCCACGTCGAATCCGGCATCATCACCGACTGGTGGCGCAACTGCGGCGAGGAGCACATCCTGGAGATCTTCCCCTATCGCTGGGACCTGGTCGGTCAGCCCGATCCCACCATCATCTTCGGCAAGCTCAGCGGCACCGCCTCCGTGCTGGAGATCCTCGACCGCCGCGGCTTGAAAGCCAGCGACGCCCAGGTGATGGAGATCTTGCTCAAGATCAAGGAGGTCGCCATCGCCAAAAAAGCCGAGCTGAGCGACGCCGACCTGGACGCCATCGTCGCCTCCGTCCTCCAGCCACAAGCCCCCTCCCCCGCCTGATACCCGGATGAGCTGGATTAATCCATGCATCCCATGCAGCCATCTCACTCCCCCCATTGTGCTTCTCTGCGTTCTCTGCGTCTTTGCGGTGAACAATGATATTACGCTTCATCATACTCTCCATATCTAATGAGACATATCCCTCTAAAGGAGTTCACCATGGTCGTCCAATCCAAAGAAGAAACCTTCACCACCGTCGACGGTCAGCATCCCGTCGTCCACCGTTCCTGGAAGCGCCCGCGCCCGATCATCGACTACGGCGAGGGCATCTACCTGTACGATAAAGACGGCAAGCGCTACATCGATGGCTCGTCCGGCACCTCCGTCGTCGTCAACCTGGGGCATGGCGTGCACAGCATCGTCGAAGCCATGTACGAGCAGGGCAAGAAAGTCGCCTTCGCCTCCCCGCACTTCTTCACCAACGAGCCCATGCTCCAGCTTGGGCAGATGATCCAGGAGCGCGCCCCCGGCAACATGAAGAACCATTGCCGCACCTGGTTCTCCTGCACCGGCACCGACGCCGTGGATGACGCCGTGCGCCTGGCGCGCCAGTATTGCGTGGCGCGCGGCAAAGCCTCCAAGTACGTCATGATCTCGCGCTGGCAGCAGTTCCACGGCAACCAGCTCGGCATGGCGGGCGTCGCCGGTCACACCGACCGCCGCCGCTTGCTCTACCCCATGTTCGTCAACTCGCCCCACATCCCGCCCGCCTACTGCTACCGCTGCCCCTTCGGCGACACCTATCCCGGCTGTCACCTCAAGTGCGCCCGCGCCCTGGAGACCGAGATCCGCCAGACCGGCGAGGAGAACGTGGCTGCCTTCCTGGCTGAGCCGGTCGTCGGCGCTTCGCTCGGCGCTCTGCCCGCCCCGGATGGCTATTTCGACGTCATCCGCGAGATCTGCGACCGCTACGACGTGCTGCTCATCGTCGACGAGGTCATGACCGCCTGGGGTCGCCTGGGAAGCTGGTTCGCCATGGATTACTACGGCGTCACCCCCGATATCATCGCCACCTCCAAGGGTCTCACCGCCGGCTACACGCCCATCGCCGCCACCATCGCCCGCGAAGAGATCTGGCAGACCCTGGAAAATTCCGGCATGCCCTTCATGGCGGGGCACACCCTCAGCGAGAACCCGCCCGCCTGCGCCGCAGCCGTCGCCACGCTCAAGTACACCGAGGAGCACGACATCCTCGCCAACTCGCGCGACACCGGCGCCTACCTGCTGGAGAGGCTCAAAGAGCTGCTCGAGTTCGACATCGTCGGCGACGTGCGCGGCCGCGGCTTCATGTGCGGCATCGAGCTGGTCAAAGACAAAGCCACCCGAGAGCCCTTCCCGCCCGCCAAGAAAGCCTGCCTGCTGGTCATGCTCGAAGGCATCCAGCGCGGCTTGATCCTCTTCCCCTGCACCGGCAACATCGAGGGCGTGATGGGCGATATGCTCCTCGTCACCCCGCCGCTCATCACCACCCGCGAGCAGGTCGACGAGATCGTCGGCATCACCAAAGAAGCCATCCTGGCTGCTCAGAAGAAGCTATAGTTCCGAAAAACAGGGTGTGGAGCGGCTACGCCGCTCCACACCCTGTTTTTCGGGTATTCCTTTACAAGGAGTTTCCCATGCGTCTGAAAAATAAAGTCTGCATCGTCACCGGCGCCGCGTGTGGCATCGGTGAAGCCACCGCCATCCTCTTCGCCCGCGAGGGCGGCAAGGTCGTCGTCGCCGACATGCGCAAGGAGGAGGGCGAAGACGTCGTCCGCCGCATCCGCGAGGAGGGCAATGAAGCCATCTTCGCCTGGCGTGGATGTCAAGGATGAAGCTCAGGTCATCGCCATGGTCGAGAAGACCGTGAGCGCCTACGGTACGGTGAACGTGCTCGTCAACAACGCCGGCACCTTTGCCATCAACCGCCTGCACGACACCACCAACGAGCAGTGGGATCACGTCATGAACACCGACCTGCGCGGCTACTTCTGGTGCAGCAAGTACGTCATCCCCCACATGCTCAAAGCCGGCGGCGGCAGCATCATCATGACCTCCTCCGTCGATGGCTTGGTCGCCGAGCCGGACCTGCCCGTCTACTGCGCCGCCAAAGCCGGCATCATGGGTCTGGTGCGCGCCATGGCGCTGGATTACGGGCGCGACAACATCCGCGTCAACGCCATCTGCCCCGGCGTCATCGACACGCCGCTCAACATCGAGTACTTCGGCACCCTGCCCGACCCCGAGAAAGCGCGCAAGGAGTTCGGCGCCGTGCACATGCTCGGGCGGCTGGGCACCTCGATGGAGATGGCGTACTGCTTCCTCTTCCTGGCGAGCGACGAATTGTCCTTCGTCACCGGCTCCTCGCTCGTCGCGGATGGCGGCATGGCGAACTTCATCAACCCCGCGCCGTGGTTCCTTGAGAATTTTGTAGATCATGGAGATATTTATAGATCATGGAGACATCTGTTGTCTGCCGCAGTTGGTAGGTTGGGTTGAGCGCCAGCGAAACCAACTCACATTGCCGAATGAGTCCCCGCCTGTCCCGCACGTATTTAGCGGGAACGTATTTAGCGGGATGACCTTGGCGATAGTATTTCAGTGCTTCAGCATTTTTTCATTCTCTTAGGGTTTCTATGTTTCACCCCTCTCGCCTTGCCTCCCTGCCCAATCGCGCATCCTATAATCCCATGAACCCATTTTCCCGCAACGACTGGAATTGAGCTGACCGCAACTTGAAACAGGAAAAGGACAACTCAAAGTAAAAGGCGTCCCCCGGGTGGAGAACGCCGTGTTTTGGATTACGACTTAGGCCGAATTTAGGCGCTTTTTGCGTTGATTTTATGATTTACACAGGATTAGGCCCGATTATTCATCCCAATCCAGTGTTCGTGATGGGCAGGTTTCTGAGAAAAGACTTGCTGGTCAAATAAAAACCACGATGTACCAAAACGATTGACCGAAGAAACCAAGCCAGTTTAGAAATCTTAAATAACCGAATCAGGTTGAAGCAGTTGTTAGGCTACTTCCATTAACTATCAGATTCTTTTCATAGACATCATGGATATATATCTTTCCTCTAAACAAACATTCCTCCGTACCTACTTTTTTGAATTCAAATCTTTCTACAAGTCTTTTACATTGTTCGTTCTCTACAAATACAACTGCCTTTATTATGCCTACTTTCATTTTAATTCTTGCAAATTCAATAATAGCCTCAACGGCTTCTGTCATATATCCTTTTCCATTATACTTTTCCATAAGTTCAAAACCTATTTCTGCCTCATTCCTTTCCTTATCCCAAAGATGAAAGCCACAAGTACCCATTTTATTTTTTCCATTTTTATCAATTATCACCCATCTATTTTGATTTCTCGGTTCTTTCATATTGTAAAATTCTATTAAATCATCTGCTTCTTTGATATCTGTCATAGGTTCTTCATCATATTGATACTTGGTAATAAAATCATTCTGATACTCTTCAAAAATGAAATCCCTATCACTTTGATCGATGCACCTTAATACCAGGCGCTTTGTTTCAATATCTACAAACATCCTTCTCCTGGTGTTTCATTTCAATGGTCATGCCTTTGCTCTTGGCTTTCAGCGAAGCACCTGACAATTAGCTATACGGATTTCTACATAAAGACCCGCTTATTCACACGATGACTGACCGTCTGTCCGGCTCATCACAAATATTATATACCCGTATCGCTGAAGACAAGATTTCCCTAAATTTGTTAACCCTGCGTTTTCCGCGCCTCCGCGGTGATATTCCCCAACTTATGCTATCATGATAGAAATCGACCGCCGCAAATCTCAGCAAGGAGCCTCCTCATGTCCCGCTTCCTGACCCTCCTCATCCTCCTCTCCCTCCTCGCCATCCCCGCTTCTCTGCCGCAATATCCCTCCCAGGCTGCCACGACCGAGCTCTTCATCTCTGAATACATCGAAGGCACCAGCAACAACAAAGCCCTGGAGATCTACAACGATACCGGCGCAGCGATCAACCTGGCAACCGGCGGCTATGATATCCAGGTCTTCTTCAACGGCAACATTGGCGCCGGACTTACCATCGTCCTCACCGGCAGCGTGGCGGATGGCGATGTTTATGTCGTCACCAATCAATCAGCCAACGCAGCCATCCTCGCTCAAGCCGATCAAATCACGAGCACCACCAGTTGGTACAACGGCGATGACGCCGTCGTGCTGCGCAAGAACGGCGTTGTCATCGACGCCCTCGGGCAGGTCGGCTTCGACCCCGGCAGCGAGTGGGGTACAGGCGTTGTATCCACCATGGATAATACCCTGCGCCGCAAGTCCACCGTCTGCCAGGGCGACCCTATCGCCACGGATGCCTTCGACCCCTCCCTAGAATGGGACGGCTACGTCGTGGATACCTTTTCCGGGCTGGGTGCGCACACCGCCAGTTGCCCCGATGCTCCGCCCGCCTTGCTCATCAATGAGGTGGACGCCGACCAGGCAACCATCGACACCGCTGAGTTCATCGAGCTGTACGATGGCGGAGCAGGAAATACCTCCCTGAGCGGTTTGGCGCTTGTGTTCTTCAACGGCGACGACGATCTTTCCTACGCCGCGTATGACCTGGACGGGAACAGCACGGATTCCCGCGGCTACTTTGTGCTCTGCGGGAGCTCTACCTTCGTGCCGAACTGCGATATGCTGGTCTCCCCCGCAACCAACCTGCTGCAAGATGGCGCTGACGCTGTAGCGCTCTACACTGCCGATGCATCTGGGTTCCCAACCGGAACGCCGGCAACCACCGCCAACCTGTTGGATGCTCTGGTGTACGACACCGGTGAAGCAAACGACTCTGGGCCTGCTCACCCTGCTCAACCCCTCCCAGCCCCAGGTGGACGAAGACGGCCGCGGCGACGCCGAGAGTCACTCCAACCAGCGCTGTCCGAACGGCTCCGGCGGTCCGCGCAACACCCTCTCGTACAGCCAGTATTCCCCCACGCCGGGCGCCGCCAACACCTGCGGCGCGGCTGGACCTTTTGGCGCTTGCGGCGATCCGGCTGTCCCCGTGCACACCGTCCAGGGCAGCGGCACCTGCCAGCCTTTACGAAGGCGATGTCCTGGTGGTTGAGGCGGTTGTCGTCGGCTGATTTTCAGGATCCCACCACCGGGCTGGGCGGCTTCTTCCTGCAGGAAGAGGACGCCCAGGCGGATGCCGACCCGCTCACCTCCGAGGGCATCTTCGTCTACACCAGCACCGTCCCGGTGTGCAATTGGGCGACTTGCTGCGTGTGCAAGGGACTGTGGATGAGTATTACGAGATGACAGAGCTGACGAATGCCATCCGCCTCTCCGTCTGCAGCCATGCCAACCCGCTGCCTACGCCGGCTACGGTGGCGCTGCCCCTGGCCTCCGCCGCAGATTGGGAGCGCTGGGAGGGCATGGCGATCAGCATCCCCCAGACTCTCTACGCCACCGATACCTACACCCTGGGACGCTACGGCGAGGTGGCGCTGTCTGCCAACGCCCGCCTGGAGCAGCCCACGCAGGTCGTCTCGCCCGGCGCGGCTGCCCTGGCGCTGCAGGACCTCAACAATCGCAGCCGCATCCAGCTCGATGATGGCAGCAACGTGCAGAACCCCGCTCCGCTGCCGCCGTACCTGGCGCCGGATAATACCTTGCGCCTGGGAGACACCCTCAACGGGCTCTCCGGTGTTCTCGCTTACAGCTTTGGCGCTTACGAGATCCACCCCACTACGGCGGTCAGCTTCACCCGTCAGAACCAGCGCCCGGTTGCCGCGCCTGCCCTCCTGGCTGGCAAGGTGACCGCAGCCGGCGCAAATTTGCTGAATTTCTTCACCACCCTGGGCAGCAGCTCCGATCTGCGGTCCTTCCGGTGCGCTCGCATTGCCGCGGCGCAGACACACCCCACCGAGTTCACCCGCCAGCGCGATAAGCTCCTGGCGGAGCTATCTGCCATGGATGCCGACGTCCTCGGCCTGGTTGAGCTGGAGAATAATCCCTCCGCCTCGCTCCAATCCCTGGTGGATGGACTCAACGCCCTGACCTCTCCAGGCACGTACGCATCCATCGATACCGGAACCATCGGCACAGACGCCATCAAGGTCGGCCTGCTCTACAAGCCCGCCCGGCTGACCCCCGTGGGCGCCTTTTCGATCCTCGATTCGTCCGACGACCCGACCTTCCTGGATACCAAAAACCGCCCCTCGCTGGCGCAGACATTCCAGGATGCACACGGCGAGAAGTTCACCGTCGTCGTCAACCACTTCAAGTCGAAGGGCTCTTCTTGCAGTGATGTCGGCGACCCGGATACCGGTGACGGGCAGGGCAACTGCAACCTCACCCGCACGGCAGCCGCCACGGCGCTGGCAAACTGGCTGGCGAGCGACCCCACCGGCAGCGGCGATCCCGATTTTCTGCTCCTCGGCGATTTCAACGCCTACGCCATGGAAGATCCGGTCACTGCGCTCATCAATGCTGGCTATACGAATTTTGCCGCCACCTTCAGCCCCCCAGGTGAATATTCCTACGTCTTCGATGGACAGTCCGGCTCGCTCGACCACGCCTTCGCCTCGCCGCAGCTGCTCGCCCGGGTTACCGATGTCGCCATCTGGCACATCAACGCCGATGAGCCCGTTGCCCTCGATTACAACGATTACAACCAGGCTGCCCTCTACCAGCCGGACGCCTACCGCGCCGCCGACCATGACCCCCTCCGGTAGCCTTCAATCCCGGTCCCACTTACCAGATCAACCTGCCGATCATCACCCGCTAAGCGAACACCACTTAAAAAACATCCGCCCGGTTGTGCGCCGGGCGGATTTTCATTTTATCAGTTATCTTCAGACTGCCTGGCCATCTGCCAGCAGCTTGCTCATCGATTCCCGTGCGTCTGCCGGAGTGGTGTTCAACGAGATCACCCACTCGTCCAGCAAGAATTTCTCCGCCCGCTCCAGGATCGCCGTATCGCTCTCGCTCAGCTTCTTCAGCCGGGCGTAACACACCAGGTCGCGGATCACCTTGCACATCGCCTCGATCTTCCCCTCTTGCAGCCGCCCGAGCAGCTCTGCCTTGCGTTTCAGGCGGTCTTCCGCCAGCGGCTCGCCCCCGCCGCCCAGGATCTTGATAAGTTTCTTGAATTCTCGGGCTGGCGTCGGGTTGCGCAGGCGCTGTTTCTCTTCCTCTTTCAGCGGCACCCAGATCGTCAGGTCGTTGACCTGTACCTTATAATACGGCAGGGTCTCGCTGGCGATCTGCTTCTCCTCGACCTGGAGGATCCTACCAGGTCCATAGGTCCAATGGATGACTCTATCGCCTACTTCGAACATCGGGATTCCTTTCTGTGCGGCACAAAAAGCACGGGCGAGGCGCAAAAATTAAAAAGGCTCCAGGCATACACGCCTGAAGCCGGTATCTGATAACTTTCAGAAAGTACTTCCTGGCAATTACCTTCTATATAATTATACCATCGTTATCCCCATTTGGCTGCCCATTCCCGTGCAATCTGCCGGATTCGCCCGGTTCATCTCCTGCCACATTCAGGAGCCGGCATTCACCCAATGGCTCCGTGAGGCGCCATATCCCCCACCACTGATGATAGAATTATCAAAATTCTCTCCGAACCTGCTTGAAGGAATCGCCCCATGACTGAAGAACAGCTTCGCCAGCAGATCGTCTCACTTTCCCGCCGCGCTTACCAGCGCCGGCTGGTCGGCGGCACCGGCGGCAACGTCAGCGCCCGCCTGCCCGGCGGCAGGATGCTCATCACCGCCTCCGGGCTTTCCCTCGAGGATACGACCTCAGACAACCTGCTCGTCGTCGATATCGAGAGCGGTGAATGGCAACCCATCCCGGGGCTTATCCCCTCAAAAGAATACAAATTTCATATGGACATTTTGCGATTGCGCCCGGATGTCGGCGCCGTCATGCACGTCCACCCGCCGCACGCCACCGCCTATGCCGTACAGCAGCGCGATATCCCCATGCTCACCGACGCCGCCTTCAAGCAGCCGCCGATCCCCCTGGTTCCTTTCGCCCCTTCTGGCAGCGAAGAGCTGCGCCAGAACGTGGCGAATGCCGTGCGCCTCAATCTACAGTGCCGCTGCCTGCTCCTGGCTCAGCATGGACTCATCGCCCTGGGCAGCGACCTCACCGCCGCATACAACCAGGCCGATCTCATCGAAGAGCTGGCGACCATCGCCTATTTCGCCACGCGCACCTGATCCCGCTATACCAGATCCCCGATTTCTACGTGAAATCGGGGATCTTCTTTGCTGAACAGACACCCGATTTCGTGCAGAAATCGGGTGTCGATCGGATTGAGCAGGATTTTATTCCATTGCTGGCGCCTTCACGCCATGCGCGCCAGCCTCTCCACCGTATTCAGCCCGTCTTCGAAATTGCTCCCCAGGTAGATGCCGGGCATCTTCGCTCGCCAGACCGGCTCCTCGACGAAAATCCTGCCGCCGTAAGCCATCACCGGCTTGCCGGTCTGCGCCGCCTCGGGCATCCATTCCGTCCAGCTCGCCAATTCCACGGCGCTGCTCTCTGTCATCGCCACCATCACCACGATCGCTGGCTTGATATCCTTCACAAACAGCGCCAGGTCGGGCAGCGGCACCGACTGTCCCAGGTACGCCACGGGCCAGCGCCGGCGGCGCAGCAGCGCCCCCATGATCAGCAGGCTGCCCTCGTGCCATTCGCCCGGCGCGCACGCCAGCACCACCGGCGGCACTTTGTGCGCCGGCGGACCGCTCAGCATCCACATCAGCAGCCGCTGGCGCAGGTAGTTCGTGCCAAAATGCTCCGTGCCGATCGAGATCGTCCCCGCTTCCCAGCCTTCGCCGATGTGGTTGATCACCGGCGCTACCATCCCCAGGATCACGTCCTCGGGCGGCACGACCGCCAGCGTGTCGCTCAGCACATCATCCGCCCGCCCGCTGTCATGGCGCACCAACGCATCGTACAGCCGGGATTGCTGCGCTTCCAGGTAGCTGCGCTTCTCACCCGGCTTGATGCCCTCCCGCTCGCCGCTCAGATTCGGCAGCGCATCGAGCTGCGTGTACACCAGGTGTCCGGTCTGCTCCTGGTGGCGCAGGGCGTTGATCGACTGGGCGGTCTGCATTCCTTCCTCGATCCGGTCTCGCACCCAGCGGAGCTGCATGATGTCCTTCTCGGAGTACAGCCGGTGACCTCCCATCGTCCGCTTGGCAGACGGGAAGTCATATCGCCGCTCCCAGGCGCGCAAGGTTGCCATGGATATCCCCGTCATCCTGGCTACCACTCCAATATTGTAGAGTGGCTCCTCATTTCCAGTTTCAATTTCAGGTATGGGCAATATGCTCATCACAACCTCGCTTTGCATCCTCATTTCTTTTTTTTACAATCCCGTTCTCAGGTAGAAATAGTATAGCTGCGATTACAGTATTTGTCAAGGTTTATATACAATTACTAGACAATATCTTGACATATGGGTCTAATGCGGGTACAATCATCTGCGATGGATAACATCAGGAGGTTCATATGCGCGTGATCATCAGCGGTGGAACAGGTCTAATCGGCAGCGCCCTGGCTGCCAGCTTTGCCCAGGATGGGCATCAGGTGGTTATCCTCAGCCGGGATCCCCAGGCGCACGCCGCGCAGCTACCCAGCGGTGTGCAGGCGGTCGCCTGGGATGGGCGAACTGCCGAGGGTTGGGGTCATCTCGTCGATGGCGCCGGCGCCGTCATCAACCTGGCGGGCGAGAGCATCGCCGGCGAGTTCTTCACCGCCCTCATTTTCAAGCGCTGGACCTCCGAGCGCCGCGGTCGCCTGCTCACCAGCCGCGTGGACGCCGGTCATGCCATGCTCGCAGCCATCCAGAATTGCCCAGGTTAAGCCAGCTGTATTCGTCCAGGCATCTGCGGTTGGCTATTACGGCTCGCGCGGCGATGAGCTGCTCACCGAGGAGACCGCTCCCGGCGATGACTTCCTGGCGCACATCTGCACCGCCTGGGAAGCCAGCACCGCCCCCTGGATAAGCTTGGCGTGCGCCGTGTCATCCTGCGCAGCCCCGGGCGTCGTCATGAGCCTGGCGGGCGGCGCCTTCCCCTTTATGATCCTGCCCTTCAAGCTCTTCGTTGGCGGTCCTCTGGGCGGCGGTAAGCAATGGTTCTCCTGGATCCACATCCAGGATCAGGTCAAAGCCATCCGCTTCCTCGTCGACAATCCTCAGGCGAGCGGGGCATTCAACATCGTCGCCCCGCAGGCTACCACCAACGCCGAGTTCAGCAAGGCGCTGGGCAAGGTCATGGGGCGCCCTTCCTGGTTCCCTGTTCCGGCTTTTGCCCTCAAGCTGCTCTTCGGCGCCAAAGCCGTCATCCTGCTCGTCAGCACCCGCCAGGCGCCCAAACGGCTGCAGGAGATGGGATTTACCTTCGATTACCCCACTGCAGAAACCGCCATCGCTGGCGTCCTGAAGAAATCATAGGCAGGCTACGATGCGCTATACCCACGCCTTTACCGTACAGGCTCCGCTCTCTGCCGTGATCGACTTCCATGCCCGCTCCAGCAGCATGGCAGCCATCACGCCCCCGCCCATCATCGCCCGCATCCACCAGGCGCCGCCCGTGCTTGCCGATGGCGACGTGATGCGCTTCACCCTGTGGCTCGGTCCCTTGCCGCTGCATTGGACCGCCCAGATTGTTAGCGATCCCCCTTCCGGCTTCATCGACCGCCAGCTTGCCGGTCCCTTCGCCGCCTGGGAGCACCGCCACACTTTCACCGCCCTGCCGGACGGGGGCGTCCTGGTCCAGGACCAGGTCACCGCTCATCTGAAATCCAACCCCTTTGGGTGGCTGGTAGGCGCCAGCATGTGGCTGGGCATGCCCCTGCTCTTCGCCTACCGCGGCTGGAAGACCCGCAAGCTGCTCAGCTCCGGAGCGTCTCATGCCGGCTCGTCCCAGCAATCCGCCCGCTAAAATCGTCGTCATCGGCGCGGGAGTCGGCGGGCTGGCTGCCGCGGCTGTGCTGGCGCGCCACGGGCTGGATGTCACCGTCCTGGAAGCACACGTGTACCCCGGCGGTTGCGCCGGAACCTTTTACCACCAGGGCTTCCGCTTCGACGCCGGCGCCACCCTGGCCGGCGGCTTCTACCCCGGCGGTCCCATGGAGCTTCTCGCCGAACAGGCGGGCTTGCCGCCCTGGCGCTTGCGCCCGGCGGAGCTCGCCATGACCGTCCACCTTCCCGGCGGCTTGCAAGTGGAGCGCTACGCCGGCGAGCGCCGCTATTCCGAGTACCGTTCCGCTTTCGGCGAGGCCTCGCTCGATTTCTGGCGCTGGCAGGAGTCCGCCGCTGATGCCCTCTGGCGCCTCGCCCTGCGCTCGCCCGATTGGCCCCCTCAGACGCCCGCCCAGCTCGCAGCCCTCACCCGCCAGGGGCTTGCCTGGCTCTCCCGCGATACGCGCCTCTCTCAGCTCCCAATCTTACTCCAGGATGCCTTTCGGCCGCTGGCTTCCCACCTGCGCGACGCTCCGCCACACCTGCAGCAGTTCATCGACGCCCAATTGCTCATCTCCGCTCAAGCCACCAGCCAGCACGCCAACGCCCTGTACGCCGCCGCCGCCCTGGACCTGCCCCGCCGCGGCGTCGCCCACCTGGAAGGCGGCATCGGCGCCATCGCCCAGGCGTTGGTGGCGGCGATCCGAGAGCACGGCGGGCGCGTCCTCTTCCGCCAGGAGGTCACGCACATCCTCTTCCAGGGCGGTCGCCCCACTGCAGTGCTCACCCGGCGCGGCGAGACCTTCCCCGCTTCGCTGGTTATCGCCAACCTCACTCCCTGGGACCTGCAGCGCTTGCTGCCGCATCCCGGACCACCCCTGCCCCCGCTCCCTTCGGGCGCCTGGGGCGCTTTCATGCTCTACCTGGGTGTCGATGATTCCCTGCTGCCTGAACAAGAATCCCTGCACCACCAGGTGGTAGCCCGCCAGCCGCTGGGCGAGGGCAATTCCGTCTTCATCTCCATCAGCCCCGCCTGGGATTCCGCTCGCGCCCCGGCGGGCAAGCGCGCCCTCACCCTCAGCACGCACACCCGCCTCGATCCCTGGTGGCAGCTCCACCGCTCTGATCCAAGTGCCTATGAGACCCGCAAGCAGGAGTACGCGGATCGCCTGCTACAGAACGCCGAGATTGCCCTGCCCGGCGTGCGAGACGCCGCTCGCCTTATCCTGCCCGGCACCCCGGTCACGTTTAACCATTTCACCCGCCGCCATCTCGGCTGGGTGGGCGGTTTCCCGCAAACCAACCTGCTGCGCACGCGCGGACCGCGCCTCTCGCCTCACCTGTGGCTGGTGGGCGATAGCATCTTCCCCGGTCAGTCCACCGCGGCTGTCGCCCTGGGCGGGCTGCGCGTGGCGAGTGATATCCTGCGCCAGCTCGGGCGCCAACCCCAGGCGCAGGGTGCCCACCTGCCCGGCGCTGGCGATTTTACTCCCGGCGTGGAGGACGCCTGATATGCCCGCCGCCATCTGGTGGATCCGCCGCGACCTGCGCCTGGACGATAATCCGGCGCTTTCCGCCGCCCTGCACGCCGCTCGGCAGGTCATCCCGCTCTTCATCCTCGATGAGCATCTCCTGGCTTCCCCAAACCTGGGCGAGAACCGCCGCGAATTCCTTTTTGCCGGCTTGCAGGAGCTGGACCGCACCCTGCGCCAGCACGGCAGCCGCCTGATCCTGCGCGCCGGCGATCCGTACGCCGTGCTCGCGGGCATGCTCGGCGAGGGCGTTGCCGGCAGCATCTTCGCCGAAGCGGACGGCTCGCCCTACGCCCGCCGCCGCGATGCCCGCATCGCCGCCGAGCTTCCCCTCCAGCTCGTGGGCAGCTCAGCCATCTTGCCGCCCGAGCGCGGTGCTCAAGCCCGATGGCAGCCCGTACACCGTCTTCACCCCATTCAGCCGCACCTGGCAAGCGCTGTACTCACCCGGCGCCGGCTTGCTACCGCCGCCCACCGCCATCCCCGCCCCCGCAGGTCTCGCCAGCCTGCCCTTGCCGGATTTGCTCCACCGCATCCTTCTCTCCGCTCTTCCCTCCCGGTGAGAGCGCCGCCCTGCAGCGCCTGCAGGATTTCACCTCCGGCGCCGGCGCAGCCGTTTACGCCTACGCAGAGCAACGCGACCGCCTCGACCTGGACGGCACCTCCCGCCTCTCCCCCTACCTGCGCTTCGGCATGCTCTCCCCGCGCCGTGTCGCTCACGCTGCGCAGCAAGCGTTGGATTTCCCCCCGCTCCCGCCGCCCGCCACGGCGCCCAAACCTGGTTGAACGAGCTGGTCTGGCGCGATTTCTACCTGCACATCCTCTACCACTTCCCGCACGTCCTGCGCCGAGATTTCCGCCCGCAGCCGGTGCGCTGGCAGGATGACGCCCAGGCGCTCCAGGCGTGGCGCGACGGGCGCACCGGTTACCCCATCGTCGATGCTTCCATGCGCCAGTTGCTCGCCACGGGCTGGATGCACAACCGCGGGCGCATGATCGTCGCCTCGTTTCTCACCAAGCACCTGCTCATCCACTGGCGCTGGGGGGAGCAGCACTTCATGCAGCACCTCCTGGATGGCGACCCCGCCTCTAACAACGGCGGCTGGCAGTGGAGCGCCGGCGTTGGCACAGACGCCGCTCCTTACTTCCGCATCTTCAACCCCATCCTGCAGAGCAAAAAATTCGATCCGCACGGCGCGTTCATCCGCCGCTGGGTGCCCGAGCTGGCGCAGGTGAGCGATGAGTTCATCCATGAGCCCTGGACGATGCCCCTCGCCGCCCAATCAGCCGCCGGCTGCCGGGTTGGGGCGGATTACCCCCACCCCATCGTCGAGCACGCCTGGGCGCGCCAGCGCGCTCTGGATGCTTATTCCGCCAACCGCCTCGCACGCTAATCCATCCGGTTTACAATAGGCTGCAATGACCGATCCATCCTTCCTCCGCCTCGAGAACCTCTCCAAGTCATTTCTGGAGGGCAGCGTCTCCCGCCACGTCCTGCAGGATGTGACTGCCGGGTTCACGCGCGGCGAGATCACCGCCATCATCGGCAAGAGCGGCAGCGGTAAGAGCACCCTGCTCAACCTGATCAGCGGCATCGACCAGGCGGATGGCGGCGCCATCTACCTGGATGGCGTCCAGCTCACTGCCCTGGACGAGCGCCGCCGCACCCTCTTCCGCCGCCAGAATATCGGATTTGTCTTCCAGTTCTTCAACCTCATCCCCACCCTGGATGTGCTGGAGAACGTCGTCCTGCCCCTCGAGCTGAAAGGCATCCCCACGGGTATCGCCCGCCCCGCTGCCGAAGACCCTGCTGGACGCCGTCGGGCTGCTCGACCGCTGCAAAACCTTTCCTGACCGCCTCTCCGGCGGCGAGCAGCAGCGCGTCGCCATCGCCCGCGCCCTGGTGCACGATCCCCTGCTCGTCCTCGCCGACGAGCCGACCGGCAACCTCGACGAAGACACCAGCCGCCAGGTGCTCGATCTGCTCGACCGCCTCACCCGCCAGGCGGGCAAGAACATGCTCATGGTCACCCACAGCCAGGACGCCGCCGCCATCGCCGACCGCACCTTCTGCCTGCGCGAAGGCAAGCTCTTTGAAAAGTGCAATTCCTGACCCGCTTCTCCGCGAAAGTGGGATAATTATCTCGCTCTCAATTCCTCATCTCTTCCACGCAACGGAGTCTCCCCCATGATCACCATCGAGAAGGTCGATACCAACAATAGAAGCCAGGTGCGCCGCTTTGTGCGCATCCCCTACCGCCTGTACGAGAACAACCCCCAGTGGGTGCCCCCGCTTATCATCGACGCCGAGATCATGCTCAACCGCAAGAAGCACCCCTTCTACGAGCACTCCGACGCCGACTTCTTCATCGCCGTCCGCGACGGTCACGACGTGGGGCGCATCGCTGCCCTGGTCAACAAGCCCTATAACGCCTACCACAACGTCGCCAAAGCCCAATTCTTCCTCTTCGAATGCGAAGATGATAGCGAGGCAGCCCGCCTGCTCTTCGAGAGCGTCGCCGCCTGGGCGAAGGAGCGCGGCCTGGATACCATCGTCGGTCCCAAGGGCTTTGGCGTGGTCGATGGCTATGGCATGCTCATCGATGGCTTCGATCGCCGCGCCGTGATGACCATGACCGCCTACAACTTCGCCTATTATCCCCGCCTGGTCGAGGAGAGCGGCTTCGAGAAGGAGGTCGATTTTATCAGCTGCTACCTCAGCGCGGACTCGTTCAACCTGCCCGAGCGCATCCACTCCATCGCCAAACGTGTCCTGGAGCGCGGCGCCGCTTGCCGTGCAGCGCTTCCAGACCAAGGATGACGTCAAAGCCTGGGCGAACAAGATCGGCAAGACCTACAACCAGGCGTTCGTCAACAATTGGGAGTATTATCCCCTCACCGATAACGAGATCGCCTTCCTGCTCTCCAACCTGCTCACCATTGCCGACCCGAAGCTGATCAAGATCATCACCCACGGCGAGGACGTCGTCGGCTTCCTGTTCGGCTTTCCCGATCTCTCCGCCGGCTTGCAACGCGCCGAGGGGCATCTCCTGCCTTTCGGTCTGGTGCATATCATGCGCGAGATGCGCCGCACGGAGTGGGTCGCCATCAACGGCGCCGGCATCCTGCCCGAATTCCAGGGGCGCGGCGGCAACGCCTTGCTCTACTCGGAGATGGAAAAAACCATCAAAGAGTTCAAATTCAAGAACGCTGTGCTCGTCCTCGTGGCTGAGACAGCCGCGGATATGCGCAGCGATCTGACCAACATCGGCGGGCAGCCTTATACCAACCACCGCGTCTACCATAAGAAGATCTGACACCTGCAATGTCGTACGCTCGCTCCTCCTTCGCCGCCACACCGTTGCTCCGTATCGGCTGGCGCTATCTTTTGCGCCGCCCCTGGCAGAGTGTGCTGATGGTCCTGGGCATCGCCCTGGGCGTATCGGTGGTCATCGCCATCGATATCGCCAACCTCAGCGCCCGGCGCGCCTTCGAGCTGAGCGCCGAATCCGTCACCGGCAAGGCCACCCACCAGATCATCGCCGGTCCATCCGGCATCGCGGATAGCCTCTACACTCGCCTGCGCCGCTTGCCGCATGCCCGGGCTTGCGACCCCGGTCATCAGCGAGCTGGTCTCCTCGCCGCAGTTGGGCGGCGCTCCCCTGCAGCTGCTCGGCGTCGACCCCTTCAGCGAAGCGCCTTTCCGCAGCTACCTGGGCGGCGCAGCGGCGCAACACGAGTACCCTGGCAGGTTTCCTCACCCGCCCCGGCGCCGTCATCCTCTCCGCCGACCTGGCGCGCCGCTCCGGCTTGCAGGATTGCCCCTCCGCCGCGGATGCCTGCCGCATCACCCTCAATGTCGGCGGGCGCCTGCAGCCGGCGTTCATCGCCGGGCTGATCGAGCCAGCGGACGCCCTCAGCCGCCGCGCCTTGCAAGACCTGCTCCTGGTGGATATCGCTACTGCCCAGGAGCTCACCGGTCGCCTGGGGCAAATCGACCGCATCGATTTGATCCTGCCCGCCGATTGCACCCCCGGCATGGATTGCCCGGCGGATATCCAGCGCCTGCTTCCCGCCGGGCTCAGCCTCCAGGCAGTGGAGGCTCGTTCCGGCTCCATCGAGCAGATGACGCGCGCCTTCAGCCTCAACCTCACCGCCCTCAGCCTGCTCGCCCTGGTGGTGGGGCTGTTCCTGATCTACAACACGATGACCTTCTCCGTCGTCCAGCGCCGTCCCGTCTTCGGCGCCTTGCGCAGCCTGGGTGTGACGCGCCGCGAGGTCTTCTCGCTCATCCTCATCGAAGCCCTCCTGGTGGGCATGCTCGGCTCGGGTTTGGGCATCCTCATCGGCGTCGTGCTCGGTCAGGGCGCCGTGCGCCTGGTGACCCAGACCATCAACGACCTGTTCTTCGTCGTTTCCGTGCGCGGTCTGCAGCTTCCCGCCCTCAGCCTGCTGAAAGGCGCTCTGCTCGGCGTGCTTGCCTCCCTGCTCGCCGCCGCCCCGCCCGCCTGGGAAGCCGCTACCACCACCCCCCATGCCGCCCTATCCCGCTCGGGCGTCGAAGCCAAAGCGCGCAAAGCCGTCGTCTGGGCTGCCGCAGCCGGGCTCGCCCTGTGTCTGCTCGGCGCCGGGGTCCTGCTCGCCTCTCCCGCCGGGCTGGTGCTCGATTTCGGGGGCACATTCGCCGTTATCGTCGGCTTGTCCATGCTTGCCCCGCTCGCCACGCTGCTCGCCATGCGCCTGGCTGCTCCACCCCTCGGTCGCCTGCTGGGCAGCCTGGGACGCATGGCGCCGCGCAACCTGTCCGCCTCCATCAGCCGCATCGCCATCGCCGTAGCTGCGCTCATGGTGGCGGTCTCGGTCACCATCGGCGTCAGCGTCATGGTCAGCAGCTTCCGCTACACCGTCATCCAGTGGCTGGCGCAGACCCTGCAGGGCGATATTTACATCTCGCCTGCCGGCGTCGCTTCCGGGCGCTCCCAGACCGCCATCGACCCGCAGGTCATCACCGTCCTGCGCGGCTCGCCCGCCATCCAGGAGATTTACACCCTGCGCTCGCTGGACGTCCCTTCCCCTCCGGTCCGATTCACATCGCCGCCACCGACAACCCGCATGTCGCCGCCGAGCGCGCCTATCTCTGGCGTAAAGGCTCCACCGCCGATATCCAGCAGGGCTTGGCAGCCGGCGGCGTGATCCTCTCCGAGCCGCTCGCCAACCGCCTGGGCGTCACCGCTGCCACCCCCAGCCTGCCGCTGCAGACCGCGACCGGCGTGCAAGAGTTCCCCATCCTGGGCGTCTATTACGATTACGCCTCCGTGCAGGGATCAGCCCTCATGGCGCTGGATGTTTACCGCAGCCGCTGGCAGGACGCCGGCGTTACCGCCATCGCCCTCAAGCTGCAGCCCGGCGCCGACCCCGATGGGATCAGCGAATCGCTCAAGTCCAGCCTCGCCCCCGTCCAATCCCTGGTCATCCGTCCCAACCAGGAATTGCGGCGCGAGGTGCTCGCCGTCTTCGACCGCACCTTCGCCATTACCGGCGCCATGCAGCTCCTGGCGACCCTGGTCGCCTTTATCGGCGTGCTCAGCGCCTTGCTCTCCGTGGAGCTGGAGCGCCAGCGCGAGCTCGGCATCCTGCGCGCCGTTGGTCTCACCGTGCGCCAGATGTGGGGCTTGATGATGCTCGAGACCGGCTTGATCGGCGCTGCCGCCGGTCTCTTCGCCATGCCCGTCGGCTTGATCCTGGCGGTCATCCTGATCTATATCATCAACTTGCGCTCGTTCGGCTGGACTCTGCAGATGGACTTGCTCCCCCAGCCCTTCATCCAGGCGCTGTTGATCGCCCTGCTGGCTGCCTTGCTCGCCGGCGTTTACCCCGCCATCCGCCTCGGGCGGCTTTCGATCTCGCGCGCCATCCGATCCGAATGAACCGCCCGCGCCGCCTCCCGCTCGCCCTGCTCCTGGCTTCTCTGCTGCCCTGGCTGGCTGCCTGCGCCTCGCCCGGCGCCAGCCGCATCGATGCCAGCCTGGTCTCGCTCAGCCCGCCCTCCACGCAGGGCTACACGCGCGCCCTCCCCGGTCGCCCGCTCGTCTTCCCGCAGGATCACGGCGCCCATCCCGATTTCCTCACCGAATGGTGGTACTACACCGGCAACCTGGCGGATGAGGCGGGTCGCCGCTATGGCTACCAGCTCACCTTCTTCCGCCGCGCCCTCCAGCCGCCCGCCGAGACCACCCCGCGCCCCTCGGATTGGGCTGCCAGCCAGGCTTACATGGCGCATTTTGCCATCACTGCCGCCAGCCAGGGCGACCATCGCTCCGCCGAGAAGCTGGCGCGCGGCGCCGCCGGTCTGGCGGGCGCCCAATCTGCTCCCTTTGGCGTCTGGCTGGAAGACTGGCAGGTGCAGGAGATCGAGCCCGGCGTCTATTCCCTCAAAGCCGCCCACGAAGGCGCCGCCATCGATCTCGTCCTGCGCGATCGCAAGGGTCCGGTGCTCCACGGCGAGGCGGGTTACAGCCAGAAAGGTCCCAACCCCGGGGACGCCTCCTACTACTATAGCCTCACCGACCTGGCGACCAGCGGGCAGCTCAGCCTGGACGGCGAGACCTACCTCGTCTCCGGCTCGAGCTGGATGGACCACGAGTTCAGCACCAGCGCCCTTTCGCCGGGGCAGGTCGGCTGGGATTGGTTCTCCATCCAGCTCGACGACGGTCGCCAGCTCATGTTCTTCCAGATGCGCCGCGACGACGGCAGCATCGATCCCTTCTCGAGCGGCACGCTGGTGTACCCGGATGGCTCGACCCGCCCCCTTTCCGCCGCTGATTTCACCATCCAGCCCCTGGATACCTGGAAGAGCCCGCGCAGCGGCGGCGTCTACCCCTCCGGCTGGCAGGTCAGCCTGCCCGGCGAGGACCTGCTCCTGCGCATCACGCCCCTGCTGCGCGACCAGGAGCTGAACCTGACGTATAATTATTGGGAGGGCGCCGTGCAGGTCGAATCCCTCTCCTCCAGCCAGCCGCTCTCTGGCTTCGGCTACGTGGAGCTCACCGGCTACGCCGGCTCGATGTCTGGAGAATTTTGATCGATCCATCTGTAGTTCTATTCCCTGCGAAGGGATCATCTGCGAAATCTGTCAGAGTCCCGACTGTGCTTGAGGGAGAAATCTGTGGATTTATTTCTTAAGGAGAAAACATAACGCTATGCGCAAAATCCTGAAATTCTGGTGGGTTCTCTTGCTCATCCCCGCCATTTTCATCCTGGGCTTCGTCATCTGGGCGCAAACGCCCCTGGGTCCCATGCCCGAAGCCCTGGCTGCCATGCAGTCCGATAGCAGCGTGACCTTCGAGCAGGATCGCTGGTACGTCTACACTCCCGTAGACTCGACCCCCGAGGTGGGCTTGATCATCTATCCCGGCGGGCGGGTCGATCCGCGCTCCTATGCCCCGCTGGCGCGCGACATCGCCCGCCAGGGCTACAAGACGGTGCTCGTCCCCATGCCGCTCAACCTGGCGGTCTTCAACCCCGGCGCCGCGGCGGATGTCATCGCCGCCTACCCTGAGATCGAGCGTTGGGCGATCGCCGGGCACTCCCTGGGCGGCGCTATGGGCGCCAAGTTCGCTTACGATAACCCCGGGGCGCTGCAAGGCATGGCGCTGTGGGCGTCCTACCCCGCCGCCAACAACGACCTCTCCACCGCAGACCTGGCGGTGTCCTCCATCTATGGCACCCTCGATTCAGTGGCTGACCCCGAGAAGATCGCCTACTCACAAGCCCTGCTGCCGCCGGATACCGTCTGGGTGCCCATCGAGGGCGGCAATCACGCCCAGTTTGGCTATTACGGTCCCCAGCCCGGCGACGCTCCCGCCACCATCTCACGAGAGGAGCAGCAAGCCCAGGCGGTAGATGCTACCGTGGCTCTCCTCGAACGCATCCAAATCCCGTGAGCCTAGCCAGGATATGACCACTTCTGCCATCCTCCAAGATAAGGTCGCAGTCATCACCGGCAGCACTCGCGGACTCGGTCTGGAGATCGCCCGCGCCTATGCCGCCGCAGGCGCGCATGTCGTCGTCACTTCGCGCTCCGCTAAGTCGACATCGCAAGCGCAAACCCTGCTTGCAGAGGCGGGATTTAGTGTTTCCGGCATACCTTGCAACGTCGCCAACCGCCAGGAAGTTGAGCGCCTGGCTGCGTTCGCCGTCGCGACCTTCGGCAGGCTGGATCTCTGGGTCAACAATGCTGCCCTGTCCGCTCCGTATGGACCCGTCGCGGCGATCCCCCCGGATGCCTTTGAAGATGTCTTGTATACCAATATCCTGGGCGTTTACTATGGCTCCTGGGTTGCCCTCAGATATTTCCTGCAATCCAGGCAGGGCAAGCTGATCAACGTGCTCGGCGAAGGCGCCAGCAAGCCGCGCCCGATGCAGGCGGCATACACCTCGAGCAAAGCCTGGGTCAGGAGCTTCACACAGGCTTTAGCCGGCGAGTATAAGGATACCGGCATCGGGATCTACGCTTTCAATCCCGGGCTGATGGAGACCGGTCTTGTGCAGAATGTAACCGCCATCCAAAGCTATGAAGATCGATTGCAGCCCTTTATCACCGTGCGCCGGATTTTCTCTCAATCGCCCGCAATCCCCGCCCAAAAAGCCTTATGGCTCGCCTCATCTGCAACCGATGGCAAGACCGGTCTGGAGATCAAGCAAATGACCACCGGCGCCATCCTGCGTGGCTTTCTGCGCCTGCTAACGGACAGGCTCACCGGAAAGCCACAAACAGAGATCAAGCTGGCGGTTACGACCATCCCGCCATATCCTTCAGAATAAACCCTGAAACATCGCAGACTTGCATATCAGGTACATATCCATTAAGAGGATCACGAAATGCCAAAAGTTTCCATCAACCAACCTGCCCCGGATTTCACCCTGAAATCCTTCACCGGCGAGCCGGTTAGCCTCTCCGCCTTCCGCGGCAAGAAGAACGTCTTGCTCGTCTTCAACCGCGGCTTCACCTGACCTTTCTGCCAGGCGCATATGGCGCAGTTGCGCCAGGACTATGAACAATTCATCGCCCGGGATACCGAAGTGCTCGTCGTCGGTCCCGAAGGTGCATCGGCTTTCCGCAGCTACTGGCAGAAAAACGATCTGCCCTTCACCGGTCTGCCCGATCCCTCCCATGACGTACTCAAGCAATTCGGGCAGGAGGTCAATCTCTTCAAGCTGGGGCGCATGCCCGCCCAGGTCATCGTCGACCGCCAGGGCGTGGCGCGCTACGCCCACTACGGTCACGCCATGTCGGACATCCCCGAAAACCAGGAGCTGCTGGCGCTGATCGACGAGATCAACCAGCAGCCCGAAGCGCTGCTCGGCGTCGCCCTGGGAGGCTGATGCCCCCTGCGCGCAGCACCCCCCGCAAGCCCATCCGGCGGCTCGGCGCCGAGCGCTACCTGCTCGTCACCTTGCTCAGCTTTGCCGCTTCGGTCGCCCTCACCCGCCTCTTCCTGGACCTCACCGGCTATCCCAGGTTGGGCGGGGAGGGCTTTCACATCGCCCACGTCTTGTGGGGGGGTCTGGCGCTCTTCATCGCCGCCTTGCTCCCGCTCATCTTTGCCAATCGGTGGGTGTACCTGGCAAGCGCCATGCTGTGTGGCGTGGGCGTGGGGCTCTTCATCGACGAGTTGGGCAAGTTCATCACTGCCAGCAACGATTATTTCTACCCTCTGGCAGCCCCCATCATCTACGCCTTCTTCCTGCTGGTCGTCATCCTCTACCTGCACTTCAAGCAGCACCGCCTCAAAGATCCCCGCTCCGAGCTGTTTGCCGTGCTGGATGCCCTCGAGGAAGTCATTGAGAGCGACCTGGATGAGGGCGAATACCAGCGTCTGGAGGAGCGCCTGCGCTTCATCTCCGCTCAAGAGACGCAGCCTGAGCTGCAGCGCTTTTCCCAGATCTTGCTCGAGTACCTGCCCACGCTGGAGCGCCTGCCGGAAAATCCCTCCGCCTGGGAGCGGGGCATTTCCACCTGGCGCCGCTTCGAAGAGCGCCACCTCTCCCCCCGGCGCCTCAAAGCCCTGCTGGTCGGCGGGCTGGTCGCCCTCGGCTTGGTCGCCCTCTCCAACCTGGCGCGCGCTATCGCCAGCGGCAGCTATGCCTTCTCCTTCAGCCAGGTCGTCGAAAGCCTTGTAACCGCCGGCGATGCCCGCAGCCTCACGGCGGTATTCTGGCTCATTGGGCGGCTGATCAGCGAGCTGATCGCCAGCCTGCTGCTGCTCGCCTCAGCGGTCTTGCTGCTTCTGGGCAAAGAGCGCGCGGCTGTCTTCCTGGGCAACCTGGTGCTGTTGCTCTACCTGACCATGATCAACCTGGTCGTCTTCTACTTCGACCAGTTCTCGACCATCCTGCTGGCGACTATTCAGTTCATCCTCTTCCTGGGTCTCAATTCCTACAACCGGCGCTTCGTCACTCCGGCGCCATCGGCGGCAGCATCCCGCTCCCACTCGCATGACGCATGACCTCATGCGCCTGGATTGTCACTTCCCTGCCCTTCACCCGGATCGATCCCACCCGCTGCGTCTCAAATAGGCCTACAATCCCCGCCATCGTCGCCGGACCGATCCACAGCCGGTTGGGTCGCGCCTTGCTCTGCAACCCTGCCGCCACGTTGACCGTATCCCCCAGTACGGTCAGCTCCACCCGCTGCCGCGTGCCCACGTAACCCGCCACCACCGGACCCGTGTTCACTCCCACGCCGATGAACAGCTCTTCGCTCATCTCGGCGTTCATCTTCTCGATATGCTCCAGGATCTTCAAGCCACAGCGCACAGCCCGCTCTTCGTGTCCCTCTTTCTCGCCAGTCATGCCAAACACCGCCATGATGCCATCCCCCAGGTACTTATCCACGACACCCGCGTGGGCGAAGATGATCTCGCTCATCTCCTCATAATAGCGGCTCAGGATTTCCCCGAAGCGCTGGGGTTCCAGCCGCTCCGCCAGCCCGGTAGAATCGGCGATGTCCGCAAAGAGCACGCTCACCCGTTGCTCAGATAGACCGGGCAGTCCATCGCCCATGTGGTTGTGGAAGATGAATTCCGCCTCGGCCGGCGAGACGAACCGCTCCAGGAGCTGCCGCACCCGCTTCTCCTCGCTGACCTGCGCCATCAGGCGCATGCGTTGGATGGTCAGGGCAGCCTGGTGGCTGATGGCAACGGCAAACTGCAGGTCGCCCTCGGTGAAGGGTCTCTCTACCGGATCGATCTTGTACAGGTAGATCAAGCCACTTACCTGCTCCCCGCTCAGGATGGGCACGCACAGCACCGAGCGGATGTGAAATAACGCCGCGCTCACCCCGTATGAGCCCAGCTCCTTGTCCAGGTCAGGGATGATCATCGCCGCCTTCATCTCGATGGCGCTGCGGGCGATGGAGGTGGGAAAACCCAGGTCATGCAGCAGGTCGAACTTCTCGCTCAGGATCACTTCGCAGCGGTCCGCACCCAGCGCCCGCTTCATCATCGCCGAGACCTCCACCAGGGCGCTGTCGATGTCCATCACCGTGTTCAGCTTGCGCGCGGCTTCGTACATCAGCACGGCGTGCTGGTCGATCGACTCAAGCACCACGTCGCGCGTCAGCACGTGCGTCCCCGAAGGCGCCAGCATGAGCTGCTCGTCCGTGTCCTGCAGGTGCACGCTCAGCGTGCACTCGCCGATACGGATCACGTCATTATGCGCCAGCCGGCAGCCTTCATCGATGCGCACCCGGTTCACAAAGGTGCCGTTCGTGCTCAGCAGGTCGCGCAGCAGCAGCGCCCCGTCCTCCAGCAGGATCTCGGCATGGTAGCGCGACGCAGACGAATCGGAGATAACGATGTCGTTATCAGTCCTGCGCCCGATGGTTGTCTTCGCTTTCCTGATCTCGATCTCTTGTGGCTCCCCGCCGATCGATCGCAAAGATAAAGTCCACATAGATTCAGTTTAAAGGATAACGCTCGATTGGTCAAGAAGAAAATTCCCGCCCGGACGCCCACTATATGTCTAATATTCATCAACTATTAATCTACAATACCTTGACAAATACTGTACAACAGGTAAAATACATCCTAGATAAACACTGCAAGGCAGTCAGCCAGCAGAAACCAAAATTACAGGTAATACCAAAAAGGAGAACTCACATGAACACCCGTCGTAACTGGATCTTCGCAATGCTCGCCGCCGTCATGCTCTTCGCCCTGGCTTTCACAGCCGCTCCCGCCAAGGCAGCCGATGGCACCTGGAACGTCAATGTCGTACATGGCATCAATGGTCGCTCGCTGGGCTTGTCCAAGGACCTGCCGGTCAACATCACCGTCTACAAAGACGGCGCTGTGCTCGCCTACATCAACGATTTCACCTTCGGTGAGCGCTTCGCCGCTCCGCTGCCCGCCGGTGAGTACACCATCGAAGTCTTCTCCCAGGAACTCGGTACCCTCGTGCCCAGCATGACCCTTGGTCCGGTCATGATCTCCGATGGCGCAGACCTGCTCATCCGTGCCCAGCTCTCCGGTGGCAAGACCCCCATCCTGAAAGTCATCGCTAAGTAAGATTGTAATCTTCTCCTCTCCTCCACAAGCTACAAGTCCGGCGCCGGTGATATTTCACCCGGCGCCGGATTGTGTTTCGTTGTTATAACCCACCATTCCATTGTTAAATAAAACCAATCGTCTTCTGGCCAAGTACCTTGAGGTTTGTCGACAGGTTACCGATTGTCCGTGCATAGGTCTTTACCTTTCTGCCAATGCTATCGGGGTGTCAATCCCCCAAGCCTTGCGGCGGCATAGGCGGCGCAAACCCTCGCCTCATCACTTCCGTCGCCGTGCGCCCGGAGTGTTGCAGCGGAGAGGGATGCTTCACTTTCGATAATCTACCATCTTTCAACATATGTACGTGCGCTTCCTCCCAGCTCGGTAAATCAGCCGTTTCCTGACTCCAGCGCACCACGGAGGCTTCGCTACAAATCTCGGATAGCAGACGCATGGCAATTTGGTGTGCACCCGACCCGCGGTATTGTTTCATCCTCCCCTCCTCCTGCCAGACGGTCTTGGTCCAGACGACATTGTTAAATTCAAACCGCGTCTCCACAACTACTACACCTTCAGCGTTTTGTGCCTGGCGCATGGTGCGCATGGCATGCCGTATGAACAGCGGCAGATAGAATATGTTGCGCACACGCAAGCGGGTGATCGATACGGTGTACATGTTTTTCTCCCTTCTATAAACTAAGTTTACCCATAAATGAGCACATCAGCCCTAATCGTTGGTTTGGTATGCCTTGCGCCGGAGTGATTTTTTTACACCCCACTTCCTGGCTTGCCCTTTCCAGCCGAAGGAGCCCATGGAGCGGTAGAGCCAGGCAGGGATGAATGGTTTCGCCAGCAGCTCCTGCAGGTTGGCTGGCAGGGGAGTTCCCTGCGCCAGCGCCTCAGCCGCCAGGTTCAAAGCGCTCTTCAGAGGATTGGCGCGCCCATCCAGCTCGTTGAGCGGGACGCCGTGGATCAATCCTTGCCCGGCGCCAAGAGCCAGCCCGCCGGCCCAAGTCATGCCGCTTTGCCGGGCAAACTGCGAGCAGATAGCCAGGGCGGTGGCATTATGCCTGGCTTCAGGAAAGCCGCAGTTGGCAAGCGCAGCAAAACGCGTTTGTAGGGGACGCTCAGAGCGGTGCAGGGCAATGCGTTCGAGCAACTTAATCACCGGTGCTGGCAGGCTATCCACATACAGCGGAAAAGCCAGCACAACCAGGTCGGCAGCATCTAGCTTTGCCAGAAGATCTTGCATTCGGCTTTCGTTGTTGAGGGAGGTGTAAATCTGGATCGTCTGGGTTTCTACGCCACGCGCAGCGAGTTGCTCCATCAGGTAATCCCCGATAGCAAAGGACGTGCTCTTTCGGGTACGCGGGCTTCCGGCGAGCAAGAGCGCCTTCCGCGGCGGCGGGCAACTTTCGTTGGATTGCAGGTCGAAATCCAAAGCCTCAGCCGCAAGAGCTGCCCTTCCGGTAGCTATGCTATCCAGCCACTCACCTGCCTCGCTCAACAGTTCCTCGTCCGTCTGGCCGGAGGTTGCTATCCCGGAAACGGCATTTTCGGCGAAAAAATTGATCGCGTTGCGCTGGACAAGCCCGCGAAAAATCGCCTCGGAGCGCGGGTCAGCTTCTTCGAGCCAGCCGATAGCCAGGAAATCCGCGTATCGCTCGTAACGCCTTTGGTGATGGGTTTCACCATTTACTGTAGAGAAGAATGGCAAGATGTTCTGGATCTGGTGGTCGACCATGCGCTTGAGCTCTGAGGAGTAGCCTCCGAACGTGATCGGTGTCAGGTAAATCATCAGGTCGCTGCTGGCGATGGCGGCGGCGATGGCGCGATTGTCGTCGTTCACGTTGCAGACGCCAGGGTTCCGCACCCAGCAATAAAAATCACCGGCACAGTTTCCGATATTCCTGCGACGCAGCAGGATATGCTCGTAATTCCAGCCCCGCTCCTCAAGCTGAGCTATCAGCGCCGCTTGCATACGCTCACCGGTGAGGTCGTTATCATGGGATCCGTTCAGAATGATCGCTTTCATGCTTTTCTCCTACACATTGATAAATTGTTCCTCGATTGCCAGCAGCTCATACCGGTACAATCCATTGCCGTCCGCTC
Organism: uncultured Chloroflexia bacterium; assembly: GCA_963702535.1. Lineage (GTDB taxonomy): Bacteria > Chloroflexota > Anaerolineae > Anaerolineales > UBA4823 > CAVPDG01. The sequence continues at coordinate 355,028 of CAVPDG010000007.1, read as the reverse complement.
CAAAGGGCGGCAGGTTTTGGGAGAGTTCCAGCGAGACGATGCCATGCACCCGCGCCCAAATGAGCATAGCCACGGAAAGGCTGAGGAGATCATAGTCGCCGCCAAACTTCTTCCATATCTCGAAATCGGCCTTGAACTCCGCTTTGACCTCGGGGAAATTCTCTGCCTTGAGCCTTCCGCTGACCCGCAGCCCCTCCACGACACTGACCAGGGCGCTTAGGGAGCGCGCTGCCACCGGCATGACCTTTTCCATCGGGGCTATGTAACCTGGTATGGGCGTGCCAAAGATCAGCTGGTAGCGCTGCGGATGGGTCAATGCCCAGCCCCGGTATGCCATACCGGTCGCCAGCATGCGACCCGGTAAATCATCCGCCGGGACGCTGTCGCGGGCTGCGAGCTGGGCATCACCAAAAGAGGCAAAAGCATCCAGGATGAGTGCCGTCACCAACGCGTCGCGGTCCGGGTAGTAGTTGTAAATCGCCGGCGCCGTGATATGCAACTGGCGGGCGATGGCGCGCAAGCTGAGGGCAGCCGCGCCGTATTCGGCGATCTGTACCCAGGCGGTCTCCTTGATGGTTTCCTGCAGGTTGGCGGTTTGTAGATTTCGGCGTGGTCGGGCGGTCATGTTTCCTCCTGTATATATACACTGTATATTTACGCTGTAAATATACAGTGTATATTCGCATTTGTCAAGAGGCAACTTTGCATTTCACCCGACCTGGGTTCCACTCACCTAACAAGATTGGAAAGTGAATTGCGCCTCTTGTAAGCTTCACAATTACTGTTGCAGTGCTACAATCATGCTCATGGATACCATCTCCGTCGACCAGATGAGCCTCAAGCAGCTGCTCTACGAGCCGCAAAAAGCCGACGAGCTCAACATCCCCCAGGGCATCCTCTTCGACCTGATTTACCGCCTGCTGTTCAACGAGGGCAACGTCTCGGTCACCCGCTTCATCGAGGTCCTCAAAGTATCCATGCGCATCATCGACGAGACCATGCTCTGGATGCAGAAGGAGCACCTGGTGGAGGTCTCCAAAGCCAGCAGCGATATCGGGCGCATGGGCTACGTCTACGCCCTCACCGATGAAGGCAAAAAGCGCGCCCGCGACGCCTTCGAGCGCTCCCAGTACGTCGGTCCCCTACCCGTGCCCATCCACTATTACGCCCGCGGCATCGAGCTGCAGACCCAGGTGCGCCGCAAAGTCGCCGACACCGAGGTCATCAACTCGCTCAAGCACCTCGTCCTGCCCGCCAATTTCCACCGCCGGGTCGGACCCGCCATCAATTCCGGCACCTCGCTCTTCCTCTACGGTCCCCCCGGCAACGGCAAGACCACCATCGCCCAGGCGATCGCCGGGCTGATCGCCGGCACCGAGCCGATCTGGGTGCCCTACGCCCTCACCGCCGGCGGCAACATCATCCAGATCCATGACCGCCTGATCCACAAGCACGCCGCCGTCAACAGCGGGCGCAGCACCGAGCTGGGCCGAGTTCGACCAGCGCTGGGGCTACTTCCAGCGCCCTTCCGTCATGGCGGGCGGCGAGCTCAAGATGGATGACCTCGAGCTGCGCTTCGATCCGGTCGCCCGCATCTTCGAAGCCCCCTTGCAGTTGAAAGCCAACGGCGGCATGTTCCTCATCGACGATTTCGGTCGCCAGCAGATCCGCCCCGGCGACCTGCTCAACCGCTGGATCGTCCCCCTCGAAAGCAAAGTCGATTTCCTGCGCCTCAATACCGGGCAGACCATCGTCACCCCCTTCAAGCTGCTCATCGTCTTCAGCACCAACCTGGACCCCGCCCAGCTTGTCGACGACGCCTTCCTGCGCCGCATCCAGATCAAGGTGGAGGTGGCTGCGCCGGACGAGAAGCTCTTCTTCCAGATCTTCGTCAGCCAGTGCAAGGCGCTCAACATCCCCTTCAATAAAGATGGCTTCCTTTACCTGCTGCAGACCTGGTACCGCCAGACCGGGCGCCCTTTGCAAGCCGTCCACCCCCGCGATTTGCTCAAAGCCATCCTGGGCTTGAGCGAATACCTCGGCATTCCGCCACAGCTCACCCCCGAGCTGATCGACGAGGCTTGCCGCAGCTATTTTGTCATGTAACCTGCCTCATTTTCCGTGATCATTATCCTCGGAAAAGCGACCCCGGACGGTTGATACACCGTCCGGGGTCGCTTTTTTACGGTCTCGATGGGTTTACTGCAACCTTAACTTGCTGCCACGCTCACCGGCAGGTGAATCGCAAACCTGCAGCGCATGTCTCCCTGCAGCACGCTCTCCAGCACCTCCGCCTCCAGCTTCTGATCGAAGATAACCTCCCACGGTTTCTTGTGGAAACCGGCGCTGCACCGGCAGAATTGGGCTGCGACGGGTCCCTCCGCCTGCATCAGCGACTCGCGCGCCCACGGGCAATGGCAGGCAAAATAGCGCTTCCGTTGCGGATCCGTTTCCTTCAGGTATTCCTTCGCCATATAGGGGATCTTGGTCACGTACAGGATTTTCCCCACCCGTACGCCTTGTGAGATCTCGGGGTCGTTGCGCACGAACTCGACCACCTCGTCCGTGATCTCCTGGCTGAAGTACAACCCGCCCTCATCCCGGATCTGCTCCAGCTGTGCGATGAACTCCCGGCGCTTGGTTTCCAGGTAGATATCAAAATTCCCTATCTCGGCATATTGCTGCTTATCCCCGAGATAGGTTGCATCCTGCAGATCGCGGAAGGAATCTCGCAAAAAGCGCATTGCTCTCGTTTTCATCCATGCAGTCTTCCAGCCGCTGCATGACCGTGCGCGTCAGGCGCGCTTTCTCCGTGTTGGGCATTCCCAGCGGCGGCAGATCGATCCCCGCAAAAATCGCCCGGCGTTTCTCCTCCCCCAAAACCTCGCCGGCACGCCTGTGCATCCCCGCCAGCGCCTCGCTGCCATCCAGCAGCTCCAGGATGGGGAGATACACGTCATAATTCTTGCACATATAGCCGTAGCGCGCCACGGCTGCCAGCTCGAAGAAAGAGTTCTTCCCCTCAGCGTTAAGCTGGTCTACATAATCCAGGGTATCCTGGGCGCTCGCCGTTTCCAGCGTCGCCGGTGGCTGGCGGTTGCCCAGGATCACCTCAAATCGTTCAACGATCTCAATGGACTGCTCGATCTGCTCATCGCTGAGCCCGCGTGTTTGCAGTAGCCGCCGGTAACCTTCCCGCTCCACGATCCACCTCCCCTATCCGGATGAGATTCGAATCTCGTGCTACTTAGATTACTGCAAACGCCTGCTTTTGGATTAACCGGCAGTCCTCACTGTGAGATGGGTTTGTCGCACGCCGCCGGCAGCTTTACCGGCGTGTTCTGGTTGATCCCCGTCAGCTCGATATCGACGCAAAAATCCCCTTCGAATTTCAACGGCTCGTACGTGCCGCTGTAGCAGCCGCTGAACGCCACCGGGTACCCGCCTTTCGCGTCCACGTACAGGTCGGCGTCTTCCGCTGCCCACAACGCCTCGGCAAATGCCTTTGTCTTTGGGTCTTTGCTCTTCTTCGCCGCCGCCAGGAAGGCATCGCCGTTGATCACGTAATGCTTCACGGCTTTACCGTTCAGCGTCTCGTCGCCCACGTACTTGCCGCGCGCCACGTCGCTGCTGGTCAGCATCTTCAGCAGGCTCTTCGGGCTCATCTCGTCCAGCGCCGCTGAGGCGTTCGCTGCCTGCGGCTTGACGCACACCGGGAAGAAGCCGTTGAGCACGATGAACGTGCCTTCCGGCACCTTGTAGATATCCACCGCCTTGGGCGTGAACAGGCTCACCAGCGACCCGCCCACCTGGGCGACGATATCCCCCAGCAGCGGACCCGTCACGCTAATCTTGCTTTGATTCTTATCGTTGGTCGTCAGATCCGCCTTCAGCTCGCCCTGGGCGCGCTTGCCGTTGATCAGCCCGTTGACCTGGATATTGACCGTAGCATTCAGCGAGGTCAGCCCGTCGATCGTCTTCAGCGGGATCGGGTCCCCCGGCGGCGGGGTTGGCGTCCCCACCAGCGACCACAAGCCATGTCAGCGTCGCCGAGAATGCCGGCGAGGCGGCGTTCAGCGCCAGAAACAATACAGAGGCGATCAAAACGACCGCGACCCCGATCGATAAAGCCTTATTTGTTGTTTTCATAGTCCTTTCTCCTTGCCAGAATTGGATGTGCTTTTCTGAAAATCGAAAACTATCCTTGCTCGTTCAAACAGCAAGGATAGTATACCCCCGCTTGGATTTTCAGATCAGCGCAAGAAGCGCCGCCGCACCGCATACGCCTGGTACTGCGCCAGCCCGCTGATCAACGCGATCGAGATGTACAGCACCAGCGGGAAAGCCGTCCCCAGCAGAGAGATCGGATTCTGCAGTATCCGCAGTGCGGAACAGCGCCGCCAGCCCCAGCACCACGAAATAGGCGCCTGCCAGGGCGGTCGCCGCCACGATGACGATATCGCCCAGCCGGTTCCCAAAGAAGCCGCCGACTCCCGCCGCAACCAGCGCCAGGATCCAGCCGAAGAGACCCAGGTCCATTCCGCCCAGCTTGAACAGCCCCAGGATCACCAGCATCAGCACCAATCCCAGCAAACCACCGGCGATGTGCAGCGCAAATTTGACCAGCGAGTACAGCACCGCCGCCAGGATGCCGCCCACCACGATCGCCGCAACGATCTGCAGCGCATCTCCCAGGAAGCCGCCCAGCCACATCACCAACGAGAAGCCGATGGCGAACCCGGCAAACATCAGCACGAAACGGAACAGCACATTTCCATAGGCGGAGATGAAGATTCCGCACGCCAGGACGACAATACCCCACACCACATTATCCATATCGGTTTCTCCTCTTTAGCTAAGATTAAGCTTTCTTCTTTGCATTGTCATTGCGCAGGATGAATGCCCAGAGAACGAGCACCACGCCGGCAACCAGGATGATCAGGTTGATCCAGTGGATCATCGTCACCAACGTGCCCACGCCCAGCACCTGCAGCAGCATCAGCGCCCCGATCACCAGGTAGAAGATCGTGCCGATCAGCTCCACCCGCCGCAGGTTATAGCTGCTCTTGCTGAGCAGCATATACAACCCCACCGCCCCGTACCCCAGGCAACCCAGCCCCAGGATGGTCAATCCCAGGCTCTGCAAGTAAACCCCCAGGAACAGGATGAACACCACCAGGATCGCCGCGATCAGCCCGATGGCGCCATGGATCAGCGTCCACAGCCGCGCCTTCTCGTCGCCCTTCATCTGGTAAGCCAGGTACACCCGCAAGCCACCGCTGATACCCAGGCTCAAGGCGATGACCCAACCCAGCAGGATATAGGTCGGCGAGCGGGCAAAGAACATGTAAAGCCCAAGCCCGGTCAGAAAAATCCCTTCCAGCAGCACAACCCACCAAGCCGCCCCCTTCTGCCAGGGCAGCACGCTACGCACCTTCTTGGCTTGCGTCTCATCCGCCATCCTGCTTCCTCCCTTCCCTTCTTTCGTGTGGAATGCTTTAATGCTATTGAACACCTTCTCACCGAGAAAGTTGCGCCCCCCACCATAATCCTTGACACAATATCGAAATAGTATATACTAATATTAATTATTAGCTTACACTAATCCCTGCGAGGAGAATATATCATGCTACCAAGCTTCTTGCTTGCATTGCGGGAAGGTCTCGAAGCCGCACTGGTCATCGGTGTCACCCTCGGCATCCTGGCAAAAACGGGACGCAACACCCTGCGCCCCGCTGTCTGGCGCGGCGTTGCCGCCGCCGTCCTGCTCAGCCTGCTGGTAGCTCTTACCTTGCAGGCCATTGGCGCCGAATTTCGAAGGGCGCGCCGAAGAGATCTTCGAAGGCGTCACCATGCTCGCCGCGGCTATCTTGCTCACCTGGATGATCCTCTGGATGCAGCGACAAGGGTCTTCCTTACAACACCGCCTGGAGCAGGATGTCGCTACCGCTGCCCGCCGTGGCGCCGCAGCGCTCTTCGCCGTGGCTTTCCTGGCTGTCGCCCGCGAGGGGCTGGAGCTTTCCCTCTTTCTCACCGCCTCCACACTCTCTACGGGGGGCTCGCTACCTTACTCGGCGCCCTGCTCGGTCTGGGGGCTGCCGCGATGCTTGGCTACACGCTCTTTGCCACTACCCGACGCCTCAGCCTCAAGCGTTTTTTCCTGGTCACCAATGTGCTGCTCGTGCTCTTCGCTGCCGGGCTCGTCGCGCATGGCGTGCATGAGTTCAACGAAGCCGGTCTCATCCCCCCGCTCATTGCGCCGTTTGGGATGTCAATGCCCTGCTTCCCGAAGCCTCGCCTCTCGGTCAGTTCCTCACCGCCCTCTTCGGCTACAACGCCAACCCCTCGCTCAGCGAAGTGCTGGCTTTTTCGGCTTATTTCGCTCTTTTATGGCTGTTGGTGAATAAGGAACGCCTCACCCGGCGCCTGCTGCTCACCAGAGCTGAGCCGTGATGTTCAGCGTGTTCCACAGAACGACTACCGTCACCACCAATCCCGGGACGAATGCCAGCCAGCCCAGGCGTCCCCTCAGCCGGCTCAACACATAGCTCACAAATAAAGTCACGGTGAGTTTGCCCGAAAGCAGGGGAATCCACCCCACGCTCGCCAGGATGGGATTCATCTCAACACATCCGAACCCCAAACCCATCAGCGTGACGCTGATATCGGCAATGCTGGCTGAAAGAAGCAGGCTTGTCGGTGTCATGTATATCGCATCCTTCTCGTCTGGGCAAACATAAAGCAAAAACCAGCCTTTCGGCCGGTTTCGCTGCTTGCTCCCTGAGGGCTTCACTGCCTTGCTGGCAGTTAAGCGACCAATACAAACCCTCAGATCATCGCCTCCGTAATAACCTGGTTTATTCGAATGAAAAATTTAGCGTGTGAGAAAAACGCTCCTTCCTATCCGCTCTTATTATAGCACGACCTCCTTGCGCTGAAAATTAAGCATTCCTGACGCCTTCCTGACGACCTTAATAGCTAGCCTTCCCTTGTTCCAACCAAGAAACCATCTCATCGCAGCGCCAGGCCTGGTTAATCTGCCCATCCCCCTGCTGGCTATAGATTTCTTCCCGGAAATCTGCCTCGAAATAGGTAAAATCCCCACTCACATAACCCAGCCGGTAACCATCCTTCCCACCCTGATAGCACCAGCCACCCTGGCGCACCACCACCGGCGGCGACAGGTGGAGAAGGTAGCTCGGCGTCATTTCCGCCAGGCTGCCGGGATAGCTGCCATGATCTACCTGATAGGCGTTGATCGCCTGGTCTACCCGCTCCGCTCGCTGCGCCGTCACCTCGAACGCCGAGACCCTCCAGCCAGCGCTCAGCGCCATCACACTCAGCGCCATCACGCTCAGGGTATACGCCGCGCCCGCCCAGCGCCGCCTGCCGTGCAGCAGGAGCGCCAGCAACACCCCCGCCGCCAGGCTCGTCAGCAGGTGAGCGAAGGGCAGGTGATCCTCGAACGCCCGTGCGTGCGCCGCTGACCAGATCCCGTCCCAAAACACCTGGTAGGCAGCGCAGCCTACCAGCAGTGCCGAGAGCGCCAGGCTCCAGGCGAGCTTCTTCCGCTCGATTGCGCCATCGCCCTTCAGGCTGGCATACAGCAAGGCAGCCGGCAGGAAAATCGCCAACAGCAGGCAGGCTCCCAGGAGTATGCCGCGCAGCGTCACCTGCCAGGCTGGCGCGAACATGTCAGGGGTCCAAAACCAACCTCCACCCAGCCACAGCAGACCTGCCGCAACGACCAGACTCAACATCGTCAGCCAGAGCAAGCCTGCCCGCCTTGCCAGCAGCAACGCCAGCGCCATCATCAGCGTTGGTAACAACACCGTATACAGCGTGCGCTTCTCAAGCCACCACAGCACCCCCAGCAGCGCCAGGGTCGCCAGCGCCAACCCCAGCAGGAACGCCCGGTCTTTGTACCACAGGCGCTTAACTTCGTCCGCCTGGTCAAGCAGGGTCGCCAGCAGCGCCACAGCCACCGGCAGCATCCCCAGAGCGCTCAATGAGCTGGAGGTCTCTCTGCCGTAGGGGTTGGTCAGAATCAGCAGGTTCAACAGCGCCAGCGCGGCAGCAGTTGCCGCCAGCAGGAACAGCAGCCTGCGCCGCTCCCACCCTTCCGCTCTCCTTGATCCCACAATTACCATCCCCACCACCACCAGCAGGGAGGGGACGATCAGCATGAAAAATTCCCCAAGCTGCCACAATTCTAGTGTATTCATCTCACCCTACTCCCCCGCCACCTTTCCCCGCAGCCGCTTCACCTCTCCCCGCCTGCGTTTCGCCTCCCGCCGCTTCGCCTTCTCCGCAGCGCTCACCCGTACCGGCTTGCGCTGCTTTGGCGGCTCGCTCGCTTTGCGCACCAGCGCCATCAGCCGCTCCAGCGCGTCCTGGCGGTTGCGCTCCTGCGAGCGGTAGCGCCGGGCTTCGATCAGCAGCACGCCATCCTTTGCGATCTTCTTTCCGCCCATGCGCAACAGCCGCTGCCGCACGTCGTCCGGCAGCGCCGGCGTGGCGGTATTAAAGCGCAGTTGCACCGCGCTGGCAACCTTATTCACGTTCTGCCCCCCGGGTCCCGTCGCCTGCACAAACTCGAGCTGGATATCCTCCTCACGCAGCTCAATCTGCTCTGTAATCCTCAGCATCCCACACTCTCGCCCTGACTCCTACTCCCTGATTCCTCTACCGCTTCGGTCTGTACTCCACCAACCCTGCCACCCCTTCATTCAGCCACGCATGCGCGCTCTTATCCAGCAGTCCCGCGAAAAGATCCGCCCTGCCGTCGCCGTTCACGTCGCCCAGCGCCGCTGCCTCCCAGATCGAGAGCTTGATCCACCCGGATTTCTCGAAAACCCCCGCGCCGGTGTTCGCCCAGCTCTCCAAAAAGCCTCGCCCCCAGGTGAAGGCGTCCAGGTCGCCGTCCAGGGTCTGGTCGCTCAACGTCACCCGCAGCGTATTTTGATCGCCCAACCGCTGCCCGCTATCGCTGAAGTTGCCCTTGCCATCGTTCAGCCACACCTGGTCCGCCCCTCGATTCCCCACGAACGCGTCCAGGTCGCCATCGCCATCCAGGTCGCCCAGCGCCACAGCGTTGCTCTCCTCGTTCCCCAGGCGCTGCCCGCTGTCACTGAAATTGCCCTTACCGTCGTTCAGCCAGATGAAATTCGGCTGCCCGCCCACCGCATCGCCTCCCCCGGCGCTCATCGAGGACGTATTGGCGTCGAAAATATCCAGGTCGCCGTCGCCGTCCAGGTCTCCCAGCGCCAGCATACCGGTCCCGTAGCCTTCACCCAGGCGCTGCCCGCTGTCGCTGAAATTGCCCTTGCCGTCGTTCAGCCAGATCAGGTCATACGGCGGGCGGATTTCACCCTCCGGTTGCGAGAGCTGCGCCCCGCAGCAGCCGCCCAGCGCCAGGTCCAGGTCGCCGTCGCCGTCCAGGTCGCCCAGCGCCGGGAAATAGGTGTACGCCCCGCTGTCTGCGGCGTAAAGGCTAGCGCTCGGAATAGGTAAAATTGCCCTTGCCGTCGTTGAGCGCCACCCTGCCCGCCCCAGTGACCTCGATCACGCCATCCAGGTCACCGTCGCCGTCCAGGTCGCCCAGCGCCACGAAATGCGTCTCGCTCTCATCCGGCTGCTCCTTGGCGCCGGAGAACAGCCCCCTGCCGTCGTTGCGCCAGACCGTATCCGCCGCCACACCTTCGTTCTCGCCGTTTGCCAGGTAGGCGTCCAGGTCGCCGTCGCCGTCCAGGTCGCCCAGCTCAGCCCAGTACGAGTGCGGGCGTGTGTTGTTCGGCCAGCCGTACGTGCCCTCTCCCAGGATCGAGCAGCCCGCCATCAACACCAGGCTGGCAAGTGCTATCCAACTCATCAGTTTTCGCTTCATCGTTTCACCCTTCCAGAGATAGTGTAGCCTATCTTTCGCCCCCTTTCAATAGTCGTTTGGATCACTCGACTACTTTTCCACCTCCCTGTGTTGGTCGAACTTTTTGCAGGCGTTTATTGCTTCTGCTATTCTCCGGTCTCCCAGGCTCCGTTTCGATTCCTGTGTCTCAGTGGTAAAAGTTTTAAAACAACTCATCCCAGGTCGCCTAAAATCGATTAAAATCCATTCCATATTCAACAGGAGCTTCCCATGTGCAACCTCTTAGGCTGGATCATCATCGGCGGGCTGGCGGGTTGGGTTGCCAGCGTTGTCACCGGGCGCAACAAGCGCCAGGGCTGCATCACGAACGTCGTTGTCGGTATTATCGGCGCAGCACTCGGCGGCGCAGCCTTCAATTACTTCACCGGGCGCGGCTTTAGCTTCAGCTTCAGTAATTTCAACATCACCTCCCTGTGGGGTTTTGCCGTCGCCGTCGTCGGCGCGGTGGTCTTCCTGGCTGTTCTCAACCTCTTTACCCGCAAGTAGCTGCAAAAATTATGCTCGAGGAGAATGATCGATGAAATCGCTGCGCGCCCTGCTGAAATTCCTCATCCGCCTGGTTGTCGTGTGGGTGGTAGATGCCTTATCCCTCCTGGCTACCGCCGCCCTCGTCTCAGGTATCACCATCGATGCGTCAAGCGCATACGGAGCGCTGGTTGTTGCCATCGCCGCTGCCCTGGTGCTGGGCATCGTCAACCTCTTCGTGCGCCCCATCATCCTGCTCCTGGCGCGCTCGCTTGGCTTCATCGTTATCTTTCTGGTGGGGCTCTTTGTCAATGCCATCGTATTGATGATCACCGCCAACCTCATCCCCGAGCTGCGAGATCTCGAGCTGGTGGTATGCTTTCCTCGGGGGTCTCATTTTCTCGATCATCAATACCGTCATCACCAACATCATGACCATCGATGATGACAACTCATTCTACGCCGGTCTCATCGAGCGCAAAGCCCGCAAAGAGCCCATCTTCAAAGCGACCGCCGGCAAGGGTCAGGGTGTGGTCATGCTCGAGATCGACGGGCTCAGCTACCACCACATGCAGAAAGCCCTCGCCGAGGGCTATATGCCCACTTTAAAAAGCTTGATGGACGAGCAAGGTTTCAAGCTGTGGCGCGTTGAGACCGGTGTGCCCTCCATGACCTCCTCCTGCCAGGCGGGCATCCTCTACGGCGACAATTACGATATCCCCTCCTTCCGCTGGTTCGACCGCGACCTCAACCGCTTCATCGTTTCCCAGATGGACGCCGGTCTGCTGGATAAACGCTACTCCAAAGGTCAGGGCTTGGTGCGTGGCGGCTCGAGCATTGGCAACATGCTCAACGGAGACGCTCTCAAATCCATCTTCGTCATCGCTACCATGAAGCAGGCGTCCAAAGAAGAAGCGCGCCAGCGCGCTCAGGATATCTACCTGCTCATGCTCAACCCGTACTTCTTCATCCGCAGTATCATCATGCTCTTTGCCGATGCTTTTATGGAAGTGTTCCAGTACATTCGCCAGGTCGTGCGCAAGGTCGAGCCGCGCCTCAACCGGCTGCACAACGGTTACCCGCTCATGCGCGCCGGGCTGACCGCCTTCCTCAAAGACGTCGCCGCCTACCTCATCTCGCTGGACGTGATCCGCGGCACGCCCGCCCTCTACCATACCTACGCCGGCTACGACGAGATGGCGCACCACGCCGGTCCCTGGACCACCGACGCCTTGCGCGAGCTCAAGCGCTTCGACCGCATCATCGCCCGCCTGCTCACCATCATGCGCGAGAAAGCTCCCCGCCCTTACGAGCTCATCATCCTTTCCGATCATGGTCAGTCTTTCGGGCACACCTTCCTGCAGCGCTACAATATCACCCTGCTCGATTTCATCAAGTCCAAGCTGCCCCAGGGCGCCAGCATCGGCGGAAGCGTCGGCTCCGATGATGGCTCAACCTCCGTCATGGGCATGATGAACGAGCTGGATAACATCCAATCCGCCGGCGTGGGCAGCTCTGCCGGGCGCAGCGTCGTCAAGCAGGCGGGCAAGCTGCTCCAGCGCGGCGTCGAGGAGCGCGTCCAGGAATCCCCAGATAAGCCCGCCAACGTCCAGCTCGCCTTTTCCGGCAACCTGGCGAACGTCTATTTCGACCTGTTCGACCGCCGCGTCCTGGTCAGCGAGCTAAACGATGCCTACCCCGGCATGTTGGACGCCGTCGTCGAGCATGAAGGCGTGGGCTTTGTCATCGGCTTCGATGACAAGAGAGAGCCGGTTTGCTTCGGCAAGGGCGGCGCCCGCAACCTGGCTAGCGGCGCCGTTACCGGCGTCGACCCGCTCCTGCCCTTCGCCGTGCCTTATGGTCAGAAGGAAGTCTCCCCGGAGCTGCTCAACCTGCGCTCCAGCCAGCTCCTCCGCCTCGCCAATTTCCCTCACGCCGGCGACCTGATCATCAACTCGCCGGTCTACCCGGATGGCACCGTCGCCGCTTACGAAGAGCTCATCGGCAACCACGGCGGCATGGGCGGCGAGCAGACCGACGCCTTTATCTTCGGTCCCGGCGATATGCATGTCCCCGCCACATCCAACTCCACCGACGTCTTCGCCATTCTCGACGCCCGCCGCGGCCTGTCCCCCACTCCCCAGGCGGCGCGCCTCGCCGAGCGTCCCTCCGACGGCTGGAGCCCGGCGGAGATGTGGGCAGGGCTCAAGCACCCCTCGGTTTGGATCGGGCGCGCCATTCGCGCAGTCATCCTCGATCGCAGCGCTTACCGCGAGCTGGCAGACGACGCCAACATGAACGCCCCCGGCCTGCTGCTCTTGCTCGTCAGCTCGGTGCTGGCGGCATACGCCCTCAACCCGGCCAACGTGCTCTCGGAGACGATCTCCGCGCCTCCTGGGCTGGCTGATCAGCGTGGTGGTCATCTTCATAGCCGGTCGCTTGCTCGGGCATCGCGGCGTACCCGGTCCCCTCGGTCGCGCTTTGGCTTTCGCCCACAGCGCCTATTTCATCCTGCTGCTGGCTTTTGTCCCCAATCTGGGCTCCACAGCCAAATTCCTGACCGTTCTCTTTGCCTTTATGGCATACTGGATGGGCTCTGCGGTCAGTCTCAAGTTAAGTGGCTGGCGCGTACTGCTCTTGCCCCTGCTGGTCCTGGCTGTGATCGCAATTTCTCTATTCTTTATCCCAGCCATCCTGGGCGGCATCGAGTTTACCCTGCAGTCCCTGGCGGCAGCCTTCGGGGTGGTTGCCACGCCGTAACCCGTCGCGCTGGGCATGTCCACAGGCGACAGTCGTCCGACTGTCGCCTGTTTCATTTACGCTTCAGAGGGAAGCGCCACGGCAAATCTTTACGCGCTTCATTTGATTTGACACCGGCGTTTTCGTGTCTATAATAGAATAAGGATATTCCTGAACGGCATCCGCCGCAGAACGGAGCGCCATGCAGGCGCTCTTCTCCCTTCGGCGGAAGGAGAGTAACTCATGAAAAAGCTATCCATCCTGCTTCTGCTCAGTCTCATGCTCGCTGCCTGCAGCACGGCGGCGCCTCCGCCTGAGACTGCCCCCGGTCCCACCCAACCGGCGCAGATCGCCAACCCAGCTTCCCAAAATTGTATTGATCAAGGCGGCACGCTCCAGATCGAGGAGCGCGGCGATGGCGGGCAGATTGGCGTCTGCTACTTCGAGGACAACCGGCAATGCGAAGAGTGGGCGCTGATGAACGGCGCTTGCCCCGCCGGCGGCGTCAAGGTCACCGGTTATGTCACTCCTGCCGCCCGCTACTGCGCCATCACCGGCGGGACGTATGCCGTCACCGGCGAGTCCAACACGGAGAACGAGCAGGGCACCTGCACCTTACCGGATGGAGGCGTCTGCGACGCCTGGGATTACTACAACGGCGTCTGCACTTCCGAAACCGCTGCTCCCTCCGCCGTCTCGACCACCGGCTGGCAGTGGTTCGTCAGCCCGGAGGTAGGCTACGCCTTGCAGGTCCCGCCTGATTGGAGCGGGCAGCCCCTCCCCGATAGCAATTCCGGCAATATCCATGGCGTTGCTTACACCGGTCCGGAAGGCGGTGTGGAGGTTTACTGGGGAGTAGGTTTCGGTGGCGGCTGCCCATCCGGAACCGAGCCGCTCATGCTGGCGACAGGCGAGGTGCAGGCTTGCCACACCACGAACAGCGACGGGACCGAGCAATGGAACCAGATCGATGTTCAGGTAGAAGGCGGCAACGACTTCTCCTCACGCGCCTACACCAGCACCTCCGGCTCATCCAGCCAGTCTGTGCTCCTCCAGGTCCTTTCCACGCTGACCTTCCGGGTTCCCGCCGCAGCCAGCATCCAGCCGCTGACCATGGAGGTTTGCGACGGGCAGGCGCAGGCGATGTCGCACACGCTGGACGATCTGATCCCCACCCAGTCCGAAGCGCTGCTCGATGACTCCGCCAAGGACGCCTGGGGAGTCGGTTGCCAGGCAACCATCACCGGCACTGGCGAGCAGTTCCCATCCCCGTCCGCCGTAGCCGAGCAGCTGGCAGGCATGTTGCAAGAGCAGGGCTGGGTGCTCGATCCAATGCTTGGCGCGGATGGTCCCACGGGCACTTGCTCCAGCTACCGCAAAGATGACCAGATCGCTCAGGCTTGCGCCGGCTGGATGCCGGATGCCCTCAGCGGGCTGCCCCACGGACCAGCCCATCTCCGCCTGCCAGGTCACCCCCGCCCAGCAGCTCTACACCATCACCCTCAACAGCGGCGTCGAGACCGCCTTGCCTGCTGCCTCCTGCCGCCGGCGGCTCGCAACGCCTCGTCTTTGACTCGAACCGCGGTGAAAGTGGCTACCGTGACCTGTTTATCCTGCAGCTCTCCGACTCCTCAGTGCAGCAGCTGACAAGGGGGGATAGCAACAGCTTTGCCGGTCCCTGGTCGCCGGATGGTCAGCGCATCGTCTTCACAACCTTCGGTCTTACCAATAGCGCCATCTCCGTCATCAATGCCGATGGCAGTGGGCAAACCGTCATCGACACTATCGATGGCTCCGACGAGGCTTTCCCGGCTTGGTCGCCGGATGGCGGGCGCATCGCCTTCACCTCCCGCCGCGATGGCAACAACGAGATTTATCTGATGAATCCCGATGGCTCCAACCCCGTCCGCCTGACGGACAATCCCGGGGATGATTTCGCCCCAAGCTGGTCGCCGGATGGCGCCCGCCTCGTCTTTGTCTCCGACCGCGACCATGCCGCCGGCGTCTACGACCTGTACACCATGAACGCTGATGGCAGCGGCATCACCCAGCTCACCAACGACGCCGCCATCGATTACTCCCCGGATTGGTCCCCGGATGGTAAGATCATCGTCTATCGCTCCCACGCCGGCGGACCGGCGGATATCTTCACCATCAACGTCGATGGCACCGGCATCACCAATCTCACGAATAACCCCGCTGAGGATTGGGCGCCGGTCTGGTCGCCGGACGGCAGCCGTATCGCTTTCCAGACCGACCGCGATGGCAACTGGGAGATCTACAGCATGGCCTCAGATGGCTCTGGTTCGCTGAATCTGACGAACAATCCGGCGGATGACCAGCTTCCCTATTACAAGCCATAGGGAGAGGCAGCTTTATGATCGCCATCTGCAGACCTTTGACCCTCACGCTTCTACTGGCTCTGCTGATTCTATCTGCCTGCTCGACCCCGGCAATGCTCACCAATCCCGCTCCGGCAGCCACCTCAAGCGAGATGGTGCCCCTCAAAGATGCCCTGCCTTACCTCCAGCCCCAGGATGTCTTTCAAAACTTCTACGACATCACCCAGATCCCCCGTCCCTCCGGATACATGGACCAGATCCGCCCCTTCCTGGTTCGCTTCGGGCAGAGCTTGGGTCTGGAAACCGTGGTAGATGCTGCCGGCAATGTCATCATTCGCAAGCCCGCCTCTCCCGGCATGGAAAACCGCCCCACGGTCATTTTGCAGGCTCATATGGATATGGTGGCGCAGCCTGCCGATGGCAATTTTGATATTTATACCGAGCCGATCCAGGCTTATGTCAGCGGCGATTATGTCATCGCCAACGGCACCACCCTGGGCGCCGATGACGGCATCGGCATCGCCATGATCATGGTCATCCTCCAATCCGAGACCCTCCAGACCCCTCCCATCGAAGCCCTTTTCACTGTGGACGAGGAAACCACGATGTCTGGCGCCAGGGGTCTCACCACCGGCGAGCTCCAGGGTCGCACGTACATCAATCTGGACTCAGAAAACGAAGGCGTCTTTACCATCGGCAGCGCCGGCGGCGAGATTATTGTCATTGACGGTGGCTACACGCAAACTGCCGCCCCTGCGGATCTGATCTCCTACCAGGTGAAAGTCTCCGGGCTACAGGGCGGGCATTCCGGCGTCGATATCAATAAAGGTCGCGGGCATGCCACCAGGCTCCTGGTGCGCCTGCTCAAGGGTGCCATTCAGCCCTACAGCCTGGTCATTGCCAGCCTGGCTGGCGGAACGGCTGCCAACGCCATCCCCACCGAAGCCGACGCCACAGTCTTCCTGCCCGCATCCCAGGTGGTAACCTTCACCCAGTATGTCAAAGATTACGAAACTCACCGTCCAGAACGAGCTAGCAGCCACCGAGCCGGACCTGGTCGTCACACTGCAAACCGTAGACCCGCCCGCCCAGGTGATGGACAGCGCATTCCAAAACGCCTTTATCGACGCCGTTTACGACACGCCTCAAGGTGCACTGCGCATGAGCGATGCCGTTCCGGGATTGGTCGAGACCTCCACCAACCTCGGCATCGCCTTCGCTAAGGATGGAACGCTGGGCATCACCTGCTTCCCACGCAGCTCAGTCAACTCCGAGATCACCGATGTCGCACAGATGATCTCCAGCGTCTGGGAGCTGGCAGGCTACACCGCCGAGTTTTCCAACTACTTCTCCGCCTGGCCCCCCAATTCCAACTCAGCCATCATGGCTCTCATGCAGACCACTTACGAGGACCTGTTTGCTAAGGAGCCGCAGGTCGGCGCAATCCACGCCGGTCTGGAGTGCGGCGCCGTCAGTGGCATCTACCCCGATATGGATATGATCTCCATCGGTCCCACCCTGGCAAATGTCCACACCCCCAACGAGAGCCTCTACATCCCCACCGTCCAGAAGGTGATGGACCTTTTAACCACCACCTTGCAGAAGATTCCCAAATAAAACCTTAGGGGCGCGTCTCCGGCGCCTCCGGCACCCTGCAAGCGACTTACCTGGGTCTGCTCCCTGAGGCGACTAACTTCCAGGTCGATGGCAAGCAGGTACGAATTCTGGCTCTTTGGGAATCATCACGGTAACTCCCAATTACTCCGTATTCTCAATAACACCGGTCAGGAGATTCTCCGGTATAATCGCACAGGATAACTCCATAATCATCCTACCCGAAGAAAGGCACATCCCATGCCAGCCAAATCTGCGCCTAAGTCAGATGATCTCCTGCCGCCTACCCACCTCCAGCCTCCCGCGGCTCGTGTCGTTATGGGTAAAGCCCTGCGGAAAGAAACGCCTCGCTCCGCTCTCGCAGCGTGGAATCCCCCCGCCGACCGCCGCGACCCGGTCGAGCTGCTCATCGAGAGCAGCCAGGGACGCACGGAAGAGCTGCTTCCCATCCGCTACGGGCGCATGATGGCATCGCCCTTTGCCTTCTACCGCGGCGCTGCCGCCATCATGGCTTACGACCTCAGCCATACCCCCAACTCCGGCGTCAACCTGGCAGCCTGCGGCGACTGCCACCTGCTCAACTTCGGCGGCTTCGCCTCCGCCGAGCGCCACCTCATCTTCGATATCAACGATTTCGATGAAGTCTCCATCGCCCCCTGGGAATGGGATGTCAAGCGCCTGGTTTCCAGTTTTGTCATCGCCGGGCGTTCCAATGGCTTCGATAAAGAAGAATGCAGCCAGGCCGCCTGGACCGCCGCCCAATCCTACCGGAATCAGATGGCGAATTTACGCCGAGGCGCCTGTCCTGGAAGCCTGGTACGACATGATCGATCTTGAAACCGTCATCGAATCGATCCCGGACAAGGAGACGAAACGCTTCTACACCAAGAAGCTCGCCTCCGCCACTGCCCAGAGCGCCCACGAGAAGGAGTTTGCCAAGCTGGCTTTTACCGCTGGCGAATCACCCGTCATCATCGACCAACCGCCCCTCATCTTTCACTATGGCGATGCTCGGGATAAGGAATTCAAAGAGAATGCTATCGCCAGCTTTGCCGGATACCGCTCTACGGTCTCTCCCGAAAAGCGTATCCTGCTCGATCGCTTCGCGATCGTCGATGTCGCCTTCAAGGTCGTCGGGGTCGGCAGCGTCGGCACCGTTTGCGGTATCCTGCTGCTCATGTCGGGCAACGGCGAGCCCCTCTTCCTCCAATTCAAGCAAGCGCGCCAGTCGGTGCTGGAACCCTATGCCGGCAGCAGCCCATTCAAGCACCACGGGCAGCGCGTCGTCGTCGGGCAGCGTCTCATGCAAGCCGCCTCAGACTTCTTCCTCGGCTGGACGACAGGCGCCGGGAATTCAAAACTCCACTTCTTTCTCCGCCAGCTCAGCGATGCCAAGATCAAGCCCGTCGTCGAGATCATGAAACCCAACAATCTCGCCGATTATGCCCGCCTGTGCGGGCGCGCCCTGGCGCGCGCCCATGCCCGCTCCGGCAACTCCGCCCTGCTCACCGGCTACATGGGCAAATCGTCCGCTTTCGAAGATGCCCTGGTAGCCTTCGGGCAGGCATACGCCGACCAGAACGAGCAAGACCATGCCGCCCTGGTCAAAGCCGTGCGCGCCGGTCGCATCGAAGCCACGCCCGGCGTCTAAAAAATGATTCCATCGATGAGCATTGCCATTCAGCGCCATTTCTTAGATTACCTGCCGCTGTGGGGCGTGTACCTGCTCACCATCGGCTTGTGCTTGCTCTCCGTGGAGGGCGGTTTCAGGTTGGGGGTTAATTGGAAAAAAAATCACCCCGAGGAAGATAAGACCGACATTGGCACGATGCTGGGCGCCACCCTGGGGCTTTGGGCTTTCCTGCTGGCGTATCTGGTGGGCATGGCAACCACCCGCTACGAGGAGCGGCGCTCCCTGGTGGTGCAGGATGCCAATGCCATCGGCACAACCTACTTCCGCGCCGGATACCTTCCCGAGCCGTATTCAAGCCGCAGCCGCGAGCTGCTGAGGGAGTATGCCGGCACACGCATCAGCATGAATGGAACCGATGGCTTTACCCGTGCCCTGAACGGCGCCCAGACCCTACTCCCCGAGCTTTGGAACCTGGCGCAGGAGATGGCGTTGACCACGCCGTCAAATCCGCTCATCTCGCTTTATATCACTTCGCTTAATGAGACGATCGACTTGCACACCGCTCGCGTCGCCGCCCTGACGACCTCCCGGGTGCCCTACACCATCTACCTGAGCATGTATATCATCGGTGTGCTGGCGCTTGTGATGCTGGGTTTCAACAATGGCTTATCCGGGCGCCGCAATTGGATCGTCTCCATCGCCCTCATCCTGGTATTTTCTTCGATTATGTTGCTGGTCATCGACCTGGACCGTCCCTGGGGCGGCTTCCTGCGGGTCAGCCAGCAGCCGATGATCGATCTGATCAGTGGCTTCGGCAGTTTTAAGTAATGAAAACAATCGGCCTCATTGGTGGAATGAGTTGGGAAATCTCCGTTGAGTATTACCGCATCATCAACGAAGTAGTCAAAGCAAAACTCGGTGGGCTACATTCTGCAAAAAGCATGATGTATTCCGTAGACTTTGCAGAAGTAGAAGTCCTCCAACATCAAGCCAGGTGGGCGGAAGCTGCTGAAATGCTCATTGGTGCAGCCAAAAACCTGGAATATGGCGGTGCAGATTTTATCATCCTTTGTACCAATACAATGCACAAGGTAGCAGAAGAGATCCAAGACAATGTCAGGATCCCGTTTCTGCACATTGCAGATGCAACTGCCCAACGGGTAGTAAATGTAGGTATCCACAACATAGGATTACTTGGCACACGCTTCACAATGGAAGAAGAATTTTACAAGGGCAGGCTTGAGCGGAAATATGGGCTAAATGTATGTGTACCAAATGCTCAAGATCGTGAGATTATTCATCGAGTCATTTACAATGAGTTGGTAGTCGGGAAGATAGAACAACATTCCAAAGAGCTGTACATCGGAATTATGGAGAAATTGGTCAATCAGGGTGCGGATGGCATCATTTTGGGTTGCACAGAAATTGGGTTGTTGGTTCAACAGCAGGATAGCCGAGTTCCGTTGTTTGATACCACGCGTATTCATGCTGAAGCCGCTGTTGAATTCGCACTGATATAACCACCGCTTTTTGGGTTATGTACCGCGCTTGCTGGCGTGAAAAAGCCTGATCTGTGGAATATACCCCTACGGGACAGCATCATTCGGGTCTTTCATTCGCGGTTTTTTCCCGCCAGCTGTGGCCGCCTTGCGCATATTCTCCTCCACCCTTAGCTTCACAACCTCCCGGATCAGCTCGTAGGGTATCGCCTCATCCAGAGGAAACTGCAGCGTGCTCTTCTCAGCCCGGTAAGCCTCCACAGCCTGGTTGAATCCGGCATCCCCTCGCGGCGCCGGGTACACGCTGATGAACTTCTTGTACGCCGCAAAGAACACCAGGTCGCCCTTCAGCACGTAGGCGGGCATCCCATATTTGATCGTTTCTTCCGCCTCCGGCGCGGCCTGGCGAATGGTCGCCCGGATTCCCCTGAGTTTTTCCTGGACTTCCGCAGGAAACCCGGCAATGTACGCATCCACATCACGCGGTCCGTCTTTTGCCATCGCTATCCAGCCTTTTTCTTCTTTTTAGCCTCTGCCTTCTGCAAATTTTCCGCAACGCGAAACTTGACGATCTCGCGGATCAAATCGTACGGCACCGGCTGGTCCAGCGGGAACTTCACCGAGCCTTTGGCGCTTTCGTAACCGGCAAACTCATCTTTGAACTTCTCGATGCCGCTCGGCGCGGGGTAGAAACCGATATGGTTTTTGAAATCCCGCAAAATGCACCAGGTTCCCCTTGAGTGTAAACGTGGGAATGGCGTAATTGATCGTCTCCTCCGCCTCGGGCGCTGCATCACGGATCGTCGCTCGCACCTGCTCTAAGATCGCCTGAGTCTCCGCTGGGAAACCCGCAATATACTCATCGATACTTGTCGCTCCTGTCCTTTCCATACCGCCTCCTGCGCAGATTGAATACCCGTAACGCTCCCATTTTTGTCCACTTGATTTTACCGGATAAATCCCTACTATGGCTACTCCGATTTATAACCGCTTATGACATTTGTCATCCCCTCGCTATGCAAGTAATCACTTACATACATCTCCATCTCGAGGTAATGATATCTGCAAGTACCACTTGCACCCGCCATTCGTTTATTCGTTCCCCATTCGTTGACGGCTCATGATCCCCGTTCCACATGCATCCCTATCCCTTCGTTGTGACAAATCACATGAAACCTCCATCAACTCACACCCCCCTCCCCCGACACCCGCCAGCGCATCATCCTCGCCGCCCTGCACCTCTTCAGCCAGGTCGGCTACACGCAGGCATCCACCCGCCACATCGCTGAAGCCGCCGGCGTCAACGAAGTCACCCTCTTCCGCCATTTCGGCAGCAAGAAGAACCTGCTCCTCGCCTGCATCCAAGCCTTCAACGCCGCCGGTTTTGCTGCCAGCCTCGAAACCGGTCTCACCGGCGACTACCCCTCCGACCTGCATACCCTCGCCGCTCGCCAGGCATCCGACACCCTCGCCCGCCTGGACACCTTGCGCATCATCCTCTGCGACTCGCGCGCCGTCCCCGAGCTGCGTGAGGCCGTCCTGGCAGGCGCCCGCGCCAACCTGGACTTGCTCTCCGCTTACTTCCAGCGCCAGATCGAGTCCGGCGCCATCCGCCCCGACCTCGACCCGCAAGTCCTGGCTTTCGCCTTCGACAGCCTCTTCTCCACCAGCCTGCTCTTCGAGAGCATATTCGCCCAGCCGCTGGCTGAGCGCCTCACCCTCTCCGCCCGCCTCCATCCCCTGGTCGACCTGTTCGTGCGCGCCACGCAGGTCCACGTTCCTGAGAGTAGCTAATATGATCCGTATCCTCGCCATCCTCCTGCCCTTGCTCGTCGCCCTCCACGGCTTGATCCACCTCATGGGCTTCCTCGCCTACTGGCCCCTGCGTGAACTCCCCGCCCTGCCCTATAAGACCGCCCTGCTCTCCGGCAGGTGGGAGGTCGGCGCGCTCGGCATGCGCATCTTCAGCCTGCTCTGGCTGCTCGCCGCGCTGGGCTTCGTCATTTCTGCCATCGCCCTGCTCCTCGGCAGGTCCTGGTGGGCGCCTGTGCTGCTTCTCGCCAGCCTGCTCTCCCTGCTCATCTGCATCCTGGATTGGGGTGTTGCCTTCCGCGGCGCTATCGTGGATGTGCTTCTCCTGCTGCTGCTCTTCGTCGTCTTCGGCTTCCGCCAGCCCCCGGCTCCGCTTCCCGCCTACACCGCTGCAGTTGCGCCGGTGACCACGCAGCCCCTCCCCTCCGGCCTCCCTGCCCCAGTAGAGCGCTACCTGCGCCTCACCTACGGCGATGAGGTCCCCGTCTACACCTCCGCCGTTATGAGCGGGCGCGGCACACTGCGTTTCATGGGCGTCAGCATGCCCGCCCGCCTGCGCTTCACCCACGCCGCCGGTCAATCGTACCGCCATTACATCGAGACCACCTTCTACGGCTTCCCCCTGCTCAAGGTGAACGAGCGCTACCTGGACGGTCATACCCGCTTCGAGCTGCCCTTCGGCGTCGAAGAGGACAAGCCCGGCGTCGACAGCGCCGCCAACCAGGGTCTCTGGGCGGAGACGATCTTCTACCCCGCCTACCTCGCCACCGACCCGCGCCTGCGCTGGCAGTCAGTCGATGGCGATACTGCCAAGCTCTTCGTCCCCTTCAAGGACGGCGAGCAGGAGTTCACCGTCGAGTTCGACCCCGCGACCGGAATGATGACCCACATCGAGACCCTGCGCTTCCGCGACGAGAAGTCCGGCTCCCTGCGCTGGGGCGGCGACCTAGCTCTACGCCCCGGACCAGAACGGAGACCCGCAGATCGAGGGCTTTGCCGTCATCTGGAGCGACGAAGGCACCCCCTGGCTAACGTATGCGCATCGAAGACATCGTCTTCAACACGCGACGTCAGCCAGTACATCCGCCAAAAAGGTCCCTAACCCCCCCACCATCGTAGGGGCGGGTCGTGACCCGCCCATCCCCCGCAACACCCGCCCATCACCTGCGTGACCTGCCCATCACCTGCGTGACCTGCGTATCAACCGCGCACGCTGCGCATCTCCACCGGAATTCTCACCGGTATCGGAGCGCATGGCAGGTAATACGCCTCTCCCGCGCACGCCTTGCACAGGCAATTTCCATTTACCACGATCTCCCTCTCGTTGGTGATCTCCTCGCCGCACACGCCGCGCAGTTCACCCGCACTCCCGGGCGGCTGATCAGCGTCTTCACCGGCGTGGTGAGCGCCACTTCCTCGATCAAGAGCAGCAATTCGTCCGGCATCCTGCGGTAGCCTTGCAGCTGAGCGTCGTAGCGCCGCCCCTCGCCGGGAGTGTATTCCCAGGCGCGCTGGCGCACGTCGCCACGCGTGCAACGCGCAGCGCCCGCTCGCTGCTCACATCCACGAACGTCGCCGCCACCTTGCCGTAATCCTCCACGCGCAGGGTGCGGTGCCCCACCGTACAGCCCGTCGTCACCGACACGCCGTCCACAAAGCAGCCGTCGCTCTCCACAATCACCAACAGGCGCTTATCCTTGCGCGGCGCCATCCAGCCCCAGCCCCGCCGCGCCTGCCATTCCGATGCGCACGCCTAGCACCTGGCGCGGGCAGACATGCCGGCACTACGACGCACTTGCTCGATAAACCGCTCCATCGCCTCTGCGTCCAATCCCGTCCCTCCGCCTATCGCTCAGCCGAGTCGCGCTCCCGGCGATTCCGCCAGCGCCAGGTACTTCTCGTGGATGCCCTCGCCCGTCTCCTCGTGCTCCACGTGCTGCGAAGCCTTCGCCACCCGCTCCTGCTCGGCAGCCGGTAACAGTTGCTCTGCCATCGGGAACAGGATCTGTCTTCTTTCATGATGTGCTGCCGCCGAGCAGACCGGCGTAGCCGCGCGCGTTTCTGGATCACTTCTCCTTGGCGCTGGCGTCGCCCGCATCCAGCCGCTGCGGCCGCCCCGCGCAGCTCACGGCTGCGTCGCCATCTCGTGCTCCCGCAGCATCACCGATCGGTACCCCATCCACCGGCGCCCCGTCAGCTACCATCGACTGGAAGAGCACGCCTTCCTCTTTGTGACGGCGCCGTCGGCAAAGCCCTTGATGAAATCCGTCGCTTCGATGAACAATCCCGGTCGCACCGCTTGGTTCTGCTCCAGCCGGCTTGCCGCCTTCTCCAACACGCATCACCCCTCATCACGCTGCTCGCTCATCAATTCATCTGTGCTTTCATTTTATCTTCCTCAACATCTCTCTCTTTCTCTCACCACATCCTCCTCACCACCCCCCCACCCCCCCCCCCTTCCAGCACAACAAAAGAATAATTCTTCACCATCGGCCACGTTCTCTACCCCCCCCCCCGTCAGGGTTTGACATTTACGCAAAGTATGCTATACTCCAAATAACTTTGCAATACAAAGTAAATTGGAGGGTATATGTCACAAGCACTCGATCTGAAACAGCTGGAGCGTCTGGCTTTCCGGCGCACCTACCAGGACGGCTTGTATGATATCTATATCGGGGGAATATTCGTCAGCTTTGCCGTGTTTGCCTTCACCGTCTTCCCCGGCAGCGAGACAAAATCCCTGGTCCCGCTGGTGTACCTCGTGCTTGGGCTTGGCCTGAGCGGCCTGCTTTTTTGGCTGGGCAAGAAATACATCACCCTGCCCCGCATCGGACTCGTGAACTTTGGTCCGGCGCGCAGAAACGCAAAAGGGATCTGGTCCTGGCGCTGGCTGTGATCGTTGCCGTGCAGGTGCTGGTGATCCTGCTCCAATTTTCCTATCTTCAATTCCCGGCTGTGCGGGGATGGCTCAGCCGCTCCTCGGCAAAGCTGGTCCCAGCAACCTGGCGGTTGCCATCGCCGCCAGTGTTTTTGTGGCGCCTGGGACGCTGCTGATCGCCTACAAAGGGGATATCCCGCGCGGCTATTTCCACGCGGTCGTGATGACGCTGGCGATCTTTCTGATGATCCTGCTCGATTCGGCCTGGTGGATGGTGCTGGGTGGGATGCTGGTCCTGATCCCTGGGTTGGTCCTTCTCATCCGATTCCTGCAACGTTACCCATTGGAGAAATCCGGATGAGCGTCACTGAATCCGATTTCTCCAGCCTTTCAGAAATCGACCGCCTGGTGCATGAGCCTGCCCGCCTGGTCGTCATGGCTAGCCTGTACGTCGTCGAAAGCGCCGATTACACGTTCCTCATGCGCCAGGCTGGGCTGACATGGGGCAACCTCTCCGCCCACCTGAGCAAGCTCGAAGAAGCCGGCTACATCCAGATCGAAAAGACCTATCGCGGCAAGCGCCCGTATACCCTGGTGCGGCTGAGCGAAAACGGAAGGGCTGTTTTCAAGCGTTATGTAAAACAGATGAAGACGGTTCTTGGCAATTTAGATGCAGTTTAATGTTGCCCATTCGTAGCAGCGCATATCCTTAAAACGCGGGACACGTGCGCCCTTTCAACTTTTCTCCATAAAATTATTCACTTCGCTCGCCCGTAAATTGCGTCCGCCAGCCGGAATTCCGGTCGAAGCTGTGTGTGACATCGTCGAATTCGATAATGACCTTCGAACCTGTCCCCCAGCCCCGCCAGGTCAGCCGTAGTTCCCGGCGTCAATTGCCCGTCAAACTCAGCCAGCCCCTTCCCACCAACGCTTTGCCTGCCCGGGAACAGGCCCCAAAACTTCCCCGCTTGCCAGCTCTCTTTGACATCAAACTCGATCAATTGCTGTCCCAACGCCATCTGGATAGCATTTGAGCTGTTGAACACCCGCCTGGTCGTAGCTGTCAGCCCTATTGTGGGCGCCGCGCTTTGTGGATACCGGGCCTTTACAGACGTGATCAATCCATCGAACAGGGTCAGGCTCCCGGCATTGATCTTCAATCCCTTGCCCCTTGCGAACCTTTCATCCTGGAAAAACAAGTAACCTGTCACCCCATTCTGGCTACCCCAGTTATTTATCTCAAGATCGGCGCTGCATCGACCATCGTCGCCCAGCTTTATCGAAACGCGCAAAACGGCTGCCGAGACAGCCGCATCTTCCTGGTTTTCCAGGAAGATCACCGGAGTCAGGGAAATTATTGGGGTCGCCATAAAATTCCTCCTCCTACCCATAAATTATCCCACCTTCCGCCACAACGACGCCGCTTTATCCTGCCCGAAGATATCCCAGCTCGGCGCCTCCGGGCTTGCCTCGCGGTTCCAGATTGGAAATTGCGTTGTCGTATCAGATCTCGTGAACCCACGCATAACGGGCGTAAATATATTCTATCCAGGCGCTCATTCCGGGCAGTTGATTTTCCCTTAAGCTGCCGAATAATTTCTCGCTACTCACACTGATAAACTTTTCTTCAGACTTAACCAACCTTTTCCAGATGTTGGTAGCCGTTTCGCCAAGGTTTTTCAGCTCGGGTGATGTGACTTTGCGGAAATCGGTGTTATGCGCCGGGGCGATATGCAAGAGGGTCACGATATCCGCCCCCAGTTCTTGCGCTTTTTCCATCTCGTTGGCTAAAAATTGCTGGCGCATAAATTGGTAAAACGGCTCGTAAAATAGTGCATCGAAACCAGGTAAAAGGTCTTTATCGATCGGACAATCCAGGCGGTCAAAAAATCTCTGGTATTTTACGGATCGGTCCGTGTTGCTATACGATAATTTCAAATTCGTCCCCCCATATGCTTCCGTGTATTTCCACTCGATCAATACAATCTGCCGTTGCTGATCCTTACGCTCGAACATCACCATTGCGTCTGCGCTGGTGGTATTGGCGCCGTGTGCTCCGCATCCCTATCCTAGCTTTTTGTTCACCTAAATAATCTTTTTCCCCAATCCACTCGAACGTAGCGTACAATCCATCTTCTACTGGCAGCATGTGATCGAGCTCGGGAAAGACCGGGCGCAGAACTTGCGCCAACGCATCCGGTTGCGAGGCAAAAGGGAATAAGAAATTTACGCAACACACCTGCGAGCCACAAAGATGGTTGGATGGCTTACCATTTTTCCCGTCATGCCACTGAATATGCCTCGCATCGAAATGAGCAAGTGCAGCTTCCCGAATATCTGGGAATAAGTTTTCTTCTGCTCGCTCGGCAGGCAGGCAAAATGGGTAGGTTTTTCCCTTATATTTGCCATCCCGGCGCGGAGATCGGAAAAATATGGCGCGCTGGCTTTGAATTCGGCTTGTTTGGGTTTTTCAGATTCTAAGAAATTTCCCCATGATTCACGCTCCTTAGATCGCCGAAATTTTATCACATCATCCACCATCAATCCTCGACCACCAACTACCAACCACCAACCACCAACCACCAACTACCAACCACCAACTACCAACCACCAACTACCAACTACCAACTACCAACCACCAACTACCAACCACCAACTACCAACTACCAACTACCAACTACCAACTACCAACTACCAACTACCAACTACCAACCACCAACTACCAACTACCTGATCAAATTCGACAAAATGAGTATATAATAAAAAGTATAATCAAGCAAACTCACCCCACCTCCCATCCTTCAGTCATCATCCAGGCATCAGGGCAGGAGCCGCTCTATGACTGATTCCGAAAAGCAAGCCTCCGCACCTCCCCAGGTCAACCTCTGGGTGTTCTTCTTGATCGGTCTCATCACCTGCCTCTTCGGCTTCCTCGCCGAAGGGCTCATCTTCCACCGCCTGTGGGCGACGGGGGTTTTGACCCTCATCGGCGCCCTCTATTTCGCGGCAAAGATGCGCCGCTTCAAGCCTCCCGTCCCATACAAGCCCTTCTTTGGCGAGTACCTGCTCTACGGCGCCGAGAATATGCTCTACCCGGCATCCGTGGGGTTGATGTGGCTCGCCGGTTATTTCATTCTCTACTGGCTCTTCTACATCGTCCGCTGGCTGCTCCTGTTTCCATTTCCTGCCATAGATTGGAACATCCAGGTAACCGGTTTCTGGATCACTTTTATCCTCGCCGGGCTGCTCCACCTCATCTTCTTGTGGGCGGATGTATTCCCCGATCCCCCCACCAACGGCAAGCTCTTCCCCTCCGTCGCCGGCTTGCGCTCCGAGTATTACCCGGTCTACACCCGCCAGCAAAAAACCTTCATCGCCGTTATCGCCATCCTGGCGGTCATCATCATCGTCCCCACTGTGCTCTTCCTCATCTTCGGCTGGAATTTTGCCATCCTCTACATCTGGCTGGCGCTCTTCGTCTGGCTGGTCAGCGCACTGGCAATCACTCCCACCATCACCGTGCCCCAGACCGCCCAGGAGACCATCGCTGCCGTGGGCGAGCTGCTCAAAGCCGCCGGCTACCGTAATCTGAAGTCGCCCCGCGCACGCAGGACCCCAAGGTGGACCCCCTGCTCCTGGCGGTGGATTACTTTGCCAACAAGTCCCGCAAATTTTATGCCATCGATGTAGTCCCAAAGATTGCCGATGGCGGGCAGGTTAACTCCAACGATCTCTTCTCCCTCAAATAAGCCGCCTGGACTTTGGGCGAGTACCGCCAGATCCAAAGCCAGGATATGCGCCGGCAGGTCATCCTGGTAGATACCCCGCCGGATGAGATGGTCACGCAGCTTGCCGAGGAGTTGAATATCGATGTCATCCATTTGGATAGCGAGAAAATGGCGCAAGTCTAGCCCTGGAGCCGGACGACCCGGTGCGCAAACGCGCCGCAACCAGTCTTTTACGCCTCCAGAGGAAAAGGACGCTCCGCAGATCCCCGCTGCCAACACCAGAGCTGGGGGAGGTTTGATATGCCTGAATCTAACGAGAATGACCTCAAGAATGCCCTCGGCGCCAGCAAAGATCGCCTGCTTAATAAAGTCGGCTGGCTGGTCGGTCAGGAGGAGATGGTCAGCCCGCAGGAGCAGTTCTTGCTCCCCGTTGATCTGGTCGAATTCTTGCGCCCCGCCTTTGAATTTGCCGGCTTCCCCCTCGAGATCCAGCCCTCTGTGGTTAAAAAACCACAAGCTGGACCCCTTTAAATTCTATAAAGTCCGGCTGGATGATGGTTATATCGCCCTGTTTTTCCTGCGCAACAAGATGCTGCAAAATCCCAATGATTTCGTCCTGGCTGTTCTGGATGGCGCACGCCTGGACCAAGAAAAACCCCGCTGGCGTGGCGCGGGGCATGTTCTACTTCTCCGATTTGGATTACAAGGACGATGTCTACGATTTGGTCAAGAGTTCCTTCGAAGGCGACATGGGCTTGCAGCTTGTCGAGTTCTTCGACCGGAAATTCGCCGAGCGTCTGTTCGGGCTTGAGTTCATCGAAGATATCGCCTTCCTCCTGGAAGAGCGCATCGGGCTGAACAAGGTTTTTTCCAAGCCTGCCGCCTCGCCATCGCCCGCTGGGGCTGCTGCCGCGCCGGTTTCCACCCCCTCCGGCAAGACATCGCCGCAGGGCACCCCGCCCGCTCCGCAACCGCCGCTTGCCGCTCCGCCGGATGAGGAAAAATACCTCGATTTCGACCTGGCGATCTCCCCCACCGGTCACGTAGTCGCCAGCTCCAAGGAAGAAGGGGATGTCCCCGCCGATATCTCCACCGAGGTGCCCGATGACATCCAGCTTGCCCTCGAGCTGATCGATCAAAACAAAGCCACCGAGAAGATTTCAAAAAGGTAGGCGCTTCATTGTACAACTGGCTCTTCCCGGATGACATCCACACCCACCTGCACCAGACGGAAGCCTCCGCCCGCAACGAGAACTTCAAGCTGCGCCTGCGCCTGCGCGTCGAAAATCCCACCATCGCCAGCCTGCCGCTGGAGCTGCTCTACCGCGAAAAGGGCAACTATTTCCTTTCGACCAATCCCGACACCGTCCTCTCCCGCTATTTGAACCTGCCCTTACCCCCCGAGCGCGTCCGCCGGCGAGAAGGTCCCCTGCACCTGCTCATCATCCTCTCCGAGCCGGGCGACCTGGCTCAGTTCGACGCCCCCTCCTGGGACGCCTTGATCCGAGAAGCCCTGGCAAAGCCTCTCGCTGACAACTCATTGTCTATACGAACTGTAGCGCGCGCCACGTGGAAGGAGATCCGCAACGCCCTGCTCGAGAAAAAGCCCGATATCATCCAGTTCGTCGGGCACGGCATCTACAAAGACGACAAGGGGCAGATTGCCCTGATGGATGACCTCGGTGATTCCTGGCTGGTGGATGAGCAGGCATTTGCCAACCTCTTCCAGGGTCACGACGACAACCTCGGCTTGATCTGCCTCACTTCCTGTGAGAGCGCCCAAAGCACCGCTCCCCAGAGCTTCAGGGGTATCGGACCGCAACTGGTCGAGCGCGGCGTCCCCGCCGGGTAGCCATGCAGTACCAGGCAAAATCAAGAGCGCAAAAGTCTTCCTGGAAGATTTCTACACCTCGATCGCCGCCCACAAGCCGGTCGATTGGGCGGTGCAGATGGCGCGCAACGCCGTGTCCATTGAGTTCAACCTGGACAACCGCGAGTTCGCCACCCCCGTGCTCTACATGCGTGCCGAGGACGGAAATATCTTCTAACTTTCAACTCTCAACCGGCAACTGCTTCCCGACTGTATTCGAGGGACATCAACCGTTTCACCTCGAACCTCGGATCCACCCGCCACACCCCGCCGCGCTTCTTTAGCCGCCCCAGCACGATCCCGTCCCCGGCGTATCCATCCTCGCCCGACCGCGCCATCACAAGCTGCAAAACCGTATCCTCCAGGATGCGCGTTGCGAATTCCGTCTCCCCCTCACGGTTCTCGCCGGTCAGCCCCGGCGAGAAATCCGTCTCCACCTCAGCGTACTCGATCACCACGTACGCCTTCTTCCCCCGCTCCGGCAGCGTCGCCGTCTGCGCCTCGCGGAGGATCACATCGTTCCCCAGCCGGTCGATGGCATACCCCGCCTCCACCCGCACCTGCCCTGGGGGATCATCCGAGATGCACACCTCCAGCCCCGTCACCACCCCGTACCCGTGCAGCAGCCGGTTGTGCAGCCGTAGCTTCTCTATGAAATACTCCTGCTCGTCCTGGAAATCCTTCTCGCTCATCAGCTTGCCGGTGAAATACCGGTTGCGCTTGAAAATGGGGAACATACCTCCCTCCTATCCTATCGTAGCGGAACAAAATATTGCGTCTCGGGTCAGGCCACATTTTGCGTCTGGTCATGCAAATTTTGCGTCTCTTCCCTGCATTATACATGAGGTTTAGGTTACCCCGTTTTCTGCGGGAAAACGGGGATCTTCTTGTCCCTCTCCCCTTCGACAATATCCACCCACTCAACACCCATTCCTAACCGCTCCTCCAGCACCCTCACGTACCCCCCCGCCTCCATCGCGCCGAACATCTCCAGCGACTGCTCGTACGCCTCCCGTGCCCGTTCCTGATCACCTGGCTTGCCCTCGCTGGGAATAGATCTCCCCCAGGTCGATCAGCGCCCGCGCCTGCTCCCAGCGGCATGCTGAAGTCTGGTAGCATATGTGACCAAAGCATTGCGTGACAGTGGGCTGCCTGGTCCCAGCGCCGCTCAGCCAGGGCATGCATGGCTTTCGCCTCAAGGAAAAACTTTCGTGGTGCCCTGCTATAATTCAGCCAGCAGCGCATGCGCTTTGGCAAAACGACCTTGCAGGGAGTATACCTTTACTAATAATGTTTTATATACTATCGGATTAGCCTCCTATTTCAAGATTTTCCAACAGTCCTGCTTCGGCTTCTGCCAGGTCGCCTGATCCCATCATATTGAGCTAAATCAATCGTGTGTTTCCGCTATCCATGAATTACGGTTTGCGATCCCCTGAATACTCTTCCATTTTCGGCGGATCTCCAGTTCCTGTGACGAAAATACTCAAGCGCCTGTGCCCATTCTCCTCGATATAGTAATATGTACTTTAGATCGTTTTCACTGGAAATTGTCCATTCTTCGCTCTTTTGGTGCAGTGGAATTGTTCTAAGAATTCAGCCACCATATTTCTCTAGTGAAGGCCATCTTTCCCAAGCTTGATCGCGGGGCCCACAATATTACCCATGGCAAGAAAATAGCACATCAATATCCCCGATTTGAAGGTCAATATTTAGGATTGTTTGAAGGCGTGCTCGTATGCGGACAAAATATCCCAGTCGTATAGTCTTCCAGCCATCCTGATAAATTATTATGTGCCGCAGCGGCGAAGTACCACAGTCCTTGTGTTTCGCAGAATAGGATCGCCTGCTCCAGCATCTCGTATTGTTTCTTCGTAATTTCCGTAAGCTTTCGTCATATTCATTGCCGAGTATGTCATCGCCCTGGCTTGTGCATCCAGCGCACCCCACCCGCCCTGCCATCCCCACTGCCTGCCTGACACAAAGTCTTCCGCAGTCGCAATTATTCGTAAAAAATGCCGTTGTGCCAGCCGAAGCCAGCAACCGCGCCAGACCCGGGCTTTCGGGCGCCTCCTCCAGTTCTCTCAACCCCTCCTGGCAGGCATTCCAGGCATCCTTGGTAATTAATTAAACACAACGCATCCGGTAAGCAACAATAAAGATTTGCCATCCCATCCAGATCACCCAGCTAACGGTAGATCGTCAATTCCCTGGCGACACACTATTTCTGCCTCTTCCCGCTTTGCCTGCCTGCGCAGCGCCTCCCCCAGCCCCGCCAGCGTGGCAGCCCGTTGTCATCCGTTGGCTCGAGCTCCAGCGCCTGGCGGAAATATCTCTCCGCCTCCTGGTTGGCGTACGTCCCTAGGGCTGCCTGCCCCGCCAGCAGCATGTACTCCCGGGTCTTTTCCACATCCTTGGCTTGATCCCAGTGATAGGCCAGTTGGGGAGCGATGGCTGCCAGGTTCTCCACATACAGCGCTTCCAGAGCTTCCGCCGTCGCCCGGTGTAATAGCCTGCGCTCGGCGCCTCCCAGTTGGTTGTATAAATACCCCTGATATAGGGTGTGCGCAAAACGGTAACGCGATAAGGTCTCCTCCGGCCGATCTGCACCTCGCCCTGCTCGCGCACCAGCCGGTGGCGCTTCTCCAGCTCCTGGGATAACTCTCCCAGCAGCTGCCGCTCACTCACTTCCTTCACCATGGCCGTCACCTGGGCGGTGAAATCCCCCCCCTCCACGCTGGCGATTGAGAGCGTCTGCCGCAGTGCACTCTCCAGCCGCCCGATGCGCTCCTCGATCACTGCTTCCACCCGCCCGGGCAGGCCACCCCAATCGATCCCCTGCTCCTTCCGTCCAGGTGCCCTCTTCATCTCGCACCAGGTCGCCCCGCTCCTGCATCGCCCGAAGCAGCTCGATGGTGAACAAGGCATGTCCCTCAGTGTGCTCGTAGAGCTGTTCCCGGAAGGTCGCGCCAAGCCCGTTGGGCTCGCTGTCCAGGAATGCGTCGATGAAATCTCTTCCCTTGGCTACATCGTTTTGGGTCAAATCCAGCCACGCTCCCATACAGGCGCTTACTCTCCGCCAGAGCCTTCTCCAGCGGGTGGCGCCCGCCTCCCGCCCGAGCGCTACTTCCTCCGGGCGGAAGGCGCACTAACACCAGGATGCGGCCGCCTTCCAGGCGCGTGCCTAGATGGTAGAGCAGGCCCGCTGAAGCCGCTATCTGCCCATTGCAGGTCGTCCAGCAGGATTAGCAGGGGCGCTCGCGGGAGAGCGCCCGCAGCACGGCGCAGTACTGCTCGAAGATATTCTGTTGCGCCATGCTGGCGGGCTGGTTGGCGGCCTGCTCGACAATACGCTTCAACCCAGAGGATTCACCCCCATCAGCTCAGCCAGCGACAACAGCTCATTACCGGGGACGAAGCTATCTATCAGGTAGCACCCATGCTCAGCCAGCGAATGCAGAGTACTTGGGTCCCATCTGCCATAAGCCCTCGAGGTGCGCCTGGGTCAGCAATCCCAGCGATCTCGCCAGCTCGACATCTCCCAGGAGGCTGCGCAGCACGCAGCGCAGGGGCAGATACGGGTCGCTCACCCCCGAGTAGGGATTGCAGTTGCCCACCGCAGCCAGCAAGTCGGGATGCGCCAGGCATGCCCGCCGGGCGAATTCGCGCAGCAGGGCGCTCTTGCCCCGCCCAGCGCCGCCAGTGACGAAGGCCATCTGCCCCTCGCCCTCCAGGGCGCGTTCCAGCAACACATCGAGCTGCTGCAGCTCCTGCTTCGCGGCCAATGAAGACCGGCTTTTTCTGCTCTTCAGTCGCTTCTATGAATGGCTGGAATCTCTTCATACATTGGCTATGCGCAAATTCACTGGGGCAAGCATCCCTTCCCTGATCTGCTCGTACAGCCGGACAGTCTCCGCCGCAGGTGCTACCCCCAGCTCTTTTTCCAGTACCTTGCAGCATACCTCAAACTGCGCCAGCGCCTCTCCCCGCCGCCCGCTGAGCGCCAGCAGGCGCATCACCTGCCGCTGGGCGCTCTCATCCCATGCCTCGATCTCCACCTGCCTGCGGGCGTACGCCAGGGCGCGGTCATGCTCCCGCTGCGATTTCCAGGCTTTCAGCCAGGCGGTGAAGCGCCCCCAGTATGCCCGGTGCATCTGCTCGCGCTTCAAACGTACCCAATCCTCGAACGGCGCTGCTTCGCTCACCGAGAAGCCTTCCAGGAATTCACCCTTGTACAGCGCAACTGCCCGCTCCAGCTTGTCTATTCCACAGCATCCTCCAGGCTGGTGAAATCAGCCAGGTCCAGCACATGGTCACTCTCCGCGTTAAATTGGATTTCCTCCCGACCGATGAGCAAAAACAGCGGATCAGCCACCCGGTCGCCGATGGCCTTGCGCAAATCAGACAGGGCGTAGCGCAGGTTGCTCAGGGCGGCGCTATCCGGCCAATCAGGCCATAACAGCGCTGCGAGGCTCACCCTGCGATGAGGGCGTTGCTATTCAGTTGCCAGATATGCCAGCAGGGCGCGTACTTTATTGGACTTAAATCCCGTGACAGGTACGCCATCCAGCGTTACCCGAAATCCCCCCAGGAATTCCATCCCCAGCTGCGCCATGTTCCCCTCCTTACCGCCTTCCGTAAGGGCGGCTTTACCGGACCCGAAGATCCTTGGTACTCACTTTTACCGCCCCTGCCGCCTGCGCTCATGTAAATGCTTTTCCTTTGCGCCCTTCGTGTCTTCGCGGTTATCTCTTCTAATTTTCGATCTTCGCGGTTTTCACTTCCTCTGTTGTTAATTCTCCGCATCCTCTGCCGTCAGCCCCGCCAGGTTTTAGCGGAGGACTCTGCGGTATTCACTTTTTGTTCATTCCGTGGGAGCATGTGAGCGAGGGTATTTTCAGTCCCCGGGCGATGCAGCCCAAACACCTGGGGTCGGAGCCTGCCCTTAACGTAGCGAAGGGATGATTTTCCTTCGAATTTACTATAGCAGAAATATTTGCCGTATGGAATTAGCAATCTAAAAATCCCCACTTTTTCCCCACGTTTTTCGAAAAATCCCACAGCCCGCCCACGTTCTCATCGATCTTCCCCCCACCCCCGCTTGCTACTCTGAAATGAAAGTTTAAGCAGTAGGTCTTCACAAACGGGGAGGTCGAGATGAATAGCAAGCGGTTGGTCCAAATAGCAGTCCTGGGGACGGTCGTGATCGGGGTAGGGTTCTGGGGGTTTATGTCCTCTGGGCGCCAGCAGGCTCAGGCTTTGGCAAGAACGGATAGCGCCACTTTGGATAGCCAGGTTAGCCTCATTCAAGATCCCTATATCCTCGATGGCTTGAGCTATCTGGGAAGTCTTACCGACCCGATCCAGCTCCCAGATGGCGATAGCATCAGCGGAGCAGCCCTGGTGCAGTTCATCATCGAGGACAACATCCCCGTGGTATGGGGCAGCGACGAGATCTGCGGCGGTAGCTCCTGCAGCCGCATGGTCTGCACCTGAGACGGCACCTGCTCGTACGAAGACGGCCAGCCGGGCATCGACCCTATCTACCTCAACCCAGCCATCAAGGCGCAGAGCGTGGGCATGATGGACCGCCTGGCAAATGAGCTGGCGCACGAAGCCTTTCACCGCATGCGCTACTTTGGACCGGTCATGGTAAGCCAGTACGAAGAATACTGGGCATTCTATGTTGGCTCTCAGGTTGTCAAGGCAAACTACCCGAATTTCGCTGGCATCGATCCTCAAAACCCGCAGCAGCTGCAGACCTGGTTCACGCTGCACGCCATGCCCGGCTACCTCCGCCTCCCTGCCTACCCCGGCAGCGCTGCCGGGTCATCGTCCCTCAAAGCCAGCAACAATTTACCCGCCGAGCCAATTGAGTAGAGACGCAATATTTTGCGTCTCGTTTTCCCAATATTTTGCGTCTCGTTTCCGCACATATTTCGTCGCCCTTCGCCCCCGTTCGCCCCTTTCATGATCCACATCCCCTCGCCTCATCGTGTTTTTCTCTGCTCCACCTCAGACGAATGTTTTTCTCTGTGTTCTCTGTGTCTCTGCGGTTAACCCATTTCCACCCCATTAACGAAAGAAACGATACCCATCCTTTCCTGCCCGTTTTTCACCGTTAACCGATTCCTCATTGCACCTGAGGGACACCAACCGTCATTGGTATAATACCCCCCGTGCGCTTCCACCTCTCCCTCCCCGCCCGCATCAACGTCCTCGGCAACCCCTCCGACGCCAACGAAGGCGATTTCGCCACCATCTCCGCCGCCGTCAATGTCTACGCCGGCGCCCTGGTCGAGCCCTCCCCGACCTGGCGCCTCGAGTACGCCCCCCGCCCCGTGCTCCCTGGTCTGCCGCACCGCCCTTCCTGCCTGCCCCCGCATCGGAGGAAACCCAGCCCCAATCCCTGGATTTCTCCCCCGCAGACCTGCCCCTGCCTTACGACGGCAGCCTCGACCTGCCCAAAGGCGCCCTCAACCGCCTCTACGCCTTCAGCCCCGAGCTGCGCCGCAAGCTCCCCGAGCAGGGGGTGCGCATCGCCCTGTGGAGCGACGTCCCCCGCCAGTCCGGTCTCGGCGGCTCATCCCTGCTCGTCACCCTGACCCTCGCCGCCCTGCGCCAGTTCTACAGCCTCGACCCCCGCCTCCACAACGACTACATCCTCTGCGAGCTTACCCAGAACGTCGAAGCCCTCGAGCTGGGCATCGCCTGCGGCTTTGCCGACCGCTACGTGCCGCTCTTTGGCGGGCTCGCCTACCTGGATTACCGCGGC
Source organism: uncultured Chloroflexia bacterium (assembly GCA_963702535.1). GTDB lineage: Bacteria > Chloroflexota > Anaerolineae > Anaerolineales > UBA4823 > CAVPDG01. The sequence goes on along the minus strand of CAVPDG010000007.1, from coordinate 317,748 downwards.
AAGCTCCACCAGCGCCCCATCCGCAGCGAGCCCCTCGTCACCTACGAGCGCCTCGACCCCTACGTCCAGCGCCTGCCCCTCGTCGCCATCACCACCGGCGTCCAGCACAACTCCGGCGATGTCCACGGTCGCATGCGCCCCCGCTACATCCAGGAGTTCGACCGCTGGCAAGCCACCGGCGGCGAGCCCCCGCCCTCGTCCGCACCATGCAGGCCATCTACGAAACCGCCTGGCGCGGCAAGATCGCCCTGCTCGAAGGCGACCTGCCCGCTTTCGGCGCCCTGATGAACACCAACCACCGCCTCATCGACCAGATGATGACGCACTGCGGCTTCGCCGATGGCGCCGGCTGGGCGAACAACCTCTTCATCCAGGTCGCCCTGGAGAGCGGCGCCCTGGGCGCCAAGCTCACCGGCGCCGGCGGCGGCGGTTCCGTCTTTGCCCTCGTCTCCCCCGGCGACGAAGACCGCCTCGCCCAGCTCTGGCAGCAAACCGCCGCAGAAGCCGGTCTCACCCATGCCCGCATCTACCAGCCCTCCGTCAGCCCCCAAGGGCTTACTCATGCGAGAATAGCTAGCGGTTAAGGCATCCTATGCAAGCCGTCATCCTCGCCGCCGGTAAAGGCTCCCGCCTCCACCCCATCACCACCAACCGCTCCAAGGCGATGCTGCCCATCCTCGGCAAGCCCATCGTCGAGCGCGTCATGGAGCATCTCGCCCTCAACGGCATCCAGGACTTCATCCTCGTTGTCAGCCCCGACGACCTGCAGATCACCCGCTACTTCCAGCGCGAATCGCCGCCTGGACGCCGATGTGCGCTTCGTCTACCAGCCGCAAAGACTGGGCATGGCAGACGCCCTGCGCTGCGCCGCCCCGCTCATCACCGGCGATTTTGTGCTCTCCGCCTGCGACAACCTCACCTCCCCGCAGCATGTCGCCGCCCTGCTCGCCCTGTGGCGCACGCCGCCCCAGCCCACCGCCGTCCTCGACCCTCATGCCCATCCCGCCGGAACAGGTGCCCGCCTCCGGCGTCGTCGCACTGGATGGCGATTTCGTCGTGCGCATCGTCGAGAAACCCCGCCTGCAAGACGCCCCCTCGCATATCGCCAGCCTGCCGTTATATTGCCTGCCGCACTCCCTGCTGGGCTACCTTCCCGAAGTGCAGCCCTCCCCGCGCGGTGAGTACGAGCTGCAGGATGCCCTCCAGCTCCTCATCCAGCGCCAGGGCGGCGTGCGCGGCTTGCAGGTCGCCTCCCGCCTCACCCTCACCAGCCCTGCCGACCTGCTGAGCATCAACCGCCACTTCCTCATGCAGGGCGGCGAGGCGCCCCAGATCCAGCCGCAGCGCGTCGGCGCCGGCACGCAGCTCACCACTCCCCTGCACATCGAAGCCGGCGTCGAGATCGGCAGCGACTGCCGCATCGGACCCAACGTCTATATCGAGCGCAACTGCCGCATCGGCGCCGGCGCCGTCATCCAGGATGCCATCCTGCTGCGCGAAGCGCGTCGTCCCGCCCGGCGCTGTCATCCAGCGACCAGGTCGTCTCCGTAGATCACGCATCCCATCGCACCCCGCCCCGCAATCGGGTTTATAATCGCCTGGTTGCCTCCGGCTTCACCGCGGGGAATTGCGACACCCATCTTATGTCCTGAAGGAGAATGCCATGTGTTGCTTCCTGATCGCCCTGTTCGCCGCCGGACCCAGGCTGGCATTCCTGGTCTACTGGCTGATCCAGCCGGCGTACGTCCAGGGAGTCTTTAATACCTGGATCTGGCCCTTGCTGGGACTGATCTTCCTGCCCTGGACAACGTTGATGTACACCCTGGCGTACGGCGCCAACGGCATCGTCGGCATCGAATGGGTGCTGATCATCTTCGCTGTTTGTATTGATATCGCCACCTACGCCAGCGGCGGCTATAAGCGCAAATCGGTCCCCTACTACTCCGGCCTGACCCGAAACCTGCCATGTGACTCCTGACACTGACACCTGGCACTTGACACTTAACCCCTGACACATGACCACATACTTAGGCATCGACACCGGCGGCACCTACACCGACGCAGTCCTCTTCGACAAAGAGCGCGGCGTGCTGGCTTCCGCCAAAGCCCTCACCACCAAGTACGACCTCTCGGTCGGCATCCGGGACGCCATCGAGGCCGTCCTGCCGCCCTCCGGCGAGCATACCGCCATCTCCCTGGTCTCGGTCTCCACCACACTGGCGACCAACGCCCTGGTAGAGGGACACGGCACCCCCATCTGCCTGCTGCTGCTCGGCTATCCCGCCGATTCGCTCAGCCTGGCAGGCTTGGGCAAAGCCCTCGGGCGCGACCCGGCGGTCTTCCTGCAGGGCGGGCACACCATCACCGGCGCCGAGCAGGCGCCCCTCGACCTGGAGGGCGCTGAGGCAGCCATCCGCAAGCACGCTGCGCACGCCGAAGCCTTCGCCGTCTCGGGCTATTTCGGCGTGCGCAACCCCGCCCACGAGCTGCGCGTGCGCGAGCTGGTGCGCCAGCTCACCGGGTTGCCGGTCACCTGCGGGCACGAGCTCACCTCCAACCTGCACGCCCCGCGCCGCGCCCTCACCGCCGCACTCAACGCCCGCCTCATCCCCTACATCGAGCAGCTCATCGCCTCCGTGCGCCACATCCTGGAGGAGAAGAATATCCGCGCCCCGCTGATGGTCGTCAAGGGCGATGGCTCGCTGATGGACGCCCGCCTCGCCGTCGAGCGACCCGTCGAGACCATCCTCTCCGGTCCCGCTGCCAGCGTGGTCGGCGCCCGCTACCTGTGCGAGCGAGCCCGATGTGCTCGTCGTCGACATGGGCGGCACCACCACCGATATCGCCCTGCTGCAGGACGGGCGCCCCGCCCTGAGTCCCGGAAGGCGCCACGGTGGGCGGCTGGCGCACCATGGTCGAAGCCATCGCCGTGCACACCTCCGGCTTGGGCGGCGATAGTGAGGTCTCCTTCGACGTGGATGCGGGCATGCAGGTCGGACCGCAGCGCGTTGTGCCGCTCAGCTTGCTGGCGCACCAGTACCCCCAGGTGCTGCCCATCCTCGAGCAGCACGCCGCCCGCGACACGCTCTACGGCTACGATGGGCAGTTCGCCCTGCGCCAGCGCCAGCTCGACCTCGCCTCCAACGGGCAGGGCGGGGATGGCAAAGACCTGGATAGCGCCATGCTCGATATCTGGGAGAAGCTGGCGGAGGGTCCCATGCCGCTCGACAAGCTCTTCCTCGATCGCTCGCGCACCTACCGCCGCTCGCGCGCCCTGGCAGGGCTGGTGGAGCGCGGCTACGCCGTGATGAGCGGTTTCACCCCCTCGGATGCCAGCCACGTGCTCGGCTACCAGGACTCCTGGTCGTCCCAGGCGGCGCAGCTCGGCGCGCATGATCTGGGCGCGCCGCGCCGCTCACGTCTTGCGCCTGCCGGAAGAAAGCCCCGAAGACTTCTCACGCCAGGTCTTCCAGCAGGTGCTGCTGCAGCTCGGGCGCGCCACCGTGGAAGCCACCTCTCCCAGGCGCACGAAATCACCCTGCAATCTACCTCCCACTCCGATCATAGCAAGGTCTGGCGCGAGCTTTTCCTGGACCAGGCGCTGGGCAAAGACGGTCAGGCGAGCAGCCTTGCTGGATGTCAGCCTTAGCCTGCGCCTGCCCCTGGCAGCGGTCGGGGCGCCGGTCGCCACGTATTTCCCCCCCTGGCGCAGCGCCTGCACACCCGCCTGCTCATCCCCGAGCATGCCGGCATCGCCAACGCCATCGGCGCCGTGGTCGGCAGCGTCACCTATACGGCGCGCGTCCTGCTGCGCCCGCTGGGCATCTGCCTGCTGCCGCTCAAGGGCGACGAACCCTTCCGCCTGCACCTGCCCACCGGCATCCACGACATGGCAGGTCTGGAGCAAGCCGCCGCCTACGCCGAAGCGCAAGCCCGCCGGTTGGCGCTGGAAGGCGCCGAGCGCGCCGGCGCCAGCGACATCCACATCCACGTCGAGCGCCAGGACCATATCGCCCGCGGCCGGGATGGCAAAGAGGTGCTGCTGGATAGCGATATCATCGCCTCCGCCGCCGGTCGCCCCCGCCTGGCAGACGAATAGATTCTCCCCTAAAAAGAGATGCACGCCTGGCGTTGCCAGGCGTGCATCTCTTTTTAGGGTTAATCTGTTTTACGGGTACGGGTAAGGCGAGGGCGGTGTGGGCGTGTCTTGGTCCGGCGGGAAGGTGGGCGTCACCGCCGGCGCAGTCGCCGTGCGTGTGGGCGTAGGCGCCGGTCGGGTAGCGGTCGGCGTAGGCGACTTCACCTGGCGCACCGAAGGCACGAACCAGAAGCCGTTCGCCTGGCTGGGATTGCCCAGGTTCTCAACACCCAGGATGAGCTGCACGTTTTCGCCTGCCAGGCTGCTCAGGTCGACATCCACCGTATAAACCATCCCTTCATACTTTTCGTACCACCTGCCCAGGCTCTTGGGCGAGTTGTTGCCGATCACGTAGCTCAGCGTGAACGCCAGCTCGCATTCCGTGTTGCCCCAGCCGCAGCCGATCTGCGTGATGAAGTGGTCGCCGGCTTTCACCTTGTACGCCGGGTAAACGCCGGAGATCCAGCCGCCGTTGACCGCCTGCGGGCGCGTCCACAGCGCCGGCTCATTCTCTTTGCGGCCATCTTCCAGTTTCGGATCGTTCACCACCACCACCGACCCGCTGGCGCTCTGCGGGTTGCCCGGGCAGGGCAGGCTGCCGGCGCTGCTGCGCCAGGTCGCCAGGCAGGCGTTGGCTGCCAGGTCGAAGGCGAAGTTCTGGTTAGGCGCCTGCACGCGGATCTCGACCCACACCGCTGTCTTGGCATCGCTGCCCACACCGAAGGTCTTGCCGTTGGCGTTGCTCAGCATCCAGTAGCCCTTATAGGTGCCCGATTGGGTTGGCGCAAACATATCCACGCCGATATCCACGTTCTCGCCCGGGTAAACCACCTTGGGCAGGCGCACAGACGCCGGCGCGCCCAGCCGGTCGCCACCGGTAAACACAAAGGAATAACCGCTATCCCAGGTGCACGAGCCGGTGTTCTGCAGGCGCCATACCTTGGTGAACTCCGTCCCGGCGATAAAGACCGTCCCATCCGGCACGGTGACATCCTTGACGAAGCGCGCCTGGTTGCAGCGCACCGGGATGGGCGTGATGGTCGGCGGCGCTTGCGTGGGAAAGACCTGCGTGGGCGTGAGGCTGGGCGGGATGGGGGTCGGCGGCAGCGGCGTTATGGTTGGGATCGCCATCGTGGGGACAAGGCTGGTGGGCGTGATGGCGGGAGGTGTATTCGTGGGGAAGCCCTGCGTCGCCTGAACGACCAGGGTGGCGAAAGCCTGCTGGGTCAGGTCGGCGACGAACGTGCCCGCCGCCTGGGTATAGAGCGCCGACGGGCTGGTCGGCGTGGCGCGATTGCGCGTCAGCACGCAGGCGGTCGCGGCAGCGGTCAGCGCCAGGCAGAGGATCACGATGCCGGCGACGGCAAGGATTACGGTATCTCGTTTCATAAGGAGTATTCCTGTCCTAAATTGCGCGGTTAGACCCACCGGAGATGTCCATTATAACGATAGACGTCCCAGCCGGGAGAATTGTTCCTTGCGGCTCAGTCCTGCATGAACTGCACCTGGCACGACCGGTCGCAAATGCCGTTGAGCAGGTGGGTGAGGCGGGCGGCGAGGCGATCCTCCAGCCACAGGCGGTCTTGCTCGGCAGGGACGCCCACCGTGAAGGTAGCGCTCGCCGGGTCGAAGGCAGCCAGCCAGCACGGCTTCAGGTAGCGGCGGTTGATGGACGGGGAAAGCTCGCAGCGCAGCGCCTGTACGGCGATCTCCCAGACCTGCGCCGCGCTGCGCCTGGCTGCGGCATCGGCGGGCAGGTCCAGGGAGGGATGAATGGCCGGCAGCGGGTCTTCAGGCGCATCCTCCTCGTCTGTGGGATCATCGCCAGGCGGCTCGGCCTCGGCAGGCGGCGGGGATGCCAGACCGGCAGCGACCAGGAATTCCCTGGGCAGGTAGGCGAGCGGGTCGGCGAGGAACTCCGCCCCCGGGTCGACGCCGCGCTTGAGGTTGGCGTAAGCCACCCGCGCCGGGGTGCGCAGCGAACCGCGGCGCGTGTACGCCTCGGCGATGGCTGCCAGCAGCAGGCGCACATCCGGGTAGCGCGAGGGCGGTCCGTGCAGGCGCTCGCCGAAGAGCAGACGTGTGGCGTCCAGGATGCGGGAGATCTGTTGGATGTCCGTGGTGGATGGTCCGCTGTTGGCTTCCCGAGAAAGCCGCGCCGGGATGCGCGTTGGCTTACTTGGCAGGACGCCCGGGGGAATATTACCGCGAATCCCAAGCAAGGCATTGGGAATCGGATGCGCAATTTGAGGGGCGCCGCTTGGAGGAGGAGAAGAGATACAACCAGAGTTTGAGTTAATATCTTCTCCTCCTAAGAAGCTGGATTCGCAAATTGAGGCGAGGCGGCTCGCGATTCGCGAAATTTTCCGCCGCGCCGGCGACGTCTAGCACAGCGTGCCGGATGCCTGGCGGTACGCGCCAGCCATCCGGCGTCTTGGCGATCAGCTCGAGCTGCGCCAGCAGGCGCAGGGCAGCCGTGATGCTGTTGGGGCTGTAACCGGTCGCCTGGCATAGCTCGCCGGCGCGCAGGGCGCCCTGCGTGAGCAGCAGGATGAACAGGCAGGCAAGCGGCGCGCCTTTGAGCGAGCGCACCAGCGCAGCGGGAGAGCCGGTCAGGGTCATTGCTCGCTTCCTGATTGGAGTAAAATTGCAGCCATGATTGCACACATCCCAGATGCAAGAGATCTCAATAGATTCCCTTTGCGCCTCTTCAAGCCTTTCTTCGCTACGCTGGCGCCGCCCGATCCGGCGGGACTGGCGGGCAAGTATGAGCGGCATTCACCGGTCCGGGCTGGCTGCGCCGCAGCGCAGCTCCCGCCCTGGCGCTGGGCGGATTGCGCGGCTGGTGGGGCAAGGATTTCACCCCCGGCGGCGGCGCCAACCTGGTGCTGCGCGAGGATGCATTCCGACGCATCTTCCCTTTCAGCGCCAGCCTGGAAGCCTCCGCCATCGACGGCAAGCCGGCGGTCATCGTGCGCTACGCTGCGGAATGCCCATTCCCCTGGACGCACATCTGCGACGAGCTGCGCCAGATCGAGGCGGGGCGGCTGCTGGGCATGACACGCCTCGACCTCCCAGGGCTGCGCGGGCTGGCACTCCCCTTCCTGCTGGAGCAGCGGCAGAATGGCAATGGATTATGACGCCCTGGTGATCGGCAGCGGCTTCGGCGGCAGCGTGGCTGCCCGCCCTGGGCTGGAAGGGCTTTTTCACGCAGAGCTTCCGGCAGCACGTGACCGTGGTGGGCGGGGTGGGTTTGGGCGTGAATCCCAGCCTGACGATCACCGCCATGGCGGAGCGGGCTATGGGATTCGTGGCAGAACGGGGCGAGTAACACAGGGCGGGAGGAGAAGGCGCAGCAAGCCAGGCTGCATCTATTGATCATCACCAGCGCAGGTATTCGTTTTCCCAAAATAGTGTTGGAAAAACGATTGCAAACGAATGGCGTCCTCGATGGCAGGGGGAGCGGTTAATACCAGGGGGATGACACATGACAATCGTTAAACTTTCTCAACAAGCCACGCGGGCAGTAAACGCCGGCAGCCAGATGATGGCGCGGCGGAGAAAGATGGAGCGTACTCTCAGCAGCCCGATCAGAACATTTGTGCTGATTATATAGTAATCGTTAAAAAGGGAAGGTGAAGATGGGGTGAATATTGCCGGAAAAAGCGGGACTTACCCCTGGGTGATATCACCGAGGCGCTGAGAGACGCTGAAACACTGAAGGCGCTTAGCCCCCGTTTCCTGGGAGAAAACGGGGGGCTGGAGAACGCAAAATTCTGCTATGCGCTTAATCGACCTGCTTAGATCGTTTTACCCGGTTCCACCAGCCGGTAACCGAACTGGCGGTACATGCTGATGGCACTTCCACCCCCCACCACTCGACGATCTTGCCCTCCGCCAGGCGCATGATGTTGCATTCGCTCCACACGGCAGAGCGCTTATGCTCGGTGTGGGTGGCGGTATTGGTAGCAAAGTAAGCCACCTGATTGCCGGAGGCGAAGATGCAGTCGATCACGATACGCATGTCAGGGGTTTCCCGGATTAGAATGCGCTGCCAATCAGCGTGAAAATCGGTCATCGTGATGTCGAAGTCCTCCACCAGGCCGCGCTGGATGGCGACCTCCTGGGTCTGCCCATTACGTTGCAGGGTGATTGTGATGGATGTCCCAGCCTGCTAAAGCCCCACATGCCCTGGCGGAGCTGTTCGAGGCCCTGCCAGATGCTGCTACCATCACTGACGCTTAACATCCATCCCCCTCGAAAAGCTTTCCGGAAGCAGGTGCATGCGGGGCAACCTTCTCGACCACAAAGCACTCGCCGGAGGAGTCGTCATACCGGATGCCCATGCCGACATAGGGGGTGTTGTGGATGATACAAGCCGGGCTGAAATAATCAAAAAGCCGGTCGAAATTCTTTTGGTTGATGACCTGCTCCATGAACTCGCGGACGATGAGGATGTTTTTGTCTTCCATAAAGGGACCTCCTGGATAATAGAAACACTGAAAGACCACGAATGCGGTGATTGGTTATTTGGGATCTCGGAGAGCTCCAAATCAGAGATAAAGTCGCGCCCGGCAGCCCAGGAACTGCTCTTGGGGATAAAAATGCCGCTGCCCTGGGGCAGCGGCTTGATTGGAAGCGGCGATGCGTGGTGAAGAATCCCTCCCCGCCTGCGATGGTTTGCCAGGATGAGGGTTGCTCCAATAATATTATAGACCGAGGAGGGGAACGAGTCAAGTTTACGTTTTGATTGCAACTGAGATGCAACGATACTGAGCGGGGGAGCCAGCCGGACCGGCGGAATTGAAGATGGGAGTTGAGGTGGTCATATCGTCAGGAACCCTGGCTCGAGCTCTGATAGAAGGTGATCTGCATGCCGTCGGGATCTTCAAAGCGCACGCATTGATCGCCCCAGGGGGTGATGACGAGGGGATGGACCAGGGTCGCGCCATGGGCGATCAGGCGCTCCGCCGCGGCTTGCACGTCCGGCACCTGCAGAGCGAAGCGGATGCGCCCGCTGATGCGCTGCCCGACCTCGATGTTATCAACCGTCGCAGCTTGCTTCTCGTCGAAGATCTCCAGGGTGGCTCTGCCCAGGTCGAGCACCAGGGCGCGGCCCTGCTCGGGGGACCAGGTCTGGGAGGCTCAAGACCTAAGCCCTGGCGGTAGAAGCTCGCCAGGCGGTCGAAGTCATTAGCAGTGATGGCAACACGCAATTCCAAAACGGGAGAAGTGGACATCAGTATGATTTGAGCGATCCTCCAGCGTAGCTTGACAAAGTCTATGCAAGGAACATCAACCGGGTAAGGGCAGGAACAAGCCCGAACTAAAAGCATCACTCATCCAGTGGGCTGCGCACTGCCTTCGATCCGCGATTGAGCACATGGGTATAAATCATCGTCGTCTTGACATCTTTATGCCCGAGCAGTTCCTGTACCGTGCGAATATCGTAGCCAGCCTCAAGCAAATGGGTGGCAAAACAGTGGCGAAAGGTATGGCAGCCAACTTTTTTAGGAATACCCGCTTTCTGCACCGCTGCCTTGACGGCTTTTTGCAGCCCGGTTTCACTCATATGAAAACGACGGATAACGCCATCCTGTTCATCCGGCGATAACGAGTGAGCAGGAAAAACATACTGCCAGATCCACTCCCGATTGTCGTTGGGGTATTTCTCGGCTAGCGCGAAGGGTAGATAAACGGCGCCATATCCTTTGGACAGATCCTCGGCATGGGTTCTTTTGACCTGGATCAGATGATCTTGCAATGGTTCTACCAGACTGGCGGGCAGAAGCGTATAACGGTCGTGCGCGCCTTTGGCATCACGCACGACAATCTGGCGATACTCAAAATCCAGATCTTTTACTCGCAAACGGATACACTCCATCAGGCGCATGCCGCTGCCGTACAATAAGCGAGCCATCAGCAGGTGAATGCCACTCATTTCATGCAGCACAACCTGCACTTCAGGACGGCTGAGCACGGTGGGCACGTGCTGAGATGGCTGCGTGCACCGAGTCACTAGCCGACTCCTGGCTTAGAACATTACGGTACAGGAAAAGCAACGCGCTAAGCGCCTGGTTCTGTGTAGAAGCCGAAATATGCTCTTCTAAAGCCAGGTGGGTTAGGAAAGCCTGAACTTCGCCAGTACCCATCTCTTTGGGATGGCGTTTATTATGGAAGAGGATATATTTTTTGATCCAGTAAACATACGCTTGTTCGGTGTTGCGGGCGTAATGCTTGACTCGGATGGCATCGCGCACCTGGTCTAGGAGTTTTTTTGGGCGGCTTTCCATGTTTTATGCTCCGAGGATTAGCATGCGATGTCAGATGTTCGTATAATCAGATCAGCAGACTTTGGATTATCCAGGACAATTCTGTACATAACAACGAAAATGGTATATATATAGATATTTTCCGTATATATATTGTCAGGTGGCTGATGTACAGTGAGCGTGAGTAAGGATATGAACAAAATGCAGCTGCCAGATCATTATCAAGATGTCCTAGAACGATTCATAAGTGCTTGTCAGGCAGATGAGCGGATTGTCGCCGCGTTTTTGGGTGGCTCGTATGCAGAAGACAAGGCTGACAAATACTCGGATCTGGATCTGTTCTTCATCACAACAGATCAGACGGTACGAGACATTTCTGGCTGAACGGGAACGCTTCATTCGTCTCCTGGGCGAGCCCTTATTTCTAGAAGACTTTGGCAGGGCTCATGGATACTTCGTTATTTTTTCCAATGGCGCGGACTGCGAAATTTGGTTTGGTAGGGAGAGCAACTTTCATGACATCCACGGAGGAGCTTACAAAGTACTCCTCGATAAAAAAGGGGTTCTGGCTGGGGAAGTGTTCCCGATCCAAGTGGCAGACGAGGTGGAACAAATCGGGATCCTCCGTCGACAACTCGACTGGTTCTGGCATGAATTATCCCATTTTCATTAAAGGCAATGGCACGCGGGCAACTTTGGTTTGCGTACGGTCAGCTCGAGGTTCTCCGTCAGATCTGTGTCAATCTGGCGCGTCTTACGATATAACTTCTCCGATGCCTATGGAGGCGAGGAGCCGTATTTCAAGATTGAGCACGCTATGCCCATCGACCAGCTAGCCCCATTACAGCCTACGTACTGTGCGATGGAGTATGAACCCATGTTGCGGGCTGGCCTCGTAATTTGCGACGTTTATCAAGAGCTAGCTCCTAGCTTGGCAAGAGCTCACAGGCTAACCTATCAGACCGCTCTCGAACAAATACTGATGAGTCAATTGCAGGAATTGAATGATAGTCATATCCGTTGATTGGAGTGTCATACGCAACCAATGTCGTTTCCGTTGCAGACGCCACCTAACAATGCGTGCAGCCGACCGCTGAATTGGGGGCATTTTCCGCGCTGGTATAGGATGAGGCGTCTTCCCACCTGTCAAGGCTTTCCCCATCAGCGGCGGCTGACGCAAACCGTTAGGCGGTACAGACGAAGGATGTGATGAAATGAAGCGTCAGCTTATCACTCAAGTAGACTGGGCAAGATAATCAGAGGAGCTTACCTATGACTGTTTCCTCGACATTTATGGCAGCCGACGGCGACGGATATGAGTTGCAAATGGGTCGATGGAGTCGGCGTCTTGCAGAGCCGTTTCTTGATTTCGTCGGCACTGCCAAGGACGAACGCGTTCTCGATGTCGGCTGTGGGACAGGCCGACTCGCATTTGCCCTAATGGAGAAATGTCAGGTAAATCAGTTGTACGGCATAGATTTTTCGCCTGCCTACGTTAAGCATGCTAAGCGCAACAGTCAAGATCCGCGGATCGTGTTCCAAGTTGGAGATGCCTGCGCGCTGGCTTTTTCAAATCATAGCTTCGACCGAGTCCTGTCGCTACTCGTATTGCACTTTGTTCCAAGAGCGGAGCAGGCCATTGCCGAGATGCGGCGCGTTGCCCGACCGGGTGCCGTGGTTGGCGCGGCTGATATGGGATGCCCGCGGCGGCTTTGTTGCCAACCGGATCTTCTTCGATACAGCAGCCGTACTAGATCCAAAGGCCAATGAGCGTCGAGCACGCAACTACACCCGCCCCATGACCCGACCGGGAGAATTGGCGAACGCCTGGGTGTCAGCAGGCTTCAGAGATGTGGTTGAGACGACTTTGAGTATCCGTATGGAATTCGCATCGTTCGATGACTATTGGGCCCCTTATGCGGGTAAGGATGGCCCTCACGCCGAGTACGTTGCCACTCTGAGCGGTGATCAGCGAGCCAGACTTCGCGATGCTGTAAGGCTGGCATATGTCGATGGGGAACCAGATGGCCCGCGCTCCTATGCGGCGGTTGCTTGGGCTGTGAAGGGCATTGTGCCCTGCTAACATTGGCGGAAGTCCGCCCCTAAATCGGCTATAAGATTGCCGCCTAACACCGTGTGCACCTGACGCTGGGGATTCTGCGGCACATCTCCAAGCAGTTTTCTACGCCTTAGCATTTTTCCAGTTGGACGGCTTCGCCGTCCCCGCCCCAGCGCAGGTAACGCAAACCGTTAGGCGGTAGGCGCTAATATAAAAAGGGATCATTGCTATGGCAAATAACAAAGGTATTACTCAACACTTTGGTGCAAATTTAGCTGAATTATTAGCAGATAAGACTTTCTCTCATGTTTATGAAACACTTTCCGAAATTGGATAGTCACCCTAAAAAGTGTGTTTAGCCCTTGGTAAAGGAACGGCCTACAACAGCTCTTTAACACTCCAAATGTGATCGGTCAAACCCGCCGCCATGCTGGCGTGCGGGGCATCCATTTCCGTGGGGATCATCGTATTTTAAAACGCAAACCCTTGTGAGGGCGAACCCAGTTGTAGTAAGCGTCTTCCCACGTCCGCAGCCTCGTGAGATTCGACATCTTTCGAGAAAGCCAGGGTCTTACGGGTCAAGCGGGCATTGAACAGACGTGTCGTCAAGTTGTTGCGCTCGATGTAGGCCGTACTTTTACCCAAGAGTTCAATTAGTTCCTCCTGGTTGCCCCAAATGGCTTTCAATTGGACCCCTTGCAACGCCCATGCTCATCTCGCTGTTTGACCATCTGCAGGTAGAGCCAATCTTCTCCGGGCCTGGGATAAACGGGTGGACGACCGCGACCCGAATACTCGGGAACCAGCCCATAAACCGCTACCATAGCTTCGTCAATGCCGCCCCAGCCATCCGAGATCAAAGGCGGTGGACCCTCGGGATGGCCGCGCTGTTGGAGGGTTTGAAAGACTTTCAGGCTGGCTTCTGTCTCATCCTTTCCGATCCCACGAGCCACGCGCAGACGGCTATCGATATCCAGCAAGGTCGAAATCCAGAAGGTACCGCTTTCAGAGGTCTCCGGGTAGCTTTTTTTCGCCTTTGTTGTGCACGAAGGACCATAAGCCGTCCATTTGGGCCCGCTTGAGATGGAATTCTTTCATCAGTGCCTCTTCCAGTTCTTCGGAATGACGGGCAGCTTCCCGTAACCACCTTAAGATCGTGTCTTCCTTGATCCCTTTGACCCGAGTGAGGTGCTGATGCGATTGCCTTCCGCTAGGAGGGCCAACACTTCCAGGATTTCAGCTCTTGGGCATGTTTACGAAAGAAAATTGTCCCTGTGGTTTCCGTGAAGGTCTTGCCGCATGTCTTACACTGGTAGCGCTGTACCCCTCGGTGGTTTTGCCGAACTTTTTAAGGTTCGGTTGAGCCTGATCGCTCTGCAGCTTACCGTAATCCGGGCAAGCTGCGTTTGGACAAAAATCTTTGGTTCGGGCAAGTTTTTCCATTTTGTCTCCCTTGGGATGGACTTGCGCCAATCTTACCCCAAAATACACTATCGAGGGAGACTTTCCAAAAACGGATTATGTCAATACTATCAAGAAGAGTATTGACAATAGTGGCTATACACAAAGAATCGAATTACATGCTGACGGGCTCTATAAATACTTACCAAAAGATTATGAAAAATCTTCCGAGATTCTTATTTCAATATTGGGGGAAGAAAACCAAAATGAAACAGGAATGTTCACTGAATACTATTGGGTTATGCCAATTGGAAAGTATGTTGAGAAATACGGAATAGAGCATTTCGATTTATCAATGCATGCAATCGGTGAAATCACAAAAAGAAATACTGGTGAGTATGCTATTAGACCCTTTATTCGTCTTTATCCAAAAGAATCTTTGAACTTCACTTTCCGCTAAAAGCAGATGACGAAGCTGCCGGAATGAACTTCCGGGAGCACAGAACCTTACCAATTGAGCCCATTTTTCGCTTCAAGGCACGATTATCGGCGCTGAAGCGGTTGTTTTTCGCCTGGGAGCCAGGCTTCCCTTGGGTAAATGCCCGGTCACCGACACCTTTTTGCGAAGTTGCTGGGGCAATCGGTAAAATTGCGGAAATGGCTTGCCCATCAGCATGCGGCGGAAGCGGCCCGGTGTACGTTTGGGCTGGCGATCCCAGAAACCAGTTGGAGCCAGGGGTGCCGTAGCAGCCAGGTAACTCAGGATCGAACCTGCCAGAAGGGCCAACTCTGGCAGGCGTTGGATGCTTTCGTCAGCATGCACGAACTGGCGATGAGCACCGACCATTTGCTTGGCTGAGAGCGGTATCTGCTCGACCGGCCAGCGATCCTGATACATCGCTTTCACCGTAGCCGCTTTCAGGTTGAGGGGTGTCGCCAGCAGCCAGGGCGTGGTGTAGTTTGGATCGTAGATGGCATACACCCGGAAAGTCTTGGCCTGAGGCCCAGGGGTCACACCCGGCAGGATCAGGTCTTCCCAGATCTCGGCTCGCATGGCAGCGTTGTCTTTCGTCCAGGTTTCCACCCGATCGGGGGAGCTGGCTGCAATGGTTTTACCCTTGTAGCTGCGCTCCAGCGGACGGATCTTCTCGCCATAGACGGGTTTGCGGCCTTTGCCACCATAGGGCAGGGGCTGATTGCGGCGAGCCGTGAAGTTGGTTGCCAGGCGCAGCAGGTAATGCTCCAGCCCGGCTGCATGTACATCGGCTAGCTTGACGCCTGCATCCATCACTGCCACATCGTCAGGAGCCAAATGGCAGCGTGCCCAGCGCAACAAGTCCTGCCACAGCCGGCTCTCGCTGGGGTCTTTCGGATGCACACGTTCGAATGCCAACGGACAGGCCAGGCGTTGATCCCCGATATGACCCACTTCTCCGATCACACCGAAAATCACCGCCGGAAGCGCCCGGTTGGCGGCCGGATGGTAGTGCTTGCTCGGGCAATTCCGCAATGCCGGGCGCCAGAAGGCGGTCACATCCACCGTAATAGCCCGATAACCTTCGTGGCGATGCACCTGCCAGCCGGGCAGTCCTTCAATCTGCTCCTGCCACAAGCGCAAGATCACCACAGTCTGCCAAACGCCACGCCGGAAAGCAGCCCAAGCTCGACGGGTAGCCTGTTCAGATAGACCGGTGGCTTGCAGCGCCGGAAAGAGCGCTCCCCGTTGGGGCAGCAAAGCACCGCTGACCAGCATCCACAAGAATTGTAAAAGTGCCAGGTTGGTCCCCACCGGGAGACCTTCGGTCAGTGCGACCAGGACTTTCATGGTATGATCGATGGCGGTAATGGGCTCACCTCATGGTCTTTTGTTTGGCAAAAAACAAGCTTACCATGTTTGGGGCCCATTGCCCCGTTAATCCGCTCCCTCAGTTAGCGGAAAGTAAAGTTTGAAACAAATCACTGATTGGGCGCATTCTTCAAATTTCCATTTAAGAAGATTGGCTAGTGAAGGGCTACGACCGAAACTTCCATGGTCAACAAAACTTGATACATTTAATGATAATCCAAAGCCTGTTTTAAAATTTAGAGATCCTAAAAGAAGATGAAGTAATGTTTGTCAAGAAATCAGTGGCAAATCATCTTACTGATTGGTTAAAAGTTAATAAAACGCCTACAGTGGAATTGATTAAGAAATGGCAAAAATCAGCAAACAAAAACACACAGTGGATCATAAAAAGAGCAACAAGAAAAATTGATATAAAATAATGCATTACGCCTAAGAAGCGGATAGTTGAATTTGCAAAAACCGCCTAACAAAGCGTGCACCTGACGTGTGGGATTTTGCGCGATTTACAAGCATTTTTCTGGCTTTGAGTTTTTCCTGCTCCCAAACATTGTCCACGCCCGCCCACACGCAGGTAACGCAAACCGTTAGGCGCACTAATGCTACGTTTCCGGTGGGGACAGTGATGGTGATCAAGTTCCACCTCGACACTGACATAGGCGGCGATATTGACGACCTTTGCGCTCTGGCGATGGTAATGAATTGGCCGGATGTTGAGTTGCTTGCTGTCACCACCAATACAGATGATGGTGGTAAACGAGCTGGTTACGCACGGTATGTTCTGGATCTGGCGGGGCAAAAAGAAACGGCCGTCGCGGCGGGCGCCGATGTAAACCTCGATTGCTATCGTTGGAATGGTCAGCCCATTCGGCCTGGCTTACCGAATGAAGTTCAATACTGGCCACAGCCGATTCCAGCAGTTCCTACTCCTCTCGAGTACGCCCTTGATTTACTGGAACATAGTATCAACCAAGGGGCCATCATAGCCGCGATAGGTGCTTATACAAATCTGGCGTTACTGGAAAAACGAACGCCTGGAATATTGAGCCGTGTGCGACTTTATTTGATGGGTGGTTACGTCTACCCGCCACGTGCTGGATTCCCCATCTGGGGAAATGACATGGCATGGAATATTCAATGTGATGTGCAATCCGCCTACTATGTGATTGAGCATTCGAGCCCGACATTTGTTCCGCTCCCGATCACGGTCGAAACCTCGCTTTGGGCGACCTATTTGGACGCCCTGCGAGAAGCAGGGCGTTAGGACGGCTCATTGCCAGACAAGCTGAGGCTTTTGCGAACGACGAGAGCAATCGGCCAGCCAAGTTATACCAACAGACATGGGGGCGGATTGCTTAGATACCATCAATTTCCTACATGACCCGCTCGCCCGTGCGGTTGCCTTGGGATGGCGAGATGGCATTGAGGTTAATCAAGTCAATTTGATCACGGAAATCAAAGGCGAATTGCTGTATCAGCACGTGGTCGGCAATGGAAAGCCCACGCAAGTGGTGACGCGAGTAAATGGAGAACAGATTTAATAGGTTCTGGCTCGAAACCGTGACGCGGTCCAATTTAAGTCTAGTTCTTGTTTCTTTGTTTCGTGCGCCTAACCCGCGTCCCAATCCGCCCTGTCGAAACTGTCGAAAAAGTATAATAATGGGCAAAATGAAGCTGTAGACGGTCGGTTTTAATTAATGTAGAACATGCACTTGTCGCAAATCCAAAATCGGGTTTTTCGACAGTCTCGTTGGGCGCACTGGAGAGTAGACAAAATGCATATTTATCTTGCAGTAGAGGACATGGAACCCAATCATTGGATCGCATGGGCGTTAAATTTGCCTGCTTGTTTTAGCTCGGCAACCACAACCGCAGATGCTATCGCACATTCCCCCCAAAGAGTCGCAGAATACTTTTCTTGGTTATCGCAACATGCTATAGCTCATTGCCTATCGTCAATGAGCAAATTGAAACTGAAGTTGTGGAGACTTTCCAATCTTTTCTGAGCTGCGAAGGCCCTGACTACATCGTCAATGGATTCTTAGGATTACCGTCGCCCTTTGGGGTACTGGGATGTTGATATTTCCTTACGACTTATGAGTTGGACTCGCCAGGATTTGATTAAGCGTGATTCAGTCAATCAATCAAGAACAACTCACAAAGGCAATTCCTGGTGAGGCACGCGGCTCAATTGCTGGCATACTAAATTATGTCGCCATTGCTGAAAATTGGGATCTTAACCAGTTGGGTTGTGGTTTGGAACAGGCGTGACTTCCCGACGCCCCTTTGGAAAAGCTCCCGCAAGTGCGCACCAACACAGGAGAGCAATCGGTCAAGCTGATTGGCAATGAACAAATAACAAAGAGTTGTAATGAGGTATGGTCTGCACGGAAAGTATGCGTAGAACTCTGTGGCATGAACGCGATCACACTCAGCATATTATCCAATTGCTGAATGGTCTGTAAATAAATGTGCGCCCAACACCGGTTCCACCTGACCGCCTTCGGCGAGGGTATGCGGCGGCCATTTGGCAGAAGAAGTGATTTTACGCAGTCTAGTTTCGCCAAACCCGGCAGCAGGTGAGCCAAACCGTTGGGCGGCCAGGACTTCAATAAACACAAAGTAGTCTATAGTACCGGGAAGCTAATCTTCCACAGGCCGGAGTACAATCAAGAGAATTAGCGGCGCAGCATAAGATAAAATGGTAAGGATAAGAGGTCTATTATGAAAAAAAAACTCATTCTCTTCCCATTACTAACCCTGCTCTTTGCCATAATTAGCTGTGATTTAGGGGGCGTGGAATACGATCCAGGAATTGAACTCACCACATGCAATAGTAAATGCGGTGAGACAGACCGGTCAAACTTCACGTGGAGATATGATCGATAATTTAAAAAGTTGAGCTGAGTTTTCGCCTTTATGGTGTTAATCAAGATAGGTACTAGTACAAGTTGGCGTAAATGAATAGAAAGTTTTCATGCAGAAAGGGGCTTGCCCTTGTAGGTCCATTTGAAAGGTTTGGCCATCGTCTCGTTGTAGTAGGCGACGAAAGCCAGCACTTTGTTTTTTAGATCAGAGATGGAAGTGAAATTACCTCGCTTTAGCAATTTGCGTACCAAGATGCTGAGCCAGATTTCTACCTGGTTCATCCAAGAAGCGTGTTTCGGCGTGTAGTGGAAAACAATACGATGGGATGGATCACTCAAAAAAGCCGCTCGGGTAGCCTTCGACTTCAAGATGCCACTTTTGCCTTTGATCCCCAAGTCCTCGGCGATATCCGATTCTGCAGCAACATAGCGCACCAAAGTCTCAGACAGATGGGTGTTGAGATTATCGGTTATAAAGTGCCATTGCCGCACTGTCGGATCAGACTTTACCCTGCGATGGATATGGTTGGCGAAGTCTTGCTCATTCCGGGTTGGCCCACCCCAAGCAGCCACAACTTTACCCAAAGCGACATCAAAGTTGAAGATAAACGACAGAGTTCCATGCCGAATATACTCGAACTCTCGCCGCTCGACTTTTCCAGGTCGCATGGGCAACCCTGGATGTTTCCGTTCCAATGCTTGAACACCTGTCATTTCATCAACGCTTTCAAATCGTTCGCCCTGTTGGCTGCGCTCGGTTGCCTGTTGGTAACATGTGTTGATATCGTTCACCTTCTCGTCAAAGCGCTCATCCGGTGCTGGCGTCAGCCAATAACGGATTTGATGGGGCTTGAGATCGCCCTTTTTAAAAGCCTTGCTGCATGTCGGGCGGAGATTTTCTCTACAATGCCTCTTTTCATGATTTCATCTGCAATCTCTCGAGATGTCCATTGGCTGATGGGGCGACCATTTTCTTCTGGTTTCTCACAGGCCAGCTCTGTGATCTTGCAGATTTGGTCGGCTGTAAACTGCGCTGGCGCTCCAGGCCGTGGTAAATCTTCTAATCTTTCCTCGATACTCAGATCCTCCAGCGAGATCGCCTGCAAATCCAACCAGCGTTGCCGCCACAAGCGCACCGTTTCCAAATTCACTTTCATCTCCCTGGCTATTCCGCTGTTGTTTTGTCCACTTCCTGCCGCCAGAACAATTCGACCCCGTAGTGCAATCTGTTGTCCAACGTTATGACGCTTGATCAGCTTTTCCAATCCTTCTTTCTCTTTTTCTGTCAATTCCAACGGCAGCGGTTTGGGGTTTGGCATCGGCTTGTCCTTTCTGTTTCTCTGAGTATGCCTTATCCTACCGCATTTCACCCATCCGTCAATGCTTCTTGGCTATTTCAGCCCAAGAGTACTAGCGATTTCCCGGGAGGGTTTACAAACCGTAAACGTTACATCTGTTCTCACTGTGGATGGAGAGGGAGGTGCAAAAATCTCGATGAAAGATGCAAACGGCCAAATGATCCAGCCTGACCGTGACTGATGGAATCCCAGCCCAACTCAGCTACCAATGTATCCCTCGTTTTGAAAAACAAAGAAAGCCTTCCTCATTGTCGGATCAGATACAGTCGGCTAGTATCGAGGAATTACTGTGGAAACGGTTGATGGACCTGCGTCTGGTGTCAGATCAACCTGACCGTCAATGGGTGTGTTTCGAACTGGTGCACGGGAACACATCCTATATGCACTTCACAGTGATAAATGTCTTGTAGTGAATGATACGGGTTTTTTTCAGAGAGCCGCCCAACACCGGCTCTAGTCGGACAGCGGCTCTGCCGCTTGCGTGTAGTGTGATTTGCTAGAAAATGGCGCGAGAATAGGAAAGTAACTTGCAGGCATCGTCGCTGCTTCTGAGCTACCCGTTGGCTACTCGCGGAGTTGAAGGCATTGCCCGTTTTCAAATCAAAGAAGTGGCCCAGCGATTTGTCATGTGCTAAGAGTGAATTGTGATGTGCGCGAACCGCCTCATCCACATCGGGCTGTCGCTTCTCCTCTCGCTTTCCGCCTGCCAGTCGGTAACGACTTCACTTCCGCCAACCCCGACATCGTGCCGTTTGCCTCCCTCGCCGTCGCCCGCCGAATCAGTCATACCACCACCTACTGCCATACTCCCAGCCACACCGAGTGCAACTTCAACCCACCTTCCCATTTCACACTCAATCCTTAGCGATGTGCGGGTGCGGCAGGCGATCGCCTACTGCACTGACCGTGCCGGACTCATCCGTCAGTGTACCCCTGGCTTATGGCGCCGACCGCCTTTGAGGCCGATCTGTTTATCCCGCTTTGGCATTGGGCGTATAACGGCGACTATCCACACTTTACCCGCTATCCCTTCTCCCTGAATGAGGTATGGCCTTGCTGGAAGAAGCTGGCTGGGCGTTGGCGAGCGGTGCGCTCTATCGTACCAACGCAAACGGCGATGAACTGGAGCCTATGCTGACCACGACCGATGCAAACTTCCGCCAGACATGGGCGGCGGTATGGGAAGAGCAGATGAAGACATGCGGTATCCACATTGTCCGCAATCACATGCCAGCCGAGTGGTTCTTCGGAGACGGCACCGGCCTTAGCCGCCGTGAATTTGAGATCGCGGCATTTGCCTGGGCGACCGAACTTGATTTCGGCGGACTCGAGACATACACACGCTATGCCTGCGACCAAATCCCCTCACCGACAAACAACTGGCAGGGGCAGAACTTTTCCGGTTGGTGCAATGAGGTCGCTGACGCCGCACTTGAGACATTGACGAACTCATGAGCATCAATGAACAGCGTGTCGCCTATCAGATCGTGCAACGCGAATATGCGTGGGATATACCCGAACTTCCGCTCTTCTATCGTGTAAATGTGTTCGCCGTCAACCCGGGGCTGGAGAACTTTGTGGCGACCGACGACGGCATTTACACCTGGAACGCCGCACAGTGGCGCATTCCGAACAAGGAAACCATAGTCATTGGCGAAGACGCCGAACCTGCCGCCCCCCTCTGGTTTGAACAAGCATATGTCGCCGAGGTGCATCCGAACCCTGATCATGGGCAGTGACGTCATTCAGCGCAACCACCAGTATCAACCAGTGTTGCTCAAGCAATTGCCTATGTTTGAGAATGGGGCTGTGATACAAAATGCCGTGACGGTGAAGGAAAGTGACAG
The DNA here is from genome assembly GCA_963702535.1 of uncultured Chloroflexia bacterium. Classification (GTDB taxonomy): domain Bacteria; phylum Chloroflexota; class Anaerolineae; order Anaerolineales; family UBA4823; genus CAVPDG01. The sequence goes on along the minus strand of CAVPDG010000007.1, from coordinate 295,963 downwards.
TGTAGTGGATTGGAGCGGGGAGGTCTTAGAACTCGGCCAGGTGTGGTGATACGTGATGGAGAGGGGCAAAAGGTTGTCTACAACGGAGGTGAACTTTCGATGAGACAGCTAGTGGTCACGTATGAGTTTGTAGATGGCCTGACATGGTCAGACGGTGTCGCCGTCTCTGCAACCGATTACGAGCTGGCTTATCGCGCGATGTGCGATCGCGCTATTCGAGGTCCGGGGCCCTTCAGCACGACTCTTCCTGATCCGTTCCCAGTGTGCGATAGAATTGTCGGTGTAGAGTTTCTGAGTGACACGGCCTATCGTGTGACGTGGAAGCCTGGCTTCTCAGGTGCTCGATTGACCTATAGGGACCTGCCATATTCTCTGCCGCCCTTCAGCCGACTGCCCGCCCACCAAGTCCTGGCCGATGGACGCAAACTAGCCGACGTGCCACCCGGTCAATGGGCTTATTTCGAGGATGTGAAGCGCAAACCGCTTGGCGTCGGCCCGTATGCGATAAAAGAATGGGTTTATGGGCAAAGCATGATGCTCGAAGCAAATCCCTACTACTTCAACGGCTCTCCCACCACGCCGCGCATCGAAATCAAGTTTCTCGAACACGACCGAGTTATTCGTGCTGCTCCTCGCAGGCGAAATCGATCTGGTGGATTGGGAATCGATAACACCAAATGACGTTGACGAGTTTCAGTTGGTACAAGCGCAGGCTGCTGGCAACGTGCGCCTTATTGTCCTGCCCTCGTCTACATGGGAGCATCTGGATTTTGCGTTATTCCTGCGATAATGTATACGAAGGCGTTGCGCGGCCCAACAACGCGCATGCAGCCGACCGCTTCGCGGTGCTCGCGGCGGCTGATGCCCACGTTCGGCGCAGGTAACAGCGTCCTTAGGGAAGATGGGAACACCAGCTCGATCCAATCGGCGCAACCGCCAGAACAAGCAGGAGTGTGCTTGTGGGAATGCTCCTGCTGTGGCTCCTTTACACGCTGCTCTACACTCTGCCGATCCCCGAGGTACTGGCAGCCTTCGTCCAACTCTTGCCGGGAGTCGCAGCAGTCTTCTTCCTCCGCCATTCCGGTTATTCTGCCACCGAGTGCTATCTGGTCATGCGCCGCGTCACTGAAAGGCATTGTTGCGCTTGCTCTCGTTTCGCTTGCCCTGGCCGGCCCCATCCTGACCAGCGCATATGTAGGCTTCACGCCATTGGCCGTATTCCTACTCGCTCCCGCTAGTGCCATTGCCCAAGAGCTCTTCTTTCGAGCGGGTCTGCTTCCCGCGATGCACCGCATGTTCCCTGGTCGCCCCGGAGCGGCGAATCTGGCGCACGCCGCGTTGTTCGGCTTGTGGCATGTTCCCAGGGCAATGATCTTCTCGCCCATCAATCCGTTTCTTGGCGCCCTGATGCTCGTGGAAGTGACAGGGATGGCCGGCTTCGGGTGGGGATGGCAGGTTCGGCATGACGGCACGATCGGATGGAGCACGCTCCACCATTGGCTCCTGCTGTCTGTAATGTCCTTGTTCGGTCTATGAGCTGGAGGCCCCCTGCGCCGAACAACTCGCTGAAGCCGACTCGGCTGGCGGGCGAAAACGCAGTGGCGCCATGCCTGTTGAGTTGTCCTAGAATGAAGGCGATGAGGCTGAGCCGCCGAGCGGCTTAGCTCGAGGCCGTTAGGTGGCTGATGTACAGTGATCGTGAGTAAGGATATGAACAAAATGCAGCTGCCAGATCATTATCAAGATGTCCTGAACGATTCATAAGTGCTTGTCAGGCAGATGAGCGGATTGTCGCCGCGTTTTTGGGTGGCTCGTATGCAGAAGACAAGGCTGACAAATACTCGGATCTGGATCTGTTCTTCATCACAACAGATCAGACGTACGAGACATTTCTGGCTGAACGGGAACGCTTCATTCGTCTCCTGGGCGAGCCCTTGTTTCTAGAAGACTTTGGCAGGGCTCATGGATACTTCGTTATTTTTTCCAATGGCGCGGACTGCGAAATTTGGTTTGGTAGGGAGAGCAACTTTCATGACATCCACGGAGGAGCTTACAAAGTACTCCTCGATAAAAAAGGGGTTCTGGCTGGGGAAGTGTTCCCGATCCAAGTGGCAGACGAGGTGGAACAAATCGGGATCCTCCGTCGACAACTCGACTGGTTCTGGCATGAATTATCCCATTTCTTAAGGCAATGGCACGCGGGCAACTTTGGTTTGCGTACGGTCAGCTCGAGGTTCTCCGTCAGATCTGTGTCAATCTGGCGCGCTTACGATATAACTTCTCCGATGCCTATGGAGGCCAGGAGCCGTATTTCAAGATTGAGCACGCTATGCCCATCGACCAGCTAGCCCCATTACAGCCTACGTACTGTGCGATGGAGTATGAACCCATGTTGCGGGCTGGCCTCGTAATTTGCGACGTTTATCAAGAGCTAGCTCCTAGCGTAACGGTTGTGCAATCAGATGCGATTTGGTAAAAAGTGGCATAAAACCTCAAAATTTCTGTTTGTTCTGTGGCGGATGACCGCCGCTTAGTAAATTGAGCACTTTGCCTGAGAAGGCGCTGTGTTCACTGAACTTTAACAACATACCTTCTGAATTACGGATCACCTGTGCGGAAACGTGTGCGCCCACTTGCACCTGGCGTTTGATACCCAATTTTCGGATATCGAGCGCATTTTCTTGCGGTTGAGGTTGTTCAGCCAGCCAGTATGCCGCCCAGCGGATAAAGTTGGCAGCAAAAAGCGCCATGCGTTCTTGCAGAAAAATGGCCGGTTCAGAGTGCACCTTGATACGATGTAGATAGAAAACCTGTTTGCTTTCCTTAATCCCCGCTTCAATGGTCTGTCTGCCATTGTAATGAGTGAACCAGGCTGGCAAATCCTGAGTGACTGCGTCGCTACCGAATTCACATAAGGCGCTGTGCTTGAGGGTTTTGCCAGTGTAGAAACGTTCCAGAGCTTCATCGAGTGGATAAGGACAGCCTTTCAGCTTGATATTCGCCCAGGCAAGCATTTCAGCGTTGGCGCCGACCCTTGTCCAGGCAGCGGTTTCCTGAGCTTTACTGCGCAAGGCTTGAGTGACTTTATGGTTATGCGCTTTCGTGTAAACTTCATAACCCATTTCAACCAACAGAGCGATGTTTTCATAAGTGCCAAAACCGGCATCCAGGCGGAACTCGGCTTCGATCGGCTGCTGGTTGGTCAGGTTCTCTTGTTTGAAGCGCTCAAGGCGTTGTCGTAAGGCATTGATTTCATTTAGCAGCAGTTGGGTGCGGGTCTGGGTCTTGTCCAGTTTGCGTTGAGCAACATCGAGCGCTTTTTTGCGACTTTCCCGCCGCTTCAGAGCTGCTTGGGCTCGCTTGCGCAGTAAAGCTAAACGGCTGGTAGGTCGCTCTGATCTTTTGCGGGCCAGATAAGTCTGTTGAACGGTCTCCAGTTCCCGGCTTCTCTCTTCTGCCTGTAACTGTGCTTGTTTGAGCCGCTCCTGAGCAGTTTCAACGGCTTTGCGCTGTGTTTTCAGCCGCTCCTCTACCGCTTCCAGGATGGGTGCATACTCGTGGATGCGTTTTTCCAACCAATCGGTGCGCCGCACCGGACGCAAACCTATTCTGGCTTCCGCAGCCAGCACCAATGCCTCTGCCTGGGTGCTCGATACCGTATCTCCCGGATGGTGCGTGCCAGATAGCCACAGCCGCCCATACGTTTCGGTGAGCAAACTGACCACGCCTGCCTGGTAGCCCAGTTGAATGTCGTCATCCATGTGCCCATAGGCGGCGTTGGGATAGCTGGTACTCGTGTTGGACACTGGAATGCCGGTCAAGTCGCCATCCATCGTCAACCGTTTCTTCTGTTTGCGCAGCAATTCCAACTCTGCATCCAAGAACGGCTGACCGAAGGCATCCAGTTCAGCCACAATGGCGTGAGCTTCTTCCCAACTCAAACTGCTCATTGTCCGGCTGACCCCGCTGTAATCCGCCCATCCAGCCTGTCCCCAGGCTTCTGCGACTGCCTGATCTTTGTCCAGTGGATGCGCCGCCAGGCTGATTTCCTGCAACTGCTTCAAACCACCCAAAATCGCTACCAGAAATTCCAGCACTTTCGTCTGTGGCCGATGGTGGTAGTTATTCTGCCGCAGTTTGACCGCTTCAATTCGTTGGGTCAGCCCTTTTGCCTGGGCAAATTGGCCCCAGGCCACTAAAAATGCGTGCTGGGTTTGCTGAATTTGCTCTTCGTTTTCGCTCATCGCCATTCCTCGTTCCGTTCGGATGGCTTTGAGCTTACAGGGTCCGTGTTCAGTTGGTAAGGTTCAAAAATCTTGCACTTTGTGGCCGTTTTTCACGATTCGACCACTGATTGCACAACCGTTACGCTAGCTTGGCAAGAGCTCACAGGCTAACCTATCAGACCGCTCTCGAACAAATACTGATGAGTTAATTGCAGGAATTGAATGATAGTCATATCCGTTGATTGGAGTGTCATACGCAACCAATGTCGTTTCCGTTGCAGACGCCACCTAACAATGCGTGCAGCCGACCGCTGAATTGGGGCATTTTCCGCGCTGGTATAGGATGAGCGTCTTCCCACCTGTCAAGGCTTTCCCCATCAGCGGCGGCTGACGCAAACCGTTGGGCAGAACAACCAGATTGAATATTGAGATTCTGACAAATTTCATTTTATGTGAATACACCTCCTTGACGAAATAGAATATTTGTTCTACAATGCTGTAACGGTAAAGAAAACAAGGAGAAAATAATCTCATCTAACGAAGAGTTTGTCAAATTCATAGCCGAGCAAATCGAAAATGCAGGTGTAATAATTTTCTAAAAAATGTTTGGTGAGTATGCGATTTATAGCGATGGCAAAATAGTCGCTTTGATATGTGACGACCAACTCTTTGTAAAACAAACAGACAGTGGAAGGGCTTTTATAGGTGATGTTGTTTCGAAGCATCGCCATATCCAGGTGCAAAATTAAATTTTCTTATTGAAGATAAATTTGAAGACAAGGATTGGTTTAGCAACTTGATAAGAATTACCGCAAAGGAGCTTCCCGTCCCCAAACCCAAAAAGAAAAGTAAAGGAAAAACAAAATGAAGATGAATTATGTAATTATTTATGTAGATGATGTAGTCAAGGCAACAAGTTTACCAAGAAGTTTTGACTTAAAGATAAAATTCGTTTTCACGAATTCAAATACATATGCAGAAATGGAAAGCGGCGAAACAACTTTGGCATTTGCAAATAATGAAATGTTGAAATCAAACACAGGAATTGAGCCGCTCAAAGGCACAAAAAATTGTTTTGAAATCGCTTTTTCTACGAATGATGTGGAAAAAGCATTTGAGAAAGCCATTGCAAACGGCGCAATTGAAATCAGAAAACCCTCATCAAAACCTTGGGTCAAATTGTTGCGTATGTTCAAGATTGTTTTGGAACTATAGTAGAGATTTGTACTCCAATGGGATAATAATCGCTCCCACCGTTCTGCCCAACAAAGCGTGCACTGGACGCTGGGGATTCTGCGCGCATTTTCAAGCATTTTTCTGGCTTCGAGTTTTTTCTGCTCCCAAGCAGTGTCCACGCCCGCCCCAGCGCCAGTAACGCAAACCGTTGAAACTGTCGAAAAAGTATAAAAATGAGTAAAATGAAGCTGTAGACGCCAAGATGAATATGAAGAAACCCGCATTGGTCGTAAATTAAAATCGGGTTTTTCGACAGTCTCGTTAGCCTGCTTTTCGGCAAAATCTTCTTGGTAGGTCGCATTTGGAAAGGCATTTTGAAATAACTTTCATAGGGAATTGTAATGAATCAAGACAAAACCAACAAACTCGCTATTTGGATTCCATCTGAAACGGCAACACTGAAAAAGGTAGTTATGTGTTCAGCCAATCCCATATCTACTTACGATCTGCGATTAGGGGGAATTGACGTAGCCCTTTTTTATCAACTTTGGCATAACAAGTTTGCCTTTTACGACTATAAGCGTGTGCGTCAGCAACAAAAAGCGTTCATCGAAGTTATGAAAGCGAATGGGGTTGAAGTATTATTAGCAAATCCAGTTCCCTATTGTGATGTGCAACATTACACGCGTATATAGGTTTCGCCATTGACGATACTTTCTTCTGTGCTAACCCCAGACGCTACTACAGACAGCGGGAGCTTGAAGGGCTACAAAATCTTCTGCCTCGCTTCTCTAAAGTTGTTCGCCTTGAAAGTGGGGCAATCGAGGGCGGTGACGTAATAGTAGATAACCAGTACATCATCGTCGGCTTTGGGGAGGAGACCAACGATGAAGGTATCAATTGCTTGAGAAGGAAGTTTGAAGAGCTAAGAATAGAACGTGAAATAATCACTCTAAAGTTTACACACAGGGGTGTAATTCATTTGGACACAAAGTTCAACATTCCAGCCAAAGGAATTGGACTTATTCACCCGAAGAGTTTCAAGCCAGAAAGCCTGAAATGGCTCGAAAGTCATTTCGACTTGATAGAAGCTACAGATAATGAAACAGCAAACATGGAGATAAACACCTTCGCCCTTTCACCTCGGAAAGTAGTCATGCTTGAGAGGAGTCATCGCCTAGCTTCGTTGTTGGAATCTAAAGGTATTGAGCCTATTCTGATTGATTATTCGGAAGTAACAAAACTACCTGGTTCATTTCGGTGTACTACATTGCCGATTGAAAGAGCAAAGTCCACCGCAGGCTAACAAAGCGTGCACCCGACTGGTGGGAGTTGCGCGTTTTTCAGGCACTTTCTCTGGCTTGAAGTTGGTTCCGCCAAAGTAGCGTTATCTCGTCCCGCCCACCAGCGGGTAACGCAAGCCGTTGGGCAGCATCAACAAGCGTAGTAGACAAGGCAATTGTAAATACGCTCAATTCTCGACAATCTCAAAGGAGACAAAAATGGAATTTATAAGAGTGGCCGATAAAGCTGAGTTGCCAGTAAACAAGATGATCTTGGTTGTCGTAGGCGGTAAGGAAGTTCTCCTAGCGAATATAGATGGTTCCTATTATGCCATCGCCAACAAGTGCACTCATCTTGGAGGTTATTGTCAAAAGGTTCTCTGGAGGGAAGTATTGTCACATGTCCAAGACATGGTGCTCGATTCGATGTGAAAACAGGGAAAGCTATTGCGGATGCCAAGATTGTTTTTATAAAAATGGGCGTGAAGGATGAAGAGAGTTACTCGGTCAAAGTTGAAGGGACAGACATTTTTGTGGGAATGTCCTAAAGATAAAATGGTATTTGTGCATAAATGCTGCCCAACACCGGCTCCACCTGACCGCCTTCGGCGCGGGTCTGCGGCGGCCATTTGGTAGAAACAATGATTTCGGAGCTAGTTGTCTCGCCAAATCTGGCGGCAGGTGAGCTCAGCCGTTAGGCGGTACAGACGAAGGATGTGATGAAATGAAGCGTCAGCTTATCACTCAAGTAGACTGGGCAAGATAATCAGAGGAGCTTACCTATGACTGTTTCCTCGACATTTATGGCAGCCGACGGCGACGGATATGAGTTGCAAATGGGTCGATGGAGTTGGCGTCTTGCAGAGCCGTTTCTTGATTTCGTCGGCACTGCCAAGGACGAACGCGTTCTCGATGTCGGCTGTGGGACAGGCCGACTCGCATTTGCCCTAATGGAGAAATGTCAGGTAAATCAGTTGTACGGCATAGATTTTTCGCCTGCCTACGTTAAGCATGCTAAGCGCAACAGTCAAGATCCGCGGATCGCGTTCCAAGTTGGAGATGCCTGCGCGCTGGCTTTTTCAAATCATAGCTTCGACCGAGTCCTGTCGCTACTCGTATTGCACTTTGTTCCAAGAGCGGAGCAGGCCATTGCCGAGATGCGGCGCGTTGCCCGACCGGGTGCCGTGGTTGGCGCGGCTATATGGGATGCCCGCGGCGGCTTTGTTGCCAACCGGATCTTCTTCGATACAGCAGCCGTACTAGATCCAAAGGCCAATGAGCGTCGAGCACGCAACTACACCCGCCCCATGACCCGACCGGGAGAATTGGCGAACGCCTGGGTGTCAGCAGGCTTCAGAGATGTGGTTGAGACGACTTTGAGTATCCGTATGGAATTCGCATCGTTCGATGACTATTGGGCCCCTTATGCGGGTAAGGATGGCCCTCACGCCGAGTACGTTGCCACTCTGAGCGGTGATCAGCGAGCCAGACTTCGCGATGCTGTAAGGCTGGCATATGTCGATGGGGAACCAGATGGCCCGCGCTCCTATGCGGCGGTTGCTTGGGCTGTGAAGGGCATTGTGCCCTGCTAACATTGGCGGAAGTCCGCCCCTAAATCGGCTATAAGATTGCCGCCTAACACCGCGTGCACCTGACGCTGGGGATTCTGCGCACATTCCAAGCAGTTTTCTACGCCTTAGCCTTTTTCCAGTTGGACGGCTTCGCCGTCCCCGCCCCAGCGCAGGTAACGCAAACCGTTAGGTGGCTGATGTACAGTGATCGTGAGTAAGGATATGAACAAAATGCAGCTGCCAGATCATTATCAAGATGTCCTAGAACGATTCATAAGTGCTTGTCAGGCAGATGAGCGGATTGTCGCCGCGTTTTTGGGTGGCTCGTATGCAGAAGACAAGGCTGACAAATACTCGGATCTGGATCTGTTCTTCATCACAACAGATCAGACGTACGAGACATTTCTGGCTGAACGGGAACGCTTCATTCGTCTCCTGGGCGAGCCCTTATTTCTAGAAGACTTTGGCAGGGCTCATGGATACTTCGTTATTTTTTCCAATGGCGCGGACTGCGAAATTTGGTTTGGTAGGGAGAGCAACTTTCATGACATCCACGGAGGAGCTTACAAAGTACTCCTCGATAAAAAAGGGGTTCTGGCTGGGGAAGTGTTCCCGATCCAAGTGGCAGACGAGGTGGAACAAATCGGGATCCTCCGTCGACAACTCGACTGGTTCTGGCATGAATTATCCCATTTCATTAAGGCAATGGCACGCGGGCAACTTTGGTTTGCGTACGGTCAGCTCGAGGTTCTCCGTCAGATCTGTGTCAATCTGGCGCGCTTACGATATAACTTCTCCGATGCCTATGGAGGCGAGGAGCCGTATTTCAAGATTGAGCACGCTATGCCCATCGACCAGCTAGCCCCATTACAGCCTACGTACTGTGCGATGGAGTATGAACCCATGTTGCGGGCTGGCCTCGTAATTTGCGACGTTTATCAAGAGCTAGCTCCTAGCTTGGCAAGAGCTCACAGGCTAACCTATCAGACCGCTCTCGAACAAATACTGATGAGTCAATTGCAGGAATTGAATGATAGTCATATCCGTTGATTGGAGTGTCATACGCAACCAATGTCGTTTCCGTTGCAGACGCCACCTAACAATGCGTGCAGCCGACCGCTGAATTGGGGGCATTTTCCGCGCTGGTATAGGATGAGCGTCTTCCCACCTGTCAAGGCTTTCCCCATCAGCGGCGGCTGACGCAAACCGTTGGGCGGCAAACCATAAAGATATGCAGAAATGAACGACATTAATGAAATTGCCTTTGATGTTGAGGAACAAGATTATTCCGTTCATCTTTTGACGTATGAAGATGTCAAGGTAATTCAAAGACTATATGAGAAATGTGTAGATTACATGCTTCTCGTTGATGGTCATCCTGCGGGTCAAAATGCCGCAGAAGAAGAGTTCCAAGATTTGCCACCGGGAAGATCAGCAGACGACAAATTTATATTTGAAATCGTTGATCCAGTGAATGAATTAATTGGTGTACTTGATGTCATGCGTTGGTATCCAGATGAAGCAACTTGGTGGATTGGTCTACTTTTGCTTGTACCCGAAATCCGCTCGCAAGGGGTTGGCGAAAAGGTACTGAAAGGGTTTACCAAATACGTCAAAATGAATGGGGGGAAAGCCATCATGCTTGGGGTAGTCGAGGATAATGAACGTGCCTATCAGTTTTGGAGTAAGATGGGATTTGAATTCATTCGAGACACCGAGCCAAGATCATTTGGCAATAAGACTCAAATAGTGCATATCATGTGTCAGAAATTATGTGAGTAGAAGGTCGATAGAAGAAGCAAAGACAAAGCAACGAGCATTGCCGCCCAACACCGCGTGCACTGGACAAGTGCGGGCTTTGCCCACACTTTCGGGATTCAGCCCCCAACGGCGAATTCGGCGTCTGGTGGTTTTTTCCGCCAAATCCCGCGCTTGCCGGTAACGCCAGCCGTTGGGCTGCCAACTGCAAAGAAAGGATGAATTATGGCTTTTTACATCAAACTCTATCTCGCAACACTTATCGCATTCTTCGCGATTGACATGGTCTGGCTTGGCCTTGTTGCTCGCACTTTCTATCGCAAGCAACTCGGTTTTCTATTGAGTCCTAATACGAATTGGGTCGCGGCAATAATTTTCTATTTGCTGTTCATCGCGGGAATCTTGGTGTTCGTGGTTTTACCAGGCTTGGAGGATAATTCGCTCAAAACAACCATCCTGCGCGCGGCCTTGTTTGGACTCGTTACATACGCAACCTATGATCTGACCAATCTCGCTACTGTGAAGGATTGGCCGCTGCTCATCACTATTGTTGATCTGGCATGGGGAACTGTCTTGAGCATTGCAGTAAGTTGTGTTGGTTTTCTTGCAGGCAAGTGGCTTGGTTAGAAAAAGAATAGCCGCCCAACACCGGCTGCAGGCGACAGCGGCTTCGCTGCTGAGGGGATGCGCCGCGTTTGCCAGAAGTCGCGATAATAGCAAATGCGTCTCCCCTGCCCCACCGCTGCGCCTGAGCCAAACCGTTAAGCACCAAGGAAAGTTCAATGCACGTTCTTTTCGTCCATGGCATGGGTAGAACCCCAATTTCGGGAATGCCCATCCTGTTACGGTTGAGAGCTAATGGATACGCAGTAAGCGTTTTTGGTTATTCGGCTGCGTTCAATGACTTTGAGGCGATCCGAAATCGTCTTCGGGTTCGGATTATCCAGATGGCATCTCAGGGAGAGTATGTTTTAATTGGGCACTCATTGGGTGGGGTTTTGCTAAGAAGTGCCCTCCGGGAGTTGCCTCACGGAACGAATCCGCCAAAACATCTATTCCTGTTGGGTTCCCCAGTTCGGCCTGCGATTCTAGCCAAGAAGCTGCGAAAACGCTTCGTTTATCGGGCAATCACTGGAGATTGTGGTCAGTTACTCGCGTCAAGCCTGAGAATGAAAGCTATCGGTCCAGTCAACGTCCAAACCACCAGCATTCTTGGGACTCGGGGGTTCTACGGCGAACATAGTCCGTTCGGATTTGAGCTCAATGACGGCGTAGTCTCAGAATCAGAGTTGCAGGCAGACTGGATAACCGATGTCGAGCATGTGCCGGTAATTCATCCGCTAATTCCTGCAAGCTCCCGTGTAGCGGATATCATCCTTGATCGAATGGCGGCATGTGCCTGACCAACCGTTCAACTCGGACGCTGCCTCCGCTGGCAGCTTCACTCCTTCTTTCATCTCGATTTCTCGTCCCCTTCCAGCGCGCCGCAGTCGGCATCGCCGAGTAACTCCATACGTCAGGCAGCCATAGACAAAATCCACCATCAAAAAAGAGGCAATCATGACCAGTGCTTTTTCAACTCCACACAACAGAAAAATGACGCTTATCCTCCTGGCGATCTGTGGCTTGCTGGCAATTGCCGCTGCCGCTGCAGGTATCGACGATAATCTGCCCGGTATCCTTTTAGCCTTTCTTGCGGCTATTGCCTTTGTCCTTGCATTCGTCCACCCCTGGAGAACCGCAAGGCAGTTCATGATTCCTGCTGCTTGCGTCGATACTCGGTTTTGTTCTCTACATCATTCTGAACATCATTCTCGATACTGCTGCCCAGGATCCGGCAACAGCAGGTGCGCTCCAGGATCTGCTGGAGAGCCCCGTCGTCAATGCCGTTAATATAATCATCGCTATGATCTGCCCTGCAGCCTTCATCGTTGGCGCGGTCGGCTCGGTTGCCATGTTCATTCGCAACCGTCGCCGGCCAGCTTGAATGCGTGAAGCGGCTGCCTAACACCGGCGCAGCAGACAGCGGGTTCGCCGCTTGCAAACGGGGTGCGTTTTACCAGAAATGGCGCGATAATCGTGAGAGACCATGTCCGCGCCGCCCCTACCGCTGAGCCAAACCGTTGGGCGGCGCAATGCGCGAAGCGTTGCTCATCTATCCAGAGCGACTGGGAGAAAAAACATGAAGAAACTGTTCCTCGCAACCGCTCTTCTTGCCGTTGCGCTCTCCGCTTGCGGAGGGGTCAAAGCTACGGTGCCGGACGATCCCTACGCCAGAATCACAGGCCATTGTGGAGAAATGGATCGCGGCCTACAACGATCTTGATGCGCAGGCGCTCCTGTCCTTGTATTCGAATGACCTCACCTGGAAGGACTGCGGCATGAACTATAGCTGTGATGTTGAGCGCCTGATGGACCTGCAGGGTGTTGTCCCGGTGTCATTCCGAGGGGAGGGCTTCACGACGGAGGCTAAGTCCTACATGGTGACGAATACCGGCAGGTTTGCCGTGCTAGAGGTCATGTATGCGGAACCAGAAGGTGGCCCGCCCACTCCCATACCCGCGACTGTGATCCTCGAATTCAAGGACGGAAGAATAGTGAATGAGACTTGGTACTACATCTCGCCATGACACTGCCGGGGGCCAGCGCAAGCAATGGGCATCAACAAGGTCATTGAACTGCATGACGGGTTGCGCGGACGAAGGGCCCGTACTCCAGCAGCGGGTGATCCTTCGAGTATGGCCGAGCAGTCCTGGCCCCTTCGGACCAGCACGCCGCCTAACAACTCGCTGATGCTGACCCGGCTGGCGGGCGGAAAGTGAACGGCCCATTGCCTGTCTTCCTCTCATACAATGGAAGGGCGAGGCCTGAGCCGCCGGGCAGCATAGCTCGAGGCCGTTCTCCTCTATCCCTCCAATTGTTCGGAAAGATCGGCGATGCCTTGTACTCATATTTACTAGACTGCGGTTTCAGCTAATCAGCTACAGAAATCGGATTACCAGAATTCCAACTACAATAGGTCGATATTTGCGCTCTCGCAACCATTACTAAAATAACCATACATTCAGAAACTGCTTACACTTGCAGGCATGGTGAAATTTGGTGACAATCACTGCTATTTCGTTTTATTTCCACCTATACTGATATAATTAATCCCATTCATCCAGTATAAGAATCAAGCAGAGACCCCCATTTTCTGCCAGAAAACGGGGGTCTCGTCAACCGGAAAGCTGGCCCATTCGCAAAACAGGACGCGTGCTGTCAGAGAAGGTGAAGCGTGAAATTATTGTTTGGTGCATTTAATGCAATTTATATCTGGATCTACCGGTTAACCGGAGGCAAAGTAGGTGGGAGGATGCGCGGCTTCGACGTGCTCTTACTCACCACCACAGGGCGCAAGAGTGGCAAAGCACGCACCACACCGCTGGGACGCTTCAATCATGAAAGCGGGTATATCATTGTCGCCTCCAACGCCGGGGGACCCAAGAACCCGGCGTGGTACTACAATGTAAAGAGCAACTCGCAGGTTACGGTGCAGGTGGGTGACAAGGTGATCCCCTCCACCGCTGAAGTGCTCTCCGGCGACGCCCGGGCGCAGGCGTGGCGCCAGGTGATTTCTACTGCGCCTTCGTATGCCGGTTACGAGAAGAAGACGACACGGGAAATACCGCTGATCCTATTGCATCCCAACCCATAAGGTCACAACTCAAATATCGCCAGTACGGGATAGCGGCGAGTTTTTAGGTTTTCACGCGGTAACGCAGGAAGACCATCCCGCCAGCGAAGCGGCGCAGGTCGAGCAGATCCAGGTCCAGGCGCAAGCCAGCCGGGTGCCAGGGTTTCCCACCGCCCACAACGACCGGCGCCAGGAAGAGATGGCACTCATCGACCAGCCCGGCTGCGAAGGCTTGCCCGGCGAGGTTGCTACCGCCGATGAGCAGCTCGCCCTCCGAGGACTCTTTGAGATGGCGGATCGCCTGCGGGTCGAAGCTGCGCTCGAGGCGCGTGCGGTGCGGTCGAGACCGCTGCCAGCGTGGTCGAGTAGACGATCTTATCCGCAGACTGCCAGATTTGGGCGAAGTCGCGCAGGATGGGAGAATCAGCGGTAAAGGATGGGTCGGTCTCCCAGACGGTCATCATCTCGTACATGCGCCGCCCGTACAGGTGTGTACCAGCCGTCACGCTCCAGGTCATTGACGAAGCGATGCACCTGCTCGTCTGGCTCAGCCCAATCGAAGTTACCGCTACTGTCTTCGATGTAGCCATCCAGGGAGCAGATGGCGGAGTAAATTAATCGAGCCATTCACACCTCTATTCAGAATGTGGAACAAGCGAGTGAATTTTTGAATACTGCGTGCAGCTTTGCCGCATGCAGCAATCAAAACCTCTGCTTATCCAGAAATCAAGTTATTTAACCCCCAGATAGGCCGCCCGCACCATCTCGTTCTTCTTGAGATTCTCAGCCGTGTCGCTGACCACGATGCGCCCGTTCTGCAGCACGTAGCCGCGGCTGGCGACGGAGAGCGCCATCAGGGCGTTCTGCTCGACGAGCAGGATGGTGGTGCCGCCCTTGTTCAGGCTGCGGATGACGGCGAAGATGGCTTCCACCAGCACCGGGGCGAGGCCCATCGAAGGCTCGTCCATGAGCAGGATGCGCGGCTTGAGCATCAGGCCGCGCCCGGTGGCCAGCATCTGCTGCTCGCCGCCGGAGAGCGTGCCGCCCTTCTGGTACAGGCGCTCCTTGAGGCGCGGGAAGAGCTCGAAGACGTACTCCATGCGCTGGTCGACTTCGACCGGGCTGTCGATGGTGTAGGCGCCCATCTCCAGATTTTCCTTGACGGTCAGGCGGGGGAAGATGCCCCTGCCTTCGGGCACGTGCCCCACGCCCTGGGCGACGATCAGGTGCGGCGCCATGCCGGCGATCGCCTTGCCGCCGAGCTGGATGGAGCCGCTGCGCGGGTGGATGAGCCCGGAGATGGTGCGCAGCGTGGTGCTCTTGCCGGCGCCGTTGGCGCCGATCAGCGAGACGATCTCGCCCTCCTCGACGTGCAGCGAGATGCCCTGCAGGGCGTGGATGTGCCCGTAATAGGAGTGGACTTCATTCAGCTCGAGCAGGCTCATGACGCAGTCCTCCACCGGCTCTGCCGCCAGGCTGGTTGCCTCGCGCCCCAGGTAGGCTTCGATGACGCGCGGGTCGTTGCTGATCTCCGCCGGCAGCCCCTCGGCGATCTTCTGACCGTAGTCCATGACGGTGACGCGCTCGGAGATATCCATCACCACGCGCATGGAGTGCTCGATCAGCAGGATGGTGACCGCCAGGTCATCGCGCAGGCGGCGGAAGAGGTGCACGGCTTCGTCGGTCTCGCGGGGTTCATGCCGGCGGTCGGCTCATCCAGCAGCAGCAGCTTGGGATTGGAAGCCAGGGCGCGGGCGATCTCGACGCGGCGCTGCTGACCATAGGGCAGGTTGCGCGCCAGCTCGTTGCCCAGCCCGGAGAGACCCACGTAAGCCAGCAGCTCCTGCGCCCGGGTCTGGGCGTGCTCCTCTTCTTTGTGGAATTTGCGCGTGCGGATGATGGCATCTGCCATCGACTGGCGCAAGCGCGGGTACATGCCCACCAGCACGTTCTCGATGACGGTCATGGCGCCGAAGAGGCGGATGTTCTGGAAGGTGCGCGCCATGCCCAGCGAGGTGATCTGGTCGGAGCGCAGCCCAACGAGTCTGGTGCCCGTCGAAGACGATCTGCCCCTCCTCCGGCTTGTACAAACCGGTGAGGGTGTTGAAGAAGGTGGTCTTGCCGGCCCCGTTGGGACCGATGATGCTGACGATGCTGCCCTGCTCCAGGATAAAATCCATCCGGTTGACCGCCAGCAGCCCGCCAAAACGCTTGGTAACTCCCTTGGTTTCCAGTAGTGCCATGGCTCACTGCTCCGCGATCTCGGACGGATCGATATTGTCTTCGGCTTTCAGCTCGCGCTTGCGCCGCTCGGCAGGGATCAGCCCCGCCGGGCGGTAGATCATCATCAGCACCAGGATGATGCCGAAGAGCATGCGCTGGTATTTCGCCGGGTCGAGCTGGGTGGAGAGGTCCTTCCAGGCGAAGTTGATGATGGGGATGACCGCATCGGACTGGCGCAGGCTGCTGAGGAAGAGCGAGAAGCCCTGCAGCACCTGCAAGTTGAGGATGGTGACCACCGCCGCGCCGACGATCACGCCGGGGATGCTGCCCAGCCCGCCCAGGATGACCATCGAGAGCACGCCGATGGACTGCATGAAGGAGAAGGACTCCGGGCTGACGAAGGTGCGGCTGGCGGCGAAGAGCACGCCCATCGCCCCGGCGAAGGAGGCGCCCAGGGCGAAGGCAGTCAGCTTCATGCGCACGATGGGGATGCCCATGGCGACGGCGGCGGTCTCATCCTCGCGGATGGCAGTCCAGGCGCGGCCGATGCGCGAAGTCATCCATGCGGCGGGTGACGACGACCACGATCAGGATGACCACCAGGGCAGCGAAATAGAAGAACAGGTTGTAGAGACTCGCCTTCGGAGATGTTGTGACCCACGATGGGGTCCAGCACCGAGCGGATAGCGGGCAAGATCAGCAGCGGCGCGGCGCGGGCGCTGGATGGGCGTGATGCCCTGCGGACCGTTGGTGAGGTTGAGCGGCTTATCCAGGTTGTTCGCCAGGACGCGGATCACCTCGCCGAAGCCGAGGGTGACGATGGCCAGATAGTCGCCGCGCAGGCGCAGGACGGGCAGGCCGAGCAGGATGCCCGCCAGCCCGGCAACGATCACCCCGCCAGCCACTGCCAGGAAGAAGGCATCCGCAGGCAAGAAGAAAGGCGTTCCCGGCGGTGCGGTGCCGGGGATCTCGTGGAGCAGGTAGGGTTGCTTAGAGCCGAAGAAAGCCCACAGGTAGGCGCCGATGGCATAAAAAGCCACGTAGCCCAGGTCGAGCAGCCCGGCAAAACCGACGACGATGTTGAGCCCTAAAGCCAGGGCGGCAAAGACGCAAATCTGGAAGATCACTTCCAGGTAGAAGATATTGCGCACGCCGACGACCGGCACCAGGAACAGCAGCGCAATTGCCATCAAGGCGAGCTTGAAGACCTTGTTGAGCTTCAGGAAGTAGATCAGCAGCGCAGATGAAATGAAGAGCAGGAAGGCGAGCAGCGAGCGGGGGAAGATGAAGACCAGCGCCGTGCCCAGCGCCATATAGACCAGGATGAAAATATAGGGGACGCGCCCCCGGTTGAGGAAGCTCCGCAAGCTTTGCACCAGGTGAGAGAATTGTTTGCGCATACGCTTGACCCTCCCCTAAGCCTTCTGCCCAACCTGCTCGCCAAGCAAACCGGAAGGCCTGAAGATCAGGACCATGATCAAAATGGCGAACGCCAGGATGTCTTTATACTCGGCGCCCATGGCGCCCATCGTGAACACCGAGAGGTAAGAGCCGGCGAAGGTCTCCAGCATGCCGAGGATGAGTCCGCCCAGGATGGCGCCGGTGATGTTGCCGATGCCGCCCAGCACGGCCGCGGTAAAGGCTTTTAGACCCGGAAAGAAGCCGACGAAGGGATCGATGCGGGTGAATTTCAGGGCGTACATCAGCCCGGCGGCGCCGCCCAAGAGCCCGCCCATGAGAAAGGTGAAGGAGATGATCCGGTTGACGTCGATGCCCATCAGGCTGGCGGTGGCGCGGTCCTGGGCGACGGAGCGCATCGCCTTGCCGATCTTGGTGGCATTGACCAGGTAGTTCAAGCCGACGACCATAACAATCGCGGCAACGATGACGATGACGGATTTGACCTGGATGCCCAATTCGATGTTGCGATCCGCCAGCTTGCAGGCTGGCGAGCGAGATGCGCTCGTCGAAATTGCCGAAGGTGGGGAAGACGCGGTAGAACTGCCCGGTGGTCAGGCTCTCGACAAAGCGGATGGCGTCCTGCAGGAAGAACGAGACGCCGATGGCGGAGATGAGCGGCACCAGGCGCGGGGCGTTGCGCAGCGGGCGGTAGGCGGTGCGCTCGACGATGGTGGCAGTCAGCCCGGCGATGATGCTGGCAACCAGCATGGCGACGATGAGCCAAATATATGCGCCCCAGACGGGGATGCCGCAGAGCACCCCCTTGCCGAAAAGCCAGATCAGCAGCTCGACGCCGATGAAAGCGCCGACGGCGATGATCTCGCTGTGGGCGAAGTTGATGAACTCAAGCACACCGTAAACCATGGTATAGCCCAGGGCGATGGTGGCGTAGACGAAGCCGATGGTGACGCCATCCACCAGCACCTGAGGCAGGTTGACCAGAGTATAGGTAAACAGGCTGGTGCCGTAATTCGCCCGGGTAAGCGCATCGACCGCTGTGCCGCGCAGCAGGAAAGCGATGATCAAGACCAGGGCGGAGAGGACAGCGCCAGCCCCGAAGACAAATATCGCAATCTGCCCCAACGGGCGAAAGATCTCACGCAAGAGAGCTGCATTAAAGGTTCGGCGCATGTCGGCTCGCGATATGACCCCCGGCCCTCTCTGGATGAGGAGGCCGGGGGTTGAACTCTCTGTGGGACTATTGGGGAGGAGCGATATCTAAGGTCTGGTCGATCTTGTTATCGTTCCACTTCGCCGGGTCGGCGGAGGTGACCTGGATGACGAAGTACTTGGCGGTCGTCAGGTCGCCCTTGGAGTTGAAGTTGATCGTGCCGGTGATGCCGGGGAAGTCCTTCAGGGCGCGCACGGCGTCGGTGACGGCTTCCCGCGTGGGCAGCTTGTTGCCGCCAGCCTTGGCGGCGTCCTCGATGGCTTTCAGGCAGATTGCCATGGAGTCGAAGCCCTGGGCGGCGAACGGCTTGGGATCGGCGCCGTACTTGGCTTTGAAATCGGTCTGGAACTTAGCCGTTCCGGGATAGAGCTTGGCAGGACCGGCGACCGTGGTGTAGTAGAGCCCGCCGCCTTCCAGCAGGCTGGGACCGCCGATGTTGACGGCCTCGGGCGAGTCGAAGCCATCGTCGCTGAGGAACATGCCCATGTAGCCCTTCTCACGCGCCTGCTTGAAGAAGACGGCTGCCTGGTCGTAGATGCCGCCGAAGAAGACCACATCCGGGTTGGCAGCGATTAACGGAGCCAGGATGGCGTCGAAGTTGGCTTTCTCTTCCGTGCCTTCGAAGCCCAGCACCTGCATGCCCTTGGCTTCGGCTTCGCTCTTGAAGAACTCAGCGATGCCCTGGCCGTAGGCGGTCTTGTCGTGGATGACGTAGGCGGTCTTCATGCCCTTGGAGTTGGCGAAATCGGCAGCCACCACACCTTGCACGTCGTCACGACCGACGATGCGGCTGACGTTTTTGTAACCGCGGTCGGTGACCTTGGGGTTGGTGTTGGCGGGCGAGACGTTCGCCAGCATTGAATCTTTGTAGACTTCAGATGAGGGGATCTGGACGCCGGAGTTGTAGTGACCGACAACGCACAGGATAGCAGGGTCGGCGACGATGTTCTTGGCGTTGGCAACGCCATTGTCCGGGTTCGCCTGGTCATCGAAAGGCGCAAGCTCGACCTTGAAGCCCATGTCTTCCAGGGGTTTCTTGAGCTGCTCGAGAGCCAGCTCAGCGCCGTTCTTGATGTCCACGCCGATTGCAGATTGCCCACCGGAGAGCGGGCTTTGGGAGGCGACCTTGATCGTGCCGCCGCCCCCTGCGCCTGCGCCGCCGCAGGCGGACAGCAACAAGGCAACCAGCACCAGCAACGACATGAACGAGAAAATTCGCTTACTCATACGCTTGCTCCTCCTTGTATTCGGTTAGTTCTTGCAAATAGCTGGAACGAAATTCTTGGACGTCTTAACCAGGCTGGCGAGGCCTAAACGATCCTTCCGCAGTGCACCCTCCCTTCAGCGCAATACGGTATGCTTGGAGCCTTGAAACCATGGCGCTGGATGGCTCAAGCAATATTGATTGCATGATTTTACAGAGATTACCCTAAAACGTCAAGCAATTAATGTTTAATTAACGTTAGATCGGTTAGCGGAGAAGTACTGTTTTTTTTTGAGGGGGTTTAAAAGCCACTTATCCCGAACTTACGTCAATTAACGCTTCCAGGGGACGGTAACGGGAGCGTGCGGTGTGGGCACGGGCGCATGCCGCTCGCCGGAACGGTCGCTGAAGTAGACCGTGTACTCGCCGCCGGGGCTGACATCCAGCGCCTGATACACGGTGGAGGCGCAATCCGGTCCGGGCGGGCAACCGGTGGCGCCGAAGTGGTACTCGTCGGGGGCGTTGAGCATGTTGGCGTAGAAGATGTAGGTGGCGGGCGCCGGCAAGCTAAAGACCAGGGGGGCAGAAGTGGGCAGCACCACCTGCCCGTGCGAGCTGGAGGAATACGTCTGGGAGACGCTCTCACCGCTGTCCACATCCTGGGCATAGATGACGAGCGAGAAGCCGGAGCCGCCGCCCGCCAGGTCGAACTGCACGGTGACGCTGGCAAGCTGCGGCGTGGGGGTGGCGCGGGAGCAGGCGGCGTTGAGGGTAAGAACCGATACGAAGAGAAGGACGGAAAGGCGCTTGGGCATCGCGTCATCCCAACAGAAGATGAACGTGAACAACTGGAGCGACTAACAACCTGGATCGATGAAAACGTTGAGTGCGGCTGCAGCCCACAATCAACTCGATTTTCGAGCTAGCATCGGTCACTTCAGATAATCAACGGAATCGACCTGCTGGTTGTAGATCTTCCAGGCGCCGTTTTCCGGGCGCAGGATCATCGCCCCGGTGACCTGGTTGTCGTTAAAGTCCGGACCGTTGATCTTGCGCGTGACCAGGATGAAGGAGACCTTTGCCTCTTGAGCACTCTGCTCGAGAACCTCTACGCCGCTGATATCGAAGGAGAGATCGTAATTGGCGAACATGGGGCTGAGCATGTTTTCCGTCTGGTCATACACCGGCGACTCGCTGTGGATGGTTGCCATGTAAGCGGGGATGTCCTCGGCGTTGGATGCGTTGATGTTGGCGTAGATAGGCGCGGTGATGGCGCTGGTATCCGCGGCAGGCTCGCTGGAGGACAAGCCGGAGAGGGCAGGAAGCCTCGGCAAGAAGGCGCCAACCACTAAGGAAACCACGCAGCAGCCGACGACGAACAGGGTGACCAACAGGGCAATCTCCACGGCGCGACCGCGCCCGGCTGGCTTTTGCCCCTTCTCGGAGACGCCGGTCGAGCTGGCCAGCGGTGTACCATCCTGGGGAGGAGGGGTTGGAGAGCCGGGATGCAGGTCTGCAAGCATGCGCCGGACCGTCTCATTGCCTGGGTCGAGCTTCGCAGCGCGCTTCAGGCACTGCTCGGCGTGCTCCGGTTTTTGCGCCACGCTGGCGAAAGCTATCCAGGCGTCTACGTTATTTGGCTCAACAGCCAGCACATCGCGCAATATCGCCCTGGCTTCGGCGAATTTCCTGCGCCTGGCGGCGTCTTTTGCTCGATCGATCTCTGCATTTGCGTCCATACCCGTCCTTGACCTGGTTTATCCCTGAGCCGTCTGGATCCAGAGGCTGATCTTTGATAAGTATATTAGTATTCATGCCCATTTTGCCTTTAAAGTTATGTAAGGCGGTAAGCGGGGCAGATTGAATCTGGGTAAGGGTTGTCAGGCTCAGCTAACAACTCCGTATAGCCAGGATTGCAAGAATGAAAAGCCAGGTAAGGCGGATTCTTACTAAAATGGAACAATCTAAACGGGTGTTTTCAATGAGGGGTATTGATGCGTACTAAATTGGGCTACTTTCCAATAATCCTGAGCCTGGCACTGGCAACGCTGGGTTTTCTTTTTACACCCAGGGCCGTTTCTGCTGCATCCAACAAGATACCACCCCCACCGGATGCGCCATTCCGGGTGGACGCCCAGCCTGGCAGCGGCGGGATGCCCGCCTTCACCGACGCAACGATCACGGTGACCAATAACGCCGATAGCGGCGCCGGCTCTTTACGCCAGGCGATCATCAGCGCCAGCGCCGGAGATACAATCATCTTCGACAGCAGCCTGGCGGGGCAGGTGATCCTGCTCACATCGGGGACGTTGAGCATCAATAAGAACCTGACAATCGACGGGTCTGCGCTAACATCGCAGATCAGCATCAGTGGCAACAACGCCGTGAGCGTCTTCGCGGTCAGCAACAACGCCACAGTGACGCTGCGAGGCGTGACGGTGATCAACGGCAGCGCCACAAATGGCGCTGGCGGAAGCGTGGCAAGCGGCTCCACGCTCAACGTGGACAGATGCATTTTCTCAGGCAACGTCGCCAGCAACTTCGGTGGGGGTATTTACAATACGGGCACGCTCAATATCACCACCAGCCGCTTCACCAACAACCGGGCAAGTTGGGGAGGCGGGCTGGAAAACCGGGCGACGCTCACCGTAACCGATACCACGTTCAGCAGCAATACCGCCACGAGCGGCGGAGCGGGCATCGAGACCTACGGCGGCGCGGTGACCATCAACCGCTCGGCATTTACCAACAATACCAGCACGAACGGCGGCGCCATCGGCTCGGGGGGTGGGTTCCAATCCGATCCGGGAACGGGTAACGTCCTGCTGACCAACGTCACTTTCAGCGGGAACCTGGCGGGCGGGTCGGCGGACGACGGCGGCGGCGGCATCATGTCCTACGGCGGCACGCTTTTCCTGACGAACGTGACCCTGGCGAACAACACCAGCGCTTCGCACGGCGGCGGGATCAGCACCGCTTCAGGGTATGCAACCACGATCAATCTCAATAACTCGATCATCTCCGGCAATACCCGCAGCAGCGGGACGGCAGACGATCTATATGGCACATTTAACTCGCAGGATTACAACCTGATCGGCGTTTTAACCGGGACAACGCTGACCGGGACAACCACCCATAACCTCGTCGGTCAGAACCCGCAGCTCAACACACTGGCAGACAACGGCGGGGGTACCTTTAGCCGGGCATTGCTGCCCGGCAGCCCGGCGATCGACGCCATCCCAAGCGGTACGAACGGGTGCGCGGGTACGCTGACCGTAGACCAGCGTAATCGCACGCGCCCGGTGAGCTATCCCGACTACAGCGGTGGGTGCGATATCGGGGCGTTCGAGCTGCAATCGCCTGAGAGTTTTACCTCGCCCCTGGCGGACGGAGCCAGCCAGACATTCGGAGCCACGCTGACTAGCATCCAGGATGCTGCGGGAGGTGCCGTCCTGGGATCAACGACGGTTACACGCACCCCAATCGCTTCTACGCTGCTCACATTGAGAGAAATGCCCTTCACAGGTAACGATCACCCCCACCGTCACCAGCGGGCTGGATATGAGCCTCAGCCTGTGCTATACGAGCTGGGAGGCGGCGCGTAACCCCATCATCGACACAAGCCGGTTGGAGCTGTATTTATGGTCGGGAGGGCAATGGCAGCGCGCCGGCGCGGATGCACACCAGACCGACGCCCAAACCGGCGTGACCTGTGTCACTAAGAACAGTGTGAGCAGCGCAGGGCACTGGAGGCTGGCTCAGCCAACTACCCCGACGGCGGTCTCTCTGGCGAGCTTTTCGGCTGCGCCGGGAAAACCCAGACCTGATAGCGGACGGATTGTCGGGATTATTGGTTCTCTGCGGCTTACTGCTGCTATTT
The DNA here is from genome assembly GCA_963702535.1 of uncultured Chloroflexia bacterium. Classification (GTDB taxonomy): domain Bacteria; phylum Chloroflexota; class Anaerolineae; order Anaerolineales; family UBA4823; genus CAVPDG01. The sequence goes on along the minus strand of CAVPDG010000007.1, from coordinate 272,334 downwards.
TCATTGCACAATCTATATATAGCCAGGCAAGGTCATCGCTGAGCAAGGAAGGGGAACCATCCCACCATGCTATGGGTAAAACCAGGCAAGGTGCGGTGTGGTTCCCCAAAATAAGGCAGGATCGCTTCTTTATAAGCCAGTGACACTGCCGCCAATCTAGTGGCCTTGAATTTTATGGTCCCAAATATGCGCATACTGGCCCCCAATCATCGGTAAAGTTCCCAACCCATTTATCCAGGCTATAAGAGATCAATTCCCCGTCACGCGTAAAGATTAATGTTTCAAGGACTTGAACCCCACCCCCTCTTATTTTTCCATAATGGGGAACGGTTGCGAGTGCTGCGGTACCTGTCGATTTTACCCGTAATACGATTTCATCGGGAGGATATTCAACAAAGAACTGAACAGGACCCTGTATCTGGAAATTCACAGTTTTGCCGTTGGCTGACAAATATTCTTTAACATTTCCATAGGTATCTATTTCGCGTGTAACACGACCTTCTTCATCGAACCAAACATTGAGCTGTACTACTCCATACTCGCGCCAATGGATATCGAAACCGCAGGGATTATCAGGAGCATCTGCAGTCCAGATAAAATCTATATCTATTACATAGTCATCATGAACGTGTGTACCGGCATAGGCTGGGTGGGCGGCAGCCAGGGTCACGAATACCATTAAGAGAACCGACAAGATGCGAAATGCGTGATGCGTCTTCATCTTAGCTCTCCTTGAATAGTGAACAGATTGCGCTAATTGGGGTTGGATTGGCAGCATGGATAGAGAAGAAAGATATTTTTAATCGCCTCCCCTCTTAACAAAAAATACCGCTCCGGATAGGATGGCGGCAGGTTTGATTGCCACATTGCAGGCCGGGTATTCAACTACTCTGCGCCGCTTACGATGAAATCCGCAGTGGAAATTTACCCGTACTTCACATTATAGCCACATCATTTATGCCTGTCAATAAAATGTAATAGATGGGCCTCTACTCACCCAGCCCGCCTTCTGATAAACTCTAGCACACGAGTCATCACCACCTCTTGAAGGAGACATTATGCGCCTCTGGCTAATCCTGCTAACCATCCTGCTGCTGGCGCTCCTGGCGCCGACCGGCTACACCCTGGCAGGCGGGCTGGGTCCACCGGTGCAGGAGATCAACGGCACGCTTGCGCCAGGGCAGATCGACCTTTTCCAGCTCAAGGGTCTCAAGGCTGGCGAGACGCTGTACGTATTGTTAGAGAACACGGACGGCAACCTGGACCCGATCGTGAGCATCCTGCCGTTAAAATCCAATCCCGCAACCGTGCTCGCGGAGTTCCAAAAAGCAGTGGTAGAGCTGGCAGCCAGCTCTGCGCAACCGCTACTCGACATCCCAGCCCTGCGCGACCAATACTCGCTGGCCTGGGATGACGACAGCGGACCGGGTTACTCCGCCGCGCTGGCGTTCGAGGTGCCGCAGGACGGGGATTATTCCCTGGTCGCCAGCAGCTCACTCTCCGCGGCAGGCAGGCAAACCTCCGGCAGCTACCGCCTGTTGCTGGGGCTGGATACGCCGGAAGTGCTGGCAGGCACAGCCAGGCAAAATGGAGCGACGATCGCTGTGCAGGACCAGGCAGGCTTGAACAGCGCCCAGGTGCAGGAGCTACAAGGCAGCCTGGACGAAAAGAAGCCCGCAATCTCGATCAAATTGAGCGATCTGAACCCGGGGGATGTGCTCTCCGTGCGCCTGGAAGCCACCAGCGGCGACCTGAAGCCGGTCGTCCTGCTGCGGGATTACGGCAACAAGCCGGTGCGCGCTGCCAACCTGAGCGGGCAATCCGGCACGGCGGCTTTCGAACAGCTTTTCCCGGAAGGCGGCGAGAACTATACCCTGGATATCCGCGCCGCTCAGGCGGACGGCGCAGCCTACCAGCGGCGATTTCCGCCTGCGGGTGGGGCGTGAACGCCCCGGAGCGTGCTGCAGGGTGGTGCCACCCCCAATAGCGAGAGCCTGCTGCGCGCTGGCGATACCGGTGCAGGTGGGCTTGAAGCTGCAGCAGATCGTCAACCTCGACCAGCCGAACGAGATCATGACCGACGTGGGCACGATCAAGCTGGAATGGACCGACCCGCGGCTGGCGTTCGACCCGGCGACCTGCAATTGCGCATCGAAGCTGTATACCGAGAACAGCTTCAACAAGTTCCTCGAGGATGTCAAAGGGGAATGGCCCGATTTCACCTTCATCAACCAGCAGGGCAACCGCTGGTCGCAGAACCGCCTGATCGAGGTGCAGCCCAACGGGCATGTCACCTACCTGGAGCGCTTCTCCACCAACTTCCAGCTCGATTTCGACTGGCGGGCGTTCCCCTTCGACACGCAAGATTTTTTTATCAAGGTCGACATGCTCTATCCCGAGGAGAAGTACATCTTCACACCGATGGAGGGCTTCAGTGAGATCGATCCGGGGCATGGCGAGGACGAGTTCATCCTGACCGATTTCGACACGCAGATCACATCGGAAGTTTCCAGCCGGCAGATGCCCACCTCGCGCTTCACGTTCCACTTCTCAGCGCCGCGCCACCTGGAATATTACCTGTTCCGCATCTTCATCCCCATCCTGCTCATCATCAGCGTTTCGTACATCACCTTCTTCCTCAAGGATTACACGCGGCGCATCGAGATCGCCACCGGCAACCTGCTGCTCTTCATCGCTTTTAGCTGGAGCCTGGGCGAGAACTACCCGCGCATGGGCTACCTGACCTTTGTGGATGCGATCATGGCGATCACATTCGTCATCAACACGCTGGTGGTGGTGTTGAATGTGTATTTCAAGTACCTGGAGCAGAACGGTCAGCGCGAGAAAGCCGACCGGCTGGAAGCGCCGTTCAACTACATCTACCCCATCGCTTACATCGTTTCGTTTGGCATCGCCGCGCTGTTATTCTTGATAAGCAGCGCTTTATTACCTGCAGAGAACCAACTATCACCAGATACCGGGCAGCAGGCGGTAGCGCACGCGCTGGGCATACTCCCGGTAACCGGGCAGCTCTACCTGCAAGGTGCGGTCTTCCAGGCTGGTGCGAATCACGGTGCAAACGGCAAGAAATATCGCTGGTAGAAACGCCCAATTCGAATCCAGGAGCAGTGGTATAACGAGGTACACCAGCAGCGCAGAGGCGTAACCGGGATGGCGCACCCAGCGGTACGGACCGCTAGAGACTACCTGCTGGTTGCGATCGGTCTGGATGCGCACTATACCGGAGAAAAAGCGGTTCTCGATCAAGGCGTAAGAGCTAAAGATGTAGCCAGCAATTAACAGGCACAGTGAAAGAACGCTAACCCACAGCGCAAGTGCAGGCGGCCAAACCAGGCGCGCTTCCACACCGGCGACAAGGGCACCAGCCCTCCGCCCAGCCCAACCAGCGGAGCCAGGACCTTATCCCAGGACTTAGCGTCTTCATGCTTCAAAAAACGGGCGCGCTCGGCAAGCAGATCGGGATGGCGCCGCGCCGCCAGTGCCCGGCTGATGACGAAACCCAGGATGGAGACCAGGGCAAAAGCCCAGGCTTGCCACCAGCTCCACTGCCCGGAGATGATCAGCGGCAGGAGCGGGATCAGCACAATGAAGAACAGCATCTGGAGGATGACTTGCGGAATGTGAAAGTTCGGGATGTGTTATCCATGATTGACCTCTGCTTTTTAGCCGACCGGCTCTCCAGCGAGTATAGCATATCGTTTTGCGACGGGATCAACGAACCGGTCCAGCCCCCCTGTTTTCAGCAGAAAACGGGAGTCTAAACCAGTTTCATGTAAAAAAAGCCCCCCTTCGGGTGAAGGGGGGCAGGGGCCGAGGGAGAAAAGAAGCGTCTCTTAGTGGCTGTTGATCCAGTCCAGCACTTCCTGCCGGTCGAGGCGGTAGGCGTAATCGGTGCCGCGGCACAGGGAGTTCATGCCGAAGGAGGTGACGGCGACGATGGTGTTGGATTCGGGTCCGCCGAGGAAGACGGGTCCGCCGGAGTCGCCGGAGCAGGTGCCGCCGCGGCCATCGCCGTTGCCCTGGGTCTGCAGGTTGTAGCCATCCGTGTTCTTGCTGGTCAGGTTGACCAGGGTGGAGCTCGCCATCAGGCGGATGCGGTAAGAGATGTTGGAGAGGGCGGAGTTTTCATTAACCCGCTTGGTCAAGCCGTAGCCGCTGACGGTGAAGATTGTGTCTTTCGTGCCGCGCGGCTTTATCGAGTCCGTCCAGGGCGCCCGCCGCCGGCAGCATGCCGTACTCGGGCATGGAGATGGGCTGGTCGAGGATCACCAAACCGGCGTCACGCGTGTTGGGGAAGCCGGCGAAGTTGGCAAAGCCGAAGTTATAGATCTCATCCGAGGTGGCGCACAGGGTGCCCAGGGTGCCAGCAGCGCAATCATCCGGATAACCGGACACCGGATCATATCCCAGAGCCGGGTCGTAATTGGCGCCGGCATCCTGCTGGAAGTAGACGCGCGCCGAAACGGCGCCTTCGCCGGTGTCGGAGCAGTGCCCGGCGGTGACGAACTTGGTGGGGCTGATCAGCGAGCCGCTGCAGCGCCAGACGAATTCGCCGTTAGCGTCATAGTAGACCACCAGGCCAACGAAGGGGTGCTCGATAATCTTTGACCCAGTTACCTGTGATGGCTAGCGCCGGCACCACGAAAACGGCGAGGGCGACGAGAACGATGATCGAAACAGGTAGAAGCTTACGCATGATTTATCCTGCTGAAAATATGGTTCAGACTGAATTGGGGTATCTCCATCTAATGAACCCACCTGGCTGAGCACAGTATAACAAGCTTTGTGTTTGATTTTAATAGCCATAGGACGATGGTCAGAAAGTTGTAAGAGGGAACAACACCTACCGGAGGATGAATAATGGGCTGTTCTCAGACACTATGAGATAATCAAACAAGATGAAGAAAATATGCAACCTGTCTATCTGGATCGCTTGCCGCGGCGCTTTGGACGTTTATGGCGGCCTGCTCGCTGACGCGCTGGACCGGGCTGGCGCGACCTGACAGCAGCCCGTCCAAGCCATCCCCTACCCCTCAGGCGACACGTACGAGTCGCTCCAGGCAAACTGCGACCACCCTGCCCGCCACTCGCCTGCCAACACCTACACAAGCTGTAGTGCAGGAAGTGGTGGAGATGATCCCTGCCCCATCACTGGAAGGAAACCTGCTGGGCGATGATACCGAGCAGTACGTGCAGGTCTACCTGCCGCCATCCTACGCCAGCTCTAATAAGCGCTACCCGGTGGTGTATTTCTTGCCCGGTTTTGGCAGCGACCCGCACGGCAAGAACAGCTATTTTTCAGCGGAGGCGCTGGCAGCGGCGATGAGCCGCGGCGAGATCATGGAGATGATCGTGGTCGAGCCCAACGGAGCCAACCTGCTGCACGGCAGCTTCTACGTCAACTCGCCGGTGACCGGAAATTGGGAGGATTTCATCGTCCAGGATGTGGTCGGCTATATCGACGAGCACTACCGCACGATCGCGGGGCGGGATGGGCGCGGCATCGCCGGCTTCTCGATGGGCGGCTTTGCCGCCATCAACCTGGCGATGCGCCATCCGGACCTGTTCGCCGCGGCATACGGCTTGAGCCCAGCGCTCTTCGACCCGCAAGGGCTGGAGAATCCGCTGCTGTTCGATTCCGAGGAGAAAGAGCGGGCGATGCTGGCGCATATGGCAGAGCTGGGCTGAGCTGCCGCCCGAGAAAGCGCTGAAACAAATGGGCCGCTCCGAGGGGGCGGCGGGGTTCACACTGGCGTACGGGGCGGCGTTTGCCGGGAATCCTGAGCTCGCACCGCCCTTCTTCAGCCTGCCGTTCGAGGAGCGCAATGGGGAACTGAAACGCATCCCGCAGGAATGGGAGCGCTGGCAGAACGGCTTCGGCGGCTGGGAAGCCAGGATCGCCGAGCATCACGCCGACCTGGCAAGCCTGAAGGGGCTGGCGATCGATTACGCCAACCGCGACCTGGATTGGATCGTGAACGGCAGCCAGTACCTGGCTAAACAGCTTGAAGCAGCCAGCATCCCGCACCGCCTGCTCAGCCACGACGGCACGCATGGCAGCCAGGTTGAAGAGCGAGTGATCCAGGTGATGCTGCCGTTCTTCGATGATGTTTTTCAAGAGCGGGATTAAAACTAAACCGATCCCCCCAACACCAGGAGAAAACAAAGATGAAAATCGGATTACAAATCCCCCATTTCAGACCGAGCACGCCCGCTACGCTGCGCGGCTGGCTCACGGATACCGTGCAAGCGGCGGACCAGGGCGGGTTCGATAGCCTGTGGGTGATGGACCACTTCTTCCAGCTCGGATCGTGGCTGGGCGAGCCAGAAACGGAGATGCTGGAAGGCTATGCGACATTGGGCTTCTTCGCCGGGATCACGCACAAGGTCAAGATCGGGCTGCTGGTGGGCGGCGTCATTTACCGCCACCCGGCGCTGGTGGTCAAGACCGTCTCGACACTGGACGTACTCTCGGGTGGGCGGGCTTATTTCGGAATCGGCGCCGCCTGGTACGAGCACGAGACCAAGAGCCTGGGCATGCCCTTCCCGCCCACCAAAGAGCGCTTTGAGAGGCTGGAGGAGACGCTGCAGATCGCCAAGAAGATGTGGGCGGGAGATACCACGCCTTATGAAGGCAAACACTACCAGCTCCCTTACCCGCTCAACTGCCCGCAGCCGCTGAGCCAGCCGCACCCGCCCATCCTGATCGGCGGCATGGGACCCAAGAAGACGATGCGCCTGATCGCCACCTACGGCGATGCGTGCAACTTTTTCGGACGAGCGGAGCCGGCGCTGCTGAAGGAGCGATTGGACGATCTAAAACGACTATGCGAAGAATCGGGCAGACCCTACGAGACGATTGAGAAGACCGCGCTGATGACTGCCGACCTGGAAGCGGACGGCAGCCAGGGTGTGATCGCCCAGGGGCAAGCCATGCAACGCCTGGGCTTCGAGCACCTGATCTACAATATCAAGGATGCCTACACCCCGCAGGCGCTAAGGATGTTCACGCAAGAGATTATTCCCGCGCTGAAAGGGTAACGAGCCATACCGCGACTATGGGATGAGCGCGGCAATTTCGGCGAAGCTGGCAAAGGGCGTAACCGGCAGGCCGCGCTGGCGGGCGATCTCCAGCAGGCGGTCGCGGGCGAAGATGCCATCGGCGATCTCGGCAGCGGTGGTATCGTTGTTGCCATCGCCGATATAGATCACCGGGGCGTAGCTCTGGCGATAGGTCTGCACCAGGAAGCGCTTGGAAGTGCCGCTGAGCGGCGTGCCAGGGTAAAAGTAGGGATATTCGAAGCTGTAGCCGGGGTTCAGGAAACGGATCTCGCAGGCGTAGATGGGCACACCCGTCACGCCGTGACAGCGCAGGATATATTCGATATACCAGCGCAGCCCATCGCTGGCAATGGCGAGCGGGATGCCTTTCCGGCGGCATAGCTCGACAAACGCGGGGAAAGCCGGGTCGATCGGCACGGCAGATAGCAGCGCCTCCATCTCAGCGGCTGTGGCGCGCACGGTAGCAAAACTCAGCCTGTACTCCTCGTCCTGGCTGAGCTCCCCCTGCGCCCAGCGCGCCGTAAAATCCTGCCAGCCGGGGACGCCCAGCTTGTCGAGCAGGTAGTTGAGCACGTTGAACGGCACGATGGTGCCATCGAAGTCTGAAATGATCGCCGGTCCGCCGGGGGGATAGGCAGCGGAGGGGTGGGCAAGGGATGGAAAAGAGTTTTGCACCGGGGTTAATCGAGCCTGGATGCTCGCCCATAACGCCGCGTCGAATTCGGCTTTGCGGCTGGGACAGCCCTCGCGCTGGCAGAGCTGGCAGTTGACGTAGGTCGTCTCGCTGGGGTAGAGGATGCCCGAGACGCTCATATCCGGCACCATGAAGAAGGATGGCAGCAGGCGCACGCCGACAGCTTGCGCAACGGTCTCGACGCCGCCCAGCAGGTTGAAGAGGGCGCCCTGCTCCTCGATGGGCCACACGTCCGCTTCCGCTGAGCCGGGATTCATCACAGACACCGCGCCCAGCAGGTACTGCTCCTGCAAGGTTTGGCTCAGGGTATCCATGGCGCTGCGCACCAGGGACAGGCTGATGATCTTCAGCCAGTACTCCTGGAGAAAGTCATCCGGGTCGATTTGCGCCGCAGCCACCTCCACGCCACAGGTGGCGACGAAGGGGAAGATGCGGTGCACATCTTCCAGGTTGTGGCGCAGGACCTGGCTGTGGAACACCTCGCCTTCGACGGTGACCGAGTCGCCGGCGAGCGCATCGATGTAGGCAACGCGGTAAAGCGCCTTCGGTCTGGCGATCTGCGCGACCTCATCCAGGAGCTTTTCGATGGTTTCTTCCGCACCGGTTCCGGGGCGGATGGCGCATTGGGCTTTGATGTCAGCCCGGTCAAGGGTGAACGGTACGGGGAGGATGGTGTTCATAGGTAAGTTCCTCTGACACGCTGAAGAGTATGAGGGGTCTGAGATCAAAACGGCATAATTGTAAACCATCTGCACAGAATTAGGATGTAAGTCAGCAAAATATTCATTGGAATGCGAATGGCAGTTCCTGGATCATCCCGGCAAATCCCAATCAGCCGCAAAATATTCGGGACAACGGCAGTTCGTATATAATAAAACGCACGGTTATTGCGGGCTTCGAGAGCTATCCAGGATTCCACCTTACCGGTAGCCCGCCATTTTGATGGCACATCTATAAACTCACCGAAGAGCTCGCTCCTGGAGGTCCTATGAATGCTCACTCCCTGCGCAATCTCCTGCTCTGCCTGGCATTGTTGTTTCAGGTTTCGGGTTCATCATCCGTACACGCCCAGGCAGTCTATCCGCCAAGCCAAACGAACCGGGATGTGGAAACCGCCTCGGGCGACCTCTCAGCTCTGCTCGCCCCAGATGGCTCGCTGGAACTCCCGCCCGGCGCCACCGGCAGCTACAGCGTGGATGGCTGGCGCATGGCGCTGGATGAGCAAGGTGCGCCGCGCTTCTTCCCGCCCGCCGCCCCCGCAGACCACCCAGACGACCCTTTCTGGAGCCGGAGCTTCATGCTCGGGGTGGAGAACCTGGATAACCCGAGCGCTTCCAACGTGTTCGCCCTGGCGGTGATGGATGGCGGCAAGGTATTCGTAGGCGGCGACTTCAACGCCGCGGGCGGCGTGGTGGTTGATCATATCGCCTGTTGGGATAGCGTCACCAATACCTGGCAGGCGCTGGGAGAGGGTGTGGATGGCGCCGTGAGAGCGCTGGCGGTGCAAGGCGCTTCCCTGTACGTGGGCGGAAGCTTCACCCAGGCGGGTGGCATCCCGAGCGGAGCGCTGGCGCGCTGGGATGACGCCGCCCAAACCTGGAGCGCCCCCGGCAGCCTGGCGCTGGATGGCGGCACGCCCGCCGTTTACGCCATCGCCACCTCCGCCGGCGGGGATGTGTACGTCGGCGGCAATTTCACGGCTGTGGATGGTCTCGCCGTGCACAACCTCGCCCGGCTGGATGGCTCCGGTTGGCACGATGTGGGCGGAGGCGTCAGCGCCGCCACCCCCCAGGCGGCATCCGTGTACGCGCTGGAGCTGGGGGCAGGCGGCGCGCTCTATGCTGGAGGCGCATTTACCACAGCGGGCGGCTCGCCCGCCAGCAATATCGCCATGTGGGATGGCGCCTGGCATTCCGTGGGCGGCGGCGTGGGCGGGCTGAACGCCCGGGTGAACGCCATCGTCTCCCGGGTGGATAATACGCTCTTCGTTGGCGGCTACTTCTCCGAAGCTTACGACGGACTGGGCGGCACGCTGTATGCCAACAATATCGCCCGCTGGAACGGCGCCGCCTGGTCGGATCTGGAGGGCGGGGTCAATTCCAATGTGAACGCCCTTTACGACCTGGGCACGGCGCTGATCGCCGGTGGACGATTCTCCACTGCCGGCGATAGCAGCGCCCACCACCTGGCAGCCTGGCTCGGCTCTTCCTGGACGGCGGTCAAAGAACCGCTGGAGCACGGCAACGGCACGGATGGCGACGTGTACGCGCTGGCAGCCAACCCATCGTACCTGATCGCCGGGGGCGCCTTCCAGAGCGCCGGAAACCGCCCCAGCCCGCACATCGCTGCGCTGGATCGCGCCCGCGTGAAATGGGTTGCGCCGGGCAACAGCGTCAACGCTACTGTTTACGCGCTGGCAATCGCGGATAGTGTGTTGTACGTAGGCGGGACGTTCAGCACAGCCGGAGACCTCTTCCAGGCATACCTGGCGCGCTGGGATATGGACAGCGGCGCCTGGGAGCTGGTAGGGGACGGCGAAGCCATCACTGGCTGCCGCGGGACGATGTGCATCACTGCGGTGCGCGCCATTGCGCTGGCGGGCGAGGACGTGTACATCGGCGGCAACTTCACCAAAATTGGCGATCTAACCGTCAACGGAATTGCCCGCTTCAACACAGGCAGCGAGTACGGCTGGCACGCCCTGGGAAGCGGGATCGACTGCACGCCGGCAGGCTGCATCCCCAGCGTGCGCGCCATCGCCGTTTCCGGAAGCGACGTGTACATCGGCGGCAGCTTCACCCATGCCGGCGGTCTGTATGCGACCAATGTTGCCCGATGGAACGGCTCCACCTGGGAGGGCTTGTTCGACTTTGACCACCAGGGTACGAACGGTCCAGTGTACGCCTTGGCGACCGGCTCTGGTCGCGTCTACGCCGGTGGCGATTTCAGCTCACCGGAAAGCAACATCGCCCAGTATGACGGCGCGAACTGGGCGCCGGTGGGCGACGGGCTCAACGGCGCGGTCTTCTGCATGGCGGGCGGCGGCGCCAACCCCTTGTATATCGGCGGGGCTTTCACCAACCTCGCCCATGTCGCTCGACTGCAGGAGGATACCTGGCAGGCGCTGGGGGCAGGCTTGAACGGCAGCGTTCGCTCCCTGGCGCTCGATGGCGCCGGCGGCGTCACCGCGGGTGGAGAGTTCAGCGCGTCCGGCAGCAGCAGCCTGGGGTACATCGCCCGCTGGGATAGGCAGAACTGGCTGCCCCTGGGCAGCGGCGTGAATGGGGTTGTCAACGCCCTGGGGGTTGCTGACCGGCGGGTGGTGGCAGGCGGGGCGTTCACCCAGGCGGGGGGATACCCTTCCTTCTTCGTGGGCAGCTTCGAAAGAGTGCCCCTTTACCTGCCTATCCTGACCAAATAACCGCCCCATCCCCCTTCTACGCCGACGCCCCGGAGTATGCCTTCACCCCGCGGCGCCAGACGAAGCGCGCCAGCACCGCCAGCAGCACGGTGAGCGCCAGCGCGCCGAGCAATGTCAGGACGGTCAGGCGCCCGGTGAGCGCCTCCGCCGGGATGGTGACGGCGAATGCCACCGGCACGATGAAGGTCAGGATCAGGCGCAGCCACTGCGGGTAGACGGAGACGGGCCAGCGCCCGGCGGCGTACACGCCCTCGAACAGGTTGACCATCTCATCCACACGCACTACCCAGAAGGCGGTGGCGGTCAGCATCAGCCAGAAGCAGTAGATCATCACCGCGCCCATCAGCAGGGCGGCGACTGAAGGCGATGATATCCAGCAAGCGACAGGCTGCCGCCCATGCGGATGACCGAGATGGCGATGATCACCAGCCCCAGCAACGACGTCCACCAGTTGCCAGAAGCGGAACTCGCGCACGCTGGCCATGAGCTGCGAATCCACCGGCTTGGTGAGGGCAAAGTCCAGCGTACCTTCACGGATCTCATCCATCAAGCGCTGCATGTTGGGCTGGATGGCGGAGCGGATCACGCCGCCCATCAGGATGAAGATGCCCATCACCGCCAGCAGCTCGGGCTGCGTCCAGCCGTTGAGATCGTCCGTGTAGTTGAAGACCAGCGCCAGCCCGATCAGCCCCACCGCCAGGGCGATGAGCGATTGCAGGATCTGGATGAAGAAGTTGACGCGGTACTGCAGCTCGTTCGAGATGCCGATGCGCAAATATGTGAGGGCTAAGCGAATAGCGTGCATGGTTAGATCAAAACTCAAATATACGCAGAGCCACAGAGACCGCGGAGAAGAATATCCAATGAACTCTTCGTACTCCGCGACTCTGCGGTGAAATCGTATTTATGCATTGGTTCTCAATTCCCCACGGCTGAGTAGCGCTTGATGCCGAAGTGCCACAGGATATTCACCGCCGCCAGGCCGATCAGGATCCACAGCAGCTGCATGCCCAGCCCGAGGAAGAGCTGCTGGGGCGGCATATCCCCCACCAGCGATTCGATGGGGAAGAAAAACGTCCACTGGAAGGGCAGGAAGAAGGCGATCTTCTGCACCCACAGCGGCATGAGCGGCATAGGCACCAGGCGCCCGGAGACCAGCAGCTCCACGGCGAAGAACAGCTCGTAAAGGGCGCCGACGCGCGTCGTCCAAAAAGTGACCATGCCCAGCAGCGAAAGCAGGAACGTGCGGATCAGGTAAGCGCCCCAGATGGCGAAGAAGAAGACCACCACCTGCAGCAGCGTGGGATCGAGCGTGGGCTTGAAGATGAGCGAGAGGATCAGCGCCAGGGGCAGCCACAGGATGATCGCCAACACCTTCCAGCCGGCGAAGAAAGCCACGTCAGCGTGGATGGGATGGATGGGGCGCAGCAGCTCGCCGGAGAGCTGCCCGCGCTGGATGCGCCACTCCCAGCCGTAGGGCGTGAACACGATGTTCATGTTGCGCACCAGCGTCCAGACGATGTAGTAGGCGGCGAAATCTCCAGGGGTGTAGCCGTTGACCGAGCCGCCCTGCGCCGTGGCGACGGTCGACCAGACGACCAGGTAGATGACCGGCTCGGCGATCATGCCGATCATATAAAAGTATTCCGCTACCCGATACTGGAACTGGGAGAGGATGGCGATCCTCATGAAATTGCGGTAGAAATCCAGGTAATGACGCATGAGAACGGAGAGCTGTTGGGGGTTGGTGGTTGGGGGTTGGCAGCCGATAATCCGGTGGATTCAAGATTATGCTAGAATTTAGCCAGGCGGTATTGGAGAGGCCAGGGGAGAATCGGGCTCTTTGAGGGCGAAGACCTGCTCGATCACGTCTTCGATGGGCGGGTCTTCGACGGTCAGGTCTTCGACGGACTGCTCCGCCAGGATGCGCGCCGTAACCTGGGGCGTATCCGCTTTGGGCAGGCGCAGGGTAAACCTTCCGCCCTCCTGGCTGATCACCTCGCCGTAGCGGGACAAATCAGCTTCGCCATTAGTGAGGGTGACATTGAGGGTCTTGAAGGCGGAGAACCGCTCCACCAATTGGCTCAGGTCGCCGTCAAAGAGCAGGCGCCCGAAGTGGATGACGATGACGCGCTTGCAAAGGGCTTCCACGTCTGCCATGTAATGGCTGGTGAGCAGCACCGTGGCACCGTAACGCCGGTTGTATTCGGCGACGAATTCGCGGATGCGGCGCTGCATGGTCACATCCAGGCCGATAGTCGGCTCGTCCAGGAAGAGCACCGCAGGACGGTGAAGCAATGCGCCGGCGATCTCGACCTTCATGCGCTCGCCCAATGAAAGGTTGCGCACCGGCTTGTCGATCAGGTCCTTCAAACCGAGCAGGTCAATAAAATCATCCAGCGTGCGGCGGTAATCAGCATGCGGGATGGCATAGATGGCACGCTGCAGCTCGAATGAGTTCGACTGCTGGCAGATCCCAGTTGAGCTGGTTGCGGTTGCCCATCACCAGCGTGATCTGGCGCAGGTAATCCTTGGAGCGGCGGGATGGCTCGAAGCCCAGCACGCGCGCCTCGCCGGAGGTGGGATAGAGCAAGCCGGTGAGCATCTTGAGTGTGGTCGTCTTGCCCGCCCCGTTCGGACCCAGGAAGCCCACCACCTCCCCCGCCTCGATGCTGAAGGAGATGCCATCCACGGCTTTGACGGTGCGATAACTGCGCCGCACCAGGCTCTTCACTGCCGCGTTGAGACCTGCGTCTCGCGTTGGCACCTGATAGTGCTTGGAGAGGTTGTTTGAATGAATTACTTTCATTATTTCTTTATCCCAAACAGTGGGAAATCAGGGTAAGGATGGTCAGGATTATATCATCAGAGAACCCGCTCGATATTTGTTAGTTTCGCGCTCATTGGGATTTACCGTGATGATTTCCGGATTTGGGGGTGTGAAGGCGGCCTACTAGCCGCCTTCACACCCCCAAATCCGGGTACTTCCACAAATAAATGTCATTTGTGAAGAAAATCATGTATACTACACCAGGTAAATTGAACAATCGATAGCTGTTCTTGACCTTGTCGTTCAGGAGGGAGATATGATTAAACGACAACATCCATCTCAGGACAAATTTAAAGTTGGGATTCTTCATTTCCAATGGAGAGCGACCGGAAGAATCCTGCTGCTCCTGTCGATACTTTTCTCGCTCACCAGCGTTCCAGGCAGCGCTGTGCGCGCCGAAACCCGTAGCGTGCAGTTTCGGGTAAGCCAGAGCTCGGATGACGCCGAGGAACGCGTGAGCACAGGCGCCATCGATCTAACCAGCACCGACCTGGAACTGATCAGAGACGGCACGAATGATCAAGTAGTGGGCATACGCTTCCAAAACGTAACTGTGCCGGCTGGGGCGACGATATTGAACGCCTACATCGAATTCGAGACGGATGAGACGGCCAACCTCGATCCGATCAGCCTGACCCTGCGCGGACAGGCAGCCGATAACCCGGGGACGTTTACAAGCACCGCCTACAACATCTCCAGCCGGACTAGGACCACAGCTTCGGTTGCTTGGTCGCCTGCAACCTGGAGCACATTAAATCAAGACCACCCAACACCAGATATCTCCTCGATTGTCCAAGAAATCGTAAACCGGGGCGGGTGGTCGAGCGGAAACGCCATGGCGTTTATTGTTCAAGGCTCCGGTCAGCCGGGTAGCTAAGGCATTCGATTTGACCCCTGCTGATCCTGATGGCCCCCCCTTACTGGTCATCGAATATACAACCGATTCCTACGCCCGTTTCCGCGATGGCGTCAATGGCTACACAGGGACCGTTGATACTTACTTAAAATCAGCCGATGCATCCGCTAACAATGCTACGGCTACCCCGCTTGTCGTTGATCTCAGCCCAGAACAGCATATCTTGCTACGCTTCGATGGCATCTTTGGAAGCAGCCCGGGGCAAATACCTCCCGGGTCAACGATCCTCTCGGCGGAGCTGGAAGTAAATGTAACAAACGAGAGCGCCCAGGGAGCCTCGCTGCACCGCATGCTCCAAGCCTGGAACGACTCAGATAACTGGAATACCTGGTCCGGCGGCATCGATGCAGACGGCATCGAAGCAGAGGTCATCGCCCAAAGCAGCAGCAGCGGCAGCGGTACTGGCATCGCAAGCATTGACGTCACCGATGATCTACAAGCCTGGTCGAATAATCCGGCTAGCAATTTCGGGTGGGCATGGCTACCTCCAGCGGCAGACAACTCCTGGCAATTCGATTCATCCGAGGGAACTGTCCGGCCACGCTTAACCGTCATCTACAATTATTCTACCAATCCAACAATCTTAATAACGGGTACACCGTTAAATCCCTTCAATAGCACACCGGGAATGCCCTCCGCGGAGCAGAGCTACACCGTATCAGGCTTCAATCTAACGGAAGATATCGTGGTCACTGCTCCGTCTGACTTCGAGATATCGATCACCAGCGGCAGTAACTTCGTTTCTTCGCTCTCACTGACGCCTTCAGGCGGCTCTGTAAGCGCAACCACGATCTATGTGCGTTTCGCTCGCACGACCCAAGGCGTCTCCAGCGGGAATATCACACACACCAGCAACGGCGCCACGGCGCAAAATGTGGCAGTGAGCGGCACTGCGGCGAATACTGCAACTGTAACGTTTCAGGAAGGCGCCAGCAGTTACACCGGCACCATCGACACCTTCATCCGGGAGTCAAACGCAACGACGAATTACAGCGCCGACGTTGTCCTGGAGTGGGACGATAACGCAGCAGCCACGGACGAAATCACTTTCCTTCGCTTCAATAGCTTATTCAGTTCCAGCGGCGGTCCGATCCCTGCTGGCGCAACCATCGTCTCAGCCAGCCTGAGGTACATGACGACTGACCTGTCTGGCACATCCACTGCGGAGGGCGATCCTGCCAACGTATACGAAAGCCTGGTTGACTGGCCCGAGACCACGGTCACATGGAACAATTTTGGCGGCGAAGCAGGGGTGCAGGCGGACGAGTACCAGAACCTGGTCACCCCTGCGCCGGCTACCGCGCGGAGCACAGCCTACACCATCGACGTGACCGCCAGCCTGCAACGCTGGTCTAATAACCCGAGCAGCAACCTCGGCTGGATTTTCCTGCCGACCGCCGATGATGGCGTTACGCTGTATTCAAGTGAGGCCGCAACCGTCGCCAACCGGCCGCTGCTGACCGTGATCTACGACGCCGGTGGGCCAGTAAACCAGACGCCAGATCAGCCAGTGCTGGTAAGACCGGCGGATGGCGAAACTGAGGTAGCCACATCACCAACGCTGGAAGTCTCGGTAAGCGATCCGGATGGCGACCCATTGAATGTTACCTTTTACGGACGGGTAGCAGGCGCGACGACGCCTGGGGAAGACTTCACCCTGGTCGCTTTACCGGATACACAGAACGATCCCAATATTATCCGGCAGCATTTACCGCACAAACTCAGTGGATAGCCAATAATAAAGTCACAGAAAATATCGTTTTTGTCACACACCTGGGCGACATCGTCAATACTGCAACCAGCACAACGCAATATAACAATGCCGACGCAGCCATGGATCTGCTCGACGCCGGCGATGTAGCTTATAGCGTTGGTCCGGGCAATCATGACATGGGAACCGGCTCATTATATGAAACCTATTTTGGCGTCTCGCGCTTCACGGGTAAAAGCTGGTATGCCGGGCATTACGGCAGCGATAATTACAACAATTACTCGCTGTTCAGCGCCTCCGGATTGGACTTTATCTTGATCAACCTGCAATACAATCCCACGACAGCCATGCTGGATTGGGCAGATGCGCTGCTAAAAGCATATCCCGAGCGTAGAGGTATCGTCGAGAGCCACAATCAACTGAATGTAGACAACTCCTGGTCCAACCAGGGCATCTTCACGGCTTTACAAGATAACCCCAACCTGTTCCTTTTGCTTGCCGGTCATATGCACACACCCACAGACGGCGCGGCGCGAACGAACAGAAACCGGGTCTAATGGCAATACCATTTACATCCTGATGTCTGATTACCAGGATTATCCCGACGGCGGCAATGGCTACCTGCGCACCATGCGCTTCTCACCGGCAAACGACCGGATTTATGTAGAAACCTACTCGCCATACATCCCGGGATCCCTGAGCGATGCAGCGAACCAATTCGACCTGCCTTACGACATGACGGACGAAGCCCCCTTCGCCGTGATCGGGACTGTCAACGGCGTGGCTTCAGGATCGAACGCCAGCCTGGCTTGGAGCGGGCTGACCAATCTTACGGATTACGAGTGGTATGCTGTAGCCAGCGACGGCGCACTCAGCAGGAACAGTAACACATTTGACTTCCGCACGCGGGATATTGCTTATGCGGATGCCTCAACCGGCTGTGCGGGGAATACGCCCTGCTTCGCTACGATCCAGGGCGCAATCGACGCTGTCAGTACGAGCGGGACAGTGTATATTTACACCGGAACGTACAATGAAAGTGTCACCCTGAATAAAAACGCCTCAGTTACGATCAACCCCGGGGCAAGCGTTACACTAAACGGCTCATTCAACCAGAGCCAGGGGATATTCAGCGCCGCGGATAGCACGTTTGCGGTGCGCGGCAACTTAACTTACTCCGGCGCAACGTTTAATGCCAGCGGCAGCACAATCCTGTTGGATAGCGGGGCTTCCCAGAATTTATCTCTCGAGCGCGCCGCTAGCATTCCACAATCTGACGGTGGGCAGCGGTACTACCCTTATCGAAACCTTCAGTGCTGACAATGCATCCGTGGGCGGCACGCTGACCAACAACGGCACAATTCGTAAAACGCAGGCTGTCAGCGGCGCGGGCGCGCTTACTTTTGGCTTGACCGCGGTGCAGATGAACGTGCAAACGCCCGCCAGCCTATCCAGCCTGACGGTGGACCGCATCGATCAAAACCACCCGGCTGCTGCCACGGCAAACATGCGCACCGGGCGTTACTGGTCGATCACGCCAACGGGAAGCGATTATGCGGTCGATTTGACTCTGCCGCACAATAACCTGAGCAACCCGCGTGCGTGCAAGTACCTGGGCGTAGGAGCGCCGGGAGCAGGCTATGATTGCGCCTACTCCGGCAACACAACGACCACCGTCGTACGCCTGGGCGTCACCAGCTTCTCGGAATGGACGGTGGGGTCTGAGGTCGGACCGACGGCGATCCAGCTCACCAGCCTCACCGCCCGGACGGAAACCCCAAGCGGCATCCTGCTGGCGCTGGCAGCTACTCTCCTGGCGAGCGGCTGGCTGCTGTTCCGCCGTGCGCAGAGGCGGCGACCTGCCGGCTGATGCCGGTGCTTGTTACACCGGATTGCGTGTACTTGCAAGCGCATTAAGTGGCGAAGCACCCTGCGCTGAGGGGCTTCGCCACTATATGGATTCAGCGATATTTGCTATACTATAGATATCGCCCACGCAGGGGGTGCAGGGCAGAATGGAACCATACAGGCGGTGGGGCTGACCCGCTGGGTGTGTCCCATCCGCCACCAGGGACAGTGTTCTTGTGGAGGGGACATGATACGCATGCGGTTTGCTTATCTCCTGGTCGCTAGTTGCCTGTCCGCAGGCTTATCCCTGCAAGGATTCCAATCCTATTCGACGCAATTTGTGAACCACCCCATCCATGTTCTGGCTGCAGAGCCGGCGCAGGAGATGGTGCCGGGCGCCCCGGCGCTCCTCCAGCCAGATCTGCCCGAGCCTGTGTTGCTGGACCATTTTTCAGACTTCGCCCTTCTGGCGCCGGAGCTGAAGGAAGTCTATCTGCCCATGTTGCGTAAATGAGGGCGCGGTTTTCATAAGTAAAACATCCTATCCAAGAAGCACTGGAGGTGCGCTTGCCTGGCTCTCATAGGTCTGAGCCACCGGCGCCACACAAAATAGGTTTTATGCCAATCAGGAGAAACGCGGATGTTTAGATCACAATTTTCCATGCCTGAACCACCCCCCTTGAAGCGCCAAGGATTCTCCTTGCGCCTGCTGCTCATCGTGATCACGCTGCTCAGCCTGCTCCTGGGGACGCCCCCCAAACCCGCCCTGGCGGCTCCGCCCTGGGGCAATACGGGCAGCCTGGCGGTGCAGCACGCCCTGCACACAGCCACGCTGCTGCCGGATGGCAGGGTGCTGGTCGCCGGAGGCTACGGCGCCAGCGGCATGAACAGCGCCGGCGAGCTATACAACCCGGCTACCGGGATTTGGAGCGCTACGGGTAGCCTGGCGACGGCAAGACGCTACCACAGCGCGACTCTGCTGCTGGATGGGAAAGTGCTGGTCGTTGGCGGCGAAGCGACCGGCTCCGTCTACCTGGACAGCGCTGAGCTGTACGACCCGGCAACCGGCGTCTGGACGCCCACCGGCAGCCTTAACGCCGCCCGCCGCTCGCACACCGCCACGCTGCTGGAGGACGGCAGGGTTCTGCTTGCCGGCGGTTATAACGGGAGCTACATGGGCAGCGCTGAGATTTATGATCCGGGAACCGGACAATGGACTCTCACCGATAGCCTGGACGCAGCGCGCGTCTACCACACCGCCACGCTGCTGCCGGACGGCAAGGTGCTGGTGGTAGGTGGGCATACCGGTACGGCTTACCTGAGCAGCGCCGAGCTGTACGATCCCGCTGGTGGAATGTGGAGCTCAACCAACAGTATGAGCACCGCACGCCGTCTGCACAGCGCCACGTTGCTGCCGAACGGCAAGGTGCTGGTGGCGGGCGGCTACAACGGCACAGCTTACCTGAACAGCGCAGAGCTCTACGATGTGGCAGCAGGCACCTGGACGGGCACGGGCGACATGAACGCCGCGCGCGACTGGCAAACCGCCACACTGCTGCCGGACGGCAATGTGCTGGTAGCTGGCGGATACAACGGCAGCACCTACATGGGGAGCTGTGAGATCTACGATACGAACCTCGGCACCTGGAGCACGACCGGCGCTTTGAGCACGGGGCGCAACTATCACGCCGCCACGTTGCTGGGGGACGGCAGGGTGATGGTCAGCGGCGGCTTCACGGGCGCCGCCCAGCTCAGCAGTGTGGAGATCTTCGATGGCGCCGTCGGGGCATGGGGCGCCAATGCCGGGCTGAACGAGCAGCACGCCCTGCACACAACGACCCTGCTGCCGGATGGCAAGATGCTGGTGGCAGCGGGGTACGGTGCAGGTGGGATGACTGCCGCCGCCGAGCTGTACAACCCGGCGACCGGTTTATGGACCTATACCGGCTCGCTTGGAACCGCGCGGCGCTTCCACACCGCTACCCTGCTGGCAAACGGCATGGTGTTGGTGGCGGGCGGCGAAGCGGCAGGTCCGGTCTATCTCAGCAGCGCCGAGCTGTACGACCCCGGATCGGGAACCTGGAGCCCAACGGGAAACCTGAACGCCACGCGCCGCTCGCACACCGCCACGCTGCTACCGGATGGCAGGGTGCTGGTAGCTGGCGGGTACAACGGGGGCTACCTGAGCAGCGCCGAAGTTTATGATCCCGCTACTGGAAATTGGAGCACAACAGAGAACCTGGACACGGCGCGCGCTTACCATACTGCCACGCTCCTGCCGGATGGCAAGGTGCTCGTGGCGGCAGGCGTCGGCAGCGCCTACCTGAACAGCGCGGAGATATATAATCCCGAATCCGGGACGTGGGATAGCACCGGCAGCCTGATCAACGCGCGCCGCCTGCACAGCGCCACACTGCTACCCAATGGCAAGGTGCTGGTGGCGGGTGGATACAACGGCAGCCTCTACCTTACGAGCGCCGAGCTTTATGACATTGCTGGGGGGACGTGGGCAGACACGGGGAGCATGAGTGCCGGCCGCGATTGGCACTCTGCTACGCTGCTGCTCAACGGCAAGGTGCTGGTGGCAGGCGGGTACAACGGCAGTAATTATCGCAGCACCTGCGAGCTGTACAACCCGGCGACCGGGACGTGGAGCGCCACAGGCAGCGCTGAGCACGGGTCGCGGCTACACCACCGCCGCCCCCTTGCCGGATGGCAGGGCGCTGGTCGCCGGCGGCTTCACCGGCAGCGCCCAGCTTTCCAGCGTGGAGATCTACGATCCCGGCTTGGGCTTTCTCGAAGCCTGGCGACCGGTGGTCACAACCGTCACCTCGCCACTGGAGAACGGTTTCGAGCTGCGGGCAACCGGCAGCGGATTCCGCGGCTACGGCTTGGGCGAGACCACCGGCGGGCAATCCAACAGTTCCGCTACGAATTATCCGCTGGTGCGGCTGTACCGCCTGGATAACGGACAGATCGAGTGGCTGGCATTCCACAGGCAGAGCCAGACGGCTCTCGTCACCGTCGAGCTGGAGGATTTCAACGCCGGACCCGCCATCGCCACCGTGATCGTCAATGGCATCCCCGGCGTTGCCCAGTACCTGCGCGTGGACGCCCCCATTGCGGAAAAAGTCTATTTACCACTGCTGCGGAAGTAAGCGGGATGGCGGAGCATCCTTGTTCGAATGCTCCGCCAGCTATTGAAATTCAGCGCTGCAGCAAGGGCAGGTAGTACTCCCCGCCGGCAAATTTGAGCAGCAGGATGTCCTCCTCGCCGCTGTGAGGGTGAAGCGGCGCCGCCGCCCCATCCCCCAACCAGGACAGATCGCTGGCGCCGGCGACAAGCAGGTTACCCACACCGTCCGCGGCAACATCGTAAGCGGCGTCATAGCTATTCGAGCCGTAGAAGCTGTGCCAGGCATAGCTGCCATCTGCGTGCAATTGTAGCAGGGTGATGTCGGCGTCCCCGGAATAAGGGTGGCGGGGGGCGGCATTATCCGCGCCCAGCCAGGAGCTATAGCTCTCACCGGCGAGCAGGATCTCCCCCTTGCTCGTCGCCGCCAGCGCGTAGTTGTACACGTCAAGCAGCGAGCCGTAAAAGGTATGCCACTGATAAGCGCCGTCCGTGGAGAGCTTGAGCGCAGTGAATGCATAGTTGAAGGTTTGGGTGTGAAGGGGCGGGGCTCCGCCATCCCCGTTCCAGGCGGCAGAGCTGTCGCCGCTGACGATCGGGTTGCCCTGCTGATCGAGTACGATGTCCTGCCCGTAATCGGATAAGCCCGATCCGTAGAAGGTATGCCAGCGGTAAGCGCCACTCGAGCTCAGCTTCATCACAATAAAATCACGCTCATCGTTATAGGTATGCAGCGGGGCGGCGCCCCCATCCCCCAGCCAGCTTCCTTCGCTGTAGCCGGTGACGAACAGGTTATCCTGGTTGTCGATCGCCAGGGAGCGGGCGCTGTCCCCGTTCCACAAAGATGGACTGGCCTCAAGCGCGCCATAGAAGGTGTGCCATAAGTAGGCGCCGTCGCCCGAGAGCTTGAGCAGGGCAATGTCATTTGCACCGCTGTGAGCATGGACCGGCGCAGCCGAGGCGTCCCCGAGCCAGGTCGCATTGCTGCTGCCGGCGATGGCGGCGTTCCCCTGGGAATCCAGGGCGATATCGATGGCGCCATCGCGAACACCAGACCCGTAAAAAGTGTGCCACAAGTACTGCCCGGCGCTGGTCAGCTTCAGCACCGCGATGTCTTTGCCGCCGGTGTAGGCGTGCAGCGGGGCTGCGCCGCCATCCCCCAACCAATTTGCCTCGCTGACGGCGCATACGAAGATATCGCCATCGGCATCCAGTGCAATCGCCGTGCCCTCCTCCAGCCCGCTGCCGCCGTAAAAGGTATGCCACAGGTAATTGCCGTTGGCGTCCAGCTTGACCACGACGATCTCTCCGTTTACGCCGGTGAAAGGATGCAAGGGAGGCGTGTTTCCGGGTCCATTCCAGGTTCGATAGTCCTGGCCAACCAGGTAAATATTGCCCAGGGCATCCACGGCGATGCCGTTGCCATCATCCTCCGAATCGGAACCCAGGAAGGTGTGCCAGGCGTAAGCCTGCGGCGGCAGAGCCTGGGGCGCGGCTGGCGCAGCTTGGGCAGGTAGAGATAATGGGGACAGAAGGAGGAAAAGGCCAGCCAAAGCCAACAGGATGAGGAGCAAGCCGAGAAGGGGGATGAGGTTTGAGCGCTGCATGGGACATCTCCTTGGGTGTCTATTTGAGGAATTAATTTAAGATGGTTAACGCTGAAGGATAGGCAGGTAGCACTGACCGCCGGCAAATTTTAGTACGATAAGACCTCTTCATCACTTGGGGTGAAGTGGATGGAGGCACGTCCATCTCCCAGCCAGGATGCATCGCCACAGCCGCAATCAGGATATTCCCAACGCTATCCAGGGAGATGCTACGTCCCCATCTGTATTACCCGAGCCATAGAATGTGTGCCAGATGTAATTCCACCGAAGCCGTCAATTTAAGCAGAACGAGATAGCGAGCATTCGCCGGATGCAATGGAAGTACGTTGCCATCACCCCGCCAGGTCGCTTCACTATTCCCGATCACGTAGATGTCTCCTCGCTCATTTACCCTGGTATTTATGCCGCCATCATCGCCGCCTGACCCGTAGAATGTATGCCACAGGTAATCGCCATCCCCGTTCAGCTTCAGAACGGCGAGGTCGCCGCCTCCGCTAAAGGCATGCCGGGGATTTACGGAGCCGGGTCCTTGCCAGCCAGCCGGGCTACACCCGGCCAGGATCGCGCCGCCCTGCCCATCGCTGCTGATGCCATTCGACTCATCATCACCGTTCGAGCCGTAAAAAGTGTGCCAGAGATAGCCCCCACCAAAATCCAATTTTAAGATCACCATATCCCTACCACTCGAGTAGGCGTGCAACGGCGGAGTATTGCTACCGCCCAGCCAGGCTGCCTCGCTTGTCCCAGGCACCCATACGTTACCGGCGGCATCGACATTTAGAAACCAACTGAAATCCTCGGACGCAGACCCATAAAACGTATGCCAAAGGTATGCCCCATTCCTAAATAATTTAAGCACGGCGATTTCCCCGCCATCGCTGTAGGGATGCAGGGGAGCTGCGCCTTGATCGCCCTGCCAGGCGGCGTTGGTGTAGCTGACCACTACGGGATTGCCAGCAGGATCCAAGTCGATATCTTCTCCATAGGTGTATGCCGCAGTGGACCCGTTAAATCCATAAAACGTGTGCCACAGGTACGCCCCGTCTTGGCTCAGCTTCACAACCACGAGATTATAGGAACCACTATGCGCGTGCAGAGGCTGGATGAGCCCATTCCCAAGCCAGCTTGAAATGCTGCTACCTACGATGTATATATTTCCAGCACCGTCTCCTCAATCCCATTTCCTATATCCGCCCCACCGGAGCCAAGGAAAGTGTGCCACTGGTAGACGCCGTTGCTATTCAATTTTACGACTACGATATCGAAAGACCCGTTATAGGAATTCAGGGGAGGCTGACCAGCATCTCCCAGCCAGCCTGGCTCGCTGCTGCTGATGAGGTAGATGTTTCCATCTCTATCCACGGCGACATCATCGCCCGTATCAAACTCGCTCGCTCCGTAGAATGTGTGCCAGGCGTATACAGAAGGAGGTAGAGCCTGTGGCGCGGATGACGCGGCGCGGGCAGCGGGAGATGACACCGATGCCCCAGATGTCCGTCGCGGCGCTGCGCCTGCAAGGAACACGAATAAAACTGCCACCGAATGATGAGCCTTGTTTGAGCTTTGGAAGGTTAATTTTTGTGCCATTTTCGCCTCATCTCACACAGCGATTTAGACCCGGAACAGTCAATAATGACTGGTAATAACACTACGGACGGTTGATCAAAGGTAAGAACGTGGATTTTCCCACATGCAACTTCTGCGGGCACAAACCGGCTTGCCCACGCGGGTTAACGACCCATACGGGGCACATCCCGACCGGCAACGTTGCGGGGAGCGTAACACTCAGCGAGTGGCTGTTCAGCCAGGTAACGTCAGTCACCTCCTGATCGCAAATGAGCAGGGTGGGAATGGCGATGAAATTCGTCCCACTGATGGTGACGGTGCTGGAGATCCAATCTTCAACCTGAGGCGGGATAACAGAGGTGGGAAGCGGCGTCTCCCACGAACCGAGGCTGACTTCATCAAGGAAGAGGCTCGAAAGCACCTTGTGAAAAATCATTCTCAACTTCATAAGTTACCGTGACTGCCTGGCCAGACCAAGCAGACAAATCCAGCCAGGCATGGCTCCATCCGGAGGTCGCTTGCGTTTGCGTGACGACTGGTAAATTGTTGACCAGTACATTAAAAGTTCCAGCACCGCTTATTCCGGAGATTTTGTACATGTAAGATAGCGTTGGCGCATTCATCTGGGAGGAAATGGTGACAACCTGGGAGATCGCACTGTGGGCTGGGAGAGGATATTCCCAGTGATTGAAATAAACATCTGCTTCAGGGTAATCGCCGATTGCCCAGAGAGTATAAACATGCTCCCCTTGAACAGATATGCTAAATCCATACCCGGAATAAACTGGATAAATTGGGATAACCGGTGACCAGGTTGTTTGATCAAATGTTCGCTGGTACGTTAATCCATGGCTATTTCTTAATAATATGTGCACGTCTTCGTTGCCTATTGCCAGGTCAAAACCATTATATTCTGTGGATAAAACCAGTGGTACGGACCACGGATCAGAGGGGGATGAGGTCGAATACTTGACGCCAACCGAGTCTGCTTGCCAAAGGAGATGGAGACATCCTGAAGAATCGGATTGGATGCGAATGTCATACGAAATATCGTTAAAGATGACTACAGCCTGACCCCAATTACCGTTTACGGGCTTGGAAAGGTAGTGAATACCGTCCCCAGTAAAGACGACGTGTAAGATATCGTCCGGTGAAACTGTTATTGCATGAGGAGAAAATGCATCTGCGATGAGCGCGGGGGCTGACCAGCTACTAGCGATGGCTTTTGTTACATACCAGATACCACCCAGATCAGACCATATCACATGAGCTCTATTAAGCGAATCCACAACAACTTCAGGCTGGTAATATCGCTCTGGAGAGCCAACGGAAATAGGTCCTGAAATATCTGTTATTGCCGACCAGACGCCAATTGAATTTCGAGATGCATAATAAACCCTGAAATCATATATCCAAACTACATGAATTTTATCATCCGTTCCCAGGGCAATGCTACATTGCCAGGATCCGTCGTGCTGTTGAGGATTGACCACGACAGGAGTTGACCATTCTCCCAAGGTTGACCGATAACTATAAAAAAGGGAGGCAGACTGGTTTTGATTACCAGCAAAATCGAACCACACTGCATGAAGCTGACCCATACTATCAACCACCGAACAAGGAAGAACAGAATAACCAGGGTTATTCGACATATTTTGCAAGTTTGCAGTAATATCCAACTGACCCAAAATGGCAGAGGCAAGACCGGTATGCTTTTCGATTGCTTGTCGGCTGGAAGCTAGATATTCCAGATCGAGTCCAGGAAGCCAGATCCGTTTCGAAATTCCCATTCACTATCGCATTGTCCAATGGCGGCAGGACAAAGTGCTCCTGAATATCCGATGAGCTAGCAATAGTTGCGGGCAGCAACGCGCCATAGCCGGGCTGGCTGGCATTCAGCGTGACCGGGGATACGGGCACATATCTGTGAAAACGACCGTCCAGCGCAGCATCCGCCTGGTCGGAAAAGGTGGGAGACGTCGTGACAACAGCATTGGAGATGCCGTGATCGCGGTTATCTGTGACCTGCCCATCGAGCTGGAAAGTGTAAATATTGGTTAGGGTATCCCCGTCCCCCGTCGGCCAGGGCTCCCAGTTATCAGCCCAGTCCCAACCCCGGCTGCGGAAATAATAGGTATTCCCGGCGCTACCCGCGTAGTTGAATGTATGACGTGTCTCGAAGGTAGTCGTTCCAAATTGTGTCCAGGCGCCGGTGGCTCCCTGGCGCGCTTCTGCATACATTGCATACAATGGCGCCAGCCCTGTTGTTGCGCCAGCTACGGTTACCGGGAAAACTCCAGCCCGCTGATAGGCAACCAGCGGCTCGATGTGCGTCTCAGGGGGAGAAACATCGATTTTTTCGGCATCAGGATAGAGATCATCAACGGATTGGTGATAACAAGTATCTACAATCGATTCCAGTAAGTTCAATGATCCTATACAAGAATTCTGAATATAGTAGTGTCCCTGGTCCAGCACATACGTAACCTTGGAATAAAGAAGTTCTCGCCTCTCTATCCAGGTCCAGGAGCCTGCCCAGTAATCGATAAGGTTGCTGCCAAGAGCTGCGTTCCTCAAATTGCTTCCATCTATATTCATCACACCGATATCGTTCCAGCCATCCTGATTTGCATCATAATCGAAAGCAATCCGTGCTCCATTTTTAGATATGGAGGGGTGCTGGAGATAGCGCAGCGGAGTCGACATCGTATGCGGGTTGCTCCCATCTACGTTCATGGCGTAGAGCACGCCGTTCTGCTGGTCAAGCGCACGCACCCAAATGATGTAGCTGCCATCCGGTGACCAGTAAGGGTTGAAATCGTCGCTGATGTCATTGGTCAGCCGGGTGAGACCCGAGCCATCAGCCTGCATGACATAGATCTCCAGATTGCCATCCCGCTCAGAGACAAATGTAATCCGGGACCCGTCCGGAGACCAGGCTGGTTGGGAGTCGTATGCCGGGTGATCAGTGAGACGAACCAGATTGCTCCCATTCCAATTGATCATGTATATATCGAACTCACCGCTGCGGTCGGATGCGAAGGCTATCTGTGTTGTTCCCGGGCGCAAGCGAGGCAGGATATCTGTGCCGCTATCATTTGTGACCCGATTAGCATATCGGACACTTTTATCATACCAGGGGTTTACCACCCCATAGATTTCCCAATTATCAGCCGTGTATGAGGTGAATACCAACTGTGTGTATTCGGCAGGCGTCGGATAGTCTTCACCGGGAGCTGAGGGAGCATTCTCCGACAATGCATTTGCCGGAGGAGGCATCAGCGAATCAACCGCGATCGGTTTTGGCAGAGCCTTCACCCAGGCTTCGTAATCACGATTTGGGATTTCTTTCCGCAGCCACGGGAAGGCATCGGTATGGAAAATTTAAATCATGGTTGGGATCAACCCCGCTAGGATGGCGAGCAGTGCAAAAAGAGAGACCGTGAAATTGGTTTTCAACATAGCTACCCCTCCATCACTACCTATGCAGAACGAGGAATTTCTATCTCAGTTTAGCATGGATTTTTTCAGGATGCAAATTGTCCCTTATTTCACACGTTTCATTTGACATCCTCCAAAGTTGATGCTATAACGAAAGTGAGCTTTTTCACCACCTCGGCGGCGGCGTGCCGACCACCATCGCCTCCGGTTTGACCGCCGCGCGCCTGATCGAGCGCTACGAAGCATAAATTTACTGGAGGTGACAGTCACCCAAAGGAAAATCAGGGAGGAGTGAATGTGTTGCAGACGATCTAATTTCATGTTGGCGCTGGGAGGCATCCTGGGGCTGCTCGCCCTGGGGACGGTTGTATGGTACCTGCTGCAGCCCGAGTGGCGCAAGGAGCAGCTCAAATCCCTGGCGCGACAGGCGCCGGAGATGCCGGGGCGCTATATGGTGTGAGGTTCGCTGTAAGGGCGAAGCATTGGGACGCAAATGCTTCGCCCTTCTATTTTATGTCCAAGCAATGGAGGCTAACATGCTAAGACGCAGTATTTTCGTATTGATCGGGGTCCTGGCACTGCTCGGTTTATGGGCAGTCACTATCTCCAAAGGGGTAGCGCAAGAAGGGACCGGCGAGCGCATCCCCAACGCGCCGGAAGAGGTGAGCGCCCACAGCAACTATATCCCCATACAAGGGCGGCTGACGGACTCCAGCGGCAACCCGCTGGACGGCGATTACACGCTTAGCTACCGGATTTACAGCGTCAACACCGGAGGCACAGCCCTGTGCCAGGACTTGAACAACACGGTGCATGTGGATGACGGGCTGTTCACCGACTACATGCTCATGACGGGCTGCGCTGCTTTCGACGGCAGGCAGCTCTACCTGGGCGTGCAGGTGGGCAGCGACCTCGAGATGACCCCGCGCCAGTACATCGATAACGTGCCCTACGCCTACGGGCTGCGCCCCGGCGCGGTGATCAGCGACACGATCGGCAACGACGCATTGCTGCACATCGAGAACTGGTCTCCGACCGGGCGTGGCTTGCGCGCCTATGGCATGGCGCAGAGCGGGGTGAACTACGGCATCGTCGGCGCCAGCCGCTCGCCCAGCGGCTTCGGCGGCTATTTCTACAACAACGGCGGCGGCGTGGGGCTGTGGGCGCAAAGCACGAACGGCAACGCCATCAAGGCGGAAGGTACGAACGCCGTCAGCGTGCTGGCGACCAACACCAATAGCCCGGCGGTGTGGGGCGTGAGCACCAACGACGCCGGCATCCACGGCGCCAGTGGCCCTGCCCCCGGCGTGGAGGGTTTCAGCATCACCGGGCCGGGCGTGTACGGCGAGAGCGTGAGTGGGGCAGCCATCGCTGCCAACGGCACGATCACGAGCACCGCGCCAACCTACCTGTGGATCAGCGGCAACGACGTGGTGCGCTACAACCAGAATGACACCACCATCATCAACCTGATGTCCAACGGCGGCGCGACGCTAGAACAGGGCGCCACGGCTAACATCAAGTACGTGGTGCTGCCGGTCACCATCCCCGGCACGCTTTACGGGCAGAACGTGCGCCTGGCTGCCCTGGATATCTACTGGCAGGGTGAGACCGACATGGACGCCCTGGCGGATATGCGCCTGCGGCGGCAGACCGGCGCCTGCTGGGACTGCTACCTGGAGATATTCCACGACCCGGCAGATCACATCTGCGACGACGGTGATAACCCCACCGGCTGCACGCAACACTACGACCTGTCCGACAACAACGTGCTCAGCTCAGATTCGGGCATTATCTACCTGCTGGTGGGCGTCGCCTTCAGCGGATCGAGCACGGAGATCCGCCTGGGCGGGGCGCGCCTCACCCTGGAATACGATAACTAAGGCGGTGCGCCATGAAGCGTAAAGCGATCTTGCTCACGCTCGTGCTCGCCCTGCTCCTGACCAGCGCCGCGCAGGCCATGTCTTCGGTAAACTACGCCATCACCTGGATGTCGCCGCTCACCAGCGGAGGCGGGGGGGAGGGCAGCTCAGCCAGCTACAAGGCGAGCTACTCGATTGGGCAATCGGTAATCGGCCCATCGGCATCCGCCAGCTACCAAACCAGCCTGGGCTTCTGGCAGCCGTTTTTTAGGTATCTCAAATTGCCGTTGATTGTGAAGTAACGCTCTGCGGGATAGCCAGGCGCTAAACCGCTTTCTTGGAGCGCCGGGCAGCCAAGCCCTGCCCGGCGCTCCGGCAAAAAATAACGCATCATGTACACACCGCTTAAGCCGGAGTCAGCCGGATCTTGTCTACCGGGCAAGATTGCGCGCCCAATCCGCGGCGCGCTCCAGCTCGCCTTCCAGCAATGGACCTTCCGTCCCCTGGACGTAGAAGCCCTGCGGCGGAGCGACCAGATTGCCGCCCTTCTTTTTCAACACATTGGCGATGTGTTTTGCCGCATAAGCCGTTTCACCAACCAGATTTGCCGAAAAAGACAAGAATGAAGACATAGACTTCATCTCTTCCAGCGTCAGCCGGGTGTCGAAGGCAGCCACGCGCGTGCCTTTCAGACCGCCGGGCGAGATGCTATCCAACAGGCTGCTGGTGGCTGGCGTGGCGTTGAAGCGCTGCGTCGGCGAGCCGGCCACCAGCAGGTCGAGCCCGGTGAGCGTTTCAGGCTGCACCTCCCCCACCCGCAACACAGCCACATCCGTCGGCGAGCCCAGCGCCTCGCCGATAGCCCGGGCCAACCTGCTCCGTATTGCCGTACGCCGAGTCGTAGATCACAATGATCTTCACCTTTTTTTCTCCAATCTCTTTGCGATCTTTACCTTCTCCTTCGCATTCCTTGCGGTTTAATGTTTATCTCTGCCATTAACGCACTTTCTCGCCAGCTTACGGCAATAGCTGCTGCGCCAGGCTCTCCTCCAGCCCAAACAAAATTCCCTCCTGGCTTGCCGTGTTGCCCAAAATGGCAATATTGACCCCGTAGCCAGGGTATGAGACCAAGACCGAGCCGAAACCAACCTGCCCCCCGTAAGAGAAGACCGTTAATCCCTCGGATGTCTGACCGTAGTACAACCCGTAGCCGAGGTAGAACTCCTGTCCTGCATCCGGCTGGACGGCGGTGACCATCTTCCGGTAGCTAGCGGGTGATACCACCCTGCCGGAAGCCAGAGCCGCGTTCCATTGCAGCATGTCCTCGGCTGTGCTGCACAACCCTCCGCTGGCGAACAGCAGGCTGGTATTGATCTGGATGGGCTGAAAAATTCCGTTCTGGCTAACGTAAGTCTGCGCCAGGTTACCGGGCGGGGGCTGGCAGAAGTTCGTGTGCCGCAAGCCGGCGCGCTGGATCACGTTCCCGTACACGTAGTCGTAATAGCTCATGCCAGTGACGGCTTCCAGCACCAGTCCAGCCAGGATGTACTCCCCCGAGTTGTCGCCATCGGATGACGAGCCCAATGTCAGGTTTGGAACCATTATCCTCATCAGGTCCTGGGACGTGTAATTTCCTGGGCTGGTGTACAGCTCCAGCAGGTCCATGCTTTCTCGGATGCGGGATGTGTGACTGAGCAGCTGGTGCAGCGTGGCAGACTGCAGCTCGGCTGGCAATCCTATCAGGTAAAAGCCAATCGGGGTGTTCAGGTCGAGCAGCCCAGCCTCAACGAGCTGCATCACCGCCGCAGCGGTGAACTGTTGGGTCAACCAACCGATCGGGTAGACCGTGTCCGCCGTGGCGGGCAGGCTTAGCTCCCAGTTGGCGTAGCCGAAGCCTTGCACGTAATCCGCTTCACCAGCGCGGTGAACGGCGAGTGTCATACCCGCCATCAGGGCGTTCTGTTGCAAGGTTGCCGCTTGCGCAGCGGTGGAATCGCGCCAGTTCGTAACCTCAGCGGGCGGCGGCTGCTCAGCTGGTGAGGCGGCTGTCGGAGCCTCGACGGGCAGCGCCTCAAGCGGTGCGGCGGTGGGCGCTTCCGGGGGGGCTGCCTCCGTGGGCTCGGGTACGGATCGCGTGTCTATAGTCAGCAATGCCACCGGAAGCTCTGTCATTGCTGGGAGCATCTCCGGCGGTGGGCTGAGGATGGCAGGCGGGGGCGGCGGCGGGGTAGGCGAGACCTCCGGTAAGGGATAACTGGTTGGTGCGGGCAGCGGATTGGGCGGAGGGGTGGGCGGCGGGGTTGGGCGGGCGCAGGCGGAGAACAGCAGCGCCAGGAGCAGGATCAATGCCACAGGCGCACAAGGAAAGCGTACCCCCGGTATTCTGTCTCGCATTTGGCTCCTCCCCGTTCTGGAGACCGGTTGGAAAAGCAAATTTCTGCTCGGGAAAAGAGTTTCCGTATTAGTTTTGGGCGGTTTCGTCGCCCAAAACGACAACAAATGACATCATTTCCCGTTACCCCGTGCCGAGGTCAATTATAGCATCGCTCGACGATGGCAGCAGCGGGCTAATTGGTGATATAATAACGATATAAAGTTTGCCTTATTTATCCGAATACAGACAAACTCAGGGGACGCGAGTACAGACACGATCCTCAAGGAGGGTTAGATGAAAAAATTGGTCATCCCCATCAGCATCGCAGCCCTGGCGCTGGTAGTACTGTTCGGCGCCATCCAAATCGCCGCCGGGCAGACGCCGCGACCCGAAGGCGCCACCCAGGTCGTGCAGAGCGAGAACCAGGGTGAAAATGTGCGCCAGATCGAAGCACCTGCCGGGCAGGATACCACGAACGCCCCAGACATCAGCTTCATCGACTCGCCCACCGCCATGTGCATCCAGCCCGACCCCGCCGTCGACGAGTGCCGCATCAACTGGTATTACATGAGCGTCTCGGCGGATCCGAACTACATGATCACCATGACGGTGATGCTTAACGACTTCGGCTTCGTCGCCAATTACGCCGGCTTCTTCCAAACCAGCATGTACGTGCCCTACAATATGAACGGCAACGGGTTTAAGGTGTCATGCGGGGCGCCTGGCGCCAGCGGCAACCCCTACCTGGGAAGGGCTTACGGCTATACGATCCGCGCCCGGGACAGCGCCAACCTGCGCGCAGCCAATTACGGCACGGTCTACTGCCCGGCGTACGCGCCCTAGCTCACCTGACAAAAAAACGCCATGAAAACAAAGATGGCAGGAAGAACGCCTGCCCTACGCAATGCCGGGATCGTCCTGGCGCTGGCGGCTGCACTGCTGCTGGCGCTGGGCTGGGCGGTGGCAGACCGCTCCGCCGTCCTGGCGCGCTCCGAGGCGCAGGCAGGCGGACCGCAGCGCCAGCGAGATGAGCGTCCCAACGCCCCCACCATCTCGTTCATTGATAGCCAGACGCCCGCCTGCATCCAGCTCGATTACCAGCGGGACTACTGCCAGGTGCAGTTCAACTACCTCTACGTAACCGCAGCCACCAACCAGTACATCATCAGCATGAGCGTGCGCATCGATAACCGCATCCGCGGCTATTACAGCGGGTTTTTCCAGAATTATATGTACGTCCCATCCGATATGAACGGGGCTGGCTTCAACGTGCGCTGCGGGCAGATTGGATCGGGAGGCAACCCCAACCTGGGCAAAGCCTACAGCTACATCATCCGGGCGCGCGAGACCGGCGGGCTGGGCGCCGCCAATTACGGCACAGTCTATTGCCCGGCAGGACCGCGCCTGGTGCACCTTCCGCTGGTACGAAAACATTAGTGAACATATCCGCTCGTCTTCGGACGACCTGGCAAGGATGCGGATGCCCCAATACTCGCGATGCCCTGAATGTGGCGCCGTCCTGCAAGGTGGGGAAACCTGCGCGGCGCTCTTCCACCAGATGCTCTACTGGGAGAACGCGCAGCCTGAGTTGGGCTCCGTGCACCACCTGATGGTCCTGTGCTATCACCTGCAGCATCCCTGCCTGCTCTCAAAGGCGGGACTCGATTATGGCGTTGAGCTACTCCGAGATTTTCTTGAAAACGGCTGGATGTACACTCGACGGGTAATTTGACTTAATTCCCAGGTAACCTTAGCGGCTCTCTCGCATCTAAACCTATGCTAGACCACACGTGACAATGAACTTGTATCCTGTGGCGATCCCATAATCACGAAGCGAGATGCCTGATGCCACTATACGAATATCACTGCAACGAATGCGCGGAAGATTTTGAAAAGATGGTGCGTTTCTCTGAAGCGGACCAAAGCCCCGCCTGTCCCAGTTGTCAAAGCCAGGATACCAGCAAGAAAATCTCCCGTGTGGCTGCGTTTGCCAGCGCGTTGGGTGGCAACTCCATTTCGACGAGCAGCAGCTGTGGCTCGCGCGGGGGCTTCAACTGAGCAGGATGAGCGCTTGCTGGCCGTGCGCCAGTAACGAATAAACTTCCAATTTTTTCCCCCCAGGCAAATATCTTAAGTTCGTCGCTCAAGCCGCCAGGCGATACAAAGCCAGGTGCTTGAGCGACTCGCTTTCAATACTTATAAAGCCGGTTTGCCGCGCCAGTTCAGCGATTTGCGCCGGGCTCAAGCGATGGGCAAGCGGCGGTCCAACCTCTTCGTCACGATACGGCCACTCCAGGATGCATACCCGCTTTCGCGCAACCCGTCGGGCTTCTTGAAGCACCGTCAGCGGCTCGTCCGATTCGTGCAGCAGCAGACCCATAAACACCAGGTCAAAGGAGTCATATGGGAAAGGCAACTTTTCTGCTGTTGCCTCGTGGAAATCCCCTTGGGGCACAAATTCCCGAGCCGCGAGGACCATCTGCGGGTTGATATCCACACCGGCTACCTTCAAGCCACGCCGGCTAAAAGCCTCGGCAAATAAGCCGGATCCAACGCCCACATCCAGGACGGAATCGAGCTGCTCACCCTCCAGGCAAAGGTCTACCACGCGGCCTACTTCAAGCCGCGCCACCCTTTCAGGAGATCGCAGCCGCTCGATAGCGCCATCGAATTGCTTTTCGTTCATAGAACCTCTCAGCCGCTCAGGATTTCGCCTCGTCCGTCTGGTCCTTGTGCAACCAGGCGCTCACGCGCCTGGAGATGCCCTTATAGATCGGGCAGCGGTCGTAAACCGCGCTGAACAGGACCAAAGCGCCTGCTCCAGCCAGGACCAAATAAAACCCGGAAAAGTGACCCTGAAATGCAATCATGAGCAGCGCGGTCCCCAACACCAGCCGCAAGAGACGGTGCGCCATACCCAGGCCCGATCGCGCCGGAATATCACCCGAGAGCGCTGCTTCGAAAAGCGCTGCAAGCGCTCCCGGCGAAGATGCGCCCGTCCGCCGGGCAACCTCCTGCCCGTCATGGTAAACCACCAGCGTGGGAATGCCGTAGATGTGCAGCGAGCGCAGCAAATCAGGCTGGTCGTCTGCGTTGATTTTCCAAACATCCACCCGATCCTTGTACTCGGCGCCCAGCTTTTTCATCACCGGCTCGATCATGCGGCAAGGACCACACCAGGGCGCCCAGAAATCCACGACCACCGGGCGAGGGTTTTGTTTCAGCTTCGCGATAAACTCTTTTTCATTCATCCATTCTTATCCATAGGGAGATTTCATATTCTACCTGGTTTGATGCTGAGAAGCAGGTATGGTTGCATCCCAGACGAAAAGCGTTTTCATGCTTTGGCTCCATGAATTTCACAATTGCTTTTCAAATTCTTCATAAGAGCTTTACATTCCTCCGGTATCATCTTACTGAAGGTGGGGTTTGAGGTTTCGCCCCCACCCGGTTGAAATGATCAAGGAAGGAGTGGAGTATGGTACAACAACGAGTATCCAAACAAACACAAAAGAACTGGTGGGTGGACGCAGCGTTGTTCAGCAGCGCCATCGTCGCCGCGCTTTCGGGGATTTACTTCCTCTTTTTCCCATCCGGCGGCTTTCAGGGCGGGCGCAATCCCTTCTATAACATCCAGGTTTTGTTCTCTCGCCAGACCTGGGATGATTTGCACACCTGGGGCGGCGTCGCCATGATCGTGGCCGCTACCATCCACCTGATGATCCACTGGCAATGGGTGGTTGGCATGCTCCGGCGCACCTGGAAGGAATGGACGGGGCAATGCGGCTGCATGAACGCTCGCGGGCGCTGGAACCTGATCCTGAATGCCATCGTGGCGCTCAGCTTCGTGCTCACGGCGCTGAGCGGGGTGTATTTCCTCTTCGTCCCCGGTGGGCGTTGGTCAGCAGACCCCATGATCCTGTTCCCACGCGCCACGTGGGATTTGATCCACACCTGGGCAAGCGTAACGCTGATTAGCGCAGCAATCCTGCATTTCGCCATCCATTGGAAGTGGGTCACAAAAGTCACGCGCAAGATGGTTGAAATGATGAGTCCATCTTCGCCGGTCAAACAACCGGCGCCGGTCGCAGACCGGTAACCCATCGATAATCCCAGCTCAATACTCTCAAATGAAGAAAGGGAAATGAAAATGTTCAAGAAAATCGCAACAACCGCGGCGCTCGTCGCCATCAGCGCAGTGCTCGTCTTGGGAGCAGTCAATCGCACCCTGGCAAAAGACAGCAGTGAAAGTTACGGATCAAGCCAGGGCGGCTCCGGACACAGAAATGGTCAGGTCTTGCCATCCAGCGCAGAAACCAGCAGCGAATCCTATGCAGGGCAAGGAAATGGCGCCAATGGGCAGTTCGGGCAAGGCGCAAGGGGCAATGGGGATGGCGAGTTAGCCTTCCTGCCGCCTGCAACAACCGGCGAGCTCAGCGATGAAGAAGCTGCTGCCCTGCTGTACATGCGCGAAGAAGAAAAACTGGCACACGATGTGTACGTCACTTTCTATGCCCAATGGGGCTTGCCCACCTTCCAGACCATCTCCCAGAGCGAGCAGGCTCACACCGAGGCGGTCAAGACCCTGCTCGATCGTTATGGTTTGAGCGATCCGGCTTCCGGCACAGCCGGTGTGTTTACCAACCCCGATCTCCAGGCGCTGTACGACGAGCTGGTAACCCGCGGCAGCGTGTCGCTGGCTGAGGCGATCAAGGTAGGTGCAGCGATCGAGGAGATCGACATCCTCGACCTGCAAGAACGACTCTCCCAGACCGATAACGCCGATATCCAGCAGGTCTTCAACAATCTGTTGAAAGGCTCCGGCAATCACTTACGCAGCTTTAGCTCAACGCTGAGCACCCAGACAGGCGAGACCTACCAGCCACAGTACCTGAGCGCCGATGCATACCAGGCGATCCTCGGCACAGCTCCCGGACGCGGCGGCAGCAGCAACGGCAGGGGTCATGGGCAAGGTGGCAACGGCGGTGGAGGCAATCGCTACAACACGCAGCCTTAGTTCAAAGGAATCCAAGAAAGCAGAATTGTCTGTACGCCTTGCCCTCTTTATGTTATCCTGGTGGCGTTTCGTCGCTCCAGGATAACTTATTTTGGAGGGTACCTTGCCTGCTGAGAGCCTGAACTGTCCAAACTGCGGCGCGTCGCTGCATCACGTCGCGGTTAGTGAGCTCTGCTTTTGCCAGTTCTGCAATTCCCTGATCCGACTCCAGGGAGATGATGAGACGCCCGTCCCCACCCTGGAACGCAAGCTGAAGACAAAAGAAATGAACGAGATCAAGCAGCAGCTGACCTCGGGCCAGCGCCAGGCTGCAATTTTCGCTTTTGAGGATCTCGCCAGCCTGGAGAGCGAGGAAGCAGAAGCGGTCATCGACAGGATGGCGGCAGACCTATCGACCAGGAACATATTCCAGCAACAGCTAACGCGTGGGGGGATGGTTATGGTGGTTGTGTGCCTCATCCTGGTCCCAACCAGCCTGCTGGCTTGGGGTCTGCGTGCTCTGAGCCCCTTGCTTTCCATGGTGTACCTGGCAATGGGCTGCTATGGGCTGTACAAGTACGGGCGGGGAGCCTTGAACACCCTCCGGTACCGCAAAGCCTTGGTTGCGAAAGCCCGGATCCAGCAGGCGATACCGGTTGGCGTGGTGCAACGCGCCCGCTTCCGGGTGCATGCCTATCTCTTTGACCTGGAGGTGGAGCCAGAAGGAAGTCCCCCCTTCCGGGCGCAAGCGGTCATCCCAGTCCTGGAAGAGAATATCGAGCGCGTAAAAAAGGGGGAGACAATCCAGGTCAAATACCTGCCCGGTGAGCCGGATAGCGTGATCTTCCACCAGACGTAATCTCAATCCCCGGCGGTGGAACCGGAGGCGATCACCCAGCGTCATTTAAGGAGAATCCATGAATGCGACCCTGCTAATCTCAGAGCTCGCCGCCGGCGAGCAGATCATCCGCAGCCTGGTGGCGGGCATCACCCAGGAGCAGGCGCAGCGGCGCCCCCGCCGGATTCCTGGTCGATTCTCGAGGTGGTCTGCCACCTGTACGACGAAGAGCGCGAGGATTTCCGCCAGCGCCTGGATTACACCCTGCACAAGCCAGGCGAGGCCTGGCCGCCCATCGACCCCGGTGGTTGGGTCACCAGCCGGGCGTACAACACGCGCCGCCTGGATGAAGCCCTGTCTGGCTTCCTGGTAGAACGCCAGCGCTCCCTTGACTGGCTGAGATCGCTCCAATCGCCGGATTGGGAGACGGGGCACGAGACGCCCTTCGGGCATCATGAAAGCCGGCGACCTGCTCGCCTCCTGGGTGGCGCATGACAACCTGCACACCCGCCAGTTGGTCGAGCTGCGCCGCAGCCGCCTTTTACTCCTGGTGCAGCCGTACGATGTACGTTACGCCGGAGATTGGTGAGTCACCGAAAAATACGACTTTAAGCCGATGCCTTTGGCTAGACAGGCGCCCCGGCATTGGATTACAATTACGATTGATCCTACCAGACATAGAAGACAATTGAAGGAGAATCAGAATGAATATCCGCACCAACCTGAAGAGTGGAGCAGCCTGCTACACCGTTAAGTCTGGCGACAGCCTTAGCACCATCGCTTACGCATTCTATGGATCCGGAAGCCAGAGTAACATCGACAAGATCTACTATTCCAACATGGCCACTATCGGTCCTAACCCCAGCCTGATCAAAACCGGGCAGAAGCTCTATATCCCCTAATCGCCCGCAGGACTGGAGACTTATCGATGAAACAATCACAAGAGCACAAGAGCGTCCCCCAGATACAGGTGCGCCTGAACCTGGCAGCCGGGCAGTCGATCGAGCAGTGCACCAAGAACGTCCAGACCTGGCAGAAGGATTTCACCCAGAAGTACAACTATTCGGTCCAGAACGGCTACCCACCGCCGTTTCCCAACCCTCTGGCATAGCGGAAGATGATGCGGAGAATATGATATGAAGATTAAAAGCAACCTCCACGCAGGATACTCGACCTACGAAGAATGCCAAAAAGACGTTGAATACTGGAAGATGGAAGCCCAGGCGATGGAACAGTATTCCAATACAGGCATCTGGCCTTCTGATGTGCCCTACCCGAGCTATTACACGCAACCCTACCCGCCCCAGCCCGTCTATCCCTCGGGCGGCGGGTACGTAAACGGCGTCTACTACCCCGATTACAGCGGCTACTGCGGATAACGCATCCGGAGAAAAAATCTAATGAAGATCCAAACCAACCTGAAGAGCGGCGCGGCTTGCTACACCGTCAAATCCGGCGACAGCCTGTGCAAGATCGCCGAGATGTATTACGGCGTCTGCACCACCGACAATGTGAATAAGATCTACTACTCCAACACGGCGACCATCGGACCGAATAAGAGCTACATCTATCCCGGGCAGAAGCTGTATATCCCCTGAGCCGGGTAGACCGTGCTGCAAACCTGGAGATATGACCATGAACAAATCCACATCTGACCCAAAGAAAACGCCTCAGCTACGGGTGCGGCTGAATATCACCGCCGGGCAGTCGATCGAGCAGTGCACCAAGAACGTCCAGACCTGGCAGAAGGACTTCACCCAGAAATACAACTACTCGGTGCAGAACGGCTATCCGCCGCCCTTCCCGAACCCGCTGGCGTGATGGCGCGGAGGATCTGATATGAAAATCAAAACCGACATTCACGCTGGCTACAGCACGTTCGAGGAGTGCCAGAAGGACCTCAACTACTGGAAGACCATGGCGCAAGCTATGGACGCCTACTCGAAGACCGGCGCCTGGCCCTCCGACCTGCCCTATCCAACCGTGCCCACAACGCCCACCTACCCGCCATTACCCACCCACCTATCCCACAACCGGCGGCGGCTATGTGAACGGCGTTTACTATCCCGATTACAGCGGCTACTGCAGCGGTACCACCCCGCCGCCACTCGCCCACCACCGGCGGCGGCTACGTGAACGGCGTCTATTACCCCGATTACAGCGGCTACTGCGCTTAAAGTCACTAGCCTGATCATTCACCCAAAAACGGAAGCACGGCGGGTAGAACCTGCCGTGCTTCCGTTATTAAGGATATCTTATTCCCTGATCTTCCAGCTCCTGCCGCGCAGTGCGCTCCACACCAGGCGCGCCCCCACGAACAACGCCACGAGGAATGCCCCCAGGATAACCCAGGTTATCAGCCGCCAGGGCCAGGTGAAGTCCAGGCGCGGCACCAGGAATGCCAATCCGACAATCAAAGCTGCCAGGATAATGGCGTTGATGAGGCGGTTGACGAGAATATCCACCCGGTGGAAAATCGGGATAAGCTGCGGCAATTCCGCCTTCACCGTCAGGTCGCCGCGCTCGAGCTGGTCGGTGATGCGGTTCATTTTACGCGGTAGCTCGGCTGCCAGGTCTTTCCAGTCCATGCCGAAGCGTAGCAAGCCCGGTCCCCAGGAGGAGGGCGCCCACGCCTTGCGAAAGAGCTTTGCCAGGTAGGGCTGGGCATGCCCGAAGATATCGAACTCTGGATCGAGCTTCAGCCCCACGCCCTGCATGATGAGGGCGGTCTTGATCAGCAGCCAGTAATCGCTGGGCACGCGCAGCTTGTACTCATAGATCAACGGCTGGATTTCCCTGAATAGCTCTTGCCCGGCGATTTCGTAGATCGGCAGACCATAGTAGCGCAACAGCACGCGGCGCAGGTCTTTTGTCAGGCGGTTCGTGTCTACGTGGTATTCGACGATGCGCATGTGCTGCAGCTGGTCGACGGTGGCGTTCACGTCCATCGAGACGATGTTGATGAACAGCCGCGCCAGGTTCGCCCGGTCGCGCTCGTCCAGGCGCCCCATCGTGCCAAAGTCGAGCACGCCGATCACCCCACCCGGTAGCACCAGCAGGTTGCCGGGATGCGGGTCGGCGTGGAAGTAACCATCCAGCATCACTTCTTTGAGGATGATGTCGGCGCAGCGCGCTGAAAGCTCATGACGGTCATACCCGGCAGCCTCCAGCGCGGCGAGATCGTCGACCTTGATCCCCTCCAGGCGCTCCATGACCAGGATGCGGCGCGTGGAGTACTCCCAGTAGATGTCGGGCACCTTCAGGTATGGCTCGTCCTTGAAGTTCTCGCGGAACTGCTCAGCGCTCCTGCCTTCGCGGCGGAAATCCAGCTCGCCGCGCAAGCCCCAGGCGAACTCCTGCGCCAGATCGGCGATATCGTGCCGGTAACCGATCTCGGTATGCTCCTGTGCGGTCTTCGCCAGGTCGAAGAGGATGTCGAGGTCGGTGTTGATCACCTCTTCGATGCCCGGGCGCTGCACCTTCACCACCACCTGCTCTCCGCTGAACAGGGTGGCATTGTAAACCTGAGCCAGCGAGGCAGCCGCGATCGTCCGGGTATCGAACTCTTTGAAGATCTCGTTGACCGGCTTTCCCAGCTCTAACTGGATCACCGCCGCGGCTTTCTCCCAGGCAACCGGCGCCACGCGGTCCTGCAGGTAAGATAGCTCTTCGATGTACGCGGGCGGCAGCAGGTCGGAGCGCGCCGAGAGGATCTGCCCGCCCTTGATAAAGGTCGGTCCCAGCTCTTCCAGCGCCAGACGCAGCCGGCGGGCGTTGCTGTAGGTATCATCCAGCTGCACTTTGCGCCTGCGCACGCGCCGCGGGATATTGAGGCGCTCGCCCAGCCCAAGCTGGTTCAGAGCGGCGCCGA
The DNA here is from genome assembly GCA_963702535.1 of uncultured Chloroflexia bacterium. GTDB lineage: Bacteria > Chloroflexota > Anaerolineae > Anaerolineales > UBA4823 > CAVPDG01. The sequence goes on along the minus strand of CAVPDG010000007.1, from coordinate 230,143 downwards.
AGCCATAATCGAACAAGATCGAGACAATCTGGCGGTAGCGGCGGAGATATCGCGGGCGGATGAGCATAGTTTGCGGTGTTTAAATATACCACTACCTGGGCATAGCCGGGAGGTAGCTTATCCTTCCGCCAGGACGATGATGCGGTCTTCGGCAGCAAACCTGACAGAGGGCAGACTTATCCGGGTTGAGATGCACGCCGAAAGCTGCCTCGGGCTGGTTCGCCTCGGAGAGCAGGCGGTAGCCGATGGCGGTCTGTCCCTTGCTCAAGGCGGCTTCGATCACGGTATGGAAGCTCACCTCTTTTCCTGGCAGCACGTATTCCACCGCCGGCTTGAGGTAGATCTCCGGACCGCCGGGGGTGAGCAAGTCAGCGAACATCGCCAGGGCGTCCTTATTCTCAGCCACCTGCGTCAGCGCCAGTGCGACCAGCCGCTCGCTGATGATCACGTCCTCAGCGCTGGTCACGGTACTCAGGTCGCGGTTGCGCACGTCTAAAATCTCGCTGACGATGGAGAATTTTCGTCCCGTCTTGCGGGCAATATCCCGCAAGTGCAGCAGCGTGAGCATCGTGGACGCATCGGCAAGCTGCACATCCGCCACATCCGTCGGGCTCAGGACGACCACGTAAGGGTAAGCCTCGCCCGCCAGCTTTTCCAACGCTGGTCGCTCCACCGGGTTGCCCTGCCTGAAGCGCAGGTCCAGGTTGAGGTACTCTTTGCCGGCGCATTCTGCCTGCATCTGCTCGACCGGTGTCGAGGCCACAACCACCACCTCCGATCTCGGCGGCATGTAGCTGCTGAGCTGTTCAAGGATCATCGCCGCGCGGCGGTTCCAGCCCAGGATCAGCAGCCGGTCCAGCGAGCGCCGGGGGTGGGTTCTCCACATGAAAAGCGCTGCGGTCCACCGTATAGCCACCTTGCGCAACGGGCTGGATGTCAGCTTCCTGCGCGGCAATGGCGATCACCCGGTCGCCGGGCTGGATCAGACTTGCGGCGGGCGGGTTGAGCCGCACCTCTCCGTCGCGCTGGCGCAGCCCCATCAGCGTCGCGCCCTCCAGGCGGTGCAGGGCTTCCCCGTAAGTCAACCCGTTCAGCGCCGGCGCCTCCTTGAAGTACACAGCCGCGCCCTCGAAGCTGAACAGCTCGCCGTACACCGCGGAGAGTCCCGGCTGCCGGCAGGTCTGGGCGATCATGTAGGCGATCAGGCGATCCACCAGGAAGACGCTCACCTCATCGCCAGCCAGCATGCGTACCGTCTCCACGTTTGCCAGGCGCTGCAGCGCCGCCACGATGTGGTAGCGGAAGGCGCGTCCCTCCCGGTCGCGCACCAGGGCGAGCAGCGACTTGACCACCGGAAGGTCGGGGTACTGCCCGCCCGGCGAGAGCAGCAGGACGGCGCGGGCGGTCTCCGGGCTGACGAGCTGGATATCGTCGGGGTCGAGTGGGTTTCCGCTGCGACAGACGACCCGCGTGCTCAGGGTATCCGGCACCTTGGTGCGGATCTGCTCTTCCATCTCGACTTTATCCTGGTCTGCCAGGATGGCGATGCAGGCGCTGCGCCCCCGGGAAGCTGCGGCGTTTCTGCGCAGGCTGCGGTTTGCCTGAGCCAGCTCGCTGATGATCGTGAAAACCTGCGGCGACCAGCCCAGGATGACGGTGTGTCCGGCTTCGATCACGTGCGAGCGACCGCGGCGCAGGTCGTTGAGACGCTGCTCCAGCCCGCTGGCGAGCACGCCGATCAACGCGCTGGCGATAAAGATGCCCCCCAGCGTCACCAGGAAGCCGATGAGGCGGAAAGACCAGTTTGAATCGCCGGCTACCGTGCCTGTGTCGATCGAGCGCATCAGCACCTGCCAGAAGGCTTCGGCTAAGCCATACGGGGGTATGCTGGAATCGGGTCTCAGGCGCGCCAGGAACAGGATCAGCGCCGCTGTCAGCACCATGCAGAAGGTGACGGCAAACAACCCGGCGACCAGGGCAATCGCCCCGCGCGACATAAAATTATCGAATTTATAGCGCAGCCGGTCGGCGAGCGTGTGCTTTTTCATGTGGAGGAGCCTCTATCGGCATTTGAATTGGCGATATCCATGGCATGCTGCAGCTTGCCAGAGCGGTTCTGCAGCTCATCCAGGTCCGCCATATCCACCAACTCCGGAGAATTTGGTGGAGCGCTCTTCAGGCGATGGGCGTACCAGCGCGCCAGCGGGCGAGCGGAAAAACCGTGCAGCAGCACACTCAGCACGATCGTCCAGCCCGCCATGGCGAACAAGATATCGAAAGAACGCCCGGCTTCGAGAAAATTCTCATAAGCGATGATGGTAAAGACCACCGAAGCTAAGCCACGCGGTCCCAGCCAGCCCATCACCAGTTGCGTATCCCGGCGGAAGCGCAAGCCTGCCAACGAGATCGCCACCGGCAGCATGCGGATCACCGTCAGGCTGAGCACGGCGTAAAGCAGCGCCAACGGATTGAACGCCTTGAACAGCGGAACGACCATCAATGCCCCGAAGATCGTCCACACCACGAGGGAGAGCAGCGTGCCCACCGCCTCGGTGAACTCAACCGCCTGGTGCTGCTTGTGGCGGGTGATGTAGCTGAAGAACAGCCCGCCCACAAATGCGGCGATGAAGCCGTTGCCGCCCAGGTTGATCGAGACGAAATAGATCGCCAGCGCCAGCGCCAGCGTTCCCAACTGCTCCGTGGCGCGCGAGGTCAGGCGGCGGCGCATGGCGCCGGCGAAAAGCCAGCCGCCCAGCATGCCCAACGCCGCGCCCACGATAATTGCCACGCCAATCTCGAAAAATGGCGGTGGATAACCATCCGGAGAGCTTCTGAGTTTGCTCTGCCACCGCCAGGGCGGCGAAGAGGGTGACGAAAGGCGTGGCGATTCCGTCGTTGAGCCCGCTCTCCACGTTCAACGCCCGGCGGATGCGCACCGGCACGCGTTTATTGGTGAAGATAGGCAGCCCCAGCGCGGCGTCCGTGGGCGCCAGGATGGCGGCGATCAAGAAAGCAAAGCCCAACCCCTCCTGCGGGAAAAACGCCAGCGCCAGCAGCCCGCCCAGCAGGATGATCAGCGGCAGCCCCAATCCCAGCAGGCGCGCCGGCAGACCGGCATCTTCGCGCACCCGGCGGATGCTCAGCGTCGACGAATCGGCAAACAGCACCAGCGCCAGGGTGATCTCGACGATGAGCTTGATCTCTTCAGACGAAAGAGAGAAATTGATCCAACCCAATCCCTGCGCCCCGGTGATCGCCCCGATCGCCAGGAAGACCATCGGCATGGTGATCGAGCGCTTCCCCAGCCACACGGCGATAATGGAATACAGAACGATGAAGATCAGCAGGATGGCGAAGCCGGAAACAGTCGTCTGTTCCATGGCGTCTCGCCTTAATCCGCGGCTTCCGCTACAACATCCACCAGCGGCGCAGAAGCTTGCCGGCTCTGCTCGATCGCCTTGGGCACGTTCACCAGCGGCAGCAGGATCAGCCCGAGCACGAAAGAAGACGATCACCGAGACGATCCCCAGGCGCAGGCTGCCGGTGAGCTGGTTCACCAGCCCGAACAGGAAGGTGCCCATCCAGGATGTGCCGCGCTCGCTGATCTCGTAGAAGCTGTAGAACTCCGCCTCCTGGTCGCGGGGATCATCTGCGAGAACAGGCTGCGGCTCAGCGCCTGCGAGCCGCCCAGCACCAGGGCGATGATGAAACCCAGGAACCAGAACTCGAGCTGGCGCTGCTCCATGCCCAGCATCGTGGCGGTACTGCGCATGCCGACCGCGGCGTAGATCACGCAGGCGCTCCAGATCACCAGGGAGAGCAGGATGGTGTTCTTGGTGCCCAGCCTGCCCGCCAGCCTGCCGAAGCCCAGCGCCCCGAAGAACGCCACAAACTGGATCATCAGGATCACCAAGATCAGGTTGGTGGAGCCAAAGCCCAGCTCCTCGGCGGCAAAGATGGCTGAGACGGCGATCACCGTCTGGATGCCGTCGTTATAGAGCAGGTATGCCACCAGGTATTTCATCGCCTCGGGCAGGGTTTTGGATTTCTTGTAGATGAAGATGCCCAGCACCGCGATCGGACCCAGCGCCGGCAGCAGGGCGATGAAGATGGGCACGCGCAACAGGAAGAGCACCGGGATGGCAAGCGGCAGCAGCATCAGCGCTGTGACGGTTGTGGTGGAGATGCCGATCAGGTGCGCCAGCTGCCTGAAGCCGATGGTCAGGTAATTATCGCCGGGCGGCAGCGGTCGGGCGGCGTGGCGTGGGTGCAGCCGGCTGAAGGTGATGAAGGAGAAGCCCAGCCACCACACACCGGCGGAAGCCAGGCTGATGCGCGCCACCAGCGCCTCGGATATGCCGAGCTGCCCCGCAAACAGGTACATCACCAGGTTGATCACCAGCAGCAAGCCGCCGCCCAGGTAGCCCATCGCCCAGGCATACGCCGAGACCCGGTCGCGCTGGTCTCGCTGGCGATGTTCGGCAAGTACGAGTTGTAGAAGACCATCGCCGCCCCGAAAGCCAGGTTAGCGGTGATGAAGAGCAAGCCCCCCAGCCAGTGCAAGCCGGGAGTGATGAAGAACAATCAGATGGTCGTCGCGGCGCCCAGCGTGCTGAAGATCTGCATCATGCGCTTGCGCAGATGGGAGTAGTCTGCCAGGGCGCCGAGGATGGGCAGGAAAGTCACCTGCAGCAGCACCGAAGCGGAGATCAGGTAAGTGAAGTAGGAGTCGAAGCGGATGGGGACGCCCAGCAAGAAGACCATCCCGTTCGCATCCGCCGCCGCCCGGGTGATCGACGTCAGGTACGGACCCAGGAAGACGGTGATGACGGTGGTGCTGAAGGCGCTGATCGCCCAATCGAACATTGCCCAGCCGAAGATCTCACGCTTATCGTTGACCAGGGGGGTTGCGGAGGTTGTCATGGGCGGTCTCCAATCGTCTGATTTTCGCCCCTGTAGAGAGGCGCCGAATTAAGTTATGATAATCGGTTTTTGGGGTGCGGGCGGACGCACGCCCGCACCCTAAAAACCGATAACAACCTTTTAGTGCACCCGAGAGCAGGTCGCGCAGGATTTATCGCATGGCTTAGGGTAAAATTTAGTGTATTGTAGTGCAATTTGAAAAAAAAGGAAACAGATCCCGGAATTCCGCAGTCCGGTGAAGGGAACACCGAAAATTTGGAACTATAATAACGCCTGTGATCAAGCGCACTCCCTGAAAACCACTGGAGGATCCCATGCAAGTCGAAATCCTATACCGCCCATCCTATTCCGTAGCCAGGGTGCTGCTGGAGCGCAAGGAAAAGATCCAGGTCGAGAGCGGCGCCATGCTGGGCATGGCGCCGGATATGCAGATGGAGACCGAGGCAAAAGGCGGCGTCTTGAAGTCGCTGGTGCGCTCCGCCTTCGGCGGCGAGAGCTTCTTCATGAACACCTACACCGGCGTCTCGCTGGCGACGATATCCTGCTGGCGCCGCCCCTGCCGGGCGATATCGCCGTGATCGAGATGCGCGGCGAGACGCTGATGGTGCAATCCGGCTCGTACCTGGCATCCTCCGCCGGCATCACCGTCGATACCAAGTGGGCAGGCGCCAAGACCTTCTTCGCCAGTGAGGGGCTGATCATGCTCAAGGTGAGCGGCTCCGGCACGCTGATCGTATCCAGCTATGGCGCCATCCACCCCATGGAGCTGGAAGCGGGCAGGAAGTATGTGGTCGATACCGGGCACCTGGTGACTTTTGAGGAGCATATCGGCTTCAAGATCAAGAAAGTCGCCGGCTGGAAGAGCACCCTGTTCAGCGGCGAGGGACTGGTGGTCGAGCTGACCGGTCCCGGCAAGCTGAACCTGCAATGCCGCAGCCAGGATTCTTTCCTCTCCTGGCTGATCCCCCGCCTGCCCAAGCAGATCCTCGTCCAGCTCGGGCGACTAATCTACAGATGTTCCCGAAAAATGGGGTGGGCCGCTCTGCACCCCATTGTTCAGAATTCTCTTATCCTATCAAAGGAGATAACCCATGGAGCTGCTGATCCTACTGATCGTCGCCGGCGTTGTTGGCTTTTTCATCGGTGATTGGCGCCGCAAGCGCAAAGCCACCCCGCCCGCCAGCCAGGATGTCGTCGAGGCGACCGCCAAAGACGTGGTGGATGCGGAGAAGTAAGCCCCCTGGCGGTATCCAAAGCCACCTCGCACGCTTCCTGCTTCTCGCTGAGCCGCAGAAAACAAAGCTCGGCTGGTATTTGTGCTGCCAGCCGAGCATGGCTATCACCGGATGCTGAATACGAACAGGTCTAATCGCGGACTTTTTCCATCGCGTGCCAGTTGCCCACCTGCTCGTTCACCGGCATGCCTTTCGAGAAGTCGATGCCGTGTACTTCGGTCAACAGATTGCGGTACTTGGCTGACCAGGGGTCATTCGAGTTGGTCAATGTCCTGAAAGTCTGACTCGGATCGTTGGTTTCCCAACTTGCGACGGCGAAATCTCCCATTGGAGTATGCTGGATCCAGACCTGCTCGCGAGATATCCCCACCTGGCGCATCACCCGGTCGTGGTCAGCGTTGTTGTTGAGCTCGTCACGGAACCAGATCCGTATTTTATCCGCTCCACCCGGAAGGATGGGGGCTACGAAGCAATAGTTTGCCATTTGTTTCTCCTGATAGCTTGAGTCGTAAACCCGGCAGATTAGAATATCCCCCAGCCAGGCGATGTGCATCCCGAACATTGAATACATTGGATTGATTTATCACTATTACGACTATTTAGGTTGAGATTTTTCTTTTGGCCTGATTGGGACTTACCGTGAGGGTGTCCGGATTATGGAGGTGTGATCACCCAGGCGCAGGCTGACCTGATCCTCGAGAAAGCCCAGATCGTCGCTGGTCGGACGGCATGGGCGGCTTCGCTCCCGATATGGGCGGGCGCGGCAGGCATCCATGATCGCAATATTGAGCTGGGTGGGAGGTTACCCAGACCGGCGCAAACTGTATTTTACGCTGTAACATCGACAGTTATGGTAATATCGAGCATATCTTAACGTGAGTTCGGTTAGCGGAAAATACTGCTTTTTCGGTTATCGTGCGTGGCGCACGATAACCGCCGTACCGATCAGTTATCTTACATACAAGAAGCGGAGTGCGGTGGATGGCAAAAAAGAAACCAGTGCCGGCGCAAACCTCGCAAACAATCTCAACCCACCAGCGCCCCAAACCAGCGGGCGGTATCCAGGCGGAAATCCTGCCAGGCGGCGTGATCATCTACCAGGCAGCATGGCGACCGGATCTTGCAGCTTAACGAGAGCAGCGCCTTGATCTGGGGGTTGTGCAACGGCGAGCATACGGTGGCAGAGATCACCGCCATCTTGCAGGCGTTATTCCCGGGAGAGGAAATCTCGATCGCCCAGGATGTGCAGGAAAACCTGCTGTCCTTCGTCGATTTCAAGCTGATCACCTGGGCTTGAGCATGGTGGAAGAAGCTCACAACTCGCACCTGATCCATTGGGGAGAAGCAACACTCAACCTAGTCTGTGACGATCCCCTCATGGAAGAAAAGCTCCGCCGGGTCTTCAGCCGCCACCTGGCGCTGGAGGTCTGCCAAGCTGCGCGGAGCTTCACGTCAAATCCGTCCCCAACGGTTATCAAGAAGTCTGGCTGGATGGGCAGCGAGTTTTCGGTAGCAACCGCCCGGCGTTTGTGCTGGAGCAGGCCATGACCGTCCTGGTCTCCGCCCTCACTGCTCAAATCCACAACAGCATGGTCTTTCATGCCGCCGCGGTGGCGCAGGGGCAGCACGGCGTGCTCCTGGTCGGCGACCAGGCGTGCGGGAAGTCCACTCTGGCTGCCTGGCTGGTGGCCAGCGGCTTCAATTACCTGACCGATGAGGTCATCGCCGTCGACCAAGGAGAGGCAGAGGTGCTCGGCTTGATGCGCCCGATCGTGCTGAAGCATGGATCTACCTTTGTCTGGCAGCACTGGCTCAATCAGCAGGACCAGGCACGCATGGAAGTACTGGAGCACGGCACGGTCTGGCTGGATGCCGAGCTGCTGCGCCAGGGCTCAGTGCAAATCTCGGCGCAAGCCAGTGTCATCCTCTTTCCGCATTTCCAGCCGCTCTCATCCTTCCAGGTGCAAGCCCTCAACCCAGCGGAGACGGCTTTCCGCCTTCTGCAGCGCCTGATCAACGCCAAGAACCTGCCCGCTCACGGGCTGGCAGCCGTAAAGAACCTGGCAAGCCGGGTCAGCGCATACGATATCGCTTATAGCGAGATATCCCAGGAAGTCGTTTCCTGGCTAGAAACCAGGATTGCTAATTGACAAGCCTATTGTGAAATGATAAACTACTGCAAGTTAATCTAATTTTTAATGACGCGTTTGGGATTTTTGGTATTTAAAAAGTACAAGTCCTGATACTAGCTGCCCAATTTGTATTATTAAGCTCATTGAATTGACATACACGGGAGGAGTTATGGCAGAAGAGAAACCCCAAATCAGCCGGCGAACAGCGGTAAAGATCATTGGCGCCACAGGTGTAGCTACAGTTTTGGCCAGCATGTCTGGCTGGAAGAAGCCATCGATGACCGCCGGCGTACTACCCGCCTTTGCGCAGGCATCCCAGGGTTTAGGCACCGGAGATTTCCAGGCGACCCTAACCTGGAACACCGGTAGCAACCAAATTGTTGATGATGGGTGCTCATCCTCAGAGGTCCGAACGGACATTGATTTGCACGTTTGGGAGCCGGACGGCTCGCACGTATATTACTCCAATCGGACAGGCTCCACCGCCAGCCTGGATATCGATAATCTTTGCGGCTTCGGTCCGGAGAGCATCTATGTTTCTCCTGGCAACGCAGACAGCGGCACATATTACGTCGGCATCGTGCACTACTCAGGCACAGTGTATCCCACTACCAGCACAATCCGCGTGCGTACCTTCGCCGATACACCTGGAGCCCATTCACAAACCTTTACCGTCATCACCAACTCTTCCTATTCGGCGCTTGTTTACCCGATCGCCCAGGCGCAATTCCCCAGCGGCACGATCAGCTCGTGGGCAGGACCGGTGCCGGCAGCCTTTACCAATAATATGGAGACCGTCAAGTAACACCCTGAGCGCCTGTGTTCATCGTGTTGCCTAGGTGTTTTCGAGTCACATTTGAATGGCTCTTCAGATCATGCCCTTTACCAGCAGGGGCGACGCGTGTGTCGCCCCTGCTTCTTTGTGAAGTTGGTGGGATCATGTCAGCCAGGCTCTTTCAGCTCCTCAGCACAGCGGCGCGGGCAGATTCCTGCCCGGAACACTACGCCAGGCTGCGTTGCGATTTCAGCGGTTTCAGAAATGGGATGAGCTGGCTGGCTACGCCGAGACCCAGCGCATCTCACCGCTCTTCTACCGCCACGCCCAGGCAGCCGCCTCGAAATGCCCCCTGCCTCCTGTCTTCTGTTCCAAGGCTTAGCCCTACGGCATACCCACGCCGCCCGCTATCCGGCAGGAGGCGCTCGCGGAAGTGCTCTTCCGTGTGCGCCGGCGAAGCGCTGCACCCCGTGCTGCTGAAAGGCGCCGCGGCTGCCATCCTGGCATACCCTCAGGCTGCCTTGCGTCCCATCGCGATATCGACCTGCTCGCCAGCCGCGCCGACGCTTCCCGCATCCAGGCGCTACTTTCCCGCCTGCGCTACCGCGCCCTACTGCCTGAACGCATCGACTATTATCCCAAGCACCTGCCTGAAGCCGAGCGGCGCATCGACGGTGTTCCTATCACCATCGATGTCCACTACAGCCTCTTCGACCTGCGCTCGCCGCGCCGTGTGCATACACAGGCGCTGCTGGACTTAGCCCGACCCATCGCAATGCATCGCTTGCCTGTCGCCACCTTGTCCCTCTAAGACATGCTCTTCCACACCTACACTCACATGCTCTACTAACAAGTGCGACTGGTCAGCGTGGCTCATATCGTCAGCATCGCTGAGCGCTACGTACATGAGATTGATTGGCTAGTATGCAGCGCCGCTACCCGCACGTGCTCGCTGCCCTCGAGTGTTCCATTTTCTCACCCCCCTCTCCGTGGAGCTGCTCCAGGTTGCCAGGCTGCAGCCCTCGCAGCCTCCCAATGTGACTCGCGAACAGATGCAGCGCTGGCCTAACAACGCCCTCCAGCGCTCGCGCGCCTACCGCTTCGGGCGCTTCTTGAACTACACCTTCTTCCCCTCCGAATCGTGGCTGCGCCCCCCCCCCCCCCCCCCCCCCCCCCCCCCCCCCCCCCCCCCCTCTCGCTGCGCAGAGCTTCTGCGCTTACTGCAAATCTAAATCTTTTACCAATCACTTCTTCACAATTTCTGAATATTGCTTTGCTATCCTTAGCATAGATCCGGCCGGGATCGAATAAAGATCACCTGCCCAGTCTGGCGCAGGTCCGGAATTGAGCAAAGGAGAAAAAATAAATCGAAATAAACTACTCACGATCGGGATCATCGCGACCCTCGGGGCGGCGGCGTTGTTCGGGGCGTTTGCCTACGGCAGCACCCGCCTCGCCGCCCCCGTACAGGCAGCGCCGGAGAACCGCCTGGCGTTGCAAATGCCCGACCGCGGCGTGGGCGACGGAAGCACGCAGGAAGACCTCGCCAACGCCCTGGGCATCAGCGTCGATGAGCTGGCAGCCGCCCAGCAGGAAGCTTTCACGGCGGCGATCGACCAGGCTCTCGCAGAGGGTCTGATCACCCAGGCGCAAGCCGATGCGCTCAAGCAAAGGGAGAACGCTTTCCCCTTTGCCGGGCGCTGGAACGGCTGGCTGAGCCAGAACGGCATCGACTACGACGCCCTGCTGGCGGACGCCCTGGGCATCACCACTGAAAAGCTGCAGGAAGCCCGCACGCAGGCTTTCAACGCACGCATCGACCAGGCTGTGACGGATGGCAAGCTGACCCAGGAGCAGGCCGACCTGATGAAGGGACGCCGCGCCCTGGCAGACAGACGAGACCTTCCGCGATCCATGCAGTCCGCCTTCGAGTCGGCGGTGAAGGCAGCCGTCAGCTCGGGCGTGATCACCCAGGCGCAGGCTGACCTGATCCTCGAGAAAGCCCAGACCGCGGCTGGTCGACGGCATGGGCGGCTTCGCTCCCGAGATGGGCGGGCGCGGCAGGCACGGCGGCATGGACGGTTTCCCGCTCCAGCAGCCCCCGGCTGACCCATCGGACGGCGGGCTCTGGCAAGGCGGATGATGTAGGGGCGCCCGCTAGGTTCACGGTACTCTGGGGGGGTGCGCCCCTACAATCGCGTTCCGCTGGTTATAATAGCAGTGAGAAATCCGAAAATTCGAAATGCGCTCGTCAAGCCCATTTTCGACCATTCAACGAGACATCTGATGGCCAAGAAAATCCTGGTTGTGGACGATAAAACCGAGCTGCGCACCCTGCTGAAATAATACCTGGCCCAGGAGGGCTTCGAAGTCGTCGACCGCCGGCGACGGGCAGGAAGCGCTCTGTTCGTCGCCCGCCGTGAGAAGCCCGACCTGATCCTGCTGGACCTGATGATGCCCGAGATGGGCGGTTACGATTCATGCGCACCTACAGCCGCGAGGCGCGATACCCCGATCATCATCCTCACCGCCAGGCTGGATGAAAACGACAAGGTGCTCGGCCTGGAGCTGGGCGCCGACGATTACGTCACCAAGCCGTTCAGCCCCGCGAGCTGACCGCCCGCGTGCGCGCCGTGCTGCGCCGCATGGAGAAAGCAAGCCGCCGAGCCAGGATATGCTGCGCGCGGGCGATATCGAGCTGGACCGCAGCCGGGCGCATGCGTCCGGTGCGCGGGCAAGCCGGTGGAGCTGACCCCCTCCGAGTTCGACCTGCTGGCCATGCTGATGGCCGCCCCGGGCGGGTCTTCTCCCGCCTGGAGCTGCTCGACCGCCTGCAGGGCGCCGCCTACGAAGGCTACGAGCGCACCATCGACGTCCACATCCGCAACCTGCGCACCAAGATCGAGCCGACCCCTCCAACCCGCGCTACATCGAGACGGTCTACGGCGCCGGCTACCGCTTTGCCATGCAGGACTAAGGCATGGATGACAGATCCATGCGCTCGCTGAGCTCTCAAGCTCACCCTGGCCTTCCTGCTGGTCGGCCTGACCGGCGCCGTGCTGGTGGCGGTCATCGTCCGCCAGCGCACCCGCCGGCCTTCGACCACTTCATCCTGGATCGCGAGCAGCAGAGCCCTGGTCAACAACCTGGTCCGCTATTACCAGGCCAATGGCGGCTGGGAGGGTGTGGCCGATAGCGCTGCTTCACCAGGTCGGATGCGCCAGCCATCGCCGCCCGAGAGCCGGGCGAATTCGCGCCGCGACTGGGTGCGCTTCACCCTGGTTGGACGCCGACGCAGGTGTCGTTTTCGACGGCCGCAGCCGGAACAGGTCGGGCAAGCCGTCTCCGGGCGCGAGATGAAGGCGCCGTGCGCTGCCGGTGGATGGGCAAACCGTCGGCTGGCTGCTGCCCGCCCAGCCCCGCGCGAGTGGATCGCCAACTCGCCGGAGGCGTAGTTCCTGAAAACAGTCAACCAGCGCCGCGCTTGTCAGCGCGCTGGTGGCGGTGCTGCTGGCGCTGGCGCTGGGCGGCTTGCTGGCTTTCAGCCTGACCCGCTCGCTGCGCGAGCTGACCGAAGCCACGGTGGAGATCGCCCGGGGCAAGCTGGGCAAGCAGGTGAAGGTGCGCTCGAGGGACGAGCTGGGCGAGCTGGCTGACATCGTTCAACCAGATGAGCCGCGACCTGGCCAGCGCCACCCAGGCGCGCCGCCAGATGACCGCCGACATCGCCCACGACCTGCGCTCGCCGCTTTGAGCGTGATCGCCGGCTACGCCGAAGCGCTCAGCGATGGCAAGCTGCCCGGCACGCCGAGGCCTACACCATCCTGCACCAGGAGACGCCGCCATCTCAGCCGCCTGGTGGAAGACCTGCGCCCGCTCTCGCTGGCCGACGCCGGCGAGCTGCACGCTCAACCGGCTGCCCTGCCAGGCCGCGCTGGCTGCTCGAGCAGGCGGTCGCTCGCCACGCGGTCGCGGCGGAGCAGAAGGGCATCACCCTGCGCATCGAGGCCGGACGGGCCGTTGCCAGCCGTGTCGGTGGACCCGGAGCGCATGGCGCAGGTGCTCGATAACCTGATCCTGAACGCCCTCCGCTACACCCCGCAGGGCGGCGAAATCGTCCTCTCCGCCTGCGCAGGCGGGAACGTGGAGTTCCAGGTGCGCGACAACGGCAGCGGCATCGCCGCCGAAGACCTGCCGCACATCTTCAACCGCTTCTACCGCGGCGATAAAGCGCGCCAGCAGAACGGCAAATCGGGGTTGGGGCTGGCGATCGCCCGCTCGATCGTCGAAGCGCACGGCGGCACGATCGGTGCCGAGAGCGCCCCCGTGCAAGGCAGCACCTTCACCATCGGCCTGAAAACCGGTTATACCGAAAAGGCAGATGCGTCGCGGGCTGCGCCCGCAACGCATCCCTTTTTCGGTTTCTTATTGCAGCGCTGAACGGAAGCGGCGGGCATCCTGCGCGACGACATCATCACGAAGATCGGGGAGACTGACCCTGGACCAGAGTCATCGCTTACATCAACGCCCTGTACCAGCACCAGCCGGGCGATACGATCACAGTGGCGTTCGGTGCGCAACGGGCAGCAGATGCAGGTGCAGGCGACGCTAGGCGAATCGAATTCAAATTAGGGGAAGGTCGGGTGAATTACGCAAATATCTACAAGCTTCTAAGTCCTGATACAATTACGCTGGTTCTAATACACTGTTTGAACCGTCCTGAGGATCTTGGAATAAATGCCCACATCTATCTCCTCCGACCGAACTCGCTGGATAACCCTCGTCTGGTTGGTGACTTTATACATCGTAGGTGCAATCCTTTGGTGTTATTTCTTTTCTTGGGACGGTTCCCCATGAACTTTCACGATTGGAGCCGTGTTACCGCCCCGCTGCTGGCATTCATGAAAGACGCTCTTGACCGGGGTTTGTTGCCACTGCACACATCCGACCCAGACCCTTCGATACATCCCCTTAAGCGTCAATTCTGATCGCTCCCTGGCCATTGCAGACCAGATCTTCTCTCCCCAGATTATTTTGCTGCATTTCATAACTCTCGGGGCGTTTGTCGTAGCACATATCCTCCTGTTATATAGCCTGGGATATGCCGGATTACTCTGGCTCAGGCGCAAGTTTTCGCTCTCGCTGGTTCCCTTCATAATCCTTTTCATACTCTTCAAATTCTTCCTTAACGGGCACAGCCCGGCACATCTCGCCATTGGCCATTTGAAGCTGGGAGGGTACTTCCTCTTCCCCTGGTTCGCCATCCTGGTTTTCCAGTTAGTGGAAGGGGAACGAAGGTGGACATGGATTGCCAAAACCTCCCTTCTGCTATTTGCTATCTTTCACCAGGTGTCGTTTCACCAATTTGTATGGTTGTTGATCTTCCTGGCTCTGCTGGCAGTGGCAAAACGGGGGTACTTCCTGACCGCTGCCGGGGGAGCATTATTTGCCGTGCTGCTCAGCCTGGTGCGCATTCTGCCCTGCGGCAAGTTCCTGACGTGCGTTCGACAACGCATTCTCTCCACCGGTTATCCCACACTTGTTGACCTAAGGTAAGGCTTCTGATCACCATTTATCCCACCGGTGAAAAATTCTCGGCACTGGTAATAGAAGCCTCCTCCTTGGCCATCGTGGAGCTCAGCTTTTATGTTGGGCTGGTGGGGGCAATCCTTTTGTCTATTTTGGCGTGCTGGCGCTGGCTTTAGCCCGAGGCTCGGGCATTCCGATTACCCGAGCCTTGCGTTACCGATCTTGGGCTTAATAATGATTTCTATCGGCGAAATCTATAAGCTTCTACGCCTGGCACCTATCCCATTGCTCGACGCGGAAACGTGTCAGACAACCCAGAATCATCAGCGTGCCATTTGTGTTCATTCTCATTTTCGCCGCTATCCACTTCAATGACTGGCTAAAACAGGTGAGCAAGTAGGGGCCACATCGATTTATTTGATCACTGGCACTGCCATCGCCATTGGCCTGAACGATTTGTGGCAAAACTACCGTACCTGGCGAGTAGCTCGAACCGCTTTGAGCTTCAAGAAAGTTGATTTTGACGCAGGCACATGGACAGTTGCCAGAATCATCCTGATCCGGTTTACATCGGACTTGATCATGGCTGGTGCAGCCCTTTCATTGATCAGCCTGGCGGGCCTGCTATTTTTCACCGTGCGGTGCTGGCCGGCGAGCTACGTGATCGACCCCGGCGTGCAGTCGATGAAAGCATTCAATTCGCTCGGCCTATACCCTTTTCTTCTTCATCTGTTCACGCCACGTCCTGGCGCCCCTGGCAAGCAACCTGGGTGAGATCCCGCCCACCCTGGGGCTGCGCCCGCTACTGATCTGCTGGTACGGCGGCGGTGTTGCTGCTGCTCTTCTATCTCATCTTCCGCGACGGCAGGTACGCCGCCTACCTGGTCTTCCTGCTCGCCGTCTTCTTCTTCGGCTTCGCCCACCTGCTGCGCCTGGCGCAGGATAAGCTGGCAATATTGGATGACCCCAGCGTGTCCTGCTCTTCCTGGCTGGCTGGGCGCTGCTCATGCTTATCCTCGCCCTCAAGCCGGTCTGGATCAGGCTCGGCGGGCGCTCCTGGATGGCGCCCTTCTCTCAACATCGTCTTCCTCGCCGCGCTTGCTCGTGCCCGTTTACCAGATCGTGCGCCACACCGGCTCGAGCGCCCGCCCAGCAGCCGCATCCCCCGTCTCGACGTGTGCCGGTGAGCCTGGCGAGCCCAAGATCCCTCTGGATCGCCTCCTCCAACACCCGACATCGACTACATCATTCTGGACGCCTACACCCGCCAGGATGTGCTGCAGGAGCTATACGGGGTGGATAACACCTCCTTCCTGGATGCCCTGCGCCTCAAGGGCTTCGACGTGGTGGAGGAGAGCCACACCAACTACACGCAAACTATCTTCTCCTTCCCCTCATCGCTCAACTTCGACTACATTCCCGTCCCCACCGGCGACATCCAGGACGGGCAGTACTTCCTGGAGCGCACCAACAACAACCGCCTGGTACGCCTGCTCAAGCAATGCGGCTACCGCATCGCCGTGCTGAACAGCGGCTTTTACTACACCGACCAGATCCCCGCAGACCTGCGCCTGTCGGGCAGTGGGCTGCTCAACGAGTTCGAGGGGCTGCTGCTCGCGGATACCCCCTACAGCCTCCTGGCAGCCGCGGTAAATCTCTAATCCGCCCGCCTCCTCCTACCCCGCCCACCGCCGGAGGGTTCTGGACGGTTTCAGCCAGTTGCGCAACGCCCCTGCAAATCCCGGGTACCCAAGCTGGTCTTTGCCCACCTGGTGCACGCCGCACCCGCCTTTCGTCTTCGACGCCCAGGCGACAGCACTCGACCCGCCGCGTGCGGTACCCGATGGGCGACGGCGACGATTACGGCGGCGCGCTGGACGAGTACCGCCGCGGCTACGCCGGGCAGGTGCAATTCGCCAACCGCAAGCTGGAAGGTGCGATCGACGCCATCCGCTGAGCTCCGCGAGCTCGCAGACCCCGCCCGTGATCATCCTCCAGGGCGACCACGGCGCCGGCAGCCGCCTGGATTGGGACTCCCCCGCCGCCTCCTGCCTGTGGAGCGCTCGGCGATCCTCAACGCCTACTACCTGCCCGCGGCGGAAGGCGGCGCTCTACCCGTCCATCTCGCCGGTGAACAGCTTCCGCCTCGTCCTGAACAGCGTTCTGTGGGACGGATTTGCCGCTGCTGCCCGACCGCACCTATTTCACCTCGCACCGCCTGATCCGCCAGGTGATCGATATCAACGCGCAGCGGGATCTCATGGGCGAATTGCGGGGAATGAAAGATTGAACCGCAAAGGCGCAAAGAGCGCAAAGAAGATCATTGTGTAGGGGCGAGGCGACCTGTTCCTGGGAGCCTCTGCGTGAGCAATGGATTCATTAACCGCAGAGCCACAGAGCCCGCGGAGAAGAACATAATGCAGGGGAGGGCGACCCGTTCCTGGGAGCCTCGCCCTTTTTGTTGACCATCCACAGATTACACAGATTGGTCTCTAGCATAGCGCCTCATTGCGGCACCTTCAGCACCAGCGGCAGGCGCAGGTAGCTCTCCAGCCGGGGCGTGTGCGGCCAGCTTCACATCGTGGTGAGCCCAATCCAGGTAGGCGATCCAGGCTTTCCCCCCGGGTCCGATCGCCAGCGCGTCGTTGTACTCGCCGGCGTGGATCTCGACGGGTCCGCAGGCGCCAGCCCAGGGTCTTTGAAGGCAAACTTCAGGTGGCTCGTCTTTTCGTATTCCGTGTGATAGGCAACCTGCGGGTTTCCTTCATAATCCAGCGCCAGGGTGGGCTGGACGCCGGCGCAACCCAGCGGGTCCTGGTCGATAACCTCCGTGCGCCAGCCCTGCGCCGTCTGGAAGACATAGCGCAGGCGGCAGGTTGTGCTGTAATCCAGGTAAACCAGGTGGATGCGGTCCATTGAGTTCAGCGCCAGGGAGGGAAATCCGCTGTCAGCCAGGGGCTGGCGAATTGCCGACCGTGAGGGGAAGGGGACGATCACCTGCCAGCTGTCAACATCCTTGTAGGTGATCTCCGCACCCCCCAGGGGATTGATGTAGCCGATATACGGGCGCCCGGCAGAATTGAGCGCCAGGGAGCTGCCGTATCCATTGAAAGCCGCATTCACGGTCTCGGTGACCATGCTGCCCAGGGATTGCTGCCGTACATCAGGTGACCCTCAATATTGTCCATATAGCTGAGATGGGTGTGGTCGCCGGCATCGACGGCGATGGAGGCATACGCCGCAAACGACGCCAGGTGGGCCACAGTCTGGGTCTGCCAGCCGGAGGCCCAAGAAGGCGTAGACCAGGGATTTACCCAGCGAGACACAAGACAGGTACGGGTAGCCCGGGCTGCCCAGCGCCATCCCCTCACACGTACCCAGATTGGGTATGGCAGGGGCAGCCTGCCCTCCGTCGTCGCTGCGGATCGCCAGGTGCAGCGCGCGGGTGGGCTCAGTTTGGTGATAGAGCACATAGGCGTCCCTGACCTTCCCAATCCGTTTCCACCAGCACCGGGCTATCCAGCCGGATGGATTGCAGCACCCGCTCGCTTTGCAAGCCGGGGGTGCGCCGATGTGTAGCGCAGCCAGCCGTCATCGTCCGTGGAGAAGTGCGCAAGCTGCATACCTCCGTCCAGCCGTGAAGAGCAGCACAGGCGCCCGGCTGGCTTCATTTGCCAGCGCCTGGGATATCCAAACCCCGCTGGGATTGCGGCAGGCAAGCACCAGGCGATCGGCAAGGGTATCTCCATAGGCGACCCGCAGGGACCGCTTCCCGGAAGGTGTAGCGGGGGGAGAACGCCAGTGAGCTTTCAGCAGCCAGCCCGCCGGTTGCCGCGATCGTTTCTCCCGCACGCCATCCCGGCTGTATTTTCCATCTTCCGGGTATGCATGCTTCAGGATGCGGGTTTCTGTCATTATGGTAGTAACTGATATGCGGATTTCCCACTGCCATCCAGGGCGAGGTAGAAGGGAAAGCCCGATGATGTCCGGCTCAACGGTCTCGCTGTGCCAGCCGGCCCGTGTCCTGGTAAGCGTATCGCAAGCCGCTGCCGGCTTTGTTGGCATAGTACGCCAGGTGGCCATATCCGAGATGGGTTCCAGGGTAAACGAGCAGTGCGATAACCAATGAGCTCGCCGCTGTCGATGACCGTGCCGGCATTCCAGCCTGTGGGAGTTTGGTAGGCATAGCGCAGCTGCTCGTGGGCAGAGTCGTAGAAGGGGATATGGGCGTAGCCTGCGGAGTTTGATCCCCAGAAACATTATGAAGGGCCTCCTCACCCAGAAAATTCGCAATGACTATCTCGTAAGAAATAATCGATGCTGTGTGCGTGTAAAGAACCAGGGTGCTGCTGCCGGGATAATTGAGGACGGTAAAGTGATGTGCAGGTCTCCCTGGCTGTCGAAGGCGAGGGCGGTGGTGGTAACGCTGACTGTTCCCGCGGGTGGATTGATCAAAAATCCATCCCACCCCGTATGGTTTCTGGGACCCAGCCGCTATTCGTTAACTCGCCAGGCGTGATACAGCCGCCCTTCGGCTTTGGTAAACACTCATTGTTGGTAAACCAGATGGGGCTCGAGTTCCGACAGCGGTCGCCAATGGGGAGAAAGCTAGGCGGGCAACCCAGGAAGGAAAACTGCCAGGCAGGGGTGGCGGGTTCAACAGGCAGTGAGATTATTCGATGAATACGCCTGGGCAGCCTGGGCGCGGTTGAGTGCGATATGCCAGAAAACGAGGAGGAAGGCGATGGCTGAAACGCAGGGGATGAGAAAACCAAATTTGCGAGACATCATCAACTCCGTTTGAGATGGGAAGGCTGTGACCCACTGCCCCGGAATTCAAAATCCAGTGTTTGCAAAGCGGAGTGTAGTTATATCTCGATTGTATTTACAGGAAACCGCAGGCGGATGCAATCAGGAATCCCTGGGTATTGATTTCTTGAACATATCCTATATGAATTAGGTAGATGTAAAGGAACCGGGCTCAGGAGGAGTCAGGTATAGCGCGCTCTTCGTACCAGCTGTCGCGGCTTGGCTTTCTCGCTGTGTTCTTTGCGGGAGCATTCCTGGTGTATTCTGCTTTTGCGTTTCTTGCGATGGCAAGAAGATCTGACCTCATTAAGTCGATTGAACTACAAAGTTGAAGAATACACAGAGCGTGTGCACGCAAAGGTTGTCAAGCAGCGAGGGGTAAGCACGAACGAGCAGAAACCAACTTTTGCCAGTTGCCGCTGGGCCGGGCTCAACGGGCCTTGGCGATCAAAATAGCGCCCTCCAGATGCATTCAGCACCAGGTAATCTAAGCATTGGGTAACAATTTGTTTGCAACCACTTTCAATCACGCCACTTTTTAGGGATACCCTTGTGCACGAAATACGACATAGTACATACGCTGGATGTTGTTACGGTAATAGATGATTGCTGTTTTCCAGCTTGGATTTTTCGAGCAGCTCACAGGCTTGGATGACCAGTTCCACTCGACCTTGCCATAGGTCTTCTCTGACGCTTTCCAGCCAGGTCTAACGTTGCTCCGGGTTGGAGAAGCTTCTTTTGCGATACGTTTCAAGCGGTCTTCGGCATGATACCAATCTACGAATTGAATGCATTGGGATAATAATGAGCAATCAAATTCCAGATCCAGACTGCGCCATCGCAGATAAACACCAGGAGGCGGGCGTGGTCGGCACCGACGGCACAGCCAGTCGCCCACCGCAGTTTGCCAAATTCTTCGGCACCACAATATCACAATAATATTTATTTATTTTTGGCTCGCAAGACGGTTCCTTCACGTTGCACCTTCTCCTTCTGTCGTACCGAACGTTGTCGGTTCGGTCAATCGTCCCTGATACCAGCAGCCCGCCTTCGATCCCGCCATTTTTCCGGTTTTCCGGCGCTTTTTCCTGTTCTCGCGGGGTTCAATCCGCACTTTGGCGGCATCCATCGATCCATCCGGATGTGTGGCACAGGTATAAACTTTGTTCCCGTTTTCGAACTCACTTCGTTCTGCATCTCCTCGGCTCAGTCGGCTTCTGCCTGTCTTTGCGGGGCTCCCAGTGTCTGAGTTTCTGCCCGTACCTCTGCTCGGCGACTCAAACAGCAAATATTCCTTTAGCCACTTTCTGCCTTCCTCAAACGCTTTGTCGATCCCACTCAATGCTACAGATGCGCTAACCCGGCTCTGACCTTGCCGGGTTCTATTCCGTAGCGTTGGTCTACTGGCGCACTTCCTTTCCACAGCTGCAGCCCAATAATACCCTTTGATATACATCACTTTCCCGAACACCGTCCAGATCATCGCTTTTCGCTGGCGTTGATATTCCAACCTACCGCCACAGCCACACCCATCTCTGTTTCGGCTTCCCCATCCGCATTCTCCAATAACATTTCAACGCTTGTTGTCCAATTTCTCGTAATCCTTCCGGCATCACCATTTCCACGTCCCCGATCAGTCCCTTTTCCGACCTCCTTTTCGATCGCTTCTTTTACAACTTCCGCAACTTGCTCCGCCATCCGGGTTCTCTTTTCAATGTTATATTTCATCTTGAGCCCCGGTAGGTCAGTTTTCTTTACTTACTATCCTACCTCAGGCTCCCTTCCCCTGACAACCTTTGCGTGCACACCACGGAGCTTGCAGCCATAATCGGGGGAGTGACTGCGGTTATATTTTTACTTTTTATCTTATTTCGATATCGACAATGGTTCAATCAGATTTGGATTGGGCTGACTGTTCTCGGGATACTGGTCGGGATATTAAGTTTCGTCCTCGGCGATTCTGGCAGCAGCCCGCAACCGACGCTAAAAGCCGGTGTCGCAGAAGAAGACGTGATTACCTGCCCCGGCGGCTCCGCAGCCACCTTCTGGACCAGACACCAGGTCATTCCCGACCAGAAGAATTATTACGAAAAATTACTTGCGAGGGTGAAGCACGATCGGGAACTGGCTGAACGTTTAATCGAATTCGAGCGTAAAAAAGCACGGACGCCAGCATTGAAGAACTCTGTAAACGCGCCATCGAACGGTTGGAGTGGGACAATCGTTATCGCAGCGGAGCATTCCCTCCTTGGGAACGCTCCGCTGTAAGGAAAATTACGGCCTCGTACACCTTCCTCAGCCCGGCGATATCCAGCTTGACCATCTTGAGCATCAGCTAATTCACATCGGCGCACCTTCTCGGGGTCAGGGTCAGACATCAGCTCGCCCAGGGCAGTGGGCACGATCTGCCAGGAGACGCCCGTAGCGGTCGACGAGCCAGCCGCACTGCTCCTTCGTGCCCGCCTTCCACCAGCGCTTGCCAGTAGTCGTGTACCTCGGCTTGCGTCTCGCAGTAGACGACGAAGGAGATGGCCGGGGTAAAGGAGTAGACCGGGCCGCCGTTGAGCGCCATAAACTCTTGCCCGTTCATGTGAAAGGTGACGGTTAATACCGAGCCGGGCTCACCGAGCACCCCCTGGGAGTAACGCCAGCTATGCTCCCGATGGATGAGCCGGGGAAGAGCGAGGTGTAGAAGTTCACCGCCCCTTCGGCTTGATCGTCGAACCACAAGACATGCTGGAAAAGTTTTGCATGATTCTTCACTCCTCAGTTCGATTAGAAACTGGCATGAAAATTATCCATCAAACCACGAAGGACACAAAAGGGGGCACAAAGGGCTCAAAGATGATTGATAAAAAGGACGAACGGGATCTTTATTTCCCAGCTACTTTGCGCCTTTCGTGATAACTTTGTGTTCTTCGTGTTTTAATCCCTTTACACCACATGCCCGCCTCGGGGAGGGCTTGATGCAAACCGACGACGATACCGCTGTTGTCTTTGATGTACGCCTGGTAACCCACGCCGGGGATCAGGACCTTGGGCATTCGCCACCTCGGCGCCCCCCAGGGCAAGGGCTTTGGCGAGCACGACTGTCGATGTCGTCCACATCGACGGTGTTGATCGTGCCGGTCATCTCCGGACCCGCAAGCATCAGCCCGCCGTTGATGCCCGGTGTGTCCTTAGTCGCCGCTCCCTGACCAGCCAGTACTCGACGGGACCTTCCCACTTGTCCACCTGCCAGCCGAAGACCTCGCGGTAGAACTCCGACGGTCTTCTCCAGGTCGGTTGTGACAAGCTCGAAATGGGTGAAGCGGTTCATAGGATTTCTTCCCGGTTAAGAATTAATATTGGATAGGATAACTCTGATTATAAATCAGAACATTTGTTCGGAGAGATTAGAGAAAATCCTAAGGATCCGCACCGAGATACCCCGATTTCTGACGAGTTATGATCTAGGGGCGCGGTCAAGAAAGCTCTAACCTGTCTGATGCAGCGTGCTCGCCCCGCCTCTACTAATCCATTTATTGCAGCGTGCTTGCCGCGCCCCCTAGCACATTTGTTTTCTATTGCAGGTATTTATTGTTGTACCTTCCCCTCCAGCAGGGTGATCACGGCCTGGAAGATGGGGTTCCCCTGTGGCGGCGCTGCTGCCGCTCTCGGAGCCCTGGCGGAAAAAGCCCTGCCCGCCACCACTTTCGCCGCGGAACACAAAAAACGGACCACCACCGGCGCCCATATCCGGCGGGGGACCGCTGCCAGGGGTCGACCCTTCGGGCGCCTGCCCGGAACCGCGCGCCGCTTGCAGGGTGGACTGCATCTCGGGCGTCAGGTTTCCCGGTCCACCGCCGCCGCCCATCTGGAAGCCGTACTGGCTCGCCAGGTCAGCCATCGCCTGCCCGGAGAGGTCCAGTGCCTGGATGGCTTGCACCTGCTCGGCGGTCATGCCCTCTTCGATCTGGTTGAAGAGGCCGCTCATCTCCTCGCTGGCGACGTTATCGGCGCCGGTGAGGCTGTTGGGGCTTTCCACAGGGGCAGCAACGCCTGCGCCTGCTTGGCGGTGACGGCGTTGGGAGTGTCTTCCAGGGCAAGGGTGCCCAGGGCGAGCTGCGTCCGCGGATCCAACTGGGGGCTCTGCCCATTGCCGGGAGTAGCGGCGCTCACCCGCGCCTGAGCCTTGCTGCAGGCGGAAGAGTTAAGCGCAAGAGCGGCAAGCAGGGTGAAAAATAAGGGTAGTGTGGATTTTTTCATATCGATACTCCAAATTGGTTTTAGGACCTGCCCGAAAATTCGAGGGGTCTCCGATGTTGCGGTACTCCCGTCCATTTTCGGATAGAACCTTATTCATGCCTCAGCGCCTCGATCGGGTCGAGCTGGGCGGCTTTGTTGGCGGGGTAGAAGCCGAAGAAGATGCCCACGGCGCGGCTGCGGAGAAAGCCAGCAGGATGATGCTGGGGCACCACCTCGGTGCGCATGTCGCCGAGCGCGACCGAACAGGCAGGACCCGCCGACCCCGGCGATGCACGCCCAGCAGCCCGCCGACCAGGCTGAGCATCAGCGCCTCGGAGAGGAACTGCAAGCGGATGTCGCTGGGCGTGGCGCCCACCGCCTGGCGGATGCCGATCTCACGCGTGCGCTCGGTGACGCTGACCAGCATGATGTTCATGATGCCAATGCCGCCGACGATCAGCGAGACGCCCGCCACCCAGGCCAGCAGGCTGCGGAAGGTCTCCGTGGTCGATTCCTGGGTGGTGGATCACATCTTCCTGGGTGGGCACGGTGAAGTCGGGCTCGTCCACGCTGACCTCGTGGCGGCTTGGCGAGCAGCAGGGTGATCTGGATGATCACGTGTCCAGGTCGGCGCCGTCCTCCAGCTCGACATAGATCGTGGCGCACGCTGATCGCCCATCATCACGCGCAAGCATGGAGGAGGTGAATTTGTGGAAGACGACGGTGATGGGGGTGTAGAGCATGGCGTCGAAGTCGGTGCTGCCCACCAGGCCGCTGGGCGAACACGCCGATCACGGTGAGCTTGGCGTCGCCCGCGGTGATCACCGCGCCGATGGGGTCGGCGTTCGCCAAACAGCTCTTCGCCAGCGTGGCGCCCAGCACCGCCACCCCGCGCTTGCGGTCGAGATCAACTTGGGTGAAGAAGCGCCCGGCGGCCAGGGTCATGTCGCGCACGGAGGGGAAACCGGCGGTGGTGCCCTGGATGGTGACGCCTTCGAGCGGTAGTCGCCGAATTTGACCGTCTCGGAGCTATCTCGTGACATCGACGCCCTTGACGCCGCCGAGGTTCTCGCGGATCGCCCTGGCGTCGTCATAGATCAGCCCGCCGCCGGCGGACCGCCTGCCGGGACCCATGCGCATCAAGGCCGCCTGGACATAGATCAGGTTGGAGCCCAGGCTGGTGATCTGGTCGCGGATGGTGGCTCGGTGCCGGCGGAGATGGCGATCATGACGATGACAGCGGCCACGCCGATGATCACGCCCAGCATGGTGAGCAGCGAGCGCAGTTTGTTGCGGCCAAGCCCTTCCAGGCGATGTGGAGCACTTTTTTAATGTGCATGGGGGGCCTCGGGAGGAGATTTGGAGGATGTGTGTTATCATGTAGAGACGCAATATTTTGCGTCTGTACGGGGGCAATATTTTGCGTCTGTACGGGGGCAATATTTTGCGTCTGTACGGGCGCGTCGCCAGGTTGTAGACGCGGATCCTGCGTCTCTACGATATCGTCGGAGGCGACGCGCCCGTCCAGGAAACGGATGATGCGGCTGGCATGGCGGGCGATGAGGTGCTCGTGGGTGACCATGACGATGGTGCGGCCCCGGGCGTTGAGGTCGTGCAGCATGGCCATGATCTCGCCCCCGGAGCGGGAATCCAGGTTGCCGGTAGGCTCTCGGCCAGGATCATGCACGGGGTCATTGATCAGGGCGCGGGCGATGGCCACGCGCTGCGTCTGCCCGCCGGAGAGCTCCTGCGGTTGGTGGGGATGCGGTCGGCGAGCCCCACGGCGGTGAGGGCTTCTAGGCGCGCTGGCTAGATCTGCTCTCGGGGACGATGCGCCGTTGCGTCTGTAGACCAGCGGCAGGATCACATTCTCGAGGGCGCTGGTGCGGGGGAGCAGGTTGTAGGACTGGAAGACGAAACCCAGGCGCTGGTTGCGGATCACCGCGAGCTGCGCCGCTCAGGTCGGCGACATCCTCGCCGGCCAGTAGGTACTTGCCGCGGGTGGGGCGATCCAGGCAGCCCAGGATGTTCATCAGCGTGCTCTTGCCCGAGCCGGAAGCGCCCATGATGGCGACGAACTCACCGGTAGTAATGGAAAGGTTGATGGTATCCAGGGCGGTGATCTGAGCCTCGCCGGCGCCGTAGATCTTGGTAAGTTCGATCAGTTCGATGATGGATTTTGGCGTCATTATTCACTTCCTGTTGCGGTCAGGGCGGCAGGCGCCTCATCCAGGGAGACGGACTTGCCGGCGCTAAGCCCGCTGAACATTTGGGCGCTGGTGTAATCCTGCAAACCAACGGTGACGGCGCGCTCTTCGAGCATGTCCCCATTTACCACGTAGACGACATACCCGCCGGAATTCGTCTCGTGCAGGGCAACAACGGGCGCCAGGAGAACATCCTGTGCTTCAGCAGAGATCACCTCCACGGCGGCGGTGAAGCCGAGCGGGACGATGGACTCGGGCGTGGAGGTCGCTATCCAGGCGCACCAGGGCGTGTGTCGAGCCGGCGCTATCCTCGATAACCAAGATGCGTGGGCCTTCATCTGCACCGGGCATGCCGGGGAAGTCCGCCGCATCGCTGCTGGAAGTGGACAGGCTGGGGTAAACCCGCACCACTTCACCGGTGATGGTGGTATTCGGGAAGGCGTCGAAGACGGCTTTCACCTGGTAGCCCACCTGGACGGCGTTGTAATCGGACTTCGTCCAGGATGATCTCGAGCATAGGGAGGCTCGGCGTCTGCCAGGGTGATGAAATTGCCAGAAGCCAGGCGGTCGCCGGCGGTGGCGTCTACGGCGGTGACCACACCGTCCATCGGGGCGGTCAGGTCGATCAGCAGGGTATCCTGCTGCGCGAGGGCGAGCTTCGCCTGGGCGGCAGCCAGCCTCGCTTCAGCCATAGCAATCTCACGCGGGTCGGGACCGTCTTTCAGGCGCTCCCACTCCGCCTGTGCGCCGGCTAAGCTAGCCTGGGCTTCAGCCAGGACGCCGGCGGAGGGTCCGGCGGCGGCAGCGGCGTAATCCTCCTGCGCCAGGGCGAGCTGCGCCAGAGCGGTGACCAGGGTCGCCTGGGCAGGGCAAGCTCGTCGGGGTCGGCTGAGGCGCCCATGTCCTGGTAAGCTGCCTGGCGCTTATCCAGCTCGGCTTTTTGCTCGATGGAACGGATCTTGAGCTGGGCAAGCTGCTGGCGCAGGCGATCCTTCATCTGGATGGGGGCGGTCTTGACCTGGTTGGTCAGGCGGGCGATCTGCTCGTCCAGGGCTTGCAGGTCTTTCTCTTTGAACAGCATGGCGGAGAGCGCCACGTCTTTTACAGCCTGCGAGGGCCGGGCGTTCAAGATGGCGAGCTGCTCCTGGGCGTCCTGCACGGCTTGCTCAGCCTGCGCTAAGGCTTGCTGCGCCAGCGCGATGGCGTTATCCTGCACGCTGGCCAGGTTATCCTCAGCCTGCTCCAGGGCGACGAGCGCCTGTGCTGCGGCATGATCTGCGCTGGCGTAAAGGTCGTCCAGCGCCTGCTGGGCGACAACGAGGTCGTATTGGGCGGCGGCGAAGGTGGCGGCCAGCTTGGCTTGGCTGCGGTCCACCTGCAGGCGAGCCAGCACGTCGCCGGCTTTGACCCAATCGCCTGGCTGCACATTCAGCTCAGCCAGCTCGCCAGCCTGCTGGAAGCCTAGCGAGACCTCGGAGACGGGGACGATTTCTCCCGTGCCGCTGGCAGAGACGGTGATTTCGCCCACGCTCGCCACAGCCTGCGTGATGCTGCTCGTGCTATCCGCCGAGCGGGAGGCAGCCAGCCCGTCCCAACCCTGCCCGGAAGTATAGGCGTAGCCCACACCGGCAAGCAGTGCCAGGCAACCCAGGACGAGGATGCGATGAGGAGCTTACGCTTCACGGTGGATCACTCCTGCGGCGTAGCCGCGGCTGAGGCGGATGAGGCCGGCGGTTTCGATCAAGCCGGTGGTGACCACATCGCCGGCGCTCACGCCGCTGGTGATCTTGGTGTAGGTATAATCTGCAAGCCGACTGTGACCAGATGCAAGCGGGGCTCGCCGTTCTCCATGACGAAGACGGCGTACTCGCCGGGGCTGATCCGCGTGTAGAGCCTCACCGGGACGAGCACGGCGTTCTCCGTGCGCCCGCCGATGACCTCCACCGAGGCGTTAGAGCCCACCGGCAGCATTTGCGACTTAGCGTAAGAATTGCCGTCGAGCTGCACCATCACCAGCACGGCGGAAACACCCGAGACGGATTGCAGGCTGGGGTTGACCTCTATGATGTGACCGGTGAAGGTCTGGTCGGGGAGCGAATCGAAGGTAACATCGGCTTCGTAGCCGACGATGGCTTTATCCACGTCGGTCTCGTCCAGGTAAACCTGCAGAAGGGGCTGGGTGAGATCGGCCATGGTTATGAAGGCGCCGGCCTCGACCTCTTCGCCCACGCTGGCGTCAATGGTCAGGATGACGCCGTCCATGGGTGCTGCCAGCTCGATGACAGTCTGGTTCTGCTCGGCGACGGCTAATTTCGCCTTAGCGCTAGCCAGCTCAGCCTCGGCGCGTGCGACTTCTGCCGGGTCGGGGCCGTTTTCCAGTGTGTCGTACTTCGCCTGGGCGGTAGCCAGGTTGGCTTCTGCCAGGGCGATCTCACCCGGGGTGGCGCCGTCCGCGATGCGCTCGGCCTCACGCTGCGCTTCAGCCAGCTTCGCCTGGGCGGCAGCCAGATCGGCGGCGGTCTGCGCCAGGTCGACCTGACCGCCCGTACCTGTGACGGCGTTGTAATAGCGCAGGGCGGTGTTGTAGGCGGTGAGGGCGGTGTTGTATTTGAGCGTCTTGGCGGCTTTCTCCAGAGAAGTATCCGGCTTGCCGGCGTAATCGTCGTAGCGATCCCTGGCTTCCTGCAGCTTGTTGGCGGCGATGGTTAGCTCCGCCTTGGCTTTGGCGATGGTGGCCGCGTCGGTGGTGGAGCGCACACCGTTATACAGACTCATGGCGCTATTGACCGCTTCCTGGGCTTCGGCAACAGCCTGGGCAGCCTGCGCCTGGCGCAATTCCGGGTTCTGCAGGTCTTCCAGCCCTTGCTGGTAGTCTTCGACATCTTTCAGCGCCTGGGCGGCTGCCAGGGCGTTTGACGATGTCAGGTCGTCCAGGGCTTGCTGGGCGGTGAGCACGCTCAGCTTTGCTTCGGCGAGCGCCAGGGCGATATCCTCGACGGATTCGTCGGTGGTGAGGCGGGCAGAACCTGCCCCTGGGTGACCTGGTCGCCGACCTTGACGAGCAGCTCAGAGAGCGCACCGTTCTCGTCGAAGCCCAGGCTGACCTCGCCGGAGGTCACCACCTGGCCGGCTGCGCTGGCGGAGACGGTGAGGCCGCCGCGCCGGGCGACGGCGGTCTGCAGGGCAGCGCTGGTCGCCTGTGCAGTCGCAGCCTTCTGCTGGTTGAGGCGGTAGATGTACAGGGCGCCGGCGACCGCCAAGACCACCAGTACGACCAGGGCGCCGATCACGATGCGGCGGCGGGCAGCCTGCTTTTGGCGACCTGGGGAGAGGAGGTCTTGGCAGGCATCCAGCCTTTCAGGGTTGTTGAGATATTTTTCATGCGATCATCCTCCTAATTCAAGTGCAAAAACTTATTTTCCACAGAGATAAATCCCGACTGCATTTGAGGACGCAGAGAACACTGAGAAAAAACATAATAAACTATATGGGTTTTTATACTTTGCCTCTGCGGAAAAAGGCGCGCACGTGGGCGACGAGCACAGGCGGGGTGAAAGGCTCGCGCCAGCACTGGTCGGCGCCGGCTTCCAGAGCCTGCAGCGCTTCCTCCTCGCGAATACCCGCGCCCATGAGGATCACCGGCAGGCGCCTCAGGGTGGCATCCTGGCGGATACCGCGTACCAGGTGCAGCGCATCAGAATTGGGGAGCTGCCACTCCAGCAAGAGCATGTCGGGGGATGCGCGGCAAAGATCACCCAGGTCGCGAACCGCCATCCCGGATGAGGCTACCTGATAACCGGCATCCTGCAAGCAGGCGACCATCTTGCCCGCCTGGTAGCGGTCCGGGCTGATGACGATGATCTTGGGGTTTGCGATGCAAACATCCTTTCAAACGATACCGGAGCTTCTCTCTTGCTCCGATACCAGTATAGTGAAAGGATGTTCAGGAATTGTTAAGAAGAGATGGGGATAATGTTTAGAATTGATCTTGGTTGAAAGCCATAATGTATCCAGGCAATAATTTATCGAGAGATTTTCCCGCAGATGCCAAACTTTCGTCGCTTCTGTGTGCCTGAATCAATGGTATTCATCACGAATGTGACAAATAACCGGATTCCATACCTGCAATCCACGGAGAATATCGATCTATTCTGGGATGTGCTCCGGAATGTGAAAGAAATCCATCCGTACAGCATCCTGGCATACGTCATTTTACCGGATCATTTTCATTGGTTGATGCGTGTTGAGAGTTCGAGCGGAAATTTCTCTCAGGTGATGAGGAGGTTCAAGGCAAATTACACAATCGAATATAAAAAACGGTATAGCATTGATAAACCTTTCAAACTCTGGCAAGCCAGGTTTTGGGATCATGTTATTCGAGATGAACAAGATTTGGAAAATCATTTCGATTATATTCATTGGAATCCGGTCAAACACGGTTATGTGATATACCCCGAAGATTGGACACAATCTTCCTACATGCATTGGTTTACAAGAAATTATTATCCTGAAAATTGGGGGCTTGGAGGAGAACATCCTGGTATTTCGGATATGAATTTTGAATAGGAACGGCAGGAAAGAATTCTCACCCCTCGGAGCCTGTAGGGCAGGTATCTATACCTGCCGGACCGGCGGGATGGAATCCCGCCCTACCATAATTCTTTGGGACGGATTGGAATCCTCGCCCATCCGAGCCTGTAGGGCAGGTATCTGTACCTGCCGGGGCACGGGGTGATGATCGCCGAGAAATGGGCGCACGGCAAAGCGCCCTTCCAGCTCATCTGGGAGGCGATGGAACGCGGCGACCTGGTGATTGCAGCGGAAGTGCCGCAGGGCATGGTGGTCTACATAGAGGATGGAAAGGGGATGATGGTGTTGAGGTAATTGGAGAGTAAAATAGGAATATCACCGCAGAGTCGCAGAGAGCACAGAGTTATCGATGAAGCATGAGCACTCTGGCAATAGCGGCGAGATTGCTGCTACTGGGTCGGGTAAAAGGAAGGCGCCGTGAGCGAGCCAGAAGACCAAAACATCCACACCTTCCCCCGCAAGCCTTTCCTGCTCCTGCTATTGGCGCTGGCAGCTTTGGCGGGGGTATCGCTGTGGTCCACCGCCTGGTGCTGGCCGCGCTTCGGCGAGAGCGCCTGCGGGCGCTATGTGCTGCCCATTGATTTTTTGATGAGCCTGGTTATCTTTGCGCTGGTTACGTTGGTCTTCGACCAGAGATGGGGCAGACTGATTGCCTACGCCATTGTGATCAGCTTCGCAACGGTTGTGGGCAGTCTGGTAGCCAGGTTGTTATATACCGCATCGGCAATGCCGTGGGATAGCATTCCCGTTTTACTGTACTACCTGCAAGGGGCGCTGACGCGTATGATCTACCTGATTCTGGTCCAGGCGCTCATTCCGGCAGCCATCCTGCGCGGATATTTACGAGGCGATGTAAACCGTATCACGCTGAAGAGTGCGGCGCTGTTCGGCGTGATCATAAGCATGGTCTTTACCGTATCCATGGCAGGGCTATTCTGGCTGGTTTCGATTATCCAAACGGGGTCGGTGACGCCGGTTTTTTTTCTCACCTGGAATGACTT
The DNA here is from genome assembly GCA_963702535.1 of uncultured Chloroflexia bacterium. GTDB lineage: Bacteria > Chloroflexota > Anaerolineae > Anaerolineales > UBA4823 > CAVPDG01. Next base: position 198,715 of record CAVPDG010000007.1, on the reverse strand, counting down.
TCTCTCCGCGCTCGACTCTGGGGCTGGCAGCGTTCCTGGGGGTGCTGGCGGGCAAGTGGCTGCGCTCGCGCACCCCAACGCCGATCTCCGCAGATCGAGAAGAGGAGCAGCCGGGGGTAAGCTAAGAGGCGGCGCTAAGGATTTTTCGTCAAATACCAGGCAATATGGTTGAAATTGAAGATGTAGTGGCTGCTGAAGCGAGTTTTTTCGCGCACCTGCAGACCTTCGGCGGCGAAGAGCGCTTCCCACTCGGCTTCGGTGTGGTATTGGAATCTGAAGTATATTACAGGAGCGAAGCATTCGGCTATCGAATGCTTCGCCCCTGGCTTTTACGAACCGCCTTTACGCGGCTTCTTCGGCTTGGGACCGCTATCCACCGGCTCCTGCACGGGCGGGGTTGGCAACGGCTCCTTGCTCTCGCCGCGCTCGGAGAGGGGGGCGTGCAGGGGCGCCGGCTCGATGGGCGCAACACCTGCGCGCTCCGCGGCGGAAGCCTTGCGCCGGGTTTGACGCCGGCGGCGGCGCAGCTTGCGCAGGCGCCAATCGGTGCGCAGCATAACGGAAGCGATGCGGTAGCCACGGATGCGGCGGTCGGTGAAGGCGTAGCTGGGGACGCCTTCCCCGGGCTCGGCCTCCGCCGGGACGCCGAAGACCAGGTCGAAGGAGACCGCCTCTTCAGTGCGCAGGATCTTCGCCTCGTCCAGCATAACATCCAGGTTGGCGGGCTCCACGTCCGTCTTGGGCAAGTAGCCGACGAAGATGCCATCCACGGGGTTATCGGTCAGGTTGCCAACCGTGTGCCAGTTCAAGCCGATCTTGCCGGTCTCGAAGGTGAGCACATACACGCCGTCCAGGCGCTCGACCACATCCACCACGGTGGCTTCGTGCTTCCAGCGCAGGTACTGAGTATCGACGGCGTTCTGGCTGCGCAAATTGGCGCGGTACTGCTCGATCTCGCGGTCGGTCATGCCCCTGCGGCGCAGCTCGACGACGCTGGGTATGACCACATCGGGCTTGCGCGTGCGCACCAGGCTGCTGCCGGCGGAGCGCACGTTCCAGTTGGGACCGTCCTTGGTGCGCTTGTCTACCACCGGCGTGCCGGGCGTCAGGTCGATACCGGGCAGGGGCAGCGCCACCTGCCAGGCATTGGGCTGCTTATCCACCCAGCCCACCCAGAAGATGCTGGCGCCGTTGACGAAATCGGCGGCTTTACTCGCCCGGCGGAAGTAGCATTTCTTTGGGTTTCCCTCCGGCAATGCAGCCGTCTTGTTTTGCAAATTCAGGTACCACTTGGGTTTGCTGGTCAGCCCGCCGGGAGGCAGGTTGCCGCGCAGGTGCTGGATATGCTCGGCAATCTCGTTGCACACGGCGCGCGTGACGATCAGGTCCAGCGTTTGGGCGTGTTTCTGGCGCCACTGGGTGATATCCTGGCGCTCCCAGGAATCCATGATCTGCCGCCAGCGGTTATCTTCGTATTGGTAACGCTCGGTAGAGATCACCTCCCAGTTGGGATCGTCTACCCCCAGGCGGAGCTGGGTGAACTTGGTGACTTCCTGCCAGACCCAATCGGGCAGCGGGTCTTCGGTGGCGGCTTTTTCCTGCTTGAGCTGGATGAGCGCCTTGACGGCGGGAGGGTAGTTCTTGTAAACGCCGTTGATGTTGGTGCGCAAGAGCGCCTGGACCCTGGCTTCCACTTTATCATCGATATCTTCACCCGGTTTGAGCTTGCCTTTCTCGTCTTCGCGCACGAGCAGCTCAAGCAGCTCGTTTGGATCGGCAAAGGATCCATGGGCGCTGATGTAACGCATGCCGGAGAAATGCATGACCATATACTGCAGCCATTTATCGAAGCGCGGTTTGCCGTCGGGGCGCTTTTCGTGCAGCTTCTCCCAGACCAGGGCGACCAGCTCGTCGTGGCTCTTCGTCTTTAGCTGGGCTTCATAGTCGTCGAGATCGCCGCGCACCAGGTCGGCGACCGTGAGCGGCTTCTGACCGTCCACATCGGGCAGGCGTTCCTCTTCATCATATAGATCGCGCATTTTCTGTAGAGGATGCCAGCTGCTGCTCGATGGCGATTATGGGAGCATCCAGCTCGGTGGCGCGGGCGCGCCAGGTCTGGCGGCGCGGATCGCCCTCCTTGTACCACTCCACCCTTTTGAGCAGCGATTTTTGCTGGGCGAGCAGGTCCGCCTGGCGCTGCGTCTGGTCGCTGATCATGCGATCCAGGTAGTAAATGCGCTTGAAGCGCAGGTTCTTCTCGTTGGGGGCGGTGATGCGCGCAAACCAGGTATCCGAAGCGAGGCGCTCCTGGATAGCAGCCTGCAGGGCGGATTCCACCTCGATGCGACGGGCTTTGGCTTTCTGGGCAATGGCTTGCAGGCGGGAGGCAATGGCAGGATCGGCTTGTGCTCTTGCCCTTATTCTGCGCCAACAGGTCCACTTCTTTGTAAATGAGCAGGAAATCGCGCAGCTTCATCTCGCGAAAGGGATAGATAGAGTTGCGCAACACCGGGTTCTGCCATGCATAGTAATACAGTTCAGAGGCCATCCTTGTTCTCCTCCGGGATCAAAGCCCGATCATCATCGCTGGGGAGTGGGCTGCATCCAGAGTATAACGCTCTCCGGATGCAGCGTCTCGTCGACCACAGCGATTAGGCTGGCAGTCATCTGTACCAGTTCTACTTCGTCACGGACCGAAGCGGCAAAGCTGGCTACGGTTTGCTGGGCATCGTATCTGCGCCGGTAAAAACGGCGGTCGATATCGCGTTGGATGCGGCGGCGTAATGGGGTGAACAATGCAGCAATCAACAAGGTCGAAGCAATAATTACAATAGGCGGGAGGCGCCCGCCGATTTTACCCACCAGTGCTGTCATCAACAACACCACGGAGCCATAAATCACCAACAATGTGGCGGTTAGAGCGCTGTAGATCAGCGTGCGGCGGATCAGTAAATCTACATCCCACAGCCGGTAGCGCAAGATCGCCACGCCGATCGCCAGAGGCACAAGCAAAAAACCGAACGCAGCGGCCAGGCTGAACAATGGCAAAAGTACGGCAAAGGATCCATGCGGATCTTGCAAGGCAGGAAAGAGCATGGGTAAAGCCGTCAGGATTATCGCTCCAAATAAAATCACCAGGGAAAACAGGACCAACTTGGTTTGCTGACGCTGGATCGCGTTCGAGGTGTAGCGATAGCGATAAACCTGGCTGCCCACGCCGATGCCGATCAACGCTAATAACAGCAGGATGAAGTATGGTGGAGGGTTACCATTGCCAAAGAAGATTACGATGACCAGGAAATACAGGATGAGAGCCAGTGCCGCCCAACGTGTCCAGCGCGGGACGAAATGCCCATCTGGGAAAAGGTAAAAAAACAAGAAGAGCATCGGCCAGGGTAGACCACTCAGCTGGAAGATTAGCCAGGCCAGCGGAGGGTACCACCAGGAAGTAGCGTTGATCTGGTTGGCAGTCAGGGTGCCGAACATTACCAAGAACACGGCGACGTACACGCTGAACCAATCGTCGCGCTTGCGGAAGAAGATCAGCCCAGCGACAACACAAAAGACAAGCGCGGTAACAATTGCCAGAAACTGGTTAACCTGCAGCCACCAGCTAAATCCGTCAACCGTAATCCCTAACCGTCCAAGGACGCTGGTCAGCTCGCCGGCAGACCAGGAATAAATGGTGAATACATCGGGGTTAAGCGCAGAATATGCCGGGTATGCCAATACGCCGACAAGGAACAGATAAATGAAATAGAGCATGATGACCAGCGCAACGAGACGAACGATACGCAGCCATCTATTTCCGCGTGGAGCCACAAAGTTACCCGTCATAAAAGCGAATCAGAACATTGGAATGAATGGCACGATCGATCAAAATACCCTCCCTACCGCGGATTATACCTTAATTGGAGTGTTTTTGGCAGATTAACCTCATCAGAAACACCCATCTCAAATCCTCTGATGATTTGGCAAGTATCAGGTATAATGTCAACCTTAAGTTTGAATTAACGGAGGCACCTGATGAGCAACGTGATGGGCAGCCCGTCCAGCTATGACCTGGACAACCACGGGCTGCGAAATTTAAATATGCAGTACTGGACGCTGACCACCCCGGCCCTGGTGGAACGGATCGTATCTCGCCGCGAGGGGATGATGGCGCACGAAGGCGCCGTGGTCGTGCGCACCGGCAACCATACCGGTCGCGCCGCCAACGACAAGTTCATCGTACCGAGCGGCGCGGCGAGCGAGAAGGTGAACTGGGGCAAGATCAACAAGCCCATCTCCGAAGAACACTTCGAGAAGCTCTACCTGCGCATGACGGCTTACTTCCAGGGGCGCGATGTCTTCGTCCAGGATACGAGCGTGGTTGCCGACCCGCAGTACCGCCTGCCCATCCGCGTGGTGAGCGAGAACGCCTGGCACAGCCTGTTTGCCCGCAACCTTTTCCTGCGCATCAAGCCGGAGGAGCAACCGGCGCATGTGCCGGAGTTCACCATCCTGCACGCGCCGGGGTTCCGCGCCAGCCCGGAAATCGACGGGACCAACTCAGATATCTTCATCCTCCTCAATTTCGAGAAGCGCCTGATCCTGATCGGCGGGACGAGCTACGCCGGCGAGATGAAGAAATCCATCTTCACCGTGCTCAACTACCTGATGCCGCAACAAGGCGTGCTGCCCATGCACTGCGCCGCCAACGTGGGGCCGCACGAGGACACGGCTTTGTTCTACGGGCTCTCGGGCACGGGCAAGACCACGCTGGTCTCCGACCCGAGCCGGCGCATGATCGGCGACGACGAGCACGGCTGGGGCGATGAAGGCATCTTCAACTTCGAGGGCGGCTGCTACGCCAAGACCATCCGCCTGCGCCAGGAGTGGGAGCCGCTGATCTGGAGCGCCACGCACCACTTTGGCTGCGTGCTGGAGAACGTGTTCATCGACACCACCACCCGGCGCATCAATTTCGACGACGCCAGCTACACGGAAAACACACGCGCCGCCTACCCCATCGGCTTCAACGCCAACATCGAGCTCTCCGGGCAGGCAGGGCATCCGCGCACGGTTTTCTTCCTGACGGCAGACGCCTTCGGCGTGCTGCCGCCCATCGCCCGCCTGACGCCCGAGCAGGCAAAGTACCACTTCCTCTCCGGGTACACCGCCAAGCTGGCAGGCACCGAGAAGGGGCTGGGCAACGAGCCGCAAACCACCTTCTCATCCTGCTTCGGAGCGCCCTTCCTGCCGCTGCACCCGCGCGTCTACGCCGACCTGCTCGGCGAGAAGCTGGAAAAGCACAAAGCCCAGGTGTGGCTGGTGAATACCGGCTGGACCGGCGGACCCTACGGCGTGGGGCACCGCATCGACCTGCCTTACACGCGCGCCCTGGTGCACGACGCCCTGCGCGGCGAGCTGGATAACTGCCCGATGCGTAAGGACCCCAATTTCGGCTTCGACGTGCCGGATAATTGCTCCGGCGTGCCCGCGCACATCCTCGACCCGCGCCAGACCTGGGACGATCCGGAGGCTTACGACCGCCAGGCGGCGGCGCTGGTGGGAGAAGTTCAAGGATAACTTCGCCCAGTTCGCGGGCATGGTCTCGCCCGAAGTGATGGCAGCGGGACCGGTTTAAGCAAGCTCCAAAAAAGACCCGTTTGCGGGCGATTGCCCGCAAACGGGTCTTTTTTCGTACAAATGACACACCAGTTTATTTATTCAACACCGGCAGGTAGACAACGACCTGCGCCTCATAGGCGCCCATATCGACGATAGGCGGGGCGCCGTCGCCGGTATCCGCAACGGAAGCGATATCGATGAAGCGCGGCAGACCGAGCAGGTCGGTGAGCACGCCGGCGGGAACGGCGGTGTTATCCCCGGCGTCGATGGCGGGGGATGTTAGCTGCAAGCGCAGGTCGCCGTCAGAGGCATCGACAAACTGCGGGTCAGCACTGAGCAGGTGGTCACAAGTAACCCCGGTGGGACAGCCACCCGCCACCAGGCTGTAGCTCACAGTTACGGCGCCCGAACCCGGTTTATAGATCTGGGCGCCCTCTGCCGCTGTGTTACCCCACAAGATGGTGTTGGTCAAGTCTGGCGCGCTGGTATCCCAGCTATCCAACCGCCACCCCTGCACCGGCTGAATTGCCCACCAGTGTCATATTATCAAAACCGGGCTGACTGGCATTATAGTTATGAACGGCACCCCCATCATTGTAAGCCGTGTTTCTGGAAAAGATCATATTAATCAGCAGTGGGCTACTTTCCCGGTCACTTATCCCTGCACCCCAGCCGGCATCGTTTTCCCTGAAAGGCGACATTGATCAAACTGGGATTGCTGTAATGGTTGCATAATTCCGCCACCTTCGACCCAATGTTGCCGATAAAGGTTACGTTTGCCAGCGTGGGATTGCTGTGTATACGTTGTACATCCCACCGCCTTTTGCGTGCCGTATTACCGATGAAGGTCACGTTGTCCAGCGTGGGGCTGCTGTTAATGTTGTACATCCCGCCGCCGCAGACAGCCGCGGTTTGCCGCGAAGATCAGATTGGCGAGGTAGGGCTGCCGCCATCGTTGTGCATCCCGCCGCCACGATGATGAGGAGCAACACCGTTGCATTACCAGCCGTGATGGTAAAGCCATCCAGGATGGCCGTGCTTGCGACTCCGCTGCCGGTGACCACGTGGTAACTGTTGTCGCCGTTTCCCGCAGCGCCGATGTCGCCGCTGAGGATGGTGAGCATTCGCAGCCCAATCACGCTGCTGGCGGCTGGTCTCTGTCCCGGCGAAACCGCCATAAATATCCACGCCATCCTTAAGAAGAAAGTCGCCGTGCGGTCTGAGCCGGGCGTGGGCTTATGAACGCCCGCCTGCACCCAGATCTCATCACCAGAAACAGCGGCGCCCAGAGCTGTTTGCAACCCGCAGGCGTTCGCCCAGGAGGAGCAATCGCCTGTGCCCGTGGCGAGGGGCTTGACGTACAGGGTGACATCCGTGGGCGCTTGAGGCTCAGCTGCACCTTCCTGCGCAGAAGCAGCGGGCAGGAAGGTTAGCGTGGGCTGGAGGAGAAGGGCGAGGATGGCGAGGAGGTAAAGGCACTTCTTCATGGGGACATCCCTTTCCAGGCAAGAAGACTGAGCAAAACTCTCATTCTCGCCAGCTCACAGGAACCATCCTCCGGGCATTGCCCGCGAGGTAACTCCGCGCAGGCGGGATCAGAGGATAAGGAGGGCTACCATCTCTCTATTCAGTTATGGCGACAAGGCGACGATAAGGGTGGGGGTATGCGGCTCTAATTCGATAGGCTCATCCGGGCGCCCAACCTGCAGATCGAACCGTCTCCGGCATTGTTGAGGGGAATGTCCGGCAGACGATTTGCGCTAACCGGCGACATTAATATCGCAAGGAATTTCGTGGAGTCGAGTTGGATTGGTCGCACCTGGAATTGAATGGTTTACTGTAAACGGATTTAGCATGGATTTCGAGTTGCACAAAATCACGCTGGAATCCGCCCACATCCGTTGATCAGAAGCTCAGATTATCGAATTGGGCTTTTGGATACAGAGTTGGTTAAAATCGTGCGATCTGCTCTGCAATCCAAACTGTCAGGCGGCTAATCGCTAGATCCAAGAACGAAAGACAGCTTGCAGCTTACGGCGCCCACAGACCACGCTCGTGGCTGCGGGCGTCGGCTTCGGCGGCGCGGAACATGCCGTCGCAGGCGACGTCCGGCGGGAAGGTGGCAGCCTCAGCGTAGCCCTGGTTGACCAGCTCGAAGTTGACGAAGGTATCGCCAACGAAGACGTAGCGCAGCAGGCGGTCGTACTTGTCCGTCTCGGAAACGTCTTTGACGAGCAGCACGGTTTGCCCGGCGACCAGCTCGGTGTTTTTCTCAGTGGCTTCTTCGTAGAAGGGGCGCTCGCGCTCGGGGGTATCCATACCGATGTAGCGCACCTTGTAGGTTTCGCCGTCCAGGTCGACCTGGATCGTGTCGCCATCCACAACCTCAAGCACCTCGGCCACCTGGCGCGGGCTGGTCTGCCAGATGCAGAGCATGGAGGAGGGCGGCAGGGTGGGAGTGGAAGCCGGGGTTGGGGCGGCGGTAGGGGTTGCCGCGACGCAGCCAGAGAGGAGGAAGAAAAAGACCAACAGGGTTGTTTATGCAAATATTCATGAGATTAGGCTCAATCAACCGGTCGGGGCAAGGCGGGGTGGAGAGGCGGGAACAGGCGGCGTACGCTCGGGCGAGACGAGCGATCTGGCTTGGTTAAGCAGGCGGTAGGCGGCGCTCTCCTCCAGCGGCGGGCTATACAGGTTGCCCTGGATGGCAGCGCAGCCGAACTCGCGGAGGTAGGCGAGCTGGGTTTCCGTCTCCACGCCCTCAGCAACCGTTTCCAGCCCCAGGTCATGGGCGAGGGAGATCACCGAGCGAATGAAGCCCTGGCTTTGACCGCTGTCGATCTTCTCGATGAACGAGCCATCGATCTTGATGGCGCTGATGGGGTAGGCATGCAGGTAGGAGAGCGCCGAGTAGCCGGTGCCGAAATCGTCGATGGCGAAGCGGATGCCCAGGCTGCTCAGCTCCTTGAAAGCTTGCTCTACCACGCCGTCGCTATCGATGCACAGCCCTTCGGTGATCTCGAAACGCAAGCTCTCGCCCGCCACGCCGGCTGCCTCCAGCGCGCCACGCACCTGTTCTGGAAAGCCAGGCGAAGCCATCTGCCGGGGAGAGATGTTGACGCCGGTCACCAGCGGTGCAGCTTGCGGAAAATCCTGCTGCCACTGGCGTAAATGGGCGCAAGCCTGGCGCAGAACCCAGTCACCGATGGGGAGGATCAAGCCGGTTTCCTCAGCGAGGGGAATGAAATCCAGCGGCTTGACCAAGCCGCGCAGGGGGTTGCGCCAGCGCAGCAAAGCTTCGAAGCCGAGCAGGCGCTCCGCCTTGAGCGAATAAATGGGCTGGTAGAGCAATCGCAGCTCTTCACGCTCCAGAGCGTGGCGCAGCTCGTTCTCCAACTCCATACGGCGCAGCACCGAGCTACGCATGTCGGGGTCGAAGATCTCGAAGCGCGCCTTGCCCAGCGATTTGGCGCGGTACATGGCGATATCGGCGTCGCGGATCACATCTTCAGCCTGGGTATAGGACTGCAGGTCGGGCAGGATGCCGATGCTGGTGGAGATGAACACTTTGCGGTCGAGGACATCGAAGGGCTGGTGGATTTTATCCAGGATGCGATTGGCGCACAGGATGGCGTCTGACATGAGGCGCGAATCTTCGAGCAGGATAACGAACTCATCCCCACCGAAGCGGGCGACGATATCGTTGGCGCGCAGGCAAGTTTGCAGGCGCCCGGCGACGCCGATCAGCACCTGGTCGCCGGCGCTGTGCCCCAGGCTATCGTTGATCTCTTTGAACTTATCCAGGTCCAGGTAGAGCAGCTTGCAGGCGGAGCTGTGCTGACGCCCCGATGCCAGCACCTGGCTCAAGCGCGCCACAAGGTTCACCCGGTTGGGCAAGCCGGTGAGCGGATCGTGCGAGGCAGTATACGCCAGTTGCTTTTCGGCGTTCTGGCGCTCGTTGATCTCGCGCTGCAGCTCGCGGTTGGTGGTGCCGAGCAGAGCTGCTTGCTGCTGGAGCTGGTCCATGGCGCCGCGCAACTGGCGGAACAGGGCGCTGTTTTCCTGCAGGGTCATCACCTGGCGAACCAATATAATGATGAGGATGGCGCCAACGCCCAGCGCCATCCAGCGGAAGTCCAGCGCCAGGGGATGGGTATGACTGGCGATCAGCATCAAGAAAGCCGCCAGCAGCCAGATATACGGCAGGTAGGTGACCAACCCGTTGAGGCGCTGCACAGTGAGGTAAGGCGTCGAAGACTGCTCAGGCTGGCGCAGGTTGGCAACCTGCAAGGCTCCCGCCAAGCCAAACATCAGGTAAGCGCTAATCCAGCCGATATCCAGCAAGCCGCCGCTGGCGTAGGTTCCAAGCACGGATTGGTAGCTGTAGAGACAATCGGTAAAGAAAAACAGCGCCGCAGCCACCGCCACGAGAATAAGCGGCGCCTGGCTCTCTCCATTAGGCTTGCGGAAAAGCAACAAGAGCACCGCCCACAAGAGCACCAGGTCGCAGACCGGGTAAGCCAGGCTGAGCAACTGCAGGACAAGCGGTTCCTGCTGGCTCGCCTGGAAGACCGGACCGAGGATGAAGCTCCAGAAAAACAGGACGGAGGCGAGCAGGACGATAGCCATATCCTGGAAGGTGAGCAGGGCTTCCCGACGGCTGGAGCGTGACGAGGGCAGGTGGAGGATGGCGAGCAGGAACACCGGATAGTACGCCAGGTAGAAGAAGTCTGCCAGCGAGGGGAAGGGTGAAAGCCCCAGCCCATCCTGCAGGATTGCCCAGGTGAGGTCGCCGAGGGCGTTCAAGACCAGGGCGCACGCCAGGATATAGAGGCTGCCACCCAGGCGCGGCGAAGTCGCCCGGGTCTTCCTGCCAGCGTAGAAGAGCAAGAAGGCGGCGATCAGGTTCCAGAGGGGGGAGGTGAGGTCAAATACCTGGATTCTCAGGGGGGCAGAGGCAAGCTGGATGACGCCAATTGCGTAAACCAGCAGGATGGCAAGCGAGGTGAGCGACCCCAGGAAAAATACATTCCGCGGGGTGAAGCGCTGTGAAACGAAACGGAGCCCTGCTTGTTCGAGACTGTGCACTACGCTATGATCTTCACAAGTTAGGCAGTCTAGAACCGACCCAACCGACGGACCTTCGACCGTCAGAAATCTTAATCCCTCCGCAGGCATGATCCTTGCGGAATTTGGTTGAATTATAGAGTTACAAGTGAACGATACGCCTTACAATTGGCTTGCAATCCCGCCAATGGGTGAACCCCAATGTTGGGTATCCTTCTATACGATTATTTTTGCATGAGCGGCAGGTAGCTGCGCTGATAAGTAAACTGCATGACGAGCAAGTCTAAGGCGCCGGTATGATCGTGCAAAGGCGCCGCGCTGCCATCTCCCTGCCACGAGGCTGCGCAAGCGCCGGCGACGACCAGGATTCCGGTGGGACCTACGGCGACACTGGTACCCAAATCCTGCCCACTAGAGCCATAGAAGGTGTGCCAGCCATAGCTCCCAGTTGCATCCAGTGCGAGCAACGCCAGATCAGAACCGGTAGAAGGGGCGCCTGGGGTGAAGGCATGAAGCGGGCTGGCATTTCCATCGCCCTGCCAGGAGGCGAGGCTATAGCCGATGACCAGTGGGGACTGCCCATCCATGGCAACGGCAAAGCTAAAATCGTCAGCAGTCCCCCCATAGAAGGTGTGCCAGAGGTAAGCGCCGCCCCCGCTCAACTTCAGCAGGCACAGGTCATAACCGGAGGTAAAGGGATGCAGGGGAGCAGCGCTTCCCGAACCCAGCCAGGTAGCGTTGCTGTAATCGCTCAGGTAGAGGTCGCCAGTGGGGGAAAGAGCGATGCCGGTAGCCTGGTCGGAGCCGTTGCCGCCGTAAAAGGTGTGCCATTGGTAATCGCCGTCGCTGGATAGCTTGAGCGCCAGCAAGTCACGACCCGAGGTGTAGGCATGCAGTGGGGCGGCGCTGCCGTCGCCGAGCCAGGTCGTGGAAGAGTGCCCCGCCAGGTAGACGCCGCCGGCAGGATCGAGGGCAATCGCCAGCCCGGAGTCCGTACCGGCGCCGCCGTAGAAAGTGTGCCACTGGTATGCGCCGGCGGAGCTGAGCTTGAGGGCGAAGAGGTCCTCGGCGGCACTGTAAGCATGCCGGGGAGCAGCATTGCCATCGCCCTGCCAGGAGGCGTTGGAATAACCGGTCAGATAGGCATCGCCGGCAGGTGTGACAGCAACGGCAAAACCACGATCATCGGAATTGGTCACACCGGAGCCGTAAAAGGTATGCCACTGGTAGGCGCCGTCCGGGCTGAGCTTGAGCATAAAAATATCGTTGTGGGTGGTCCCGGTGGAGGGTGAGAAGGCATGAATGGGGCTGGTATTGCCATCACCCAGCCAGGTAGCGGCGCTGTAACCGGTGATATAGATGTTGTTCTGAGCGTCTAACGCAAGGCTGAAACCCCGATCGTTGTCGCTGGAGCCGTAGAAGGTATGCCAGAGATAAGTCCCGTTGCGATCCAGCTTGAGGACGAACATATCGGTGGGTGGAGGAGATGGAAGCGGATCGGGCAGCGGGGCAAAGGGATGCAGGGGTTGTTGCCCGGCAGGTCCCAGCCAGGAGGCTTGCGAACGCCCGGTGAGATAACTATTGCCTTCCGCGTCGACGGCGATGCTGATGTTGTAATCATCGCTGCCGCCGCCATAGAAGGTGTGCCAGGCGTAGTGCGGCGGGACGCCGGTGGTGGGCGAGGCGCCCAGAGCGGAGGCGGGGATGAGCAGCGCCAGGGCGAATGAAACAAGTAAGAATATTTTGCATGGGGCGAGTGGATTGCGCATCTTTGCCTCCTGAATAAAGAGCTTAGCGCTGGATCGGCGAGCGAGCCCAGAGGGTACCCCCCTGGGATGTGGGATGGGCACACCCGATTGTAAACAAGATGGGCAGGAATAGCAAGAAAAACCCCAGGGTCTATGCCGTTAGCATGAAAGCAAGCAGGCAAGAGTAATAACCGGCTGGCGCAGATGCGCGTAAAAAAAACATCCGGCGCCGGGTGAAATTCACCGGCGCCGGACTTGTAGCTTGTGGAGGAGAGGAGAAGATTACAAGCTTACTTAGAGATCACTTTCAGGATGGGGGTCTTGCCACCGGAGAGCTGGGCACGGATGAGCAGATCTGCGCCATCGGAGATCATGACCGGACCAAGGGTCATGCTGGGCACGAGGGTACCGAGTTCCTGGGAGAAGACTTCGATGGTGTACTCACCGGCGGGCAGCGGAGCGGCGAAGCGCTCACCGAAGGTGAAATCGTTGATGTAGGCGAGCACAGCGCCGTCTTTGTAGACGGTGATGTTGACCGGCAGGTCCTTGGACAAGCCAAGCGAGCGACCATTGATGCCATGTACGACATTGACGTTCCAGGTGCCATCGGCTGCCTTGGCGGGAGCGGCTGTGAAAGCCAGGGCGAAGAGCATGACGGCGGCGAGCATTGCGAAGATCCAGTTACGACGGGTGTTCATGTGAGTTCTCCTTTTTGGTATTACCTGTAATTTTGGTTTCTGCTGGCTGACTGCCTTGCAGTGTTTATCTAGGATGTATTTTACCTGTTGTACAGTATTTGTCAAGGTATTGTAGATTAATAGTTGATGAATATTAGACAATTTGTGTTAGGGATAACATTTCTGATCCATCCTGACTCCCTGCCCTATCACATTTGGGGGATAGCATCAGCGTTAAATCGATGATATGCTCAGCATTGGTATGCTTTACTCTACGAAAATGTGAGAACCGATTCGGTTTTGGATGGGCCTCTCATCACTCGAAAGGCAGGATAGTTCTATGAGGACAGATAAACGCCTGGTCGCTCTCCCGCTGATCCTGGGATTGGCACTCGCTTGTCTGTGGCTGATCGCTCTGCCGTACCAATCTGCCCGCGCGGCGACATTCACCGTAAATACCCATATCGATGAGTTGGATGGATCCTGCAGCGATGGGGATTGCTCCTTGCGCGACGCCATCCAAACCGCCGAGGCGGGCGATACGATCGATTTCGATCCATCCTTGAGCGGGCAGGTCATTACGCTGACCCTCGGACAATTGGAGATCGATCAGGACCTGATCATCGATGGATCGACCCTGGATATTCCGCTCAGGCTCAACGGCAATGACACAGCCCGCGTCCTCTTCATACCGGAAGGCTCCGTGGTCAGCCTGAGCTACGTGGATATTATCAGCGGCACGGGTGGTAGCGCTTCCGGAGGCGGCATTTACAATGAAGCCGATCTATCCCTTTCCCACTGTTCCCTGGCAGGCAATTCTTCAAGCATGAACGGGGGTGCCATCTATAACAGTGGGACGATCAGCGTAAACGATTGCAGTTTTACGCGCAATTCCGCCGATTATGGTGGTGCCATCCGCAATGATCATCATCTGACCATCGCCAACAGCATGTTTACAGATAACAGCGCTGATTGGGGCGGCGGTATCGACAACTATGCCGGTGACATGTCCGTGGAGACGAGCGCTTTCATCAGCAACACGGCAACCTACGGCGGGGGCGGCATCACCAGCGGCGCAACCCTGGTCGTGACAGGCAGCACTTTCATCGCGAACGCATCGGATTCGGGGGGCGGCATCGAAAACCACAACTACGCCCACCTAACCGTTCACAACAGCGATTTCTTCACCAACACATCCAGCGGCGTGGGTGGGGGCATCATCAACCTGGATGGCGTTGTAGAAGTGATCGGCAGCACGCTCTCCAGGAATACCGCCCAGGGGGGCGCGGGCATCGGCAACTACGCCTCGCTGACCCTGACCGAGGGCTACTTTGATGGGAATTCCGTATCCGACGACGGCGGTGCAATCCTCAACCGAAGCACGGGTAGCGCCTCGGTATCCAGAAGCACTTTTTTCGACAACTCGGCCCTCAGCGAGTTTGCCGGTTACGGCGGAGCGATTGAGAATTACGGCGTTATGCGCCTGGAGGATAGCGATTTCATCAGCAATACGGCGCGCTTCAACGGCGGAGCGATCGAAAGTTGGGGTGCGACTCTGACCATTACCGGCTCCAATTTCATCAGCAATACAGCCATTGCAGGCGGCGGGATCGTGAATAACAGTTCCAGCCTGCTGAACCTGATAGACAGCTCTTTCAGGGAAAATAGGGCTGAGGTGGGTGGCGGCGTGTTGAATGATAACCTCAGCCACATGGCAGTGACCGGGGGCGCTTTTTACAGCAACACCGCCATGTACAACGGCGGGGGGATATTCAACGTCTCCGGCGCCATCGCCATCACCGGCACGGCGTTTAGCCAGAATGCATCCAGCTATGGGGGCGGTATCCGCAACGATGCCCCCATGACGCTGACGCTCACTACCTTCTATAATAACACGGCTGATTTCGGCGGCGGAGTCCACAACGTTGATCTCGGGAAGGCTGGCTGTCGATCGCAGCACTTTTTCAAACAACCGCACCCTTTACTATGGCGCCGGTATCTATAACGGCGCAAGATTAACCGTAATGAGCAGTACCTTCATGGATAACTCCGGCGATGCTGGCGGCGGCATCTATAACGACCTCACAGCGCTGGTCGAAAACAGCACATTTTATTCCAATAGCGTCGCCGGCGTGGGCGGTGGGATCATCAACAATTCCGGGACACTTACTCTGACCAACAGCACGCTAGAGCGCAATACAGCCCTGGAGGGGGGAGGCATCGGCAACGGTGCGACCCTTCGTTACCGCAATACGATCATCGCCGGCAGCCAGAGGGGTGGAGACTGCATCAACACAGCAACCATCGGCGAGAATGCCAACAACTTTGTGGAAGATGGCGAGTGCGATGCAGCGTTTTTCGGTGATCCGGGACTGAATGTTCTGGCGGACAACGGCGGGCCAACCTGGACCTGCGCCTTAAGACCGGACAGCCCGGCGATTGACATGGGTGATAGCGCTACCTGCGTCGCATCAGACCAGCGCGGCCAACTGCGCGATGACTGGAACTGTGATATCGGCGCTTACGAGCTGAAGCTGACCGACAGCACCCTGGTCACGAAAACCATCACCGGCGCCGGCGTGTATACCTTTGGCCCAACCCGGGTCAAGGTGGAGGTGGTGAGATTCGGGCATGCTGGACAGCCTGTCAGCCGTCCGCCTGAGCGCTGATCATCCGGGTCGCACCGGTTCGCCTGGGGGGGACGGTGTCGGTTGGGGAGAATACTTCGTCCTCAATCCCAACAACGAAGCGAATGGGACATTCATCGCATCCCTGACCCTGCCCACCCTGTACTCGCCCGATGCGAATGATAAAGTCTGCCGATACATCAGCGAGCATGCCTGGGATTGCGCAGCAAACTCTTTCGCTACAACGCCGTTCAACACGATCACCCGGTCAGACGTCATTGAATTCTCAGATTGGGCGGTCGGCAATAACGTTAGTCCCACAGCGATCAGGCTCACCTTGCTGCGAGCGGCTGCTAAGAGTTGGGATGGGCTGTTCCTTCTCTTTGGCGCCGCGCTGGCGGCAGGCGCCAGTGCGCTAACCTTATGGTTTTTTGCAAGAAAAAGGGTCCCAGGCTCCGAATAATCTTAGAAACTGTCCTGAAATAAGAGGGGTTCCGAAATTTAAGTGTGTGCGGCTTCGCCGCACATATCTCAAATTCGGTCCTCCCATCCATTCTCGGATAGATCGTTATTACATCAGGCGATAGCAGTATTTTTCTTCACGGCACTGGCAGCCATGTGGCATCACCTTGCGCCTGCCAGGAACGCAGCACCTGCAGCGTGAGCGGGTCGATGAGCGCCAGCTCGCTGCCCGCGCCGGAGCGGCAGACCTGACCAGCGCCGCCGACCAGCGCCCGCAAGCTGCCATCGGCGGAGAGCAGGCTGGCGGCGAGCTTCTCACCGGCGGGAGCGCTAGCGCCGGCTTAGCGTGGACGTCCCTCCCGCCGGCGAGATCCGAGCAGGCGCACCTGGCTGGGCATTCCCCACCTGGATCAGGATAGGCGCTGCGCCGGAGATGGGCGTAACCGCCGCCTGCTCCGGTTGAAACGGTGTTGGTGCCACTGTGCTCCTGCGAGCGCCGCTGAGCGGGGAGAGGCAGCTTGCCAGGCAAGCCGCCAGGGCTAGGATGGCGAGCAATCTCATGGTTTCTCCTCTGGCATACATCTCGTAAAAGAAATACGCCTGGGGAGCGTCTCAGGTTCGGGTATTTTGCGCCTGGCGGATCTTTTCAATGGCTCGCTGCCAGGTATTTATTCAGCGCGGCGACCTGCGAGCGGCGAAAATCATCGACTATACGCAGTTTCTGCCCTGCCAGGTCGAAACCGTGGAATGCTCCAGGCACAACAATCGCCTGGCAAGCCACGCCAGCGGCGGTCAGGCGCTGGGCGTACGCCACGCATTCGTCATGGAACAAGTCCAGCGTGCCCACGCCGATCCAGGCGGGCGGCAAGCCGGAAAGATCCTCCCGGCGGGAGGGCGCGGCGTAGTTCGGAACGCCCGGCGCTCCGTAGGCGGCGCCCAGGTAAGACTTCCACGCGAAGCGATTGCTCTCCTGGCTCCAGGCGAGCGGGGGAAGCGCTTCGAGATCGGCGCGGGCGCAGGTGCGATCATCCAGCATGGGATAGACCAGCAACTGGAAAGCTGGCTGCAGGGCATAGCCATCACGGGCGAGTTGCGCAAAGGCAGCCGCCAGCCCCCCTCCGGCGCTGGCGCCGCCGAGGGCAATCCGGCTCACATCCACGCCCAACTCCCCGGCACTGGCGCCCAACCACGCCCAGGCGCAAGCGATATCATCCAGTGCACAAGGAAATGGATGCTCAGGCGCCAGACGGTAATCCACCGAGACGACCAGCATGCCCGTCCCCACGGCGTATTGCGCGCAGACGGCGTCATCCTGCTCGGGTTTTCCGATGATGTATCCACCGCCGTGCATCCAGAGCAGCGCCGCGCCGCTTTGCAACGCTGCCGGTGAGCGGTAGAGACGCAAGCGCAGAGGCGAGCCATCCCCCTCCCGGTGTATAGCGATGTTTTCCACAGAGACGCCGCGCGGTGCCTTGCGCAGCGCCTGGAACTGGTCCAGTAAACGCCAGAAGCGCAGGTTGCCTGCGTTAAAGACCAGGCGCGGCATCCTGCCGGCAAACCTGCGCAGCTCCGGATCTACCGCTTCAAGTTGGCTCTTGTTGATCATTCGTCCATCTCCCAGGGCAATTATGCCACGGGATTGCCAGCATCCCAAGGTGCACAAGCGTGGTGTCCTATTAAACAGCGGGCGGCGTTGTGCGCAACTCCACACAACGCCGCCCTTTACCAACAGACGATGCATTCAAAAAACCGGTGCACCGCCCTATGTTTGCAGGTTACGGACCGACGATGCGCCCCTCAACCACCGGACCGACGGGCGAGTTGGCTGCCACGTAGTCGATGGTGACCTGCAGCAGGTCGTCGCCCGGCTGCAGGACGTTGGTGCCCTGCATGAACACCGTGTAGCCGTCGCCGCCGGTGTACATGAAGTCGTTGGTGACGAAGCGCACGCTATCGGCGGGTCCGATGGGGATCTGGGTGCCGCCGATGCCATCCGGCGTCTTCCACATACCGGTCACGACGGGGGTCGTACCGTTGCAGGCGAAGGTGGCTCTCAAGCCGGAGATCTGCGGGAAGCGCCCGGTTGCGATAGCCGTGTTACAGAAAGGCGAGAAGCCATTTAGGAAGGCCTGCTCGAGCTGGGCGCCGGTGAGGGTGAGGATCACGCTGCGGTTGCCGAAGGGCAGCACCGAGAACATCTCACCCCAGGTGATCTGGCAAGCCAACTCGCCGGCGCTGGGCGGGTTACAGAGCAGATCCTGGCGCAGACCGCCGGAGTTGGTGAAGGCGCCATCCACGCCGGGGTACTTGAGGCGCATGGCGTCTGCCACCATGTTACCCATGGCGCTTTCGAAGAGGCGGGTGGGGGCGCGGCGGATATCGAACTGCTGCGAGCCGATGACCTGGTTGCGCAGCACGGCGGTCTGAGCGTTGGCGTCGTCGACGATGGCTTTGACATCGATGCGCTGCGCCACGCCCAGGTTCTTGGCGATGCGCGTGGCAGCGCCCGCCCATTCAACTTCCTTGCCCAGCAGCACCACCTGCGCCACCGAGTAGGAGGCGCCGGCGTTCATGCCCTCAGCCACCAGGATGTGACCGACCATCAGGTTGGAGACGCGGTGCGTGTGCCCTGCCAGGATCACATCCACGGAGGTGTCTTGCAGCGCCTGGGCGATGGTAATGATGGGTCCCTGCCAGGGGGCACCCGGCACGCCGTCCACGGTATTGGAGCCGGTCGCTGTACCTTCGTGGATCAAGACGATCTGCGCCTGGATGCCCTGGTCGAGCAGCTTCTGCGATTCACGCCGGATGGTCTCGGCTTCATCCAGGAATTCCAGACCGGCTGTCGCCCCGGCGCTGACCAGCTCAGGCGTGGTCTTGACATCGATGCCGATCAAGCCGACGGGGATAACGCCGGCGTAGATGATATGCGTGCCTTGCACCCAATCGGGGTTCAAGCCGGTGTTGGCGTCGACGATGTTAGCGCCCAGGAAGGGGAAGTTGGCGCGCGCCTGGTGCTGTTGCAGGCGCGCCACGCCGTAGTCGAACTCGTGGTTGCCGTAAGCGGTGGCGTCCAGCCCCCAGGCGTTTTCTACGTCGATGGCGGGCATGTCCTGGAGCAAGCCGGAGTTTGCCGGCGAGGCGCCTACGTTATCGCCCGAAGCCAGCAAGTAGGAGGGGACGTCGAAGGCGGCCATCTCTTCGTCGAACAGCGTGGCGAGCTGCGCAGAGCCGCCCACCGATACGTTACGCCCATCCAAGGTCATGGAGGTAGGCTCGAGCTGCCCGTGGAAGTCGGTGAGTGCGACGAGAGGCAGGATGGTACGCGCCGCGCCGCCGTTCAACAGGTCGAGGCGCACGATGCCCTGCGATTGCTGCGGGACGGGCACATCCAGTATGTATGCCAGGGTGGGCGCCAGGTCGATAGTGCGCAACCCGCTGACCTCATAGTTGGGCTGCACCAGCGGACCGCCGGCGATGAACGTGGCGCGCATGTTGACATTGGCAGACAGATTCTGAACATCGGGCACGTAGCCGTGCTGCCCGAAGAAAGCCGAGCGGGCGACCAGCGTGCCAGGCGTGGCAGCGTCGAACTGGTAGGGCGGGTAGGAGAAGACCACCAGGTCGCCGGTGCGCGTGGGGTGCGCCATATCGGCGCTGCTGCCGGCGCCGTTGGGGATGTAACGCGCCTCAGCCTTGGTGTAAGCGCGGTCGATCACCATCCAGCCTTCGGGCTGCCCGTCGCCGGTCCAGTCGTTGGGGTCAGAGAGGGCGAGGAAGGCGGCTTTGATCTGGGCAACCGTGGCGGCTTCCTGGTTGGCAGCCACCTGCTGCAAACCGCCGCCAGCCGGGTCGCGACCCGCCAGGTTGAGGTAGATCTGCACTGTGCCGCCCGCCCAGCAAGCTTTGGCTTTACCGATGGTCTCGCCGGTCGCCGGGCGGCAGTTGGAAGTCTGCGGTCGGGAGAGCAAGCCCAGGTCGACCAGCACCTTGCTGGCGTCGATCGCCAGGAACTGCGGGGCAAAGCCATGATCGGAGGCGACGAATGTGTTGGCGTTGCCCGGCATCAACGATTTGACGAGCGCCAGGGTGGCGTCGGCGCCGCGGTAAGCCCGCGCCAGGAAGTTGTTGCGCTGGACCACGCGCCGGTCAGGCGTGCCGTTGACCTGCACGTCGTCGTAAGCCGGGTTCGGGGCTCCGTTGGGCAGCGTGCGGGTGACCAGACCCAGGAACTGGTGCTGGAACTCATCTGTGGTGGGGTAGCCGACCATTGCCAGGTCGGGCTGGAAGCGGCTGAAGATGTAGCGCAGCATGGGGTAGTGCCCGGTCTCCCAGTACAATCCCTGCTGGACGTAGGTCTCTTCGGAGACGATTCCAGCTTCCAGGATGGCGAAATCGGAAGCGGTGGCGGTGGGGAAGGTCTGCGCCAGGTACTCGGCAAAATCGCCGCTGAAGCCGGGCTCGCCGGGCCAGGTGGGCCAGGAAGCGATAGCGCGTGAGACGGAGGTGTGGAACAAGCGCACCTTCGACAGGTCAGCGTTCAGCTCTTCGACCTTGACCAGGAACCCGGCGGTGAGACCCGACAGCGCGCCGCCGTTGAGAGTGACTTTGACATCGCCCCACTCGCCCTTGCGCAGGGTAGCGACGGCGTTGGCGGCGTCCTTGGTGGTGGAGAACAGCACCCGATTGTAGTTCACACGGCTATCGTTGGTGGAATTGAAGATGTAGGCGTTGAGACCGTACTTATCCACGCCGAAGTCGAGGACGCGCAGGCGCATCTCCTTAGCGGGGCTGTAGGAGGCGGGCGCGCCCGTCCAGCCGGTAGCGTCCGTGGGGGCAGCGGCGGGGAAAGGCGCCTGACCGGCAAAGCCGGCGGGGTGATCGAACTGCAGTCCGAAGGCGGCGACGAAAGAAGCGCTGTCATCCGGGCTGATGTAGTTGGTGGCGACGCCGCGACCAGAGTGGAAGGTCATGTAATCGACGGTGGGACCGCTGATCGTGCCAACGCGCCCGCCCGCCCACTCGAACTGGAGCACCTTCTTGCCGCCGCGCTCGGCAGCCTGGGCGAGGGTTTCGGCTTGGAGCACGCCGGAGTCGAAGGCGGCGGTGCGGTTGGCGAACGGCTGACCGTTGACATGGAAGGTATTGTTGGTGGAGCCGTGCACGCCGGGCCAGGCGCCGGTCGCCAGGGAATACCAGCCGGCGCCGGTGTTGGGCGGCGCCTGGGTGAGCAGACCGCCGTCTTGCGCCTTGGCGCCGGTGCGAAGCATGCGGCCCAGGGTGGGCATCATTCCTCGGGCGGCGTAGACTCAACCAGGTCCTGGCGCAAGCCGTCGGAGGCGAAGAAGATCACCGGCGAATGGAGCGAACCCGGGATGGGCGGGGCGCTGGAACCGGCAAGCGCCGGGGTGACGAAGCCGGCGAGCAGCGCCAGCGCCAGGAGGATGTTGAAGATCCTTTTTTGCATTAAACGCGGGTGGTTCATGGGTTCTCCTGATTCAGAGGATTAGGAATATGGGGTTGAAGGGAATTTGAGCGCCAGAGCGCTGCAGAAGAAGCGAAGGGAATGGGTCGAACGGCGAGAATCGAACCATGCGAGGGGTACCACCTCCTTGATCGTGCGGAGTGTAAGAGGGGAGTATGAGAGGATGTTCAGAACGAAGCACAGCCCACCAATCCAAACCTCCCTGAGCGATGCACCAATATCACCCTATTTATACCATATTTATCTATTTTAATCGGAGTCTTAAGGACGGTTAACTTCTGACATATTCCTGACGGGGATGAGACTTTTTACCCATTTTCAGTGTCTCTACGAATTAACTGAACAAAATGGGGGGTAAAATCGTATTCCTGAGGGTGTTCATACGCACATGGCAGACGATAACCCGACGCTCAAAGAACAATTGCTCAGCCCGCTAATGCTGTGGTTTTTGTTCGCCATGATCCTGGCTAACATCGCCGGGACGATGACCAATCTGCTCATGCCCATCTACCTGACCGAGCTGGGGGCGAGCGTGGGGCAGGTTGGGCTGGTCTTCACCCTCACCTCGGTGGTCATCCTGGTGCTGCAGATCCTGGGCGGGTGGATCTCGGATAATATTGGCAGGCTGCGCGCCATCGCCATCGGCAGCATTGGCGGCGTGATCGGTTTCTTCTTGATGCTGATCTCGCCCACCTGGCAGTGGATGCTGATCTCGCTCGCCATCAGCATGATCCCTTACGCCCTGGTGGGTCCGAGCTTCGGGGCATTCATCGCCGAGAACTCGAGCGAAGCCAACCGCGGCCGGGTGTACGGGCTGACCGGCACGATCTACCAGGTGACAGGCATAATCGGTCCGCCGCTGGGAGGTCTGCTGGCAGCGCAGTTCGGATTCAAACCGATGCTGCTAGTGGCGGCGATCTTCTACAGCATGGCTGCCGGCTTGCGCATCTGGATGGCGCGCACGATGAAATCCGCCGGTGAGCGGGCGCCGCGCCCGCTGACCAGCGCATCTTTCAAGAGCAGCCTGCTGCTGATCTGGTCGATGGTCATCGCCGGCGGTGTGATCACCTGGATCTTCATCACCGACGGTGTCCACGATACCGCTTTCCGACTTTCCGAGCAGCTCCAGCCGCTCTACCTGCAGCAGATCGGCGGGCTGACCCTGGCGCAGATCGGTCTGCTGGGCTCCTTCTTCTCGGCGGCGATGATGGTAACGCCCCTGCTCTCCGGCAAGCTGGCGGATCGCCACGGCGAGCGCCTGCCCATCGCGCTGGGCTTCCTGGTCATCGGCGGGTCGATTGCGACCTTCCTGGTCGCCAAGGCTTACCCGGCGTTCATCCTGGTGTGGGTGCTGGCGGGCTGCGGCGAGGGCTTGCTCAGCCCGGCGTACCAGAGCCTGATCTCCAAAGCTGTGCCCATCGAATCACTAGGGGCATTCAACGGCATCTTCTACAGCAGCGTGGGATTCATCGCTCTGCCGGCACCGTGGATCGGCGCGCAGCTCTGGGAGCGCTACAATCCGCAACTGCCCTTCTTCATCACCATGGTGGTATGTTTCCTGAGCGTCATCCCCATCTGGTTCAAGTTCAGGCTGCCGGAGAAGGCAGCCTTGGAAGCAACCGCCTGACACATCTTCGTCAGTCTGAAATGAAGGTGAGCAGGGAAGAAGAGTTGTTGTTGTAATTGTGGGTGGCTTTGCCACCCCAATTTACAACACAGTTCCTCATTTTTTCCGTTATGGCGCACCTAATGAAGTTGTGAGGTGGCTATTCACTCCTATGAGTATAATTTCACAAGAGGGGGTTGGGCAAAAAACCTCCCCCTTGCAAAGAGCACCGATCGTTTCACGGGGGAATTCATCAAACAGAGCATCGCACGAATAGAATATGGAGGGGTATCCATGCAAAACAAGTGCTTGCCGGTCCTGATCGCCTTCTTCCTGATCCTCGCTTTCGCTACCCCATCAGCTGCCTATTTCAACCCGGGACCAGCTGCAAGATCCACATCACCAGAGCTAGCCGAGATCCACACGGTGGATATTGAGAGCTCCGGATTCGACCCCTGGGAGATCACCATCAAAGGAGGCGATAGCATCACCTGGACGAACCAGACGACCCAAACCGTGACGCTCGAAGAAGGGCTGGTGCATGACCTGTACCTGCCGGTGATCATGCAGACTGACACAATTTTACAGGAGACTACCTCGCCTACCCAGGCTCCCCAGCAAACGGACGGCGTCTCAATTCCCCCGGGCGAAAGTTATACCCTGCCTTTTCCTTCAGAAGGGACATTCTATTTCTATCTTCCCGGCCATCTCTACCGCAATGGCGTGATCACGGTGCGCAACCTGCCCGACCTGGAGGTGCGCAGCGTGACTCTCGATCCCAACCCGGTGGCGCAGGATACCCCGGTCACTTTGATCAGCGGAGATCCATAACCTGGGCGCAGGGGTGGCGGGCACCTTCACCGTCGGCTGGGAGGTGAGGCCGCTTGGGGGAACAACTCCGCTAAGCAGCGGCAGCTGGGATGTGGGTGGTCTGGGCGCAGGCGCGTCGACGAACCTGACAACAACGATTACTCCTACCCTGCCTGGCCCATTGATCCTTGAAGTAACCGCTGACCCAACCTCGGTCATACCGGATGAAGATCCTTCCAATAATACAGATGAAGCTGAATTGGGAGTGACCGGCAGTATAAGTGTTTGCGGGGATATTTCTTCAAATACGACCTGGGCCTATGCCACCTACGTTTTGACCTGCAATGTGGATATCCTGTCTGGGGTTACGCTAACGGTCCGAAGCGCTGCGGTGGTCAAACCCCAGAGCGGCGGGATCGGTATGCAAGTTCACGGCCGCCTGCTAGGGACAGGCACAGGAACGATTCCGGTGGTGTTCACTTCATACAAGGATGATATGTACGGCGGCGACACCAATGGAGATGGCGTTGCCACGTCTCCTGCTCCGGGTGATTGGAGCAGTATTTTCATCCTGACCGGAGGTACTACCAGCTTTACCCATGCTGTGGTACGTTACGGGAGCGTGCCCATCCAAAATCATGGTGGAACAGTGACCCTCGATGCAACCACGGTAGAGTACGCCGGTGGAAATGGCGTTAACAGCGATACAAACGGTGTGCTCAGTATCCAGGACAGCCTTATCCGGAACAATAGCGGGTATGGGCTGTATTACGTTGTTAGTGGTACGGCAACGCCGGTAATCCGAAATAATACCTTCCAGAACAACACTGGCTACGCGGTCTATTTCAGCCTGACTGGACCGCTAACCCTGGACGGAACAGGGATGATTGGAAACACTGCCACCAATAATGGCGCCAATGGCCTGCGCCTGGCGGGCACATTGACAGGCATGTCCTCACTTGGCAGATTGGGGATCCCCTACGTGCTGGAAGAACACACCGATCGCATCGGCTCCATCTACATCCCGGCAAGCAGCACGCTGGCGATACAGCCCGGCGCTGTGCTCAAAGGGACGGGATCTTCGTTCTGGAATGGAAAGGGTACCGGCCTGGATGTGGAAGGGACACTCTCCGCGGTCGGTACAATGGATCAGCCTATCATCTTCACCAGTATCCGCGACGATGCTTATGGCGGCGATACCAACAACGATAGCAGCTCGACCGCCCCTGCCACTGGAGATTGGACACGCCTGGTCGTCGGGACTGGCGGATCTGCCACGCTGGAGCATGTCCTCATCCGCTATGCTGGCGGCGGGGTTTACGGCCAAACTTCGGAAAGCATCCGTAACGATGGGGGGGCGCTCATCTTGCACAACAGCACGGTTGAATCTGGCGGCAGGACCGGTATCCGCAGTTATTCAAACGGCACGCTTGATGTCCAGGACAGCCTGATCCAGAATAACACGGAGTATGGCTTATTCTATTCCGCCAGCGGTACGGTTGCGCCAATCATCAAAGACAACACTTTCGCCTCCAATACCAGCTACGCCGTCTATTTCAGCCCGTCCGGAGACCTGACCCTGGATGGGAACTCAGATGAGCGGGAACACGGCCTCCACCAACGGCGCCAACGGCTTGCGCCTGGCGGGCACACTGACCGGGACATCCACTCTCAGCGGAAACCTGGGGTTTGCCTACGTCCTGGAGGAACACAATGATCGGATTGGCTCTATCTATATCCCGACCGGCAGCACGCTGGTCATCCAACCCGGAGCGGTGTTCAAAGGCATGCCAAGTTCTTTTAACTACGGGAAAGGTACCGGGTTGGAAGTGCTAGGAACCCTCTGGGCAACCGGCACGGAAGAACAACCCATCATCTTTACCAGCATCCGGGACGATACCTACAGCGGCGATACCAATCATGATGGGAATGCTACATCGCCCGCCCCTGGAGATTGGACGCGCCTGGTCGTCGGCGCGGGCGGCTCTGCCACGCTGGATCACGTCTTCATCCGCTATGCTGGCGGCGGGGTTTACGGCCAAACTTCGGAAAGCATCCGTAACGATGGGGGGGCGCTCACTTTACACAATAGCACGCTCGAATTTGGCGGCATGACCGGTATCCGCAGCTATTCAAACGGCACGCTGGATGTTCAGGACAGCCTGATCCAGAGTAATGGAGAACACGGACTGCTCTATTCCGCCAGCGGCGCCGTAATGCCCATCATCAAAAACAATTCTTTCGTATCCAATGCGAGCTACGCCGTCTATTTCAGCCCGTCCGGAGACCTGACCCTGGATGGGACTCAGATGAGTGGCAACACAGCCTCCACCAACGGCGCCAACGGCCTGCGCCTGGCGGGCACACTGACCGGGACATCCACCTTGAGGAACCCCGGCATGGCTTTCGTCCTTGAAGAACACACGGATCGGATCGGCTCTATCTATGTTCCGGCCGGCAGCACGCTGACCATCCAGCCGGGAACCGTGTTCAAAGGAACGGGAACATCGTTCTGGTATGGAAAAGGCACCGGATTGGAAATTGCCGGGAACGTTTCTGCAGTTGGCATACTTGGTCAGCCTATCATCTTCACAAGTATCCGCGACGATGCCTACGGCGGCGATACCAACAACGATGGCAGCTCGACCACCCCTGCCCCTGGAGATTGGACGCGCCTGGTCGTCGGCGCGGGCGGCTCTGCCACGCTGGATCACGTCTTCATCCGCTATGCCGGCGGCGGGGTTTACGGCCAAACTTCGGAAAGCATCCGTAACGATGGGGGGGCGCTCACTTTACACAATAGCACGCTCGAATTTGGCGGCATGACCGGTATCCGCAGCTATTCAAACGGCACGCTGGATGTTCAGGACAGCCTGATCCAGAGTAATGGAGAACACGGACTGCTCTATTCCGCCAGCGGCGCCGTAATGCCCATCATCAAAAACAATTCTTTCGTATCCAATGCGAGCTACGCCGTCTATTTCAGCCCGTCCGGAGACCTGACCCTGGATGGGAACTCAGATGAGTGGCAACACAGCCTCCACCAACGGCGCCAACGGCCTGCGCCTGGCGGGCACACTGACCGGGACATCCACCTTGAGGAACCCCGGCATGGCTTTCGTCCTTGAAGAACACACGGATCGGATCGGCTCTATCTATGTTCCGGCCGGCAGCACGCTGACCATCCAGCCGGGAACCGTGTTCAAAGGAACGGGAACATCGTTCTGGTATGGAAAAGGCACCGGATTGGAAATTGCCGGGAACGTTTCTGCAGTTGGCATACTTGGTCAGCCTATCATCTTCACAAGTATCCGCGACGATGCCTACGGCGGCGATACCAACAACGATGGCAGCTCGACCACCCCTGCCCCTGGTGATTGGACACGCCTGCTGGTTGGAGCGGGCGGATCTGCATCCTTCGATCACGTCCTCATCCGCTACTCTGGCGGCGGGGTCTACGGGCAATCACAGGAAAGCATCCGCAACAGCGGGGCGCTCTCCCTGCTCAATAGCCTGATCGAATACGGCGGCGGTGATGTCGGTCTGCGCCAGGAAGGGGGACTCTCAACGTGCAGAGCAGCGTCTTTGCGCATAACGCTACCGCTATCCTGCTCGGGACTACCTCAAGCACAGCCCAGGTGCTGGACAGCGACTTCCTGGCGAACACGGTGGGCATCAACTTCACCGGCAATAACGCCCCGACGATCAGCAACTGTATCTTCGAAGGCAACACATCCTGGGGTCTATACAACTCGACAGGGACGATGGTTACCGCCACGAACAACTGGTGGGGCAGCGCCAGCGGTCCCACCAACGCCGGCAACCCCGGTGGGACAGGAGATCCCGTGGGCGGAGCGGTGACGTTCTCCCCCTGGCTGACGGTCAGGCCGAGGTAAATTCTACTCTCCTGTCGCGAAAGCACACCGAAATAAACAGGTTGCAAGGCGGGTTGCGCCCGCCATGCAACCTGTTTTTCGAGGATCGCACTGAGAGGACTATCCGACTATGGATTATTCTCCAATGTTATGCTAAATTGTTAGCATGAACCAAAAATTGATGTTCGTGTGCCTGGAGGGACTGCTGGTCCTGCTGGCATGCCTGGCCGGGATCGCAAGCCAGCGGGCAACAGCTCAGGATTTGCTGCCCCAGGCGATCATCCCAAATGACCGACGGATCGATTGGACGTTGGCCGGCATCCCCGGCGGCATCCCCAACCGGACGACGATCTGCACGACCATCGACAGCTCCTACTATGGCAGCGGCACAAGAGATGCCAGAGGCGCCATCCAGACAGCTCTCGATAGCTGCCCGGATGGGCAGGTGGTTTACCTGCCGCAAGGAACCTACCTGGTGGTCGGGACGATCAACCTGAAGAGCAATGATACGCTGCGAGGAGCTGGACCCGGCAGAACCATCATCAAGCATTCCGGCGGTTACGCCAGGTCGATCGTGGATATGCGCGGCTCGATCTACTGGCAGATCTCCGGTCTGCACAAGACGCATCCCATCCTGCAGGCGGTCAAAGATTCACGGGTGATCACCCTATCCAGCGCCTCCGGCATCGCTCCGGGAGATATCCTGCTGCTCAACCAGCTCAACGATGGCAGCCTGGTTGACCCGGTGGGGGTTGAGGGGAAATGCACCTACTGCGGTTATGAGAATGGGGATCGCACCCTGGGGCAGCTTGTAGAAGTGACGGGGGTCAACGGCAACCAGGTGACGGTCAACCTACCCTTGCACTGGACTTACAACACGAGCCTCAACCCGTGGGCGTACCAGGTGGATGCCTCCGCCATGATCCGCCACGCCGGGCTGGAGGACCTCGCCCTCACGCAAGACACCCCCGATGTCGAGT
Organism: uncultured Chloroflexia bacterium; assembly: GCA_963702535.1. Classification (GTDB taxonomy): domain Bacteria; phylum Chloroflexota; class Anaerolineae; order Anaerolineales; family UBA4823; genus CAVPDG01. The sequence continues at coordinate 169,765 of CAVPDG010000007.1, read as the reverse complement.
TCATGATTGAGATGGACGGCGCGCAGTATTCGTGGGTCAAAAATGTGGAAATCAAGAATATCCAACGTCGAGCGATGTGGGTGATCGAGTCGCTGCAAAGCGAGATCCGAGAAGTCTATGTCCACACTGGCATCGACGGCTACGGCCGCGACCACGGTTACGGCATCTTCCTGGACTTGCACAGCTCGAACAACCGGGTTGAAGACAATATCCTGAGCGAGATAGATGGTGGAGGCGTGATGACTGGCGGGGGCGCTTCAGGCAACGTCATCGCTTACAATTACTTGCGTGAAGTGCGCTTTGACGATCCCTGGTGGCTGATCGCCAGCCCATCCATCAACCACGCCCCGCATCCCAAGATGAACCTGTGGGAGGGGGATATCGGCGTCAAAGCCGAAGGGGATATCATCCACGGCTCATCCAGTCACAACACGATCTTCCGCTCACAGATGAAGGGCTGGCAAAGCGAAACCATCACCACCCGCAACAATGCTATTGAATTCGCCGCCAAGAATACTTACATGACCGTAATGGGTAGCGTGCTGGGGACGCCGGGCAAATCCAACCGATACGAGGTCCTTCCGGGGCAAGCTTATGCCGACTGGAGCGAGAGAGCCATCTGGGTATTGGGAGTTGGCAGCGGGGTCAATGATCCCAATGTGGCTGCCACCCTGCTGCGCCACGGGAACTTCGATTATGTGACCAACTCAGTCGTCTGGGATGCTGGCATCGCCGACCACAACCTGCCGGACTCGCTTTACCTGAGCCAGATGCCCGCCTGGTGGTGCCGCGAGACGCCCTGGCCCCCCATTGGACCGGATATTCCCGGCTATGCGAATTCCATACCGGCGCAACGCCGCTTTGAGGGATTGCCCTGCACGCACCCAGCCGATCTGACGCTGACGAGGCGTGCCGGCAAATGGGACCATCTACCTGAGTTGGCACGTGGGCGTTCCCATACCAGCCAACACAACCTGGGAGATCCATTACACCGGGCCGACAGGCGACCAACCCTCACCCATCACCGGGTTGCCTGCCTCGCAGCGATCCTTTACTCTGACCGGGCTAACAAATTATTCTACATATACAATCACTTTGATAGCTTTTTCTAACAGCACACCGATCCTGAGCGATTCAGTGACGGTGATGCCTGCATCCAGAATACTTCACTTTCCGGCAGTGTATAAAGACAGGTAAGAGTGACACAAGCGGCTTTAAACATCTCCGTACCCTGCCCTATCAATTCTGGCAGAATTTCGGGGATCTTCAAAGGTTAGGTGGATATATAATACAGGAAATCATCCTCATCACCTTGTTTCGAGATTCCCTATGAGCGAAAACCTTGAATTCACCCGTAACTACTCTGACAAGTCCACCAACCAGGGCTTCCAGTTCGAATTTTACTGTGACCGCTGCGGGAACGGGTTTCGCACCCGCTTTCGCCCGTCGGTGACTGGTACAGTATCCGGGGCGATGGAAGCCGCCAACAGCCTGTTCGGGGGCATTTTTGGCAAAGCCGCCGACGTGAGCGAGCAGGTGCGCTCTTCAGGCTGGGAGAAAGCCCACGACGACGCCTTCAAGTCTGCGGTGGAAGAGCTGCGCCCGTCTTTCATCCAATGCCCACGCTGTTCCAAGTGGGTGTGCCGTAAAAGCTGCTGGAACGAGAAAAAAGGACTGTGCAAGGAATGCTCGCCCGACCTGGGCGTGGAGATGGCAGCCGCGCAATCCAGCCGCACAGTGGAGGAGATCTGGGCGCACTCGAAGATGGCGGAAGAAGACCGCGAAATGCTGCAGGAGAAGAGTTGGCGGGAGGGCGTGCGCGCCACCTGCCCGAGCTGCAATGCCCCGCTGGCGACCAACGCCAAGTTCTGCCCCGAGTGCGGCGCCAAGATCCAAGGCGCCGGGGGCTTCTGCAAGGAGTGCGGGGCTAAGCTCGAGCTGGGGGCAAAATTTTGCGCTGAGTGTGGGACGAAGGCTTAACTCAGAGGTTGGTTTCTCTGCTCAGACCCAACCCATCCAGCGCGCAATGCTGGCGGTGATAAAGGTTACCAGGAACGCAGTGCCAAGGGTAATCACCACGCTGAGCGCCGCCCACTTGCGCGACTTGGTTTCTTTATAGATCGTGATGATCGTTGTTGCGCACGGATTATGTAAAAGCGCGAATAACATCAAGTTTATGGCCGTCAGCATTGTCCAGCCGTGTATACCGACGAGCAGGTTGTAAATTTCCTGGCTTGATGAGGGAGCGTTAACCATCATACCCGTGCCCATGTACATCATCATCATCGTGGGCACAACAATCTCATTGGCAGGAATGGCAATAATATAGGAGAGTAGGATCACTCCATCGAGACCGATCAACAAACCGAGAGGGTTGAGCCAGTTTGCAATTGCATTGGCGAGGCTTGTATTGCCGTAAGGGATATTTGCCAGCAGCCAGATCACGGCGCCCGCCGGCGCTGCGGTCTGGATGGCGCGCCAGAGAACAAAAATGGTTCGGTCGACGAGCGAAGTGTAGAGAATGCGGCTGACATTCGGTCTGCGGTAGGGGGGCAATTCGAGTGTAAATGCAGACGCCTCTCCTTTCAGAACCGTCCTGGATAACATCCAGGACATCAAAAATGTGAAGGCGACGCCAATCAACACAATCACTACAACCGTTCCCGCGGCGATGAAGGAGGTCAGCGCCGGTGGAAAAGCCGCTGCCACGAAAACCGTGGCAAGCATGATTAAGGTGGGGAAACGCCCATTGCACGGTACAAAGTTGTTGGTAAGGATGGCAATCAGCCGCTCGCGGGCGAGTCGATCACGCGTGTGGCTACAACGCCAGCAGCGTTACACCCGAAACCCATGGCCATCGTTAGAGATTGCTTCCCGTGGGCGCCACCTTTTTTCAGCAGCCAATCAAGATTGAACGCCACCCGAGGCAGATAACCCAGATCCTCTAACAGAGTAAACGCCGGGAAGAATATTGCCATCGGCGGCAGCATTACTGCAATAACCCAGGCGAGACCACGATATATTCCATCCCAGATCAATCCGGTAATCCACCACGGAATGTTCAGGCTTACAAATATCGCCTTCGCCCATTCGCCAAAAGAAAAAAGAACGGTGGCGATCATCCCCGAAAACACGTTCGCTCCGGTGACAGTCAACCAAATAATGAACCCAAGCAAGATCAGCATGATCGGCAGACCGGTAATCGGCGAGGTAACAAGCCGGTCTATCCTCTGGTCAAGGTCATATTTTCTGTCTAGTGTGGATTTCACAGCTCGCTGGGCGATGCGCTCTGCTTCGCTGTAAAGGGACTTGACGATTTCGTCACGGAACCCACTCGATAAATTGTTGCGAAGCGTTTCCGCTTTAGCCAGAACGTCATCAGGTTGAACACCGATGGTCATAAAACTGCTCCTGTACCCGCTATACCGCTGAAATTCTTACTGCCTGCCTTCTACCGACATTTTGCGACTAAACTGGACATCCACCTGTTGCTGCCTTGTAACGATCTCACCCAGGCTCCCTGAGGAAATTACCTGCTGCACGCGGGCATCGCCATCGAGTAAGCGGATAGCCAGCCAGCGAGCATTGGGTACGCCTGGCGCGAGCTGCTCGATCAGTCCTGCGAGCTCGCTGACCGCATGCTCAATTTCGGGAGTCCCTTGCACACGTAGTGGTTTCGTCGAGACAATACCTTCGATGACTTCTGCAACCATCGAGAGCAGTGTACGAATTCCCTCACCCGTCCGCGCTGTGACCGGAACTGCCGGTACGCCAAGATCGCGGCTGAGCGAACGCGCATCCACTTCAAGCCCCTTGCGCCGCGCCTCATCCATGAGGTTTACCGCCACAACAACATGATCGGTAATTTCCATCACCTGCATCACGAGGTTCAAATTTCGCTCCAAAGCAGTCGCATCAGTGACCACGATGGTGCAATCCGGCTGACCGAACAGGATAAAATCACGGGCAACTTCTTCATCTTGAGATGCGGAGAGCAATGAATACGTCCCCGGAAGGTCAACGAGCTTGTATTTCACACCGTTAAATTGGTAGCCGCCCTCGGCCAAGTCACCGTTTTACCAGGCCAGTTTCCTGTATGTTGCTTGAGACCCGTGAGGGCATTAAAGAGGGTTGATTTGCCAGTGTTCGGGTTACCTGCCAAGGCGACCATCCGGTCGAAATCACCCACTTTGATGCCCATTTGTTCGAGCTGCGTAAAAGCCGGGCAGGTTTCACAGTGCTCGGTTGGCAAATTGATTTTTGTATTGGTCATGGTTGCACTCGTCCATCCATAAGCGAAGGGTTGTAATCCTCCGCGGAATCAACACGCGATCAAACGGGCTTCACCCAAATCTGCATCGCCTGATCTTTACGCAAGGCAATCAAAGTACCTCGCACACGATAGGCACGTGGATCCTGGAAAAAATTTTTCAATTCAGGATAGATGATCGTTCCCGGAGTCAGACCGAGGTCGAGGAACCTGCGTCAGCGTAAATCCCTGGAGCGCATCATCGAGCATGAGAATTTCTCGCGCTGGTTGTGTTCCAACGCAGACAGTGGCATGGCATTTAATTTCAACTGCTCATTTTCGGGCAACGGAGCCACATACACGTTGGAAGCAACCGCAGGCGCAAGGCGAAATTCGTTCTCACCATCACTCAAGACAATGCGCTGCGAGTTATGCTCAAGAACACGGATTTTTTGCCCAAGACGAAGGCCCGCAGCTTGAATTTGCTCATAAGCGATGGCAGGCTCATCCTCGATATGGACGATACGCGCAGGAGAATCGGCCAGTCCCATGGTCAGGGGTACACCTTGGACTTTAGCAAGGGTTCCCCGCCGCGTTGGGACTGGATCTCCGTGCGGATCGAGCGTTGGATGTCCAAGCGCGGCATCCAACTCATCCAGCTGGGCTGCAGTGAGGTTATGCTCTAGGCGATGGGCTTCCTCATGGATTTTATCCAATGACATGCGCGCTTCGTCGGCGAGGTAACGCTCCCATAATCGATCGCGCGCGCACAACGTGGATTGCATAACGCTCTCCCTCAGCCGTGAGAGACAGCTCCGGGCCATGCGATTCGACCAGTCCTTGTGTCTCTAAGCGCTCGAGCAGGCGCAGCACCTGTTTCTGCGATAGCCTAAGCGTACCCACCAGAGACTCATAGGATGCATGCCTGCCCTGGTATTCTTGGTCAAGCAGGTGTTTAAGCGCATCCTCCACTCGCTCTCGCTCCTGGTCAGCGCGGCGGTTTCGATAATGGGTGATCAGCCCGAAACGCGGCAAGAACACCACTAACAAGAGAGCGATGATTATCAGTAGCAACAAAGCGCTGTCCATCTGTTCAATCCTATAAATTACAGTGTTAAATCCATATTCTTTTCAACAAAAACTCAATTCGAAATTGACGTGCCTAGCACAACTTTATTCATTTGACCTTCAACCTGAAGGGTCAAATTCCCATCAAATTCGGAATATGCTTCAACAATCACCCGGGCTTCTGGCACAATTCCAATAGCAAGCAGGTGACGGAGCAAGGCAGGATCAGCGCCTGAGACACGTTTCACAGTCATCGCTTCACCAGGACGCAGGTCGGACAGGGGGCAGGAGTTATCGGATGGCATGGTTAAAGCCGGTGAAGGGATCAGATCGCCATGCGGATCCCGTAATGGGTAACCGAGGGCTTCATCGAATTTGCGCCTCAAAATCTTCCGATATCACGTGCTCGAGCTGGCAGGCTTCTTCGTGGACCTGGTCCCAACGATAACCGAGGGCGTTGACGAGATATGTTTCCAGCAAGCGATGATGGCGGATGACCTCCAGGGCGGCGCGCTCACCCGCTGGGGTGAGCCTGGCTCCCTGGTGTTTTTTATAGTGGACCAGCGGCGGAGCATAGGAGGCCAAACGTTGCAACATACCCGTTACCGAGGCAGGCGCGACATCCAGGCGGTCGGCAAGCTCCGTGGTTGTGGCGTAGGGGTTCTCCTCCATAATCTCATAGATCGTCTTCAGATAATCCTGGATAGATTGTGTCAGCTTGTCCATTGACCTAAATCCTAATTTAGTTGATCCTAATTTATATTAATACAATGGGAACCAATTGTCAAGGGGAAACTTGAACTTGGGGAGTTGCTACTGGCTTTTACTCAACGAATATGTAACGTGCCGCTGCGAAGCCCAGTGTTACCGTATTCCCCGCCACATCCAGGCTGATGGTCTGGTTGAAGTCCAGCACCTCAGTCACGGTTACCAGGCGCCCGGGCATCACGCCTTTGGCTTCAAGAAAAGACAATAACTCGGAATTTTCCTCCGCCAGCTCATGAATGCGGCGGATGGTGACGCGCTCCCCCACCCCCACGAGCGTGAGCGGCACCCAACCGGCGACGGCATCCTCGTTTCCCGGCAACGGGTTACCGTGCGGGCAAGTCTGCGGGTGACCCAGCTCTTCCATCAGCGCCGATTCAGCCATGTTCGAGATGGCATGCTCCAGGGTGTGCGCTTCGGAGTGCAGCTTGGACCACGGCAGCATCCGCGCCATCATCCACTCCATCAGCATGTGGCGGCGCATCACGGTACGCGCCGAGACGAGCCCCTGCTCGGTGAGGTGCGTGCCGCTCTCATCCATGCTGATCAGCCCATCGCGCGCCATGCGCTTGAGCGTATTGGTGACGGTGGGCGGCGTGACGCCGAGCAGCTCAGCCAGGCGCGTGCCCAGCACCGGCTCGCCGTCGCGCTCCAGGATGTACAGGAAGATCAGGTAATCTTCGATGGTTGAGCTGAGCTTGACCTGCTCATTTTCGGCGCCGGAATTTGTGACTTTTGTCATATCAAAATATGGACACTTGCAGTATATTAATTTCCTATATTAGTATATGCTAATAACAAAAGAGCACGATCCACTCCTGTCATTATATACCAATATGCCGCAGACTGAGCAACAAGTCATCCCATTGAATACGCTGGCGAAGGGCGAGCATGCAACGCTAGACACACTGCCCGGCGGGCGAGCGATCTCCAACCGGCTGGTCTCGCTGGGCTTCACGCCCGGCGTGGAGGTGGACATGGTGCAAAACTATAGGCACGGACCGCTGATCGTCGCCCTGCGCGGCACGCGCGTGGCGCTGGGTCGGGGCGAGGCAGGCAAAATACTGGTGAGGCGGGAAGCGCCATGAGCGATTGCCACGCCGCGCCTGCAGCGGTGAAGGAAGACCGCGCGCCGGATCGGGGAAAAGCGCCCCTGATCGCCCTGGCAGGACAGCCCAACATGGGCAAGTCCACGCTGTTCAACCTGCTCACCGGCTTGAACCAGCATGTGGGCAACTGGCCCGGCAAGACCGTGGAGCGGCGCGAAGGGGATTTTAGCTTAGCAGGGCAGACCTGCCACCTGGTGGACCTGCCCGGCACGTACAGCCTGACGGCGAATTCGCCGGAAGAGGTGATCGCCCGTGAGTTTATCCTGCGCGAGCAGCCCGACCTGGTGGTGGCGCTGGTCAGCGCCGCCAACCTGGAGCGCTCGCTGTACCTGGTCTCGGAGCTGGTTGCCCTGCCCACACCGCTGGTTGTGGCGGTGAACATGATGGACGTCGCCGCGCAGGAGGGTATCCATGTGGAAGTGGAGGTGCTGGAAGCCGCCCTGGGTGTGCCGGTGGTCGCCATCACCGCCACGCGCGCCGCCGGCGTGCAGCGCCTGTTGCAGGTGATCCAGGAGACGCTGGACGGGCTGCGGGTGTGCATGCCGGACCAGCCGGAGATCCGCAAAGACCACCAGGAAGCGCTGCAGGAGATCACCCGCCTGATCAGCGGCAGTGTGCCTGCCCCCTACCCCTGCGACTGGACGGCGCTCAAGCTGCTGGAAGGCGACGCCGAGATGACGCGCAAGCTGCAAGCCAGCCTGCCGGTGCAGACCTGGGATGCGGTGCACGCCGTGCTGGTGCAGCACGACGACGCCTTTTTAGCTGTGGCTTCCGGGCGCTACGAGTGGATCGGCAGGATGGTGCGCGCAGCGGTGGTCACGCCGCGCGTCGGGCAGGTGAGCCTGACCGAGCGGCTGGACCGCTGGGCGGCGCACCCGCTGTGGGGTCTGTTCATCCTGGCAGGTATCCTGGGCATTGTCTTCTGGCTGACCTTCACGGTGGGCGCGCCGCTGCAATCCTGGCTGGACGCCACCGTGGTACAGGGGACGGCAAGCGCTCTGAGCAAGCTGCTGGCGGGAGCGCCTGCCTGGCTGGTTTCCTTGATCGTGGATGGCGTGGTGGGCGGAGCGGGCACGGTGATCACCTTTTTGCCCATCCTGGTGATCTTCTTTGCCACCTTTGCCATCCTGGAAGATGTCGGCTATATGGCGCGCGCTGCGTACGTGATGGACAACCTGATGCACCTGATGGGGCTGCACGGTAAATCCTTCCTGCCGCTCTTCCTGGGCTTCGGCTGCAACGTGCCGGCGATCATGGGCACGCGCGTGATCGATTCGAAACCCTCGCGCATGCTGACGATGCTCATCGCGCCTTTCGTGCCCTGCACGGCGCGCATGGCAGTTGTGGCGATGATCGCCCCGGCGTTCTTCGGTAAAAATGCGCTCTACGTCACCTGGGGATTGGTGCTCTTCTCCTTGCTCATCCTGGTGGTGAGCGGTATGGCGCTCAACCGCACCGTCTTCAAGGGTCAACGGGCGGCGTTCATCATGGAGATGCCGCTCTACCACCTGCCCAACAGGCGCACGATCGGGCTGCTGGTGTGGCAGCGGACGACCTCCTTCATCAAGAAAGCCGGCACTGTGATCCTGGCGATGTCGCTGGTCGTTTGGGCGCTCTCGGTGCTGCCGAATGGCGACCTGTCGACCAGCTACCTGGCGCGCTTCGGTATGCTTCTGGCGCCGGTGGGGGCTGGATGGGGCTCGACTGGCGGCTGACCGTGGCGCTGATCGCCAGCTTCCCGGCGAAGGAGAACGCCATCGCCACGCTGGGCGTGCTCTTCGGCAGCCTCCCCGCTGGTGGATTGGCGCAGGCGCTGGCGGAGACATTCTCGCTCGCCACGGCGGCGTCTTTCCTGACGGTGAGCCTGCTCTTCATCCCGTGCATGGCGACGGTGGCGGTGATCCGCCAGGAGAGCGGCTCGTGGCGCTGGGCGCTGGCGGATATGGGCTTGTTCCTGGCGCTATCCATCGCCGCCGGCAGCGCCGTGTTCCATCTGCTGACGTGGTTAGGGTACTGAGTATGCTCGAGCGATTGTTAGCCGAAATCCGCAACGGTGGACCGCTGGAGATCAACTCCCTGGCAGCCCGGCTGGGCGTCTCGTCGGCGATGGTGGCGGCGCTGCTGGAGCACCTGGAGCGCCTGGGGTATATCCAGCCGTACGAGGATGCTTGCGGCGATGGCTGCCGCGGCTGCAGCCTGAGCCAAAACTGCAGCCCAGGCGCATCTCTGGGGAAGGTGCGCCTGTGGAGATCCGCATAATAAGATGGGGTTGAGCGGCAGTGCTCAACCCCATCTTTCAAACGCCTTTCATTTCAATTTCAAGATATTAATCGTTATTGGTTGACCGCCTCGGGGTGGTGTGGGTCCGAAAAGCCGGGCATGATCTGGAAGTTGCCCTTGCCGCTGCGAGCCGTTGATACCAGCGTGCTCATCGCATTCTGCAGCACGTAAGACCTAGGTCAACCACAACCCCGGCTTACACTTTCTTTAGAACATTAACAGTGCGCCGGAAACTCTGTTAAACTTATTGCAATCTATTTGTAATCTTCACAAACCATTGTAGAAAGGAAAGATCACACTCCATGCCGCCTGCCAATATCCTGATCGTCGAGGACGAGCCCGTACTCGCCAACGCCATCCGCATCAACCTGGAGAACCTGGGATATTGCGTGCCCGGCATCTATACCGAGGGAGAGGCGGCTCTTGACCACGTGATCAGTAACCCGCCCGACCTGGTGATCATGGACGTCACGCTGCAGGGCAAGCTGGACGGCGTCCAAATCGCCGAGCGTATCCGCAGCGGTAGCAACATCCCGGTGATCTTCATCACCGCCCATGCGGATCCCAACACCATCCGGCGCGCCATCGCCACCTCACCCTTCGGCTACCTGGTCAAGCCCTTCCAGACGCGCGAGCTGCACCTAAACGTCGAGCTGGCGTTGCAGAACCGGGCGATGGAGAAGACGATCCGTGACCAGGCGGAACGCGCCAGGACGTTGGCGCGCGTGGCAGTCGCAGGTCAACCGTACCCTGGAATTGCCCAGGTGCTCGATTCGGTTTGCGATGAGGTGATGGCGATCTTCGCTGTGCCGGAAGTGGCGATCACGCTGGTTGAAGAAGGCGCTGACCAGGTGATGGTGGCGGCGGCAAAGGGTCCCGCTGGCGCGGCAAAAGCTGAAGCAGCAGTACCGATCCCAGCCTCCCTCTATAACACTCTATGGGAATCCGGCGGTCCGGTTGTGCAAATCCCGGACCTGTCAGCTTATCGCCAGCTCTTGCCAGGCAACCAACCGCACTTGAAAGACTTGCAGTCGGTGGTGATCGCATTCCTGGTCAGCGGCGAGCGGCTGGTTGGCTCGATCAACATCCCCGGTATGGATGCTCCACGCACATTCAGCGAAGCCGACCTGAGCCTGCTGCAAGCGATCGCCGAGCTGGCATCCATCGCCATCGCCCACGCCCGGCTGTTCGAGCAGGTTACCGAAGGGCGCCGCCGCCTGCAAACCCTCTCCCGGCAATTGGTGGAGGTGCAAGAAGCCGAGCGGCGCCACCTGGCAAACGAGCTGCACGACCAGGTGGGGCAGATGCTCACCGGCTTGCTCTTCAGCCTGGAGATGGGCAAGATCCTGCCGGAAGCGGAAGCACGGGAGAGCATGGCTGCATCTCAGGAGATCGTCAAAGAAATCATCGCCCAGGTGCGCGAGCTCTCACTCGACCTGCGCCCCTCCCTCCTGGACGACATGGGGCTGAGCGAGTGCCTCGCCTGGCACTTCGAACGCTACACCCGCCAGACAGGCATCCAGGTGCAGTTTGCCGCAGGCGATTTGGGCGACCAGCGCTTCGCAGCAGAGATCGAGATCACCGTCTTTCGCATCATCCAGGAGGCGCTGACGAATATTGCCCGCCACGCCGCAGCGCAAGAAGCATTTGTCTGCCTGCAGGTCAACGATGCGGATATCTGCATCGATATCCGCGACCAGGGGAGGGGTTTCGACCCCGCAAGCGTGGAGGCGGAATATGAGAGCAGCGGATTGGGCGGCATGCGCGAGCGCGCCAACCTGGTAGGCGGGCAGCTCGAGATCGAATCGACCCCCGGAATGGGCACGCTGGTAACAGCGCGTATCCCCACGCACAAATTCATCGAACGGAGGAGAAATGGCCGTATCCGTATTGCTGGCAGATGACCATCCGATTGTGCGACAGGGCTTACGCCACCTGCTGGAGATGCAGCCCGACTTCAAAGTGGTGGGCGAAGCCAGCGACGGCTTGGAAGCTTCACAGATGGCTGAGCGCTACCGCCCGGATGTGCTCGTGGTGGATATGATGATGCCCGGGCTGAATGGGCTGGAAGTGACCCGCCAGGTGCGCCAGCGCTCGCCGGCTACGCGCATCATTGTCCTTTCCATGCACAACAATGACGCCTACGTCCTGCAGGCGCTGAAGCGCGGCGCATCTGGCTATGTGCTGAAAGATTCCGGACCCGGAGAAGTGGTGCAGGCAGTCAAGCAGGTGATGCTGGGGCAGCGCTACCTGAGCGCCAGCCTGGCAGAAAACCTGATCGAGATGCTGCTCAAACAGACCGGCAACCTGCCCAAAGACCCGTATGAAGAGCTCACCAATCGCGAGCGGGAGGTGTTCCAGCTCACCGCTGAGGGGTGGAACAATAACGAGATCGGCGAACGGCTGTGCATCAGCCCGCGCACCGTGGAAGTGCACCGCGCGAACCTGATGGAAAAGCTCGGCTTGCACTCACAAATGGATGTCTTGCGCTACGCCATCCGGCGTGGCTTGGTAAGCATAGAGTAAAGCCGAATCTTTTACTCGCTGAAAGGAGCACATCATCATGCCAGCGCCAGCAAAATCACAGGAATTGATCGCTGCATTTACTCAAGCTATAGAAAAAGTCCCCGTAAAGGTGGTTATTCACACCCCCAGCGCGGTCATTGTCGGAGAATTCCATGCTCGTCCCAACATACGCTTGATTGATGAGATCATCAACGGCGACCAGTATTTGGCGATTACCAACGCGGATGTATACGATAAATCCAGCAAAGCCCGCCTTAATACCAAATTTCTCATCTTGAACCGGGAGCAAATCGACGTGCTGATACCCTGGGAGGATATCGAGCGGAAACACGAATAATGGTCACTTCGCAGCTTTTATTTTAATGATGACAAATGTCATTTGACAGGCGGGGGTGATTAATCGCATAATATCTCTTGACGGGAATTGGCTGGCGGTATGATATGCCATACAACCGGGGATTTAAAACAGGGAGCACCCGTTCAGGAGATCACCCATGAGCCACAAGTTACTCGTCCAACTCGTCCGTTTGCTGATGGCAGCGGCGTTCCTGGCTGCAAGGCGCCGATGCTGCGTACGCCGCCCCAGATATCCCTACGGCGCCGGATAGCGCCGGCGATACCTGGCGCGTCTACACCAACGCCAACTGGGTCAACGACCTGGCGCTGGAGGGCGGGGTGCTTTGGGCAGCTACCGACGGCGGCCTTGTGCGCTGGTACCGCGAACCGGTGAACTACCGCAAATACCTGACCGCTGATGGTTTACCTTCTTCTCAGGTAAATGCTATCGCTATCGACGGCAACGGGATCAAGTGGATCGGCACGGCGAAAGGGCTGGTGCGCTATGACAACGTCACCTTCACCACCTACAACACCTCCAATTCCGAGCTGGTGAACAACGCCGTGAATGACATCGCCATCGAGGGCAACGGCGATATCTGGATCGCCACCAGCGGCGGGGTCAGCCGGCTGAGCGGGACGAGTTGGACGAACTATACCACCAGCAACTCCGGGCTGGTGAGCAACAGCGTGATCTCGCTGGCGATCGAGGGCAGCGTGAAGTGGCTCGGGACATATGAAGAGGGCATCAGCCGCTTCGACGGGACGAACTGGACAACCTACACCCCCGGAGGCAATTGGAGCACAAACATAATCAACGCCATCACCGTCGACCACAGCGGTGTGAAGTGGTTCGGGGCGGGCAACCCGATGGCCGCTTCGGGCGGCGGGGGAGGAGCGCTATTTAGCTTCGATAATACAACCTGGATGACCTATACCGTATCCAACACGGGACTGGCATCAGATTACGTCTTTGCCCTGACAGTGGACGAAAACGGGGTCAAGTGGATTGGCACGGATTACGGGCTCAGCAGCTTCGATGGGGTCACCTGGAGCACGTACACCGAGAGCGATGGATTGGCTAACCGTTGGGTCTCCGCCCTGGCGCAAGCGGGGAACGAGATCTGGGCTGGGACACAGGGCGGGGGCATCTCGCTGCGCAGCGCGGGTTTCCAGACTTATCGCACCAGCGACCAGTTGCCGCACAACAACCTGTATACCCTGAGCGCGGTGGGCAACAACCTGTGGACATCCGGAGGAAATTTGTACGTCATCACCGATTACAGCGGTCTCTCCAAATACGACGGGGTAAGCTGGACGCATTACCGCTACGGGCAGGCGGGGATCACCACGCCCGAGGTCTACGATGTGGAAGCCGAGCAGGGCGGACCGCTGTGGGTGGTGGGTTGGGATATTGAGACCTTCGATGGCGCGAACTGGATAGAGGTGATTGACCCCTATGCCAGCCTGACATACCGCGCCAAGACAAGCCTGGTAGCAATCGATGGCAGCACAAAGTGGTTTTACTCCTACGAGCCTTTCTCCCCGCAGCAAAGGAGATGGGTGAGTCGCTATACGGGGTCGAGCTGGACGGCGTACACCGGCACGGATATCGGTCTTTCGTTGAACACGGTGCGCATGATAGCCGTCGACGAGAGCCACAACCTCTGGCTGAGCACCAACGCCGGCGTGGCGCGCTTCGACGGGACAAGCTGGTCGACTTACACCACGGCATCCGGGCTGGCGGGCAACAACGTCTACGATATCGAGATCGATCCGGATGGCAGCATCTGGTTCACAACCACCGCGGGAGTCAGCCATCTGGAGGGCAGCACCTGGACGACGTACAACACCTCCAATTCCGAGCTGGCGAGCAACCAGGTGTATGCCATGGCGATCGACCGCTACGAGAAGAAGTGGTTCGCTACCAACAACGGGGTGAGCGTGCTTGCAGGCACGAGCTGGACGACGTACGATCGGAATAATTCCGGGCTGGCAGAAAACTCGGTGAGCAATGTAGTGATCACCGCCAACGATCACAAGTGGTTCTATACAGCCTCCGGTGTGTGCGAGCTGTACCGCCGGCCGCGGCTCATCTTCAACGTCACCACTGGAGCGCCGGGCAGCTATTTCAACGTGACCGGCAGCGACTTCCCGCCCAATACCGGCGCCAGCCTGACTGCCAACGGTGTGGCAGTGGGGGCGATCGTGACCGACGCCAGCGGGGTGTTCACTGCCACGCTCAGCACCGGCGGGGCGAGCGAGGGCATGTATTACCTGACCGCGCACGTCGGCGCGCCGGGGATGCTGGCGCCCGCCGACAGCCCGGACCTGCAAAGCACGGGGCTGTTCTCGCTGGAAGCGGGGGAAGCCCTGCACCCGCAGGAAGGCAGCTACACGGTCTACAGCGTGCCGGCTGGCAGCGCGGTCACCGAGGCGAGGTACCTGCCCATCCTGACGCGATAGCGGGAGAAAACGGTTGCCGGTCGGAGATCAGAGGCTGCGATCAGGCGCACGGCTGGCTGCGCGGCTCTTCGGCGGGATTCGTCTTGACGAACAGGTAAACCGCCTCGCCTGAACCGGCTGGCGTGATCCAGTGGCAAACGCCGGGCGAGATGACAAAATGCTCATCGGCGCTGAGCAGGCGCACCGAGCTTTCCTCCGGGCCGCCAACGTGAAGCTCCAACCTGCCCTGCAAGGACAAATAACGACCTCAGTCTGGTGAGGGTGCTGCTTCACCTGGCTTGCCTTTTCAGCATCCTCCGGTAAAACCGAGATCCCCAGCGCCAGGCGGTCATTCTCCAGAAAGAAGGGGTGGTCGACGTCCGCTCCGGCAAAATAGAGTGAAGAGAGATAGGGCTGCAGCTTGCTCTCGCGCCTCATTAAGCCGACCAGGTTTTCCAGGCTGAGGGATTGGGAAAGCCCGGTCTCTGTCCAGCGCTGCTGCCAGGCGCGCAGGATCAGATCGCGGCGGGCGTCCGCCTCGGGCGTGCCGCTGGAGACGGCTAGCTGGCGGCTGGCAAAGTTGGGAAAGAGTTCGTCGAAGGCTTTGCGGTTGGCAAAACAGGCGCTGAAGACGGTATCCACTTCTTTATGGCGTAGCAGGCGGTACTGCGATAGGATGATGTGAAACATGAACAGGTAAGCCAACCCGACCAGCGCCGGCATGATCGCCGCCCCAGGCGCTAGCAGCAGTCCGGCAACCACCGCGTTAGCCAGCATCAGCAGAATCGAGACTTGCAAGGCGTAATACGAGCCTGCCAGGAAGCGCGAGAGCGCTTCAGCGGCGTAGATCTCCAATCCAGACTGCACGTCGCTCTTGGCGATGATCGTTTTGCAAAAGTTAAACCAGGTGGTATTCATCGTGCCGTCGCCGGTGAACTTATCCTTCCAGTAGTCATCATAGAAGCGGGCAGCCTCGGCGGGCAGGCGGGTGTGGGCTTTCTCGTACATCCAGTTTCCATAGAAAAAGTGATCGGTGAGATACAGCGCGTTGCGGCTTTTAGGCTTGAGGAAGCGGACGTAACGGGCTGAGAGCGAATCGATCCGGGCGCTCTTCAACAGGCGCAGGACAACCCCCACCGGGTATCCCACGGCAACCAGCAGAAAGATCGCCACAGCCGGATTGGTGAACAGGTTCCAGAGCGGCTGCAGGGCTGCCTGCAAGCCAGGCGAGAGCACCGCGCCCAGGAAATAGGCCGTGATAGCGGCATTAAGCACCAGGAAGATGCCCGGCATCAGGATCTCGAAGAAGCCGCGGATGCTGCTGGATGGAAGTGTCATAGGATACCCCGCCCCGACAAATCAGATTTCAGATCAAGCCTTCCTGAGAATTATACATCTCGGATTGGTTTAGAACCTATCCGAAAATAAAACGAGCTTCGATTTTGTGGTGTGTGCGGCTTCGCCGCACACACCACAAAATCAATCACCTGATCCATTTTCGGAAAGATACTTAGTGATTAACGCAGTTCAGGGAGAGGAACCCCGAAAATTGTGGTACTTGTATTACCGGCGGCGGAGGAAGGCTCCCGCCAGCAAGAGCAGCCCGCCCAGCACAGCCCCACCGGCGATGAGCAGCAGGAGCGGGTCCAGGCGCGGGGAGGATGCAGGCGCCGCCGATCCTGGGGCAGGCGTGAAAGTGATGGCTGCCGGGGTGAGGGTAGGCGGCGCGGGCGTCAGCGTGGGGCGGCGGGTCGGCGTGGGCGGCAGGGTACTGGTGGGCGTTAGCGTCTGCGTGGGGGTGGGCGATGGGCTGGCGCGGCGACGATCACCAGCTTATCGCCGGGGCGGATGACGGCGCCCTCGCTCAAGCCGTTGAGGCTGTAAATATCCTGCAGGGTGACGCCGTAAGCGATGGCGATGCTCCACAATGCCTGCCCCGGCTGGACTTCATGCACCACGGAGCCGTCCGGGTTCGGGGTGGCGGTGACCAGCGGAGATACTGCCGGGGCGGAGAGTAGCCGCGGTCCCCCTGACCGGATGAGCCCTGCTCGGGCTTCTTCGCCTTATCCCAGCCCTCCGTCCAGGCGAAGGTGATGTTGATCCAGTCATTATTGCCCGGTTGCAAGCCGATGTCGATGGAGACCTGTCGCCCCAGGTCGATGCCGAAGGGGGCGGTGACGGTGCGCCCGTACTGGTCGACGCCGCCGTTGTAGCCGTCGAAGAAAGCCGCCTGGGCTTCGGGCATGCCGGCGGGCAGGTCGGCGAACATGCGCCGCGGCTGCGGGTCGCGGCTGGTGGACCAGTAGTTATCGTCCACGTTCCAGGGACCGCTCTCCCACACCTCGGCGGCGGTCTCGCCATCGTAGCTGAGGTAGACGAAGTAGCCCTGGTTGATCTGGTAGCCATCCTCGGCGCACAGGCGGTTGCCGGCGTTGGAGAACTTGAGGCACTTGTCCGGCAGGGCAACGGCGTAGCGGTCGCCCGAATCGTAGCGGGTGGCGAAGATCTTGTAGGAGCGGGCAGAGGGGAGGAAGACGAATTAGGAAATAGGGAAGCGAATTAGGGGATAGGGGTCAGCATGAAAGATGCCAGCCCGTGAGAGCGGCGCTCGATGACCCAGCGGCTCTCCGCCCAGGCGGTGAAGCGGGCGTAGTCACGTGCGGGCAGCAACAAAGAGAGGAGCTGCTGCGAGGCGGCCGAGATAGCCGCCACGCGGCGGTTGTAGCCCATTTCACGGATGCGCTGGCGCTTCTGCTCCAGCGTGAGGGCGGGATCCAGCACAACGGTCAGGCTCGCCTGCTCCAGGCGCTCGCAGCTCCGCTTCTTGCAGCCGGGCGACGCGGCGGGCGAGCGCCATCTGCGGCGGGCTGAGCACGCCCTGGCGCTCGATCTCGCCTGCCAGGCTCTGGGTGAGCACGAAATAGCCGAGGATAGGCTTCTGCGTCCAGATGGCAGCGGGCGGCGGGGCGAGACGGGGAGCGAGGGCAGCCTCCAGCAGGACGAGCAGCGCCAGCAGGAGCAGCAGCGGAGATGGCAGGGCAAAGGGGCGCTCGCCCAAAACGTGGGTGCCCCGGCGGCGGGAGAAAGCGGGCGAAGTGAGCGGATGTTCAAGGCGTTTTCCCGGCGGGGAGGTCAGGGGAAGCCTCTCAGGCGGGGAGATTACCGTTATACCATATTTTTTATGACCCCGAAAAACAGGGATGAGCGCTGGCTGCGCCAGCGCTCATCCCTGTTTTTCGGGGTTTGAAAATACCATGCGCATCAACGAAACAACCACCGGCTCGAACCAGCGCCCCCAGAAGCGGCGGGCGGGCGGGTTGGCGGATTCGTAATCCACCGAGCAGCGCTCGAAGCCCTGCTCCCGCCCCCAGGCGAGGGCGTGATTGAGCAGGGCATTGCCCACGCCTTTGCCGCGGGCTTCGGGCAGTGTGTAGGCTTTGACGATGCTCAGGGTGCCGGGGTCGCGGATGATCGTGCAGGCGTCCTGGCTGGAGGGGGTGACGCCCAGGTAGCCGAGCACCTCGTCTCCCTGATAAGCAAACCACTGCGCATTGCCCGGGGTAGATAGCCACCCGGGTCCGCTGAAGGAGGCGGCTTCCTCAACGTCATGGGGCCAGAAGCAAGGCGCAGCCAGCATATGATCGAGCAAGCCCTGGTCGAAGCGGGCTGTCAGTGCCTGGTCCAGCGGAGAGAAGACCCCCTGAGCGTCTGGGAGCACGCGGCGCACCTGGATATCCCCGTGATCACCGCATGCAGCGTCCCACCACTCAAGGTCTGAGCCGGCAGCGGAGAGAGATCGCGCAAGCCATCCAGGACGAGCATGCCAAAACCGAGCCACTGCAGGCTATCCACGGCATCGTAATCATTGGCAAGCAGGCTGACCAGGTGGCAGGCGCAGCCACGCCTCACCCAGGCAGCCGACCAGGCGCTGTAGAGGGCTTCGTAGATGGGAAAGCTCTCGTCCAGCAGGGCGGCGTTCGCCCATTCCGGGCTGTAGGCGGCGCGCTGACCGTTGAAATCTGGGATCTCCAAGCCGATCAGGAAGCCTACCAGATCGCCATCGCGAAGCTGCGCAAATGCGGTTCCGGCAGGCGCCTCCTGCAAGAGGCTCTCCAGGCGGGGTAGGAAGGCGTCATCGCTTGCGTAACGCTCGGGGAGGGTGGGGATCTCCTGGCGCAAGTCGCGGTAGCGCTGGGAGACGAGGGCAGCCGCGGCGGGGAGGTGGGAAGGCTGGAGGGGGATTGTATGGGAGGGCATGGGAATCTCCTGATTTGGGTTGATTGTAGCCCAATCGCGGGGTGTGCTACAATCAATCTCTATGAAAATCACCACCTGGAATGTCAACGGTTTGCGGGCGGCGCTGAACAAGGGGCTGCTGGATTGGGTGAGCGCCTACCAGCCGGACGTGCTCTGCCTGCAGGAGATCAAGGCGCGCCCGGAGCAGCTCGACCCGGCGCACACTGGATGGGCTGCGCGCCAGCTTCGCAGACCACGCCTGGAACCCGGCGACCCGCCCCGGCTACAGCGGGGTGGCGACCTTCTCGCGCACGCCGCCGCTGGAGACGGTCTCCGGCTTGGGCGACCCGGCGTTCGACGGCGAGGGGCGGACGCTGGTGACGCGCTACCCGGGCTTCTGGCTGTACAACCTGTACGTGCCCAACGGGCAGCACGACCGGGGCCGGGTGCCCTACAAGCTGGATTTCTACGCCCGCCTGCTGGATCAGTGCGACGCGCTGCACGCCCAGGGGGAGAACGTGATCCTGTGCGGCGACTTCAACACGGCGCACCGCCCGATCGACCTGAAGAACCCCAAGCAGAACGAGAACTCGATCCGGCTTCCTGCCCGAGGAGCGGGCATGGATCGATAAGTTCCTGGAGCACGGCTTCGTGGATATCTACCGCAGCCTGTACCCGCAGCGGGTGCAGTACACCTGGTGGACGTACCGCATGAACGCCCGCTCCCGCAACATCGGCTGGCGGCTGGATTACTTCCTCATCTCGCCCGGTTTGGCGGGGCGGGTGCAGGACGTCGCCATCCTCGATGAGGTCCCCGGGGCAGACCATTGCCCGGTATCGTTGCTGATCGAGGCGTAAATTGTGTTAGATTTCGCTACGCTCAACCCAACCTACTTGTAGGAGTTACGCGAGCTCAGGGGCAATTGCCTTGCTATCGAAACGGCAAGAAATGGGGGATTTCGCTTGTATTCCGCCCGAATCTGATATATAGTGAAGAAAATATCATCCCGCACAAGAGTGGGAGTGCGTACGGATGTGCGGGGCATACTGCAAAACTGGGAGGGAAAATGAAAGGCAAGCTGCTATTTGTCATCGTAATCTGCGCGCTGCTGGTATCCGCATTCATGCCGGCGCAAACGGGCGCGGGGACGGTCAAGCTGGTGTTCAACAACAAGACCGCCGAGCAGGTGAGCATCAGCCTGACGGGGGCGGGGACGTACACCTTCTCGCTGCCGCCGGGCAAGTCGAACCAGCAGGTGCTGCCGGGCAAGTACCGCTACGCCTACACGGCCTGCGGGGGGGAGGCCAAATCCGGCAACCTGACGGTCAAGAAGAACGGCGACACGCTGACGCTGGCTGCCTGCCCCAAAAAGCCGCCCACGCCGCCAGCCACCTACAAGCTGGTGCTGAACAACAAGACCGGGCAGGCGGTGACGGTCACACTGACGGGTCCGGCGACGTACACCTTCACGCTGCAGCCGGGCAAGACCAGCCAGGATGTCAAGCCGGGCAAGTACCGCTACAGCTACCAGGCCTGCGCAGGGGGAGAAGAAGGGCACGGTTGAGGTGAAGAAAAACGGCACGCTGCTGACGCTGGCGGCCTGCCCGAAGAACAAGAAACCGGCGGGCGGGAACGCCGACGTGAAGATCAAGAACGACACGGGCGGCACCATCTGGCTGAGCCTGAGCGGACCAGGGACGTACAACTTCAGCCTGGCGCCGGGCAACTCGACGATCACGGTGCTGAAGGGCAAGTACAACTACACGGTGCGCGGCTGCGGCGGGGCATCGCTCTCGGGGACGCAAGGCGCTGAAGAGCAATATGGAGTGGCGCTTCTGGTGCACTCCGTGATATTTCTTATCGTGGCGCGGCACTCGCCGGGCGAGTGCCGCGCCACGATAAAATAGCTCTATGATCCACATCCAGGGTGCGTGGCTGAAAGACGAATTCGGGCGCACGCGGCTGCTGCGCGGGGTCAACCTGGGCGGGAGCAGCAAGCTGCCAACTACGCCGGACGGGGCGACCTACCGGGCGCAGGGCTTTTACGATCACCGGGGGGTCTCCTTCGTGGGGCGACCCTTCCCGCTGCAGGAGGCGGATGAGCACTTCGCCCGCCTGAAGGCGTGGGGCTTCACCTTCCTGCGCCTGCTGGTGACCTGGGAGGCGATCGAGCACGCCGGACCGGGGCTCTACGATGAGACCTATCTCGACTACCTGCGCAAGCTGGTGATCATGGCGGGGCAGTACGAGATGGAGGTGCTGATCGACCCGCACCAGGACGTGTGGAGCCGCTTCACCGGCGGCGACGGCGCCCCGGGTTGGACGCTGGAAGCCGCCGGGATGGATATGACCCATTTCGACGAGACCGGGGCGGCGATCACCCACCAGCGCCACGGCGACCCGTTTGAATATCGAACGAAGTTAGATACCCCAGGATGATCTGGCCCACCAACACCTATAAGCTGGCGTGCGCCACGCTCTTCACGCTGTTCTTCGCCGGGAACGATTTCGCCCCAGAATTGAAGGTGGAAGGCGAGCCGGTGCAGGAGTACCTGCAGCGCCATTACTGCGCCGCGTTGCAGCAGGCGGCGCAGCGCCTGGCAGACCTGCCCAACGTGATCGGGCTTCGAGGCCATCAACGAGCCGACGGCGGGCTACGTGGGCTGCGCCGACCTGAGCGCACCTTTCGGGCGGCTCAAGCTGGGCAACTGCCCCACCCCCTTCCAGTCGATGCTGCTGGGCAGCGGCATCCCCCAGCAGGTGGAAGTCTGGAAGCTGGGCAGCCTGAGCCTGCAGCGCACCGGCAGGCGCTGGCTGAACACGGCAGGGACGAGCGCCTGGTTACCCGGCAGGGGCTGCGTTTGGAAGCAACATGGCGTGTGGGATACGGACCGCAGCGGCAAGCCCGTGCTGCTGCGCCCGGATTATTTTGCGCAAGCCGACTTCAACCAGGACTACCTGCGCCCGTTCGTGGAGCGCTATGCAGCCGCCATCCGCCAGGTAGCGCCGGGAGCGCCGATCTTCTTCGAGCACGACCCGGCGCAGCCGCTGAAACCCTGGGCAGGGGCGCTGCCGCCGGGGCTGGTCTTCGCCCCGCACTGGTACGACGCCCTGACGCTGCTGAAGAAGCAGTACAGCGCCTGGGTGGCAGTGGACGAGCTGAGCGGAAAGCTGGTCTTCGGCAAGGGAGGCATCCGCAAGGCGTTCGCCAGGCAGATCGCCAGCCTCAAACGGGCGGCGCAGGCTGACCTGGGCGGCATCCCGCTGCTGCTGGGCGAGTTCGGCATCGCCTTCGACCTGGACGGCAAGCGCTCGTTCCGCAGCGGGGATTTCTCAAAGCAGGAGCAGGCGCTGGAGCGCAGCTTCCGGGCAGTGGAAGACAACCTGCTGAGCTGCGCGATCTGGAATTACACGCCCGACAACACCCACGCCCACGGCGACCTGTGGAACGAAGAGGATTTCTCGATCTTCTGCCGCGAGCAGCAAGACAAGCCGGAGGATCTACACAGCGGCGGGCGGGGGTTGCGCGCCGTGGTGCGCCCCTACCCCAGCAAGATCGCCGGCGAGCCGCTGGAGATGAGCTTCGACATGCAGAGCAAGGTCTTCCGCCTGGTCTTTCGCCACGATCCGCAGGTGGCAGCGCCGACGGAGATCTTCATACCCAAATACCCAGTATCCGCACGGCATCCAGGTGGAGGTATCCGATGGGCGCTGGAAACACCACCCGGAATCACCAGCTCTTAATCTATGCGCACACCGGCGAGCGAGAAGTGCACACGCTGGTGATTGCACCGGCGCAGAGCTAAGCTTCCACCCGCAGGAGAATCGAAAGGAGCCGGGATCACCGGCTCCTTTCCCTATCCATACCTGTAAAGGTCTACCGATAAGCAGAAGTTATTGGGGCAGCAGCACCGCGTTGATGACGTGGATCACGCCGTTGGTTGTCTCGATATCGGTGATCACCACTTCAACGTTCTCGTTGAGGAAGACTTTCCCATCCCGCACGGTGATATTCAGGGCATTATCTGCCAGGGCAGTGTCTGCGGACTTGCCATCCAGCGTCACCACATCAGCCGCCATCACTTTGCCGGGGATGACATGGTAGAGCAGGATGTTCTTCAGGGTTTCCAGGTTCTCAGGCTTGAGCAGGTCTTCGACAGTGCCGGCGGGCAGCTTGGCAAAAGCCTCGTCGGTGGGAGCGAAGACGGTGAAGGGACCCTCGCCTTTCAGCGTATCGACCAGGCCAGCAGCTTGCACAGCGGCAACCAGGGTGGTGAAGCGACCATCGGCAATGGCGGTGTCCACGATGTCAGCCAGGTCTGCCGGGGGCAGCAGGACCGTATCGATGACATGGATCACGCCGTTGGTGGTCTCGATATCGGGGATGATCACCTTGGCGTCATTGATATTCACATTGCCCATATCGGTTTTGATCGCAACCGGTTTGCCCAGTACAGTATCGGCGCTCTCGAGCTGGGTGACATCGGCTGCCATC
Source organism: uncultured Chloroflexia bacterium (assembly GCA_963702535.1). Lineage (GTDB taxonomy): Bacteria > Chloroflexota > Anaerolineae > Anaerolineales > UBA4823 > CAVPDG01. The sequence goes on along the minus strand of CAVPDG010000007.1, from coordinate 146,255 downwards.
ACCTTACCGGCGACGACATGGTAGAGCAGGATATTCTTCAGGGTTTCGAGGTTCTCGGGTTTGAGCAGGTCTTCGACGGTACCGGCGGGCAGCTTGGCGAAAGCCTCATCGGTGGGGCAAAGACGGTGAAGGGACCCTCGCCTTTCAGCGTATCGACCAAGCCTGCAGCCTGCACGGCGGCAACCAGGGTGGTGAAGCGTCCATCGGCGACGGCGGTGTCCACGATGTCAGACAGCTTCGGCTCGGGCAGGAGCACAGCGTCGATGACATGGATCACGCCGTTGGCGGTCTCGATATCGGTGATGACCACCTGCACGTTCTCGTTCAGGTACACCTTGCCATCTTTGACGGAGATGTTGAGAGCGTTGTCTGCCAGGGCAGTGCCCGCGCTCTGTCCGTCCAGGGCGACGGCGTCAGCCGCCATGACCTTGCCGGGGATGACATGGTAGAGCAGGACGTTCTTCAGTGTTTCGAGGTTCTCGGGCTTGAGCAGGTCTTCGACAGTGCCGGCGGGCAGCTTGGCGAAGGCATCATCCGTCGGGGCGAATACGGTGAAAGGACCAGCGCCCTTGAGCGTGTCGACCAGGCCAGCCGCCTGGACGGCAGCCACCAGGGTGGTGAAGCGACCATCCGCTACGGCGGTATCGACGATATCCTTGGGCATCGGCGCTTCGGTGGGCGGCACGGGCGTCGCCGTGGGGGCGGGCGGCTCGGTGGGCAGCGGCGTAGCAGCCGGCGCGCAGGCAGCGAGCACGAGTGAAGCGATCAAAAGCACGAACAGGGTGACGATCGAAAAGCGTTTCATGAGGTTCTCCTTTGTCCTTGTATTGTATAGATTTTGTACACTTGATGTACATATTTTATACAAAACCTATACAATGTCAAGCGCTATTGGGGTTTCTCACCAAACGCTCATCCGGGCGCGGGGAGCCGAGGCTCGCCCGGTTGCCGGCCGGCGGAGCTGATTATCTCCCCCACCGATGTGCGCGGGATGGGGATGGTCCGGTGGAAATATGAACCGTATGGGATACAGCAAGTGCGATATTACGGCAGAAACTAACTCTACCGGACAGGTGATCACGCAGATGGCAAGGGCAAAGCATTCGCTGTAAGATGCTTTGCCCGGATTGGCTCCGGTCAGCGCCACTGGATGACCGGGAGATAGACCTGCTGACCGGCAAACACCGCATCCATTGCCAGGTTATTCAGGCGCTCCAGCTCGCCCTCCACCGGGGCGATGCTGGCGTTGTTCACCACACTGCTGAAGGCGGGCACGCTGCTGGTGAGCGTGGCAGTAACCTGGATATTATAGCCACTCCCTGTGCACTCTTGTCATCCGCTATAGCGGCAGGGTGCACGAAAAGGTTTTTACCGGTTTTGGGGGTGTCCAAAAAGCAGAAATCCGGTTGAGTTTCCCCCCAGGACTATAGATCCGTCGGGATATCCCAGCCTTACAATCATCGGGTGCCTTCCTGGCTCCCGGCCGCTGGCGGCTTCGTCAGAGCATCGCGCAGGGCTGCGGTCGCTCGCTGGCGGAACTCACTGCGCCTCTCTTCCGTGGAACGACCGCAAACCGCTTCAGCCATCCAGTCGGTAGGCCACTCAGCGTCCACGTGGACCGCGCCGGCGATACTGAAATGCTCGCAGTGGGGCAGGGCTGCGATGATATCACGAGCGTTTCCGTGCGAGTTGCAGGCGGAGGGCTCGGCTGTCAGCACGATGGCGCGGCACTTGACCTGGGAGGCGGCCTTTGCGCCAGTGCCCTTCCAGTCGACCGGGTCGAGCCCAACCCAGATCGAGAGGTCCGGATTGTCGGCAGCCGACAGCAGGCTGGCTAGCCCGCCAGCAGAGAATCCCATCAGCCCAACCCGAAATGGATCGATGCGCTGCATCCAGGTCTCACTGGCACAGAGATATGCTCGCAGATTGGAGATGAAACGGCCGTTGCGAGCGTGGTCCGACCTTGCCGGTAGATCAGGTACAGCGACCGCGAAGCCCTCCTGAGCCAGGTGCTGCCCCCATCCGGACATGTTATGGCGGCGCCGAAAGAACCCGTGGGCGACGATCACCAGGGGCGCCGGCGCGGCGGTGTCGGGCTAGTAAACATCCACGTCAGCCGACCCTGCCGAGAGTTTCACACGAATGGTTTCGAAAGCCAGCCTGGCGGCGGACTGGTTAGTGTGTGAGCTACGGATGACACGACCCGCAATCGCTGCCGGCATGGCGGTGATGCGCGGTTTGCCAGATACCTTGATGATGTCGATGGCGGCTCCCTCCCCGAAACACAAATATTTGACCGGCTTCCACGTCGCAAACATTTTACCCTAAGCATCATCAAAAAAGGATTGAAATTGCGAAAAAAAACAGCATAATTGTCTCGGAGATTGTGCTCCAGATCACGTGGACGACACCCTCCCCGGTTGCAAGCAGATTTGAAATTAACTAAATTTTTGGGATATTCCCTGGAAAGTCAAATCGCCCCTACGCGAGACGCTCCTGCATTTCGGCTACCGTTCCCGGCAGGGAGCGCTGGAGGCCGCGCTGGCGGGCGGCTGCGGCTAACCGCCGGATCAAGCCCGGTCGTAAGGCCGTCATCCTCCCCAAATACATCCTTGAACCAGGCGACTATCGGTCAAAGAGCGGCTGTTGGGCCAGCACAAGGTGTAATAGCTCCAGGCTCTGCTCCAGCTCCCCTGCCTGGGCGAGCCACAGGGCGCAGACGGACAGTAGAAACAATGAGGATAAATAACCTTTCGAGGATGTAGATAGCTCCAATACCTCCCGCAGTTGCTGGACGGCTCCGGCAGTCTCGCCAGTCTGCAGCAGGCAATATGCCTCCAGCGCCAAAGCGCCCATGCCAGCTCGTCCTTGTGACCCACCTGGCGGTACAGCCCGCGGTTTCCTGATGTAGCAGGACTCGCCGCCTGAGGTGAGCCTTCCGCCAGCTCGATCCGCACCTCTGCACCCAGACACAGAATGCAACCTCACGTTGGAAGCCATTTTGCCGCCCCAGTTCAAGCTGCTGGCAATCCATCTCTGCGCAGACTCGTACCGCCCGGTGAATAAAGCCAAAGCTCCCAGGAACAATATAATAAAGGCTATTTCATACTGATCGCCAAGATCCTCTGCCACAACCAGGGCAGCCCAGGAACAATGGCTCCGCTTCATGAAAACAACCCGTTCCAGCCCATGACGACGCCCAGGGTACGCTGCTCCAAGGCAGCCTCCGCCCGATTTCCCGCTTGCCTGGGAATCGGCGATCACCTGGCGCATGAGGTCCAGCCCTTCGGCAATTGACTTGCCGGAGCGTACCCAGATTTGCGCCTTGGCACGCCGGGTATTCGCCACACCGGGGAGATAGCCAGATGCCTGGTAAAGAAGGATGGCGTCTCCCAGCAGCCGGTCACACTCGGATAGATCGCCGGCAAACGACCGGTTGATGTCCCAGCCGCCATTCAACCATTGCTGTGTGCCAGGTATCGCCCAGTGAGCGGTAGCCATCCAGCGCGATCTCCAAGTGGCACTGCGCTGCCGCCAGATCGGCAGTGAAATACCATTTCGGCGGCCTCCACGTGAAACGGAGCACGGGCGAGGCGCAAATCCAGGCCAGAACGCTCCAGATCAGCGAGCAGCGCCCGGCACGCTTTCAAGCGCTTGCCGCGCCAGCTCGACATCGCCGAGCAAGCGCTGGAAGCGGCTCTGCCAGGTGAGCAAGCCAGCCAGAAATTACGCGCTGCTCAGCGCTCTGGAAGAGTGGCTGGTACGCTGGGTCTCCTGGCACAGGCCGCGACCCTCAACCAGGCGGTTGCTCTGCTCGTAATACAGGCACATGCCCTGCAGGGCGCCAGCCAGGCGTTTGACATCCGCGTGCATCGCAGCCGATGCCCAGGCGGAACGCGAATCGTTGATCTTGAGTGTCATCAGCCTCAGGGTCTCCGCCTGGCGCGCGCCTTTCAGATCCGCCTTCCCACTCCACCACTTTTTCCAGGTAATATGCGCTGTAAGCACGGTGGAGGCTGGGTGCTGGCTGCGGGATCGGCGTCCAATCTTTCCAGCCCGTACTGGCGCAGGAGATCGTGGAGGAGGTACCAATCTCCAGGGAGCGGCATGAGCAAGGATTTATCCGCCAGCCAGCGCAGCTCCGCCACGCCCGCCCCCCCCACCGCTTCTGCCGCCTGGCGGGTGAAGGCGCCGCGGAAGACACATAGCGCCTGGAATACCCGGCGCTCGCTCTCCTCCAGCATTCCCCAGGAATAATCGAAGGTGAGGCGCATGGAGCGCTGGCGAGCGGGCAGGTCTGCCCACTCTGCCTGGAGAAAGTCCAGGCTGGGACGGATCTCAGCCAGTATCTCCGCCGGAGAAAGGACCTCCACCCAGGCAGCAGCCAGGAGGATGGCGAGGGGCATGCCCTGCAGCTCAGCGCAGATATCCAGCACCGGCTCCAGGTTGGCCTCATCCAGCTCGAAGCCCGGGCGGAGGCGCCGTGCGGCGCTGGTGAAGAGGCGAACAGCCGGGCAGGAGGCAGCCGCCATACGGTCTTCGGCTAAGATTACCTGCAAGCCCGCCAGGTTGTAAACCTGCTCTTCTTCTACATTCAGGCGGGCGCGGGAGGTAGCCAGAAGCTTGAGACAGGGAGATCCGCGCAACAAGTCGAGGAACAAGGGCACTCCTCCCAGCAAGCCTTCGCAGCCATCCAGGAGCAAGGAGCAGCTCCTTGCGACGCAGGTAATCCTGCAGCTGGAGCATGGGCGTCCTGTTCTCCTTGATCTGCAGTCCAACGGCGGAAGCGATGGCAGGCAGGAGTGATTCCTGTGAGATGAGCGGCGATAGTGGGACGAGAAAAACGCCATCGGCAAAGCGAGCCAGCAAGCCGCGCCCAGCCTCCAGCGCCAGGCGGCTCTTGCCGCTGCCGCCGGGTCCCAGGATGGTGAGCAGGCGGCAAGCCGGATCGAGCAGGCGCCCCTGGACTTCCGCCAGCTCGCTCTCGCGCCCGATGAGGGGCGAGAGCGAGGCAGGCAGGTTGGTATAGCGGGCGGTTGGTAGCAGACCCGCCCTCTTTTTGCAGGCGCAGGCGCTCGTACAAGAGGGCGCGTCTGCGCTTCAGGCTCCAGGTCCAGCTCATCTTGCAGGGTGCGGCGGAAGTGCTCGTAGCATGCCAGAGCCTCCGCCCGCTGACCGGCAGCGCATAGCAGGCGCATCAGAGACTGGCAGGCGCCATCGTCATAGGGATCCAGCTCCGCCAGGCGGCGGGCCGCCTGCAAGGCCTCCTTATGGTTACCCAGCCGCTCGTGGCAGGCGAGCAGGCTGGCGAAGGCGCGCCGGGCATCCTGGTGGTAGGATTCGCGTTGGCTCAGCAGCCATTCTTCAAAGATGGCGCTATCGCGCAGGGAGAAACCCTCCAGGAATTCGCCGCAGTACAACCCGGCGGCTGACTGGAGGCGCTCCTGGCAAGCGGGACAGGATTCGATGTAATGGTGAGGGTGCTGGTCGCATACCTGGATGAGGCGGGAAAACTCGGCGACATCCACAGTGTCGCCGGCGAGCAGGTCGAGCTGGATCGAATCGGAGGGAAAAGTGAGGCTGGAGGCGCGCTCGCCCAGGACGCTGCGCAGGTTGTATATCGCCTGGCTCAGGCTGCGGCGGGCATGCTCTTCAGAGTGATCCGGCCAGAGCAGATCGGCAAGGATGGAACGTGCGTGCGGCTGACCGGGCTCAATCGCCAGGCAGGCAAGCAGGGCGCGCACTTTGGCGGATTCGAAGGCGGTGAGAGGAACGCCATCCAGCGCGGCGCTGAAGGGTCCGAAAAGACTGATCGCCAAACTGTGCAAGGCATGCCTCCCGACATTCCAGAGTGATTAGCGGAGGAGGGGGGAGACTGCTTGTGAAGTATGCCGCGATGCCCTCTGCTATAGATTATAGGGAAGAATCTGAAAAAATCAAGTAGCACCGCCGAGACGCGGAGAACACGGAGAAAACAGGTTGATTTTATAACTCCGTGTCCTCTGCGTCCCTCAAGTGCAGTCGGGATACAGCTCTGCGGTGAAAAATCACATTTGCCAAAATCAACTGCCCAGAAGGCAATCTCTTGAGAGTTTCCTGAGAATTTCCTGATACGGATTTTGTATACTGGTTTTGCATGTGAGGACGACGAAACGAGGTTCTCTGTTGCTGAAAGGGACGGTGTGGATTTGTGCTGCGAAGAGCTCAACTCCGCAAAGGAGGTCTCTGCTCCCGGCTCACATGCAAGCAGAAGCCCTCGCGCAAGGGGAACCAGGGGGCGGCGAGGGCTTCTCGACTAGTCCAAGGATGGGCAGGATGTGGCTCAACTGCACGCGCAGCAGGGTTAATCCGGTCAATCTGGGCAGGGTGATCTCCATCCTGGAGGGGGAGGCGAGCATGGCGCCCCTGCAGGCGGCGCGCGGGTTTCGCGGCTTGTTCTTGATCGAGTTCGACGGAAGTCGCCGGGGGAGATCATCTCCATCACCTGGTGGGATAGCGCCGAGCAGGGGCAGGCTTACCTCGCCAGCCCGGAGTGCCGGGAGGTGATCGAGAGCATCCAGGAGTATTTAATTCAGCCGTTGGAGCGCAGCTACTACACGGTGCATATTGAGGCATACAGCCCAGAGGTGGGCAGCTCGGGATGACGTGGGAGAGGAGGGAGATTAGAAAATAGATGATACTGAGAATTGAAAACAAAACTCTAGCGTGAGGATGCCGGAAATTTCGGTCGAAATTGGGAGCAGATTAGTTTTTATCCAATGGAGGTTAGAAATGAAAACACGTATCTTTCTCTTGACTATCGTGTTACTACTGAGCCTGTTAGCGACCTCATCGGTCTCGGCGGGGCAGGGACCTCAGCTGCCGAAGTGGGTTGTTTCCTTCGACGCATCCCAATATGGCCTAGGGGACACAATATCTGGCACTGTATTCAAAAACAAGATGTATTTTCAATTTGGAACGGAAACAGACGACCAGGTTTGGAGCACACCCGACGGAAAACCTGGTCCCTGGCCTGGACTGCGAGCTCGGTGCAGGATGGATATGTGGATATAGGCGCTATGACCGTGTTCAAGGGTCAATTGTATCAATTCCTGTATCCTCGCGGGGACTCGGGATACTCAGAACGAGTCATGCGCACCCGGGATGGTCAGAATTGGGAAACTGTGATTATTGCTGACAATACCGAAACGTACTTTCACAGTCCCACCGTTTTTACCACCTTTAATGGCGCACTCTATGTAGGTGGGTTAACCTGCAATATAGATGATGAGTGCTACGGATTCCTGATGCGCTCAGGGGGGATGAGAGAGACCCAGGAAGATTTTTGATACAACCAAACCATCGAGAAATTGCGACAGGCTAGCGAAGTTGCCAGCCTGTCAATTTGTTATTTATTGTGCATCCATCAGGAGCCACTGCTGTCATGGTTTTGAAATTTCAGTGGTGAAATTATGGCAATGACAATCACGCTGATACCTTATAATCGCCTATTACTCATCCTGGCAGGATGTGGCGCAATTTCCATGGAACGCGGGGGCGTTTGCCGATTTCAAGGGCGCCCTATATGCCAGCAGCGACTGGTACGACGGCGGTCCCACGCAGGTCTGGCGCAGCTTTGATGGAATGACCTGGGAGCCGGTTGTTACGGACGGATTCAACAGCGGCAATATCAACACCGGCGGCTTTGGGAGGCAAGGGGGATATCTCTACATCGGGACGGGCAACTTTGACGGAGGCGAGATCTGGCGCACCAAGGATGGCGTCCATTGGGAGATGATTGCGCAAAAGGGCCTGGACGACCCGGATAACGGAGGATTTGTCTTTGTGAGCTACCGGAACCTGCTGTATACCTTCTCCTATAACGAGGTGAGCGGCTGCAAGGCATACATCAGCAAAGATGGGATCAACTGGATGCCAGCCAACGAGCCAGGCTGGGGCGATCCTGCCAACATCGCCGTATTTCGGGATGGCGCGTGGGTGATTTTCAAAGGCAAGCTGTATGCAAGCCCGCTCGGGCCGCTCGGCATCATTAATCAGAGCAGGCCTTAGAAAGTTGAAACGAAAGGGGCGAAGCATTCGCTTTGCGAATGCTTCGCCAATACGATAGAACCTATTTGCTCATTAGCGGCATGAAGATGCGTTTCAGCAGATCATTAACTACCATCCTCACAGGGATCGTAACAGACGGATTTAATGGATCGTTGCTTGTGAGACCGATAGTAGTAGTATACACACCAGGTGAGACATCTATCGAATTAAAACCCACCTGAACCGGAAATGTGCTGGCGCTGGTGATGCCCCCTTGCGCGGGATTGCGTCTTTGACTCTTGGGATGGAAATCATCTGATCCTGAGACATAACCCTGGGGCTTCTTTTCTGCGCCGGGCCGGGTAACCCAGTCCGCAATGGCACAAAATACTTTCCAAGGGCCATAAGGCCTACTGCTAACGGATAAAAGTTTATGGAGCTCATAGGATTCTCTCCCAACGATTTTCTGGTTCAGGCGAAGCACCAATAATTCATGCTCTATCCCCGGACCATTCCCTACCGTGCCAGGAACGGCATCCACAGGCGATACGGCAGCTCGACGATCTCCATGCGCACCGGGATGGCGATGCGTCCGTGGTCAGGCGCATTCGACTCAAGGAAGATTTCCTGAGTGTATACTCCGCAGCCTTTCAGAGCGGCGCTGAATACGACAGGCAGTGACACCGATTGCTGGCTGGGGATCGCTCCACCGGCGCCTGGGATCGATAGCCACTGGTCCCTTGGCAACTGGTTCGGCAGGGATAGCCGGTAATTGAGCGTGAAGCTGTAACCATTGTGGATGGTCAGGGTTTGGGTGATACGCTCACCCGGCGCCTGGGCGCTTTGGAGAGATGGCGGCTCGAAGAAGAGCTGCAGCGCATTTTTTGTGATCGTTTTTAGATAGGCGATATTTGAGATTTGACGGTACCGGTAGATCGAGTGGGCATAGACCTCGACGATATCGAATGAAAACGGCGGCGCGTTTTGCGGTATTTGAACCGTGAAGGTGACCGGCGCCATGCCCATCGGGGGAACGGGTCCAACCTGCTCAACCTGGGGGTGGGTTTCCCAGACGTTAGAGCTCACTTCGAAAAAGAAGCTCTCCGAATAAAGATTGTAATTGTAGAGAAGCAAGCGGTAGGTGACGATTTCGCCGGGGAGACCGGTTTTCGCCTGGAATTCTGGCGAGAGGTACAAACGGCATTGCGGGGCGCCCTGGCTGGCATCCGGCACAGGTGTTTCTTCCTGTGCAGAGACGGGTAAGCCAGCTTGGATTAAACAAACAGCAGCACCACAAGGACTACTCCACCTGCGATCGGGTATGCTAATTTATGGTTCATGGGTTTACTCCAGATGAGCGGTTGGTAGTTGAGAGCAGGCGGTTGATCGTTGTCGGCTAGCGGTCTACAGCGGGTTTTGCAGCGGTGTGACCTGTGCAGCGGCGAAGCATTCGCTCAATGAATGCTTCACGCTTACACCATAACAAAACAGTATCAGGAAAATCTCAGGAAAGTATCAGGAAAGCCGTGATTTTGTCATTCTGAAGTGGGCAGCGGGGAGGAATGACAGAAAACGCGCAGGGGCGGGCGTGCAGAAGGAAAATGCTTCGCCCCCACCCCAGGCTTTACCGGGTCAGGATCGGCAGGTAGAACCGATCAGGCAGCTCGATTACCTCCATGCGCACCGGGATTATGACATACCCATGTTCGGGATCATTCGTATCCAGATATAAATTCTGGGTGTAGATCCCGGGTTGCTTCCACGATGAATCAAATACAACTTGCAAAGATTGGGTCTGGTTGGTCTGAACTGTACCTGTGATTGGTGAAACCGAAACCCACTCGAAGATATGCAGGTAGGAATGTGTCCTATTGATTTCCTGGATCTCAGAGGGTGTTAAAGCCCGGCTGAATATGGCAAGCTCATCCATCTTACCCTGGTAGTGGTTTATATGCCCTGTATCAGCATTATCGAGGGCGCCGATCTTTAGATGGTTGCCGCAGATATTAATGACGCCTGTAGCAGCCAGTTCGCCTCCCAAAGCGCCATCGATCCAGATCTGCATTTGGTTTCCGTTATATTGCCCCACCACGTGGTGCCATTCATTGAGGCTGGGTGCAGGGGCAGAAACCTCACCCACACCCCACAAGCGCAGGCGCAGTTCTCCGGGCTGCTCATATAGTTTGTACTGCTCCCACCACTGGCCTTTCGAGATGATGAACTTATCGCTCCACTCGCTTGGATTGATCCAGGTACTGATGGCGATGGTTTGAGTAGGATTTAGGCTTGGCACGTCAATGCCATGGATGATGTTCTCATTGGGCGTGAATTCAAATCCATAGCCAGACACCCCAGGCACTCCGCGGATTGGGCAATCGCCCTCTGCATCATTGCAATCTAAGGGCACATGGTAGAAGCTCGAATCTTCAATGACGGTGGCATCGACAGGATCTTCCATGTGCACCAACAAACCGATATCCATCGAGGGCGAAGTAGGCTTCGTAAGCCGGTAGGTCAGGGTGACACCATTGCTGTTGTAGATGTAAAGAGTTTGGGTGACATGCTGGCCGGGCAATTGAACGCTTTCCAGGACTTCCGGCTGGAGTGATAGCTGCGGCGGGGCATATGCCTGGGTGGTAAGGCGGGTGATATTGGTAGTTTGGGTTGGATCATTCTGCGAGCGTGCAATCACGTCCACCGAGTTGGCGGCGTACCAGGGGGCATCTCCCGGGACAAGCACCGTGAGGTCCACTTGGATAGAGCCGCCATCCGGAACCGGGCCGATTGGACTGACCGTTGGTAGGGTTTGCCAGGTGTGAGGTCCAAGCTCGAGGGTGAAGCTGTCGTCAGCTCCAGTCCTGTTGTCGAGTTTAAGCTGGTACGAAATTGTCGTACCTCGCCCACCCGATTTATTTTGCACCCGAGGACGCAAGAAGGCTCCGTGTGTGTCATACCGTGCAAGCATTAAATCTCCGTTGGTGGCGTCATAATAGCTGATGATGGGTTCTCCTTCAGAAACAACCTCAATCGAAGAGCACCTGCCTACTTCCCCCCGGCTGTGGATAACCTGACGTTGCCAGCCATCGGAATCATGGTAGGCGAATCTCAGATCCATGCTAAGCTTGTCAAAGTAGCTTATGTAGGCGTTCTCAGAATGGTCCAAGGCAAGCGAAGAGGCTTTATCAACAACAGTTTGATCGACCGCGTAGCTATGAGAATCGGCGTAGTAACCTAGATATTCACCGGAAGGGGTAGAAGGGCTGTTGCTGTACCAATAAACATAATAACTGACCCGAGCAGCCCCTAAAGCTGACAAACGCAGGGCAGAATAGGCTCCTACCTGATAACAGTAATAAGGGCCTTCGAGATAACGATAGCAGGAACCCGATCTCAATGTCGATTTGCTCCAGGTTGTCCCGTTAAAGACGGCATATCTTAGGCTCATGGAGCTATACCTTTCGTTGATGCTGCCTTTTGCGTAGGTGATGCGTGGAAATCCATCTGTACCGATGGCAATGGATGTACCATTGCCCATATATGTGCCGGGATTTTGGCCAAAATACTGCTGCGAAGCTGTATCAAGAACTTGTGGATTCCAGGTATTATTGCTGCGGAAGCTATAGTACAGGCTATAGTTAACAATTAATTGGGGAGCAGTAGTTATTACGATGTAAGCAATGTGTGGGTTCCCATTGTGATCCAAAGCAAACGAGACCGAAGTGCCAACTCCATTAACGGTTTCAAAGTGCCATCCCGAGAGGTCCTCATATGTATACTTGGTTGTGCCCCCGCTCTTGTACAGGATATGGGCATAACCCTGATCGTCCAGCTGTAGTTTTGAGTCACTGCCACCCTGTGCATCTACTGTCTCGAGATGCCAGCCAGCGGCGTCCTGGAAGGCATACTTCAGGGCGTCGTTGGTGCGATCGTTGTAGCTAATGTGGGGGTATCCGGCAGCGTCCAGCTCTAGGGAGCATTGGTCTCCCACATCACCGCCGCTATCGACCGTCTCTGTAATCCAGACGCCGGGTAATAGCTCAGCAGTACCACCGGGCTCCCGTGGGTTATCCGGACTACCTTCCAGCGTCCTGGTGATGATCTGACCGGGCAGGGGAACCCCTGGCGGTAATTCCTCAGGAATCGCGACCTCCATAAGGATATCATCCCCTCCTGGCGTCGGTTCCTGAGCAATAACCGGTGCGCCGCTCCCCAACGTTACAAACAGCACTCCTAAAAGGGCGAGAGCGCCTGCGATAGGATAAAGCATTTTATGGTTCATGGGGTTCCTCCCGAAAGGCAAACAGTTGCAGAGGCGGAGCATTCGCTGTACGAGTGCTTCGCCCTTACTATAGCAAACCGATATCAGGAAAATCTCAGGAAAGTATCAGGAAACCGATTTGGTGGCATAATTATGCAAAGATGATGAGCCCACCCACCACCAAAACGCGAACCAAACGCCTGCTGATCATCCTGGCTGCCCTGCTGGCGTCGGTCATTTTACTGAGCGCTGTTACGATGATGCTCACCGGTCTGGAACCCCGCCGGTTGGCGCGCGTCACGCTGGATACTACCCGCGCCGTGCTGGACAGCCGCCGGGTGCGATCGTACAGCCAGGGCGACTATACGAACTTGATCTTCCTGCACCAATCCACCGGCGCCAACCTGATCCGCGAAGGGCAGTTACGCCAGCGACTGGCGGAGGCAGGGCTGCAGCTCTGGGATCAGGGCTACAACTACCTGCAGCTTACCGGTCCGCAGGGCAGCCCGGCAGGCTATTCCTACAGCGTGCCAAACGACCAGACCGATCCCACCGCGCTGAGCCGCATCTTCAGCCAGCGCGAGTACCCTCTGCCGCTCAACACGCTCAGCGGCTTGCTGCAGCACGAGGTGATCCTCCTCAAGTCGTGCTTCGACCCCACCAGCCACATCGAGAGCGAGGCGAAGCTGGAGGAGTACAAGGCAGCCTACCGGATCATCCGCCAGCGCATCAGCCAGCATCCGGAGAAGCTGTTCATCATCATCACCCAGCCGCCGCTCAACCCCGCCGAGACGGACACGGCGCAGGCAAAGCGCGCCCGCCAACTGGCGGACTGGCTGGATTCGCAGGAATTCAAGGGGGGCTTGAAGAACCTGTACATCTTCGACCTGTTCGACCGGCTCGCCTCGGCAGATGGCAACGGACCAGAGGCGAACATGCTGCGCCCGGAATACCGCAACGGGAGCGATTCGCACCCCAATACGAATGCCAATGAAGATATCGCGCCGGAAGTAGCGAGCTTTATCGAGCAGGCGGTAGCAGACTTCCGGTAAATTCCCCTGGAAACCATTATTCACTGGGAGATAAGCGCTTGGCCGGGGAGCAATTGACATGGTCAGTGCCTGGGCTGCGGAGAACCGTCTGGTTCTGGGCCAGGTCAAGGTGGATGACAAATCCAACGAGATCAGCGCCATCCCTGAGTTGCTGCAGGTGCTGGAAGTCTCCGGCTGCATTGTCACCATTGATGCCCTGGGATGCCAGAAGGATATTGCTGGAGCGATTGTCGATCAGGAAGCGGATTATGTACTGGCGCTTAAGGAGAACCACGGGCGGCTGTACCAAGATGTGGTCAAGTTGTTCGACGATCTCGAAGCTAGCGGTTTCAAGGCTTATTCCAATAGCCGACATCAAACGGTCAACAAAAACCATGGACGGCTGGAAACCCGCACGTGCTATGTCATTGCGGATACACAAACCCTGATGCAGTTGCGCAATGCTCCGGAGTGGAAAGGCTTGCAATCGGTTGTCAAAATACATGCCAGGCGTCAGCTTGGAGATGAGATTACTGAAAAGGATCGCTATTTCAATTTGGACTACCAATTCTCAGCCAATAGATATATACTTGTTTGTTAGCCTAAAAATCCTTACCTGTAGTGAGCTATCCGATGAATAAAGAGCCATTATCCAGCTTCGACGCCTTCATCCTGCGCATGGATTCCCCCACCAACATGGCAGTCATCACCGGGCTGATGATCTTCGACCAGCCAGTGGAGTTCGAGCGCCTGCGGGCTACCCTCCAGCACCGCTTTCTCCAGTTCGACCGTTTCCGCCAGCGGATCGGCGAGGATGGGCGCTTCATCAAGCGCCCCGTCTGGGAATCCGACCCGTTCTTCAGCCTGGACTCCCACGTGCACCGCATCGGTGTGCCCGAGCCCGGCGACCTGGATGCCCTCAAGCATTTGACCAACGACCTGATGAGCACGCCGCTGGACATGTCCAAGCCACCCTGGCAATTTCACCTGGTAGAGAGCTACGCTGGGGGCAGCGCCATCATCGCCCGCCTGCACCACAGCATCGCCGATGGAGTCTCGCTGGTGCAGGTGCTGCTCTCGCTGATCGATTTTGGACCCGACGCCCCCTGGCCGCAGCCCCTGGCAAGGCGGGACGGGCACCACACCACGCGCCTGGGCAAACTGCTCCTGCCTCCGCTGCGGGTTACCAGCCGGGCGCTGAACCTGGCCGACCGGGTGCTCTCCAAGAGCCTGGATGTGATGGAGAATCCGGAGCTGATTAAGTACAAAGCTTACGAGCTGGCATCCGACGCCGACGTATTGGCGCGCTACCTGCTGGGTGATGAGGAGCCGGAGACTTGCCTGCGCGGCGATTGCGGCGTGGCAAAGAAAGCCACCTGGTCGCAGCCGCTGCCGCTGGGTGAGGTCAAGGCGCTGAGCAAAGCTATGGGCGGCACGGTCAACGACATCATGCTCACCGCTGTGGCGGGCGGCTTGCGGCGCTACCTGCTGGGGCGCGGCGAAGCCATCGATTACCCGGAGCTGCGCGTGGTGGTGCCGTTCAATATGCGCGGCAACCCCAACGCCGGGCAATTGGGCAACGAGCTGGGCATGGTGATGCTCAAGCTGCCGGTGGGGCTGGATGTGATGGCAGACCGCTTCGATGCGGTGAAGAAGCGCATGGACGAGCTGAAGGATTTGCGCGATCCACACACGATCTGGAACGTGCTCAGCTCGGCAGTGTTCGACCTGCCGCTGGCGCAAGACCTGGTGCTGGACATGATCAGCTCCAAAGCCAGCCTGCTGGTGACCAACGTACCCGGTCCGCAGATGGAGCTCTACTTCGCCGGCAGAGCGCTGAAGCACATGATCTTCTGGGTGCCGCAGCCGGCAGGCTGGGGGCTGGGCTTGAGCATCTTCAGCTACAACGGCTTCATTACGCTGGGCGTGGCCAGCGATGCCGGCTTGATCCCCGATCCTGAGGCGATTGCCGCGGCGTTCCTGGAGGAGTTCCGGGCGATGCAGGCGGCAGTGGCAGCGAGCGGCGAACAAACCGCGCCAACGCCGGGTCCGGATGCAGGTGCGTCGCCTTCCTAGCTGGGTCCTCTTTATCCATTTCTCGCACAGATATTGCAACCTGGGGAGCGTGCTGATTGAGGTACTCTCCCTGGCGGCGGGCGTGCTGCTGCTGCTTGCCGGAAGGCGGCTCTTCTGGCTGGCGGTGGGCGTGGCAGCCTGCCTGTTGAGCTGGCGGGCGCTGGCGAGCCTGCTGGGTTCTGGCTGGCTGCCCCTGGCGTTGAGCGTGCTGGCGGGTCTGGCGTGCGCCTGGCTGACGGTGCGCTTCGTGCGCACGGTGGCGCTGCTCACCGGCTTCCTGGCGGGGGCGATGCTGCTGCCAGCCGGCGCCAACCTGCTGGGGATCGAGACCGGCTGGTACGCCCTGGCGCTGGCGGGCGGCGTGCTCGGCGCGACACTGGTGGCGCTGGCGATGAACTGGGGCTTGATCCTGGCGACTGCCTTCGCCGGGGCGGGGGCGATTGCCGAAGGGCTGCGCGGCTCGCTGGCGCTGAGCGCGCCGGCGGCAAACGTGATCCTGCTGGCGCTGCTGGCGCTGGGGGTGGCGTGGCAGGGCAGCCAGCTGCGCCGGCGCTGAGCTTTCTGTACTATAATCCAGCTAGCGCACACCCACAGGAGAATATCTATGCGCAAAGTCCTGGTTTTTCTCAACACCAGCCTGGACGGCTTTTTCGAAGGCGAAGGGCACGACCTCTCGGCTTTTGGGCATGACTTCGAAGCCTTCCCATCCCAGCCAGGGGAAGAGGTGGATGCGCTGCTTTTCGGGCGCAAGACCTACGAGATGATGAAGTTCTGGGCGACACCCCAGGCGAGGGAGATGGCGCCAGCAGTGGCGCAATTCATGAACGCCACGCATAAGTACGTCGCCAGCCATGCGCCATTCGATGCCGGCTGGCAGGGCGTAACGGTGCTGAGCGGGGATGTGAGCGGAGCCGTGCGAAGATTGAAAGCTGCGCCCGGCAAGAACATCCTGATCTTGGGCAGCAACACGCTGGCGGTAAGCTTGCTGCAAGCCGGGCTGGTGGACGAGGTGCAGGTGGTGGTCAACCCACTGGCGCTGAGCGCGGGGACGGCGCTGTTCGCCGGGCTGGCGGGCAGGACCGATTTTCACCTGCTGGGAACGCAGGTCTTCAAGTCCGGAGCGGTGATGCTGAGGCTCGAGCCGGTGAGGTAGGGGAATCCAGTTACCGACTCGCCTAGGGAACCATCACCCCGATTAACTCATCGTAAATAGCATCACTGATTGGAAAATTCAGGTCTCTAAACTCAGCACGTAAGTCCGTTGAAAAGGCATAAGACATAGCGGCCACCATCAAAGTCGCTCTGAATATGTCCGCTTCAGGCGTATTATGATTTTGGTCATATCTACTTTGCCAATCCGTGTCGAAATTTTGCAGCAAAGCCATCATCTTTTTCAATGGAACCCGGTACCCTTGCCCGCTATCCTCTGCATGGACGCAAAATTTATAGGCGATTGTCATGAAGGTTCCAAAGGTTTCGTCAGTGGGTGTAGCGGGGTCATTCCAGGAATGGAACTCTTTCCCAGCGCTAACATAATTTTCGTAAGCGTTTCGCATTGTTCTGACCGAGGCAACGGCACTCTGTTCTATCTCAAGAGAGAGACCGTAATCAAAGCCATAATGGTATGGATGATTTAAAATGTCATAAGCGGTTGTGTGGGCGAAAATGTTAGCCATACTCTCGGAAAAGATAGCGTTGGCGTCCCCATCAATTTTTCCGCCATAATAATAACCTGCCGGGCTATTGAGCGTAAAATTATGGCCCATTTCATGAAAAAATGAGCCATACTGCAGCGAGTTCTGAAAACCATAATTGCCGGAAGCAAAACTTACAGGGTTGGTAAACCACAAAGAGTACATGCCGGCAAAGCTCGGGTCTCTCAGAACAACCTGTTCAAAACCGTTATTGACCAAATACACATCCCCGTTGGCGTAGTCAAATTGGCGGGTTGCCGCAACAGAAAGCACGTATTCAATATCATCTCTCGACATTACAGCAAAGTAGCTATCATCGAAATACGTCAGCCCACCTGGAATGGGATACAAACGGGTGCCTAAAGCCACGTTATGATCGGGGATTGTGACCCTAAGATTGGAGGGCAAATCGATAGGAGTTATGGTGGGTGGCACAAAGCGTACCAGGATACGTTCCTCGCCTGTGCTTCCATTGGTATAGTGGGATGTGACTTTTACGACATAATTTCTCGCCCGGTCGGTATAGGTATGGGTCTGAGGAAACCATCCATCTACCACGGTACCATCACCCCAATCCCAGACAAACGGAACCGTTTGAGGCTGGGGATCTCCACCATTTATCGTTACCACGCCGGTGATGACATTGAATTCCATGATCCACAGGGATAGGGTAGCCATAGGCCCAGTGAGGGCTTGACGAAAGCTGAAATTGGAATAGTTTCTTAAGGTGAGGGGTAAATAGATACTAGAGTCATCTAGAATTGAATGTCCAGGATCATCGAGCAAATTGGCTGAACCGGCTTCCACACCGCTGCGATTCGGTGCTACCATGCAAAGTACAATCAGAATGAGGGATAAGGTTGTGCGGATCTCCCGTTTCATAGCGCCTCCACGACCATCTGAAAGACAACACCTGATTAAAGACGCCCAATAATTTTCTGAAACATTTAAAGCTAAACAGGCAAGCCAACTCTCAGTAGCGACAAGAATCTATACCTTGATGGATAGTCCAGGATCTGATTCCGAGATCTATTTTCCCTGCCCCGCCAGGACGTAAGCGATCGATTCGTCGAAGACGGATTGGTACTGGCGGTAATCTTCCGAACTCTCCAGGTTGATCTGCACCCACTCGCGGATCTTGCGCCTGCCCATCGGCTGGAAGGGGATAACATTGCTGTCCGTCTCCAGCAGCTTCACCGCCGATGGCTCGGGCAGCTTGAGCCCCACGCCCGCCTCGTAGAGGCAGATGCACAGCTTCTCGCCGGCGTAATAGGCGGGGTAGCCGAACATCTTTCCGGGGCGCAGCCGCGGGTCGCCGAGGAGAAGATCGTCCAGCACAGCTTTGTGTTCCGGGCTGAAATTTGCCATGCATCCCCTCCCTTAAGCAGTATCGAAGGCTGCCAGCGCCGCCGGCAAGACCTGAGTTACAGCATGACCTGCAGCAGGTAATCCCACCAGGATAGCGCTGATGATCTCTTCACGCGTGGCGCCAGCCTGCCGGGCGGATTGCACGTGAAAAGGAATGCCGCTTTCCAGGCGTAAGGCTGCCAGAACAGACAAGTATGCCAGGGCAGCCGTTTTTTGATCCAGGGCGCTGGCGCCAGCCAGGCTTGAACCATGCTCCCCCAGGCTTGCGCCTGCTGGGGAGCTTCTTTCATAAAGGTCTTGAAGGCATTAGAAACGAGAGATGGCGAGTTGGTCATTTTTCACTCCCAGAGGCTGACCACAACATATTTTCGGGATGCTACGAACGCGCCGAGCTCAGCAGCTCGCGCGCCGCCTGCCCCAACAGCACGGTATCCACCGACATCAGGATCAGGCGGTAGCCGCGGGCGATGTAGGGGCGCACGGCGGCGGCGTTCATGCCGAAGATGCCCAGCGGCATGGAGGCAGCCTGGCAGGCAGCGGTGATGCGCTCCACGGCGGCGACGAAATCGGGGTGCGCCAGGTCGCCGGGGTGCCCCAGGCTGGCAGACAGGTCGTAGGGACCGATGAGCACGGCGTCGACGCCGGGCACCTGGGCGATGGCATCAATGTTACGTACAGCTTCGGCGCTCTCCGCCTGCACCACCACCACGGTCTGCTCGGCAGCCTGCTGAAGATACTCGCTCACCTGGAAGCCGTAATGGTTGGCGCGGTAAACGCCCATGCCGCGCTGTCCCTTCCGGGTAGTAGCGCGCCCAGCGCACCGCTGCAACTGCCAGCTCGGCGGTGTGCACCTGCGGCACGACGATGCCCGTAGCGCCGACGTCGAGCACATGCTTGATGTCCGCTTCGGTGAGGGATGGGAGGCGCACGATGCCCGCCACCTGCCTGCCAGCCGCCTGGAGCATGGCTTGCAAAGCGCTGGGCTCGAGCGGGGCATGCTCGGCGTCCAGGAAGAGCCAATCGAAGCCGGCTTCGGCGAGCAGCTCGCTGACTGCCGGGGAGCTGAGGGTCACGCCCACGCCGAAGAGCAGGTCGCCCTGTTTGAGTCGCTGGCGGAAATGAGGGGGCATGGTTTTCTCCTTAAGGATGGGATGGTAAGCCGGTCGGCATGCTCAACGCGGGATCGACTTCGAAAACAGGTTCATCACCAGTACGCCAAGCACGATCATAGCCATGCCAATTATAGCCGCAAGATCGAGGCGCTGCTTATAGACAATCCAGGCGATGAGCGTGATCAGCACCACGCCCACCCCGGACCAGATGGCATAGGTAACGCCGACCGGGATCTGGCGCAGGGTGAGCGACATGAGATAGAAAGACAAGCCGTAGCCAACCACCACCAATACCGAAGGCAAGAAGCGTTTGAAGCCATCGCTGGCTTTGAGGGCGGAGGTGGCGATCACTTCGCAGACGATGGCAACGAGGAGGATGAGCCATTTGTTCATATTGGAGGGTCCCGTTTCTTTAGGACGTCAATGGGATCAGGCGCGCTAGTATAGATTATATGCGAAAATGGACGGCGCCCGGGATAGTAAACGCGTCCCGAGTTTCGAGAACAATCTGCAGGATGGTAATCGGTCTAGAGTGGAGAGCGGTACTGCGGGCGACGGGTTTGGAGTTACCCACTGGCTACGATCGTATAGCAGGCTGTATTTTCCAGCCTGTAGCCGCCCGAGGCTGTCTTGAAAGGCGCCAGGGCGTGCAGGATGGCTTGCTCGGCGGCATCCTGCCCGACGAGCTGCGACGGCGCGCGTCCCAGGACCGGAGGCAAGCAATCCGCGCAGCAAGGTTTGAGCATCCGGGTACTCCCAGGGGATAGCGATCTGCTCGACCGGACCCGGCTGCATGCCGGCTTTTTCTACCAGCGCTTCCAGCGCCCCATCCTGTGACAGGGCGAAAGGTCCCGGCGTCCCGGGCGGAGGCGGCGGCAGCAGCGATCCCAGGGCAGCGAAATAGAAGCGGGCTTCGCAATCCTGTGGCAAGCCAAACACGCCAATCACCAGCTTGCCGCCGGGGCGTGTGACGCGCTCTCGCCTGGCGCAGTGCATTGACCGGATCAGCGGCGAACTGGAAGGAATTGAAGCCGGTGACGAGATCGAAAGTCGCGGCTGCGTATGGCAGCTCCTCCATATCGCCGGTGCGGAAATCGCCCTGCGGAGTCCGCTCCTGGGCAATCGCCAGGAGCGCCTCGGAGGCATCCAGCCCGCTGACCAGCGCGCCGCGCCGCGCTGCCAGCTCGCAGAACAGACCTGAGCCGCAACCGATATCCAGCACCTCAGAACCGGAGCGAACAGCGGTCTGGTCTAAGACCCGCTCAAAAAGCGGCAAAAATGTGCCTTCCTGCACTTCAGCCCAATCGCGGGCGCGCACTCCCCAGACCTGGGCTTGAACCGTGGCTGTCCCCATGTGTGAAGACCTCTGCAATGAATCCTGGATCAGGGTTAATCGAATGGATCAAAAATGGACGATAAAGGCGTCATTTTCTCTGGAAGAAGAGCAACGCGTAACCATCCGGATCGAGGAGCAGGAACTGCCGGTCCCCGGAGGGGGTGTTCTGCGGC
Source organism: uncultured Chloroflexia bacterium (assembly GCA_963702535.1). Taxonomy (GTDB): domain Bacteria; phylum Chloroflexota; class Anaerolineae; order Anaerolineales; family UBA4823; genus CAVPDG01. The sequence continues at coordinate 125,179 of CAVPDG010000007.1, read as the reverse complement.
TCGCTCAGCGGCTGGTAGCCGAGGGCGAGGCAGCCCTGGTAGAACCCGTCGACGTTATCCACGCTGAGGCAGATGGAAGGTCCGCCGCCCTGGCGGGAGGGCTGCCCCACAACGGGGATAAAGTCGATCCAGAACCAGTTGAGGTAGGCGGTGGCATGCTCAGGCGTTACTTTGTGGAAGTTGAAGCCGAGCTGCTCATAAAACTCGACCGTCCGGCTGAGGTTTTGCACGAAGCAGGTGAGTCCGGAGACGCTTTTCGGTTTCATGGCGGAGGCTCGCTCAAGGATAAGCCTGGCGCATGTGGGTTGCCGTGCCCGCCACGATCTGGCGCAGGATGGACAGGTCGATATCGTCCAGGCGGTTGACGTACAGGCAGCCTTTGCCAGCTTTGTGCTTGCCCAGCTTTTCCAGGAGCTGCTCCTGACCCGCGAAACCGGAGAGCACGTAAAGCGAGAGGCTGGATTTGCGCGGCGAGAAACCGACGAGGGCGGCGTAACCCGCATGCCCGCTGGCGTACTTGTAATGGTACTGGCCGAAGCCGACGATGTTGCCCACCCAGAGCACGGGTGGCTCGCCGGTGACCTGGCGCATCAGCTCCAGCAGGGTGAAGCAATCCAGGCGCCTCTGCTCGTCTTCAATGGCGTTGAGAACCTGTTCGACATCCTGGCTGGTGGGGACGGTTTTTTGTTCAGGCATGCGACGCTCCAAAGCGGGAATCTGTGTATGGGCAGATGGGATTACGGCTCCAGGGTGCCAAAAGAAACCTGGGTTTCCTGGTCGCTGTTTACGAGTACTTCGAGGGTCATCTTGGAAGACATGGTCTTCTCACCCGAATAACCCACACAATACTTGCCGGGCTTGAGGTCCTTGACAACCACTATACCCTGGTCATCCGTCGGGTAGAACTGGAATTTTGCCGGGTCGGTAGGCGGGCAGGAGACGTCCTGACCGACCAAAACCCGGTCCTGGTGACCGGTCTCGCCGGTATCCTGGAGGTTATTGCCATTTGCATCATAAAAGACGGTGATCTTGATCTGCCCTGGGTTGCCATTATCGCTGACAGCCGGTGTGGCCTTGGTGCAGCCGGCAGCAAAGAAACAAAGAACGAGGAGCAACATGACTATTTTCATCTTCCATCCCTTTTGGGTTAATCACTCAGGGTGAAGCAGGAAATATTTTCAGGTAACCTTTAACCCTACCTGTAACTCATTTCTCTAAATAACGTCAGTTCGGGTTAGCGGAAAAGTACTGCTTTTTTGGGGTTCTCGTGCGGCGCAGCCGCACGAGAACCCCAAAAAAGCCACTTATCCCGAACCCACGTTAAATAAATAACCAACCTCACCTCTGAGCAAATCTCTGAGAGCTGTAAATAACGCAACATACTATTCTAAATTTTACCATTTTTGCCGTATTTTCAAAGGGGATCTCAGCTGGAACTACTGAACCACGGGGCAGATGAGGGTGTATCATTAGGTGAAGGCTGAATTTATATCTTTCGCACTTCGTGGAACGATATCAACGGATAGCAGGTGAGTGCCACCTATGAGCCAGGGAAGGAGATGAAACGATGCAATACCGGGAGCTGGGACGAACGGGCTGGAAAGTATCCGCCTTGAGCTTTGGAGCCTGGGCGATCGGCGGGACGTGGGGCGCCGTGGACGATTCTGAGTCTTTCGCCGCGCTGCAAAGGGCGGTCGAGCTGGGCGTCAACTTCTTCGACACGGCGGACGTGTACGGCGACGGGCGCAGCGAGCGCCTGCTCGCCAGGCTGCGCCGCCAGGCGGGCGGGCAGATCGTCATCACCACCAAAGCCGGGCGGCGGCTAGATCCACACACAGCCGAGGGTTACAACCGCGCTAACCTGACTGCCTTCGTCGAGCGCAGCCTGGTAAACCTGGAAACGGATACCCTGGACCTGCTGCAGCTGCACTGCCCGCCGACGCAGGTTTATTACCAGCCGGACGTCTTCGGCGTGCTGGACGACCTGGTGCAGGCGGGCAAGCTGCGCTATTACGGGGTGAGCGTGGAGAAAGTGGAAGAAGCGCTCAAAGCGATCGAGTACCCCAACGTGCAAAGCGTGCAAATCATCTTCAACATGTTCCGCCAGCGACCGGCGGAGCTGTTTTTCGAGCAGGCGCAGAAGCGCAAAGTGGGCATCCTGGCGCGCGTGCCGCTGGCTTCCGGGCTGCTGACGGGCAAGCTGAAGGCAGACAGCGCCTTCGCCACCGACGACCACCGGGCGTTCAACCGCCAGGGGGAATCCTTCGACCGCGGCGAGACCTTCTCCGGTGTGGATTACTCGACCGGGCTGCAAGCGGTGGAGGAGCTGAGAGCCATTTGCCCGGCGGGGATGAGCCTGACCCAGTTCGCCCTGCGCTGGATCCTGATGTTCCCGGCAGTGAGCTGCGCCATCCCCGGCGCCAAGCGCCCGGCGCAGGTGGACGAGAACTTCGCAGCGGCGGACCTGCCGCCCCTCCCGCAGGAGACGATGCGCCAGGTGCAGGCGGTCTATGACCGGCGCATCCGCGAGAGCGTGCATCCCTATTGGTAAAGCCGGTGAAATATCCGGCAGATCGCCAGAGTCACCCAGCGTTTCATCTCCTGGACTTTAGCAGTGGTCTTCTCCGGCGCATCCGGGCGGACATACGAGACGCGCCACAGACCGCTGGCTTCCTGGTGCTCCACCAGCCAATGGAGTGCTCTCTTAATCTGCGGTTCCTCCGCCGAGTAGCCCATGAGCGAGAGCGAATCCAGCGCCGAGACCAGGTTGTTCCACCAGAAGGGGTACTCGAAGCGCACCCAGTAGCTGGCGTCATACAGCGAGGTGGTCGAGTTCGGGCTGGAAGAAGCGCGATTTAAGCAGGTCGGCAGCGCGGCGGGCTTCCTGCGAAGTGCGGTAAACGGGGTGAGCGGCGAATGCGCGCAGGATCATGCCGGTGGCGTAATGGACGAAAGGCTTGCTGCGCTCGGGTTGCAGCGGCTCGGCGGGTTGCGTCACGAGGCGATACTGCGTCGCCCGGTCGAGCTTGTAGGTGATGAGCGGGATGCTCCAGCCGCCGTCGTCCTGGCGCATGGCGAGCAGCCAGCGGAAGGCTTTCTCGACGCGCCGGTCGTCCGGGTAGCCAGCCTCCACCAGCAAAGCCAGTATGGCGCCGGTGTAGTAGGTGGCGTACTGGTTCGCCAGGATGCCGCGCAGGTCACCCTCTTCAGACTGGCAGGAGAAGATGTACTCGCAGGCGGCCGCAGTCCCGGGGTGCCGGTGGGTGCAGCCGTAGACCTGCACCAGGGAACGCAAATTACGCCAGGTCTCGATCAGGCGGATGGTTGACGGCGGGGTGTTTCTCAGCGCCGGGGCGCGTCCAGGAGCCATCCGCTTGCTGCTTCTTGAGCAGCCTGCGCATGCCGGGCAGCTCCCAGAGCTGCTCTACCGCGCCGGGATCCTCGCCGAGCAGGTCACGGCGGGTGAAGTAAACGAGAGCCTCGTCGCCGGAGGAGAGCAGGCGAGGTAGGGGATCGAACCGCAGGGCAGCGCGCCAGGCGTTCATTGGAGCAGACCTTCCACGAATGAAGAACACGAATTCACGAAGTGATGCGCCTTAGACATCCAATTTCTGGTAGAAATCGGGTGTCTCAAGGCAGTCTCTTTACAAAGTGGAGCTCCTGCCTGATTGCGCAGAAACCCAGCTTCTGGTACAGGCGCAGCGCGCCGCTGGGGTTCTCGGCGTCCACATCCAGGGCGGCTTGCGAAAAGCCAGCTTGGCGGAAGGCTCGCAAGCTATGCGCAAGCAAGGCGCTTGCCAGCCCGCGCCCGCGATGGGCTACATGCACATGCCCATCCAGCAGTGCCAGTCGCTCATCTTCTGGAGAAGGGAAGAAGATAAAAGCCTCAGCCACCAGGCCGCCATCCGGCGCAAACACCAGCCGGGTGTCTTGCGTCAGGCGCTCGCCGAGCAAGCTGTACAGGTGCGCCAGGCGCTCTTCGGAAGGGGGAAAGAAGGGGCGGTCGATCTCCATACCGGCTGCCAGCATGGCGCATACGGCAGGGATGTCGTCCATGCGGGCCGGTCGCCAGAGGTAGGCGGAAAGATGGGCGGGGAGAGCAATGCGTTTCGCGGTGTTCATCCATGGGCGAGTATAACATTGCACTGGAGGAGCAGAGACAAATAAAAGGCATGGCTGCGGATTCAGATCGCAGCCATGCCTTTTTTGAGCTAATTTCCCTGGCGACCTAGAGCGCTTTGTTGACCTCAACCAGGAGCGCCTCAGCCTTCTCTTTGGTTAAGCCGAGCTGAGCCGCCTGGGGCATGGAGACGATCATGTTGATCGACATGCCGCGCGCCATGGCGACCATGGGGTGGCTGGAGACTCCGGGGAGCTGCTGGTCCAGGACCGCCTTGGCTTTCGGGTTGTCCAAGAGCTCGCCGAGGGTGGAATTAAGGGTGTATGCCATATGGGACCTCCTTGTGTGGGGTATGAGGGGTTGGTTGCAATAAGTGTATCACACAATTACTCCACCTTGCCGAAGATACCCCGCCGCACCAGCCACTTGGCGAGTTCCAGCACCGGGACGATGGTGATGGCTAAGCCGATTACGATCAGCCAATCTATCGGCGGCAGGGCGTAGGTGCTGAAGGCTTCGTGCAGGAAGGGCAGGTAGACGATGAGCACCAGCAGCACCAGCTCCCAGCTCACTGCCAGGTTCAGCCAGCGGTTGGCGAAGGGCTTATTGAAGATGGAATGCCGGTCGGAGCGGAAGTTGTAAGCCTTGAAGAACTGGATCAGCACCAGCGACATGAAGGTCATCGTCATGGCTTCAGCTTGCGAGCGACCGGAAGCCAGCGCCCAGGAGAACAAGCCCAGGTTGACGATGGTAGACCAGATGCCGCCCAGCAGCATCAGCGTCACCACCGGCGGGGTGAAGATGCCGGTGCGCGGGTTGCGCGGCTTGCGCTTCATCAAGTCCTTCTCGGGCGGGTCGACGGAAAGCGCCAGGGCGGGCAAGCCGTCGGTGGCGAGGTTGACGTACAGGATCTGCACCGCGGTGAGCGGCAGGGGCAAGCCCAACACGGCGGAGCCCGCCATCAAGCCGATCTCGCCGATGTTGGAGGAGAGCAGGTACATGAGGTATTTCTTGATATTGCCGAAAACCGCCCGCCCCTCCTCTACGGCAGCCACGATGGAGGCGAAATTGTCATCGGTGAGGGTCATGGCGGCGGCTTCCTTGGTCACATCCGTGCCGGTGATGCCCATGGCGATGCCGATATCGGCTTTCTTGAGCGCCGGTGCGTCGTTCACGCCGTCGCCCGTCATGGCAGCGATGTGCCCGCCCGCCTGCCAGGCGGTGACCACGCGCAACTTGTGCGCCGGCGAGACGCGGGCGTAGACGCGGATATCCTGCACATCCTTGCGCAGTTGGTCGTCGCTCATGTCTTCCAGCTCGGCGCCGGTGAGCACCCGCCCGCCGTTCTCCAGCAAGCCCAGCTCGGTGGCAACCGCACGGGCGGTGACGGGGTGGTCGCCGGTGATCATCACCGCGCGGATGCCAGCCTCGGTGCAGAGCTGGATGGCGGCTTTTGCTTCAGGGCGGGGCGGGTCGATCATGCCCGCCAGCCCCAGGAAGGTCATGCCGTGCTCGGCGTCTGTGGGTGCGGCGCCCGGCTTGCTGGCAACCGCCAGGACGCGCAACGCCTGGCTGGCAAGCTCCTGCGCCGCATCCAGGATGCGCCCCCGCCCGGCGCTGTCCAGCCCGGCAGCCCCGCTCTGCGTAAGCACGAAATCACAGCCCTCCAGGATCACCTCGGGCGCGCCCTTGGCATAGGCGATCAGCCCGCCATCCACGCTGTGCAGGGTGGTCATGCGCTTGGTCTCGGAGCTGAATGGCAGCTCGTAGGCGCGGGGGAAGCGGGCATCCAGGTCGTCTTTATCCAAGCCTGCCTTGGCAGCGGCGACCACCAGCGCCCCCTCGGTGGGGTCGCCCTTGATATCCCAGCCATCGCCGGAGGCATCCTTCACCAGGTGGGTATCGGAAGCCAGGGCGGCGGCGGTGAGCATGAGGCTCAGCTCGGGCGGAGCGGCGGCAAGCGCAGCTCCAGCCGTCGAAAAACCGCCTTGCGGGGCATAGCCCGCGCCGGAGACATCGAACAACTGCCCGGCGGCGTAGATCTTGCGCACGGTCATCTCGTCCTTGGTCAGCGTGCCGGTCTTATCCGAGCAGATCACCGAGGTGCTGCCCAGCGTCTCCACGGCAGCCAGGCGGCGGATGAGTGCGTTGCGCTTGACCATCTTCTGCACGCCGATCGCCAGCGAGATGGTGACGACCGCCGGCAACGCCTCCGGCACCACGGCTACCGCCAGGGCGATGCCGGAGATGAGCATATCCATGAAGGGCTGGCCGCGCAGCACTCCCAGGGCGACGATGATGATCACTATCACGAATGCCACCCGCGCCAGGATCGTGCCCACTTTATCCAGGTTCTGCTGCAAGGGGGTCTTGCCCGTCTCCACGGTCTGCAGCAGCTGGGCGATCTTGCCAAACTCGGTCTGCATCGCAGTGGCAACCACCAGCGCCTTGCCGCGCCCGTAGGTGACCGCCGTGCCGGCGTACACCATGTTCCGCCGGTCGCCGACGGGCAGGTCGCCATCCTCCAGGGGACGCGCATGCTTCTCCACCGGTACGGACTCGCCGGTCAGGGCAGCCTCCTCCACCTGCAGATTGACCGCTTCCAGCAGGCGCCCGTCGGCTGGCAGGCGGTCGCCGGTGTGCAGCAGGATCACATCACCGGGAACCAGCTCGCGCGCCGGCACCCGGATCTCGGCGCCATCGCGCAGCACGGCGGCGGTGGGGGCAGCCATCTTGCGCAGGGCTTCGATCGCCCGCTCGGCGCGGTATTCCTGCACGAAACCCAGCCCCACCGCAAACAGCACGATAATGGCGATGACAATCGACTCCACCCCATGCCCCAGGACGAGCGAGATAGCGGTTGCCGCCAGCAGGATCAGGATGAGCACGTTCTTGAACTGCTCCAGCAAGATCTGCCAGGGCGAGATGCGCTCTGCCGCCTGCAGCTCGTTGGCGCCAACCTGCGCCAGGCGGCTGGCAGCCTCGGCGCTGCTCAAACCGCCAGGCTGGCTCTTCGTCTGTGCAAAAGCCTCTTCAATCGATTGGGCATGCCAGGGTTTCTCTTCCAAGTTTTCCTCCACGTTCAATTTCTTCAAGCTCCCACCGTGCTGCCCCCAACGCAAATAAAAAAGACCATCGCTAACATCTGCGATGGTCTTGCGTTTGATCCCAGATAGCCGGGAAATCTCTTTCCGTCTTGACGACTATCCATCCCGGGTTGCCGGGCGGCTACTCCCCATCGGAGTAAGATAAGTGTACCGGATTATGGGTGATTCGTCAAATCCGCACACTTGCAGAATTGTTGTTGGTCGTTAAAGCCGCTCAGGATTCGGACGCCGGCTTTTCTTCAGCATCGCCAACCGGCTCGACCGTCGCAGGCTCGTCCGCTTTGACATCAACGACCGCCGGTTGGGAGGCGCCGCCCTCCATACGACCGGCAGTGCCCTGGTACAGCTCCCAGCCCTGGCTGAGGATCACCACCTGGGCTGCCAGCAGCCACACGAAGAACAGGGTGAACACCAGCGCGGCCGCATTCAGGATGGTGTTCAAGTTGTTCTGGATGTTCACCAGCATGGCGGTCAAGCCTGCCATGGAAGCCTGCGACTGGTTTACCATCGCCTGGTACTGGCTCAAGCTGGTGGAGATGGTGCCGATGCTGGTAGACATGGTGGTCAGGCTAGTCTGGATGGTGACCATGTTGTCATCCGCTTTGTCCAGGTTGGTGGACATCTCCTTGAACATGTCCGGCAGGTCTTCCAGGCTGGTCGCGAGCCCGCCGAGTGAATCGGCAAGCGAGGTCTTGGGGTCGTAGGGATCGGTGGGTGGCTGGATCGCCGAGCCGACAAAAGGCACCGCCGAGAGCATGAAGCGGAAGGAGTCCAGCGACTTGATCGCCCCGTCCAGTACCTGCGCGCTCTTCTGGGCAGCTTGCAGCGAGCTGGTCGCCGAAGTCATGGTGGCGGGCAGCTTCTCGCCCATAAAGACCTTGATCTGCTCCAGCATCGGCCCGGTGTCTTGCACCGAGGTCGCCGTCGCGCTGAGCATGGTCGAGAGGGCGTTGACGCTCTCCACCGTACCGCCCAGCGCCTCTCCCGGCGATCTGCATCGCCTGCTGGCTGGTGGTGACGGCGCTGTTGAGCATCGTGATGGTGTTATCCACGCCGCTGGCGACGGTGGGCTTGAGCGCCCAGATCGCTACCAGGCCCGCCAGGCTGAGCAGCAAGCCCAGCACGCCAGCGCACATGACTAAAATACCGAGAATTTTACGCAGTACTTTCATGATGCCTCCCTTTTGTGGTCAAGAATTGGGCAAACGATGGCTCTCAGCCTTTTCGAAGAGAATTGCCATATCAAGCTCGCTCAAGGTGAGCGGGATACCTGGGTAGATTGGACAATCAAGTGCAAGGAAATCCTTGGAGTAATTATATGCGAACTTGATGACGTAGAGAGGAAATCCTGTAAGTTTTTAATGTTGCATCAGTAAGGGTCAACGGTAATGTAACAGCTTTTATTGGAGTTTTGGGCGGAGAAGCTGACTCAAAACTCCAATTTTGTCTTACTAGTGACTTCATCGGCAAGACCGGTTTTTTTCCTACATCCACACTTCCCAACCTTAAGGATTTATCGGATAAGGGTAATCTATAAGCGACCAGGAACAATAAGCATTCGGTGTGAATGGCCAACCTTTTTTGTATTCTATGGAAAAGTGCTCCACATCCGATTTTAGCCACTCGGCATCAATAGCAGGTGTATTTGGATAATGGCTCAGATCCGCAAGTTCTAAATACTCTTGCCAGCCCTGATCCCGCCGACCGGCTCTATCGTATGTCAGTAACAATAGCGTCAAGGGCTCGATATTTAAGGGATTAAACGAGCTACCATACCCTTTCTGAATAATCTCCTTCAATAAATCTATGTATTCTGAAGTATCGACCTCTGATGTGATATCAACATATTTCCCATCCCGCCAGTCAAATATCCAGGTAACAGCCATAGGTGGGTAGATACAGTCATGAGTTGCCCACGAAAGATCGAACACTGGTTGCCATGTTCGACTTGGGTCAAATGACCATGGCGAAATGATACCAGGCAGGTCTTTGGTCAAATCAACGACTGTCGATTTCATCAACGAACTCAAAGATATGCAGTTCCGAACCGTCGTACTGGTTAGCCCACATGAGAGAGACGGGCATATCTGGCTTCCCATTCTGATTGACGTCTCCCCAACCAAGGGGATTGCAAAACAGCAGTGCGTCGTTATACAGGTGGCTTTCCGGGTTAAGAGCCCTTGAAGGGTTCCTGTTCCGTTGATGTTATTCCCGAATCGGTGACGAATGTTGTTCCTGGTGGAATGTTAACCAGCGAAAACTGAACGTGCAATCGTGGTAATCTTGATATAATTAATCTTATTCGTTATAATACTAACATCATTAGTTTACCAGGAGACAACCTCATGACAACACAATTCTTACGCCTTTCTGAAGGCGCAATCGCATACGAAGAGCAGGGCAGTGGACCGCTGGGTGATCCTGCGTACCCTCGCTGGGCGACCTGCGCGGCGAGTACCGCTTCCTGGCGCCCCGTCTGGCGCAAGCGGGTTACCGCGTGGTGAGCATGGATGTGCGTGGGACGGCGAAACCAGCGCCCGCTGGCAGGATTACTCGGTCGGCGCCATTGGGGGCGATATCCTGGCGCTGATCGAGCACCTGGAGAGCGGATCGGCAACCATCATCGGCACGTCGATGGCGGGCGGCGCGGCGATCTGGGCGGCGGCGCAAGCCCCCGAGCGGGTGAGCGGGCTGGTGCTGGTGGATGCCTTCTATCGCGGCAGATCGAAATGGCAGGAGAAAGTGCTCTTCACCGCCGCGTTCACCCGCCCCTGGGGACCGGCGGCGTGGTTGAGCTACTACAAAAGCCTCTACCCCACCCGCCCGCCGCAGGATTTTGGCGAGTATACCACCCGGCTGAAGAAGAACCTGAGCGAGCCCGGGCGCATGGAAGCCGTGCTGGAGATGCTGTTTGCCTCCAAAGAAGCCTCCGCGGCGCGCTTGAAAGATGTCCGGGCGCCCGCATTGGTGCTGATGGGCGGCAAAGACCGGGATTTCAAGGACCCGGAAGGCGAAGCCCGGCAGCTTGCACAAGCCCTGGGAACCACCTATAAGCTCATCCCCGACGCCGGGCACTACCCGCACGCCGAGATGCCCGAGATCGCCGCCCCGCTGGTGATCGACTTCCTGCATAGCCTCAACCTGCCTCAGGCGAGGACCCCGCAGAGGGAGCCCACCTATGCCGCCTAGAGCGCACCTGAGCACGGGCACCGTGGTCGCCACAGCCAACGACCTGCTGCAGAGCGGCGGCGAGCAAGCCCTCACCCTGCACAACCTTGCCTCCCGGCTGGGCGTGCAAACCCCCTCCCTGTACAACCACGTCGATGGCATGCCGGGCCTGTTGCGCGAACTGCGCCTGCTCAACGCCCGCCTGCTGGAGAGTCGCCTGGTGGATGCCGCCCTGGGGAAGAGCGGTGCTCCCGCCCTGCTGCAGCTCGCCCAGGCGTACCGCGCCTATATCATGTCCAACCCGGAGCTGTACAACCTGACCCTGCGCGCCCTCCGGCAGCGAATCCCAGCCGGACGCCGAGCTGAGAGAGCTGGAAGGGCGCATCGTGGCGATCGTGCTGGCGGTGCTGGAGTCCTTCGACCTGCGCGGCGAGGACGCCCTGCACGCCGCGCGTGGTTTGCGCAGCCTTGCCCACGGATTTGCCACACTGGAGGCAGCCGGCGGGTTCGGTCTGCCGCTGGACTGCGATGAGAGCTTCCACCGCCTGGTGGTGATGTTCACCCGCGCCTTAGATAAGCGCTGAGCGCCTGCAGGGCTTCCGGCAGGTTCTCCCTGCCGAAGCCAAAGCGGAAGTGGCGATCGTCATAATCGTACACGGTGGAGGGCAGCAGCATAATATTGGCTTCCCGGACCAGGCGCTGGCAGAAATCCTGCGCCTCGACCGCCCCCTTGAGCCTGGGGAAGGCGATCGTCCCCGCCCGGGGTTTGACCCACTCAAAAAGCGGCGCAAACTCGGCAAAGAAGGCGTCCAGCAGCGCCAGGTTGCGCCGGATGCGTCCCAGGTGGCGGTCGATGATCTGCTCCCGGTTGCGCAGGGCGATGATCGACAGGACCTCAGCGGAAGCGTTACTGCAGATGGTGGTGTAGTCCTTGAAGGCTGCCAGCCGGGCGTATAGCTCGGCGTCACGCGTCGCCAGCCAGCCGAGGCGGACGCCCGCCATGCCGAAGGTTTTCGACATGCCGCACAGCGACACAGCCCGCTCGGACAGCGTGCAAGCGGAGGGCAGGCGGTCATTTTCATCGTATTCCAGGAAACGGTACATCTCATCCGAGAAGAGGGTAAGGTTGTGCTCCCTCACCAGCTCCAGGATGCGCTGGTAATCTGGCCTGCTGGGCAGGCTGCCGGTGGGGTTGTGGGGAAAGTTGACCACCACCAGGCGCGTCTCCGGGCGGATGGACTGCGCCAGGAAATCCGGGTCGAAGCGCCAGCCGGCGGATTCGTCCGGCGCCCAGCGTGTCACCGGACAGCCCAGGCTCTCAGCCACCTGGTACAGCGACTGGTAGCCCGGGAAGGTGCAGATCACGTGGTCGCCCGGCTGCAGCAGGCAATTCATGGCGATGAAGATGCCCTCTTCCGGGACGCAAACCAGGCAATCGTCTGCAGAGATGCCCGGGTAGAGGCTGGCGATTTCAGCGCGCAGCAAGGGATGACCGAGGGATTCGGTGTAGCCCAGCGCCAGGTCGTCCCACACCTCACGGAGCTGCGCATCCGCCATGCCCACCAGCTCGCGCTGGCTCAATCCGTCGCAATCGGAGCTGGAGAGCAGGTATTTTACGGAAAATTCATATTGGGCAAAGTAACGCTCAAGCTGGAAGGATTTTAGCTGCATGGCGTCTCCTCATCTAGGGCGAAGTCCAGACCAGGTCGTAGCCGAAACCGAAAGACATCTGCGGCTGCAGGTCAGGCGGAAACGTGTAAACGGAAACATCCTCCCCAGAAGCGGCATCCACTATGGCGAACTCGCCCTGGATTCTATAGGTTGTCCGATCAAAACCATCGTGATAAATGCGAACCAGCAGGATATCCCGGCTGTCCGGCGACCAGCCATAGGCATACTTCCAGCCGATGGCGTGCGGCGGGGGCGTCTTCTCGAACACCGGCTCCGGGTAATAAAGCACATCCGCTGCAACCGTCATCGTGAGCGGTTCTGTGAAGAGGAGCGGAATCGCCATGGGAATGCCGGGCCAGGTGTCGCTGCCTGTACTCCTTTGCGGCTTAGCGACAAGCAACAGACGGTTTCGATCGGGAGAGAGGAGCAGGTCGATAGCGCCGTTGGTCGTAAAATCTGCCGGGAAACGCACCATCATCCTTGCCTCTTGCCCGTCTTGCGAAAACAGATAATAGTCAACTCCGGCTTCGCCATAATACAAGCCGCCGTACTGGTCGAGCTGGGGGAAGTAACACAGGTCGCGGTAGCCGGCTATGCTCAAGCGCCGGACGACCGGGTCGCTGCTGTCAAAACATTTGGCTTGTGTATTGAGGCGAGATACTTCGTTGATCCACAGGTTCTCACCCTCCACCGGTAGATAGATCAGGTCAGGCAAATGGATGCGCCGGGTAGCCAGATTGGGGCCAGGTGGGCGCATATTTGCTGTTACAAAGGTGAGGATGTTGCCGTCTTCCGACCACTCAATCCGATCCACATATCTCCCAGATGGCAGTTTATACACTTCTTGAAACGCATTCATGGCGAGATTGTACACGATCAGCCAGCGCTCCCCCTGATCGTTGGCGTTGGTGTAAGCCAGCTTCCTGCCATCCGGAGACCATCTCACCTTCGAAATGGGATCCTCCTCGGGCAAGGTGATACGCGTGATCATCTGAGGCTTCCCGGTCAAGAAGCCGTCAATGAAAAGATTGAGATTCCCTTGCCTGTCATTGGCTATAAAGGCGATTAAGGGCTCACTGCCGCCGATCACAGTCGGAACAATCGTTGGCGTTGAAGTGGGTGAGGGCGTGGCTGTGGGCTCCGGCGTAGATGTCGGCGCGAGTGTCGGCGTCATGGATGGGGGAGCAGTGACTGTTGGGGGCGCTGCTCGCGTAGCAGAAGTTAAAGCCGTTGGGGCTACATCTGGCGCGGTTGTACAACCAGCAGCCAGAAAGAACAGGGTGCCCACCCCAGTCAAGATCAAAGATTTTAAGCCACAACGCTTGCCCATTTTGCCCATGCTCCGGTAAAGGTGATTTCTGGAATATTGGACACTCCATTAATATACACGCGATGATTGAGAAACACAAACCGTAATTCCTGATTTTTCCGTTTTCTCGTACTGAAGTTACCAATGAGAGGTTACGCAGTTGGTATAGAAGCATCCCGAAAGTTGGGCGCAGGCGAGCTTATCGTTTTCGAAAGCAAGCTGCGGGGAGATCAGACTATATAATAATACCGGTTGCGTGTGCCGGATGATCATCGATAGTTTTTTTGCGAATTACTCATACCTCCTGTTCCTGGTCGGGCTGCCCATCCTGGCGCTGACCATCAACTGGGTCGTGATGCGCCACTGGCCGTCGTTCCTGGCCGTACTGACAGGCGAGCTAATTTTTCTGGTGAGCTGGCTGTATTTGAATACCAGACTGACGCAGGTGGAATGCGACCCGCCTCAGTCCTGCGAGGGCGCCGGGCTGGGTCTTGTGGCGATGCTGTTTGCGACCCTATTTCAGGCCGTGGTTACCTTGATCGCATCGACGATCATGCTGCTGGCTTACCGCAAGTGGGTCTGGAAGAGCGCCGCTCCGCCAATCCACCCGCCCGGCGAAGGGTGGGTGCCGCCCGCCCTGCTGGGGGGTGCTTTACTGGGGCTGCTGACCGCCATTGGCCTGGCGCTCATCGTCCATTCCGGGCTGTTCAACGGCTGGCAGCGATTGGAGATCCCCGCCGATATCCCGGTACGTCCCGGCATCATGCCCTCCAGCGCCTACCTGCCGCCCGGCGCGGTGGAGAAAACCGCCGAATTGTATTTTGGGACGTATGGGGATGTCTCCATCGGCTCGGACCAGGGACGAGTGCTGATCGTTGCCTTTCTGCCTGCCTGGAACGGCGTCGCAGAGAGGACGGAATGGCAGATCGAGAACGGACCCCCTCAACTTTCGCCGCCGCTCGACCAGGACCGCGGTTACATTACCGGTTGTGGTTTGCGCTTCCTGGTACTCCCCCCGCCCACCGCTATCCGGGACCGCATCCTGTCCTTGCAGTGCGACCGCTTCCAGCTGGTACAGGCGGAGTACGCCCTGGGAGAGGATGGCAGCCTGTACGCCTGGCGTAAACTGTTGCCGTTGTTCAGCTTCCTGCGCTGGCCTGTTGTATTAGGTCCGCTGGTGGGCTTCCTGGCGGCGCTGATCCTGGCGATGCGCTGGGAGCGCAGACAGCAAGCGCCAAAAACAAGCAGTATATAAGTTACCATCTGAAAGGGGATTAAAATCAAATGAGAACAACACATCGCGGAAGGAAGAGCCTCGCCTGGTTTCTCCTTCTTGTCGTCGCCCTCGTGGCTGGATGCGCTCAGGCTGCTACACCGACCTCGCTGCCCGCCCCCACCCGCCCGCCGCTTCCCACCCCAACTCCAACGGCGACGCCCATCCCGTACACCGCCGAAGAGATCCTCTCCATAGGGACAGCCAATATGCAGGGCGTCCCGACGATGAGGTACATGATGAATACCTCGATGTCAGGCGGTGGCTACGGTGGGTTGGCGGATGGTAAGGGACGCTACCAAACGCCGGAGCAGTTCTACCTGCAACTGAACTTCAGCGGGGAGGCCGTGGAGATCCTGAGCCTTGCCTCAAACCTCTACTATTGGCGCCGACCTGGAAGCGCCGCCTGGGAGCCAACCACCCAGCAGGAAGTTAACAAGCTTTACACCGTGACAAATCCCTTCGAGTTGCTCAAGCTGAAAGACATGGCCGTTAACCTGCAGAAACATGAGAATGAGCAGGTGGATGGTATGAACTGCTACCACATCCAGTTTGAGCTGGAAATGCCCAAGTACATCGAGATGATCGGGTATGGTAGCATAGGACCAGTAAACCTTAACCGGGCCAACGGGGTGGTTCAGATCTGGGCCGGGAAGGATGATCTGCTCTTCCGCCAGGTGCGAATCAAGATCACGTCCGCCGAAGTGGAGGGGGAGGCATCCATCCAGGAGAAGTGGATTTTCTATGATTTTAATCAGCCGGTGGAAATCCCGCTCCCGTAAGTTGAAGTTTATGGCGCGAGCCAAGGTGGCCCTCGCCGAATTCTAAAGAAACCAAGCCACCCAACGGTGCGGACCAGCGGCGGGACGGGCGAAACCCCACAACACTTTTGGCACATTCTGGCGAAACGTGCCTGCGCGGAAGCGGCATAGCCGCTGTCCGCTTAAGCCGGTGTTGGGCAGCGTAACGAAACCCAACGCTCATCCTGCCTGCCGCAGGATCTTTTCAATTGTTTTTCCTTTTGCGAGCTCATCAATCAGTTTATCTAACCAGCGTATTTGTTGCATCAACGGATCTTCGATTTCTTCCACACGCACACCACAAACCACACCTTTGATCAGCGAGCAATTTGGGTTGATGGCGGGCGCCTGAGCAAAAAAGGTTTCAAAATCATTTCCCTGCTCGATTTGCTGTTGTAATCCGGCATCGTCATAGCCGGTCAGCCAGCAGATGACCTGGTCAACTTCTGCTTTCGTGCGATTTTTGCGTTCTGCTTTTTGAACGTAGAGGGGATATACATTTGCGAATTTCATCGCAAAAACTCGATTTTTAGGCATATCATTTCTCCAGTAGGTCGAGACTCTGAACCACATGCGGTCATTAGAGCGCCCAACGGTTTGGCCCACCTGCCGCTGGTGTTAGCATGACAACCGCCTCTTACAGCCATTTTTTCAACCAAATGTCCAGCGCTGGTCCACACCGAAGGCGGTCAGTTTGAGCTGGCGTTAGGCTGCCTCTCGTGATTTCTCACCCGTTCCCTGCATGGACCAGGTGCTGATTTCAAGTTATTGCCCTTCAAACTGCACTTCAGGATACGCGGAAGATGGGTTTTGTAACAAGTCCGATTTAATATTTTTCAAATACCGATCGAAAAAAGCGACCAAATATATATTGGTGATTTCCAACCCTCTCTCTGGAGATATTGAACCGATATAACCTGCGTTGTTGTATTTGATTTGCGCTGGAAGCAACAACCGGAGTGGAAAATCGCTAAAGTTGTAGTGTTGCGTTCCGTCGATGGATAGATAATAGGCAGAGCTATTTGACGTTGAATAAGCTTGATACATCGAATTGCTGTTCTTATCGCTGGCACCATTTTGCATAAACATAAAGGGAATGGGTAGTGTTCCTTCAGCCTGATAGCTGAATAGGGCTCCATCCAAATCTGCCCCAGCTTTGCAACGCGAGTTTATTTTACATGCGCTGGCTGCTGTTGCGCCGCCTAATGAGTGTCCGAAGAGACCAATGGCTGCAAGGTCGAGCTTGTTATAAAATATATTTTCACGATCCATGTTAATGCCCTGAAGCGTATTCATCACAAAAATCGCGTCATTCGTCCAGACTTCCCCAATCCTGCTCACAAATTCATCAATACCAGCAGCATCGGCGCTGGCTGGAAGAGAGCTCTTTTCTGACTGCCAAACGATGTGCCCATCAGGAAAAACGATCAAGTACGAAGTGTAAGTTTGATTGATGCCAACGACGATATATCCGTGACTTCGCAAGGTTTTCAGCCAACACCGTATAATCTGCTGGGACCAATCCCAAACCAGGTTGCATAATAATCACAGGATAACTGCCTTGTGATTTCGCTATTGGGGCGTTTTCAAGGGCGTTGGTTTGTATGGCTGAGAAATCCCGCTCGGTATACCGTTCGATTGTTTGGGCATCATTATATGCCTTCACCCAGGCGGCTGGCAAATACGGCGCCTTTAGAGCTTGCGTAGATTCAGATCTTGGATACCAGATCCAAACCAACAGTTCTCGTTTCTCATAATCTCTATCCGAAAGGGAATCAATGCGGTAATTATCGATCCAAACATTTTCAACTCGTCCTACAGGATAAGGCCCTGTTGGAACTGGTAATACAAGCGACTGATTATGTGCAATCAGCAAAAATCCAGCAAAAGCAATGATAGACACTACTAGCACCATGAGTACGATGCCAATACCTTTGAGGACTTTCTTTATAAAGGTCATTTCTTCACCATCCATCAATCAAAGCCACGGGACAGCGGGCGTTACCGGCGGGCGGGGGAATTGGCGGATAACTGACAATCTTTCTTGTCTGGGTTTGAAATTCAATAACTGGGTAGTAGTGGAAATTCGCGGGACTAATGGAGTGCGAAACCACCTTGGTTATCATCCCGCTGACCGATTTCCATGTGGAATATTTTCGATGTGCGCGAAGCCAGGTAAAGACTCCTCCAAGGAGAAGGATGACACCTATCATGAAGAGCAAGTTGCCAAGAATAAAGAAATGTGCGGTGTTCATTACTACCCATCATTTTATTCTATAGCCGTAAATATTGGAATAAAGGCCGTTATCAGTCCAAGATAGCCCAATGATGCGGCTGGTAGTATTAAGGTTAGGTGTATCTCTTTTGGATGAGATTTGCCTGCTTGTCAAGTGACGTGCCGAGAGAGTACCCACCGGAGGGGTTCAGGCGCCCGCCAGGCAGTGTAAAAACCGGTAACCTGCATCCGCGTGTCAGGTCGCCAGCCCGTTGAGCGCCCTAAGGATTTTCCTGATGTCCCTCAGTACCGGCCAGGCGCCATGCGACGTATTTGAAAGCACGGTGACTTGAAGATCAGAGTGTCGCTGCAAGCTCGACCGGAAGGATACCCCAGCATCGCCGCCAATCATGTAGACTTCCGGATGCCCATCTGGCTCCAAATCAATCCACACCCCGTGCCCGTAATAAGTGGCCTCACCCTCCGTCTCGGCTTTCACGTAGGGCGTAGCATAGACCTCCACCAGGTCTTGCGGCACGATTTCGTTAGCCCAAAAGGCCTTCCATAACGTGGCTAAGTCGTCTGCGGTTGTATAAGCGCCGCCATCGGAGGCGCCAATGATGGGGAGATTGTAGATGTTCGTCCGCCAACCGCCCGGTTCTTCAATGTAGCCCAGCGCAGTCTGTTCAGGGAGTTGATTGAAGGCGAAAAACCCGGAACGCTTCATGCCAATGGCCTGGAAGATGGCTTGCTCGACATATTGTTGATACGGCATGCCGGTTACTTCTTCGATCACCACCCCGAGGAGAATATAGCCGCCATTCGAATAAGAGAAACGCATTCCGGGCGAGAACTTCATAGGCTCATCTGGAAAGACGACCAGGTAATCCCTGGGTCCTTTCAATTCGTACCAGGGCCGGCCGACGAAGAAGTGATCAAAGTCTGTGACTTTCTCCTCGTCGAAGTAGTCTGGAATTCCCGAGGTGTGCGTGAGCAAGTGGCGGATCGTGATCTCGGGCGAATACTGTTCTGGGAAGTCGAGAACGAGACAGTCTTGCAGCTTTGTTGAGAGGGAGATTTTCCGGGCGGCGATGAGCTTGCCGATGGCCAGGGCGGTCAGGAATTTCGTTCCGGAGGCAATACCGAAGCGGGTGTCGCGCGAGTTTGCGATCCCGTTGCTCCGGTCGGCATAGCCTGCCGCACGCTCATACAAAGGCTGGCCATGCAGACGAATGGACACTACACCCGAGAAGGCATGCGTTTCAATGGATGCATCCAACGGTTCAATGAGTTGCCTTTGGTTCGCCATTTGCACTGCTCCCATTCTCGCGATAACCGGTAGGTCTACGAGCGGCCGAACGGCAGGCGTTACCGGCGTATGGGCGGGCGTGGATTTTGCTAAGGCGTAGAAAAAAACCCGAAAATACCGCGGAATCCCGCCAGTCCGGTTCACACTTCGTTCGGCGGCTTTCTTGAAATATCACTTAGAACCTGTCCGAAAATTCGAGGGGTACCGATTTTGTGGTGTGTGCAGCTAAGCTGCACACACCACAAAATCGGATCTCTCATCCATTTTCGGATAGGTACTTAATAAATCAGGTTGAAATATACCAATCCAGTATGCCCAATATGGAATATCAAAAAGATGGATGCACACAAAAAATAAACCGCGCGATGCCATGGAATCGGGAGCCAGCTTCGCGCACATACTAAACCAATACCTGCGAACCAAAATATCGGTGACCAGGCGGGCGCAGTAAAACCAACGATGCTTTGACTCCATGCACTGTCAGGATAAACGATCTGCGCCAGGTAACTCACAAGATAAACCGCCATTCCCCCGATGTATAGATACCAGCCCAAAGGTTGCCCAATTTCTTTTATTCCAAAATACAATATTCCTGGAAGGCAAAAAACTAAAACCCGAAATATGTTTTCGAATAAGCCTAACCACTCAGGTAAGTCCTTCCCGAATAGGTCAGGGCTATAAGCAGCGGGTAATGCTCCCCAAAGCCCAAATGTAATGACCATTGGAGGAATAATCAAAAGTGCACCATTTCTGAGGAATATGTGCGCTGGCAATGAATCAAACTTAGACATTCTTTTGCTACTCAATTTATCGAATTGACGGAAGGTTGAATAGCCTGGAGGCGTAGGTCCTCGTGCTTTATCCTTTGAATTTCATTTTCGACTATCGCTGCGCTGTTCGCCGCAAAACGGCTGGGCGTCAGCCGCTCGCCACCAACCCGATTCCCAATCGTCAAAACTGACGCCTAAATTCGGCAGCTGGATGGGTTGACTGCACGCCGTTTTGGGCGGCCTTCCGGAAATTATCGACCCTGTCATTTTGAAATCGATGCCAATAAGAAATCTCCGCTATTACTTATGACGCATACTTGATTAAAATAACCCGTATCGCTAATTGAGGAAACCAGATTTCTCAGTTTCTTTCTCATCCAAGCCCCACCCCATGTGATCCAAAAGATATAGCCACCACTCATGGTACTTGGTTAGATAATCAGAGACCTTGGCTGATTTTTCAATGATGCAATGTCGAAGATTATCTTGGTAGTCTGGAATTACCCAGCCATTCGCATTTCTATCAGTTCCACCTGCTGGTCGGAATACTCTCCCGGTAATTGGATCAGAAGCATCTATTGTAAATCTAATATTTGGGTTTACGAATAGCGTACAGGGTAGCGCTGTTGTTACTGATGTGATGAAGGTTTCAAGGGTGATTTCCATTTCTTTCTTCACTTGTCGCATACTTGTACTTAATGGACGCTCAAATTGAAGTGAAACCCAGTAGCTATTTCCCTGATAACGAGCATCGAATGATCTGAGAACTTCATTACATACCTCAAAAATCGGAATGGTTACTTGCTCTAGCCCTTCGTGGCTACCTTTATCAGAGAAACTTTTATTTAAGCGCCTCACTTCAACCTCGAACTTACTGTTTACCAAAAAATCGGGTGGAACTTTGCCATCGGGCTCAAAAATGACGTTCTCGCCATAATGTGCCACTAGATATTTGAATACTCGTGATTTCATCTAAATTCATGACATTCGCCGGATTGAAAGTGAAACTGTTCGATAGCCCAACGGCAGGCTTCAGCGGCAGCCATAGCCCGCACAACCCATACCGGCAAAAGTGCCGCAGGCTAAGAACGTCCACCGCAAACCGAGTTGGCTGGCTGCAGCCCTTAGCAACGCTTATCCAGCGCTATCGTATGCCTGGCGCACCCACTCCATTAGCTCACGGTCGACTTCATCGACGCCGCTTAAAAAGACCTTGAACTGGCACATGCCTCCGGCCGGCAGCTCTTGTAGCCGATCGCTGGCTATCACTCCCTTCATGTTGAGACCGACTTCGAGCCGTTGCTTCGTTCCAGGACCAACCATCGCAAACTGCTTCTTGCGCCTCAAGCTTACGTAGCCTTTCTTTGGTGCAATTTCAAAAGCGCCTAACCCGGCAATCTCGGTCATCAGGCGTTCGTGGATTGGCCGAAGTTCCGCCTTCGGGCCAGCATAGATGTCATCGAGCACATCATGACTATCCGTCTGTGGAGCTTCCAACGTCCTCTTGTAAGCAAGTCCCAGTGCATTTGCGTCGCCATGCCCGAGGCCAAACGACGTCTTGAGCATGTCCCTGATATCGCCGTGCTTCGTGAGCCCGCTTTCACGGATCACAGCATAGAGTTGGTCAAGCGTTTTGCCAGTTTTTACCTGGATGTTTGCCAATTGCGTTTGGGTAGCTTTATCAACCTCATTCACGATTCACCTCTCCAAAAGGATTCTTACCGATAAAGAAGCCAGTAGGTATGGCTGAGCATATCTCGGACCTCTCTTTGTCCGCTCATAGTATAGCATCTACACCCTTTGTTGGCTCGCTGAATCTCACAATCCCTCCTTTCTCGTGATCAATTCATCCTCTCGCCCCCTTGAAATTTGACAAAATCGCTCTATAATATTCATGGTAGGGTTTTTATCGCCGCGCGGTGAAGCGCCGGACCGGAACCCAGGGCGGAGGGGGTGCTGCTCCTGTGCCTTTCGCTATTCTGCGCCTTCACCCGTTTCTCGCCAACCGGAGGGATTTAGCATGGTTATGCCCGAGCAAGACGATCTGATCTACCTCAACGGCATCAACGGCGCCGGCGCCGGCTATCTCGTCGAGCCGTTCACGCTCGGACCAGTTGCGCGACCGGGCGCGCAAGCTCGCCAAAGAGGAACGCTTCAGCAGCGATGACCACCTCAGCGACCTGCAGCAAAAAGGCGATCCCAGCGGGGCGACGTTTGCCCTGCCGGCGGACGCCACGCCCGAGGATCTGGAAAGCACCGGTTGGGGCATGATCTTCCCCGCCACAGCCGACCCAAAGCAGGTGGACGCCATCCTGGAAGCGCTGGACGACCTGGTCAAGCTGCGCAAGAGCCAGGCAGGTGCGCGCTTCTTCTGCTTCCGCGACGGCGACGGCTACCGCCCGGAAGAGTCGGCGGACGCCTTCGTCAGCCGGCACGGCGGGCAGCCCGGCACGCCCGACGTGGATAAGGTGCCCTACTACCTGCTGATCGTCGCCGACCCGCAATCCATCCCCTTCCACTTCCAATACGAGCTGGATGTGCAATACGGCGTGGGGCGCATTTACTTCGAGACGCGTGACGAGTACGCCCAGTACGCCCGCAGCGTGCTCACCTGCGAGACGCCCGGCAAGGTAAACCTGGCACCGCGTTCGGTGTTCTTCAGCGTGGCGAACGGCGTCCCGGACAACAAATACGTGGACCCGAATGCGACCGACCTGGACGCGGAGGTGCTCGCAAAGCTGGATAAAGCCACCCGCTTGAGCGCCACCGCCCTGGTGCCGCCCATCTTCAAGTACGTCCAGGCGCGCCAGGAAAAGCTGGGCTGGGAAGCGCCGGAGCTGGTACAGCCGCTGCAAGCCACCAAGTCCAACCTGGCTGAGTACCTGGGCGGGTCCAAGACGCCGGCGCTGCTCTTCACCGCCAGCCACGGCGTGGGCTGGCCCTACGCTCACGAATTCCAATACCCTTTCCAGGGCGCCCTGGTGACGCAAGACTGGCCCGGACCGACGTTCAAATCCACGCCGACGCGCGATATGTATTTCGGGGCGGAGGATGTGGATAGCTCCGCCAGCCTGCTCGGCACGGTAGCGGTGCTCTTCGCCTGCTTCGGCGGCGGCACACCCTACTGGGACGATTTCGCCGTGGCGCAAAACAAGCAGCGCGCCGCCCTGGCGCACCGCGCCTTCCTGGCGGCGCTGCCCCGGCGCCTGCTCAGCCTGCCGCGCGGCGGCGCCCTGGCAGTCATCGCCCACGTCGAGCGCGCCTGGGGCTACTCCTTCAAGTGGCAGGGCACGGCTGCCGAGCCCACCTCCTTCCAGAACATGCTCTTCCAGATCATGAAAGGCATACCGGTGGGCTTCGCCACCGAGCACATGAACCTGCGCTACGCCCAGTTTGCCACCATGCTCAGCCGGGACTTCGAAGAAGCCAAGTTCAACGCCAATTACGACTCGCGCAAGCTGAGCACCAACTGGATGGCGGCGAACAACGCCCGCGGTTACGCCCTGATCGGCGATCCGGCGGTGCGCCTGCCGTTCGGCAAAGCGGGCGAGGGCGGCAAGCGCCCGGAGATCAAGAAGGTAGAGCACAAGCCCGGCAGCTTCCCGGTTGTGCTGGCGCTGGACCTGGTATCGCCGCAGGAGCTGCCCGAAGTGGAGAAAGAGATCGCCGGGCAGAAAGAGGCGGCTGCCTTTTCAGCCGGCGCCGCTGAGAGCGAGATGGGTGAAGCGCCTCCTTCGCCGGAGGGCAACCCAGCGCCGCCCGTGCAGCAGCCGGTCAAGCCCGAAAAGCCGCCAGCCGGGTCGCCTGCGCCGGCTGCCACGCCCTTCGCTTCGCCGATGGACGGGCTGGCATTCGCCCTGCAGGCGTACACCGGTGAAGGGCAGGTCAGTTTTGCCATGGGCGGCGAGGAGGGCATGGCTTTCAACATCCTGGACGACGCCAAGAACATGGTCAAGGATGTGGTCGTCAACCTCAACAGCGCCCTGCAAAACCTCTCCAAGCGGCTGCTGGAGGCGACCAACGAAGCGCTGACGCTGGAGATCACCACCAGCCTGGTGGAGGACCTGGATAGCTTCGACCCGCACAAGCCGGGGGAGCAGAAAGCAGCGGCGCGCTTCAAGACCACCATCTCCGCCACGGGCGACATCCAGGCGTACCTGCCCAACCGCCCCGGCGCGCTGGATGAAGTGTTGCGCGACCTGCACAAAGACATGGTGGAGCAAGCCATGCTCAACCGCATGGAGACGGTCAAAGCCATCGGCGAGCTGGTCGCCAGCCTGTTCAACCCGGCAAAGTGAGCAATGTGAGCGCAGCAGCGGTCTTCCAGGTGTGCTACCCGGACGATACGCCTCAGCCCGACCTGTTGGGATTGTGGCAGGCGGAGCGGCTGGATGCGTCATTTTCCGTCGGCGGCGAGACGCCCGGCGTGGTCTGGCGCGTCAACCTGCCGGAAGACCCGCTCGAATCCGCCCGCCTGCTGGGCGCCCAATCGCTCAGCCTGGTAAACACCACCCTCGCCCTGGACGCCGCCGGTCCACTGCTCAGCCGCGATCTGCAGCGGGCGGCGGCAGGAGATGCGGGTCATGTCGCCTTCGATCTGAGCGTGGCAAGCGCCGGGCGCTACGACCTGCTCACCCAGGCGCTCTATGCCCACCCCGGCAGCGTCTCCTTCGACCTGCGCGACGAGCTGAGCGAAGCCGCTCAGACGGTGAGCAACTTCGCCGTCTCGGTGCAGCGCCTGGTGGACCGGTTCGCCCTGGTGGAGAGCAGCCGGGGCGGCGCGACCGGCGCCCGCACCCGCCTCGATTGGCTGGGCGATGTGCATACCTGGTGGCTGGCGGGCAGCCCGCCGCCCGTTATCAGCCGACCACCGCCGCGCCCTGGCGCAAGCCGTGGCAACGCGCCAGGCATGGCTGCGCCTGGCGACCATTCTCACCGCCGGAGCCGCCAAGATCGGCATCGCCATGGCTGCCGGACCGTTCAACCCGCTGGCGATTATGACCGCCTGGAAATACGTGCAGAAAGTGATCGAGCAGTACCGAACGATTACCCTAAAGGAGCAAACCCCATGAGCAACGGAACCACCACCGATTTAGCTACCGCACTGAAGAAAGCCGGCGAGGAGCTGGCGAAGCAGATCAGCGACGCCTCCGAGCTGCAGGTAGAGACCAAGTGGGTGCTGGCGGATGAGAAGGGCGACGTGGATTGGAACGCCGCCAAGCCTGCTGCCCGAACCACGATCAAGCTGGATGGCGATAGCGAGCTGATCGTGCCTATGTCGAAGGAGGGCGACACCCTGGTGGTGCGCAAAGACCTGCTGGCGCTGCACGAAGCCAACGTGGCGAACGCCCGCGCATACCGCGAGAAGCTCTACGACATGATCTACACCGCCGCCAAGGAGCTGGGCGGGCGGTAACCGGGGGTAGGGGCGAGCCCCAGCCCCTGAAGGAGGCGCCTGAACACGATGGCTGAGCCTAGCCCGACCGCCGACCTGTATATCTTCCTATCCAGCCCTGTGGATGGTCAATACCGCGTCGATTTGCGCTACTTCCAGCCGGATGACCAGACGGAAAAGAACTCCGTGGGCGGGGTAGCGGCTTTTGCCCTGGACGACCTGCGCTCCAACGCCCGAAAAGCGGACGCCTATGGCGAGCTACTGCGCCAGGCGGTCTTCGGCGAAGCCCCCGACCCGCGCAGCCAGTATTACAGCCAGTCGCTGGCGAACGCGCAAGGCGCCGGGCAGGAGCTGCGCCTGCGCATCCTGATCGACCGCAGCGCTCGCAAGCTGCAAGACCTGCGCTGGGAGACGCTGCGCGGCTGGGACCTGGGGCAGGCGCCGCCCGCCACCCAATTCCTGGCGCCGATCGGCAACCGCCCGTTCTCACGCTTTCTGCCCAGCGATGACTGGCAGCGCGTCGAGCTGCGCCCGCGTGCCAATTTGCGTGTCCTGGTCTTCGTCGCCAACCCAACCGACCTGCAGGCGGGCTTGACCCTGGGCGACCAAACCCTGGCGGAGGTGCCGGTGCAGGCGGAGGTGCAGCGCGCCCAGGCAGGGCTGGTGGATATCCCCAAATCCCGGGGCGTCAAAGAAACGCCGCACCTGACTGTGGTCGCCAGCGACCCGCTGCACGCGGGCAACGCCACCTTCGATGTGCTCAAAGACCGGCTGGGGCAGGGCTTCGACATCCTCTACCTGGTTTGCCACGGGGCGCTGCTGGTAGAAGATGAGAAGACCAAGATCCAGCAACCTTTCCTGGTGCTCGAGAAGCCGGATGGCAGCTATGACCGGCGAGACGCCGGCGAGCTGGTTGCTTGCGTGCGCGACCTGCCCGCCTCGCTGCGCCCGCGGCTGGTGGTGCTGGCATCCTGCCAGAGCGGCGGTCAGGGCAAGGTGCCGAATGCGGCGCCAACCGAGGAGGAGCGCAGCTACGACCAGGGCGCCCTGGCGGCGCTGGGTCCGCGCCTGGTGGAAGCCGGCGTACCGGCAGTGGTCGCCATGCAGGACGACATCCGCATGGCGACGGTCAGCAGGTTTACGCCGGCGTTCTTCGGCGAGCTGCTCAACAGCGGGCAGGTGGATAAAGCCATGGCGCTGGCGCGCAACCTGATCCAAAACGAGCCGGACTGGTGGGTTCCGGTGCTCTACTTGCGCCTGCGCGGCGGGCGGCTGTGGTTCGAGAGCGGCTACAGCGGCTTAGCCCAAAAAGATATCGAATTCGCCTGGAAGGGCATCAAGACCAACATCCGCGGCAAGAACTGCACCCCCGTGTTGGGACCGGGATTGGTTGAGTTCCTCACCGGCTCGACGCGCGATATCGCCCTGCGCTGGGCGAAGGAGAACCTCTATCCCTTCGAGCGCTACCGCCAGGAAGAGCTGCACCAGGTGGCGGAGTTCCTGGACCTGGCGGAGGGCGAAGACTCGCTGCGCGTTTACCTGTACCAGCTACTGGCTACAGAGGTGAAAAAGCGCTTCGCCGATACCCTGCCGGCGGCTCTGCTGGCGCTGGATACCGACGGCATGGTGAAGCTCGGCAGCCTTTCGGCAGCCTGCATGGCGCTGGTCGCCGAGATTGGCAAGCAGCGCCGCCAGGCTGGCGTCGATGCGTACAAAGTTCTCGCCAGCCTGAAACAGCCCATCTATATCACCGCCAACCCGGACTTCCTGCTGGAAGACGCCATCGCAGAGCTGGGCAACCAGCCGCAATCCCTTTATTTCTGCTGGAAGCAGGAACTGATCACCCCGGAGGCGACCGACGCATGGAACCAGCGCATGCCCCCCACCCCGGAGCGCCCGCTGGTGTACCACCTCTTCGGTCGGCTGGATCAGCCCAAGTCGCTGGTGCTGAGCGAGGACGATTACTTCGACTACCTGATGTGGATCAACCGCAGCGAACACCCGCTGAAGATCCCGGACGAGGTGGTATGGGCATGGAAGGATTCCGCCCTGCTCTTCCTGGGCTTTCAAATGACCGATTGGAGCTTCCGCCTGCTGTACCGCTCCATCCTCACCGAAGAGCGGCTCAAGGAGCGCCCGGATATCCGCTCGGTAGCCGTGCAGCTCCAGCCGGGCGACGATAACCTGCGACCCACCAGCGCCAGGGAAATCCTGCGCAAATACTTTGGCGACAAGTTCAACATCTACTGGGGCAGCGCCGAGGACTACCTGGGCGAGCTTGCCCAGCAGACGGCGTGAGAGCGAGGCATAGCACGATGAGCGAGCCCAACGCTGAAGCAAAGCCATCTCCAGGCGCCCCGCAGGGTGCGAAAAACCCGTTCATCGGCGCGGAGTCCTTCCGCACCGGCGATAAGATCTTCGGGCGCGACCGCGAGATCGAGGAGTTTGCCACTCGCCTGCTGGCGCGACGGGTGGTCTTGCTCAACTCCCCCTCCGGCGCCGGGAAGACCTCGCTGGTGCAGGCAGGCGTGATCCCCGCCCTGAACCGCAAAGGGGTGCACATCCTGCCCAAGGTGCGCCTCAACAACCAGCTACCGGATGATGCCCTTCCCCAGGAGCTGAAAGGCTACAACCGTTACCTCGCCAGCCTTTTGCTCTCGCTCGACGCCGGGGAAGGCATCCCCGATGACGCCCACCTCAGCTACACGCAAATTGCCGAGCTCAGCCTGAAGAGCAGCGGCGTGCTGGAATACCTGGCGACGCACAACCCGTATGCCAGGGGCACGCGCCCGCGCCGCCGCCTGGATGCGACGAAGCGCATCCAGCGCAGCCTGATCTTCTTCGACCAGTTCGAAGAAGTGCTGACGCTCGACTCTACGGATGCAGACGCCAAGAAAGATTTCTTCGTGCGCATCTCAGCGCTGCTCAACGATTACAGCACCATCGCCATCTTTGCCATGCGCGAGGAATATGTTGCCGGGCTGGAGCCGTACCTGGTGTACATCCCGGAGCGCCTTTCGGCGCGCTTCCGCCTGGAGCTGCTGGGCAAAGACGGCGCACTGGATGCCATCAGCAAGCCGGTCAGGCGGGTGGGCGTGCGCTTCGAGCGCCAGGGCGCCGAGCTGCTGGTGGAGCGGCTCAGCCAGGTGACGGTGCGCGAGGGCAACCAGGAGGTCAAGAAGAGCGGGCAATTCATCGAGCCGGTGCAGCTCCAGGTGGTGTGCCGCGATCTGTTCGAGCGCCGCGAAAAGCCGGAGCAGATCTCGCTGCGGGACGTGGAGCAGAAGAGCTCGATCGAGGATGCGCTGGGCGATTATTACGATAAGAAGGTCAACGAGGTTGCTCTGGCTGTGCTGGGGGACGAGCTTGTGGGCGCCGCCGCCCAGCTCGAGCAGGCGGTGGCTGCCCTGCGAGAGGCGGATCCTGATTTCTTAAGCACCGCCACACCCTTACTTTCGATATCCTTTCAGGATTTGACCAGCGCCTGGCAGCAAAATGTGCAACGCCTGCGACAGGAGCGCACTACCCGCCGGAGGCCAGCCAGCCCAGCCAGGAAGGAGGCGACATTGAGGAGCTGCGCGCCTTCTATAACAGCGCTGCTCGAGCTTAAAAAACCCGAAAAGGCGCTGGACATCGAGCGCAAGCTGCGCGATTGGATCGAGCAGGAGCTGATCGTCGCGGGGCGGCTGCGCGGGCAAGCCATCGCCGGGGAGGAAAGCAAATTCGGGCTGGAGAAGAGCGCCATCGATAAGCTGATCAAGGCTTTCATCGTGCGCGAGGAGCCGCGCCGCGGGCTGGTGTGGTACGAGCTGGCGCACGACAGCCTGGTGCGCCCGGTGGTCGCTTCCAACCAGGTTTGGCGCGAGCTGCACGCCAGCGAGTTTGAGATCCAGGCCACGCGCTGGTCCAAAGCGCCGGAGAGCGAACGCGAGCGCCTGCTGCCCGCCGGGGAAGCCTTGCGCCAGGCTGTCGCCTGGGGCGAGGCGCACCTGGAAAGCCTGTCTGAGGCGCAGAAAGATTACTTGAGCGCCGGCGCGACGGGAGGTGGGTCGCATGGACGTGCGCCAGGATAACCGCGCCGAGCTGGGCATCAACCTGGAAGATACGGGCTGGGGGGTGATCTTCGCCGCCGCGGCGCCTGGCGCCCTGCGCGAGGCGCTGAAGGAGCTGCTCGATCTGCGCCGGTCGCAGGCCGGGCGCAAGCGCAGCACCTATTACCGCGAGTTCTTCGGCGCAGATGGCTACCGCCCCGGCGAGACCGCCCAGCGCTTCCTGGCGCGTTGGGATGCGAGCAGCGGGTTGGCTAACCCGGAAAAGATGCCCTATTACCTGCTCATCGTCGGCGATCCGGCGGAGATACCCTTCGAGTTCCAGTATGGATTGGATATCCAGTATGCCGTGGGGCGCATCTATTTCGAAACCCTGGAGGAATACGCCCGCTACGCCCGTAGCGTGGTACTGAGCGAGACGCGCCACGCCGAGGGCAGCTTCAACCTGCCCAACCGCCTGGCGTTTTTTGCCGTGCAAAATCCCGGCGACCGGGCGACAAAGCTCAACCTCGATTATATCGCTGCGCCTCTGATCAAGGCGCTACCCGAAGCTGCGCCGAACTGGGATGTACAATCCTTCGTAGCAGAGCAAGCCACCAAAGCCAAGCTCGAACAATTACTCGGCGGCGCGCAGACACCTGCCTTGCTCTTCACCTCCTCCCACGGGATCCAGTTCAACCCGGACAATCCCGACCAGCCCAGCCTGCAAGGCGCGCTGGTTTGCCAGGATTGGCAGGGGCAGAGCCAGACGATCTTCCCGGCGCCGGACGCCTGGTATTCCGCCGCCGATGTGCCCGAGGAGGGCAACCTGCTCGGCACGATTGTCGTATCGATCGGCGAGTTTACCGCCGGGACGCCGCGCATGACGACCTTCCCCGCCTACCGTAAAGGCTACGAGCAAAAAGCGGAGCAGCCCTTCCTGGCGCGGCTGCCGCAGAGACTGCTAAGCCACTCGCAGGGCGGCGCACTCGCCATGTTGGCGCATGTTGATGACGGCTGGGCGAATGTTCTCTCGGACACGGAAGCGCAGTTCCAGCGTGAATGGACCAGCGATACCGGTCCTTTCCAGAAGCTGATGGTGCGCCTGATGCAGGGCAGCACGCTGGGCATGGCAATGGAGGACCTGAACCGGCGTTATTTCACCTTCTGGTCCACGCTCGCCGATGAGCTGGTGAGCATCAACCTGGGACAGCAGCCGCGCGATGAGGCGAAACTGAGCATCATGATGCTCCTGACCTTCGACGCCCGCAACTACATCATTATCGGCGATCCGGCGGTGCGCCTGCCGGTGCGCGCCGACCAGCCTTACCAGGAGCCGCCGGCAGGCTGGCAACGCCCGACCATCGAAGCCGTCCGCGCCAAGCCGCCGGCAGAGGCGCAGCCCGCGGAAGAGGTTGCAGCCGTGCAACCGGAGCTGCTGGTCGAGATCGCCGCGCCGCCCACCGCTGAGCCTGCGCCGGAAGCAGCCGCCGGCGAGGTCCCCGGCGTGAGCGTGGATAGCCTGGCAAGCGCCCTGCTCAAAGGGCAGAAACTTAAACTGAGCGACTATAAATAGGACACATCATGCGGAAAACCTCTTTCGACCCAGACCGCCTCGACGACGCCGGTTGGGGGGTGATCACCCCCATCGGCAGCGATCCCAACCTGGCTGCCAGCCGGCTGCACGCCCTGGCGGATCTGCTCAAATGGCGCGAAGGGCGCACCTACGAGCGATTTAAAAGGCTGGAGGTTCGCCCGGAAGAGAGCGCGGCAGCCTTCCTGGCTCGCCACGGGTTGAGACCCGGCTTCAGTGATCCGGATCGCCTGCCTTACTACCTGCTGATTGTCGCCTCGCCGCAGGAGATCCCCTTCAGCTTCCAGGTGGGGCTGGGTGATACCTACGCTGTCGGGCGCCTGTGGTTCGACGATCCGCAAAGCTACCACATCTATGCGCAACGGCTGGTGGAATTCGAGCGCCTTCCGGCGGAGCCGCGGCGAGCGCTGACCTTCTTCGGACCCGCCAATCCGGATGACAGCGCCGCACAGTTTATCGCCTACAAGCTGCTGACGCCGCTCTTCGAGCGCCTGAAGCGCGAGTCCAGCGACTGGAATATATCCCTGGTCGATCCGAGCGGGTCGACCAAAGAGCGACTCAGGCGCATCTTCCTGGAGGAGCGACCGCCGCTGCTGGTGACCGCGGGGAGGGAGCAGCCTTCCCGCCCGATCACGCCCGCCAGCGCGTCTGCCAGGGCGGCATCGTCTGCCAGGATTGGCCCGGACCGGTCAAGTGGCAAGGCGAGCTGACCCAGGAATTCCTCTTCACCGGCGAGGATCTGCCCGCCGATGCAGATCTGAGCGGTATGATCAGCATCCACATGTCGGATTACAGCCTGGGCACGCCGCTGCGCAGCGAGGCGCAAGCCATGCTCTTCGACGATGTGCCCCAGCTCACCGGGCAGCCGTTCGTGGCCAGCCTGCCGCAGGGCATGCTCACCAAAGGCGCACTGGCATCAGTGGGCCTGGCGGACAAGTTCTGGAATATCGGCTTCCCCAACCTGACGCTCTTCTCGCCGGATACGCTGGTGGTGGCGGAATCCTGCCTGCGCTACCTGCTGCAAGGCGCCACGCTGGGCGTCGCCATGCAACCCTTCCGCCAGCGGGGGATCGAGCTGGCGGCGCAGCTCGCCCAGTTACGCGAGGAAGCGCAGTTCGGCAAGTCGGTCGAACTCGCAGGAGATGGTGACCACCTGGGCGACGCTGAGCACCGTCAATAACTTGCTGATTTTTGGCGACCCGGCGGTGCGGCTGATCCCACGCCGAGAATCTTACGCGTATTAAGGGTGGTTATTATGCTAAGAATAGGCCCCACCGAACTGATCATTATTTGTTGTATTGGGCTGCTGCTATTAGGGTTTGCCGTAGTTGTACTTGTCGTTCTATCTCGGGTATTGCGTAAATAACACCAGGACAGGATGAAGGTGATTCCTTCGGTTTGCTCCCGATAAATGGAATGATGCTCTGGAAGACGGAGATCAGGCGAGTTGCTATGGCTCGGTTGGTATATCCCTTCTCTCAGCTAGATGGAAGACCTCTTTAATGGCATCTGCCACGTCGCTGAGTGGGCTAAGCAAACTTGGAACAGTCGCAGGTGTAACGCTGGGATCTGTGCCATTATCCAAGGCGATTGGGTTATGCAAAGGGATCGTCTGATCTGCAGGGCGCAAGCCCTTATCCACTGCCAGGGCTTGCTGTTCGGGTGCAAGGAGATAGTCTTCAAAAAGCTGCGCCGCTTCGCGCTGTTCCTCGGTGACCCATTCACCATCCAGGATGCAGAATGGATGCTGCGCCCAGAAAGTGCCATGTGCTGGATAAACAAAAGCTAATTGGTACGGCAGCAAGTTCCCGTACTTAGCATTCGTCTTGAGGACCTCCGCCTCATTGGTGTTGACAGCGTGCAAGTAAGATGGTCCACGCTGTACCATGAGCGCCAACAAATTTTCACTCTGCTTCCCATAGACGATTGTGTACTTTTCGACCTCGCGTATTGCACTGATCACCGCATCGCTCTTGACGAGGTCGGGTGTCAGCCCGGCGGTCATGCCGAGCCTGTCGTAGGCAAGCGCCGCCATAATCAGCAAGCCTGAGTTCGAGGAATCCGGATTCGTATGCCCAAATTTGAATTGTCCCCACTCCGGGTGACCGTACGCCGCCCACCCTTGAGGATTGGCTGCCAGAGCTGCTAAACTATCCCAACTTATGGTCTGGTTAGGCCACCCCATTGCCTCTGCCATCGGGCGCCACATGGCAAAACCAATGGGATCGTACACGGTAGGTGCGCATTTTTCGGAAACCAGCGGCCGACCGGTGCGAGCCTGCCAGGTTTGATTGGCTTGATCCACCCAGCTTTGGTCTCCAGGACTCCACACGGTCGGTCGGATCTTACCGTCTAAGATGTCCTGCATTGAGCCGCCAGAGTTGACCTGTGAAACGGTTACGACGACTGTTTTGCCTGAA
This sequence comes from uncultured Chloroflexia bacterium, assembly GCA_963702535.1. Lineage (GTDB taxonomy): Bacteria > Chloroflexota > Anaerolineae > Anaerolineales > UBA4823 > CAVPDG01. The sequence goes on along the minus strand of CAVPDG010000007.1, from coordinate 92,000 downwards.
GCAGTTTTGAATTGTTCCTCGTTGAAAGCAGCAGTAACTGCGTTAATCCAATCCTCTTTGGATTTGGATGAGTAGACTGAGATATTCACCTTGTCAAAGGGATCTTCCGGCCAATTGGGGCAGGTCTTGTGATAGGACTGACCTGAGGGCAGGTATCGCTCCCACTCAATCTGGGTCAGATTGCGACCAACGACTTCGCAAACCTGGCTTTGCCAATCCACATTCCAAAATGTAACCGTCCCATCCTGGTTGCCAGAAGCCAGCGTTTTGCCATCCGGACTGTATGCGATGGTGTAAACCGCGCCGGTATTCCCTAAGATGGGTTGACCAAGAGCCTGGTTTGTGGCTGCATCCCATAGGCGGATGGTGCCATCCTCGCTGCCCGAGGCGAGCGTTTCGCCATCCGGGCTATAGGCTACGCTGAATACATAGCCTATGTGCCCCCGCAAGGGACTGCCGATCAGGCTTTGCTTCATTACATCCCACTGCAAAATGGTGTTATCGGCGCTGCCCGAGGCGAGACGTTTGCCATCTGGGCTGAAGGCTACACTGTATACCCAGTCTGTATGACCCTCCAAAGGTATGCCGACAGGCTGTAGTTTTGCCACATCCCAGAGACGGATGGAGTTATCCTTACTGCCCGAGGCAAGCACTTTGCCATCCGGGCTAAAAGCCACGCTAAACACCCAATCCGAATGGCCTTTCAGGGGCTTGCCGATTGCCTGCCCGCTGGCTGCATCCCGCATGACGATGGTATTGTCCGCCATCCCCATAGCAAGGGTCTTCCCGTCTGGGCTGTATGCCAGGCTGGTGACTAACCCGCCGAGCTCCGCGATATTAAGAGGCTGACCAGGGATCCCCTGCCAGGGATGGATCATTACATCCCCGGCTGCTACGGCCAGCCTTGTACCATCAGGACTGAAGGCTAAAGCGGAGACGCTCTCAGAATGGGTCAGGGGGGAGCCGGCTTGCTCGCCCCAGAATAGCACGCTGCCGTCTGTGCTGGCGGAAGCCAGTGTCTTTCCATCCGGACTGAAGACCACGCTCCGCACAGGTCCCTTATGACCGCGAAAATTGAGTGGCTGCCACGGGTATTGCTCTCGGGCTGTGATCAACGCATCCCGCGCTTCCAAAGTATCGTACGTGTTGAGCGCTTCAATGCTAAGCAGGCCGGCAAGATCGGGTTGGTTGCTCACGAGGCTGATTGCCTGGGCTGCCAATTCGCGCGATCGTGCGATTTCGGTCTGCTGCTGGCGTAGGTAGAAACCAACCCCTGCCAGGATAGCCAGTAAAATTGCCAGCCCGGCGATGATGGCTATCACCCGATTGCGCACCCCCACTTTATTGATCGCGTCTTGTTCACGCTGTTGCCGGCTGGTCTCCTGAATTTCACGTGCCTGGCGTTCTGCCAGGCTAGAATCGAGATAGAGGCGTTCACGATCTGTCAACGCCAGCTCCGTGCTCGCTTCCCAGCCTTCAAATTGAGCCAGCCGCGTACCTTGCAACAGGAAGCTCGCCTCCTGGTTGGCATTCAGCCATTCGTCGGCGGCCGCCGCCAACAGGCGCTGCATTCGCAAATCCACACGGCTCGCATCCAGCCAATCGCTCAGTCGCGGCCACGCACGAAACAGCGCTGAGTGCGCCACTTGAACAGTCGGTGTGCGAGTGCTGGGATCATGATCGAAGGAAAGCAGGCGGGATTTGCCGAAGGCTTCGATCACGGTCTCCATCACCCCCACTTGCCGGGCCTGGATTGATGCTGAATGAAATACAGCGGGAGATGGCGCTCCATCTTTATTAATCGATTGATCAGGCTCAGGTTGCCCATCTACGTCATCGGCGATAGCAGGTGGACCAGATGCGATCGAGGGTAATTCCGAAAGAGATATCCGTCGCCGGGTGTCCTTCACACCTTCACCGAGTGTCACCAGGCGGAGGAATAACTGGCGCGTGGCAGCCTGTCCCGCTTTGTCCAGGCCAGCATACACTTTCTCCGCACGGCGGGCTAACGCCCCACCCACCCCTCCAATCGATTGGTAAGCCTTCCTGGTCAGATGGCGTCCTTCGCGCCGCTCAAACAGCTCCGTAAGCGTGTACTGCAACAACGGCAGTGCACTTGGCTGCTCATTCACATCCGCTACGATCGCAGCAACCAGGCCGGGCTCCAGCGTTACCCCCACCCGCTCAGCCGGAGCGACAATAGCGCAGACCAGCTCATCGGCCGCGAGCGGCATGACGATCTCCGTGCGCTGGCGAAGCAGGTTGCCAAAGTCTGGATGCAGGAGGGGACGATCGTAGAAGTCTGCCCGCAGGGTGATGATCACGCGCAGGCGGCTGGATGGGTCGGTAACAGCTGTGAATATGCTTTTAAGAAAGTGTGCGGCTTCGGCATCGTCATCGACGAGCGTGAATACGTGCTCGAATTGGTCAATGACCAGAACCAGCTCGCTACCATCCGCAGGCAGAACCAGCTGCGTGGCTCGCAGCAAGCCGCGCTCATCTCGCCGCAATTGCTCCATCAACCCGGTCGGCTGGTTGACCGCAATGCGCAACAAACCGATCTCCAGCTCTTCGAGAGGGTACGCCCCAGGTGACATCTCAACAAAGAACCACTTTTTCGAGCCAGGCAGCGCACCGCGTCGCAATGCCGGGAGCAAACCGGCCTTGACCACCGACGATTTACCGCTGCCGCTTGGTCCGACTACGGCGAGGAAACGCCCAGCCTGTTGGGATTCTTTCAGCCTGGTCAACAGTTGTTCGGTCAGCGCCTCGCGCCCAAAAAAATCGGGGGCATCTGCCTGCTGAAAAGCGCGCAATCCCTTATAAGGGTTCGATATTACCACTCGCGACAGGGCGCTCTTCCCTATCATTGACGTATCAGGCGTACCTAATGCCTGGTGAAGAGCAGTGACAAATGCCATCACGTCTGAGTAGCGCTCTGCCGGATCGGGAGCTGTGGCTCGCTGAATGACGGCGCTCAATTCAGATGATAACTCCTGGCGCTTTTCCCGCGGTTTAGGAAGATACGAATTATTGCCGGCTGCCGTGGCTTTTAATGTATCGCGAGGAGATCGACCCGTCAGTATCTCAGATACTACGAGGCCCAGGCTGTATTGATCACTACAGGGGGTGGCTGGTTCGCCGCGTAGCTGCTCCGGTGCAAGGTAAGCGAGTTGTGAGGAGGCAGCGGACTTCACATTGAGCCTGGCGCGACGCACATCACTAGAAATTCCAATGTGGGTGAGATAGCCATTACCATCGTTATCGAAGAGGATGTTCTCCGGCTTCAGGTGTCCATGCACAAGGCCCTGCCGGTGAACAGCTGTTAATGCCGCCGCCATTTGATCTACCAGGCGCACGGAGGCGCTAGCCGCCAGAGGACCCTTGCGTAGCAATACGCGCAAACTGCCACCCTGCATCCAGCGCATGACGATATATGCACCGTCCGGCTCGCGCCAGTAGTCGTATAAGGGGAGGATGTGGGGATGCTCGACCTTTGCAATCAGTTGGGCATCCGCATCGAAACGCCGGATGAAATCGGGCTGGTTCGCGTATTCAGGTAAGATGACTTTGATCGCCACCTCACGCCCTACGAGGCGATGGTAGGCACGGTAGAGAGACCCAAACTCGCCTGTGCTGATATGCTGGCGTAATTCATAACCCCGTATCTCACCCTTTGAGAGACGTTCATACACGGCTCGCGTTTGATCCGAAGGCTCGACGCCGAGCTCCTTGCTCAAAGCATCGGTGCAGCGGCGGAATACGGCTGCCACGCTGGATACGTCACCCGAGGCAGCATGCGCAACCATCAGCGCACGGTAAGCGGGTTCAGGGGTATGCCCAAGCGCGATCCAGCGCTCGCCCCAATCCAGAACCTCCGCCCAGCGCTGTTCCCCCACCAGACGATCCAGCAACACCTTCATCTTCTGCTCGAAGATCGGCTTGCAGGCGATCCCGTTCCAGAGAAACCCAATCCTCGTAGAAACCCGGCAGGAGCTCCCCCTCATAAACCGAGACCGCGGCAATCAAGTCCTCCAGCGGTCCAGTCTCCAAACCCTTCTGATCCATGACAGCAACATCAAGCCAGTAAGGCTCGGCAGGGTTAAACGTGATGGAAAAATCGTCTACAAGGAGGTAGTTACGCTCGATGCCCAGCGCCTGATGCACGCGCCACAATGCCTGGCGCAGGTTGTTACGGGCATTGGACTCCGTTGACTTCAGGCCATAAGACGCCGGACAGTTTTTCACGGCGACAGGCAGTACCAGCATTTAACAGGAGATAAGCGAGGAAAGACTGGGCGGGGCGAGATCGAATCTCGACCGGCTTGCCGTCAAGGCGTAGCTCAAATTTTCCCAGGAACCTGACTTCGAGTATAGCTACCTCTAAAATAGCCTTAGACCTAAATACCAGGAAGAAGCAGCCATGTCTCCACCACCAATAGTTCGTTGATAAGTATACCATGTTGATCTAAATTCCTGGCAGCAATAACGCTGGCATAACGCTTCGCCAGACAGACACATAACGTATGCCTGCTAAACTGATGTCAAGATCTAATCATTGAAATCCTTAGACTAATCCAGGAAGGAAGAATCATGAACACCAGAATAACGTTTGCCCTTGCATCGCTGCTGATCATCTTTGCCCTGTCTGCTTGCGGGCTAACACCGGCTGAGAAGTCAGCCACTGCCACGCAAGCAGCCGCTGTACAGTTTTGCCACCCTGACAGCGCAAGCTCCCACGGAAACCCCGACTTACACCCCCAGCCCCACGGCCACGTTTACACCGACTGCTACCACCACACCGACGCTCACGCAAAAACCCACGCAGCACTCCGACGCTTACTCCTACCACCGCGCCTCAATGGATGGGTGCGGGGCTGCTTCTGGAGGATCTCCCCGAAGGTTTCCAATCTAGTGCTCGAAGAGTACTCAACCCTCTTCGGCAAAGCCTGCCTCAAAATTCTATCGCTTTTGGGTTTGAAGATGTAATGAAGGGTCAGATTGTAATGGGTTATTACATCACGCTCCCAACCCGTGATGAACAGCTCGTTTTCGACGGGACTCTGCAGGAGACGATCGATTATTTGGCGGCTTCCATGGGCGTAACCGGTAAACCCGAAGCCAATCCGTGTCAAGTCAGATCTAGGCGAATCAAGCGTCGCCTCCACTTTCGTATTGAATGATGGCAGATTTGAGACACGCGTGGACATGGTATTGTTCCGCCGAGGAGAGGTAGCTGGCAGTTCTCTTCATTTTCTATCCCAGGTGCTGACAAGCCCGTTGTACGCATCGTTGATCTTGCCCAATCTGTTAGACGGGCGGATCCAGGATAATTCCGAAGCTACTCCTTAGTCAGCAGCTAGTGCAAATCAGCTACAACAGGCCAGAATCGGTATTTAAACCGATCTGTGATCCGTATCAGAATAAGCATGGGCGACTAATGCAGGAGAGGCAAAATGGACGGAAAACGAAAAGCAGGTCCAAAGAGCGACAATTCAGTAGCATTTCATGGTATTCGTAATATCTGGTAAGCTGCTTTATTTTGTATAGTTGTGGCCCTACCCCTCTCACGCCAGATACCGTCGCTTCGGCTGATCCCACTACCTTTCGGATTGTCGCCGAAGGCGAGGTCAAAACCCTGCAAGACGCTGGGATCCTCGATGATTTCTCCAAAGAGACAGGCATCCAGCTGACCATGAATTATCGAGGGCCGGTAGACATCCGCAACGCGGTCAGCAAACTGGGCAAGGACAACCCAAAGACGGTGGATGCCTACTGGCCAGGTAGCTCACTCTGGCTGCCGGGGTCTGCGGAGGTAAGTCCCGTTTCGGCTATGAAGACCTATGTTGTCCTGGCCGTAGATCCGGCTACCGCCGGGGAGCTGGGCTGGGACCCTGCCAAAGGCATTACTGCCTCCGATCTGGTGAGCGCCATCCAGTCCGGGAAGATCAACCTGGCGATGACCTCAGCTTCCCAGAGCACACCCGGCGCTGCCTTCTACCTGGCGATGTATACGGCTCTAAGCGGCAAGCGCGTCCTGACCTCCAACGACCTGGGCAACCCCCAGGCGACGCAGGACCTCAGAACCATGCTGGCTGGCGTCGACCGCTCATCGCAGAGCATCGACCACCTCATACAGGTCTTTATTGACGACAAGGCATCCGGAGCCCGCCAGACGAACGCCATCGTCATCTACGAGAGCCTCGCCACCCAGATGAACAAGGCGCTGATCGCCAAAGGCCAGCCGCCCATGACGATCTTCTATGTCGGCGGAGCGACAGCCATCGCCGACATGCCCCTGCGCTACGTCGACAACGACGATGCGGGCAAGCTGGAGCAGTATCAGAAGCTAACCGCCTTCCTCAACAAGCCTGAGGTTCAGAAGAGAATCCAGGACCTGGGCTGGCGTACCAACCCGATCGGCATGAAATGTGATGACTGCGACCCGGCGGTTTTCAACCCGGTATGGGGGATCAACACCACCACCGAGTTTCAGGAGATGGTCTTCCCCAAACCGCCCGTGACCAGGGCCGCGCTGGAACAATACCAAATGCTCTTCCGCAAGCCGAGCTTCACCGTCTACTGCCTGGATTATTCTCCAAGCATGGAAAGTAACAATGGCAGGACGGAGATGATCGACGCTATGGATCTTCTGCTCGACCAGGAGCGTGCTGCCGGCGTGTCGCTGCAAGCCACGGCAGAAGACGTCACAGTGGTCTTCGGCTTTTCATCCGAGGTCCGCCAGGTCGGCGCCCCAGTATCAGGCAACGATCCTGCGGCCCTGAAGGACTTATCCAATCAGATTTCAGTATTCGATATGGGCGGGGGCACTGCCATGTTCGACTGTGTCCAGTTTGCCCATGCCTACATCGCCGGTCACAGCGACCCGAAATACAGCTCCTCCATTATCGCATTGACCGACGGGGGATCGAATGCAGGTGCAACCCAGTCTGATTTTGCCAGCTACTACGAGCAGCAGAATCTCAGGTTCCCCGTTTATGGCATCGCCTTCGGCGACGCGGATTTCAGCCAGCTGGACCAGTTCAAGATGACCGGCGGCGACGTTTATGACGGGCGCCAGGATGTGGCGACTGCCTTTCGCCTGGCCAGGGGCAACAACTGAGGGAGGCTTCTATGGATGACGAAGACAAGCGTGTTACACCGCAGCAAATCGGCGCACTCGGGGTGGGTCTCGTCGTGACGATCACTTCCGCGTTGCTCACCACCCTGGTCATGCCGATCACATTCCCGTTCAATTTTCTGATCAGCCTTGGCCTGGGTGCGACTGCCGGCTTCGGGGCGCTCAAAATGCTTGACCCGCGCACCAGGCAAGAGCTGCTCGAAACTCGCAACAGCGCCGAGTACCGGCAGAAGCTGCAAGAGATTGCACGCATCGCCGCACAAATGGACAAGGCAAGCCAAAGCCTGAACAAGAGCAGCCCAGAGGTGTCAGGACGGCTGGACAATATCGCCAGGATGACCGGGATGTGTCTCGACCGTTATTCAGAGCAACGCCGCGATTTCGCCGGGGTCTCAGCCACGCTGCTGATCCTCCAAAAGTTCGAAGGGATACTGGCGCACTACCTCAAGGTCAAACATCGGTGATCTGTTCCTAAATCAAGAGCAGAGAGAAAAAGAGATCACTGCGACCGAGACGCACGTCATACCCGGATTTGAGATTGCCCTCGAGAACCTTGGCAAAAAGCTCGACGCCGGTGAAACCCTCGATAAGAGTGTCTCCAAAGGGACGCTGGAGAGCATGCTCCGCTCTTTAGACCTTATCGAGTCGTTGAGCGATCAGGTACGTTCATCTTCCGAAAAAGGAGACTCCGATGACCAGAACACGTAACCTCATCCTTGGGTTCGCATTACTGTCTGTGGTTGCCTTCGCCATTATTCTGATTCCCAAGTGGTGTGAAACCTTTCCCTTTACCTGCACGCCAAAACTCAACCCCGTTTATGTGTACGGTGGCTACCGCTGCTTTGAGGACGAGCAGTGCCTGGCTGTGCTGCGTGACAAGTACCAGTCTCGATGTGAAAGGGGAATTTCGCAAGGGCACATTTGCAATGACGGATGATTACAAGGATAGCGTCGATTGCATCTGGCCGGGAAGCATCACCGGGATCGAGTACTTTCAATCAAGGCAAGAGGTGAAGATCCGCAAGTCGGCTGTGATCTTTCAAACGCCTATCATCCTCTTCACCTGGAAAGAATTGCTGCCCGAGCTGGAAAAGGCTGGTCTTGTTTATTCCAAAGATGGCGTTTACTACCTGCGCATGCAGCCGCTGGTGGATGCCATGGTCGCAGACAAGCAATGGAACGACCTTGGCGTCGGCATCCCCGGCTATGTGCGGGTGGAGTCAAGCGATCCGGCGTCCAGCTCCAGCGGTACGCTGTGGCTCGAGATGATCGGCAACTATCTGGTAGCCGGGGGATAACCGTGACGGTAAGGTGCTTACCTCCGCCGATCTACAGGCTAATCCCACACTCCTCCCGGAGCTATACACCTACTGGGAGAACCAGGGTTTCCAGGTTGATACAACCAGCAAGCTGTTCGACAAATTTATCAGCTCAGGCGCCGGTATGCCGATGGTTGTGGCGTATGAGAGCAGCTATATCGACTGGTATGAATCTCAATCGGACAATATGAAGGCGCAGGCAGCCAAGATCGTTGGGCTCTATCCTGAAATTACGATCAACACAGACCACACCCTGGCATCATTGACGCCCGCTTGCGACCCGTTGGTGGAGGCTTTCACCAGCGATACCGAGCTGCAGGAGCTTGGTTGGGTAAAGCATGGCATGCGCAACGCCAGCGGCGGCATCGGAGCTAAACCGCAAAGCGCCCCGTGGTTCGCGGCGAGCGTGCCTTACGTCCCGGAAGCAAAGATAGACGTCTACCAATCCATCAAGGATGCATTGAAGTAGCGGATCAGCTTATGGTTTTTATGACGAAGGAGGAATGAAGCATGGACAACGTTAGCGCTCAATCTAAGGATGGCTCGAAAGCTATTGTCACAGCTCAGCACTACTCGCAGGAAATGCAGGCTATCAGGAAGTCGCCAGCGCTGCCGCCGATGTCGGAATTTGACCTGCAGCGCGCCGATGAGATGTCTAAGGCTCTGATCCGCAGCGAGGACCGTCTGGATGACATTGTCGTCTTCGGAAGCGAAGCTCAGGCAACCCTGGCCAGTATCACAAAAGATATGCTGCGCGGCGTCCGGGTCGGCTCATTGGACGAAGTGATCCAGCTGTCCGACGGCGTTCTGGCGCAGATCCACACCCTCGATATCAACGACCTTTCACCTCGGGCGCGTAAATTGTTGTTGGGGATTAATGAATCAGCCAGGGCGATCAAGAACCGGATCGAGAATTTCTTCCGAAAGTATGAGATGGTGAATTCACGCCTGGACCGCCAGGAAGCAGAACTCTTTGCCAAAGAAACAGCCTCGACAGAACGCTATTACAAAGACGCCGAGCTCGCCAAGGCGGGGCTGGGGATATTGCTGGATGCACAGCTCAGGCGCATGGCAATCAAGATTTTCCTGGATGGGGAGTATGGCTATGCCGAGCTGGAACACCGCCAGCGATTGGTCGTCGAGGAACGCGAAGCAGCCAGCAGGGAGAATCGCTCCCTGGACTATGCGATCATCGCTTCGGCAGATCGCTATGCCAAATATATCGAGCGACTGGAGGGAAAGGCGGCGGCGCTGCAGCAGGTGATCCTCTCCACTTACCAGATGAGCGTCACGGTCCATATGATGGGTGATAACGAAAATATCATCCGCCAGAAGCTGAGCGATATACGCACCGAGCTGTTGCCGCAGTGGCGCATGCTGATCGCTATCGCATACCAGGCTTACCAGCAGCAAGGCATTGCGCAATTCGTCGAACAGCTCAGCCGCAACGAAGCCGAGCTCCGCAGGCAGGTTGCCGACCAGATCGAACAGACGGCAACAGGTGTTGCGGGTCTCATAACGAGCCCGATCTTCGACTACGAAGCCATGCGCTACTGCAATGAAAAGCTGGTAACGTCGCTGGACATCCTGAAAACCGCATCGATTGAGGCCAAAAAGATCCGGGATAGCGCTGAAGTGGAAATGCAAGGATTGGTCAGGCAGTTGGGCGAAGCGGTCGCAGATACATCAGTGCGCACGGAATAGCAGGTGGATAGCAAGATTATGTGAAATATTGAAACCTACCTGATTCTCGAGGAGGAAATGATGAACAAGAACTTGCCTACCAATTTTCTGAGATGTACGTTTATGGGAATATTAGTCGTTGTCATGGTTGGTTTGCTTAGCGTACAACCGACCAAGGCAGCATCAGACAAGGCGTGGTTTGCTCATAAGACCCTCGGCACAGGCATGTATCACGCTTGCGCTGTGAAGGGCGATGGTACCCTCGCTTGTTGGGGCTTGAACAGTGTTGGCCAAGCTACCCCGCCTGGGGGGATGTTTACTCAAGTCAGCTCGGGCTATTTTCACACCTGCGGCGTGAGGAGCGATGGGACCCTTGCCTGTTGGGGTAGCAATGATTACGGTCAAGCCACACCGCCCGCAGGTACCTTCCTCCAGATAAGCGCCGGGTGGTACTACACATGCGGGGTAAAGAGCGACGGGACCCTCGCTTGCTGGGGGAACAACGATTTTGGCCAATCCATACCACCTGCCGGGACATTTATCGAGGTCAGCGCAGCGAGCGGACATACCTGTGGGGTACAGAGTAATGGCTCAGTCGCCTGTTGGGGGAAAAACGATTTTGGTCAATCCACACCACCTGCGGGGACATTTTTACAGGTCAATACAGGCTATTTGCATACATGCGGGCTGAAAAGTAATGGCACAATCGACTGCTGGGGATGGAATGGGGCTGGAAACGCATCTCCGCCTGCCGGTACATTTATCCAGGTTGGCGCCGGGCTTTCACATTCGTGTGGATTGAAGGGCGATGGCACGCTGGCTTGCTGGGGAGGCAATGCGAATGGTCAAGCATCGCCGCCTGAAGGATCGTTCATACAAGTCGGTGTTGGACATGACAACAATTGCGCTGTCAAGAGCGATGGCACAATTGTTTGCTGGGGATTAAACGATTATGGCCAGTCTACACCGCCTACGGGTTTGTTTTCAATTCCTCAAATAAGCGCTGGTGCCATCCACACATGCGCAGTAAAGAGTGATAGGACACTTACCTGCTGGGGAGAAAATATGTACGGTCAAGTTGCATTTCCTGCAGGTACTTTTAACGAGGTCAGTGCAAGCGGTTACCATACCTGTGCAGTGAGAACCGATGGGACGATTGCCTGTTGGGGGGGGAATGATTCTGGACAGTCATCACCGCCTGCTGGGACATTCACCCAAGTCAGTGCGGGGGCACTGCATACGTGTGGACTGAAAACCGATGGTACGCTCGCCTGCTGGGGATGGGGAGCCTTTGGCGTATCATCACCACCTGCGGGTGAGTTCATTCAAGTCAGCGCCGGCAATTCGCATAATTGCGCAGTGAAGAGCGATAGCACCCTCGCTTGTTGGGGTCATAACTATTATGGTCAGGCTGCGCCGCCTGGGGGGACGTTTATCCAGGTCAGTGCTGGGGAGATGCACACCTGCGGCGTCAGAAGCGACGGTACACTCATCTGTTGGGGTAACGACCAATTTGGCCAATCCTCGCCGCCTTCAGGGACGTTTGTTCAAGTCAGCTCAGGACAAACGAATTCCTGTGGATTGAAAAGTGATGGCACACTTGCCTGCTGGGGATGGAATGATTACGGTCAAACTACTCCACTTGTTGGGACATTTATGCAGGTCAGCTCTGCGGTCAACCACACCTGTGGTGTTACAAGCGAGGGAGGGTTTACCTGCTGGGGATCAGATTCATACGGACAAACTTACCAGTATCATAATTACCTGACATTCGTTTCCAAACCCTGCATCCCCATTTATTCAGACGACTTCAGCAATCCTGCCAGCGGTTGGCCTGTGCAAGACAATGGAAATAACCGCTACGAATACGTGAACGGCGAGTACCTTATCCTGGTACGTCCTATCCAGTGGGGAGGAGGCGCATATCCAGGCTTCCAAGCCTCTGACTACATGGTTTCAGTCAACCTGAATAATCAAAATGGGGTAGCTGGCTCGTATGGGATTGCCTTTGGGATCGCCAGCGATTGGAGCACTTTCTATACTTTAGAAATTTTTCCGGATGGCTGGTACGGGATCTACCGTCACGACACGAACAATGTCGCTACGCTGTCCGAGGCTTTTTCGCCAATATTAGAGCAGGGAACTACAAGCAATATGATCAGAGTTGAGCGGAAAGGTACCTCCATAAACGCCTATGCCAACGACTATCTATTAGCAAGCGTGACGGATGCCACATACACAGGATCAAGGCACGTTGGGCTGTTTGTTTCCAGCTACGACCAGCCAAATGTAGATATTCGCTTCGACAACTTCGCTGTGTGTTCAAGCGCAGGTCCTGGGACAACATCTACCTTGAGTGAGACGAGTGGAGGATCCAAGTTATCCCGCCAGCAGTTGTTTATAACCCATAACGTTGAGAAGGGTCATTCCGAACACCAAAGATAGCCGTTGCAGGAGCCCGTTTTCCCCCAGAAAACGGGCTCCTCGGCTGTGCAAAAGGTTTACTAACCGGATAAGAAGGAGGATAACATGCAATCCCTTAAAAAAGTTTCTGTAATCGGTGTGGTTACTGGCTCAATTGTAGCAGTCGCCGGAAGAACGATAGTTAGCCTTGTTGTGGGGGTCATAATCGGGCTCTTTTTAGCATCATCGGGCACAGCAATGCCGGCGAATGCTGCTGAAGCTGGATTAACAAATCCGTATATTGTCGCGATTACCTTTTTGGTGATGTCGCTTTTTTCGATGCTCGGCGGCTACACCGCCGCAACGATCGCAAAACACGATGAGCTGCTCAATGGTGCGCTGTCCTCTTTGCTAGCCCTGGTGTTGGCTGTTTGCAGCCTATCCACAGACCCTCTCTACCTGGCAATTTTAACCCTGATCACCACGCCATTATTGGCAGCGCTGGGTGGTTATCTCAGATTGAAACAAAAAGCGCGAAAACAGCCGCCGCTTTCGGGGGGGATGCTTGAGACCGACATTCAACGTCAAGGGTCTCAGCCGGAAATAACTCCTGTTGATCGGAGCAGTAAATCACAAAGGCGAGCTGGCAAACCATCCCCCCTCATCCTGCTGGGTGGCATTGTAATCGTGGTAGGCCTCATTTGGTGCCTTTGGTTTGGATGGAGCCTGGCTTCGTTTACCGCTCCCGGGTCTCTTATCCTGCTGGGGTACGGCATTTTCAGGTTATTCAGGAGAGGCAATCCTCGCACAAGCAGCAAATAGACTATCCCTGCGAGTAACGAATTCAGAAGTCACTTAAACAGTTGCCGCATCAAGGAGGAAACCATGAATGACTTTCAACCGCAAGCGCTTCAACCAGAACAAACTGCCATACCAGATGGAACAGGGACAATGGAAACGCCTAAACCCATTCCAGTTAATAAGTCCAACCGGAAGGTGTTCCTCATTATTGGGGCGCTGCTCGTGGGTTTGTGCTGTATCAGCGTGCTCGTGGGGATTGCCGGACTTATAGGCACGGGGGTATTTAAGATGATGACGGAAGAGCCAAAGGTCGAAATTGTTATCGATGAGTATATGCGGGCGATGGCTGATCAGGACGCCAATAATGCCTATACGCTCTTTTCGACCCGCGCTAAAAGAAGCGTGTCTTTAGCCGATATTGAGATAGGTTTGGAGGGTAATAATTACTTGGTGTTCAAAGACTATCAAAGTCTGAGCGTTAACAATTTCAATATCGGGGTCAACTCTGACTCGAATCCCGATATGCCACAGGGCGTGGTGGCTCATGTGGATGGGATGATTACCTACGCGGACGGATTTACCGGGGATTTCGCAGCTGTGCTCGAACAGGAAGGAGATGGCTGGCATCTCTTCGGCATCAACGTGAACGTCCCACCGGACAAATTCAACCCATAATTTACTCGAATTCCGATGACAAACATTTCTATGGCAAACAATATGAACTACCAATCTGCTCTCAAGATGCACTGTTCAAGCCCATGGCATCCTATTAACGCTGGCGTAACGGTCCGTTAGACAGGCATAAAACGTACCCCTGCTAAACTTATGTCAAATCAAATCAATGAAATCCTTCGTGGTTGAGATATAGGAGTCAAATTATGAAAACACACTCCGTTTTGAGAGTGGCTTGGACCGTTATCCTGGGCATTGAATTCACCTCCTCCTTACTAATTCCTATCCCCAACCTTGCAACCCGCCCGCGCCGCCGGGTCCTGGTACGTGGCGCCTGGCGGCAGCGATGACAATACCTGCCTGAGCACAGGAAGCCCATGCGCCACGATCAATGGCACCATCGGCAAGGCATCCCCCGGCAAAACGATTTACGTTGCGACCAGGCAAGGAATTGCCACCGTTGGTATCAATCCCAGCAGGACTTTGGAGGGGGGAAAGGTAGGGTGATCAGAGAAAATAAAAAAATACATGTATACGGCGGTGAGAGTACATGTTGTGTGCGCAGTGTGATGCGTACAAAGCAGCGCCTCATGTGGAGAGCACAGCCAAATTCGCCATGAGGATGCCAGCAACGGATGAAAAATGTTCTTGATTGCCAAGATGGAGGAATAAGCCATGAAAACCTTGAAAGTCCTGACCGTATTTTTGGCGCTCGTGTTTGTATTTGCAGCCTGGGCGCCGGCAATGGCAAATACGGCCTCGGCAGCCAGTGCGCAGGATCAAGCAGCTGCAGGCACGTCGATCAACCTGACCATTACCAATCCAACGCCTAAAGAGATTACAGTCTCCCTGAAAGGAAAACAGTCCCTCACCATTTCGGTGCCAAAGGGGGCGACGATCACCAAGAAGCTGGATGCGGGTAAATATACATACAGCTATAAAGGCTGCTTGAATAAAACCCAAAAGGGCAACCTGAAGGTCCAGGGCGAGGTAGCCACCCTGAAAATTGCGCCGTGCAAGATGGCGAACTGGACATGGGAAAACAAGGATCTGTCCAAGCCTGTGACGATCAAACTGAAGGGCTGGGTGAGCTATTCGGAATATTTAGCCCCGGGCCAAACCAAGACTTTCTCCTGGGTGGCTGATACGTACAAGGTCTCAATCACCGTCTGCGGAAAGACCTACAATGAAACATGGAAAGTCAAGGGGAATAAGGCGTGGGAGGTCTACGCCTGCAAATAGAACCCTGTTTCCTGATCTGCCCGCCCTTGGGGTTTCAGGGCGGGTAGGTCTATAATAGGAGGCGCATAAGGAGGTTATCCATGATCAGAAGCGTGGTTCACCACTCGGGATTGCTCATTCTGGGATTTCTACTCCTCGGTCTTGGGGTAGCATGTCGGCTGGTAAATACTCTTGCCTCACCAATGGATGCAGAGTTCTTCATTACCCTGGGTGACTCCTATGCAGATCAAGGGAAATACGAGCGCGCTCTCGCGGAATATAATCGCGCTATCTGGCTCGATCCACAGAGAGCAGATTACTACAGCAAACGCGGGCTCGTCTATTACTATCTCGGAGAGTTCTGACAAAGAAATTGCTGAGTATGACCGCGCCATCGAGCTCGATCCAACGGTTGCGGTTTATTATTACAACCGGGGACGTACCTATCAGGACCAGGGTGATTACGATCGGGCGCTCTCGGATTACAACCGGGCAATAGAGTTGGATCCGCAAGATGCTAACTATTACGTCTACCGAGGGCGTACATACGAGGATGAGGGTGACTACGACCGGGCTCTTTCCGATTACAACCGGGCTATCAAGCTGGATCCCAAGGATGCGGACGACTATAACGCCCGGGGGCTCGCCTATTACGCCATCGGAGAGCCCGACAAAGAAATTTCTGAGTATAACCGGGCTATCGAGCTTGATCCAACGGTTGCGAATTACTATTGCAACCGGGGGCGCGCCTACGAGGATCAGGGTGATTACGACCGGGCGCTTTCCGATTACAACCGGGCAATAGAGTTGGATCCGCAGGGCGCTGACTATTACTTCTACCGGGGAAGGATTTACATTGGCAGAGGCGACAACGAGAGCGCCATCGTCGACCTGGAGAGGGCATTAGAGCTGGGCCTCTCAGCGGAGGGTCAGCAAGATGCCGAAACGCTACTGGATGAGCTACGCTGACAGTCCGTAATAACCGGGAAGTTGGCTCAGCGTGCTTATTGCAGGTGCAGGGAATGCAGCGAGAGACGCTATGTAAGTTCACCGCCAACCCACCCTACTTGTTAATGGATAGGATTCCCGAAAAAATGGGATGCAGCACAGGCGTCACCCGTGCTGCATCCCATTTTTCGGTTATCCAATATCCCACGGCCAATCCAACCGCCGCCAATCCCCCTGGCTGGCGGAGGGGTAGCCGCCAAAGGTGTACCAGATCTCCCCCGTCGCCGGGCAGGCGACGTTCGAATAAGCCGTCTGCAGCTCCCCGCTGCGCCGCTCGATCTCGTCATCCGCCAGCAGGCGAACCAGGTATGCCACCGGCGAGCTCTCCTTTGAGGGCGTCCAGAGCCGGCGGCTAACGCCTCCAGGCGGCGCAAACGGCGCAACGAGCTAAACGGCTGATCATCCTCCTCGCCCGAGTCGCTGCCCAGGGCGCAGTAGTGGTTGGCGCCGGCGATCCAGCCATCCAGCGGCTGGCGCTTGAAGTAACCGTGGCAGGTGCATTCGTACAGGGCGAACTCGTCCGTCTTGCCGTCCAGGGCGAAGAGCAGCATGCCGCCTGAGCGTGGCTGGCGCAGCAACAAGCGCTCCACATCTTGCAGCGTGCGGCAGGTCTCCAGCGCCTCGACAATGAAGGCATAACCCGGGAGATGGCGCTCGCCGGCCTCGGGCAGATCCCAGACGGGCAGCCAGTTGTAATGCAGCCACAGCTTCTCGCGGTTGACGCCGGTGGGCGTGAAGACATCCCCCTCCAGCCCGAAGCAGATAGTGGGGATACGACCCGTCACCTCGCGGATGGTGACATAGCCCCACATGCCGGGAGCATAGGTATCGTTGTTGCGCGCCACCCAGGCGTGCCCGCCGGAGGTGACGATCGCCCCGCTGCACTGGCTGTCCAGCGCTTCTTCGATGTAGTTCCATTCCGCCAGGCGCTGCAGCGGCAGACCCGACCCGGCAGACAAGCCCTCCAGCTCCTCCAGGAAGCGCTCCGGCAGCTCGCGCAGCCAGGGCAGCGCCCCGCGCCGCCAGGCTTGCACTTTGAAGGGCATCCCGGCTGGGATGCGCTCGTGGATGTAGCGGGTGATGTTCTCCCCCAGCCGCGCACCCAGCGCCTGCCCCATCGCCAGACCGATCTCGTAGGGTGTGCCTTTCAGGTGGTAAACGCGATCCATAGCCTGGAGATAATAAAATTTGGAGGGGCGCACGGCGGTGCGCCCCTCCAACAGATCATGATATTTTCCGGCGAAGTGCGGTTCAACCGGCCAAAACAAGCCAAATTACACCTCGTAGTAGTCCCAGCCCCCCATGCTCGCCAGGCGGCGCAGCTTATCCGCCAGGTGACCGTAAGCCAGCGCCATGTGGTGCGGCGCGCCGGCGGTCAGCCAGCCATTGCACCAGGCGTTGATGCCCAGCTTCTTGGGCTTGAAGAGCATCTGCGGCGCCGAGACCGGGCGTGGCTGGATGGCGATGGACTCGCCTTCCGCCACGATCAGCCGCCAGCGCCCGCCGACGCTGACCAGCGCCAGGTTCGTCACCGGGCCGGGGGCGTAGGCAAACTCGAAGCCCGCCCCGAAACCGTGCACACCCTGGTAGTAGATGCTGTGCTTCACCGCCACGTCCCCCGCTTTAGCAGCCATCGCCGGGTTGCCGTGCCCGTCGTGCGAGAGGATCATGGCTTCGCGGTCGTAATCGATGATGTAGTTCTCCAGCAGGGTGGACTGCCCGGTGAGGTCCTGCAGGATGAGCATGGCGGTCAGGGTGGTGATATCGGCCTCCGGAGCGGCGGGCAGGCCAACCTCGCATAGGCGCCCGGTGCCGTAGGAGTTGATGATACCCACACGTGGGTCGGTGAGCAGCACCTGGTCGAAGGAGCCCAGGGCGTCGAAATTGCCATCGCGCAGCACCTTCTCCAGGGCTAAAGCCAGGCGGCACGAGCGCTCGAAGAGGGCAGCGTCCATCTGCACCTTGTAGCGCTCCTTCTCCCTGGCTGCCAGCGCGCTCACCTCAGCGGCGGGCAGCGCTTCAAATGCCAGAGCGATCTTCTCCGGCTCCACGGGCCAGCAGACGGGACCGACATCGGTGCGCAGGCTGAGCTGGTCTACCATCAGGTCGGTCATGCCTTCGAAGGCGTGTCCCATGATGGCGAGGCGCCGCCGTTTGAGGCGGGAGAGGATGCCCGCCGCCTGGATGTGCTCGCCCAGCTCCTGCCTGCCGGCAGGGTCGTCGATATGGCTGCTCACCACCCAGAACGGGCGACCGATGCGCAGCAGGGCGGAGGTCATCTCGGGCACGCCGCACATGCCGGAGTTGACCATGATCAGGTCGAAATCGGCGTCTTCGGGCAGAAAGCGGATCTGCTGCGTGTTCCACACCACCACCGGTGCGCTGGTATTGAGGAAGCAGCGCAGCGGGACGGCGCCTTTGGTGTATGCCACCTCCACGGCGACGATCACATCCACGCCGGCGGCGTTGAACATCTGCGCCGCGGCTTCCGCCTGGTGCTCTTCCTCGACCAGGGGCGGGCAGACCGTCTCGCCGTAGTCCGCCAGGATGCCGCCGATGAGGTCGGCGGCTTGCTGCGCCATGGGGCGCACGTGAGCAGTTTTGTTATAGTCGTCTTCCAATAACGCCAGCACCAGCACACCGATCTTCGGTTTTAATGTCATCAGTTCCTCCAAAATCAAGTGGTTGCCGAAAAATGGGCAGCACAGCCCACATTGTTACCCATTTTTTCGGTAATTTTATTCTCCGCTGAGGTCCCAGTAAGCCAGGTTCGTCACCCGGTAGGTGTAGGCATCCGGTTTGGCGGCGCGCACGAAGACACCAAAGCGCCCCTTGGAAAAATGGTCGTCCTGGAACTCGCCGATCTTGATCCCATTGGCGTAGATGGTGATCGTATCCCCCACGGCGTTCACACCGAGAACATTCTGCACGCCCGCCCCGCTGTTGATGGCATCGAACGGCTTAGAGTCCAGCAGCTCTTCGATATTCCACGGCTGGGGATCATCCAATCTAAAAGCGCCCATCTTGCCATCGCAGGTGAAATACACCACGTAACCGTAGGCTGGTCCCGAAAGGCGCTTGGGACCGCGCAGGATCATGCCGTAGGCGTCATCGTCGGAGCAATCCTGGGTGTTGAAGGTCATCTGCTGGTAGGCGTCATTCAGGAAATGTCCGCTGAACCACCAGGTGCTGAACTCCGGGCGCTTACCGGTGACGTAGAGCTGCCCGTCCTTGAACTGCAAGCGGATGCGCGAGTTGTCCGGCAGCCGGTTGGTATCCGGCGGCGCCCATTCCCACATATTGGGGAACTCCATGGGGTTCTCATAGGTGGGCTTGCCGAAAGTAGCGAAAGGATCGAAGGCGCCGGCTGGCAGGGGGGTCGCTGTGGGAGCGGGCGCGGTTGCACCCGGTTTGGTGGCGGCAGCCTGGAGATCCTGGGTGGTGGCGGTCGGGCTGGGGCTGATGGGCGTCTCGGTGGGTGCGGCTGAGGTCGGCGGCGCCTGCGTTGGCACCTCGCTCACCAGCGTCTGCACGGCGGTCTCGACCGCTGCCGCCTCGCTCGCCAGCGGCGCTTCGGTATTGACCGGCGCGGCTGTCTCAACCGGCGCATCGGTGCTCAGGGCGATGGCGGTTGGCGTTTGCGTCGCCGACATGCGCAGCGTGCAGGCGCCCAGGAACAGCAATGCAATGATAGGTAGTACATAGACTATGCGCTTCATGGATCCTCTCCCTCACTCTCGATATCGCATCTAGATGACCTCTATCCCCAGCAGCCGGCAAAAATCCTCCAGTTGAGGGCGATGGTCGCCATACGCTATTATATAATGCTGTCCCAATACTTTTTGAGCGAAATCTTCCACGGAGCCGTCTAAAACAACTTCCAATCCTGGAAGCTGCGGCGCGGGCTGGTCCCAACCGGCTTCTTCCCAACTGCGCGGCGGAACCGCCTCGCCGCTGACGATGTGCATGCGGTAGCGGTCGCCCCGGCTGGCGAGGCGGCACAGGGTTACCTGCCCCGTGCGCACGCGCGAGATATTGAGCACCCCGGCGGAGAGCAGCCCGAAGCGCGATAGCCGCGCCCGCACCTTGCCCTGCGCCACCGCGGCGGGGATAAAATCGGGCACGCCCACCAGCAGGCGATCTTTCATGAACTCATAGAACTCGAAGTACGCCCCCACCTGCCCGGTGAGGTAGCGCACGATGAGCTGGGTGACCGCGCCAAGACCGTCATTCTCGGGGATGGATGCCACGCCGTCGCGGTCGGCGAGCAGCGACATCACCAGCCCCGGCGGGAATTTGAGCAGCTTCTTGACCCCATCCACGTCGATCAGGGAGACGCCGTTGAAGCCGCGCTCCGCAACCAGGTCTTTCACCGCCAGGTACATGCGCAAGGGCTGGTCGAACGCCCCGCGCTCCACCTCGCCTTCGAAGTCCCAGGCGGCGAGCAGCTCGTCGAGCACTGCCTGCACCTCTGCATCTTCCTTCAGCGCCATACGCTGCGCCACCTCCAGCGTCTCGAAGACATCCACTTCCACGCCGACGACGCGGCGCAGCGAGACGCCATCCACCAGCGTGGCGTACAGGCGCATATCGCGGTAACCCATCATGCCGATGCGGGAGCGGCGCAGCAGGGCGGCGGCGCGGGCGACCTCGGCGTAAGCCAGCACTTTCGCCGCCCCCGCGCCGGGGTCATCGATCGTGTCGTAGATGTACTTGAACTTGAAGCCCAGGGCGTCCATCGGGTCGCGCAAGGCGCTGGTGCCCGCCTGGTCGGCGGTGGTCACCAGGCGACCGTTCTCGTAATAACCGGTGAGCCCCCACAGCACCATCGGCTTGTGGGCAAAGGGGCTGATGACATCGATGACGGTATGCGAGGGGATCCAGCCTGCCAGGCAGACCACCAGCAGGTCGAAGTCCTGGCGGGCGAGCTCCTCGCGGGCGCGCTGCTCGTCCGCTCCAGCCGGGTCGTCGCTCACCGGTCCGCTGGCGATGAGCTGCATGCCCAGCGCTTCCAGCGAGCGGCGGGCGGCGCTCAGCTTGCGCTCGATCAGCTCGCGCGGGCTGTTCACCTCGCCAAAGCCGACGAAACCGGCTTTGATCGGGGGGAGATGGAGGGCTACGTCAGTGTAGGGAACAAAGCTATCATTCATATGCATTCATCCGTGTTGATCCGTGAAGATCCGTCTCCATTTATTGGTTTAGAACCTATCCGAAAATAGAAGTGAAACCCGATTTTGGGGTGTGTGCGGCTACGCCGCACATACCCCAAAATCGGAGCTCCATCGAATTTTCGGACAGGTTCTTATTTACTCGATCCAAGGCTGATGCCCTTGATGATGTAACGCTGGAAGATGGCATAGACCAGGATGGCGGGGATGGTGGCCAGCACGAGCCCGGCGAACTGGTAAGGCGGATCGCCTGAGTAGCGCGACAGCAAGGCAGCCAGCGCCACCATCACCGTCCGTTTGTCCATGCTCTGCAAAAGGATCATCGGGCTGAAAAGGTCATTCCAGGTGACAATGAAGTAGAAAATAACACACAGGATGATCGCCGGCCTACCCATCGGCACCACCACGTAGCGTAACACCTGGAAGTAACCGGCGCCGTCCAGCTTGGCAGCTTCGATCAGCTCATCCGGGATACCGCGGAATCCGGAAGTCATCAGCAGGATCACTTCCGGTATGAACATGCCCACGTAAATCAGGACAACAGACCAGTAGGTATTGACGAGCTGCATCTTGGAAAATAACATATACAAGGGAACGATCGTCGCCTGCACCGGGATGAACATGGTGGCAAGCACCAACAAATAGATGACTTCTTTTCCCTTGAATCTTAGCTTCGCAAACGCATAACTGGCGACGATGCCCAGGCATAGCAGCAGGACAATAGAAGTGAACGATATGATGAATGAATTCTTAAACAGGCTGAAGATCTTGAACTGGCTGATCATGGTGGCGTAATTTTCCCATGTCAGTTTTAAGCCCCAAAATCCGAACGGATTGACATAATAATCGAGCCGGTGCTTTACTGAGTTCATGAACATATAAAACAGCGGGTACAGGTTGGAGATCGAGAGCCCCAACAAGGCCAGGAAGATGACAATATTGGTTGCTTTCTGGTTGAATTTGGCTAGCATACCGGCCCGCTCACTCCCATTCACTGGCTTTATTGGTGATGCGCATCTCAACCACCGTTATCGTAAGGATAATGACCAGCAGGATGACCGACAGGGCTGTGGCAAACCCATAGGGTCTGCCCGCCTGGTAGAACTTGGTATAGATCATGTAGTCGATGGTCGAGGTCTCATACCCTGGACCTCCGGCAGTGATTGCATAAATAAAAGCGAAAATACTGGTCAAGGTCCAGACCATCGACATGATTATGGCGTATTCGAGTGTCCTGGAGATCATTGGGATGACGACCAAAAAAGTCCTTTGCCAGAAGTTAGCGCCGTCCATTTTTGCGGCTTCGAAGACCTCGGGCGAGATCTTCGACATCCCCCCCAGGATGACGATAGCCATCCAGCCGATGGAGAACCAGGTCAGGCAAAAAACCAATACGAACAGGGCGGTCCAGGTGTTCCCCAGCCATTCGCCAGCGAGAAAATAAAAGCCGATATTCCGCAAGACTACATTTACAGGCCCATCCAGGCCAAAAGCCACGCGGAATAAATAGCCGATGGTGATGGCGGCAACGATCTGGGGCAAATAGATGAGGACCCTGAACGCCCGCCAGCCTGTCACTTCCTCATAGAGCAACACAGCCACGAACAAGCCGAAGAAGAGCTGGAGAGGCACAGCCAACAACAGCACCAGGCTATTCCTGAACAGCGTCCAGAAGGGGCTGTCTGTAAAAATCTGGATGTAATTCTTTAAACCGACCCAGTCGCTGCGATACATCCCATCCCAGTTAGTGAAGCTGCGGTAGAATGCCATGACCATTGGGTAGAAACGGATAAATATTAATACGAATATCACCGGCAGGATGGATAGCCACCCCTCGGAGATCTTGAACTTGCGTCTACCAACTGTTACATTTGAGCTCATAACCCTCATGATATCCAGCAAATTATCTGTAATAATAATCCAACTGTAGGGGCGACCTGGCGAGTCCTGGCAGCTCTTGGCCAGGGCAGGTCGCCCCTACGCTGCTTTGGTAATTCAATGTGTGATTTTGTTAAGCTACCCCGGTTGACCGTGCAGCTTGAACAAAATCTTATTGCTGTCCTTTGACCTTATCGAGCGAGGCGACAAGCTCCTCGGGGGTCATCTTGCCGGTCAGCACCAGGGGCAGCTGCTTATTGAACTCGTTGACAACATTCGCCGAGAGCGAGTTATCCACCCAGAAGACATAGTTTGATGCCCATCCATTGATTTTTTCAGCCACAGAGCCAGGCTCCAAACCCAGATCCTCAGGGGTGACATCCGTGCGCACGGGCACTTTGGTCTGGAACTTATTCAACTCCAGTACCTCTGCCTTGGAATTCATGAAGGACATGAACTTAAGCGCAGTATCAGGGTACTTGGAATTTTTCGCAAGAACCAGGGCTTGCCCAGGTCCGCCGATGGTGGCATCCTTGATCACGGCGCTGTCAGAGATGTTGGGAGGGATGATCACACCGACATTTTCCACACCTAGCGCGTCCTGGGCATCTTTCACAAAGGAGTTAACCCGCGGGCTCATGACCACTTTGCCCTGCAGGAACTTCTGCCATGAATCGCTGGAGGTAGCGGCATCCTGGTTGATGTAGCCCTTGGACCAGATCTCCTGGTAGGCTCGCAAGGCGGTGAGCAGCGCCTGGTCATCGGCGAAGTTGCCCTCGCCCCGGTCGGCAGCCAGGATCGGATCAAAACCGTTCTGCTGGACCCACCAGTAGGCGGCGATCTGGAAGAAGTAATAGGCGTAGCCATCGATGGCTTCGTCGGCTCCGATGGGGATGTAGCCGGCGTTCTTGAGCTTCTCCATGTCGGCAAAGAAGCGCTCCATGGTGCGCGGTGGATCGGCCTCCCAATCCAGACCTACCTCTTCCACGATCTTCTTATTGTAGATGAACATGGTCATCTGGTTATCCGGAGTCGGGTAACCGAGGATTGGATTGCCTTCTTTGAAGTCGAGTGTGATGGTATTCCAGCCCAGGATTTTTTCCTTGTCTTCCGCAGGGATCTTGTCTTTGATGTCAACGATGACCTCGGCGTTCGGGAAGACGAACTGTCCTGACCATAAGTTGGCAATATCAGGCGCATTGCCAGCCAACCCGGCAGTTCCGTAGGTTTGAAGGGCTCCATAAGCATCCGCCTGGACGACCAGCTCAATCTTTACCCCTGGATTGGCTTCTTCGAAGCGCTTGATCGCCTGGGAGATGTACCACTCCTCCTGGGGGAGCTGCTGCTCGTTCGGACCGATGAAGCTGTCACGCCCGTTGACCCACAAGGTCAGCTTCTGTTCTTCGGGTTTTTGGGCGCACCCTGCAGCCGATAGTACGACTGACAGGACGATGAGCATGTAGACCAGTATGCGAAACTTTTTGTTCATTTTTTTGTCCTTTTTCTAGTCAGATTGGATTCTCTTTGCCTGATTTCACAAGACTTCTCTTCCTTCTCTGTTTTTGCTGCTTCTCCTTTCATGATAAAAATCTACACAGGGCTTCGATTTGTGAAGGACGATCCTTTACAAGTTGATGATTTCGCCTGTGCGCCTCCTCTTCGTCTACTCTGTAAATCCTTGCATGTTGCGGCGAGCTGACACGCTGGCTCGCCCAGCCGACGCATCAGCCCAGATAATTCGCCCGGAAGTAAGGTCCCAGGCAGGCGTTGAGCTCGATGTAGCTTCCGGTAAGCTTTTTCATACTCCGCGCTGCGCCTCGCCGGGCAGGATGCGCGTCTCGATAGCAACCATTTGGGCGCAGGCTTCGGCTGCTGAGCTGTACATGCCGCAAGCTGCCGCCGCCAGGATGGCGTCGCCGAGCAGGGCGGCTTCGGCGTTCGCCAGCGTGACCACCGGCAAGCCGCACACATCCGCCTTGATCTGGCTCCACAACCGGCTGCGGGCGCCGCCGCCGCTGCTGCGCAGCTCGCTAAAGTGCAGCCCGGCTTTGCCCAGCACATCCATGTTATGGCGCAGGTTGAAAGCCACGCCCTCCAGTATGGCGCGCACGAAGTGAGCGCGCGTATGCCGCAGGGTGAAGCCGCTGAAGACGCCGCGCGCTGCCGGGTTCTCCTCCGGGCTGAGCGAGCCCATCAGGTAGGGCAGCATCACCAGCCCGTCGCTGCCCGGTGGCGCTGTGGCTGCCAGTGCGGTGAGCAAGTCGTAAGCGTCCTGCCCGCTTGCCGCGGCGGCTTGCATCTCGGCAACGCCAAAAGCATCGCGGAACCATTTGAAAGACATGCCGCCGGTGGGCAGGGTGGGCACGTACAGGTACAACCCCGGCAAGCTGTGCGCGTAAAGGGCGATGCGCTCGCCGGAGCGCAGATCCGGCAGGGGCGTTGTCACCTGCACCGCCATAGCAGCGCCGGTTGTCTCGGAGATGATATCGCTGGAGACGCTGCCCGCGCCGATGGCGCCGGTAGCCTGGTCCATGCCGCCGTTGACCACCAGGGTATCCGCGCCCATGCCCAGCAGGGCTGCCGTCTCAGCAGAGAGCGTGCCGGCGATCCCGCCCGGGGCTGTGATCGCGGGCAGGTGGTCGCTGGAAATGCCCACCGCTGCCAGCATCTCGTCCCACCAGCGGTGGCGGCAGATGTCGTAGAGCAGCGTGGTGCAGGCGATGGAGCCTTCAGTGGTGTACTCGCCGGAAAGGCGATAAACCAGGTAATCCTTGACCAGCAGGAACTTGCGCGCCCGGGCGAAGATCTCCGGCTCGTTCTCCTTGATCCACAGGATCTTGCACGCCGTCCAGGTGGGCAGGATCTCGGTGATGCCGGTCGTCTCGTAGACTGTCTGGCTGTCGAATTGAGCTGCAAGGCGCTGCGCCTGCGGCGCCGAGCGGTTGTCCAGCCAGACCAGCGCCGGGCGCAAAGGTTTGCCGCCGGCATCCAGGGTGATGGTCGTCTCGCCCTGGCTGGAGACGGAGATCGCCCGCACGCTTGCCGGGTCGACGCCAGCCGTCGCCAGCGCGGCGCGCATGGCTTGGAGGCTCGCATGCCAGTAAATCTCAGCATCTAGCTCGGCTTGCTCGGCAGACGGGGTGATGAGCTGGTACTCTTCTCGGCTGAACCCCAGGCATCTCCCCCGGCGATCGAATAGCGCGGCTTTCACCGAGGTGGTGCCTGCGTCCAAGCCAAGCAGTAATTCAGTCAAGATGATATCTCCATTTCCACGCAGCCACTCATGCCAGCGCCTTCAACGGCGTGGTGCAATCCAGCAGGAGACGGATATGCTCGGGCAGCGCGCCGAAGGGCTGCCGGCTGGGGGTGATGACCTGCACGCCTTCGGCTTCGATCGCCCGCATCGCCTCTGGCGGCAAGCCATCGTCGCAGACGATCTTGTGGATCTGCTGGAGAGGCGCCACCTGGATGAGGGCGGAGACATCGAACTTGGTGCTGTCGGCGAGCAGGATGGTCTGGCTGGCAGAGCGCAGCATGGCTTGCTTGACCTCCGTCTCCGCCATATCGGTCTCCATGGCGCCCATGCGCAGGGAGAAATTGGTGGCGCTCAAAAAATACTTATCCGCAGAGAGCAGGGAGAGTGATTGGCGCACCATGTTGCCCACGGTGCAGGACTCGTTATGCTTGACGATGCCGCCAAGCAGGATGATGAGGATATTGCCGCACTGCGCCAACTCATTGGCGACGGGGATGTTGTTGGTGATAACGGTGAGCTGGTTCTTACAGGTAAGGTTGTTCGCCAGTTGTAGGGTGGTGGTGCCGGCGTCCAGGATGATGCGGTCGCCGTCGTTGACAAGCTGCGCCGCCAGCCAGCCGATGATCTGCTTTTGCGGGTCGGCGCGCCGGGTGCGGTAGAGGAATGATTTATCGCCGTTGTTTTGCAGGTAGGCAACCGCCCCGCCATGCACCCGGCGCAAGAACGACTGGCGCTCCAGCAATGCCAGGTCGCGGCGAATGGTCATATCCGATACGGCAAGCAACTGGCCCAGCTCGGCAACGGTGACGACGCCGCTCTCATGCTGCCGCACATACTCAGCGATGCGTAATCTTCTCAGCTCTGCGAGCATTCAGTACCAGGTTGGACAAATGCACAAATTTATGAGATTTACGACCGTTTACTTGTTAATTTAATCACTAATATTGGGGATTGTCAACTACTATTTTACAAAAAACAACAATAATCAACATCATTAATAGGCTCATTGGGATTTACCGTGATGATTTCCGGATTTGGGGGTGTGAAGGCGGCTACGCCGCCTTCACACCCCCAAATCCGGGTACTTGTTAATACTCTGTGGAATCATCTAACCTGACGGGTATCATTAAAGCCATTTTTTCACGAAAAACTTTAGGGCTTACATGCTCCAACCGTTTGAAACGGGTTGTAAAGTATTGGCTGGAGTTATAGCCAACGGCAAATGCGATGCGGGTGATGTCCATATCCGTGTTGAGCAGCAGCTCTTTTGCCTTCTTGATCCGCAATAGGTTAAGGTAATCGGGCACAGACATACCCACCTCCTTTACAAACAATCGGGAGAAATGCCTGGTGGAAATCCCCGCTTCTCCTGCAATTTGCGCAACCGTCAGGTTCGTGGAGAAAAAATTCACCATCAATTCCAGCCCAGTCTTAATGTACTGATTTTGTGCTCTACCAGCCTCACTGAGCGATTCCGCCACGACTTTTGAGAGGATGATGTAAAGCTCCAGATAATGTGTTTTCAGGAGCATGCGGGATTGCTGGATAGGGTGATCATACTGGGCAAGGATATGCTCCAGAACTATCCTGACACCACCATCATCCACAAACCGCGTAAATTCAATCCTCGGGTTCAGCAGCTCATGTAGAAATGGCAGGTGATTTTTCAGCTCGCCTGGGTGAAAACTCGAGAGATCACCGGGTGTAAATACCAGGTCGATCATCCTGCAGCTTTCATTTTCCCTGAGAAAGTAGTTATGCGTGACCCCGGGAAAAATGATCAGGCATTCGTTTTTCTGGATGCGGATAAATTGGTTATTGATACCCACAAAACTCGTCCCATGCAGTACCCGCACAATTTCCACTTCATTGTTATAGGAATGATATTTGAATTGGAATCCGGGCTGGGATACGTGGATGCTTGCTGTTGAGGCTGGCGGAGGCAGAATAGACGCCGATATCAACTTGGAGAGGAGTTCATCTTCGCTGTTCATCTTGTCCGGTTGGACTTCACAGGCTGCTGCTCTGTAAAGCCTGATCCCTTTTCTCAGTATTTTGACCATTATATCCTGCCAGAAATCCGAAATGTCCGAATATTTAACAAACTACACGAGATTGATGCTCTTTACTTTAACGACAATTCTTTGCCAATTACCTATAATAAACAACGAGAGTCCAGGAAAAGAGTGTCTTGTTGGTGTGAGGGCTTCGCTGCACACACCCCCAAATCCGGAAATCATCAAGGTAAATCCCAATGGGCCAAATTATTCAGGAGGTCTGCGATGGAAAAATATGGGCTTGAAGAGATCAGAAATCTCACGAAAGTCATTGAAAGCAATGACTTTGCCGATCATGCTGGGGGTTTCATGGACCAGTTACGCCAGGACTTTGCCGCAGCCCATGGTGCAAAGTACGCCATCACCGCTGCCACCGCCATGCTGCTCATGCAAGCCATTCCGGGCGCCATCGGAGCGAAAGATGGCGACGAGATCATCTGCGATCCGGTGGTGCAGTTCCACGGCATCGCATGCATGCACACCCGCCTGACTCCGGTATGGGCGGACGTCCGCCCGGACAATTTCCTGATGGACGCCAATAAGGTCGAGGCACTCATCACCCCCCGCACCAGGGCAATTTGGGTCACACATCTATGGGGCTACGCCGCCGAGGTGGATAAACTGCGAGCGATCTGCGACCGGCACGGTATTTACCTGCTGGAAGACTGCGCCCACACCTGCCTGGGCGAGTACAAAGGCAAGAAAGTTAGGCACCTGGGGGCATATCGGCACATTTCTCCTTCAACATGGGTAAAGCAGCTCGCCACCGGCGAGGGCGGCGTGGCAATCATGAATGACGACAAGCTGTTCTTCGAGCTCAACCGCCGTATCATCTTCGGCGAAAGCCCTGAAGTTCTCAGCTCGAACTACCGCATGACGGAATTTGCGGCAGCCGTAGCCGTGCCACAGCTCAAGAAACTCCCCGGCTACCTGGAAGAATATCGAACCTCTGCAGATATCTTGGATGAAGCTATTTCGGGTTGTGCCTGGCTCGATCCACGCCTCCCGATCTCCGGCAACGTGATTGCGCCATATTTCTGGAGCTGCCTCTTCCATGGCGAACGAAAGGGCATCGAGATCAATTCTTTTAAAGCTGCACTCCGCCAGGTAAAAGCACCCTTCGGCACCGGTTTCCTGCAGGTGCCTGCTTATCTATACGACTTGTTCCGCATCTATTCCGGCATAACGGACTACCCGGTTGGCCTGTGCCCGGTGGCAGAGGATGTAATCCCGCGCATCGTGCACACCAATAACATGATCTGGCCGGATAAGGCGCGCAAAGTTGCAGCAACCATAAAGGAAGCGATCCAACTTGTGGAAAGCGGGGAAGTCCAACCCCTGTCATATACGGACCTGGATAAGAAAATCCTCGATACGATCAAACAGCTCGGCCCATCCGAGCCGATCGAAGTGATACACTATTTCGATGAAAGAGGCTGGGAACACCTCGATGAGCACACCATGTTCATGATGATGGAAGATCTGCGCGGTCGCACACCGTACAAGTTATCGCACGCCGGCCCACGCAAATTCATTTATCACGATCTGAGTCATTGAGCCCGGCTAGAAATTTACCGATCCAAGGGAGTTTTTCCAAATTTCAGGAGGCCGTAGATGGAAGACAGACTTCGTGTTGGCATCATCGGGGCGGGCTGGATTGCCGGGCATCATCTGCGCGGGTACCGCCGCAGCGGAAAAGCGCAGGTTGTGGCTGTCGCCGACCCAAATCAAAAATCAGCCTCGGATTTCATCCAGACCAACGGCCTGGATTGCAAATATTACCCGGATTATCGTGATCTCCTGGCCGATCCGACTGTGCAATCCGTCTCGATCTGCGCCCCCAATAAATTCCACAGCGAGATTACTATCGCCGCGGCCAACGCCGGAAAGCATATCCTCGCCGAGAAACCCTTCGTCACCAACCCGGATGAAGCCCGGGCATCCTATGCGGCATTAACCAGGTCTGGGGTGAAATGCGCCGTGGGTTATCACCGCCGCTTCAACCCGATTTGTAAAGAGATCGTACGGTTGAGAGAGGATGGCAAGCTGGGGCAGATCTATTTTGCCCAATCCGATTACATCCATAACCTGCCAGATGAGCTCCCCATCTGGGATTGGATCGGCAAAAAAGAGTTCAATCCCTCGCTTTACCACGCCGGCGGCGGGCATTGCGTAGATACCATCCGTTACCTGATGAACGATGAGATCGTGGAATGCTGCGCATTCGTCAGCAATTTCAATTACCCAACCTGCGAGACAGAAGCCGAGACGGTTGCTCTATATCGTTTCCGTAGCGGGCAGATCGGCAAGGTAATGTCGCTGGTTCTCAAGCCAGTCGCATCTTTCAACTTCAATATCGAGGTGTATGGCACCAAAGGCACCATGCGCAACAACCGCCTGATCCTGGATAGCATACCCCAATATAACGATCCGACCAACCAGGATAATGAAATCGTGTACCCCAACTGGATGCCGAATAACACCGCCGGGATCACCGAACCCTGGGATGTGGAGGTGTGCGAATTTGTGGACTGGGTATTGGGCAAAAGCGAGGGGAAGGTACTGTGCAAAGCGATCGACGCCATCCGCGTGGCTGAGGCATGCTGGGCGGCAGTCATCTCCAGCGCGGAACATCGCCTTGTGAGCCTGCCTCTGGTAGACCTGGATACGCTCTAAGTATCTACCAAAAACGGATGGGAGAAACGATTTTGAGGTGTGTGCGGCTTCGCTGCACACACCTCAAAATCGGAACCCCACGAATTTTCGGACAAGTTCAAAAATATGACTGATCCTTCTGATCTTCCTGGGGAGGTGCTGGGATGAGTTCTGTGACGATGCTGGAAAAAGATTTACTGCTACGCACGGTGCGGGATGAGACGGATATCCAAAAGTACGTCGCATTCAATACAACCTACAACAACCCTAATGAAGGGTTGAATACCGGCATCCTGTTGCGCAATTATCCCGGAGGGAGCTACGAGAACTTCTGGCTGATCGAAGAGGCAACAACCGGTCAGATCGTCGCCACCACCTGCCTGATCCCCTGGGAGATGGGCTTCGAAGGCGTGCCCCTGCGCGCCGCCCAGATGGAGCAGGTGCTCTCGCACCCCGATTACCGCCGCCAGGGGCTGATTAAAATCCTGGTCCGGAGGTTCATGCAAGCCGTGCAGGAAGGCGGCTATGATTTGAGCTTTATCTGGGGCATCCCCTACTACTACCGGCAATACGGGTATGCCTACGCCATCGAAGGCAATTGTTATGAATCGCTGCCCAGCAGCCGTATCCCGGACGCCCAACCACCCAATGGCAGCGCTTACTCGTTCCGCAATGCGACGGCTGCGGATTGCCAACTGCTAACGGACCTGTACCGGCAGGCTATGCAGCCTTACGCTCTAACGCTTACCCGCACACCCGAACACTGGCGCTACCTGCTGGAACAGGCGCGCTTCCCGGTAGAACTGGTGATCAATGCCCACAACGGGGAGGCGTGCGGCTATTTTGGGGCTTGCGCCCACCCCGATATCCCCGGTTTCAGCGTGGTAGAGAGCGCCACGCTCGATGCCCAGGCAGCGCTGCCCATCCTGCAGCATCTCAAATTGCGCACAACCGGAGATATCCAGGTGTTTTGGCCGAACGAGTCTGCGCTGGCGCGCATGGCGCGCAGCCTCGGCAGCCATGCTACCCTGGTGGGACAATGGCTGTTCCATTTCCACGATCTGCCAAAATTCCTGATGAAACTGGCGCCCGTATTCGAGAAACGAGCTTTCGAAGCGGGCTTTTCCGGGCTGACCCAAGAGCTCACCCTCAACCTGTTCCGCCAGGCATACCGGCTGTCTTTTCTAGCGGGAAGGTTGGTGAGCGTGGAACCGCTGGGGTTCGTGGACTCCTCGATGGGTGCTGATGGCGGCGAACTGTGCATCCCGCCGGAGGCGTTCGTTCGCCTGCTGTTGGCTCACCGGACACTGGACGAGCTGATGGATGCCTGGCCTGACATCATTGTCAAGCCGCAATTGCTCAATCTGATCGAGGCGTTGTTCCCCAGCAAACCGTCTTATCTATACGCAACCTACGCATCCTTCGCTATGGTTTGAACCGCCCCGCTTTGGGTTTTAGCTGATTGGGATTTACCGTGATGATTCCCGGATTTTGGGGTCCGCGGCGATTCCCTCAACCTGGGTTTCCAGGGATAAAATCCCGTCAGATAGGATAAATTTAATCTCTATGAAACGTTGGTTGGAGCAGCCCGCACGGCATGAAGGCATGCTTTCTGCGCTGCTGGTCGGGTTCGTCACCCTGCTGGCTTACCTACCGTTTATCCACCAGCTCGGGTTTTACCTCGAAGACCTGTACGTCGTCTGGTCGGGCGTCGCCCGGGGCGCGCAGACTTCATCCCCATGTTCGCCGAGGACCGCCCGGCGATCGGCTACCTGTTCTCCCTGATCTACCCCCTGCTTGGCGAGAGCCCGCTGCACTGGCACCTCTACGCCCTGCTCTTGCGCCTGCTGATGGTTTTTTCGCTCTTCTGGCTGCTGCGCATGCTCTGGCCCCAGCATACGTTAATGACCACCGCAGCGACCCTGCTTTACGCCGTGTATCCCGGCTTCCTGGAGCAGACCCAGGCGCTCACCTTCCAGGTCTCGCTGACGGTCATGCTGCTGGCAACCCTCTCCATCGGGCTGATGGTCTACGCCGCGCGGCTGAAGAGCCTGCCGGTCATCCTCTTGCTCTACGCCGCCTCCCTGACGCTGATGTTCCTCTACCAGCTTCTGGTGGAGTACGCCGTGGGGCTCGAAGCGCTGCGCCTGATGCTGCTTTGGGTCGCCCTGGAAAACCGGGAGAAGCTCCCGCCCAAGCGAGCCCTGCTGCGCTTGCTGCTCTGGTGGGCGCCGTTCGTCCTGCTGAGCGGATTATTTATCATCTGGCGCTTTTTCTTCTTCAACAGCACCCGTCCCACCACCGACGTGGACCGGCTGCTGCTTGCCTACTCCAGCGATAAAGCCGGTATGCTACTCCGCCTGGCGCTCGAGATGGGGCGAGACTTCATCGAGAGCGCATTCATGGCGTGGGTGGTGCCGCTGTACCGCGACTGGTACTACCCCAGCTACCAGCAGCTCCTGGCGGGTCTGGTCATCGCTTTGCTGGCGGGCGCGGCTCCCTGGCTGTATTTCCGCTACGGCAAACCTACAGCCCAAGCCAACGCTGAGGAGCGCCGGGTAAGCCTGAGCTGGGTCTGGATCGGAGCGCTATCCGTTGTCTTTGGCTTGCTCCCGGTGCTCTTCTCCAACCGCAACGTGGTCTTCCAGGCGCGCGATGCCCGCTATACCCTCCCGGCGATGATCGGCGCCAGCCTGCTGCTGGGCGGACTGGTTTTCCTGGCAATCAAACCGCGGCTACGCCCGTGGGCGATCGCCATCCTGGTCGGCATGGGGGTGCTGGCGCACTACAACGCGGCATTGATGAAGCGCGCACGACTGGACCATCCAGAAACAAGTGTGGTGGCAGCTGAGCTGGCGCGCCCCGAGCCTGGAGAAAGCCACGCTGCTCTTCTTGAAGCCACCCTCCTTGCTCGATTTTGCCGAAGGCTACCAGGCGTGGGCGCCGGCGAACCTGATCTATTACCCCGATTCCGAGTTCCCCACCCTCAGTGGGGAGATCCTGGACCGCTCCTTCTTGCCCTATCTGCGAGGCGGCATCCGCAAGCCCAAGACGCACCGCGAGATCTGGATCAACCGCAATTTTGCCCGCCCGCTGGTGCTGAGCATGCCGGATAGCGCCGCCTGCCTGCACGTGATCGACAGGCAGCAATACGAACTTTCCAGCTCCGAAGACCCGCTGGTGCAGGCGTTCGCGCCATACTCCAGGACGGACCTGATCAAGACGGACGTACCTTTTACCACCCCGCCACAGGCGATCTTCGGCAGCGAGCCGCAGCACACCTGGTGCTACTATTACCAAAAAGCGGGGTTCGCCCGCCAGGTCGGCGATTGGGCAGGCATTGCCAGGCTGGGCGCTGAGGCGGAGCAAAAAGGGCTGGCGCCATCCGATGTATCGGAATGGATGCCCTTCCTGGAAGGCTACGCCAGCGCCGGTCAGGTTGAGAAAGCCCGCCAGCTTGCTGAGGCGCTCAAGGCTGACCTCACCGTCCAGGATTTCATCTGCGCCCAGCTCGAGAAGAAGCCGGATGCTCCCGCCGGTTATGCCTATGAGACGGTCGTTTCGATCTTATGCAGTGAGTAGCGGTTTTGAGGGCTGGCATTGATGCGGAATGGCTTTCTCAAGAAACCTTGACAGGTAGACAAAATGATCCTCTTCGGTAAAATTGGTTGCGTCTAAACAGCCGAATCACCGAGAGGATCTTATGGAGTATAGCACGCTTGAGTTTTGGCAAGAGATCAGTGAGACAGGGATTGTATATTCGCTTGGCAGCTTGTATGACCGTTTTCAGCGGATTAGCGATCCGCGCAAGGCTAAAGGGAAACGTTACAGTCTGGTGACATTGATGGTGTTGATCTTTCTGGCAAAGCTGTGCAACCAGGACACACCCGTAGCGATTGCCGATTGGGCCAAGAATCATGCGGAAGAATTGGCCAAGTTGTTGAAGTTGCGCCGTAGCTGGATGCCGCATCATAACACCTACCGGCGGATGTTCCAGGATATTATTAGCGAAGCCGAATTTGAGCAACTGATGCAGGAGTATCACCAACCGCAAGCTGATGAAACCGGAGAAACACTGGCAATGGATGGCAAAACGTTGCGGGGTACACGGGTTGCTGATCAAGAACGCGGCGACCATGTTTTGAGCGTGTACGATGGACAAAGCCAACACGTGATAGCTCAGGAGGTGGTAGATATCAAGGAAAACGAGATTGTTGCAGCGCCGAAAGCATTGGGGCACGTGTCGATAGCGGGAAAAATCGTCACGGGCGATGCCATGCATACGCAGCGAGCCATTTCGGCGCACATTGTTGAGCGAGGCGGCGACTATCTGTGGCCGGTCAAGGAGAACCAGGAACGCCTGTATGAAGATATTCAGCGCCTGTTTGCCCCCGACCAGCCCAAACCTGGATTTGGTAAGATCGCAACCGACTTTCAAGGCACCGAAAAGGTCAACTGCGGACACGGACGGATCGAAAAACGCACCCTCCAAACGAGCGCCATGCTCAATGACTATCTCGGTTGGCCTGGGATAGGACAAGTGTATCGCCTGGAGCGCAAGTTCACCTGGATACGCCAGGGAAGGTCTACAAAACCAGTTGTGAAGTGGAGTTCGGCATTACCAGCCTCACCAGGGAGAAAGCTTCGCCTGAAAAAGTGCTTGCGGTGAGACGAAAACATTCGTTGATCGAAACAGGCTTGCATTATCGGCGGGATGTCACTTTCCATGAAGATGCGACTCGCATGACCAAAGGTGCGGCAGGACGGATTCTTGCGATCGTACATAATCTGGTTCTGGGCTTGCTCAAGATGGCCGGTTTCACGAATGCCGCTCATGCCCGAAGGTGGTTTGCCGGACATCTTCAGGAAGCTTTCGCCTTGCTGATTGCAAGTAATTCCCTTTCTTGAGAAAGCCATCATTGATGCGGCAGCCAGGGTACTCAACCACGTATGAAATGATAAAATTATAATTCGAAGTCCGGAGACACCTATCGGACACGCAAATTTCCCTGGTAACGGCTATGAGCACAGCCGTGACAAAACAAATGGACTGGTTGGATTAGAATATCGCCGGCTTATGGTGAGCACCAGATGAGCAGATATCTCTTTCCATTACGATGTCCAGATTGTGGAAACAAGATCAGCGAAGCAGATAGCATATGCCCCCATTGCGGCACTGATCTAGATGCTCCCCTTGATAACACGAAGCGCCTGGAGTTGTTCCAATTCTATTTAGACCGGACGCAGAAAGATATTGATCAAGGCAATATCAAGAACGCCCTGAAAAATATCGATCAAGCCATTCAATATGAACCCAATTCTGCAGAAGCGCATAACCTGCGTGGGCTTCTTTTGGAAGAATTGGGTCAAATAAACGAAGCAATTAACGATTATCAAGAAGCCCTGAGGCTCGATCCCGAGTATAAAGAAGCCGAACGAAAATCTGCGGCTCGCCAATACACAGGGCGCGGTGCAGAGTCAAACAGGAAGTAGAGACGCCAGAAGAAAGCCTGCCTGGCTCATTCCCCTGCCTGGCATTCCTGGCGGGCATGATTTGCCTACTAGCGGTTAGTGCACTCGTGACCTTAGGAAGCAGGTATATTCGCTTGCTTGATCAGCGAATAAATACTGAAAGAATCATCTATGAGCCCGATACTTCCAGAGTGACAGCTCCAGACGCTGCGCTACTTATGAAAACCGCAACCATTCTTACCAATCGGGCTTCCGACGCAGGGTTTTCCGGTGTAAATTTTTCCGTGAATAACAAGGGACAAATCGTTGGCAAAATTCCAAAACATATTGACAGGCAGGCTTTGCTTGATCGCCTTAGCTCAATCGGATTTCTCGAATTAGTAGACCTGGGGAAAAATAGGCTGCCATTGAGTAGCGTCATCAAGACCGACCAAGAAATTGGTTATCTACCTCAGGCGCAGGGAGATGCATGGCATACGATCCTAATAAACGAAGATTTTCAGAGTGCAAATGTCTTGAAAACGGAAAACGGCGGTTACGAGATTGCATTCACACTTAAGCCAGAGGCTGCAAGTATCCTGGAAGAACATACCCGAGCAAATATTGGATCCATTCTTGCAATTGTCCTGGATAAAGTGATTATCTCAGAACCGGTAATTAACGCCCCAATATCAGATGGGTCAGTAGTAATCACTGGAGATTTTTCCCAACAATCTGCCAATAATTTAGCAGCCGTTCTCGAATCTGAAAAATTGCCGTTTCCCATCATACTGGTACAGGAGATCCATGCAACCCCCGAGGAATAAACTTTCAGGTGGATGCAGGATCGCGAGATTATTCCGAGGTGACCTATGAGAAAAATCAATTGGGGCGTGATCAGCACCGCCAATATCGCTTTGAGCGAAGTCCTGCCCGCCATGCAGAAAGGGCAATACAGCCAGGTGACCGCCATTGCCTCGCGCAGCCTGGAAAAGGCGCAGGCTGCCGCGCAGCAGCTCGGCATCTCCAAAGCCTACGGATCCTATGAGGAGCTGCTGGCTGACCCTGCCATCGAAGCGATCTACAACCCGCTGCCCAACCACCTGCATGTGCCCTGGTCGCTCAAGGCGCTGGAAGCCGGCAAGCATGTGCTGTGCGAGAAACCGCTCGGGCTGGACGTGGCGGACGCGCGCCGCTTGCTGGATGCGGCAAAACGGCATCCTGAGCTGAAGGTGATGGAGGCATTCATGTACCGCCACCACCCGCAGTGGAAGCTGGCGCAGCAGATCGTCCAGAGCGGGGAGTTGGGGCAGGTGCGCGCCGTCCACGCTTTCTTCAACTATTACCTGGATGATCCTGCTAACGTGCGCAACATGGCCGACATCGGCGGCGGCGGCTTGCTGGATGTGGGCTGCTACGCCGTATCCCTCTCGCGCCTGGTCTTCGCCGGCGAGCCGTCTCGCGCTTTCGCTATCCTGGATCTCGACCCGCGCTTCAAGACCGACCGCATTGCCAGCGGCATCATGGAGTTCGCACAGGGCATCGCCACGTTTACCTGCGCCACGCAGCTATCCGACTTCCAGCAGGTGAATATCCTGGGCACAGACGGCAGGCTGGAGATCGAGCTCCCCTTCAACCCCCCCATCGACCGCCCCACTTATCTCAACGTTTACACCGCCAACGGGAAACAGACTCACGAGCTGGGGGTTTGCGACCAGTACACGATCCAGGGCGACCTGTTCTCCAAAGCCATCCTGGACAATACCCCCGTGCCAACGCCGCTTGAGGACGCCATCGCTAACATGGCTGCCATCGACGCCCTCTTCGCCAGCGCCCGCAGTGGCAGCTGGTCTGTTGTATAGAAAATTTGTAACTACTCAGCCTTCTAACAGAGAAAAGATAAAAATCTAAAGAAGATCGTAAGCGTTCAATCGGTCGCAGTAAGAGCTTGATGCAGGATGTAGGAGTCCGAATTGTTCGGACGTAATTCGGACATTAAGACCAAAGTAAATAATAGTGTTGGTCACGCAAATATCTTTTTCATGGAGGGCGACAACAGATTGGGTGAAGAAAATCACATTATTTGGCAAAGCTAATTACAGGATTCATTAAAAATACAATATAATAAATTGTTAGCCGCATATAGATCGAATTTACCTTCAATATCAGGCACCTAATAAATGATTTAAAAAGGCACACGAGGTAATTATGTCAACATCAGAAACCACCATTCCAGAAGATGAGGCTCTCAAAACCCAAGTCGCTTCCGAGCTTGATCAAGCCAAACAACTCGCCAAATCGTTTAATATTGAAGACGTCAAAAGCGGAGAATGGTTCACTCAATTATTACAAAAAGTTATTCGAGCATATGATCGTAATGCTACAGCGGCATATTTTCAAAAAAAGTATCCTGGATTACCTCCGGATGAAATTGCTGAGATCTTGACCTCCGTTACGGTTAGATATGCGACCATTGCCGGAGCCGTTACCGGGGTTGTAGCTTCTGCAAATCAAATTAGTGCATTAGCTTCTGCGGGAATGACAGCAGCAATCTTCGTCGGTGCAATTGGAGCCGAGATGCTTTATCTGGCTCAAATTCAAATGCGCCTTGTTCTCGATCTTTCCGTTGTTTATGATCTCCAACTTGATCCAGAAGACCCCGAAGATGTGATGATGATTTTTGGGTATGCATTAGGAGTGACGCCTACAGCAATGCTGGGCAGGGGGCTTCAGGTGGCAGCGGGAGCTGGTGCAAAAGGTGCAGTCAAACAATACATCAGTAAGGGCACACTTAAAGCTGTCCAGGATTTTGCCCGTCGATTGGGTATCAGGATTTTACAGAAAACCATTCTGAAATATGCCGTTCCTCTGGCTTCGGCAGCTGTAGGCAGCAGTTACAATTATGTCACGACCAAATCAGTCGGTAGAATTGCCAAAGCGCATCTAAAA
This sequence comes from uncultured Chloroflexia bacterium, assembly GCA_963702535.1. Lineage (GTDB taxonomy): Bacteria > Chloroflexota > Anaerolineae > Anaerolineales > UBA4823 > CAVPDG01. The sequence goes on along the minus strand of CAVPDG010000007.1, from coordinate 52,338 downwards.
AATAGAGGTAAAGTTACGGATGAGTTACGGGTTTTGGTATCACGTCAAAATACCTACGATTTAGCATTTCCAGCCGCAGTGATGTATGTGGCCCAAGCAGATGGTCAGTTCTCCTCAAAAGAAAAAGAATTTTACAAGGCGATGCTATCACGGATGTCCTTTGATGAACATTCTCAAGCAGAATTTCAAAAGATGATCGCCAGTGAGGATAATATTCTTCCCGCTATTGCTGATATTGAGGATGTGGAAGTAAAGCACGGTTTAATGGAAACATTGATCTTGATGGCGATCTATGATGGCGAACTGGCCGACAAGGAGCGTGCATTTTTAGAGGGCATCGCCGAGTGTTTGCAAGTATCTTTGGATATGGCTGAAATTGAGCGACGAACTCAAGATTATCAAATCATCATTCAGAAGAACGTGTTTGAAAAAACAGCTGGCATCGCCGGAGGGGTAGCCGTTAAGGCCGTAGGTGCAGCTGGGCAAGCGGCCGATAGTGTCAAAGGTACAGCCGCGGGAGCAGGTGTGAAAGTTAAAGGTTCGTTTGGTAAGGTCTTTACTCGTAAGAAAGATGATGAAAGCAAACCTGCTGTTTTGGGAAAGTCAACCATAACTTGCTCAAAATGTGGTGATGAAGTTCCATCTGAGTATAAATATTGTCCGGTTTGTGGGCAACCAACGGCTACCGAAAAAAGCTGTATCTCTTGCAGTAAACCAATCCCAATTAATTGTGCTTTTTGCCCATACTGCGGGACATCGCAGGCTTAACCACATTATATTATCCCGTTTGTGGGTCTTATAGCCATAAATCATACTTAACAAGCGGTTGCAGCCGAATTGCTGCCACCTCGTTTTTCGACCACTTTTTGCTGGCAGTCTCAAAGGTGGAGCAAAAGGTGTCAGGTGGTTTTCAGACTGAGGAGGGGGAAAGGTTTTCTGCCATATTCGCAGTTACATCTCCACGGCTCGTAAAAAATGGTCAGCCCGTATTGGATGTGCTTTACAAGGCAGTGGTTGGTAAGCCTTACGTTCCACCTTTTTTGCTGCATAGGGGACTGAGTAGTTACGAAAATTTGAAGACTGCGTCCGGCTCCGCCGCACGCAGTCTTCAAATTTTCACCCTCGCGATTGTGGAACCAAACCGAGGTTGACTAAATCACATCGATATCCAGCAAATCACACAGATCCACCAGCCGCTGGCGGTGGTCGCCGTAGACCACCGCATAGTGCTGCGCCAGCGCCTTGTGAGCGAATTCTTCCATGCCGCCATCCGGGATGACCTCCAGCGAGGGGAAGTAAGGCGCAGGCGGCGCCCAGCCCAGCTCTTCCCAATCGCGCGGCTTCACGCCCTCGCCGGTGAGGACGTGCATGCGGTAGCGCTCCCCATGCAGCGAGATGCGCGCCAGGGTCACCCTGCCGGTCTTCATTTGGGCGGTGTTGACGATGCCGCCGGACGAGCCGCCCCAGGTGTGGCCGCGCACGCTCACCTTGCCGCCATCGACAAAGGAAGTGGGCGTAAAGCCGCAAACGCCGGCCAACATGCGGTCCGGGTAATACTCGTACATTTCCAGGAAGGTGGTGGACTGCCCCGTGAGCAGCCCCAGCATGGTCTGCGTGATCATGCCGGGCACGTCGTTTTCGCACACGAAGTGCGCTTTATCGCCCAGCATGGACTGCGCCATGCAAGCCGTGCAGCCCATGTACTTGGTCACCCCATAAACGCACTTGGTGGAGCAAGCCAGGTAACCCCTCGCCTCGATCTTGGCGTTGAGCGCCAGCGTCAGGCGCGCCACCCGCTCCAGGATGGGCGGCAATACCGGTTGCTCGAAGACCCAATCCTGCTTCCACTCGGCGATCTGCGCCTGCACGGTTTCCGCGGGCAGCGCCTGCATCGCCTGCTCGATCTCGAGCATATCGTAGCTCTCCACCTCCACGCCCAGCTTTTTGCGCACCTGCAAGCCGTCGAACATGAGCGAGTAGAGACCCATATCCGCATAGCCCATCATGCCGATGCGGGCGTGCGCCAGTGTGCTCACCGCTTTTGCCGCCGTGCAGAAATCGGCTACTTTATCCAGGCTCATTGGGCTGTCGGGGTAATCGTAGATGTACTTGAACTTCGCCCCGAGGAACTTGAGCGTGTCCAGCACGGCGGATGTGCCTGCCTGGGCGGCGGGCGATACCAGGCGCCCGTTCACCGTGTAGCCGCCCCTGCCCCAGAGCAAGATGGGCAGGTGCAGGTAATCGCGCAGGATGCCGGTGATCACCGGCGTCTCCGTCCAGGCTACCACGCAGGCGATGATGGCGTCGTACTCCTTGCCGGCGAGCTGTTGCAAGCCGCGCGGCACGTCATCGAAGCCGGTCATCGGGTCGGTCTCGGTGACCTGGATGCCCATGCCGCGCAGCGCTTCGGCGGCTTCGTGCCCCAGCCGGGAGACCACTTCAATGGGATAACCGTAAAAACCAAAAGGCGAAAAAGCTACACGAATATTTTCAAGCATGCAGATACCCTCCAGGGTTATTCTCATTGTAATCCGAACTTGGCTGCCGTCTTATCCGGGTCGGCGTGGACCTTGACCACTTCCTTGAGCGCTTCCAGGAAGCGCTCCGGCTCCTTCGCCTGGACCACGTTCCTGCCGAAGACCACGCCGCGCGCCCGGCGCGCACCGCCGTCGCCGCCAGGCGCAGGGCGTCCCTCTCCAGCGGGGTCTTCTTGGCGCCCAGCGCCAGGATGGGGATCGGCGTGCCGGCGGTCACTTCTTCGAACTTCTCGCCGGTGTAGAAGGTCTTGACCGCATCGGCGCCCAGCTCCGCCATCATGCGGCAGCCGGTGAGCACCTGCTCGTGCAGGTCGGCAGGATTAGCGTCATCACCACCGGTGGGGAAAACCTCGCCGATCAACGGGATGCCCAGCAGGCGCTTTTCGTTGATGAAATGCGCCAATAGCTCCACATTTTTAGCGTCTTCTTTCTCGTCCGGATTCTGTAACGTCATGCTCGCCAGAACGATATCCGCTCCCTGCGCTACGGCCTCGGCCACCGAGAGCATGGGCACGCTGTGCGAGTGTGTGTATTTCCAGGGCGAGAGATAATTCGATGCAAAATTCAGGCGCAGCACCAGCGGCGGCGCGCCGCGCTGCTCGAAGATGCTGGAGCAGTGCGCCGCAGCCCCAGGCGCCATCAGCACGGCGTCCGCCCCGCCCAGTGATTTGACCACCTGCGGCAGGTTGATCATCCCCGGCAGCGGTCCAAAGTACAGACCGTGGTCAATGGCGACGACGACGGCGTTCTGCCCGCCTGAGAACAGGCGGCTCAATCTGATTTTTTCTCCGGTTGTTGGCATATCATTTTCCTTTCAGAGCAATATATTGGAATAAATCCGAAAGACAGGGCGCAGCGTAAGCGCAGCCCACCCTGCGCCCTGTTTTTCGGTTTATTCGTCTGTTCAAGCCAGGATCACTTGCACACCCAGGCTCTCAACCAGGTCGACGAACTCGGGCGAGGCGTCCCGGTCGGTGACCAGGGTGTCCACCTGCTCGATCTGCAGCAGGGTCACCAGCCCGATCACGCCGATCTTGCTCGAATCGGCGACGACGATCACCTGCCGGGAAGCCTGGATGATGTAACGGTCCACGTCCGCTTCCAGGATGTCGGAGGTGGTGACGCCGTTCGAGAGCGTGATACCATCCGACCCGAGGAAGACTTTATCGGCGCGGATGCCTTTCAGAGTCTCCACAGTCTGCGGACCTGCCAGCGATTCGTATTCGGGCAGGTAGATGCCCCCTAGCAGGTGCGTGCGGATGCCGGGGCAGGCGCCGATCTCACGGAAAATTCTTAAAGAGGATGTAACCATGGTCAGCCCACCCGCAAGGCGCAGGTCGGAACAAATGTGGCTGGCTACCTGCAGCGGGGTGGTGCCGGCATCCAGGATGACACTCTCGCCGGGGTGGATCAAGCCGGCAGCCGCCTCCCCGATGCGCTCCTTCTTCTCCCGGTTCAGCTGCATGCGCTCCTGGCGCTCGCGGGAGATGCGGTAGTGTGGGATGGCTGCCGCCCCGTCGCTCAGCAGTTTGAGCAGCCCCAGCTCAGCCAGCAGCGGCAGGTCTTTGCGCAGCGTCGCTTCGGGCACGCCGAGCTGTACGCTCAGCTCGCCCAGGCTCAGGCTGCGCTGGCTGTCCAGCAGCGCCAGTATTTCCGTCCGCCTGCGGTCTGCCAGGGTGCCCATACATCACCCTCGGGGGAGGGTCCCTTGTGGGGTAAATATTCCCGCAAGGGATCCTCCAGTCATGGAATAAGGAAAGGTCTATTCGGGCGGCAGCTCTTTGAAGACCAAGCCCAGGTCGATCCCTTCACGCTTGCGCACCGCGTAAGCCACAAAATACAGCACCGCGGAAATGACGATGACACCCACTGTGATGATGGTGGCGTTTACCCACTGGGATTGAGGCAGCAAGTATTTGTACGCGATATAGCCGTAGAGAACCTCAGCCAGCACCGAGACAACACCGGCAATCACCAAGAGCGGGATGCCCAACACCTCCAGCTTGGCGGCGGAAGTCTTGTACAGATCCTTGAGACGGTATGGGAACACGATGGCTGAGATACCAACCAGCGTGATGGGCGGGATGCCGAACAGACCGGCAATGACGATCACGGTCATGAAGCTGGGCGAGAAGATAGCCCAGATCAGGCATACGATGCCGATGACCGTGCAGACAACCAAGCCCGTGATCGGGGCATGGGTGCGCTCGTTCACATCCGCCAGCTTTGCCGGGGCAACGCGGTCGAACGCCATAGCAAAGAAGGCGCGGATCGGCTGGACGAACTGGATATAGTGCACCAGCGGCAGCCAACAAATGAACGAGAAAGAGATGAGGAACGGCAGTATAAAGCCGCTCGGCATAACGCTGGTCAAAAGCACCAGGTAGGGCGGCGACGGCAGGGCGTACGCGGCAGGATTAGCAGCGCTCAGGTAGTTCAAAGAAGCAATGAACTGCTGTCCGACCGTCTTGTAGAGCAGCAGGGTCATGACGATGAAGATCGTGTACTGGATCACGGTTGCCCACAGGATAGCGTACCACTGCTTGCGGGTGGCGCCGCCCTTGATCTCGCCGGACATATGTACCGACCACCAGGACCACATGCCGAAAGTCAGCAAAGCGCCGACGGCAGCCAGGGTGGGACCCAGCGAATAAGTCCCGGGCCAGGACATGCCGGCGGCAGCCGCTTGATCAATCATGTACTGGTATGAGTTTGCCGCCCCCGTATATGGCTGGGCGTAAGCGTTAAATGCTTGGACAAAGCTTGCCTGGCTGTTGAAGAGCAGGATGATCGCCATCAGCGCCAGACCGCCGAAGGCGACCCACCACAACACCATCTGCACTTTCATGGTTGTGCGCATGCCCACCGAGAGCATCGCCACGCAGATGCCGATGGCGATCAGACCGACGATCAGCATTGCGCCCTTGCCACCCAGGGCTGTTCCGATCGCCAGCAACGTGGCGTTGCCGGTGATCGAGCCGACCACCATAAAGGCTGGCACCAGGCCGAAGACAGTCCACGCCCAGCCCCAGTAGCCGATAGACAGGAAGCCGGAGAACATCAGGCTGATGCTGCTAACCATGCCCAGCGCAGGGTGCAGGGTGCGGCTGACCAGGATGTAATCGCCGCCCGTGCGCGGCATCGCCACCGCCAGCAGACCGAAAGCCGTGGCGATGAACGCCCCCAGCACGAACGCGATCACCATGCCCAGGATCATATTTACGCCGGGGAAGGCGCCCAGAATCCAGAACAGCGAGAACGCCAGGATCAAGCCAGGGACCGCCGGCAGCATGTTGTACACGATGATATTGCTCATCGTGATCTCGCGCACCAGACCGGTGGCTTTGCGTAGGTAAAGCCCGCCGGGTGCGCTGGGAGGTTGATCAGTTGACGTAGTAGCCATTGCAAATCTCCTCTTGATTGACCTACTCCATCGAATTCAGAATTCTTTACTGCGTGCAGTTACAGTGCTGATACGAAGTCAAGTATTTTTCCGGCAAGCGACCTCCTTCCCCCCGGCAGGCATCTCCCTATCCGCGCACCATCTGGTAAGTATCCAATCCGTCCTTCTTGAGTCCAACGATTGCTCCGCACAGCATCCCGTCCGTGTATGCGCTGCCAGGATTGATGCACAACGTACGGCCAATGCGGGCCATGCCATCGGATTCATGAACGTGCCCGTGCAGCCCTAACAAGGGCTGGTGTTTCTCGATATAAGCCCGCACCGATTTGCTGCCCACCGGCACCAGAACCGGCTGCCCCATCTGGGTGTTGATCTGAAAATCTCCCTTGAGCTCTGGTGCGGTGTCCAGGCGGCTATCGTAGGGTGGGGCGTGGAAGTTGACCACCAGGTTCTGCGGCGCTTTGACCAGCGGCGCCATCGCCTCCAGCTTCTCCAATAGCTCTTCCTCGGGAAGCTCGCGCTCGGTGTGCCAGGGCGTGGGGTTGGAATAGCCCATGGAGATCATCTCGTGCGTCTCGTCGAGCTGCACGCAGCGCCCTTCCGCGCAGACCGCTACCTGCGATTCGTTGATGAGCTGGACCACTTGCGGCGGGTCGTCATTGCCGGGCATCATGTACAGGGCAATCGGGTACCCTTGAGCTTCTCCTGCGCCACATCCAGCCAGCTCCTCACCGAGGAAAGCAGCGTATCCTGGAAAACCTCTTCATGGTAGGCGTGATCGCTTTGCATGCGCATCACCTCATCCGGCTCCATCACGCGCGGGTAAAAACCGTTGTAGTTGATCAGCCGGAACACCTCGTCCAGTTCCGCCTGGGTGCTGGCGCTGTACTCCCTGCCCATTAACTGGCAGGTGTATTTTCCGCCCTGGTGTATGCACGGCACCAGCGCCTTACCGGTGATATCGCCGCCCAGCACGAGCACCTGGACGCCATAGACCTTGGCGCCGTTGATAAACTTACGGAACAAACGCTCCGATCCGTGAATATCTGTAGCGAAAAATAAACGGGTAACGTTTTGTTTCTTAAAGATCATGATGCGTCCCTTTCTCAGCTCCTGCGTACCTCTTCCGGTAATTCGTACCATTTCACCCGGTCGCCCACCTGGGCGCGCATCTTCCACTTCAATGATTTCGGCGCCGCTTCGATCATCGCCCACAGCGCCTCAACCTGGTCATTGATTGCAAACGGACCCACCTGCGGCAGGGAACCGGCATGCTGGCGCACAGCCTCCAGGTTGAGCTGGATGGTGCGGTACAGCCCCCAATCGTTGGCAGTCAGACCGGCGATATAAGCCGCGTTGATATCGTCGCCGTCCCGTTCGCCGATGGCATGGTCGAAGAGGATCGTCGCCATGTCGGACATGTCCTTGGGGTTGGTCTCGACGATCTGCAACTTGGTGAGCAGCAGGTCTGCCAGGGACAGCGTGCGCGGGTCGACGCTGATGCGCTTGCGGAAGTCCAGCCGGTGGCACATCAGCATCTCGTCGAACAGGACGTCCACCTGGCGCTGGTTTAGCGGGTCGTGGAACAGCAAGCGGCTGCGCCCGTGCAGGGAATTGAAATACTTATCCGCCTCGTAGCCCAGCCCGACGAGGAAGCGCTTGGTATCCGGTCCAGCAGAGCGCAGGCAGATGAAATCCAGGTCGGCGTAGTTGCGGCGCAGCAGGGGGTGCTCGGCGCTCGGGCAGCGCAGCCAGATGGCTGCCCCGCCGAGCAGGCGCAGCGGGGCGTGGGTTTGATCCAGCGCCTCGGCTACCCGCAGGGCTTCATCGTGTATTTCTGCTAACGGCTTGGATGGGTCGGTCACAACGGATTTCTCACCTTTACATTTTTAGGATTTCGCTGCGCCTGGGGAAGAGCGGCTTGAGCGCATCGTAGATCGAGACATACAGGTCAAACGTCGCGTCGTACAGGCGGCGGTTGGCGGGGTCCGGCTCCAGGCGCGTGCCCGGGCGAGCCATCACCCTGGCTGCCGAGGGGATATCCGGGTAATAGCCCACGCCCACGGCTGCCAGCATGGCGGCGCCCATCACAGCCGCCTCGCGATGGCTGGGCATAATCACCGGTGTATTGCACACGTCCGCCTTGATCTGCGACCACAGGCGGCTCTTCGCTCCGCCGCCCAGCACGCGCAGCTCGCTGGACCCCACGCCCAGCTTTTGCAGCCCTTCCAGGTCGCGGCGCAGCATGTAGGCGATGGCTTCCATGATCGCCCGGGTAAAGTGCGCCCGCGTGTGGCTGAGAGTGAAGCCGAAGAACACTGCCCGCACCTGTGTATCGAACTCCGGGAAGAAGGCGCCTTCCAGGTGCGGCAGCATGATCAGCCCATCGCTGCCCGGCTTGACGCCCTCTGCCGGGATGCTCAGCAGGTCGTAAACATCCTTGCCTTCCTCCTGCGCCTGGCGGGTCAGGTCGGGCGCAAAAGTGTCCTTGAACCACTTCAAGGTCATGCCGCCCGTCGGGTTCCAGGGCAGCATGCAGTACGTGTCCGGCACGGCGTGGATGTGGCAGGGCAGGCGGGTCACGTTATCGAAGATCGGCTCGCGGATCGAAGCCACCAGCGCCAGCACCGACCCGGTGCTCTCGGTGATCATCCCCGGCGCCACGTTGCCGGCGCCGATGGCGGCGCACACCTGGTCCAGGGCGCCGGTCACCACGCGGGTTTTCACGCTCAGACCGGTTTCAGCCGCACAAGCTGCTGAAATATTGCCAAAAGCCGTGCCCGCCGGGTAAATGGCGGGGATCTGCGCCGGCGAGATGCCGGCGAACGCCAGCAGCTCGTCCGACAGGCGCTTCTGGCGGATGTCGAAGACCAGCGATGAAGACCACAGCGTGTATTCGCCGGCAAACTGCCCGCTCAGGCGGAAGAGGATGTAATCCTCCGGCAGCAGGAAGCTGGCGGTCTCTTTTACCAGCTCCGGCTCGTGCTTGCTCATCCAGCGGTATTTGGTCACGGGCCAGATGGGACCCACCTCCGGCTGCCCGGTGATCTCCAGCACCTTCTGGCTACCCAGGCTCTCCAGCAGCTCGTCCGATTCGAGCTGCGAGCGGTTGTCCATCCAGTTGATGGCTTTGCGCACCGGCTTGCCATCCGCCCGCATGGGGAAGATCGTCTCCCCGTGGCTGGAGATGGAAACCGCGGCGATGCGCTGCGGATCGCCGCCCCAATTTTGCAGCAGCTTGCGGATGGAACGTGCCATGGGCGCCCAGTAGATCTCCGGGTCAGCCTCCACCACTTCGCCTTCCGGCATCACCATGTACTCGTCGGATTCCAGCGCCACCAGCTCGCCCTGCCCGGTGAACAGGGCTACCTTGACCGTAGAGATGCCGATATCCAACCCGAGGAATAGTTCATCGCCCATGCAGCAGATCTCCTATCCTTTACCCGGATATGTCACCACGCGCACGCCCAGCATCTCGCACAGGTCGATGAGCTGGCTGCGCACGTCGCCGTACACCATGCCGTAGTGGTTGGAAGCGATGTTCTTTGCAAACCACATCGCATCGTCGTCCAGGATCACGTCCGTAGCCGGCGGCGGCGGGCAGTTAACTTCGTGCCAGTTGAAGGTATCGGTGGTCACACCGCTGGTGATGTGCATCTTGTAGTCATCGCCCTTCGCCGCCAGGCGCGCCACGGTGACGCGCTGCCCGGACACGTAGGGGCTGGAGTTGCTGATGCCCTGGAAATCGGCGTTGTAGCGCGAGATCAGGCAGCGCGACGGGTCGCACATGCCGATGGGGTTCAACCCGCAGCAGGAGAAGGTCAGCCGGTCGCTGAAGACCTCGTGGATGTCGCCGTAAACGGTCTGGTTATCGGTCAGGTAGTGCAGCATGAGCTGTGTGGCGGATGCCATCAGGTCGCCTTCGCAGCTACACACGAACTCGCGGCTCAGGAAGGAGAGCGGCACGCAGGCAGTGAATTGGAACATCTCGGACAGCTCGTAGTGGCACTTGACATTCAGCGCGTCGCACTGGTTCTCCCGCCCCAGCTTGCGCAGCGTCGCCGCCATGCGCCCACCCTTGAGCAGCAGCTCCTGGGTCACATCCGGGGCGATGCGGCAGTGGCGGCGCACATCGTCGGCAAATTCCGCGGCTTCCGCCTCGCTCACCTCTTCCATGCCCTTGATGATCAGCCACTGGTCCATGTGGTGGATCTCGGGACCGATCTTCTGGCACAGGGAGACGTGGTCGGCGGTGGCGGTGTAGATGCCCAGCGCCGGGTAGCCGAACAGCCCGATGCGCGTCTCCGAGAGGCGGCGTTTCGCCATGGCAACGCGGGCGTAGTCGGCGATCTCCTTCTGCACTTCCTTCTTCTCCGGCATGCCCCAGGTGAACTTGTGCTGCACGCCCATCTCATCCATCGTCTCGCGCAACACGGCTGCCGCCACGAAAGCGCCGGTGGTGATCATCTCATCGCTGCCCTCTTCGGCGGGAAACATCACCAGGCTCCACAGCATGACCGGCTTGTGAAACATGTTCTTCAATGCAGTGATGAAATTGACCGGCTCCATCCAGCAGGAGATGAAGCCGAGGATCAGGTCGCTGGGCGTCTCCTCGAGCTGCCGGGCGACCGCCTGGGCGTCTGGGATGCTGTTGACCTTCTGCGTTACCACCAGGTCGAAATCCAGCCCGGCGAGCATGTCTACGCTGCGCTCGATCAGCGAATCCAGCAGGTCCTGCGGGTAAAAGCGATCGCCAAATGGCACCATTACGACTTTGGGTTTCATCTTTATGCCTCCATGTAGATTATTCTTTTACGGTCCCATCCAAGCCGAGATAGCTAACACTCCCGACGCCTTGATAAGCCAGCAGGGCGGTCTCACACTCCACCACCTGGTTGCCGGGCAGCGAATAAAACACGCCGTGATCCACGGCGTCATGCAGCTTCTGCGGGTAGCCCGTCCAGGCTTCCAGCGCGCCGACGTAATAGCCGCGCCAGTTGCCGGCGCAGGTCCACAGCCAGGCAGCTTTGAAGATCTCATGGGGGAAAACCAGCCCTGCGCCTGCCTTGATGCTGGTATCGGTCACTGCCAGCCAGCCGGCGTTGAGCTGGGTGGCGAATTGGAACTCTCCCGTGCCGGCGTTTGCGGGGGGCATCCGGCGCACATCTACGGGGCGACCCGTGGCGGCTTCCGTTGCGAAGGGCCACGGGTAGCGCGTGCCTTTGGCGCCAAGGCGATCGTTGGGAGCTGAATTTTCGATCAGCATCTCGCCTGCGGGGATGTCGAAGCGCGTCGTCTCGCGCACATCCCAGCAAGGATGTAAACCCCACAGGAAGTCGAAAGTTTCGCTGGAGAGGTTCGTCACGCGATGGCGCATGTGCAGCAGCGGCTCGTCGCGGCGCAGCAGCATCCAGCGGTCGACGCGCAGCGGCGAGATGGGTGTGTAGCGCCAAAGGTGCACCTCCACCTCTTGCGGACCGCGCTGCAAGATGTCGTAATCCCAGCGCAAGGACCACACCTCGCCAATGTACGGGTACTGCTCGTTCTTATAGGTAGATGGGTGACCGGTGGGGATGGCTTCATCCATGCCGCCCGACAGCCAGGCGTCGATATCCGCCTGGAATACCGGCGGGCGCGGCTCGATGCGCGGGTTATGCCAGAAGAAATCCCGGTCGAGCGGCTTGTAAATGAACTCGTGGATGCGCGCTCCCAGGTCCACCAGCACGCTGCTGCGCAGCAGCTCGTTCTCCATGACGATCGTTTGCAGACCGTTGAGCGTCCAGCGGTCAGAGATGCGGCAATCTTTCATAGAATACCTCCTCTCTACAGCTCCTTCTCCGCGGCGCGCACCACCGCGTCGATGGCTTTGATCTTCGCAGAATCGGCTTCGTACAACCCGCTCTGTGAAAGCGCCTTCTCAACCCGCCGACCCGCCGCAGCGACCATATCGCCAACATGCTCCTGATCCAGACCCGGGCTGGTGTGATCCATAAGCTGTGGGTACCAGATGTTCTTGCGCATGTTCTCCAGCGTGTGATCCTCCGCCAGCGAGTGCCCGCCGATGCCCACCCGCCGGATCTGTTCCAACAGCAGGCTGTCCGGCGAGACCTGGATGCCCTTGCCGGCTTCCACGATCCAGCGCTCGACCTCGATATCCAGCATGGCTTGCACCGGCGAGAAGCGCTTGCCGCTGTTGAGCAGCCCGGCAGGCACGTTGTAGCGCCCGGAGCGCGCCAGCAGCGAGAAGCGGGCGAAGACCTCCAGCATGATCTGCGCCCCCGGGTACTTGGCGTCGATATAGCCGCCGGCGCCGAAGTCGAAGCCATACAGGCGCTCGTGGATCTCCGCCAGCCCCAGGTCCTGCAGCACGGATTCGGGCGAAGCAAACACCGCCTGGGTGGTGCGCATGTTGAACGTGCCGCTGATCACCCCGCCCACCAGGTTAGCGCCGGGGCAGGCGGCGTGAATGGCGGTGAAGGCGCCGATGATCTCGGCATTGCCCAGGGCGACGTTCGCCGCCAGGCTGAGCGGGCTGGAGGTGCCCGTGATGGGCATCGGGATGATGACGCACGGCAGGTCGTTCTGCGCCAGGAGCAGCAGCACATCGCCAGCCGCCTCGTCCAGGATCAAGGGGGTGATCGTTTCCTTGGCGGTGACGAAGCACGGGCGCTCCAGGTAAGCCGCCCGGGATCCGCGCACGATCTCACCCAGCTCCATGAGGTACTTCAGCTCGGCGGCGTTCCATACTTCCGTCGAGCCTGCCTTGGTGGTGTAGCGGGCGATCAGCGCCGCCGTCTTGACGCGCTGCATGCGCGGTTCGATCTTCGTGCCATCGTCCTCGCTCAGGTACACCACCGGGTTGCCGACGAAGGTCACCTCCGGCAGCGCCTCGCCGAGCTGCACCATCTCCACCAGGTCCTGGCGGGCGGGGAGGCGCACCTCGCCGGTCTTCCAGTCCATGTATTCGATGCACGCCCCGCCGAACTTGAGGCACATCGAGCGCGGCGTCAGCGATGCGACCACGCCGTTCAGCACGATCTGCTTCCTGCCGGCGGCAATGCTGGCTTTCATCTGCTCCAGGGTCGCCTCCACCAGGCTGGCGGGGAAGCGCACCTGGCGGCGCTCGTCATCCACCGCCGCGCCGGCGAGGCGCAGCGCGTGGCGCAGGCTTTGCGACTCGATGCGCATGCCCGGCTCGGCAAGGATATCCAGCGAGGCGGCGTGGATCTGCGCCCGCTCCGCGCTGGTGAAAAGCTGGATCTTGTGCTCAAAATCGATCATCCCTCATAACTCCCATACTGCCGTAATGTCTCGATCATGGCTGCATAGTTTTCAGGCAAAATGCAGGACATGATGCTGTTCGATGTCGACAGGATGAATGCGCCGCCCGGCTTGCCCGCCTGGATGCAAGCCAGGGTTTCGAGGCGCACCTCGTCCGGCGTGCCGAGCGAGAGCGCCCCGCCGATGTTGATATTGCCCTTCAGGCACACCCGCGTGCCGTACTTCTCCTTCACCAGCGGCACGCTCATCCCACCCAGCGGGTCGAGGGGGTCGATGCAATCCACCCCCGCCTGGATGATGTCGTCCAGGATGGGCATGATGTTGCCGTCCGTGTGTTTGATCATCGGCACCCCGGCGGCATGCACCGCCTTGACCACCTGTTGCAATCCGGGCAGCAAGAATTCGCGGAAGTGGCGCGGCGACATCATCGGGCCGCGGTTGTCGGCGTAATCGTCCGAGGTGAAGATGGCGTCTGCCCCCAGATCTACGGCGCAGCGCGCCAACCGCGAGTTGTACTCCACGCCAATCTCCACCAGGTCGCGCAGCAGCCCGGGGTTGAGCACAAAATCCATCAAAATGTTCTCCGTGCCGCGCAGGTAGCGTGGGATCGAGAAGGCATCCTGCACGCGGAAGATGATCGCCCGCTTGCCCTTGAAGCGCTCCACCGCTTCCGCCAGAGATTTGAAATGCCACTCGGAGCACGGGTCGGGCGGCTTTAGCGTAGCCAGGTCGGCAGGGTCCTTGATCGGCTCATCGATGGGGATGGGGTAGTACTCCTCCGTCTTGCGCAGGGTCACCCCCCACTCGTCCAGGTAGGTCACCTCGTCGAGGTAACGCTTGCGGCTATCGGCAAAGATGGCAATCCCATCCAGGTCTGCCCACTCGATGAAATCGTAGATATCACCGCCAGGCGTCAGCGCCTGGATGATCTTTTCGTCGATCTCCCACTCGAAGGAGGGGATGCGATCCGGCTGTCCCCTATGCAGGGCGGTCATCACGCGGGCGAGGTGCTCTCCTACAGGCATAATTCCTTCCTTGAGGCTTGTTTTACCAGGATCACATACATATCGGCATCCGAGAGGGCAGCCAGGGCTTCCTGTGGGCAATCTTCACCCGTTATCAGGATGTGCCCTGCACCGAGCTGCAGACCTTTACCCTGCAGCGCCGGTCCGATCACATTGCCGGTCGCCATCAGGATGACTTGCGAGCATGTCGCCACCATGTGCTGCGCCAGCTCACCCTCACCTGCTCTCGGCCAGACCTGGATGCCCTCTTGGAAGGCAATCCCCGCCGGCGTCAGGAACATCTTATCGGCGTGCAGACCATCCAGCCCGCGCTGCGCATCCATCCCAACCAGGCTCATCGTGCTGGTCGCCTGGTACTTGCCGCCCAGCAGGATGGTCTCTACCCCCTGCCAGGGCGCCAGCTCGAGCGCCACCGGTATCGAATTGGTGATGGCAGCCAGGTCGCCCCGCACCAGCAGATCACCGGATAGGGCGCAAGCAGCCAGATAGGAAAGTTCTCCGCTATCGAAAATGAGGTGGTCGCCTGGCGCGACCAGGCTGGCTGCGGCTCGCGCGATCTCTTCCTTGATCAGATTGTCTTCTTGAAGCTGTGCTAATGAAACCGGCAGGGATCTCAAGCCCCAGGCGGCTGAGCGGCGTGGCGACCAGCCCGCCGTGCACGCGCCGCACCAGCCCCTGCCCTTCGAGCTGGCAGACATCCCGCCGGATGGACATTTGGGAGACGCCGAAGCGCTGGCTCAGCTCCGCTACTTTCAGGTAGCGTTCTTCCATGAGCGCTTCCAGGATGTCCGATCGCCGGGATTCTGCCGTGATTGTCATCTACTGAGCACGTCAAGACTTGCAAGCGCTTCCCAGGCGCCTGTTCGTACTTGTTTTTGTTTTAATATTGTTGTCAAGTTTACGAATGAAATGTATAATGATTATAGAATTAACACTTTCCCTTGTCAATAAGCAATCCGCCCAGCCAGGGATTAATCACCCGTGATTCCCATCCTGAAATTCACAAGTCTATCAACTGACCCCGGAGGTCCCCTATGAAAAGCCAGTCTCTGCCGCGCCTGCAGGTGGTGCCCTTCGCTTATCCGGATTATCCTCCTGCCGATATCCAGCGCCAGATCGATAGCTCGCTTGCCTTCCTTGCCGAGTGCGGCTTGCAGGTCAGCGCGACGCCCCCCGTCATCATCCCAGAGGATGTTCCCAAAGCCCTGGCTTCCCTGCGTACAGCCGATTTCGACTTGCTGGTAGCCCTGCTGGTGAGCTGGGTCGAAGCGCCGCTCTTCACCGCCACGTTGAAGCCTTTCTTTAACCGCCCCATCCTGCTGTGGAGCCACACAATTTACAGCGAGGACGGCGTGGGCTTGACCCTGGGCGCCCTGCCCGCCGCCGGCGTGCTGCGCGAGACACTGGAAGAGATGGGCGCAACCTTCTGGTTCACCTACGGCATGCCTGGCGACCCGGCTGTGTGCCTCTGCACGCAGCGCCTGGCGCGCTCGGCCGCCGCCGTGCAGGCGCTCTCCACCGCCCGCGTCGGGCTGCTGGGCTACGCTGCGATGGGTATGTACACCGGCACCATCGACCACACCCAATTGCGCAGCCAGCTCGGTCCGGAGATCGACCAGGTGGACCAGTATGAGATCGTGGCGCGTTTCAACAAGCTAGCGGAAGACCCGCCGCTGGAGTCGCTGCCGCAGGTCGCAAACTGGCAGTTAGGGGAAAACGTAGCTGAGAAGGATATCCGCCGCTCGCTGCGCATGCTGCAAGCCATCCGCGAGCTGGCCGGCGAGCACCGTTGGGACGCCCTGACGGTCAAATGCCAGTACGAGCTATCGCGCACCTTCGGCATGGCGCCCTGCCTGGCGCTCTCCATCCTGGGCGATGAATTCGTGACGAGCTGCGAGGGCGATGTGCCCCTGGTGGTCTCGCAGCTCCTGCTGCACTACCTGACCGGCGAGCCCACCAGCTACGGCGACCTGCATAACGCCACGCCCACCCACACCCTGTGGGGCGCCTGCGGCTTCGCCCCGCTGAGCTACGCCCACGGCAAGCCGCTGATCAACAAGCATACGGCGCTTTATGAGGGATTGCTCAACAGCTCGCCCTACAAGACGGGTCCGGTCACACTGGCGCGCCTGGGAAGCCGCAAAGGCGGCTTCAAGCTGCACGTCGCCAGCGGGATGGCAGAGCTGCCCCCTCCCTTCCACGAGGTCGGCTGCCCCACCTACCCGTTTGTGGATGTCGCCATGGATGGCGATGTGGAAGCCTTCATGCAGAACATCTCCAGCCAGCACTACGCCATCACCTACGGCAACGTCATCCCTGAATTGAAGCAGGTCGGGCAGATGCTGGGCGTGGAGGTGATCGTCACCTAGCGCGATCCGAAAGGGGGTCAGGTCAAGCGTCAGATCCCCTCCTGACCCCCTTTTTTGCGAACTTTCTCAGCGCATGCTTGCAACCACTTTCAACAATTCGATCTTTGTAGCTTTTACCCGGCTCGCCGGCGCTCCTGAACAGGGAAAAATACACGCCATCCTTCTGCCAGTCGAGCTGCTCGCTCGGTCCGCTGGATTGGTAAACTACCAGCGTATCCCCAACCTGTAGCGTCTCGCAGGGGTTGCTTCCCGCCTGCTCGCAAGAGGCTAAAAAGTACGGGGGGGCTTTTGTGAACTGGCTGATCTGGAAAAACCTGCCCATGTCCGGATGGTCTTCGTGTAAAAACAGCAGGGTCACGCTGGGCTCGGGCGCCTTTGCGAATGTGGCATAGTAAAAGCGCGCCTTCTCCGGCAGGGTCGCCAGGCTCCAGCACGTCGAAGCCCGCCAGCTTCTCCGCATCCGCGACGGACAGCAGGCAATCCGGGTCCAGCTCATCCGCCGGGTGCGTCGACTGCCCGGTGATGCTCTCCGCCACGCGCAGCAGGTCCAGGTGGGTCATGCCGCCCGGCGTGGCGCAGCCGCCGCTGGCGGAATACAGGTCGAACTGGCGACCTTCAGACTGCCAGGTGAGCCAGGGCGCCAGGGCGTAGGAATACGGGGTATTCTCCTGCGCGGCGAGCTCGCTGCACGCCCATGCACTGCGCTTCCAGCCGGCTACACGGCTGCTTTTCTCAGCGCCACCGATCGTCACCGCTTCTTGCAGGGACAGGTATTCCGGCAGGTCCGGGATCTTCTCCAGCGGCGGCGCCGATGCGATGGGTCCCTGGGCGATGAGCAGCACGCTATCCCCGTTCGCCCCACGGTGGCGGTACTCCAGGCAGGCGCTTTGCGTCGCATCATCCAGCTTCGTGCTTTCCAGGACGTAACCCTCCAACAGGCTGCTATCCGGTACCTGGAGGCTAATCACATCGTTAAGCACATCCTGCGCGCTGGTCGCCGCCGGTTGCTCAGTCTCGGGCGGGCTGGTCGTCTGGAACACTGCTGTCACCTCAACCGGTTGGGTGGCTGGTTGAGCAGAGCAGCCACTGAGCAGCACGCAGGCTGACAGGCTCAACGCCAGCAGCGCTGACACAAATCCTGTGATTTATCGGGTTCACATCTCCCGCACCGGGTAGGTATACCCGCTGCCCAGCGGCTCGGCGGACTCCATGTGCTTGCGCAGGTACTGCCCGCAGTTGCTGCCGATGTAATTCTCCTCCACCTCGCCGATGCTGACGATGACATCATAGCCCGCCTCCTGCAGCGCCTGCACCTTGGGGTAAACGGCGCCTTGGGCATGCGGGTCGATATAGGTATTCAAGTTGTTGCGCGAGGCTTTGTAGGTGGGGTTGAGCGGCGTGATCTTCACCAGGTACTTCTGCGGGTTGAAGGTGCGCAGCAGCACCTGCGGGTCAAGCGGGTAGCTCTCCGCCAGGGCGAAGTTGAGCGTGATCTTGAGGTCGCCCGGGGCGTAGAACTGCTCGCCGTACTCCGCCATCTCGTCGAAGCTCCACTTCTTGACCGGGATGATCTGGTCGCGCAGGGCGGGATCGGTGGTGTGCAACGAGAACTGGAACTGGAAATTGCCGCCGGAATACAGCGCATTTTTTATATCGAGCAGCCGCCGGAAGAAGCGGTTCGTGCCGCACGGCGCAACGGTGGAGACGGAGGGTTTCAAGCCGGGCGCCTGGTAGCGCTGCGGCAGCTCCTCCAGCACATCCAGCACCGCCGGGTTGAGCGAAGGCTCCCCCATGCGGGCGAACTGGATCTTGAACTGGCGGGAGGGGATGTTCCCATCCGGGAAGCGCTTGTACACCAGGTAATCGATCTGCGCCAAGAGCTCGTCTTTGCTCAGCTTGCCGTGGTAGTAGCCGCCGGCATCGCACATGATGCACTCCACCGGGCAGCCGAACATGGAGGAGACCAGCAGCACCCACTTCTCTTCGCGTGGGATGGGCGGCTGCAGCGATTCGACCAGCTCGATGCGCTTGCCCTCCCCAAACTCGGCGATGTAGACGATAGCGACCTCTTCCTTACCGGTTGATGCGATGATGTTCATGCTCATGGCTCCTCTGGTGGATTTGCATGGCTGCCATCACGCCATCCCCAATGGCGATGGATGCCTGGCGGTACTGCTGGTTCTTCACGTCCCCAATGAGATACAAGCCTGCCCTCCCGCTGCCAACCGGCGGCGTGACGCAGGAAGTCTTCTGAAAGAAAATCGAGCTGCGGCTTGCGCCCGATCGCCCCCACCAGGTAATCGCAGGCGATGGAAATCTCCCCCTGCGGGCTGCGGCAGGCGAGCTCCAGCTCGCCCTGCGGCGCCTGGCGCACGCCTTCGACCCAGGTATTTTCCCTATACGAAATTCGCGGGTTGTCTGCGGCTCGCTGGCGCAGCAGCGGCAGGCAGCGCGTCTCGCTGCCCCGGTTGAGGATCGTGACGGCGTTGCGTTTGCCCAGGTTGAGGGCGTAATCGAAAGCCAGGTCGCCCGCCCCCACGATGGCGAAGCGCCGCCCCTCCACACCCAGCACGGGCAGGATCTCGTACAGCACCCTGCTCTTCGCCGCCTCGGGGATGGGGAAATCCTGCAAGGTCAGCGCCTGGCTGCCCGTGGCGATCACCAGGATGCGGGCAGAAAAAGCGCCCCGGTCGCTCTGCAGGCAGAAAGCATCGCCTTCGTCCTTCACTGCGCTCACCCGAGCGTAGGTGACGGTCACTCCCTGCTGGTCGAGCTGCCCGGCGAACAAGCGCGCCAGCTCGCATCCCAGGGATACCCTGCGGGAAGCCGGGGTAGTTCTCCACCAGGTTGGCGTTGCGCAGCAACCCGCCGACCGCTTCCGCCTCCAGCAGCAACGCATCAATGCCGTAGCGCTGAAGCTGGATGGCGGCTGCCAGCCCGGCTGGACCCGCTCCGATGATTGCCACGCCGTAAACGCTCACTCGCCCTCCAGCGCGGCAAGGATATCCTGCACCCGCGCCAGGTGGGCGAAGCCGTGCGCCAGGTTGGTGAGCGTGGCGATATGGAAATAGCGGTTGTAGGTGGCGGTGCCGTCCACCAGGAAGAAGGGCAAAAAACCGCGCATGAATGCCGAGCGGGCAGTGGTTTCACAGCACAGGTGCGTCATCACGCCTGTGATCACCACCTGCTCCACCTGCAAGCTGTGCAGGTACGCTTCCAGTGGCGTATCCAGGAATGCGTCGTAGCGCTTCTTCTCGATCACCCTTGCCCGAGAGGTGTCTAGCTGGGGTGTGATGGCGCTGCGCCTCTCATCCGGCGCGATCAAGTCCTTCCACCAGGTTGCCATCCATCCTGCATCCTGGGGCGTGTTGGTGTGCCGGGAGAATACCACCGGCAGCTCGTGGGCATAAAAACTGCGCGTCAGTTCCGCGATACCCGGCAGGATAGCGGCCGCGCTGGGGATATATGCGTGCGATTCTGGCTCCAGGAAGTAGAGCTGCATGTCCAGCACCAGTAAGGCTGCTCCCTGCGGGTTGAATTTGGGCGTGGACGGACGGAGCACGATGCCAGGCGCCTGCAACAACTCTTGGGTCTGGCTCGCCAGGTTATCTGGGGTGAAGTAGGCTTCCTTCATCGGGGGAGGCATAGGCTACCGCTAAATTAACCCTGCATTTTTAGGGAAATTAGTCGTTGTGGAAAATAGTCGTCGCCATAGTGTTCGCTGGAGTATAACACGGTTTTTTTCTGCACCTGGAAAAAATTGCTGGCGCAAACACCGCTGGCGATGATGAGTAATTGCTAATCCCCTCTGATTTCTAATTGGAGTAAACTAGTCCTAGATTAAAGGGATGGCAGGCAGTGGGTATTTTCCAACAAACAAGGAAGGAACTATGGCTACCCAAACCTGGAATAAAAACGTCACCATCACAGACCCGCCCGTGGCGCAGGCGCTCTTCAGCAACACGCGCTGGGCATGGATCTGGCTCATTTCCGTCTGTACGTTGGTTATACCTGGCTGACATCCGGCTGGGGCAAGCTCAGCAATCCCGCCTGGGTGCAGAGCGGTGAAGCGCTGAAGGGCTTCTGGGAGCGGGCGGTTGCCATTCCCGAAGCCCCCGCCCGCCCGCTGATCGCCTTCGGTTGGTACCGCACTTTCCTGGAGACGCTTCTCGAAAGCGGCAGCTACACCTGGTTTGCCAAGCTGGTCGTCGCCGGGGAGCTGCTCATCGGACTGGCGCTCATCCTGGGCATGTTCACCGGCATCGCCGCCCTCTTTGGCGGCTTCATGAACTGGAACTTCATGATGGCAGGCTCAGCCAGCATCAACCCGATGCTGTTCTTCCTGGCGGTGCTGCTCGTCTCGCCTGGAAGACCGCCGGCTGGTGGGGCCTGGACCGCTGGCTACTGCCGCTCCTCGGCACCCCCTGGAAGCCAGGCAGGCTCTTTACACCTGCAGAACAGAAGCTCTGAAAACCGAAAGCCTGTCTTTCCCGCAGCCTTTCATCGAGTTCGGCTCGAGGGAAGGCTGTTTTTTACTATATAATCAGATCAACCTCAGCACCGCAACTCCATCCCACTCCTACCGAGGAACTCCCCATGAAACCCCAGCCTGCTCTCAATTGGCTCGTCCCTCCCATCGCTCTCTTCACCCTGCTTGCCGCGGCTGCCGGGCTATTCTGGCCCGCCGGCGGCGGAGGACCATTCACCTTCACCACGCTGCATGGCCAGACAATCCAGATGTACGGCTCCGGCCTCTACCATTTCGATTCGCTGATGAAAGGCGCCACGCTGCGCGGCTCGGACGCCATCACCCTGCTGGTGGGCGTTCCCCTGCTGTCAGTGGCGTTCTTGCTCTATCGCCGGGGTAAGCTGCGCGGTTTGCTGCTCCTGGTGGGCGCCCTGACCTATGCGTTGTATAACGCCGCCTCCCTCGCATTAGGCGCGGCTTATAACCCTCTGCTCCTGCTCTACATCGTCACATTCTCGCTTAGCCTGTTTGCCTTCATCCTGGCTTTTTGCGCCGTCGACCTGGTTGTCTTACCTTCCCACGTTCTGCCCGGCATGCCCTACCGTGGACTATCGATCTTCATGCTCGTCTCGGGCGCCATCCTGCTCCTGGTGTGGATGTCCGGCTTGCTCGGCGCTCTTTTCTCCGGTCAGCCCATTCCCACCCTGGAAAGCTACACCACCGAGGTCACCTATGTTCTCGACCTGGGCATCATCACCCCCGTGCTCATCCTCACCGGCTTACTGCTGCGCCGCCGCCTGCCGGTTTCCCTGGTGCTCTCAGCCTCCATGCTCACGCTATGTATGCTGATCGGGCTGGTGGTCATCGGGCAGACGATTTTCCAGCGCATAGTGGGCATTTTCCTCAATCCCGGGCAGATGATCGGCATGGTCGGCTCTTTTGTCATCCTAAGCCTGGCCGCCCTGTGGCTGAGCGTGCGCTACTTCCGCAATCTTGCCGATTAAAATAAAAAGACCGGATGCGGAATTGCGCCCGCATCCGGTCAGATTTTTCGGTTCAATCAGGCTACCCCTCGAGGTATGCCTTGATCTCCTGCAAGTCTTTGCCGTCCAGCCCCATCTTCTTCAAGTTGCGCCCGTGCTCCCAGGGATCTACGCCCATGATCGCGCCGCCGATGGCGACCAGCGCATCCATGATCGGCGTTGCCACGCCCACGGCATGCCCCAGGCTCGCCCACGGCACCAAACCGAAGGGCACATCCTCGGTGAGGTAGCGACTGCTCAGCGAATCGGGTCCTCTCACCGGCGTCAGCCCGGCGCTGCCGTTGACCAATTCCCACAGCGTGCCGCGCGGCCCATAAGCCAATTCGACCATCATATCCACGCCGGTCGGCAGCTTGATGCCCATCTTCTCACCGATCGCCAGGCGCTCCTGGTCCACCCGCTCGGCTACGCGCACAACGCCGGGTGTCATACCTTCCTCGTACATGTAAAAGTCGCCGTGCGAGCGCTCGATGCGCCCGGCGTTGAGCAGCGTGCCCACGGGGTGCAGCAGCGGCGTCAGGTGCGCCAGCCCCGTCTCCACCACCGTCTTGCGCGGCGCAAACGGGTACAGCCCCTCGATCTTCTTGTACAGCTCCTGGCAGCGGTTGCCCGGTACGGTCGCCAGGGTGCAGATCGCCCGGATGTGGAAGGTCTTAACCTTGCCCGGCGCCACCAGGCGCGTGGCAAAGGGCAACCCGCCCGTCTCCGCGGCAATGACATCGCTCTTGCAGCCCAGGCGGCGGATGGCGGTGAGGAACTCCAGCGCCGAAAGGCTGCCGGGCAGCATCACTACCGCCTGCCCGTCCACCAGGTGCGGCGCCAGCAGCTCAGCGTAGGGTCCCACCGTAAAGCCAGGCAGCGGCATGAAGATCACCTCCACCCCCGCCACCGCTTGTGCGATGTCGCTCGTCACCATGTTGAGCCTGGCTTTGCCCGAGCCCGCCACGCCGGACATCTCGATCTCGCCCGTCTCAAAAACGGTGCGCATCGAGTCGGCAAAGCGCTCCATCTCGAACAAGTTCACCGATAGCCCCTTCAGGGTCAGATCGGCGGAAATCGTGTGCGAGGCGTTCCCGCCCCCCAACACAGCTATTTTGCTTACTGTCATTTCAACCTCCGTGCAATGTTTTCTTCTTTTTATCCGTGGTATCCGTGGTTATCCGTGTCCAGAAGAATTTGCCATCCGCCAGGTTTTGCCGCTGATGGTCAACTGAAATCTTTCTCCATCAATGTCAGGCGTTGCCCCATGCCGCGCTCGAGCGCCTTGGCGTAAATTTGCTTGGCGACGGCGATATCCTCCATCGCCAGACCGTAATTGAAATCGATGATGCGTTCATCATCCCGCTGGCGCCCGGGCTTCTGACCCGTGACGATCTCGCCCAGCTCGGCGTACGGCAGCGGCAGCGCGCCGTCGAACCCGCCCACCGCCGCCGCAGACTTGGAGAGCTGCTCCCAATCATCGGTGACGAACTTATCGGCGTTGTGGAGGGTCTTATTCTCCCAGCCGCGGTGGTGAACCGGCAGCACCAGGGCACCCGGCTTGACCCAGGCATCATAATAGACCACTTGCTCCAGCTTTCCGGTGCAGGTGACGATCACGTCCGAACCCTCAATCGCCTCCCTGGCAGATGCGCAAGCTTTCACCTGGTAATGGACGCCTGCCCCCATCGCCTCCACGCTTGCATTGAGCGTCTCGGGGTAGAGATCGTAATACTTCACCAGCCTGAGCCCGGGCAGCGTTTCCCGCAGCGCCAGCAGGTTGAAGCGTCCCTGCACGCCCGCCCCCACAATACCTACCACCTCTGCCCCCTGCCGCGCCAGGTACTTCGCCGCCACGGCTGAGGCTGCGCCGGTGCGCGCCGCCGTGATCCAGCGACAGTCCATGATCGCCAGCGGTCTGCCCGTCTGCACCTCGTTCAGGATCATCACCCCCATCACCGCCGGCAGGTTGTGCTGCGCGTTGGTGGGGTAGCTGCTCACCCACTTCATCCCTGCCGCATCCAGCCCCGGCAGGAAAGCCGGCATGGCATGCAAGAATGCGCTCGGTATGGGATGGATGCCGGGTTTGGGCGGGTTTTCCACGCGCTTCATGCCGTGCTCGCCGAACACCGCTTCCACAGCAGCAATTACCTCACGCATCGTCAACCCGACTCGGATGACATCCTCCTGCGAGAGGTAAATGAACTCAACTTTGCTGAATGCGCTCACTTGGTCCTCTTTGAAAAAGAAGGGCGGCGCTGCTTCCCCGTGTACGATGATGGTCGTTCGAGGATGTTGGGGATGCGCCGCCCCTCCAGCACGGAGATTGCCCCTCATCAGGATTGCACGGGACAATCTCCCAAATCGTTGCGGGTGTTGCTATTTCGCGTACGTAGCGGCAAACGCCTTGAACTTGGCGCCCAGCTCGGCTGCGATCTCGTGAATGTCGTCCAGCGGCATCACCTTGCAGTCGAAGCCGACCATGCGCTTCATGATGTCGTTAGACCACTCGGGGATATAGGCAGTGCCATTCTTATCGATGCGCTCGAGGCCGTCGATGGCTTGCCCTTCCTCGTTGATGCGGATGGCCTCTTCAACAGACAGGTCGTTGGGCAGGTCGAGCGTGGCGCCGTTGGCATCCACGCGCACGGGGTAACCGCCGGGCAAGCCGTCCGGAGCGGGTGCGTGCAGGAACTCGCGCTTGTCGTCTGCCATCGCCAGGGTGATGGCGGCTGCAGAAGAAGCGGTCAGGATCTGCCCGCCCAGTCCGCCGGTGCGGCGGTACTTCGTAGGCGCTTCGGCAAATACTTTGTCGATATCCACTTCCTTGGTCACATCCTTGCCGCCCACATACGCCCTGAGATAATAGGGCGCGCCGCCGGCTGTGCCGAAGCGCGGGATGTAGTGGCTGACATAGTGCTGGCAGGCGAGGTAGATCTTCACATCGCTCAGCTTTACACCCAGCTGGTCGGCAATGCCCAGGCGGATCGCCGGGACCGGGTTGGCAACGTTGCCGATGCCTACCGTCGGGTTCAAGCCACGCGTCTTCAGGATCGGCCCGCAGGCATCCGGGAAGGCTGAATTGACGACTTTGTAATCCTTGCCGGTGGCTTTGACTGCCTGCATCAGCTTGTAAACCACGCTCAGGTGCATGGGCAGCCAGGGACCGAAGCGCGCCTTGTCCAGGTCGTCGAAGACGGGCTTGGGCAGGGTGGTGATGACCCACCACGACTGCAATGTGGCGGCGCTGTAGATCACGTCGGGGTTGACGCGGTTGATGACCTCAGCGGATTGCTCTTTATTGTTAAGGTCGATCTTGGTGAATTCCACATCCGGGTAGTAACCCATCTGGGAAGCGCCGTAGATTGCAATTTGGGTCTTGCGGTACGCTCTGTCTTCGTCAACATCTGCAGTGACGATGCGCCGGTTCCCGGGAGCGCGCACGAGCATTTCCAGTACGTGTCCACCTAATTCTCCCAGTCCGACGAGCATGATAGTAGTTCTTGCCATTCTAAATCTCCTTTTTTAGTTGGAGGCTGCTTTCCAGCAGCCGAGTATTCTTATGAAATTGATCAAACCTGGTCGATCAATTTCTCTATAAGACAAGGTTCAGCGATCCGCACCCAGCGCGAGACCTTCTCCCCGTGCACCTCTTGCAGAGCGGAGGCGGTCGTCTGGTCTTTCAGATCGCACAGCCGGTTCAATCCCCAGAAGATCCAGTGCAGGGAAACCAGCGGCTCACGCACGCGCACTTTCTCTCGGAACAGCTCTTCATCCCTGCCCGATAAGCGCACATATTCCTGCAGGAAAACTTCCCTACCCGCCGGCGGCAGTACTTCCGGCAAGCACCAGAGCTGGCATGGCTCGGAGAGGAAACAGCACACGTCGTAGCTGCAATCGTCGTAACGCGGCTTCTCCCAATCGATCAGCTTCAAGCCATCTCGCGTCTTGATGAAGTTATCTACAGCGACATCCGTGTGATTGATGCCGTCTGGCGTAAACAGCCCGGCTTTGGCAGCGACCACCGGCTCCGCTTTGGCTAAGAAGCGCTCCGTGAGGGCAATCACCCGCGCCTCGGCGCTCTTCTTCGCTTTGTATTCCTGCAAGTCGCTCAGCACGAGCTGCAGCGTGTCCTCCAGCGGTTTCGACCAGGTGATCAGCGGCACTTTGTGCGGATCCAGGGAGTGCAGCTTTGCCAGCAAAGCTGCCACGGCTGGCATCTCCTCCTCGGTCAAGGAGATGTAGGGACCCTCCAGGTATTCCTCGATCAGCACGTCGAAGTCGAAGAAAGACTTGGTGTTATCGACGTGGTAAATCATCGGTGTGATGTGATAGGGATACAGGTACAGCATCACTGCCAATTCGTAATCGATCTGCTCCGCCAACCCGCTCTGCTGCTGGATATTGACCCGAAAGATGAAGCGCTTCCCGTCGATCGCCACATGGAAGTTCAGGTTGTACGCTCCCGGCGTCATATCCAAAATCTCGACCGGTTGCGTGGAGTCAACACCCAGGACGCTTCCTGGCAGTTTCCCCAGGTATTGGACGATCTGCTGTTCCAGCCCAGAGATTGAAGCTCTTCTTGGCATCTTGGCTCCCCACCGGCTCCCGGTTAGTCATCCGTCCCGAAGTAAGTCTTGTGCTTCACCAGACCCAGCTTTCCACCGATCCTCCACACGATGCCAGCCAACCCCGGCGGGAAGAAGATCATCGTCAGCACCAGCAGGCTGCCGTAGATGATCAAGCGCACTTCCATCAGCGATTTCATGTATTCGAAGGGCGGGATGATCACAAATCCAGCCAGGAGCGGACCCCACAGGCTGGCGCGCCCACCGATCACATTCAGCGCGATCACCTCAACGGTGTGCTGGGTACCCATCACATCCGGCGTCAGGATGCCAACGAAGTAGGCGTAGAACGAGCCCAGCAGACCAGCGAAGCCGCAGGAAAGGACGAAGGCGACCATCTTGTAATATGTGGGATTCACCCCAGACGCCCGGGCAAAATCCACATCATAGCCGATGGCTTTGAACGCCAAGCCCACCCGCGAGGCGATCACCAGCTTGATCACCACGAAGATGATGACCACCAGGATGAAGAGCACGTAGAAATACGGGATAATCGACCCGGACTCGAAGAGCGATGGCACGAACAAACCCCTCGAACCGCGCGTGAGATCAACCATCGCCAGGGCTAACGCCTGCAGCGCCAGCGCCATGAACCAAGCCATGATGGCAACATACAGCCCGCGCAGGCGCATGGTCAGCGCACCGGTGAATAAGCCCAGTAAACCCGCCATCAACATCCCAGCCACCATGCCGAGGTATGGATTCACATCGTAATTGCCCACCAGGATGCCGGCAGTGTATGCGCCCAATCCAAAGAAGGCAGCAAAACCAAAGTTGGAGATGTTGATGTAGCCAACCGTAAAGTCAGATACCATACCCTGCGCGCCAAAGAGCAACGATACGACCATCAGATGGCGCAAGTATTCATCTTTGATGAATATCGGTCCCAGTCCAATCAGCACAAAAAACAGGATCACCGGCAGGTTGCCCCGGATGTTAAAGCGGCTCAAGGTATTGTGCATGGGTACAGCCCTCTCGTGTTCGATTGCCATCGCTCGACCTACCTTTCCCAAACACCCTTGACAGAGGTGCCGAAGAGACCCGACGGCTTGATCACCATGACGAGGATCAGGATGGAGATGCTGATCACATACGGCCAACCAGCGCCAAAGAATTGATAGGATATGGCTTCCACCATGCCGATCAAGAACCCGCCGACGACCGCGCCACCGATATTCCCCAAGCCAGCCAGCATAACCACCAGCCAGGCGTAATTATTGGGAGCAATGCCCATGTAGGGTGAGGCTGGAAGGATGGAAAGCATGCTCGCTCCGGCAATACCGCCCAACATGCAGGCGATCCCGAAGGATAGTGTATAGATATTGGCAATGTTGATTCCCGCCAGCTTTGCCCCACGCTCATCCTGGCTCACGGCGCGGATCGCCCGGCCCATGCGGGTACGCCGCAAGAAAAGCTGTAGTGCGACAATCGAGATGGCTGCAATCGTCAAAGCCACCAGCCGGTCGATGGATATGCCCATGCCGCCGATATTGACCGTGCCTTTCCAGTACCATTGAATGCCCCGGTACGCGGGTGTCCAGAGCACCACCGCCAGGTTGCGGATGACAAACGCCAAGCCCACGGTGATGAGAAACGTATTCAGGTACCAGTCTTCACCGGCGCGTTTGCGCATCACCGCCAGAGGTCCGCGCTCGATCAGCGCGCCCACCACAAACGTCACAATCGCCGCGGAAAGGATCGCCAAGATGGGGTTCAGGTGATACTTGGTGAAAGCAAAGTAAGCCACGTACGCCCCGATCATATAAATCTCGCCGTTGATCATGGAGATGATGCTCATCACACCCAGGATGAGGGCAAGCATCAACGCCATCTGAGCGTATAAACCACCTCGCACCAACCCAACCGCTACAACATTCCACACTGCAACAATGTCCATTGATATCACTCCTTTATGAGGCTTCGCCCAGATGGGATCACATTCCCAGGTAAACTTCTTTTACCCGCTCGTTTTCTACCAGCTCCACGGTTGGCGCATGCATCACGATTTTGCCATGCTCCAGGATATAGCCCCGGCTGGCGATCTCCAGCGCTCTGCCCAGAAATTGTTCTACCAGCAGGATCGTCGTGCCATCCTTCTTTAAGGTCTGCAGGGCGTCAAAAGTCGCCTTCGTCATCAGCGGCGAGAGTCCCAGGGAGGGCTCATCCACCAGGATCAGCTTGGGTTGCGCCATCAAGCCGCGCGCGACCGCCAGCATCTTCCGCTCCCCGCCGCTCAAAGTGCCCGCTTCCTGGCTGAAACGCTCTTGCAACCGGGGGAAGAGTGCAAGGGCATAATCCATAGATTTCTTGATCCCTTGCTTGTCTTTCACCGCATAAGCGCCGACCAGCAAATTATCCTTGACGGACATTTGTGGGAACAGGTTGAGATCCTCGGTGATAAAGCTGATCCCCAGCTTGCTGATTTCGTTGGCAGGCATGCCCTGGATCGATTTGCCCAGGAAATTGATCTCACCTGCTATCGGTTTGAGCAAGCCGGAGATCGTACGCAGCGTGGTGGTCTTGCCAGCCCCATTGGGACCCAACAGGACGATGAGCTCGCCTTCCGCCAGCTCCAGGTTAACCTCCCAGAGTATTTGCAAATCCCCGTACCCAGACTGGAGTCCTTTTACTTCTAACACGCTTACCCTCCTTATCCGGCAGCAGCGGCTGCCTTCTCCTGAAGATAATCCTCACCCAGGTAAGCCTGGATCACTTTGGGATTGCTGGAGATCTCTTTCGGAGTACCCTCGGCGATCATCGAACCGTACTCCAACACAAGCATGCGGTCGCAAATGCTCATAATAACTTTCATTAAGTGCTCTACCAGGATGATCGTCACACCGCTCTTGCGGACCTCGCGGATGAGCTCCATCAGGCTTTCCACTTCCGTCGGCGTCAGACCTGAAGCAGGCTCATCCAGCAACAGCAGCTTCGGCTGGCTTGCCAGGGCGCGCGCCAGGTCAAGCCGCTTGAGCTGCGATGTGTTCAATTTATTGGCAGTCGTGTCGAAGGGCAGTGGAAACTTTACAAACTCCAATGCCTCATCGGTAAGCTCATCCAGGGTCTTGGATGGCTTCTTCAAGCCGAATGTCGTCGCCACGAGCACATTTTCGTGTACGGTAAGCTTTTTAAATTTCCGCGGCACCTGAAAGGTCCGTGATAAGCCCGCCTGGCACATTTTTTCAGGCGTCCAGCCCGTCACGTCTTTTCCATCAAAGCGAATATGACCGCTGTTGGGTTTTCCCACACCGGCAATCGCATTGAGCAGGGTGGTCTTCCCTGCCCCGTTGGGTCCGATCAATCCAAAGATCTCGCCTTCACCCACGTTCATCGTGACATGGCTCAATGCCACCAAACCACCAAAACGCTTCGTTACATCGTCAACTTGTAGTAACATGCTCACCTTCCTAAGGACAAGATGAGTGCCGGGGAGGCAATCGCTTGCCTCCCCGGACTGGTTTCATCCGGCTAGCTATTGTTTAATCTGAAGCTCTGCTTCTTTTCTGTTTTCGGGCCAGATGATCGTGGCCTCGCCGCCGAAGTACTGGACAACAGGATCGAGGTAGTAGCCTTCGCCTACGACCATCTCAGGCAGGCTGTCGGCATCCCACTTGAGCTCGTCATACCACAAGCCATCCTTGTAGGTCAGAATGCCCTTGCTGACTTCGTCGTTACCGATGTTGAAGATTGACTCTTTGTCCAGCTTGCCGTACTTCTCGCAAGCGCGCTCCATGATCTTGATGAAGAATTTATCGTAGTCATAGGAGATCGACAGGCTGGCGCTGGGGTCCATGTTGTATTTCGCTTTGAAAGCGTCACGATACTTGATTTGCTCGGGTGAGCTCCACTTCTGCATCATATCCAGCACGTAATCGCCGGCATCGCCGGTGAGCTCGTACCACTCGCCGATCCAGCCCAAACCGTGGCTGATCACCAAGGAGTTTAAGCCAACCTCACGCGTCTGCTTGATGATGCCCGTGGCTACTGCGGGGGCGCCCATGGAGATGAAGAACAGGGACGGGTCTGCAGCCTGGACCTTGGTCAGGATAGGATAGACATCGGAGGCGTCCAGAGGCACATAGTCCTCGGTAACCATCTCCCAGCCGTTGCCTTCAGCCATATTCTTGAAGCCGGCGCACATATCACGACCGAAATCGGTGTCTTCGCACAGGATGGAGAACTTCTGGTTGGCAGGCGCCCAGGTGCCATTCGCAATCGCCTTCTTGAACAAAGCCAGGTCATAGCCCACCATCAGCTTAACGGGGCTCGGGCGACCTTTCCACGAGTGGTAGGCGTATTTCACAGGATCGGACTTCCACTTCTCAACAATCACGCTCGAACTCGTTCTGTGGGAAGAAATAGGGGATCTTATTCTCGGCAAGCGGGTCCATCAGCGCCACGGTGACTGAGCTATGGTAACCGCCGGTTGCCGCCTGGATGTTCTCCTTGAGCACGGCATCCTTGAACGCCCGCACGGCTTTCTCCGGGTCGGACTCATCGTCGATGTACACCGGCTCGATCTTGTAGCCGCAGACTTCCCAGTTGATTTCCCCGAAAGCCGTCTCATGGATTGCTTTCAGCTCATCGCCTACACGCGAGTTGGGTCCGGTGTAAGGGGCGATCAATCCAATCTTGATAACCTTTTCAGCTTCCGTGGTGGCTGCGGGGGTCTGGGCGCAGGCTGCCAGCAACATGGAAATGACCATCAAGATGCTGGCGATTGTAAATAGTTTTCCTTTCATTGCTTACTCCTCCAGGTTTTTCGATATCTGTGACAGGATACACACATTGGTTGTTGTCCTACGATCCATTGGACAGCACTCGGGTAAAGCATCGTGGTTAGCTCGATAACGACCTCCTCTTTGATTTTATTTCCGATAGCATCCCCGCCAGAAAGGTTCTCACTCAACCGATGGATGACAAATCGGTTTTGTAAACAGGTAGGTTGCTTCCGTAAATAATTTGCTCAATAGCTGCATCTCGCGCAGCCTTGATGCCTTCGATCATGATCTCACGCGCGAATGTAGCGTCTCTGTACCGCAGCGCCTCGACCAGCCGGGGATGGGCTTGTAAGATCTCATCCGTGTGCTGCTGCGATCCAATCCCCAAAAAAACGAGCCGCTGCGTTTGGTCTAACATCATCGCAACGGCTCGGGCAAGGAAATGGTTGTGGGATGCCCTGGCAATCGAAAGGTGGAACTCGCGGTTGTTCTTGAGATATTCCAGGTAGCTCTCGTTGTCACCCAGGATATAATCGCTCGGTATTCTCGCCAGGGCTTCCAGCTCCTCTGGGGTGATATAGCGGGCTGCCATCTCTGCCGAAGCCCCTTCCAGGATGATGCGGTAGTCGTACATGGCGCGAATATCCTGCACCGTGATATGCGAGACGAAATAACCCACGCGTGGCAGCACATCCACCAAGCCTTCCTGCTCCATCAAGCTCAGAGCTTCCCGCACCGGTGTGACGCTGCTGGTGTAACGCTCCGCCAGCTGGCTGACAAGCAGTTGCTCGCCTGGCTGGTAGACGCCGCTCAAAATGTCTCGCTTGATATTTTGGTAGATTTGGTCCCGCAGCAGCTCTGGCATATACCCATTCAAGTCGTTCAAGGATAAAGATCACATTATTCTACGGGTCGGGCGTACGTACAGGCTAACAAAAACATTGGTGCTATATTATTGAAATTATACTGAAATTTCAGTCGTATGTCAACAGCCATTTTCACCGAAGTTTTAACAATTCGAGGGGATCAAAAAAAGATGGCTCACGGGTAACAACCCCTGAACCACCTTCTTCTGATTGCCAGTCGGCAGTCACCGGATCTGTGACGGTCAACTGTTATGGTCGCGCGCGCTCAACGCCGGGCCAGCAGTTGTTCGCCCCCCTAGCGCACAATCATCGGGAAGTCTCATCTCGTAGCCCGCCTCACCGAACAAGGCGAATTGGGTAAAGTGGTCTGTGCTGAAGGTGATCTCACCATTGCGGTGCTGCAGCGGCTCGCCGAGCATCGCCCACGGCTCTCCCGGACCCGCCCGGTACCACAGGCGCAGCGTGCGCCAGGTTTCCACCCATTCGAGCCAATTTAATCAACGAATCGAACAAGAACATCTCTTACTCGCTCACATTCAATTGAATTTTTTTAACGCACCAAACGAAAACAGTTTTTGTTTCTAATGAAAGCCGCATTGACAGAAATGGTGAATAATTGTACAATATTTCGAGATTAATAACCTGAAAATGTTTCATTCGTAAATATTCAATTGCATTCGATCGGTTTTCAGGATAATCGCCCAAGCCATGGCTGCCCTCACCAATAAGCGCCGCTCTGCCATCCTGGATGAGCTGAGCCGCAACCGCACCGTGCGCGTTGCCGACCTGAGTACGCATATGGGTGTTTCAGAAGTCTCCATCCGCCGTGATCTGCAGATCATGGAGGAGCAAGGGCTGCTGAAGCGCGTGCATGGTGGGGCGGTCACGCTGGAAAGCGCCACCCCCCTGGCACTGTACCTGGACGCCGAGCGGGAGAAGAAGGAGCGCATCGGGCGCGCCGCCGCTGCGATGATCCGCCGCGACGAAAGGGTGATCATCGAACTCGGGCACCACGCCATTGCAGATCGCTCACTTCCTGGATAAGGAGCTGCTCACCTCCGGCAACATCACCGTTGTCACCGCCCACCTGCCCGTCGTGCGCCTGTTCGGTCAGTGGCCTGGCGTGCACCTCATCCTGCTCGGCGGCATTTACGTCCACGCCTACGAAGTCCTGGTCGGTCCGCAAACCGTCGATCAGCTCAAAGGGCTGCATGTCGACAAGATGTTCCTCGGCACCGACGGCATGACCCTCTCCCACGGCTTCACTACCGCCAACGTCCTGGAGGCCGAGGTCGATCGCGCCATGGTCCAGGCTGCTACCGAGGTCATCGTCGTCTCCGATTCGAGCAAGATCGGCGGCATCGGGCTGGCGACCATCATGCCCGTCAGCGGCATAGACAAGCTCATCACCGATAGCGATGCCCCCCCAGATTTCGTCGCCGCCCTGCGCGACCTGGGGATTGAAGTGATCCTGGTTTGAGAATAGGAACCCTGATGCCAACTTTGCCACCCTCCCAAGCCATCCTCGCCGGCAAGCAGATCATCCAGCAAGAGGTCGAGACCCTGCAAGCGCTGCAAGACCAGCTCGGCGAGCCGTTCTCCCAGGTTGCCCGCCTGCTTTGCGATTGCCCCGGCGTGGTTTGGACCACCGCGGTAGGCACCTCCGCTGCCGTGGCGGAGCGCTTCGCCCACATCCTCACCTGCTCCGGCGGGCGCTCGATGTTCCTCTCCACCCAGGACGGGCTGCACGGGCACACGCTGGTCATCCAGCCCGGCGATGTGCTCGTCGCCATGTCGCGCGGCGGCGAGAGCAAAGAGGTCAACCAGATGGTCATCATCGCCAACGGGCGCGGCGCCAGCACGGTAGCTTTTGTCAACAACACCGCATCCACCCTGGCGCGCGCCTGCGGGCATATCCTGCCCATCCCCAGCCTGCAGGAGTACGAGCTGGGCGGCTACCTCGCCACAACCAGCACCGTCGCCTTCTCCGCCATGTGCGACGCCCTGTGCGCCGTGGTCATCGCTGAGAAGGGCTTCGACCCCAAGCAGTTCGGCGTCACGCACCCCGGCGGCGCCGTTGGCGAAGTGCTCACCAGTCAAAAACCTCAGGCAGGCGCCTGAGAAGGGTATTCACCCTATATCTTATCTGGAAGCTGTTCGCTGATCGCTGACAGCTTACTGCGAATTACGAGGAGACAGCACATGAAAGACACGCAAGCAGCATTACTGTACGGCAAGGAAGATATCCGCATCGAGCGCTTTGCTCTGCCGGAGATGGAATTGCAAGGGCT
The DNA here is from genome assembly GCA_963702535.1 of uncultured Chloroflexia bacterium. Lineage (GTDB taxonomy): Bacteria > Chloroflexota > Anaerolineae > Anaerolineales > UBA4823 > CAVPDG01. The sequence goes on along the minus strand of CAVPDG010000007.1, from coordinate 17,727 downwards.
TCTGATCCGCGTGCTCACCTGCGGCATCTGCGGCTCGGACCAGCGCATGTACTTCAACGGTCCCTCGTCCCGCTACATCAACCCGGTCATCCTGGGGCACGAGGTCTGCGGCGAGGTGGTGGCGGTGGGCGCCGATCTCAGCGATTACAAGCCCGGCGACCTGGTGGGCATCGCTCCCATCATCCCCTGCATGCACTGCTATCCCTGCTCGCACGGGCAGGATAACATCTGCGCCACCGCCAAGGTCATCGGCTGCAACGTGCACGGCGCAATGGCTGAATATATGTACATCCCTGCCCAGATGGTGCAGGTGGGCGGCGCCGTCAAGCTGCCCGCCGGCGCCAGCCCCCGCGCCGCCGCCCTGGCGGAGCTTGTGGGTTGCTGCCTGCACGGCCTGCGCCAGGTGGGCATCGAGATCGGCGACCAGGTGCTTGTCGTCGGCGGCGGACCCATCGGCGCCACCTTCATCCAGCTCGCCCGCCTGATGGGCGCGCGCGTCACCAGCAGCGAGCTGCTCCCCCGCCGGCGCGAGATGGCGCTCGACCTGGGCGCCGTCGAAGCTGTGGACCCCACCGTCGTCGACCTCAAGAGCCGCTTCGGCTATGCCTTTGACCGCGTCATCGTCGCCACCGCCAGCGTCCCTGCCACCGAGCAGACCTTCGACCTGGTGCGCGCCGGCGGCTCGCTGCTCTTCTTCAGCGGCTATCTCAAAGGCTCCACGCTCAACATGCAGCTCAACGACGTGCACTACCGCGAGCTGCACATCCACGGCTCCATCGACTGCACCATCCAGGATTACCAGAACGCCGTCAGCTTATTACCCCAGTTGCGCATGGGCGACCTGGTCTCGGATATCTTCAGCCTGGGGGACACCGCCCAGGGCTTCTTAGCTACCCGCAACCCCGAAGCCATCAAAGTGGTGGTTGAACCGTAATCATATCCATCCAATCAAGGAGTAAGTGATCATGCTAGAGTACGAAGACGTTACCAAAGATGTAGATGTTTCCTGGGTGCGCGCCATGTACGAGAACCCCTCCGAAGAGCAGATGGCAGCCGGTCGGAAAGCCCTGCTCAGCGGCTCCGTGGGCGGCGAGATGCCCATCCAGATCGCCAAGGCGCGGGCGCCTCCTTCTGGGACCAGAAGGGCCGCGAGTACATCGACTGCACCTCGCAAGCCTGGAGCCTCAACGTTGGCGCCTGCCACCCCAAGGTGATGGCAGCCGTCAAGGAGCAGCTCAACTACTTCACCCACGTGCGCACCAGCTTCGAGACCATGCCCCGCCTGGTGCTATCCCGCATGTTGGCGGAGATCGCCCCCGGGCAACCTCAAGCGCGTCAACTACTGCCTGCACGCCTCCAATGCCATCGAAGGCGCCATGAAGCTCGCCATGCGCGAGTACCCGGAGCGCAAGTACTTCGTCGCACCCTGGGATTCCTTCTCCGGGCGCACGCTGGCGGGCATGAGCCTCAGCTACCCCCATCCCTGGCCCTTCCAGAATTACAGCGGCAATGTTGTGCGCGTCCCGCAGGGCTACTGCTACCGCTGCCCCTACGAGCGCACTTACCCCGAATGCGACGTCTTCTGCGTCAAGATGATGGGCAAGCACATCGAGAACGCCATGGACGGGCAGCCCATCGCCATGATCATGGAGTTCGATGCAAGCCAGCGGCGGTATGATCAACTTCCCCAAGGCTTACCACCAGGCGATCCGCGAGATGTGCGACCGGTACGACATGCTGCTTATCTGGGACGAGGTGCAAACCGGCTTCGGGCGCATGGGCACCATGTTTGCCTCCGAGCTCTATGATACCGTGCCAGATATCATGTGCTTCGGCAAAGCCCTCGGCGGCGGTTTCCCCATCGCCGGGCACCTCTCGCGTGACGGGCTGAAAGGCTTCAAAGCCGCCGACCACTCCTTCACCTTCGCCCACTTCCCCGTCTCCCTGGTCGCATCCATCGCCACCATAAAAGTCCTTCAGGAAGAGGGCTTGTTGGAGCGAGCGCAGAAGGTCGGCGCTTACTTCACCGAGAAGCTGACCGAGATGAAGGATAAGTACGAGCTCATCGGCGACATTCGCGGTCCCGGCTTGATGCTCGGCATCGAGCTGGTCTACGATAAGAAGACCAAAGCTCCCGCTCGCAAGGAAGCCTACCAGTTCGAGAAAGAGGGCATCCAGCGCGGCGTGCTCTTCGGCAACTCCAAGTACGCCGGCATGGGCAACGTGGTCAAGATCAAGCCGCCCCTGGTGATTACCGACGCCCAGGCAGAAAAGGTCATGGAAGTCTTCGAAGAGATCGTCCAGGTGCTCTCACCGAAGTAGCCTACCCCATTCCCTTCTCCCTTGCCCCAGCGAGTCTCGAGGGCAGGGGGTAAGGGATGCGGTGCTATGCAGAATCTGCACATAAATCATCAGGAGATCCAATGAACGGAAAAGAAATACGACTCAGTAAGCTATTCCCAGAAGGCAAGAACTCCGTCGTCGTCGCCATGGATCACGGCCAGACTTTTGGTCCCATGGAAGGGCTGGAGAAATACACCGTTGCTGCCGAGCGCCTCAAAGAAGCGGATGCCGTACTGCTCACCTCGCAAATGGTGCGCTTCACCGGCAACCTCTTCATCGGCAAAGGCAGCCCCACCTTCATCACCCGTCTCAACTGGAACACCATCCACTGCGAGCCCTGGGAGTACACCCAGGCGTACACCACGAAAGCCATCTCTGTCGCCACAGGCGTTGCTGCCGGCGCCGAAGTGGTTATGGCATCCCTGGTATTACAGACCGGCGATGAAGCCCATGAAGCCCAGAATGTGAGCGTCTTCTCCGCGCTTGCGGAAGAAGCCACGCACATGGGCGTGCCCATGATGGGCGAGGTCTTCCCCGTCGGTGGGCTGCGCGCCCGCCCCGCCGAGTTCCACGACTACATCCGCAGGATGTGCCGCATCACCTGCGAGCTAGGGGCGGACGCCATCAAAACCTTCTACACTGGCGAGCGCTTTGCCGAGGTGGTGGAAGGCTCACCCATCCCCATATTTGCCCTGGGGGCTGAAAAGACCCCCCGCCCAATCGACGCCCTCGAGTTGGCGTACAAAGCCGTGAAAGCCGGCGCGCGTGGCGTGGTCTTTGGGCGCAACGTCATCCAGGCAGACGATCCCACCGCCTTCCTGCGCGGGCTCAAGGCTGTCGTCCAGGGGCTTGCCAAGCCCGCCGACGCAGCCGCAGAATACAAGTCTTATAACTTTTCGAGAGGAGAGTTTCCTTGATATTTCCCCTCAAGGATGTCGACCGCCGTTTTTACCAGGAGCACCTGGCTGGCTTCTTGCCCAGCAAGATGGTGGATATTCACACCCACGTCTGGCTCAAGGCTTTCCGTGTGCCCATGCCCGCTGGCACGCGTGGCCAGAACTGGCCGCGCCTCGTGGCAGAAGACAACGCCATCGAAGACCTGCTGGAAACCTACCGCCTTCTCCTGCCGCAGCAGGAAGTAACCCCGCTTATCTTTGGCTGGCCTGAGCGGAACGCCGATATGGAGAAGACCAACGCCTACGCCAGCCACAGCGCTCTCCAGTCAGGCTTTCCCAGCCTGATGGTGACCAATCCCGAGTGGACGGCAGCAGAGCTGGAGCAGCGTGTGCTCAGTGGCGGCTTCTTGGGCTTGAAGCCCTACCTGAACTGGGCGCCGCTGCACATCCCCTCGCAAGATATCCAGATCTACGATTTCCTGCCGCCTGCCCACCTGGAGGTCGCCGACCGGTATGGCTGGATCGTCATCCTGCACATCCCACGCCCTGCCCGCCTGAAAGACCCGCTCAACCTGCAGCAGATGCTGGAGATCGAGCAGCGCTACCCCAATATCCAGTTGGTGATCGCCCACATCGGGCGCGCCGACTGCCCCGAAGACATCGGCGACGCCTTCGAGGTCCTGCAAGCCAGCCGGAGCATGCTCTTCGACTTCAGCGCCAACACCAGCGCCGTAGTCATCGAAGGCGCCCTGCGCGCCTTCGGCGCCCGCCGCGTGCTCTTCGGCAGCGACCTGCCTATCGTGCGCATGCGCATGCGCCGCATCTGCGAGAATGGCTCGTACATCAACCTTGTGCCGCCCGGCTTGTACGGTGATATCTCGGACGATCCCCACATGCGTAATGTGAGCCAGTTAGAAGGCGAGCAGCTATCCTTTTTCCTCTACGAGATGCTGCTGGCTTTCCGCCGCGCAGCCGAGGCGGTCGGCTTGAGCCCCGCCGATGTCGCAGATGTTCTTTGTAACAATGGAGCCCGCCTGATCGATGCCGCCGGCAAATAATTGATGCTGGTACCCGAGGGAGACCGGATGTTTTCTGCTGGATCGATGCCGGTAACCCGCAACCGAAAACAAGGAGGTGAGTACTGCAAAAACGGTTACAAGAATCCCACAGTTCTACGGAACCCAATTCGATCGTCAAATTCTTTTAAAGATGAGAATGACAATGAACGTACGTAAAAACTTGTTTGCCGTTGCCGGACTGCTGATCATCCTCTCGCTGGTCCTCGCAGCCTGCGCTCCGCAAACCGTCGTCCAGACTGTCGTCGTCCCCGGCGAAAAGGTCGTTGAGACCGTCGTTGTCGAGGTCGAAGGTGAGACGAAAGTCATCACCGCCACACCGCCGCCGCCCGTCGAAGAGGAGAAGGTCGTCCGCTTTGCCGGCTGGATCGGTATGGAAGAATCCACCGCCAAGCAGTTCAACTACATGGTGGAAGAATTCCAGAAGCAGAACCCCGGCGTCAAGATCGAATACGAAGGCATCGCCTGGGAGAACACCCGCCAGCAGCTCCTGCTGGAGGCTGCCTCCGGTAACCCGCCCTGCATCGCCCAGGTTGCTGCGCCGTGGATCGGTCAGTTTGCCTACTCCGGCGCCATCGCTCCGCTCGAGGAAAAAGCCGCCGACATTCTGCCCAACTACGTAGAAGGCGTTGTCGACTCCTACACCTTCCCCGGCGCGGGCGGCGAGACACACACCTGGGGCTTGCCCTGGGTCGCCGTGCATGACGTGCTGTTCTACAACACCAAACTGATGACCGACGCCGGTTTGGATCCCACCAAGCTGCCGCAGACCATGGACGAGTTCTACGAGACCGCCAAGGCGATCTCCGCATTGGGCACCGACGCCAATGGCAACAAGATCTGGGGTTATGTCACCTCCACCGACCGCTCCGAGCTGACCGCCAACATCTTCAACGCCTGGCTGTTCAACTTTGGCGGCGACGTTCTGGATGCGGACGGCAAGGTCATCATCAACAACGAAGCCGGTGTGGCTGCCCTGTCCTTCATGAAGAAGCTGGTTGACGAGGGCATTATGCCCGCCGGCTTCCCCTTCCGCGACCAGTACAACGTGATGGCGAACTACCAGGCTGGCGGCTTCTCCGACGGCTCTTACGCCCGCGACGTGCTGCGCATCACCAGCGGCAAGGGCGAGGAATGGGATAAGGATATGGCTGTCGCTCTGCACCCCGTGGCAGTTGGCGACCCGGCGAACCCTGCCGATCACAAGTCCATCTTCCACCACCACACCCTGGTGCTCTTCAACCAATGCGAGTATCCTGAAGAAGCCTACAACTTCATCAAGTTCCTGAGCACCGATCCCGCCATCACCCTCTACTATGCCCAGGGCTCCAGCCTCTTCCCGCTCTACGGACCCGCCCTGGAAGATCCCTACTACAGCCAGGATGCCTATGCCAAGACCTTCCAGGAAGGCTTAGCAGGCGCCAAGCTGTATGGCATCAGCAAGACCCCGCAGTATGCCCAGGCGGTTGACTTCATCGCCATCGCCGTGAGCAAAGCGCTCTCCGGCGGCGACCCGAAGGAAGCCTTGGACGAGGCGGCTGCAAACCTGAAAGTGCTCTACAAGCAGTCTGAGTAGAAAGTTACGCCGTTGTGCAGGGGTGGCGCTGCTCCTTCCCGTAAGGGCATGCGCCATCCCTAACAGGGGCGCGGCAGTTGCATCCTAATCGTCGCATACCATCGCTATGTCGCGCCCCTGGAAATGCCCACGCGTAGGGGTTTCCAATAGGTTATCCCTACAATCCCAACACCGGGTCCATCATTGCTGGTAATCACCCGGGAAAGGTGCGCTCGAGATGACTGTTGATCAAGCCGTAGAACCCTCCAGGCCGCGCTCCAAAGGCTTCCGCCTGACCAATACGCAATTTTCGCTCCTCCTCCTCCTTCCGACCTTTGCCATCCTCACTTTCACGGTGCTGTACCCGCTCATCCGCGGCATCTACCTGAGCTTTACCTCGTACAGCCTGGTAAACCTGGGAGCGGGCGTCCAGTGGATCGGCTTGGAGAATTTCAAGACGCTGCTCTCCAGCCCGGCTTACTGGGAGGTATGGGTTACCACCATCATCTTCGTCATTGGCTCGGTTGCCGGGCAGTTCCTGTTGGGGTTCATCACAGCCATTGTGCTCAACCAGTCCATCATCTCACGCAACCTGTTCCGCGGCGTGCTTCTCACTCCCTGGGTCGTACCGACCGTAGTCTCCGCCCTATTGTGGAAGTGGATCTTCAACCAGCAGTACGGCATGTTCAACTACATCCTCAACAGCCTGGGGATCATCCCCAACTTCATCGCCTGGATCGGCAATCCCCAAACCGCCCTCTTCTCCGTCATCCTGGCGAACATATGGAAGGGCTTTCCCTTCCATATGATCGTGCTACTGGCTGCCCTGCAAACCATCCCCACCGATATCGTCGAAGCGGCGGTCATCGACGGCGCTACCGCCCTGCAACGCTTCCGCTATATCACCCTGCCCTACCTGCGCTACATCATCATGATCGACCTGCTCATCTCCATCATCTGGACCTTCCAGAGCTTCACCACCATCTGGACGATGACCGAGGGCGGTCCCATCACCGCCACAACGACCCTGGCAATCAGCATCTACCGCACCGCCTTCCAGGCTTTCGATATGGGCATGGGGGCTGCCATCGGCGCCACCTGGCTGGTGGCGATGTTGATCTTCAGCGTGGTCTTCGTGCGCATCATTGGCGGCACCACTAAACTGGAGCTGTGATCATGCTTACACTTCATCAAAAGCGTTGGCTGACCAAGTTCTTCTCCTACCTATACCTGGTAGCAATTTTGATCTTCACTTTCCTGCCCATCCTGTGGATGATCTCGTCTGCTTTCAAGCCCATCGAGGACCTGTTTATCATCCCGCCACAATGGATCCCCAAGAACCCCACGCTCAGCACGATGAACTCGGTGATCTTCGGCGACTACGGGCGTGGCAGCCTCTTCCCCGTCTATTTCAAGAACAGCCTGATCGTCACCATCGGCACCACCATGCTCTGCCTGGTGGTTGCCACGCTGGCAGCCTATGCCTTCTCGCGCTACCCCTTCCGCGGCAGCAACGGCACCATGATCGGCATCCTCAGCACCCAGATGTTCCCACAGGGTATGCTGCTCATCTCCCTGTACCTGACCTTCATGCGCCTCAAGATGCTCAATCACTACGAGGCGCTCATCCTGGCGAACACCACCTTTGCCATCCCCTTCGCCATCTGGATTTCTGAAGGGCTTCTTCGATACCATCCCGAAAGAGATCGAAGAGGCAGCGCTGATCGACGGCTGCAGCCGCATGGGCGCCCTGACGCGTGTAGTTCTGCCCATGATCGCCCCGGGTCTGATTGCCGCAGGCGTATATACCTTCCTCATCGCCTGGGACGAATACCTGTACGCTGCCACGCTGATGGTCAAACCGGAGATGCGTACCCTGCCGCCCGGCATCCTGCAGTCCTTCGTAGGGCAGTTCTACCTCAACTGGCCTAACGTGATGGCGGCTTCCGTCCTTGTCACCATCCCGGTTGTCATCTTGTTCGTCTTTTTCCAGAAATACCTGGTGCAGGGGCTCACCGCTGGCGCCGTCAAGGGCTAGCCTGTGCTTCAGGATGCGTGATGGAAACCCTCATCGGTCTGGATGTCGGCACCACCGCCGCCAAAGCTCTGCTCTTCGACCTGCACGGGCGCCAGCTTGCGCAAGCCAGCCAGTCTTACACCCTGCTCACCCCGCAGGATGGCTGGGTGGAGCAGGACCCGCAGGCGCTCTGGCAGGCGGTAGTGGCTGTGCTGCGCTCCGTGGCAGACAGCCTAGGTCCTGGCGACGCCGTCTTGGGCATCTCGCTGTCCTCCCAGGGCGGCACCACCATCCCGCTCGACGCTGCCCTGCAGCCGGTGTATAACGCCATGAGCTGGATGGACCAGCGCGCCCGGCAGGAATACCTGCAGGTCAAAGAATCCTTCGGTGCAGAGGCGATCCACCGCATCACTGGCTGGTCGCTCATGCCCGCCCTGCCGCTGATGCACATCCGCTGGCTCCGTAACAACCTGCCGGATGTCTTCTCGCTCGCCCGCCATATCACCTTCGTCAACGATTACATCGGTTACCGCCTGGTGGGCGAGCTGTGCATGGATCCCTCAAACGCCAGCATCACCCAGCTCCTGGAGATCGCCTCTGGCGCTTGGGACCCGCGCCTGCTCGACCTGGCGGGCATTCGCCCGGAAATGTTATCGCCTTTGCGCCGCTCGGGGCGACTGGTCGGCGCGCTCAGCGCCGAAGCCAGCCGACTCACCGGCTTGCCCCAGGGCACCCCGCTCTTCAACGGCGCCCACGACCAGTACTGCGCCGCCGTCGGGCTGGGAGTCACCCGCCCCGGACCAATGCTGCTTTCCACTGGCACCGCATGGGTGCTATTGCTCACGCCACCCGACCTGGAGACCGGACTCAAGAGCGGCATGGCGGTGAGCTGCCACGCCGCCCCGGCGCGCTGGGGCGCCTTGCGCAGCCTGGGCGGCGTGGGCTCGTCGCTGGAATGGCTGCTCGAGCGCCTGTGGAACACCCCGAGCCAGCCTGATGCCAGCCGCCTGGGTTTCCGTGACCTGGATGAAGCCGCAACCCGCGCCGCTCCCGGCGCATCCGGCTTGCTCTTCTTCCCCCTGGCGGGCGGTCACGCCGAGGCTTACGGCATGGGCAGCGGCGGCTTTATCGGCTTGAACCTTAACCACACGTGTGACGACCTGGCGCGCGCCGCCCTGGAGGGCATCGCCTTCGAGCTGCGTTGGGCGATTGAAGACATCCGCCGCTATGGTGTTGTCGTGGATGACCTGATCATGGTCGGCGGGGCTGCCCGCAGCCGCATCTGGGCCCAGATCGTTGCCGGCGCCTGCGCAATCCACCTGCAGGTGCCGCCCGTCACGCAGGCTGCCGGCTGGGGTGCAGCCGTCATCGCCGGCGTGGGCTGCGGCGCCTTCGCCTCGCTGGACGACGCCCCGCATCCGCAGGGCAAGCTGCGCCGCTATTCCCCGCTGCCCGAGCAACAGGCGGCCTATGAAAGCGCTTATCACCGTTATCAAGAGCTGCTCCCGGCGGTCTCCCGCCCCGGGGCGGCGCCATAGGAGGTATGAGATATGACTGCAACCAACCGCGCCCGCCTGGGCATGATCGGCTTGATGTTCGACCTGTACGACCGCTGGCCCGATTTGAAGATCCAGGAGGCGCAGTTCGCCGGCGAGCTTGTGCAGGCTTTCAGCCCTTTCGCTGCGGTCGATTTCCCCGGCGTGTGCACCACGCATGAGCAGGTCGATGAGGCGCTGCGCCGCTTCGAAGCGGAGGGCAAAGACCTGGTGCTGGTCGTGCTGCTCACCTACGCCCCCAGCCATATCGCCCTGCGCGGCTTGCTCAAGACCCGCCTGCCCATCCTGATCCTCAACACCCAACAGCTCTACGAAATCACCAGCGGGACGACCGGCGACGACACGACCCGCAACCACGGCATGCACGGCGTCCAGGACCTCGCCAATGTCCTGCTGCGCGCCGGGCGCTCCTTCCAGGTGGTCACCGGGCACACCCGCGACCCGCGCACGATCGCCGCGGTGCGCGCCTGGTGCGATGCCGCCCGCCTCGTGCGCCAACTTCAGCGCACGCACATTGGGCTGGTCGGCTACGCCATGGAGGGCATGGGCGATTTTGGCTTGGATGAGACCGCCTTCCTGACCCAGACCGGCGTGGAGATCCACCACCTCTCGATGCGCACCCTGGCTGAGCGCGCCCAGGCTGCACCCGCCGGGCTCATCGCCGCTCGCCTGCAGGAAGACCGCCAGCGCTTCCAGTTTGATCCCGAGATCACCGAAGACGAGTACGCAGCCAGCGCCCGCCTGGAGTGGGCGTTGCGCCAGCTCCTGGATGAGCGCGGCATGCAGGGCTTTGCCTCGCACTTCATGGCGGTCGGCGAGGAGGGGCGCCTGGAAACCCTGCCCTTCCTTGCCTCCTCGATGCTCCTGGCGGAGGGCTACGGCTTCGGCGGTGAGGGCGATGTCACCAGCGCCACCGCCGTCTGCCTGATGCAAGCCCTGGCGGGGGATGCCAACTTCACCGAGATGTTCACCATGGATTTCGCCAACAACGCCGCCCTGATGATGCACATGGGCGAAGCCAACTGGAAGATGGCGCGCCCGGATGAGCCCATCCACCTCGTGCGCAGCACCATCGGCAGCCTCTTCGATGTCAAACATAATCCCCTCCTGCTTGCCTTCAGCCTCAAGCCCGGCGATGTCACGCTGCTCAGCCTGACCACCGTGCAGGACGGCAGGCTGCGCATGATCGTCACCGAGGGGCAGGTACTCGACTTCCCCTACATCCCCGACCTGGCTCGCCCACATTACAAGTTCCGCCCGGATGGCGACCTTTCTGACTTCCTCACCCGCTACAGCCTCGCCGGCGGCTCGCACCACCAGGCGCTGGCTTACGGGCGTTGGGCGGATACCCTGGAGAAAGTCGCCCACCTTGCCGGCATTGAGTACGCCCGCATCTAGCCTACGGAGCGCCTGATGTCCCTGCATCTTTCCGAATCTGCCCAGCTCGCCCTGGATACCATCCACCTCAAGCCCACCCACGGCATCCCGTGCTGGATGGTGCACCTGATGAACCACAGCCACATCGAGCGCCTGGCGGGCGCCAATCCCGGCGATTACCGCCGCGATCCCGTGCGCGTCTACCTGGACGCCCAACGCGCCATCGGCGTGTGCTCGCTCGACCAGTTCATCGCCGATAACCCGCTCACCATGAGCGCCACCGGCTATGACGAATTGGTCGGTCAGCCCCCGCCCGCCAACGACTACATCCCCTACAACCCGGTGGTCATGGATTGCGCCGCCAGCCACGCCGCCACCACCGGCTCCGGAAAGATCATCCTGGATGGCATGCTCATCGACTCCCCGGAAGCCACCGTCGAGCACCTGGAGCGCTTCGTCTTCCCCCACATCGAGCAGGACATCGCCAATTTCGACGAAGAGCGCCGCGTGCGTGAGATCCTCGCCGAGGAGCAGCGTGTGCAGGATATCTTCGGCGCAGATATCCTCAAAACCGGCTTCAACTTCATCTACTTCCCCTATTTCTACTACGGCGTTTACGGCTATGAGAACTACTTCATGGCGTACGCCCTCTACCCGGAAGTGGCAGAGAAGCACTTCGCCCTGCAAGCCGAGTACGCCCTGCTCAACAACCGCGCCGCCGCCCGCGCCTACCGCGAAGGGAACCTCCCCCCGCTCCACCGCCTGGATTTCGACATGGCGGATGGGCGCGGCACGCTGGTCAACATCAAGTCGCTGGATAAAATATGGCTGCCGCATTTTGCCCGCTGCCTGGAGCCTGTGCTGGACACGGATTTACGTCTCATCTGGCATTGCGACGGCAACCTGATGGAGATGGTGCCCCGCCTGCTGGAGGTGGGTCTCAAGGGCTTCCAGGGCTTCCAGTACGAGTTCGGCATGGATTACGAGAAGATCTGCGCCATGAAGACCAAAGACGGCGAAGACCTGGTCATCATGGGCGGCGTCTCTGTCAGCGTTACCCTGCCCTTCGGCAAGCCTGCAGATGTCAAGCAACAGATCGACTGGCTGGTCGAAAAAGGTCCCCGCACGGGTCTCTTCCTGGCTGCCTCCAGCACCATCACCCCCGAGGTGAGCTGGGAGAACCTCAGCACGTTGGTCGAAGGCGTACACTATTACCGGCAGCATGGTCGAAACAGGTAGTTACTCCTCATTCTGCGCGCAGCAAGGAATCATAAAAAATAATCTGCGCAAATCTGCGAAATCTGCGGATAAAAGCTCTTTGGATAAGACCGCTAATGAACCAAGGATGAGCAGCTTATGACCCCACTAACCCCTCGCCAGCTACTCTTATGCCTCATCTACCAGCAATCCGGCGACCGCATCCCGGTCTCGCCCTTCATCCACGTCAATTACATCAAAGAATTCTACGGCACGCACGATGTAGACTGGGTGGAAAAGACCCCCGAGGTTTACAAGCACTTCGGCTTCGACGTGATGCACCGCAACTGCACCCCCGCCTACGACGCTTACGGTCCCTCCGGCGCTGCCTGGCAGGTGGCGATCGAGACGCAGCCGGAAGGTCGCGACGAGACCAAGCGCACCAGCGTCCGCACCCCCGAGGGCGACCTGGACTGCACCGAAGCCCTGCGCTGGATCTACGAGTACGACGCTGAGACCTCCCCCACGAAATATTTCATCCAGTCTGAGACCGACCTGGACCTGATGGTCAAGTACCTGCCGCCAATCACCCATGTCGATGTCTCCGACATCCGCCGCGCCAAAGAAGCCACCGGCGAGGACGGCGTGGTCGCCCCCTGGATCCAGGGCGCCTTCAACCTCATCGGCTACTACTACCGCAAAGTCGACGACCTGCTGGTGGACGCCCTGGTCAACCCGGATTTCTTCCACCGGCTCATGCGCTGGGGGCTGGAGCGCTACAAGACCCACATCCAGTTCATGATCGACGCCCGCCCGGATATCATCGCTTACGGCGGCAACATCGCCAACGGCAAGATGGTGGGACCGGATTTCTTCAAGCAGCACATCTGGCCCTACGAGAAAGAGCTCATCCAGTTCATCCAGGCGCAGGGCGTCGCCGTGCTCTACCACAACTGCGGCTACGCCCGCAAGCTGCTGCCCCTCTACCCGGGGCTGGGCATGCGCATGTACGAATCCATGACGCCTGCTCCGCACGGCGATACCGTCCTGGCGGAGGCGGTGCAGGTCTTCGGCGAGGGCACCACCCTGGTGGGCAACATCGACCAGATCGACCTGCTGCGCTACGGCTCGCCCGCCGAGATCCGTGAGACCGTGCGCCAGGCGCTGGACACTGTGCGCGGCCGCTGCCACTTCATCCTCGCCACCACCGACTACTTCAACGACGAGACCCCGCACGAAAACATCCATGCCCTCGCCGACGCCGGTCATGAGTTTGGTCGCTCCCTTCCCTTCAGGGAAGGGGCTGGGGGTTAGGTCATGATCTTCTACACGCACGAACGCAACTTCGGCTGCCGCATCAGCGAATACACCTACCGCGGCTTGAGCACGGTAACCCTCGAGAACGAGCTACTGCGTGTATCCCTGCTCGCCGGCAAAGGCGCCGACATCTTCGAGCTCAACTACAAGCCCCTGGACGTCGACTTCATGTGGCGCTCACCCTGGGGCGTGCGCGACCCCGCCCGCTACGTAGCCACCACGCACACCGCCGTCTCCTCCTTCCTCGACTTCTACGAAGGCGGCTGGCAGGACTGCTTCCCCACCGGCGGCAACCCCGCCGAGTACCGCGGCTTCCCCTTCGGCGCCCACGGCGAGACGCCCACGTTACCCTGGGACTACCGCATCGAGGAGGATACCCCCGAGCGGGTCGCCGTGCGCTTCCGCGTGCGCACCGTGCGCACCCCCTTCTACCTCGAAAAGCTGGTCTCCCTGGAGCGCGGCAAGGCGGTGCTGACCATCGAGGAGAGCATCCGCAACGAGGGGCGCACTGCCAATGGAGATGATGTGGGGGCAGCACCCCGCCTTCGGTCCGCCGTTCATCGACAACTCCTGCGTCATCGACCTGCCCGGCGCGACCGTGCACTGCACGAACCTGTCGAGCAACACCCGCTTCGCCGAGGGCGTCTACCCCTGGCCCCATGTCCCCGCCAAAGACGGCGGCGTTATCGACCTGCGCCGGGTCGCCTCGCCCGAAGCCGATACCACCGACACCCTGCGCCTGGACAGTCTGCCCGAGGGCTGGTACGCCCTGACCAACACCGCCCGCCAGGTGGGTTTCGGCATGGCATGGCCCCTGGAGGTCTTCCCCGCCCTGTGGTTCTGGCAGGTTTACGGCGGCGCCTACGGCGCGCCCTGGTACGGGCGCAACTACAACATCGCCCTGGAGCCCTTCTCCACCGTGCAGCTCACCCTGCCGGATGCCATCCAGGCGGGGAGCGCCCACACCCTGCAGCCCGGCGAGACGCTCTCCGCCCGCTTCCTGGCAGTCGCCTACACCGGTCCCGCCGGCGTCACCCGCATCACCCCGCATGGAGACGTCTTGCGTGGCAGGGAGTAGAGATTAAACCGCTAAGGACACAAAGAAAAAACAAAGCTCTCGAAGAAATTTATGAGTGAAGTGCTGGATTGTAATAACCCGAATCGCTTTGTGTCCTTAGTGATCCGCTTTGTGCTCTTTGTGTTTCAGGTCTTGCCGATGAACCTTCGTGAGCGTTTCCTCTCCATCATGGACTTCCAGCCCCCCGACCGCGGCATGCTGTGGGAGTGGGGCTATTGGGGCGGCACCCTCGAGCGCTGGTACGCCGAAGGCTTGCCCCGCAAACACGGCTTGCGCGAGCCGGTCACCTACGGCGGCACCGTCGCCGGACCCGGCGCGGCGTGGGGCAGCGGCGTGCTGAACGTCCAGCCCGCCCCCGATGTGAGCGAGTTCTGCCGCCTCGACCCGCCGCGCAAGACCATCCCGCTGGAGAACTTCATCTTCCCCGCCTTCGAGGAGCGGGTGGTCGCCGAGGAAGGCGACCGCCTGGTGGTGGTGGACGGCATGGGCGTCACGCTGCGCAAGCGCAAGGACGACGCCTCCCTGCCGGAGTTCCTCGCCTGGCCCGTAGCCAACCGCGAGGACTGGGAGCGCATCGAAAGCCGAGCGCTTCCAGGTGCGCATCCAGGAGCGCCTGCCCGCAAACTGGTCCGCCCTGGTACAGGAATACAAGGATCGCGATTACCCGCTCGCCATCGCCAGCGGCTACTGCGGCTTCTTCGGCTCGCTGCGCGCCCTGATGGGCGAGGTCAACCTCTTCTACGCCTACTACGACCAGCCCGACCTGATCCGCGATATGCTCAGCTTCCTGACCGACTTCTGGATCGAGATCTACGGTTACGTGCTCAAAGACGTGCAGCCCGACAGCGCCGAGTTCTGGGAGGACATGGCATACAAGAACGGTCCGCTCATCTCCCCTGCCGCCTTCCGCGAGTTCATGCTGCCCTGCTACCAGAAGCTGATCGGCTTCCTGCGCCAGAACGGCGTGCGTCACTTCTGCGTGGACACCGACGGCGACTGCTGGTCGCTCATCCCGCTCTTCCTGGAAGCCGGCATGACCGGCTTGCTGCCCTTCGAAGTGCAGGCGGGCATGGATATCGTCGCTGTGCGCCAGCGCTTCCCGAAGCTGCAGATCTACGGCGGGCTGGATAAGCGGGCGCTCGCCCAGGGCAAAGACGCCATCGACCGCGAGCTGGAGGCAAAGGTGCCGCCGCTCTTGCGGCAGGGCGGCTACATCCCCTTCGCCGACCACCTCGTCCACCCCGAGGTCTCCTGGGAGGACTTCGTCTACTACCGCCGCCGCCTGGCGGAGATGGCGGGCTTCGATTGTTAATCCCAAAAAATGGGATTGCACGGACCCATGTCCGTGCAATCCCATTTTTCGGGAATACTTTCATTGAAGGGACTTTATAGAATGGTAAAGATCCTCAAGCAAGGCATCACCCCCGCTCAAACGCAGGAAGTGGACGACCGCGTGCGCCGCACCGTCGAATCGGTGCTGAGCGACATCCAGCAGCGCGGCGACCTGGCCGTGCGCGAGCTCTCCGCCCGCTTCGACAACTGGTCGCCGCCTGAGTTCCGCCTCTCCACCAGCGCAGATCGAAGACCTCATCGCCAGCCTGCCGGCACAGGTGATCAGCGACATCCAGTTCGCCCAGGCGCAGATCAGGCGCTTCGCCGAAGCGCAGAAAGCCGCCCTGCTCGATATCGAGGTGGAGACGCTGCCCGGCGTGACGCTGGGGCACAAGAACATCCCCGTGGAGAGCGTGGGCTGCTACATCCCCGGCGGGCGCTACCCCATGGTGGCCTCCGCCCACATGAGCGTGCTCACCGCCAAAGTGGCCGGCGTGCCGCGCATCATCGCCTGCACGCCGCCCATCCAGGGCGAGCTGCCCGCCGCCACCATCGCCGCCATGCACCTGGGCGGCGCCGATGAGATCTACCTGCTGGGCGGCATCCAGGCGGTGGGCGCCATGGCGATCGGCACGCAAACCATCCAGCCGGTGGATATGCTCGTGGGACCCGGCAACGCCTACGTCGCCGAAGCCAAGCGCCAGCTCTTCGGGCGGGTGGGCATCGACCTGCTCGCCGGACCCACCGAGATCCTGGTGGTCGCCGATGAGAGCGCCGACGCCGAGATGTGCGCCGTGGACCTGCTCGGGCAGGCGGAGCACGGTCCCGATTCGCCCGCCACGCTCATCTCGCTGAGCGAGAAGCTGGCATTGGAGACCCTGGACGAGATCGAGCGCCACCTGGGGATCATGCCCACCGCCGACCTGGCTCGCCGCTCCTGGGAGACCTACGGGCAGGTCATCGTCGTCGATACCTACGAAGAAGCCGTGAGCGAGGCGGATCAGGTGGCTTGCGAGCACGTGGAGATCCTGACCCGGGAGCCGCGCTACTTCCTCGAGCACATGCGCAACTACGGCGCCCTGTTCCTGGGACCCGAGACCAACGTGGCTTACGGCGACAAGGTGATCGGCACCAACCACACCCTGCCCACGCGCCGCGCCGGGCGCTACACCGGCGGCTTGTGGGTGGGCAAGTTCATCAAGACGCACACCTACCAGCAGATCACGCCCGAAGCGGCGGTGCTGGTGGGCGAGTACGCCTCACGGCTATGCGCCCTGGAGCGCTTCTGGGGGCACAAGGAGCAAGCCGACCTGCGCCTGCGCCGCTACGGGGGCAAAAGCGTGGAGAAGTTCGAGCGCTATGAGTATTGAAGGGTTGGCGGTTGACGTTGGCGTCCGAGGAGATGCGCTCGGGAGGTTGCGTTGGCGGTTGGTGGTTGGAAGGGGCTGGTGTGATTCTCGCCTGCACGCGATGAGGGCGGGCGTTTATAATAAGGGGGATGAACAAGCGCCGCCCGGATAGGGACCCTGAGCTGGTCAGAAAGGTGATCGTGATCGTCTCGATCGCCCTGGCGCTGCTGGTGACGCTGATCTGTATCGTGGACGTGATCCTGATCCGCCGGCGCCTGGCATCCCGCCCGACCGCCGAAGTGCAGGTGGTGCAGCCCGCCACCGCCGAGCCCAAGTCCATCCCCACCATGGCGCCGCCCACGCAGGCGCCGCCGGTCGTCGAAGTGGTGCCCACCGTTGCCGCCGCCGACCCCCGCCCCGCCGCCGGTCACAACCTGGCGCTTCCTGCGCATCAACAGCGAAGACATCGCCACCTTCGAGAACGTTGCCGACCCCAGCCAGACGCTGCTGGCAGAGTGCATCGATAAGCGGCGCCCGCCGCCGAATAAGGGCGCCATCTACCTGCTGGATGATTCCGGCATCCTGAAGCCGGAGAGCGGGGGCAAGAAGTACCAGCGCTTTAAGGTGACCGGGG